>NZ_CP086727.1:1200000-2400000 GCF_020906275.1 Parasphingorhabdus litoris DSM 22379
TCATTTCTGGTGGCGGTCAAAATGAGGTCTATGTGACGATGACACGAACATCCGATGATGGTGCGAGTGGCGTGACCTGTCTGGTGATCGAAAAAGATATGGAGGGCGTCAGCTTTGGTGCGAATGAGAAAAAACTCGGCTGGCACTCACAACCGACCGCGCAGGTGAATTTCGACAATGTCCGTGTGCCGGTCGAGAACCGTGTCGGCGGCGAAGGCGAGGGTTTTCGCATTGCAATGGCAGGCCTTGATGGAGGTCGTTTGAACATCGGAGCCTGTTCGCTAGGCGGTGCGCAGCGCTGCCTTGATGAAGCGATTGCCTACACCAAAGAGCGTAAGCAATTTGGCAAAAGCATAAGCGATTTCCAGAACACCCAGTTCATGCTGGCCGATATGGCGACCGATCTTGAGTCCGCACGCGCTCTTCTTTACATGGCTGCGGTGAAAGTAACGCAGGGTGCCCCTGACAAAACCAAATTTGCCGCTATGGCGAAGCGTTTGGCAACTGACAATGGCTCGAAAATCGTCAATGATGCGCTGCAGCTTTTTGGTGGCTATGGCTATTTACAGGATTATCCGATCGAACGCTTCTGGCGCGATTTGCGTGTTCACTCGATACTCGAAGGTACCAATCAGGTCATGCGCATGATTGTATCGCGTGAAATGCTTAGGCAATAACTGCCGTTCAAGATTAGAAAGATAAAATGACAGAAGATCTCATCATCAGGAAAACCGGCCGGGTCGGGCATATCAGCCTGAACCGCCCTAAAGTCATCCACTCACTCAATCTCGCGATGTGCGAGGCAATGCGCGATACACTGATTGAATGGCGCGATGACGACAACGTCGAAGCTGTGTTAATCGATCACAGTGAAGGCCGCGGATTTTGTGCCGGCGGTGACATTGCGATGTTGCAGGCATCCGGCAAAAAAGATGGTAAAGAAGGGCGTGAGTTTTTCTATAAGGAATATCAGCTCAACCATCTGTTGTTCGAATATCCAAAGCCGGTGGTGGCCTTCATGGATGGTATCACGATGGGCGGCGGTGTCGGGATTTCCCAGCCAGCCAAATATCGGGTAGCGACCGAAAATACCCGCTTTGCGATGCCGGAAACTGGTATCGGGCTATTCCCAGATGTTGGCGGCGGTTGGTTTTTGTCGCGGTTGGAGGGGCGTTTAGGCCAGTTTCTGGCGCTGACCGGCGCGCGTTTGGACGGGGCGGAATGCAAGGAGGTCGGACTGGCAACCCATTATGTGCCATCGGAAAATCTCGAGGAAGCAAAGGAGCGGATCAGCGAGAATCCGGACCGTATTGATGGCATATTGGGCCAGTTGTCAGGCTCTGTGCCTGCAGCCCGGATCGCCGAAAATTTGGATAAGATAGATAAATTTTTCGCGTCCGACATTTATGAAGATATTCTCGCTGCGCTGGACGCAGACGATAGCGATTGGGCGGCCAAAGAACGGGATACGCTGGGCACAAAAAGTCCGCAAACCTGCAAGGTTGCACTCCGCCAGCTGAAAGAGGGTACGGGTATGACAACATTTGCTGATGAAATGCGCAATGAGTATCGCATCGCATCGCGGGTTTTGGTCCGGCATGACTTTATCGAGGGTGTTCGCGCCTTGATTGTCGACAAGGACAATGACCCCAAATGGAATCCAGCAACACCCGAGGAAACAACTGACGAACTGATCGACAGCATTTTTGCGCCCTTGCCGGTAGAAGAGGAATGGAAACCGCTATGACCTATGAAACAATTCTGACCGAGAAAAACGGGCAAGTGACCCTGATTACGTTGAATCGGCCCAAGTCGCTCAACGCGCTGAACAGCGAGGTTCTGGACGAGTTGATCAGTGCCTTTGCAGCCTTTGAAGCGGACGAAACACAGCTTTGTGCGGTGCTCACCGGTTCGGGTGACAAGGCTTTTGCGGCGGGTGCAGATATCAAGGAAATGTATGAGAAAGCTGCGGCTGATTTCTATTTGGAGGATTTTTTCTCCAAATGGACCAGTCAGATTGTGAAGTCGACCCGCAAACCCTGGATTGCAGCGGTGAATGGCTTCGCATTGGGCGGGGGCTGTGAATTGGCGATGATGGCGGATTTCATCATTGCCAGTGAAAACGCTAAATTTGGTCAGCCGGAAATCAAACTGGGCGTTGCGCCGGGCATGGGCGGATCACAACGCCTGACCCGTGCGGTGGGCAAGTCCAAATCGATGGACATGTGCCTGACCGGCCGGATGATGGATGCCGAGGAAGCGGAACGGTCGGGACTGGTTGCTCGCGTCGTACCGCATGACCAACTGCTCGACGAGGCTGTTAAAGCTGCTGGCACGATCGCCTCGATGCCGCCCATGGCGATTCAGGTGAACAAGGAAATGGTCAATGCCGCGTTTGAAACGATGCTGGATCAAGGCCTGTTACACGAGCGTCGCCTGTTCCAGATTTTGACCGCTACCGAGGACAAGGCCGAAGGCATGGCCGCGTTTATTGAGAAGCGGGAAGGCAATTGGAAGGGGCGCTAAACATGAAAATCGGATTTATCGGTCTCGGCAATATGGGCGGCGGCATGGCTGCCAATCTGGCGAAGGCGGGGCATGAAGTGCATGCGTTCGACTTGTCTGGCGAAGCGCTCGCCAAGGCAGGGGAGGCGGGTTGTCATCCTGTCAGTGATGCCGCCGATGCTGTCCGCCACATGGAAGCTGTGGTGACGATGCTGCCAGCCGGGAAACATGTCCGATCCGTCTACGCCAATGATGTGATTATCAACGCTGGGCCCGGAACATTGGTGCTGGATTGCTCCACCATCGACGTCGATAGCGCGCGAGATGTTGCTGATATGGCTAAAGCCAAGAATATTGTTCCAGTCGATGCGCCGGTGTCAGGCGGTATCGCTGCGGCCAATGGCGGTACTCTGACCTTCATGGTTGGCGGCAGTGAAGAGGCGTTTAAACGGGCCGAACCCATTTTGTCAGATATGGGCAAGGCTGTGATACATGCCGGTGACAATGGAGCGGGGCAGGCGGCTAAGATCTGCAATAACATGCTTCTCGGTGCTTCCATGATTGCGACCTGCGAAACGTTCAAAATGGCGGAAAAGTTGGGTCTCGACCTTCAGAACTTTTACGATATTTCCTCGAAGGCATCGGGCCAGAACTGGTCGATGACAAGCTATTGCCCTGTGCCTGGTGTTGGCCCGCAAAGTCCGGCAGATAATGGCTATGAAGGCGGCTTCGCTGCAGCTTTGATGCTGAAAGATCTGCGTCTCGCGATGGAAGCAGCGGAAAGCGCGGGTGCGCAGGTTCCCATGGGCGAGAAGGCGCAGGCTCTCTATGAGCAATATGCCGAAGTAAACGGGCAGGGCGACATGGACTTTTCCGGCATTATCAAAATGTTGGATGATTGACCGACTTTGGATTGGTTATCGGACTTAAGTGGCTGGGCGATTGCAGGCGGCGTTGCGGTCGTGACCGCAGCCATTGCTGCGATTGCCGAACGGCGCCGCAATAATCGCAAGAATATCGAAAAAGTCGGCTTCATGCCTTGGCCGTTTGTGATGCTAATGTCTTTGCTTTTTGCAGCTATCAGCATCGGCCTGGCGTTTAAGGGTTATTGAACACGATCCTCTGCTGAGCTTTCGCAATCACTGGTTTTCTCGTAATTGGCTTGTGCAAATGGTTCAAAGCGGGCGCCGTCCCTGAGAACAAAGTCGGTCACCTTTAATTGGCCTGTAATGCCAAGTTCATAGCGTGTCTGACCGGTTTCGACCGTTTCATTGTGCCAGGTTGCGGTGAAAGTTTTGTCCGACACAAAAGCGGTCAGCTCATGATCTACTTCATTGCTACCAACCCAGCTACCGCGCCAGCGACCCTTTCCATCCGGAAAATAATCCGCGCGACCCGTGAATCGGGTTTTTGTACCATCTTCACTTTCGGCCAGGACTTTATATTCCAGCTCTAGCCCGCTGTCATCGGACAATGGACAAACAGAAAGGATCATTTTGGCTGGCTGTTTGAAAAGCGTACCTTGACCGATCCAATGGCCTACTAGCCAATGCGGAGTGTCTGTTTTGTCTTTAGGCGCTGGCGCTTCCATTGCCAGCATCACTGGCAGCCATAGCAACGCGGAAATCATTGATTGTCATTCTCGAATAACATCATCGCATTGTCATCGGGGTCATAGAAGGTCAGCAATTTCACCAGACCGGGAATATGTTGGATTTCCCCATCCTGCTTTACCTCCGCCGCGTCCAGACTGGCTTTCGCTTCAACAATGTCCTTTACACCCCATACCGGAGTTGCGCCGCCGCCTTTTTCCACTGTCTCGACCTGACTAAGGCCCAGATTGACGTTCGCTAGTCCCGTAGACATTTCGCCCCAGGCAATTTCCTCGTTCTTGTAGAGAAGCTCAAAATTCAGGATATTCGCATACCATTCGATCGATGCGTCAATGTCGCTCACGCCCATGGAGACGGTCAGATCACCGTCATAGCTAATAGTCATATTGAATACTCCCGTTTTTCGAGTCGCGGTTGATTTATAGTCAGAAAAGTATAGTAGATTAAATATTATGTCAATTTTGCCTCTATCGACGGTTCTTGCGCTCAGCCGCTATCGCTGGTCGATAGCGATACTGGCGACGCTTTCTGGCAAAGGCGCGCGTTTTGTGGAGATATTAAACCGTGTCGGCCTGTCGCGTGACAGCCTGTCCCGGGCTTTGGAACAGCTGATTGAATCAGGCTGGGTGATCCGCAATCCGGGGCATGGTCATCCATTGCGTCCGGAATATCTGCTGACAGAAAGCGGTGAGGCGTTAGCGCGAGTGGCCAGTTCCATTATCACGACTCAGAACCGTCTGGAGATCCCGGTGCAAGACATGACCCGCTGGACCCTGCCGCTGGTTCATGTTCTCGCTGACGGACAGAACCGGTTCAGTGCGATAGAGCGGGCTTTGCCCGAAGCATCACCGCGCGCAGTTTCGCTCAGCTTGAAAGCCTCGACAGCACAGCGACTTGTGCAAAGAAAGGTGCTCGACGGATTCCCGCCGACGACAGAATATCTTCTCGCGAAAAACGGTAAATATTTCGCCGAAGCTTTGGAGATATCTTAGAGACAAGCCTCGAGCAGGGGCTGTTCAAAGCCGTATTGCCGCGCTTTTTCAAGCGTGTAAGGGCGCAGGCCAGAGGACTGATATTCGCCAATAATCTTGCCGTCAGCATCCTCGTCCAGATATTGATATTTGAACAATTCCTGGGTCACGATCACGTCGCCTTCCATACCGATCACTTCGGTAATGTTGGTGGTGCGACGTGAACCATCGCGCAGACGCTTCACCTGAATGATCAGATCAACCGATTCTGCAATCTGACGCGAAATCGCTTCTTTCGGGATCTTGATGTCACCCATCAAAATCATGTTTTCCATACGGCCGAGACACTCGCGCGGAGAGTTGGCGTGAAGCGTACACATGGAGCCATCATGGCCCGTGTTCATGGCGGCGAGAAGGTCGAAACATTCGGCACCACGAATCTCACCAAGGATGATCCGGTCAGGACGCATACGCAGGGCGTTTTTCACCAGGTCACCAATGGTAATCGCGCCTTCGCCTTCCAGGTTGGGCGGGCGGGTTTCAAGCGGTAGCCAGTGGGGTTGCTGTAAGCGAAGCTCGGCAGCATCCTCGATGGTCAGCACGCGCTCACCGGGATCGATCATTTTCGACATGGCGTTGAGCATGGTCGTTTTACCAGAACCCGTACCGCCAGATATAACGACGTTAAAACGGCAAGCACCCGCAATTTTCAGCGCCGTACACATGGCTGTCGACATCGAACCAAAGCCCTGCATCATATCGAGGGTAATTGGCTTGTCGGAGAATTTACGAATCGAGATCGCTGTGCCTTTAAGGCTGAGCGGCGGCACAATGACGTTCACACGAGAACCATCGGCTAGACGGGCGTCGGCAAGCGGCGTAGTCTGGTCGACGCGGCGGCCAACCTGGTTCACAATACGCTGTGCGATCTGGAAAAGATGTTCTTCATCGCGGAACTGGATTGGCGCGATTTCAAGCTTACCTTTTTTCTCGATATAGGTCTGTTCGGGGCCATTGACCATGATATCGGAAATATCTGGATCCTGAAGCAATTCCTCCAGCGGTCCAAAACCAAGTAGCTCGTCAACCAGCACTTTTTCCAGCGCAAATTGCTCGCGCCGGTTCAATGTCAGTTTCAGCTCGGTCAGCACTTCCATGATGATTGGGCGGAATTCTTCGGTCAACTCTTCCTTGTTGAGCGTTGCCGCCGCTTCTGGATCAACGCGTTCCAGCAAGCGAGGAAGCACCTGTTCCTTAATTTTGTGCACGGAGGCACCAAAGCCTTCGTCCTTGTCGGTCTCTTCCGGTAGCGGATTGGACCGCTCGGCAAGGCGCGACATCGCATCATCTTTGTCGGGGCCACCGGCTGTTTGTTGCTCACCGGGCAGAGGAACGGCGTCTATTGGCGGAAATTGACCGCCTCCAGCTGGTTTATCCAGCTCTTCCTTATCCTGAGGCTTTGGTCCGCCACCGCCAGACATAGGTTTCGCGACGCCAAATGACGGTCTTCCGCCACCCAATCCATTTTTCTTACCAAATGCGCTCATGTCTCTCCGCCGGAAATAGTTTGTTCCCAAATCATCAGACATCTCTTTCGCGGAAAATGGTTAATGTTTGAATAATGCTATGGGACAGTTTTGAATTTAAGCGATTTTTTTCACTCGGAAAATGGAGGTTGTTTCTTGTCGAATAGCCTGCAATCGGTGGTTGGACCCTCTTTTGATTGGACGGATATTGCAGGCGGATAAAAATATTGGAAAGACAGTAGCGGGCAGCGGTATCTTGCTGGCGCTGATTGCTTTTTCCGGTTTTCCGATTGGTGATGCGTTTATCAAGTCGATGGCAGGCGACTGGCCGGCCCCGGCGGTTGCGGCATTGCGTTTTACTATCGGCGCCATCGCTTTGGCGGCCATTCTGTACTGGCGTGAAGGCAGGGCGGGTTTCCAGATCAGCCGGCCCTGGCTGCATGCCGCGCGGGGCCTAACTTTGGCGGTCGGAACCATAACCTTTTTTTCTGCCATTTTCATCATGCCGCTGGCGGATGCTGTCGCGATATCTTTTATCAATCCGATCCTGACCGCCTTGTTTTCCGGTTGGTTTTTGAAGGAGAAAATGCGGCCGGCGACATGGCTGGCGACGATTGTCGCTTTTGGCGGCGTGTTGATCATGCTCAGACCCAATGTCGCGGCCTTCGGTTGGGTCGCCATATTGCCACTTATCACTGCTGTGGCGATGGCCGCCATGCTGATCCTGAACCGCATGGTGTCCAGCCAGCGTTCGATATTTGCAGCGCAATTTTATATCGCTTTCTGGGCCGCCATATTTTTGTCAATTGCCTCTGTTGCAGGGCATTTTCTGCTTCCGGTGATGTTTGTCCCGGGAGCGCCCGATTGGGATGTGATCCTGCGCTGCGCAATTGTGGCCGTAACCGCCACTGGTTGCCATTTTCTGCTCTATATGGCGACTATGCGGACGACAGCGGCGGCCATTGCACCAATTGTCTATATCCAGCTGATCGTCGCATCGCTGATCAGCGTGTTTATATTTGGAGATGCGATTGATCCACTGGCACTGGTGGGCGGCAGCTTGATCCTGCTCAGCGGGTTGTTTCTGTGGCGCAGCGAACGCCGCGCGGCACCGGTTGTAGAGGCTTAGGAAACGGCTTCCGCGAGAACCGTCAGGCCTTTTTCATTCACTTCGGCAAAACCGCCCTGAACGGTGATCACTTCGGCCTCTGCGCCTTCGCTGGTGTAGATGGACAGCTCTGCATCGCGGATGGTCGACATAAACGGCGCATGGCCAGCCAGTACGCCAAAATCGCCCTCTGTGCCGGGGACAACGACCATGTGAACATCGTCCGACCGGACGAGCTTTTCAGGAGTTACGAGTTCGAAATGTAGGTTTGCCATTTTCTGTCTCTTCCCCCCTCCCGTTTACGGGAGGGGCCGGGGGTGGGCCTTGTTTGGCCCGTTCACTTATATGGTGGGATATTCCCACCCCTAACCCCTCCCGCAGGCGGGAGGGGAACTTCGATTAGGCTGCTTCTGCTGCCAGTTGTTTGCCTTTTTCAAGCGCTTCATCAATGCCGCCGACCATGTAGAAGGCATTTTCAGGAAGGTGATCATATTCACCATCCACAACCGCTTTGAACGATTTGATCGTGTCTTCCAGATCCACGAATTTACCTGAAATGCCGGTAAAGACTTCCGCAACGTGGAAAGGCTGAGACAGGAATTTCTGAATCTTACGCGCACGGGCAACGACCAGCTTATCTTCCTCAGACAGCTCGTCCATGCCGAGAATGGCGATAATGTCCTGAAGAGACTTATATTTCTGCAGGATTTCCTGAACAGCGCGGGCCGTATCATAATGTTCCTGACCCACAACGCGTGGCTCTAGAACACGCGAGGTTGAATCGAGCGGGTCAACAGCAGGGTAGATGCCCAGCTCTGAAATCGCACGGTTCAAAACGGTGGTCGCGTCCAAGTGGGCAAAGCTGGTTGCCGGTGCAGGGTCGGTCAAGTCATCGGCAGGAACATAAATGGCCTGAACCGATGTAATCGAGCCCTTGTTCGTGGATGTAATCCGTTCCTGCAGCGCCCCCATGTCGGTGGACAGGGTGGGCTGATAGCCCACAGCTGAAGGAATACGGCCAAGCAGCGCGGACACTTCCGAGCCAGCCTGCGTGAAGCGGAAGATGTTATCGACGAAGAAAAGCACGTCCTGGCCTTCCTGGTCACGGAAGTATTCCGCAATGGTCAGGCCGGACAGAGCAACACGAGCACGCGCTCCTGGAGGCTCGTTCATCTGACCATAAACGAGGGCCACTTTTGAGCCTTCGGATGTTGCGTTGCCGTCTTCGCCCTTGGCGATAACGTTCGCATCGAGAAATTCGTGATAAAGGTCATTACCTTCACGGGTACGTTCACCAACGCCGGCGAAAACGGATGTACCGCCATGGCCTTTGGCGATGTTGTTGATCAGTTCCTGAATAAGCACGGTCTTGCCCACGCCGGCACCGCCGAACAGGCCAATTTTACCGCCCTTTGCATAAGGGGCTAGCAGGTCGACAACCTTAATACCGGTGACGAGAATTTCGCTGTCGGTGGACTGGTCGACAAAAGCAGGTGCTTCTGCGTGAATTGGTGCTGTGGTCTTGTGACCAATCGGGCCCAGCTCATCAATAGGTTCACCCACAACATTCATGATGCGGCCCAGCGTTTCGGGGCCAACAGGCATGTTGATCTGCGCGCCGGTGTCGGTGACTTCCTGACCACGGGTCAAACCTTCGGTCGCGTCCATGGCGATGGTACGCACAGTGTTTTCGCCGAGATGCTGAGCAACCTCAAGCACCAGACGATTGCCGTTATTGTCGGTTTCCAGAGCCGAGAGAATGGCCGGGATATCCGTGTCAAAGGTTACGTCGACGACAGCGCCGATAACCTGTGAAATGCGGCCTACATTGTTGGTATTTGCCATTTGTCTTTCCTTGCGTACGTGCTTTAGAGCGCTTCAGCGCCAGCGATAATTTCAATCAATTCAGTTGTAATTGCGGCCTGACGGCTGCGGTTATATTCGATGGTCAGGCTGTCGATCAGGTCGCCCGCGTTGCGCGTTGCGTTGTCCATCGCGGTCATCGATGCGCCTTGCTCTGACGCCATATTTTCCAGCAAAGCGCCGAAAATCTGGGTGGTCAGGTTGCGCGGCAGCAACTCGGTGAGGATTTCTTCCTCATCAGGTTCATATTCTGTCGACGCGCCCGATGCTTCGTCGCCTGACGTGTCCAGAGCGACAGGAATAATCTGTTGCGCCGTTGGTTCCTGAACCAGAGCGGATTTGAATTTCGAGAAGAAGAGATGGGCAACGTCAAATTTGCCTTCTTCAACCATTGCGGTCAGATCTTCGGCAATGGCTTTGGCTTCTTCAAAACCGGGCGTTTTGGCTTCCGATGTATCGAAATGCTTGATGATCTTGTCTTCATAGAGACGCTTGATCACCGGAATACCTTTGCGGCCAACCATGTAGAAAAGGACCGTCTTGCCTTCTTTGGTCAGCTTTTCAGCCTTCAACCGGGCTTCTTTGACGATATTGGCGTTAAACGCGCCGCAAAGACCGCGATCGGAGGTTGCTACAACCAGAAGGTGGACCTCGTCCTTGCCTGTGCCTGCGAGAAGTTTCGGTGAATTTTCATCGACCGTCACTTTGCCGGCGAGACTCGCCATGACCTTTGCCATTTCCGTGGCATAGGGCCGTGCGGCTTCGGCTGCCATCTGCGCACGGCGCAATTTGGCAGCGGCCACCATCTTCTTGGCCTTGGTGATCTTCTGGGTCGATTTAACCGACCCGATCCGATCCTTAAGTTCCTTGAGCGAAGCCATTAGGCAAAGCTCTTGCCAAAGGCCGTCAAAGCGTCTTCGAGCTTCGCCTTGGTGTCATCGGCCAGGTCACCGCTTTCACGGATGGTTTTCAGAATGTCGGCATGATCGGCGCGCATATGGGCTAGCATGGCTTCTTCATATCGCACAACATCGTCAACTGCGACATTGTCCAGATGGCCGTTGGTGCCAGCGTAGATGGAAGCGGTCTGCTCTTCAAAAGCGAGCGGAGAGAATTGCGCCTGCTTCAGAAGCTGCGTCAAACGCTCACCGCGTGCCAGCAATTTTTGGGTGGACGCGTCCAGGTCAGAACCGAACTGCGCAAAGGCCGCCATTTCGCGGTACTGAGCCAGATCAAGTTTAATCGAGCCCGAAACCTTTTTCATTGCTTTCGTCTGTGCAGCGGAACCCACACGCGAAACCGAAAGACCCACGTTAATCGCAGGACGGATGCCCTGGTTGAACAGGTCGGTTTCAAGGAAGATCTGACCATCGGTAATCGAAATCACGTTGGTTGGAATATAGGCGGAAACGTCACCAGCCTGCGTTTCAATGATCGGCAATGCGGTCAAAGAACCAGAGCCATTATCTTCGTTCATTTTCGCTGCGCGTTCGAGCAAACGTGAGTGAAGATAGAAAACGTCACCGGGATAAGCTTCACGGCCCGGAGGACGACGCAGAAGCAGGGACATCTGACGATAAGCCACAGCCTGCTTGGAAAGGTCATCATAAACGATACAGGCGTGCATCCCGTTATCGCGGAAATATTCACCCATCGTCACACCAGTATATGGTGCGAGATATTGCAGCGGAGCAGGCTCGGAAGCCGAAGCGGCTACAACAATGGAATATTCCATCGCGCCATTTTCTTCGAGCTGACGAACGATCTGTGCAACGGTGGAGCGCTTCTGGCCCACAGCAACATAGATACAGTAAAGTTTTTTGCCTTCGTCATCACCAGCGTTGATTGTTTTCTGGTTGATGAAGGTATCAATGGCGACAGCGGTTTTACCGGTCTGACGGTCACCAATGATCAATTCGCGCTGGCCGCGACCAACGGGAACCAGAGCGTCAAGCGCTTTAAGGCCGGTTTGAACAGGCTCATGCACCGATTTACGCGGGATGATGCCCGGCGCTTTGACTTCAACGCGGCTACGCTTTTCGGTTTTGATCGGGCCTTTGCCGTCAATTGGGTTGCCGAGACCGTCTACAACGCGGCCAAGCAGTTCTTTGCCGATCGGAACGTCCACAATCGTGCCGGTCCGCTTAACAACGTCGCCTTCTTTAATGTCTGCATCAGAACCGAAGATCACGACACCGACATTGTCAGCCTCGAGGTTCAGCGCCATGCCTTGGGTGCCGTTGGAGAATTCAACCATCTCACCGGCCTGCACCTGGTCAAGACCGTGGATACGGGCGATGCCGTCACCAACCGCCAAAACGGTTCCGACTTCGGAAACCTGGGCTTCATTGCCAAAATTGGCGATCTGGTCCTTGATGACCTTTGAAATTTCTGCTGCGCGAATATCCATTGTGTGTCCTTAGTCCTTTTTGGCCTTTAGCCCTTCATGGCCTGAGATAGCGTGTTCAAACGGGTTTTAATTGAGTTATCGATCATCTGGCTGCCGATTTTAACGACCAGACCGCCCAATATGGACGGATCGACAGAGGTGGAAACCGAAACATCGCTTCCCACACGTTTCTTGAGCTGCGCCTTGAGCGCATCAACTTGAGCATCATCCAGCGGATGAGCGGAGGTCACTTCAGCGGTAATTTCTCCGCGATGGCTGGAAGCCAAAGTGGAGAAGGCGCGAATGACCGCCGGTATCTGGTCGAGACGGCGATTGGCCGCGAGAACACCAAGCACGTTGGTGGTCAGATCGTCGAGCTTCATTTCCTTGGCGATACCGGCAATGGCCTTACCAGCGTCGGCACGAGACAGAACCGGGCTGCTGATCAGCGCTTTCAGGTCGTCCGATTCGCCCATCGCATTGCCGAGTGAAGCAAGACTTGCCTCGACAGTTTCGATGGCTTTATTTTCGGTGGCCAAAGCGAACAGCGCAGTGGCGTAACGCCCCGCTAAACTCGCCCTAATGCCGCTGGAATTCTCCACGCGTTCTTTACTCCGTGCCTGTATTATTGATCTGAAAATTGACCAAAAAACTGGTATGTGATTTGTTCCCGAACAGCGGCGAAATTAACAGCATCTCGCCTTCGGATGGGCGGCGTCTAGCAACCATTTTGCTGCGATGCAAGATGGCACTCGAACGCTTTTTGAAGATTGCCAAAAAAGGCGGATTTTCAAGCTGTTTGATTATGTCCGAGGTAAGATTTTGCTTTGATCGCAAGATACGGGATGCGAGGGTCGGTAAAGGTTGGCAAAAGAATGGCATGAACAACAACGAATCCTTGATCGATGACAACATGGCCTGGCAGGCGGTGGCCAATCGCGACCGGTCTTATGACGGCAAGTTTGTAACCGGCGTATTGACCACCGGTATCTATTGCCGCCCATCCTGCGCTGCACGGCACCCGAAGCGTGAGAATGTACGGTTCTTTGCCAAGCCTGAGCAAGCGGAAGCAGAAGGGCTCCGCGCTTGCTTACGCTGTATGCCCAAGGATGTGGCACGCGATGACGCGGCGGTGAAAGCCGTGATCGATGCGATCCGTATGGCCGAAACAGCGCCCACGCTGGACGAACTGGGTGCCATGACCAGCTATTCGCCAACCCATTTGCAGCGCATATTCAAACGTGAGATGGGTTTGTCACCAGCGGCCTATGCGCGAGCCCTGCGATCCGAGCGGGCCAAGCAAGCCCTAGATGACGGTGCATCGGTAACCGAGGCTATATATGATGCGGGCTACGGCTCTGCTTCCCGATTTTATGCAGATAATGGAAAGAGATTAGGCATGAAGCCAAGTGCTTGGAAAAATGGCGGGGCGGGCGTGACGATCCGCTGGGCCAATGTCGAAACGTCGCTGGGCACGATGATGGTTGCTGCCACAGATAAAGGCGTGTGCTGTTTATCGTTCAATGAAGGTGAAGAAGAACTGCACGACCGTTTCCCCAAGGCGGACCTGCAACCCGGTGATGACGCGTTTCAGGAACTGTTGTCGGAAGTTGCAGCGTCCGTCGAAAAGCCCGGCGATTTTAGCCATATTCCGCTGGATGTGCAGGGCACCGCTTTTCAGGAGGCCGTTTGGCAAGAACTTCAGAAAATCCCGCTCGGCGAAACCCGCAGCTATGCCGATATCGCGGCGGCCATAGGCAAGCCCAAGGCGGTGCGCGCCGTTGGCAGCGCCAATGGCGCCAACAATGTCGCCGTGCTCATCCCCTGTCACCGGGTGGTGCGTAGCGACGGCAGCATGGGCGGCTATGCCTATGGGTTGGAGATAAAAGAAGCTTTGCTCGAGAAGGAAGCGCTTAATGACTGATAATATCGCCCAATTTGCGGAACTGCATCAACCCGGCCAGCCGCTTATCCTATACAATATCTGGGATGCGGGCAGTGCCCAAGTTGCCGTGCGCGCTGGAGCCAAGGCGGTCGCAACGGGCAGTCTATCAGTCGCGGGTGCTCAAGGTTTTGAAGATGGCGAAAAACTGCCGTTTGAGTTTGCCTTAACCAACGCGAAACATATTGTCTCGGCGGTTGATGTGCCGGTTAGCATTGATCTGGAAACCGGATATGGCGCTGATGCTACTGCCGTTGGAGAAAATGCGCGGCAGATGAAAGACGCCGGTGTGGCTGGCCTCAATCTTGAGGATCAAGACCTGTCGGCGGGCGGATTGCGCGATGTGTCGGAACAGGCCGAACGCGTTAAAGCAGCTGCCGACACCGGACTGTTTATCAACGCACGCACGGATTTGTTTATCCAGACCCCCTTGACTGATCATGACGATGCACTCGCCCAAAAAGCGCTGGAGCGTTGTCAGGCCTATGCCGATGCGGGCGCAGGCAGCTTTTTCATTCCCTTTGCAGCGGATGAAAAGCTGATCGGCGATATTTGTGAGAAAGCCAGCTTGCCTGTCAACATCATGAGAATGCCGGACAGCCCATCCATATCCCGTTTGGCGGAGCTGGGTGTGGCCCGTATCAGCTATGGCCCTGGCCCTTGGATGGCAGCAATGACAGCATTTGAAGCGGAAGCGTTGAAAATATTTCGCAATCAGGCCTGAATAGTTCTCTCAACCTTTGTGATCAGGCGCTGGCTTGATGATCAGCAACAGAACTAGTGGGATCAGCCCGACCAAGGCTGCAATTGCAAAGGGTGCGCCGACAAATTGGAACGGCGCGGCATCGCTGGTGAAATAGGACAACGAGCCATTGTAGAGCAGGGGCGCGATCAGAGCGGCCAGTGCGGCAAGACTGCCGTTAAAGCCTTGCAGCTCTCCTTGCATATTGCTCGGCGTGCGGCGGGACATCATCGCGTTGATGCTCGGCATGGCCATGCCTTGCAGCCCAACCACCAGGCACATGGACAGCGCAACCCAACCGACGTCAACCATCACGTAGACTGCGAAAATAACGATGGCGACGAATATTCCGAATATGGCGGTTTTTCGTTCACCAACCGCGCTGACAAAACGACCAATCAGAAAAGCTTGCACCAGTGCCATGGACAGACCGACGCAGGTCAGCGACAATCCCACCATCTTGCTGTCCCAGCCATATTGTGCCGGTGCGAAAAACGACCAGCTGGTTGGGTAGATCGAGCTGCTGAGCATCCACAGGAAATAGATCATGGCGACGCCCAGCAGGTTCGGCAATTTGCCAAGATTGAGCAGCGCACCCAGCGGATTGGCGCGTTTCCATTCAAAACTGCGTTTCTCTTCCGGTGCCATGGTCTCAGGAAAAGCAAACCAGCCATAGATGAAATTGAGAAAGGCCAATCCGCCAGCAACAAAAAACGGAATGCGCGTACCAAAATCACCCAAAAAGCCACCCAATGCCGGGCCGACAATGAATCCGATACCAAAGGCCGCACCGACCAGGCCAAAGCTTTTGGCGCGGTCTTCATCGCTCGACATATCGGCCATAGCGGCATTGGCCGGACCGAATATGGCGCCCAATCCACCTGCAATGGACCGGCCAATAAACAACCACACGATTGAGGTCGCAAAACCCATCAACGCGAAATCAATACCAAAGGCGAGCAGCGAAACCAAAAATACTGGGCGACGACCAAAGCGATCACCGAGATTGCCGACAAGTGGCCCCATCAAAAACTGGAATAACGCATAAGAGGCGCTGATAAAGCCGCCAAGCATTGTCGCCTCGGACAGGCTTACGTCCTCCAATTCCTGAATAAGCTCCGGCAGTACCGGCATGATGATGCCAAAACCAACGGAATAGATGAACACCGTCAGCAGTACAAAGCGCATAGCCGACTGGCGCTGCTTGTCAGCGATCATAGCGCGCTAGCGATCATGGAGAGACTTTCTCGCACTCATAAACCAACCGCTCGTTGGTTTGCATGGGAAGCTCGGTACGGATGGCCTTCACCATCTCGGTAATATCGGCCAATGCTTTTTCGTCACTGGTGCATGCACGATTGCCATATTGTTTGCGAATTTCGCGCGCTTTGGTCATCGCGCTGAGGCCCAGCAAATAACGTTCGGTGGTGAATTCAGCGCTCGCAGGATCAAAACTGCTGATCGTGACTGTCTGTTCCTCATTGGGCACGAAAATGCGCGACCATTTGTCGCCATCGCGGCCATATTGCGTGCGCCCGTTGACGCAGCCGCCTTCGGCCCAGTCCAGATCCAGTGTATCGACCTGCGATACCGTGATCCGGCTGCGTTCGGAATTGAGGCGGCATTGATATTGTCCTGCCGTTGCAAGCGCGCTGCCTCCATTCGTGCCATTTTCGTCTGGCAGTTTTTCTTTGAGCGCCGCTGCTACGCGGTCATCAATTTCGCTAAAGGCAGGCCGCGAAAGAAAAACCAATATCGCCCCAACCAGCAACAGAGCCGCGCCGCCAGCCGTGCCGATAGCGGGCGTACGCTTGTCCTGAAGCATCAGATAGGCCGCCCCGCCAGACACAAACAGTGATAACACCAACATCAGGGCGGCGATCGCCATCTGATTTTCACGCTCGGTTGTAATTTCCTGGGAAATTGCGGTCCGCAGCTGGGCTTCCGCCTGTCGGCGTTCGGCCGCTTCAGCCTTTTGGGCGGCTTCTATCCGGGCCCTTGCGGCGGCCTCGCGCCTTTGTTCCTGCTGGCTCAATTCTGCGACGGACCGGCAAGGTGTGGCGGTCAATCCGGCTTTTACGCCGGCTTTACGCAGGAAAGAGAGGATTTCACGGCTGGACACAGCAAAGCCGAATTCGGCATCATTGCCGTCGGACAGGGACCCAAAGCTGTTCGCCCCCAAAATGCGTCCGCAATTATCGATCAGCGGTCCGCCGCTATTGCCGCTGGCAATCGGGGCCGTATGCAGGATCGTGTCAAATTGCTTGGTCGTCCGTCCGCCCGAGACCGAACCGCGCGTTTTCACCGGCGACATCGGATTGATAAGATCATCGAGGTTCAAACCCTGCGCGCGATCGACGGAACCGGGATAGCCGATTGCAACCACATCTGCGCCATCGGCCACCGGTCCGCTGAAAACTGTCATCGAAGGCAGGCGGCCGCCATCCTGCAATTGAATGAGCGCCAGATCATTGCCGGGCGAATAGGCAATGACTTTTCCGCCATAGCTGGTGCCGCCCTGAGATGGCACAATGCCGATGACGACGGACTTCTCCTGCCGGGCAATTTCAACCACATGGGCGTTGGTGACGATCTTGTCAGGTGCCACCGCAAAGCCGCTGCCATGGCCAACAAAGGCCACTTTATCGCCATCTGTGGCGGCCAGAACAACCCGAACCACCGACCGGCTGGCAGCCGCGATATCGGCGGGGTCAGCCTGTGCTGGGGCCGCAGACAGGATCGCCAGAGTTGCAGCAAAAAAAACAAAGAAGCGGTTCATAAATGGGCCTTTAGTGTTTCGTGCTCCGCATTTGATACGGAGCCCACAGATTAAGGTAGCGCTACCACCACCCTAGGCTCTGCATCAAGTGCGGAGCACAAGCCATAAGCATTTTCCGCAAATTTAAACAAAGCTGTATGGATCAACGTCCACACCGACCCGCACCGCTCGCGGCCACTCCAGTTTTTCGAGCCACTCCCGCATGATTTCCTGCAGTTCAATCGAACGATGCGCGTGGATCAGCAAACGATGGCGATGACGACCACGTAACATGGCGAGTGGGGCAGGGGCAGGGCCATAGACGGCGAAGCCTTCTGCCTTTGGTGCTGTCTGTCCAATTAGTCGCGCGGTTTCCATCGCTTCAGAATTGTCCTCGGAGGACACAATGATGGCTGCCAATCTGGAAAAAGGCGGCGCTGCGGCGGCACGGCGGGATTCGGTTTCCGCGTTATAAAACCCGTCCCGGTCGCCTTTGATCAGGGCCTGTATCACCGGCGCTCCGGGCATGCGGGTCTGGACATAGACATGACCGGGTTTTTCGGCACGACCGGCGCGGCCGGCAACCTGCGCGATTTGCTGGAAACTGCGTTCGGCCGCGCGCAGGTCGCCGCCTTCCAGTCCAATATCCGCATCAACGACCCCGACCAATGTCAGATTGGGGAAGTGATAGCCCTTGGTGACTAACTGCGTGCCCACAACGATATCAATGGCGCCAGCCTCCATCTGGGCGACAAATTCTCCAGCCTTGGCTGGTGACCAGATGGTGTCGGAGGTCACAATGGCGGTTCGCGCTTGCGGGAATAGCATTTTGACCTCGTCGCAAATGCGCTCCACACCGGGGCCACAGGCGACCAAAGAATCTTCATCACCGCATTCCGGGCATTGCTCGGGCTGCGGCATGACATGACCGCAATGGTGGCACGCCAGGCGTTTGGTTAGCCTGTGTTCCACCATCCATGCGGTGCAATTCGGGCAATTGATCCGATGGCCGCAGGTCCGGCACAGCGTCAGCGGCGCAAAGCCGCGTCGGTTGAGGAACAACAGCGACTGCTCGCCTTTGTCGAGATTTTCCTCCAGCGCTTTGACTAATGTCGGGGCTAACCAAGACCCGCGTGCCGGAATATCCTGAGTCAGGTCCAGTGCCTCGATCTCGGGCAATGTCGCTGCACCAAAACGGGCGGGCAACTCGAGCAATTCGTAATTGCCCTGTTCGACTTGATGACGGCTTTCGATCGCCGGGGTTGCGGACGCCAGCACCACAGGGATTTTCTCATGCAGTCCGCGCATCACGGCAACATCGCGGGCATGATAGCGAACGCCATCTTCCTGTTTGAAACTGACCTCGTGCGCCTCGTCGACGATGATGAGGCCAAGATTCTTGTACGGCAGGAACAGCGCGGACCGTGCGCCGACAACGACTTTCGCATCGCCATCGGCCAAAGCCCGCCAGTTTTTCTTGCGATCGGATTGTTTAAGGCCGCTATGCCAAGCGACTGGTTCCGTTCCGAACCGCGCCTGAAACCGGTCAAGAAACGGTTCTGTAAGTGCAATTTCGGGGAGCAATACCAAAGTCTGCTTATCTTGGCGCAGGGCTTCAGCCACGGCCTCGAAATAGACTTCCGTCTTGCCCGATCCGGTAACGCCATCGAGCAAATAGGGTTGAAAAGCAGCATCGCGCACCGCGCCCATCAAAACATTGCCAATCTTGGTCTGATCATCACTGAGATCGACTTTGGCAAAGTCGGGATCAGGCGGCTTGATATCGGCAAAAGCCGACACTTCATGCCGGTCCAGCGCGCCTGCTTTTTCAAGCCCCCTTATGACCGCAACAGACACATCGGCCTTGAATGCCAGTTCGCTGATCGTGCCTTGCACATCGACCAGCTTTTCGAGTGCCTGTTCCCGTTGCGGGGTCATCCGGTCTGGAACATTGCCGTTCAGCCGATATTCGATAATCGGGCGATTGTCGGCAAAGGCCGCTCCGCTGGAAAGGACCATGCGCAATACCGATGCCGGTGCGGCAAAATAGTAACGCGCGGTCCATTCAATCAATCGCCTTAGCGGTGCAGATAGCGGCGGAACGTCGCGTAACTCCAGCAAGGGGCGCAGTTTCTTTGCATCAATCTCATCCACTGGAAAGCTCTCCGCTTCCCAAACTACGCCTGGTAATTTGCGCGGGCCTAGCGGCGCCATAACGATAGAACCCGGACGCGCGTCCATGCCTTCGGGTATGCGATAATCGAGCGGCCCCAGCGCGGCGTTGAGCAACAGCACTCTGGCCCGGTCTTTGGCAGGTTGATGAACGCGATTCATCCGGCCCGTATAAGCATGCTTTGGGATTGCGTCACCAACTGCTATGCAATTGCGAAGGGATTAGGGGAGTAAGACCATGGAATATATCAATCGACGCAATTTTCTGGCCGCAGGCGGCGCGGCTGCGGTGCTGGCCTTGCCGGGTTGTTCCAGCCTGCCAGCGCTGAGCCTGACCGAGGCGGTCAAACGTTTGCTGACGCTCTCGTCGCAAAATGCCTTTGCCGAATTGATGCAGCCCAATGGTTTTTTCGACAGCCAGATTGCCCGCATATCGGTTCCAGACCGGCTCGGCGGGACGCGGGTTACCAATATTGCCACGGCGATGCTGCGGTCCAAACCGGTCCAGAAACGTTTGCTCAAGCAAGTCAATCGCGCCGCCGAAAAAGGGGCAGAGCTGGCCGCCCCGGTAATTGCCGATACCATCCGCGGCATGAGCATAGCCGATGCCGCGGCCATCATCAGAGGCGGCGACCGCGCCGCAACCAATTTGTTGCAGAGCCAGCTCGGCACATCTTTGGCGACGCAGATGTTGCCGGGAGTCAGTCAGGGGCTGAACCTGTTCGACAACGAGATCATCAATCTGGTATTAGGGCAGGTCAGTGATATCAACTTTGCCGATATCAGCCAGGATGTGACCAATAAAGTCAGCGATGCTATATACCGGTCCATCGGCGCGCAGGAAGCGAAGATCAGAGCCAATCCGCAGGCGACCAATGATCCGGTGCTGATCGCGGCTTTTGGGCTGAGTTGATCGCTCGGGGATGAAAAGCCCCCAAGCTATCCACAGTTTTTTACACAGCTTTTCTCAGAGCGATATTTCACCCGGTGATGAAAGGCGTTAGGCGTCTTCCCAACGCAGTTTTCGTACCCGTACCAGGAGCACAGACGACATGAAATTCTTTGTTGATACCGCCGATACCGCTGAAATCGCTGATCTCGCCGCGACCGGCATGGTCGATGGCGTGACCACCAACCCGTCGCTGATCAAAAAATCCGGCCGCGACATCATGGAAGTGACCAAGGAGATTTGCGGTCTCACCGATGGTCCGGTTTCTGCTGAAGTTGTTGCGCTTGAACATGACGCGATGATGAAAGAGGCAGAGGTGCTGCGTAAGATTGCAGACAATGTCTGCATCAAGGTGCCGCTGACGATTGACGGCCTAAAAACCTGCAAAGCGCTGACCAGTGATGGCACGATGGTCAATGTGACGCTTTGCTTCTCCGCCAATCAAGCGTTGCTGGCTGCGAAAGCGGGCGCGAGCTTCATTTCCCCGTTCGTCGGCCGCCACGATGATAATGGTTTCGATGGCATGAAGCTGATCGACGATATCCGGCTGATCTATGACAATTATGCTTTTGACACAGAAATCCTGGTCGCCTCTATCCGCCACCCGATCCATGTGCTGGAATCGGCGCGGATTGGCGCAGATGTGGGAACCATGCCACCGAACGTCATTCGCGGCCTGTTCAAACATGTCCTGACTGACAAGGGCATTGAAGGCTTTCTGGCCGACTGGAAAGATACCGGCCAGAATATTGGATAAAGCATAGAGCTTTAAAGACTATCCGCTAAAAACTTTTGGGTGCTGGATCAATCACGCTGAAGCTGCCGCTGCGGATTTCCTGCACTTCCAAAGCGCGTTCGGAAATACCGTTGCGGCGGAAGCGGAAAACACCGTCCAGACCAATGAACCCACCGGAATCGGTGAGCTGATTGATTGGGAAGGGCGTGCCGACTTTCCAATTTTGTGCCACCTTGACGGTCAGCAATACCGAGTCATAGCCAAGACTAGACAGCCGGAAAGGCGCACGACCATAACGGGTACGATATTTGCTGGCATATTGCCGGTATAATCCGTCTGAAACGCTAGCGAACCAGGCGCCGCGCATGGAAGGAGCGCCAGCGAGATTGCTGCTGGTATTCCATAGATCGGTGCCAAGTATTTTGGCCGTGCTGCTGGCGTTCTGACGGATATAAGGCGCTGCCCTGATTGCCATGCTGCCATTGTCGGCGAGCAGTACCGCATCAAAATTACCATTTTCAGACAATTTCTTGGTTGCCGCCTCTACTGATTTGGAATCACGACTGAAATTCTGAATTGAGACCACGGTCCCGCCGACATCTTTGACCGAGCGCAATAATGTTGATGATGCGCGTTGACCATAAACCCCATTGGGAACCAGAGCGGCAAAGCGGCTCATACCTTTTGATTTGGCATAGCTTACCACGCGATTGATCGACTGAGATGGGATATGACCGAGTAGGAATACATTATTGCCCGCGACACCGGCATCGTTCGAAAAGCTCAGTATCGGGACGCCAGCTGGGCGGGCGATATTGGCCGTCGCAACGACATTATCGCTGAGCAACGGGCCAATGATCAGCTTGTTCCCGTCTGCAACCGCTTTGCGCGCCGCCGCAGCTGCGCCTTTTGCCGTATCATAGTTGGTCATGCGGATGTTGCCCGCCTTAGTATCAAGCAGCGCCATCGTGGTCGCATTGGCGAGCGATTGTCCGACGCCAGCATTCTTGCCGGACAGGGGAACCAGCAAAGCAATACGATGATGCGTTGTGTCCGATGGCAGAGCACCCGTTACTGGTGGCGGTGTCGGCGTCGGTGTAGGTGCGCGTTCGCCGCCGCGGGGAACAACGGTTTCACAACCCGCAAGAAAAATGATGGAGGCGAGCCCGGCATATTTCAACAGGCTACGACGTCCAGTTTGCTTGGATGTTTTTTCTATCTGTCCCACGTGCAAATTATCTGTCATGACGTTCATTATGTCTGCTCCCTTTGAACATGGCCTGTATATCGTTGCCACACCAATCGGCAACCTCGGAGATTTATCCCGCCGGGGCGAAGAAATTCTCGCTGCCGCCGATCTTATTTTGGTCGAAGATTCAAGAGTCACTGGCAAGCTATTGAATCACATAGATAAAAAGAAAAAGATGATGGTCTATAATGACCATAAGGGGGAGCAAGCACGGCAGGAAATTTTAGCCGCAGCGAGATGTAAAATTGTCGCACTGGTCAGTGACGCCGGCACGCCGCTTATTTCCGACCCCGGATATAAGCTCGTGCGCGATGCGCGAACGGCGGGCATATATGTGACGACTGTCCCTGGGCCGAGCGCCGTGATCGCAGCATTGACTTTATCGGGTTTGCCTAGCGACCGGTTTCTGTTCGAAGGATTTTTGCCAAGTAAGAGCAAGGCGCGTGGGGCTGCCCTGGCAGAATTAAAGCCGATAAAGGCAACGCTGATATTTTATGAAAATGGCTCGCGCCTTGGTGCCATGCTTGCGGATGCGCATGATAATTTGGGCGATCGGGAAGGCGCCGTGATCCGTGAAATCACGAAAAAATTTGAAGAAACGGTCACGGGCAAGCTGTCCGATCTTGCCGCCCGTTACGCAAGCGAAAAACCTAAGGGTGAGATAGTTGTCGTCATCGGCCCGCCCGGAGAGGACGCGCCCGCCAGCAGCGAAGATATCGAAGCGGCGTTACGATTGGCGCTGGAGCGCTTGCCGGCGGCAAAAGCGGCTGGTGAAGTTGCACGCGCTTTTGGTGCTGATCGCAAAGCGCTTTATGATCTGGCCAATCGCTGGAAAGCGGAACGGGAAAAATGAACCGCAGGCAGGCCGAACAGCAAGGGCGGCGCGCAGAAAGCATAGCCGCCGGTTGGCTGCGGCTGCACGGCTGGAGAATATTGGCAAAGCGCGTACGGACGGCGCGCGGAGAAGTTGATATCATAGCAAAGCGTTTAGGCCTGGTCGCCTTTGTCGAGGTGAAAGCACGCTCGAAGGCCGCGGATCTGGAAACGGCAATCGATCATCATCGGCTGAAACGCGTCGCAGCAGCGGCGGAAATTCTTTATTCCGAATATTGCCAAAATGGCGAAGATGCGCGCATCGACGTTATTTTGGTTGCACCGCGACGCCTGCCGACCCATTTAACCAACGTATGGCACGGATTTTAGTCCCGCCGACGCCAACGTTTTGAGAAAGCGCCATTATGACCCTGAAAATAGCCGTGCAAATGGATCCCATGGAATCCGTCAATATTGCGGGAGACAGCAGCTTTGCATTGATGATCGCGGCGCAAAAGCGCGGGCATCGGCTGTATCATTATGATGTCAAAGACCTGACCTATCTGGCTGGACGCCTCACGACCCTCGCGCATCCGGTAAAGGTGCAGCAGGTGCACGGCGATCATTATGAATTTGGCGAACAGGTGCGGCTCGATCTAGGTAGCGATGTTGACGTGGTGTTGATGCGGCAGGATCCCCCGTTTGATGTCGGTTATATAACCGCGACCCATTTACTGGAACGGATTGAGCATGAAACGCTGGTGATCAACAATCCTGCATCAGTCCGGAACGCGCCCGAAAAAGTATATGTGCTCGACTATGCCAAATTTATGCCGCCCACGTTGATATCGCGAAATATTGATGAAATTCGGGCTTTTCAGGATGAGCATGGCGGCATTGTTGTGAAGCCACTCCACGGTAATGGCGGTAAAGCCATCTTCCTGATCCCGGAAGATGGCAGTAATTTAAGCGCGTTAATCGAGGTATTTAATCAGACTTGGCCAGAACCGCATATGATCCAGCCCTTTCTTCCGGAAGTCCAGGATGGCGATAAGCGTATCGTTTTGGTGGACGGTGAAGTGGCGGGAGCGATCAATCGTAAACCCGGCAAAGGCGAATTCCGCTCCAATCTTGCGCAAGGCGGTTATGCTGAAGCGGCTGAACTCACCGATCGTGAAAAAGAAATCTGTGCCGCCATGGGCCCGGATTTGAAAAGACTGGGGCTGCTCTTCGTTGGCATTGATGTAATTGGCGGAAAATGGCTAACCGAAATTAATGTCACCTCCCCAACCGGGATTGTTGCGATCGACAAGTTCAACGGAACGGACACCGCCGGCATGATCTGGGATGCGATTGAAGGACGGTTGAGTTGAATGCAGAAACTCCGCTTTTGCACCCAGAGCTGACATTAAATCATCATAAATATCCGGTCTCAATCGGTGTGCGCTTTAGTTCACACAACGGTTAAACCAACATCAACATTGCCCCGCGTTGCGTTGGAATAGGGGCAAACTTCGTGGGCTGCATGGACCAGCTTTTCGCCATCGGCCTGATCGACGCCGGGTAGGCTGATTTCGAGGTCGGCGGTGATGCCGTAGCCGCCGGCTTCGCGGGGGCCGAAGCCGATATGGGCCGTGACCGTGGCGTCGGCCGGGACGCTGATGCCCGCTTTGCCCGATACCGCTTTCATCGCGCCGAGGAAGCAGGCGGAATAGCCGCAGGCGAACAGTTTTTCGGGATTGGCGCCGTCGCCGCCCGGGCCGCCCATTTCCTTGGGCACAACCAGCTTGACGTCGACCGATCCGTCATCCGATTTGGCTGACCCGTCGCGGCCTCCGGTGGCGGTGGCGCTGGTTTTGTAGATGACATTGATGGACATGGGGTTTCCTTTCAGTTGGGGGATATTGATGCGCATCCTAACCGTTCTGCGCCCGGCGTCCAGCCCTCCGTTCCAAGCCTCTGCAAGCATAATATTTTGCTGTCCTACACCCGCCCTTTTATGCAACCATAGCCTATGTCCAGTCCGCGCCAGATCGATTCCCCGCTTCTGTTCATCGCCGTCTATGCTCGGTTGAACCGAATTTCACCGCCATTTTGCGTATTAAATGTATAATTTCTGCCTGGAGCTTTGCCGTAATGATTGATCTTTATTTTGCCCCCACACCCAATGGCTGGAAGATCAGCGTGATGCTCGAGGAATGCGGGCTCGATTATCAGGTCAAGTGGGTGAATATCGGGGCAGGGGAGCAGTTTGAGCCGGATTTTCTGGCGATCAGCCCGAATAACCGCATCCCCGCCATTGTCGATCATGACCCGATCGAAGGCGATGAGCCGATCAGCGTTTTCGAAACCGGCGCGATCCTGCTCTATCTGGCGAACAAGGCGGAGCAATTCCTGCCGCATGATTTGCCCGGTCAGATTGCGGCGACGGAATGGCTGATGTGGCAAATGGGCGGGCTGGGGCCGATGATGGGGCAACATGGCCATTTCAAACTCTACGCGCCCGACCGTATCGCCTATGCCACCGAACGCTATCGCAACGAAGTGCTGCGGCTGTTCGGGGTGATGGACCGGCGGCTGGCAGAGCATGATTATCTGGCCGGCAGCGATTACAGCATCGCCGATATGGCCTGCTTTCCGTGGGTGCAGACCTATAAGCGGCAGGAAATTGATCTGGCGGATTTTGCCAGCGTGAAGCGCTGGTATGAGGAGCTGAAGCAGCGTGAGGGATTGCGGCGCGGCATGGCGCTGGGCCGCGACAAAATTAATCGCAACCCGCAAGATGATGCCGAAGTGCGCAAAACGCTTTTCGGGATAAAGGAATGATGCTTGGATATGAAAAGCCACCGTGCCCCTGCGTAGGCAGGGGTCCATCTTTCGCTTGTGCAGTTATTCGCGAACTGGAGATAGGCTCCTGCCTGCGCAGGAGCACGGCAGTATCAGAAAAAAGGGTGAATATATGACCGTAAGTGTAGATTTTTATTTTGACCTTTCGTCCCCGTGGACCTGTCTGGCGTTTCACAATATCCAGCCAATTATCGCGGACACCGGCGCAGAAATCATCTGGAAGCCGTTTTTGGTTGGCGGCGTCTTCAACGCGGTGAACCAAAGCGTTTATGCCGCGCGCGAAAATCCCGACAATCCGAAATTCGTGCACAGCTTTCGGGTGATGAAAGACTGGGCGGCGCTGGCCGGGATACCGATGAATTTTCCGAGCGAGCATCATCCGGTCAAGTCCGTCCACGCGATGCGGGCCTGTTGCGCGTTGGAGGAGGATCAGGCGGCGCTGCATAAATTCGCGACGGCGGCTTTTAACGCCTATTATACCGATCAGCGCAATCTGGATGATCCGGCGGTATTGGCCGCAATTGCCAATGAAATCGGAATGGATGGCGAGGCGCTGGTAGCGCAGACGCAGGAACAGGCCGTGAAAGACAGATTGCGCGCCAATACCGAGGAAGCCATCGCCCGCGGCGCCTATGGATCGCCTAGCATTTTTGTGCCTTATCAAGGCGGCGAGCGAATGTATTTTGGCAATGATCAGTTGCCGTTGGTTAATCGAGCGATTAAACTCGCGGCTGATACCTAAACGAATCCAATCATACCCCAGAAATACGGGAGCCTAACCATGTCAGAACGCGTCACTATCTCGGTTGAAAACCATATTGCCGATGTCCGGTTCAACCGACCGGAAAAAATGAATGCGCTCGACCCAGAGCAGATTGATGCGATTATTGAGGCGACGGACAAGCTCGCCGAAATGAAGGATGTGCGGGCGATCGTGCTGTCCGGCAATGGCAAGGGATTTTGTGCAGGCCTGGATATGGCGAGCTTTACGCAGTCGAGTACGACCGGCAGTCTGACCGACCGCAGCTATGGCAACGCGAATAAATATCAGCATGTCGTGCTGCAGTGGCGGCGACTGCCTGCGCCAGTGATTGTCGCCATTCACGGTGCCTGTGTCGGTGGCGGCCTACAATTTGCGTCGGCGGCGGACGTGCGGATTGCGACGCCGGATTCCAAGCTATCGATTATGGAAATGCGCTGGGGCCTCATCCCCGATATGGGCAGCTACTCAACCTGGCGCAGCTTTGTGCGCGATGATATTTTGCGCGAGCTGACTTACACCAACCGGATATTCTCTGGCGAGGAAGGCAAAGAGCTGGGCTTTGTTTCGCATCTCGCCGATGATCCGCATGCCAAGGCGATGGAACTGGCGGCGGAAATTGCCGGCAAGAACCCGGATGCGATCAAGGCCGCCAAGCGGTTGATGAACCAGCTGCCGGACATGAATGAAGACGAGATCCTGATGATGGAAAGCGTCGAGCAGGACAAGGTGGGCAGGGCGCCCAATCAGAAAGAGGCAGTCATGGCCTTCATGCAGAAGCGCGCGGCCAATTTTAACGACTAGATACTAGTCGCGCTTGACCATCTGGGCCTCAAGCACAGCTCGAAAATCAGCGTCAATGACCTTGGCACCTTGCGGGTTGGTCAGCACCAGTGTCGTGGTGCAGGTCGCGACGCACTGGTCGTTCTGGAACGCCGCCGACAGGATGTCCCAGGATGAGTTGCCGATCCGGCCAATGCCGCTGCAAATCTCCGCATCGTCGGGGAAATGGGCCTCTCGCAGATAGTTGATCTGCACTGCGGCGATCAGCCAGCGGTCACCCTCCGCGCGGTTTTCCATACCCATGGACCGGTTAAAACGGACCCGGCCATTTTCGAACAGATCGGCCATCGCGACATTGTTGATATGGCCAAGCAGGTCCATATCACCAAAGCGCGTCTGGGTGACATTGGAAAAGGGATAGCTGGCCTTTGACAGCTGCCATGGTTCGGGTTTGGACATCGTTACTCTTTTTGAATTTTACTCTGGGCGCTTAGCTCATTTTGGCGAGCAGGTCTTTCTGAAGATGCTTGCAAAGCCACAGATAGGCAAGCCCGGAAAGGCCGTAAATCATGGCGGTGAAGCGCAATGCATCCCGTACACCTTCGCCCGTCGCTTGACGACAGGCTTCCAGTGCAGCCTGGCTACCCGCGGCCAAAATGTCCGCATCGGTGCCTTTGCAAAGTTCCAGCGTCATCTGGCTGCTCAAAGCGGCATTGCTGCTGATATAGGATGCAGATAGGAAGTCGCTGATCGCACCAACAAACAGGGGGCCAAGACCGTATCCGATCAAGTTGACGACAAATAGCAAGATCGCGATCGCTGTCGCTCGTGCTTTCACATCAACCACGCCTTGAGCAATCGTATATTGCGAACCCAGATATGTGTAATGCAGAAACGCTGCTACGATCAGCATGACCAATGCCGTTGCTTGACTGTCTGTCGAAAAGCCAATCCAATAAAGAGGCAGAGACAAAATGAGCGACCAGCCTGGTACCCAGGCTACGGCGTTAATGAAGCGTCCGCTCAGCTTCTCGATCGCATATCCTCCTCCAAAGGTTCCGGCCGCCGCTGCGAGCGACACGGGCAGAACCAGTTGCAAGGCGGCATCGGCAATGCTCAATTCATGCACGCGAACAAAGAACGAAACCTGGAAACTGGAGACTCCGTAACCCACAAAAGCGACAATTGTCGCGGCGAGGGCGTTGATCCAGTAACTCCGGTTTCCGCTTAATTTTTTCAGCGTTTCGCCAAAGCCCAGTTTCTCAACCTGTGGTGTGCCAGGGGGGTCAGAATAGCCCCGTGGTGGTTCCTTGATTGTGAACAATACGATCAGGCCAATGAGAACACCCGGCAGGCCCAATATTATAAAGGCTTCACGCCAGGAAAAAATCTCCGCAATGGGGCCGCCAAACGCTGCGGCCAGTGCGCTGCCAAGGGTAACGCCCATCGCATAGATGGCAAGCGCTCGCGCTCGGCTGCGCGGGGGGAAATAGTCTGCGATGATTGAATTGGCTGGCGGTGTGCAACCCGCCTCGCCGATTCCGACACCAATGCGAAATACGAGAAGCGCAAGAAAACTGCCGGCAAGTCCGCACAGCGCGGTCATGATGGACCAGAATATAACACTGAATGCGATGATGCGGACGCGGTTATAGCGTTCCGCAAAGCGAGCGATGGGAATTCCGAAAAGCGTATATGTCAGGGCAAACCCAAAGCCAGAGAGCAAGCCAAACTGTAAATCGGTGAGTTGAAATTCCTGAATGATTGGTTCTGAAATGACGCCAATCAGAGCGCGATCGATAAAATTGAGCGTATAAACAACGAGCAATGAAAAGAGAACGTAGTTGCGATAACCAGTCGTACCAAATGCCTGTCCGGTATTTGTGGTGGGTGCCTCTTGGGCCTGAGTTGCACTCATACGGTCTCCTAAATTTATTTTTTTATGTGATGGCCTGAACTGCGCCGCAAGTCCAGCGTCCATTGCAATGTTTTTTAATCGATTAAATAATAATATTTACATTCATTTACACTATGATATATCGTGGCATGCACTCACCAGAAAGGTGCTTATAGGGGGCTGGTTCAACAGCTTGGGTAATTGGGATATGGTGCTGTAACTGCTGGAGTTTGCCAGTATATGGGCGCGTATATCCTGCCGACTATCGACCTTGTCCAAAAGGAACTGCTCCTGTTTGCGAGCCTGTGCTTCATCCTTGGCGCGATAGATGATGCGATATTTGACATCACGTGGGTGATGCATTCGATAAAGCGAAAGCTGTTTGTCTATACGCGCCACAAGCGCCTCATTGTCGATCAGTTGCCAGCATCCAAAAACAACAGCCCATTGGCGATATTTGTGCCGGCTTGGCAGGAAGCCCCAGTTATTGGCGCCATGCTCAGGCGCTGTATCAATCAATGGGATCATGATCATTATCGCATCTATGTCGGTTGTTATCCCAATGATGGTGCGACCATCGCGGCTGTTGCCGATGCAGCAAGAGATACCGGCAAAATCCGCATGGTCATATGTGACCGCGATGGTCCAACGTCGAAAGCAGATTGCTTGAACAGATTGTGGTGGGCTTTGTGTCAGGACGAAATTTTGGAATCGACCAAGTTTAAATCGGTCATCCTGCAAGATGCAGAAGACCTGATCCACCCCAAGGCTTTGGACCTGTTCGACTATCTTATAGACCGTGCGTCGCTGGTCCAGATACCGGTCATCCCGCGCCGGGCAGCGCGCTCCATCTGGGTGGCTGGCCATTATGGTGATGAATTTGCGGAGATGCATGGCAAGCAAATGGTTCTGCGAGAAGCGCTTGGCGTGGCTATGCCTTCGGCCGGTGTCGGATGTGCGTTCCGGCGCGATGAGCTGCAGCGACTATCTGCACTGACATATGGCAAGCCTTTTGATGCGACTAGTTTGACAGAAGACTATGAAATCGGTCTTCAACTGACACGGGGCAATAGTCGCGGGATCTTTGCGCGCCTGAAAGACAAAGAGGGGCAATGGGTCGCGACACAGGAGTTTTTCCCCGAATCTCTTGATGATGCGATACGGCAGAAAAGTCGCTGGATGATGGGAATTGCCCTGTCCGGATGGGACCGGTTGGGGTGGCAAGGCTGCTGGCGCGAAAATTGGATGCGTTTTCGGGATCGCAAGGCCAGTTTCGCAGCTTTTGTCTTGTCCCTTGCTTATCTGGCAATCCTGTTGACTGCTTCTCTATATGTTCTGAAACTCGGCAATCTTTATGAGCCGCAGCCATTTCCCGATTTGCTGATGGCGATGCTTTGGATCAACGCATTTTTTGTCCTCTGGCGCCTGGCGTTCAAAGGATATTTTGTTTTCAAACTATATGGCCTGCGAGAAGCGTTGCTTTCAATCCCGAGAACTTTCATCGCCAACATTATCAACATCTTGGCTGCGCGGCGGGCCCTGTTTCAATATTTGAAAAGCCTGGCAGGAATTGCGCCCAAATGGGAGAAAACAAACCATTTTCATCCGCATTCGGCAGATGTTCGACAGTTAAGGCCAACCGGGATTCCTGATCGCGATGAATGAAGCGGTCATATCGGTTCGTCGAGGAGAGCCGTTTAAAGTTCTGCTGATTTTTTTGATTATCTGGGTAACGGGCCGTGTGCTTTGGAATGAGGTCTATTCTGTCAAAGAAACACCTGTGGCATTTGCTGTCGACAATTCTGAATCGGGTCTAGCTAGGGATTTGCTTGCCAGACATAATGCCAGCCAGTCCCCGTCTGCGCGTGAACCTTTAGACAGATTTCCTGGTTCCGAAAGGGCCCGAGTTCAAAATAGAAAACAGGAAATTGATGGTATTCGGGCCGAAGCCAGAGCACAGCAGTTGCTGCAGCGATCAACTGTGCGTTGGAATAAGTTGGAAGATGTATTGCTGCCGGTCGGGGATATACGAAGAGAACCTTCAACTGTTGAGCCTATATCATCGGAAGGTTTAAGAGCGGATCGACCTTCACCATCAAATAACTTGTCAGGTTATTTTTGGATCTTCGCTAGGCAAGGCAGCAATCGTGGGCAATTGCGAACGCAGTCACCAACAGTGCAATTTCCCGTCGCGCAATATGGTGCCAGTCAGGCTGGGGCGATCCTTACCTACAGAATGTTGGGGGATAATAGTCGGCATGTTTCTGCCTTTGGCCGTGCATCAACAGCCCTCTCATCCAGCGGGGAGGAAGAGCTGGCTGTCGGGATCAAGGCCAAAGCTCTAGCTCACATTCCCGTTTCCTTTTATGCAGAGCAACGTTTCGGGGCAGGGGATGGCGATAATCGCGGGACGGCTTTTTATCTGGCCGGAGGATCTGGTCCTGACACGGTTTTGCCTGGCATCCGTTTGGAAACATATGGCCAAATGGGATATGTTTTTGGTCAGGATGACAGCTATTTCTTCGATGTTTCGGCTTCCTTGCAAAAACAACTTATCGAGCGTGACAAGAAAAAAATTACTGCCGGTGCCGCCATCTGGTCCAGTGGACAGGAAGGGGCAACACGTATCGACATCGGGCCGCGATTGCGATTCCACATCCCGGTTGATCAAGTTGATATGCAGATATCACTCGATTGGCGTGAACGTATCGGAGGAAATGCGAACCCCGGATCTGGCGCCGCCGTTACACTGAGCACCGGCTTTTGAACGATTTAGTCGCTCCGGATTGCAGCGAAAGATCAGATTTCTTGCTCGAGATCAGATCAAGTCCCTTTATCCCGTAACCAAAAGAGATTAGTCGTTGGAAATATGGATATTTACCTGCCCATAGCCAATTTGTCTGTTGATGCGTTTGTCATCGTTTTGCTGGGCGGGCTTGTTGGCATCCTGTCGGGCATGTTTGGTGTCGGCGGCGGATTTCTGACGACACCGCTTTTGATATTCTATGGCATCCCTCCGACAGTGGCTGCCGCGTCCGCATCAACACAGGTCACCGGCGCCAGTATTTCCGGTGTCGCGGCTCATATGCGACGTAAAGGCGTTGATTTTCGGATGGGTGCGGTGCTCGTCATCGGCGGTATTTTTGGTACATTCTTTGGTACGATATTGTTCCAGGTTCTGCAGAGATGGGGGCAAATTGATACGGTAATCTCCGTACTCTATGTCCTGATGCTCGGCGGAATTGGCGGTATGATGGCGAAGGAAGCATGGGGCAGTGTGAAAGCAGTCCGTTCCGGTAAACCATTGCCAGCACGAAAAAGACGGCATCATCCGCTAGTCGCAAATCTGCCGATGCGGTGGCGCTTTTATCGCTCCGGTCTTTATATTTCTCCGATCGCTCCCTTCATGCTTGGTCTCGTAACAGGTATATTGACGATGTTGCTCGGCGTCGGTGGTGGGTTTATCATGGTTCCGGCGATGCTCTATCTACTTGGCATGGGCGCACAAGTTGTCGTTGGCACATCCCTGTTCCAGATTTTGTTCGTCACCATAGCCTCTACAATGATGCACAGCATGACGACCAGAGCGGTTGATATTGTCCTTGCCGGCCTGCTTTTGATTGGCAGTGTAACGGGCGCTCAACTGGGTGCAAAATTTGCGCAACGGATGCGGCCCGAATATCTCCGATTGGCACTTGCAGCCATGGTCTTGTTGGTCGCCATTCGGATGGCTCTCGGACTCGGTTTTCAGCCCGATGAAATTTATACGATACAGCTGCTATGACGGGCCTGCGATCAAAATGTAGCAAGGTGCTGGGCTGTCTGGCGATATTGTTTCTGGCTACAGCGAATACACCCGTTCTTGTGCCCGATGTGTCGCAGGACAAGATCAGCATCCAGGGCGATTTCAATGGTGCGCAGCTATTGTTATTTGGCGCGATCACATATCCACCGGGCACGCGCAACCGCGAGCGAGCGGATATTGTTGTTGTTCTGAAAGGCCCGACTGAATCCATCGTGGTGCGCGAAAAGCAGCAAGTGGCAGGAATATGGATCAATGCCGCGAGCAGCGAATTTCGATCTGCTCCTGGCTATTATGCCGTTGCATCCTCGCGGCCGGTTGAGGAAATTGTCGATGACAAGACGGCTGATATTTATGAACTGGGGCTCGATCATCTGCAATTGTCACCGGCTGGCGCCATTGACAGTCAGGAACTGGCGCGATTTACCAATGGCCTTGTCGATCTGAACAGCCGTGGACGATTGTACAAGAATCTTCCCAACAGCGTCGAGATTACCGATTCCGTTCTCTATCAGGCACGGATAAATTTGCCGGCCAGTGTGCCAGTGGGTGAATATTCTGCGGAGACATTTCTAATTATCGATGGCCGGGTAGAGGCCGCAGAAATCAAGGAAATCACCATCGAAAAAATCGGTATGGGGCGTTTCATTACCAACCTGTCTCAGGAAAACGGTTTCATATATGGTTTGATGGCCGTGCTCATTTCGATCATCTTTGGCTGGGGTGCGGGATATCTGTTTCGTAAGATGTAAGCTGACCCGATAATCACATGCAATTTACCTTCTCGAAAGTGCGGTAAATATTCCTTAACCATGACAGCGTAATCCATGTGCCAGATAAACAACACAGGATTGTGACTTCATGTCAGATATGGGTTCCCATAATTTCCCAGCGGCACGGCCGCTCCCGCAAAGCGATGAACAAGATGTGACGCCTCCGGTTGCGACACATGCGCCGACATCGACACCAAAGCGGACCGAAGGGCATCAGATAGGCGAAGTCATTGAAATTGCCGGCTCGGGTTCCCGCATCGTTATGGATGCAGCGGTCCTTGCGGGGCTGGCTGATCATCCCGATCCGACGGTAAAAATGGCTGGTCAGGTGGGTAACCAAGTGAAAATCCGTGTCGGCCAGACATGGCTTCTGGCCAATATCCGCACCCAGAAACTATATGAAGGGCAAAGCGGCCTGATCATCGCTGAAATCGATTTTCTCGGTGAAGGTGATGAAGAACGACTCACGGGGCATATCTATAACTTCCGCCGCGGTGTAACCCGCTATCCGGTTCCCGGTTCGGTTATTTATGCGGTGACGACTGCTGACCTGAAGCAGGTTTACGCATCGGATGGACGGTCCAATGTAGAGATCGGAACGGTGTATCCGACCGACGATATTCGCGGAGCGCTTTATGTTGACTCCATGCTTGGCAAGCACTTTGCGTTGTTGGGTTCAACCGGTACTGGTAAATCGACATCAGCCGCGCTGATCCTGCACAAGATCTGCGATATTGCGCCAGAGGGACATATCCTGATGATTGACCCTCACGGGGAATATTCAGCGGCATTCAAGACCAATGGCCGGCTGTTTGATGTGAACAACCTCAATCTGCCTTATTGGCTAATGAATTTCCGCGAACATTGTGAAGTTTTCGTTCAGTCCACCGGCGATGCCAAGCAAATGGATTGCGATATTCTTGCAAAATGTCTGCTCGCTGCCAAAGCCAAAAGTCAGGCGGCGCAAGGTGTTGCCAAACTGACCGTGGACAGTCCCGTGCCATATCTTCTTTCCGATCTGACGAATATTATTCAGAACGAGATGGGCAAGCTCGACAAATCGACCAATTCTGCGCCCTATATGCGGCTGAAAACGAAGATTGATGAGATTAAGGCTGATCCGCGCTACAGCTTCATGTTCTCCGGCATGTTGGTGGGTGACACCATGGGAGATTTCCTGTCCAAGATTTTCCGTCTGCCATCCGATGGCAAGCCGATTTCGATCATCGACGTCTCCGCGGTTCCGTCCGAAATTACGCCAACCGTTGTTGCCGTTTTGAGCCGTCTGGTTTTCGACTATTCTATCTGGGCAAAAAATGAACCTCAGCGACCCATATTGTTGGTCTGCGAAGAGGCTCACCGTTACATTCCCAATGATGATGTTGGCGGTGAAAGCAGTGTCCGTGATATTTTGAGCCGGATTGCCAAAGAGGGCCGTAAATACGGTGTTTCCCTGGGGCTGATCACCCAGCGTCCTTCGGATTTGGCGGAAGGTGTGTTGTCACAATGCGGTACGATCCTGTCGATGCGTTTGAACAATGACCGCGACCAAGCTTTTGTGAAAGCAGCTATGCCAGAAGGTGCGCGCGGCTTCCTGGATTCTATTCCAGCGCTGAGAAACCGAGAGATTATCTGCTGCGGTGAGGGTGTTGCCATTCCGATCCGTGTGTCACTCGATACGCTGGCCGAAGAAAAACGTCCGGCATCGGAAGATCCGGTCTTCTCCGAACTGTGGCGTGACCATGGCGGCGAAGAAGAGATTATTCAGCGGGTCATCAAACGCTGGAGAAGTCAGGGGCGTTAAGCGCCATCCCGACTTTTGTCTTTGTTCATAGGTTGTTGGTCGAACAGCAATAGCACTGCCATTCTAAGCGATTACAGATGTAGTCGATAGGCCGGAAACGATAGCCGGCCCGTTAGGATGGAGAATGCACAATGAATAACAGAAATTTTGGGCGGGCTATTGCCGGACTGGCGCTGGCAGCAACAGCGTCAATAATCCCTCTCGCCGCGAGCCAGGCTCACAAGGGCAGCCATAAGTTCGATAAAGAATGGGGCGAAAATCTGGCCGAAAAGATTGAGGCCAAGGTCGCCGCCGGCATGGCCAAAGGCGCGATCGGGATGGAAAAAGGCGCGGAGAAAATGCTGCGCGGTGCCGACAAGATGGAAGCTTATGCCGACCGGCTGGAAAGCGATGTGGCCTTTCGCGAGGCTGAAGCCGCAAAGCGGAACAAGTGGAATGAAGGCAGCATGACGGCGGACGAGCTGCTGAGGCAAGCCCCTGAGTTTCGCCGTGGTGCCGCGGAAATGCGAGAAGGCGCAGCGGAAATGCGCAGAGCCGCCGAGAGAATGCGGCGCGGCGATACGAATTAGAAATTCCCGGCCAATCCTCTCCCCTTGAGGGAGAGGACAACGCAAACTTGCCAGCTCGCTGGCTAGTTGTAGTCGGTGAGGGGGTGGGAGCCACTACCCCTCTCTAAGCGCCACTAACTCGCGTCGCTCGCAAGTTCTGCTATTCTCTCCCTCAAAGGTAGAGAATGGACGCATATCAATGGGCCAGAGCTGTCCGCTCTTTGCGTGAAACGATCACCCCAAACGGGCAAGAGCCGCCTGCAAACGTTCGGCCTCCGCGCTTTTGTCGGCCAGATCGGCGCGGGCTTTTTCGACCGCTTCCGGTTTGGCTTTCTCAACAAAATTGGCATTGCCCAGACGGCCTTCAAGAGATTTGGCTTCCTTGGACACGCCTTCCAGTGCTTTGCCGAGACGCGCTTTTTCCGCATCAATGTCAATCGCACCGGCCAGCGGTAGGACATAAGTAGCGCCATCGATAACAATCTGTGCGGTTGCGCCGTCGGGGGCGGGGTCAAAGGAGAAACTCTCCAAACGACCCACCCGATCCAGAGCGGACGCCTGCCGCTCAATGCGTTTTTGCAAGGCTTCATCCCCATCGCGAACATGGGCGGTCATCTTGGTGCCCGGTGGGATGTTGAGTTCGACCTTGGCCGTGCGGGTTGCCGAGATCAGGCGGATAAGCCAGTCGACTTCCGCCTTCGCATCGGCGTCAATTTCCGCTTTCGGTTCTGGCCATTTGGCAACGATCAGGTCATAGTTTCTGCCGTCGGTTTCGCTGGCCATGCTGTGCCATAATTCTTCGGTGATAAACGGCATGAACGGGTGGAGCATCACAATGATCTGGTCGAGCACCCAGCCGGCAACCGCGCGGGTCTCGGCCGCTGCCGCGGTATCATCACCTTGCAGCAGTGGCTTGATAAGCTCCAGATACCAGTCGCAGAACCGGTCCCAGGTGAAATGATAAATGGTGTTGGCCGCTGCATCAAAACGCAGATCACCGAGCGCCTTGTCGAGCGTGGCTAGCGTTTCGGTCACTTCGGAAATGATCCAGCGGTTGACCGGCAATTTAGCCTCCGGCGCACGCAAGGTCTTACTCGCGCCAATGCCATTGACTTCGCAGAAGCGCGAGGCATTCCAGAGCTTGGTCGCGAAATTGCGATAGCCCTCGACCCGCTTGTCATCCATTTTAATATCACGGCCTTGGCTTTCCATCGCCGCCATGAAGAAACGCAAGGCGTCTGCGCCATATTGATCAATCAGGCCGAGAGGATCGACCACATTGCCCTTGGACTTGGACATTTTCGATCCATCTTCGGCGCGTACTAGCCCGTGCAGATAGAGCCGCTTCCACGGCACGTCTTTCATGAATTGTATGCCCTGCATCGCCATCCGCGCATCCCAGAAGAAAAGGATATCAAAGCCGGAGATCAGCAGGTCATTTGGATAGTGGCGCTTGAGGTCTTCGGTTTCGTCCGGCCAGCCGAGTGTACCGAAGGGCCAAAGGGCCGAGGAGAACCAGGTGTCGAGAACGTCGGGATCGCGGGTCAGCGCGACACCTTCGCCGGCCTGTGCCTGAGCGGCCGCTTCATCTTCGGCAACATAGATTTTACCGGCATCATCAAACCAGGCTGGTATCCGGTGCCCCCACCAAAGCTGGCGCGACACACACCAAGGCTGGATATTTTCCATCCAGTTGAACCAGGTTTTTTCCCAGGTCTTTGGGACAATCTCGATGCTGCCGTCGCGCACCGCCTTGATGGCAGGCTGCGCCAGTGTCTCAGCATCGACATACCATTGATCGGTCAGCCAAGGCTCTATGACCACGCCGCCGCGATCCCCGAAAGGTGTTGCGATGGTGCGCGGTTCGGCATCATGCTCGACTTCTTCGCCATCCTTGTTTTTGGTCACATGCGGAATCAGGCAACGGAGTTCCTTCATCCGCTGCACCACCAATTCGCGCGCGCCATCGACACCGTCTTTCTTGAACCGATGAAGACCAATAAATTCGTCCGGCACCAAACCGTCCGCGCTCTGGCAAACATTGGCTTCGCCATCGAGCATATTGAGCATCTCGCCTGCTGCAAAACCGGCGCGCTTTCCGACCTCGAAATCGTTAAAGTCATGGCCCGGTGTGATTTTCACAGCACCGCTGCCCAGCTCGGGGTCGGCATGTTCGTCTGCGACAACTTTGAATCGTCGTCCAGTAATCGGTTGCTCGATTTCTTTGCCAATCACGCTCTTATAGCGCTCGTCACTGGGGTGCACAGCAACCGCCATATCGGCGAGCATAGTTTCGGGCCGGGTTGTGGCGACTTCGATATAGTCCTGTCCATTGTCTAGCTTTACGCCATCAGCCAGCGGATATTTGAAATGCCAGAAACCACCTTTCGTATCGACGGTCTCGACCTCCAGATCGGAAATTGCGGTTTTCAACGCCGGATCCCAGTTGACCAGACGCTTGTCGCGATAAATCAGGCCATCATTATAGAGATCGACAAACACTTTGAGCACGGCTTCGTTCATGCCGTCGTCCATGGTGAAACGTTCGTTGGCCCAATCCATCGAGCAGCCGAGACGGCGGAGCTGTCCGGTGATCGCGCCGCCGGATTCCTCTTTCCACTCCCAGACTTTCTCGACAAATTCTTCGCGCGTATAGTTGGTTCGCTTGTCCTGCCGTTCTTCCATCTGCCGTTCGACAACCATCTGTGTCGCAATCCCGGCATGGTCCATGCCAACGACCCAGAGCGCGTCTTTGCCCTTCAGCCGTTCATGGCGGATGATGATATCCTGCAACGTATTGTCGAGCGCGTGACCGATGTGCAAACTTCCGGTGACATTGGGTGGCGGATTGACGATCGTAAACGGCTCCGCATCGTCGCGTTCAGGGCGAAACTGGCCGGATTTTTCCCAATGTGTATACCAGCGCGCTTCAATGGCCGCAGGGTCGAAATTTTTATCTAATGTCATGCGCTGCCTTTGCCAGCGCTTGCGCCGTTATTCAACCGTTCAAAATTGCATCAATTTCGGCATTCGCCTTGGCGCGCAGCTGCCGCTTGCAGGCGGCGAAACCGGGCTGCGCATTTAGCTCCTGTGCCTTTGCTACGGATTTTTCGATCAAATCGCCTGGCATCAGGGTTGCTTCCACCATGCCAGCACCAATGGCTTCATTGGGTTTCAACAACATGCTCGACAGCGCCAAACGCCGCCGCCATGAGGGTTCCAGCCAATGATCCAAAATCACCTGCGGCACGGGCGGGAAGGGCAGGCCCGCCTTGGCCTCAGGCAGACCGATTTTATAATTGCCAGAGGCAGCGTAAATCCAGTCGGCGCACAGCATCATGATCCCGCCAGCACCAATGGCATTGCCATTGACCGCGCATACAAATGCGCAGGGCAGACGGTGGAGCGATGCCGCATAGGTGTTGATGGCTGCAATGGCCTGTTCTTGACCCGCTTCGTCTAGCGTGGCCGCGATCTTCGTATCCATACCGCAGGTGAAGTGCTCGCCCGCTCCAGTGAGCACAACGCCACCTTTGGGATTATCCTGCGCCAACTTCCGGAACACTTCCGTACCCTCGTTGAGCAACTCGGTCGACAGTGTGTTGCGCGGCGCGTTGGTCAGAGTGACGATGATGGTGTCGCCATCAGTTTCGGTGGGGAAAAAGCTCATTTCTCATCACCTTGCCCAGTCCAGCGGGCCATCCAGTCGAACACATTATTGTGCCACTGCACGCTATTCTTGCCTTTCAGCACCCAGTGGTTTTCATCAGGGAAAATCAACAGCTTGGAGGGGATATTGCGTTCCTGCGCATAAGTGAATGGCATTATCGATTGGGTATAGGGAATGCGGAAATCCTTCTCGCCATGGATGAACAGGGTCGGTGTTTTCCATTTGTCGATATGCTGGATCGGGTTCCATTTTTCCGGATCGGCGCGTTCCCACCAGGGGCCACCATGATCCCATTGATCGAACCACAGCTCCTCGGTCGAGAAGGCAAAGCTGCGCAGGTCGAATATGCCGGCATGATTGATGATACAGTCAAACTGGTCCGGCCATTGGCCCGCAATCCAATTCATCATATAGCCGCCATAGCTGGCGCCCAATGCACAGGATCTGTCGCCGTCAATCTGCTTGTCAATTTTCAGCGCTGCCGCATGGCCCAGTTTCAGATCTTCGAGCGGTTTGCCACCCCAGTCCTGATTGATGCTGTCCATAAATTCCTGCCCATAGCCCGCCGATCCATGGAAATCGATGGTCACCACAGCATAGCCTTGCGACGCCATTACCTTGGGATTCCAACGGGTTGACCAGCTATCGCCAAAGCTGCCCTGCGGCCCGCCATGGACCAGGAAAGCCATCGGCAGCTTGCCCTTCGCTCCTGCTGGTTTAATGATCTGTCCCCAGACCTGATGACCTTCAGCGCCTTTGAAGTTAAAGCGCTCGATATCGACCTTATCAATTTCAGCCAGCTCGCGACCGTTGATATTGGTGAGCTGTGTAACTTTACCATCTGCGGCACGGCGATAAATATCATCCGGTGCCTGTAGAGATTTTTTGGTGAAAATCATTGAACCGTCTTTTAACGGCGTAATATTTCCGACACTTCCTTTTCCCGTCAGCCGCGTTACTTTTCCGTCCGCGATATCAACGCGAAAGGCAGCATAGTCCAAGACTTCAGAGGCAGTGACGATCAGGGCTTTACTGTCCGGTGTCCAAGTGATGGAGCTAACCGATCGATCCCAATCGCCTGTCAGCACCTTTGGTTCTTTTTCCCCTTTGCGTAGCAGTTTCAAGACCTTGCGATCACTTTCATAACCGGGACGTTCCATTGCTGCCCAGGCGAACCACTCGTCATCCGGCGAGAAAGCCGGCAATGTGTCAGTTGCATCACCATTGCCTGGCATCGGATCGGGTTTGCCCTTGGATATCGCGACGCCATAAACATCCAAGTCGGTTGACTTCGGTTCATTTCGATCTGCTTTACGCAGAACAAAAGCCAAGCCTTTTCCGCTGGTAGACCAAGAAATTTCTTCTCCGCCGCCAAAGGGTTTGGACGGGCTGTCACCTACAAGGTCGCCGTCTAAAGCGGTTCCATTGCCCGCGAGCTTGCCATCTTGCAAATCAAAGGAAAATATGCGGCTATAATTCCCAGGCGTTTCCCAGCTTGACCAATGGCGTACGAATAATTCGTCATACTCCCGGCCTGTGCCAGGTCCAGGCATAGCCTTGTTGCCCGTTCCGCCCTCAGCTTTATCGCAGCCAAATGTCGGGCAGTCTTTGGCAATATCGCCCCAAACTGCTATTCTGTCGCCCTTTGGAGATAGTTTGAAGCCAGCGATGTCGGCTTTAAGGTTGCTAGCCTGAACCGGCTGTCCGTTTTCTCCATTGGCAGAGATAGCAACTGTCCAAAGCTGTTCGGAACCGCCTGCATCGGATAGATAATAGAGCGTGTTACCATCAGCTGAGAAAGCCGGACTGTGTTCGCTGCCATTTTGCGTATCTGCAACGCGGACTGGAACGGCATTGGTCTTGGTGAGGTCTATCAACCAAAGTCCGGCTGAACGCTTGTAAGTATCAGCATCGGTTTCAGTGACACTAAAGGCGCTCCATTTTTCGTCAGGCGAAACTGCTACAGTGCCAACGCGTTTGAGAGTCGCGAGGTCCACTGCCGTCAATGGCCGCGCAGATGCTATAGATGTGGATAAAGCCGCACTCGAAAGAAGTAGGGCAATGGATGACAATTTTGAGATTTTTTTCATGTAGGCCGGTTTAGCAGGCCTGCTCACGATGGCAATTGAGATTAAAGCCGAAGAGACTACTTCCCGTTAATCCGTCTAATTTCCCGGGCAACCATTTCTTCCACCAGTTTTGGCAAATTCTCATCCAGCCATTCTTTTAACATCGGCCGCATGAGATCGCGGGTCAGGTCTTCTAGCGAAGTTTGCTGAGTTGGTTGAGCTTTCGGTTCGTTGTTTGTACCTTCCATAGCGACCAAGGCTGACAAGGATTGGCGCATCGAATCGAGTTTCTGATCGTTGATCAGCCGCTCTTCTTTGCGACGATCCCCGAAAACACCTTGCGCCGACGATGTCGTGCTGTCCTTGACCTCATTAGTCAGTTCCAAGACGCCGTCATCATCTGCCGAGGTCTTGACAGTTGGTTTCGTAAATTTGTCGCCTTTGGATGCGATATTTTTCGGCAGCGGCGCGATTGGTGTAACGTTATCGGGAACAGATTTTACGCGCGGTGCAGCTTCCTTGCTCTGCATCGCATCGTCATCTTTTGCGATTGAGCGGTCAGGTTCGATGGCTTTGTCTTCAGCAATAATGCGCTTAATCGAAGAGAGAATCTCTTCCATCGACGATTCTTTATTTTGTTCCGCCATTCGCAAAACCCCTATACTCAAAATCCAAAGCTTGTGACTATCACATTTCCTTAGCGCATGAACCACAAGATCGGCAACTATTTGCCAGTAACATTGCTATTCGCTTTTGTTTTATTTGGGCAAAGGCTCGACATCTGCCGTTTGGGCTGGTGTATCGACAGTTCGGGTCGCTATTGGTTCGGGGTTGGGATCAGACTGAAAATCATAGAACTGGTTCTTAACCCGATCATAATTGACCTGTGGGTCATAGAGCGGGCCGCCATCGAGGCCCAAGTCGCGTGCTTCGGCACGACCCATTGCGGCCAATAGTGTAAAGCCTGCAACATAGCTGTTGCGCCGCGCCGTCACTAGTTGCACTTGGGCATTGAGCAACTCTTGCTCTGCGTTCAAAATATCGAGGATGGTCCTATTGCCAACGCTATTTTCGGCACGGACGCCTTCCAGAGACAAAGCACTGGCTGCGACCGCTCGCTCCGATGACTGGATCACCCGTTCCGATGCACGCCAGCTGGAATATGCGGCGCGGGTTTGTGCAATGATATTGCGCTCCGTTGCAATGACTTGCTCATAAGCTTGGCCGGACCTCGCCTGGGCCTGGCGTATCTGTGCTGCCGGACGTCCGCCTTGATAGATTGGAATGGTTAGGCGTACACCGGCTTCTGCATTGGATTGTTCCTGTGATGCCCGTGGACCTAGCCGTGGATCCGGCGGTGAATCAGGATCACGGCGGTCCAGTGTGTTTAGAAAGTTTATATAGGTGCCTTGCACATAGGCTTCGACGGTTGGTTTGACTGCACCTCGCGCCCGTTTAACATCAAACTCCGTGGCAACACTCCGTTCCTTAGCTGCCAGCAAATCAGGATTAAATTGTAGAGCAATGTTCACTGCTTCATCTGGTGCTTTTGGCAGATTTGGCAAGGGAGGAGGAGGTTGCAATTCGCCAGGAACCTGCCCAACCAAAGCAATATAATTTTCTTTACTGGTGATCAGATTGGCGCGCGCGGTTTCCAATTCGCCTTTTGCAACCTCCAGCCGTGATTCGGACTGCGCAACATCGGTACGGGTAAGATCACCTATCTCAAAACGATCGCTGGTCGCCTCCAGATTGACCGCCAGAACGCCCACATTGGCACGATTAAGCCGCACAACGGCTTCATCACGCATTACGTCCATATAGGCTGCGACGACGTTGCTAAACAGGCTAGCCTCGGTTCCCCGCAAATCATATTGGCCAGCCGCCACACGCGTTTTTGCGGCGCGTACCGCGTTTTTTACTCTGCCGCCCGAGTATACCGGCACACTCAAATCACCAGAAGCCGTGACCCGCCGAAGAGGAGCTGTAAAGCTAATCGCATTACGCAGAAAGTCCTCTTGAAAGCCAAACTGGGAACCTGCATTTGGGCGACCATCCGCCTTAGCGATGGGAACATTCTCATCTTCAGCGCGCTGCCCCGCCTGAGCACCAGACAAGGTTGGATTGGTTTTATAGGCTGCGATAAAAGCTTCGCGGAGCGTATCAGCATGAGCCGGAGTGGAGAGGGTTGCGAGGGCGATAGCACCCAGCAACAAACTACGCTTACTCATTGAAAAACTCTCCCTAGGAATCGTTGCAGAAACAACGGCATATTAGAAATTGAAACTCTTGGCCTGTTCGAATCCTGGCAGGGTAACTCCGCCGCAATCGGCGAAATATTGATAGCCAATCTTGTCTCCCCCTTTATATCCAATTGCCAGACGCGCCACGCCGTTATCCATAACGGATCCGACCAGACGACCTTCGGGAGCCAATTGATCCGCAAGTGCTGTTGGAATGGTATCTACGACGCCGTCGATAATAATGGCAGAATAAGGTGCTTGTGCTGCAAAACCCTTTGCATGATTGCCTTTCTCTACCTGGATATTCTCCAGACCTTCGAGATTTGCTTTAGCCTTGGTGGCGAGTTTGGAGGACTGTTCCACCGCAACAACCGATCCTGCCAACTGTCCTACAACTGCGGCTGTGTAGCCCGTAGCAGCACCAATCAGCAAAACTTTATCGTCTTTGTTCAACTCAGCACTATTCAATAATCGACCCGTAGCTAGCGGCGTGTTGAGGGCGCGGTCATCACCAATTTGAACACCGCGATCGGAATAAGCAACATTACGTGATCCAGCAGGAACAAAATCTTCCCGTGCAACATGACTCATCGCAGCTATGACACGAGGATCATTGACATCGGTTGTCCGCAATTGGCTAACGACCATTGCCTTGCGCATTTCGGCGAAATTTTCCTGACCCACTATATTACCTTCAACGTGATTAATGTTAGTCTATGCCACTCCTGTATTATTTAAGCAATACAGCATGGATATAATTTGACAGCTTCTAGCCGCACTTGTCGTTACAGCCAAGACGGATTTCGGCGATTTTCGTCATATGGCGAAATTTTCATAATGACCCAATATGGGCACATGGAGCTTAGTTTGCATGAACTTTGGGTTGACATTGGCGGAAAAGCGAAGCAATTGCGCCCCCTCTCCGGCCCGATGGCGGAGTGGTGACGCAGCGGATTGCAAATCCGTGTACGCCGGTTCGATTCCGGCTCGGGCCTCCAGACATTTTCTAATGTCTGCAAAATCTATCTAAACGGCAGTCTTTTCAATCGACACTTAGCTGTGAGAAAATCCAAAAGGTGTATTTGATTGGCGATTGTCGTCAGATAAAATCTGCCGTCCAATAGGTGGTGCGGATCGCGCCCGGCATTTTGTACGATGGCAAAGGCGGCAGGTTACGCCAATAGGTGTTGCATTTTCTGCGCTAATATCGGGCTGATCGCGTGTATAGATAAGGCGGTCTGCATGTTCTGCTGCACAACCCAGTGCGATAGCGCGTTCAACTTGTTGTGCTCCAAAGGCGCCTCCGCCGGCTGTTACGGTGCGGGCGATTGAGAAAAATCTCTCACCATCAGGCAGCTCAAGCCACTGGGTTACGACCTGTCTTGGAGTCCGGAACGCTTGATGCACAGACCAAAGAGGACAGGCGCCCCCGTGACGAGCAAATGGAAATCCAGCGCCATCCAATCTTTTTGAGACATTGCCTGCGGGATCAACCCGGATGAAGAAAAAGGGCACGCGTTCCTGACCGGGTTTCTGCAATGTGGTTAGTCGGTGGGCTGTCTGTTCGAAACTTGTGCCGAATTGGCGAGCGAGTGCTTCGACATCGTAATGACGCTGTTCCACAGCCTTAGCGAAGGCGGAGTAAGGCATGAGTAATGCGGCTGCCGCATAGCCGGACAGAGCCCTTCGCGTCAGTCTCTCACCGCTGTCTGTCGCAAAGCTACCTTCTTTGAGGACGTTATCTATCTCTCCGTTTAATTCGAGATACGAGAGTTGTAGAGCGAGCTGAAACCGCTGGCTGGCGTTATCCAACTGATCATCAATCAATATCTGACGCCTGTGGCGATCCAGTCGCCGTGTTGCTCCCATCATCACATCAGCAGGAAGCCGGCGCACTTTAAGCCCATGTTTTTCCTTCAGGTAGACTGCCATGCTTTCCTGACTGCTGACAGTTTCTGCCAGGCGTTCGGCAGCATCATCGATATTGGAGAAACTGTTTCTCCGAGCAGCAAGAAATCTCCGCGCTTGTGCGACAGGATCTGCCGCATCCGGATCAACACTGCTTCCATCAGCACGGGGACCAGTATCTTTGTCGGCTAAGGCCAATTGTTCTTCACGATACGCCGTGTAAAGGCGCAACATTGCTTCAGTGAAACCAGGATAGCTGATAGCGACATCGGCAGTGTCGAGTTGCGGAAAATCGATATCTGCAAACATCGGATCTTTGAGCACTGCCTCTAGCCGCGCGGTATATTCCTCACCGCCATCGCCGGCCAATTCCGCCATGTCGATCTTATAGGTTCGGGCGAGACGCAGCAGCATGTCGGCGGTAAAGGGCCGTTGATTGCGCTCTAGCAAAGCGACATAGGATGCTGAGATTTCGAGATCGGCGGCCATGTCGGCCTGCGTAAGGCCGAGATCGCGGCGAAGCCTTTTCAGACGAGGCCCCATATAGACCGGGCGTTCACTGGACATGATGGACTCTAGGCATATGGATTTCGAATCACCTCTTTGTAATATCCTTACAACTATACAACAATATTTTGTAAAGCGTTACAGTTAAACTTCACAACGCTTCGGACCCGGCTCTACGCGGCGTAAGAAGGGACATAGCTATCGTGAACAACGATTCGCGAACACCGCTAAATTGCCGAATTTTTAAAGGAGCATGACCATGTCATATCAAGAATATATCAATCAGACGAACGCGCTGATCCAAAAGCAGAACGGAACTTGGGATGGTATCGACTCTGAAGCCGTTGCCCGGATGCGCTTGCAGAACCGTTTCCACACTGGCCTCGATATCGCCAAATATACCGCAAAAATCATGCGTGAAGATATGGCTGCTTATGATGCTGATCCCGCCAACTACACTCAGTCTTTGGGTTGCTGGCACGGCTTTATCGGTCAACAGAAGATGATCTCGATCAAGAAACATTTCGGTAATACGAAACGCCGTTATCTTTACCTGTCGGGCTGGATGGTTGCCGCTTTGCGCAGCGAATTTGGTCCGCTTCCTGATCAGTCTATGCACGAGAAAACATCTGTGCCTGCACTGATTGAAGAGCTTTATACCTTCCTGCGTCAGGCTGATGCCCGTGAACTGGGCGGCTTGTTCCGCGATATTGATGCGGCGCGCGATGCGGGTGATGTCGTGACTGAAAAACGACTGATGAACGAAGTTGAAAACCATCAGACCCACGTTGTTCCGATCATCGCTGATATTGACGCTGGCTTTGGTAATGCAGAGGCAACCTATCTGCTCGCCAAGAAAATGATCGAAGCCGGTGCGTGCGCCCTTCAGATCGAAAACCAGGTGTCTGATGAGAAACAATGCGGTCACCAGGACGGCAAAGTCACCGTGCCACATGAAGACTTCCTCGCGAAGGTTCGCGCCTGTCGTTATGCGTTCCTGGAACTCGGTGTTGAAGATGGAATCATCGTCACCCGCACCGACTCTTTGGGCGCTGGTCTGACCAAACAGATCGCAGTGAGCAATGAGCCTGGCGATCTCGGCGACCAATATAACAGCTTCCTTGATTGCGAAGAAATTGATCCGGCGACGGCGCAAAATGGAGATGTTATCCTGAACCGTGATGGCAAGTTGATGCGTCCGAAGCGTCTGCCCAGCAATCTCTTCCAGTTCCGCGCCGGAACCGGTGAAGATCGCTGCGTACTCGATTGTATCACCTCGCTGCAAAATGGTGCTGACCTGCTGTGGATCGAGACCGAGAAGCCGCATGTTGAGCAGATTGCCGGCATGGTAGACCGGATCCGCGAAGTCATGCCGAATGCGAAGCTGGTTTATAACAACTCGCCATCATTTAACTGGACGCTGAATTTCCGTCAGCAGGTTTATGATGCGTGGGCAGCCGAAGGCAAAGATGTCACCGCTTATGACCGTACAAACCTGATGAGCGTTGAATATGACGGAACCGAATTGGCAGCCGATGCCGATGAGCGTATCCGGACGTTCCAGGCTGATGGTGCAAAACGGGCTGGTATTTTCCACCACTTGATCACGCTGCCAACCTATCACACGGCCGCTCTATCGACCGATAATCTTGCGAAAGAATATTTCGGTGAACAAGGCATGCTGGGTTATGTTCTTAACGTTCAGCGCGAAGAAATTCGCCAGGGCATTGCTTGCGTGAAGCATCAAAACATGGCCGGTTCCGACATTGGTGATGACCATAAGGAATATTTCGCCGGTGATGCAGCCCTGAAAGCAGGCGGCGCCGACAATACGATGAACCAGTTCGGATAATTGTCGGATTACAGATGAAATAAAAGCGGCCCGGGGATCCAATCTCCGGGCCGTTTCTTTGTGATATGACGTGCTAGTTCGCCGTTTTCTGCAACGCAGCCTTGAGTATTTCCGGATCATATAGCGATAGATGCTGCGTCTGGGTTACGAGCTTTTGTGTTTTGAGGAAGCTCCGTTCCCACTGGTTCGAAGCCTCGTCGAAGCCCTTGTTTTCCTTAAAATTCTGTAAGTCTCCGAGTCCCCGACTGGCTGAAACAATCGCACGGCGCTGCCGGGTGAGAGCTTTTCCCACATAGCGCTCATGGATAAGCCCAAGTCGATGGCGTGCGGATGCCAGCAGCAAATGTGATAATTTCAGATCATTTCGTGCTCGCGCGTCTTTTGCAGCCTGCACAGCCTGGCCAATCGCCATCAACTGACTTTCAACCGATACCGCTACGCGCCCTTTACCGGGATCGACAGTTAAAGAACGCACATAATGGGAAAGGGCAGCAAGAACAGATTGTGTCGGTTCTTGTCCGTTAAACTCCTCCACGATCAGGTCGCGGATGAATGTCTCCAGCTCTTGACTGTCAGTGGCGCGAGAGACCTTGCCCGGAGCTGTCAGATCCGGAATCGCCACCGGATCGAAGATTGCATTGCCGCGATGGGAGCTGAAAAAGCTGTTCGTGACATCGGCTGTTCCCGGATCGCCAGACACATTTGGGAATAGAAAAGCGGGATTGTCCCGGCCGTTTTCATGACAGCTGGCGCAGGACAGGCCAGCCTTCGCCGCCTGACCGCCCAACAAAGTTGGTGTGTGGAACAGGGCCTCTCCCACAACCATTTGCTGATCGCTGGTTGCCGCAGTGCGCAGTGGTTCAGTCGTCAGCGCTGACAGATATTGTGCGGGATCAAGCCATGCCATGGCCTGAATTGGCAGGCGATCGGTGGCCTGTGCAACTGCTGCACAGGTCAAACCAATCGCCGCGCTATACTTTAGGAAACGGACGCTTCGCCAATCCACCGGCGCAATTCCTCGGCTTCATAGCATCCGAAACTACACAGGCTTTCCAGCCGTGCCAGTTTCTTCTTGGCTCCGGCAATATCCCCGCGTTCCACCATCAATTCTCCGTAATATTCAGTGGCACCGAGATGGTCGGGAGCAACGGCTAGCGCTGCCTGATAATATTGCTCGGCAGCTTCGAATTTTTTGAGCTTTCGATTGGCAAAGCCAAGATAAGTCAGAATGTCGGGATGCGGGCCAAAGGTTATTGAAGCCAGCTGCAGCTCCGCAATGGCCTCGTCATATTTCTTTTCATTGATAAGAGCGACAGCACCCATATAGGCTAGATCACCAATTTCGTTGCTGACAAAATCGATATTGTTAACAGGATTATAGCTTGCTGAATCGCTGCCATTCATGGCCGCTTTCACTTCGGCAATCGCTTTGCTCAGCTTGTCCTTTTCCTTGCAGCCGTTGCCACATGCGCTATCCTTGGCAGTTAGCTTGTTGAGCGAAGCTGTAGCCTTATCTGTCATGTCCAGCTTGTGATATGTGATTGCAAGATCACGATGTGCTTCGATTAGATTGCTGTTATACTTAACTGCTTTTTCCAGCGGTTTACGTGCTTTTTTATAGTTGCCCTGTTCAATATAGCTAACACCAAGCAGATATTGTGCACTGGCATTACGCGGTGCCACGCTGAGCGAGCGTTTGAAGGATCTGACGGCCTTTTTGTGATCTTTGGCTCTGAGGGCCGCCACTCCCTTTTGATATTCGGCTGATGCATCATATTTCGGAGCGCTATTGCTGGGTGCTGAGCCACCTCCGCCACCACCGCCTGCGGCGATGGCTGAACCTGGATTGAAGCTGAGTGCAGTTGCTGCTCCCAGAATCGCGACTGATTTGAAAATATGCATGCTGTTTCCTCTTCCGCTTGAAATTGACCTAATAGCATAAACATGCCCAAGAGCCTAAATTTGCCCGATGTTCGATAGTTCGGGAAATCACGGCAGAAAGTTACAGAATCAAGGTGAGGGGATCAGTATAAAGAATTCCGCGCTGAAATCTCCGTCCAGATTAAGGCGGGCTTGCGTTTGTGATCGAAGCGCTTGGTGGACCATATAATGATTGGCACCCCGCGATGTCGTCGGGAGCCAAGAACCGCTGTGGACCGGAATAGCTGGGGAACATCAAGGCGCCTCTCTGACGGCTATGTCCCAGGCCAATGGCATGACCAAATTCATGAGCGGCTACGGTCAGAAAATCGATGCCCTGGGTATCGCTGACGTTGCAGGTCCAGTTTTCATCATCATCAAAATGGGTGTCGCCCGCCAGCGGGCCGCCATTGGGTGGTGGGAAATAGGCATGTGCCAATACACCTGATGCGCCGTCAAATGGGTTCCCGTCGCCATGTTCCCCCGTTGCAAACTCGATCTCAATATCGACAGTTCCATCGGTGCTGACAGAGAAGCGGAGATCGCATTGCTCTGACCATAAACCAAAGGCAGCAGTGACATCACGCTCAATATCCGCCTGCGCCATCTTGGTTGAAAAGCTATTGAACCTATATGTAAGGTCGGAATTGTCCCATCGACTGATCGCCGTAAATTCTGCACTCATGGGGAGGATATCTACAAAGCCACAACGGGGTCTTGCCATTTCGCAGAGTGTGGCTTGATCTACTTTTCCAGTCGCCGGCAAGCCGAAACAGCATTGATAGAGCCGAACAGCTTTTTCGGTGGCATCATCATATTCACCATCATGCAGCTCACCAAAACGGTCTTGAAGATACCCATAGTACCGAAGATAAGCTTGGATATTTTGGATCTCATCGCCTGACATGTCACGAGTGTAGAGCATGTCATTAAGCGACATTTGCGAGATATTGGGGGGTGTCGTCATAGGTCTCACCTCTTGAAAAGAGTGTTGGCCCCGATCGTCACCCCCGAAATATCCCTGGGCATTTGTTGCGACCCAATGCCCGGTTATCGGAAAATTATTCCGATTTTTCTGTTTCGCTTTCGCCAGCGGTAGCTGTTGTCGCGTCATCTGTTGCGCTATCTTCACCTACCGGAGGGATCGCTTCATTTGCGTCTGGCAATATTTCATCAGCTGGCGCTGCACCTCCTTCAAGGCCGCCAGTTGCTGGCGCGCTATCGTCCAAAGGTCCCGTATCTACAGGCTCTTCCATTGGTGAAGCATCCATTCCCGTACCATCTTCCAAGCCATCAGCGGCAGGGTCTTCTGCCGGTGGTGCATCGCAAGCGGCAAGCGCAAATATTGCAGGCGTCAAAATCAATGCTGGTTTCAATAGTTTTTTCATGAGCTCTCTTCCTTGTCAGAGATATATGTGGCGGCCAACCGAGCAGGGAGGGAGAATTGCTCAAGCTGGCCGCGCACGTTAGGCACATTTCAGGCTGATTGGGCCCTGTATGTTTTACCTATTTAGGGTCAGGCGCACCGTCACCATCTTGGTCAAACGCATCTGGGGCACCATCACCGTCTGTGTCCCAGCTGTCAGGTTTGCCATCGCCACGTTGGTCCCAAGCATCCATCACACCATCACCATCTGTATCGATGGTTGCTGGTGCCGCCTCGGGGGCTGGAGCTGCTTCTGTTGCGCCTTCTTCTGGTGCTTCAGCGCCAGCATCTTGTGCGAAACTAGGGGCAGCGATTAGTGTAGCAGCGCCAAAAGCAGCTGCGATCATTGGCAGTTTTTTCATTATACTCAACTCCATTGTTAACCCCCTGCCTGACTAAAAAATGGTGGTTATCGGGCGACATTCCAGAAGTTAGCGGCAAGCGGAACAGCCTGTGCGATCAAGTGAAAAATGGCTTAAATTCGTCGGAAATGTGGTGCAATCTGCCTCGATTTTCTGATTTGGATGAACGCCCGACGACTCAGAATCTATACAATCCTGGGCAGGAACACATGAGATGCGAGCCTGGTGGCGAAGATGTTTGCGACAGCAATCAAATGCCACTCTAGAATGGATTGAGCGTATATCCTTGCTGCTGCAATAACGCATGTGCCGTCATTGCTGACAGATCCATTTTGACACCCGGCAATAGATCGGCGTTTGTAATCTTATGTGCTGCGGCGCTTTGACCACATAGGCGAAATTCCACGCCATGTTTTTGAAGCTGGGCAATGGCATCGGCGCTGCCATTAGTCGCACCATCATTGCGGGTGCCATATAGTTGCTGTTTCGTGAGATCCAGCGCCGCTCCTCCATGGACGACAATGGCAATTTTGATATTTTCGGCAGGAACGCCAGCCGTGACATGCATATTAATGAACCGAGCGGCGCTTTCGATTGTGCGATTGAGTTTTCCTGCTTCGGCTTTCTTGACGACATCAAAAGCAATGCTGAACTGCATGTCTTTGGAAAGAGGTGCATCAGTTTGAACCGCTGCAGTCGGTCCGTAGTCTTCAAAGACAGGTCCGGTTTTGAATCCTTCCAATTGTGCAAAGGCGGGATTTGAGATCGCCAAAGCTGAAACAAGCAATGTGACTTTATAAAGTTTCATATTTCGTTGTCCTGTCTTTGTTCGGATTGCGTGTCATGCAACTGCAATATTCTACTTATCAAGCGCCCCAACATTGTGAAAGAGCGGTTTCATCTCTATTTGAGCCGCAACATATTTGAAATTCGGTCTACCTTAAAGGAGACACTCGAAGATGTTTGAGCAGTTTGATGCCGTTATGCTGGCACGCATTCAATTTGCGTTTACGATCAGCTTTCATTTTATCTTTCCGGCTTTTTCGATCGGTCTGGCGAGCTATCTTGCCGTGTTGGAAGGCCTTTGGCTTAAGACTGGCAAGCAGGTTTATATGGACCTGTTCAAATATTGGTTGAAGATTTTCGCCGTTACTTTTGCAATGGGCGTGGTTTCCGGCATTGTGATGTCTTATCAGTTCGGAACCAACTGGGCTGTTTTCTCCGATAAAGCCGGACCAGTTATTGGTCCGCTCATGGCCTATGAAGTGCTGACCGCGTTCTTTCTCGAAGCTGGTTTTTTGGGCGTTATGCTGTTCGGGATGAACAAGGTTGGGAAAAAGCTCCATTTCACTGCGACTCTAATGGTGGCTATCGGTACTTTTATTTCTGCCTTCTGGATATTGAGCGTGAACAGTTGGATGCAGACGCCGACCGGACACGAAATTGCAGCAAATGGTCAGTTTGTACCAGGTGACAGCTGGTGGGATATCGTATTCAATCCCAGCTTTCCGTATCGATTGTTCCATACGCTTATGGCCACCTATTTGACGACGGCCTTTGTAGTTGGGGGTGTTGGCGCTTGGCATTTGCTGAAAGACAAGACCAATCCCCATGCCCGTAAAATGTTCTCCATGGCCATGTGGATGGCGGCTTTGGTTGCTCCGGTTCAGATTTTCGCCGGTGACTTGCACGGTCTAAACACGTTGGAGCATCAACCCGCAAAGGTTATGGCGATGGAAGGTCACTATGACAGTTATCCTGATGGCGCGCCGCTGATCCTATTTGGCATACCGAACAGCGAAGAAAAGCGGGTGGATTACAAAATTGAAATCCCCAAACTATCTTCGTTGATCCTCAAACATGATCTGAATGCTCCGCTTGATGGCTTGGATACGATTCCGGATGCGGATGAACCGCCTGTGGGCATGGTCTTCTGGTCGTTCCGGATCATGGTGGGAATCGGTTTTGCTATGCTCGGCATGGGGTTGTGGAGCCTGTTCGCGCGATTCCGCAAGACGCTCTATGACTGGCCGTTCCTGCACAAGGCCGCGATCGTGATGGCGCCATCTGGATTTGTAGCGGTCATAGCGGGATGGATTACAACTGAAGTCGGGCGTCAGCCTTATACGGTCTATGGCCTGTTGCGTACCGCTGATAGCGTGTCACCGCTTGCCGCCCCTGCCGTAGCAGCATCATTGATTGCTTTCATAATCGTCTACTTCGTGGTTTTTGGTGTGGGCACATGGTATATCATGCGGTTGATGAGCAAGGTACCGGAAGTGGGTGAGAAAGGCGTCAAGTCAACCGAGGCCGGCCCTGTGCGCACCGCTGGCATCATGCCTGGCCCCGCTCAACAAGACGCACTTGCTCTTGAGCAGAAGCCAACGGAGTAGAGGTCATGGATTTAACCGTCATTTGGGCTTTCATCATTGCTTTTGCGGTCTTCGCTTATGTTGTGATGGATGGGTTTGATCTCGGCATTGGTATATTGTTTCCGGCTTTTGCAGTCGGCGATGCACGAGATCAGGCAATGAATAGTATCGCTCCGGTTTGGGACGGAAACGAAACCTGGCTGGTGCTTGGCGGTGGCGGTTTGCTGGCGGCGTTCCCGCTAGCATATGCCATCATATTACCAGCGACTTATCCCTTGATCATTATCATGCTCTTGGGGTTGGTTTTTCGCGGTGTTGCGTTTGAATTTCGCTGGCGTGACCCGGATCATCGCGCGTTTTGGGATTTTGCCTTCACTGGCGGTTCTCTCGCCGCCGCTTTTTCACAGGGCATGGTATTGGGCGCATTGCTGCAGGGCATAGAGGTCGCAGACCGGGCTTATGTCGGCAGCTGGTTTGACTGGTTTACTCCTTATACCTTGCTCACCGGGATCGGAACGGTTGCTGGCTACGCGCTGCTCGGCGCAACTTGGCTGATTTGGAAAACCGAAGATGATGCGCAGGCGACCGCATATCGGCTTGCGAAACCCGCAGCCATTGCGACATTGGGACTTATGGCTGCTGTCAGCCTTTATACGCCTTTCCTGGACGGACAATATTGGGCCCGCTGGTTCGAGATGCCCAATATCCTTTTCGCAGCTCAAGTTCCTCTGCTTGTTCTTATCCTGACCTATTTCCTGTTTCGTGGATTGTATAGGAAGCAGGAGGCAGCACCATTCTTGCTCTCGCTTGGCTTGTTTTTCCTTGGCATGGCGGGGCTCGGAATATCAATGTTCCCGTATATTGTGCCAGATCAAGTGACGATCTGGGATGCCGCCGTTCCGGAAAGTAGCCAAATTTTCATGCTTATCGGAGTAGCCTTTACCGTGCCTTTGATTCTTGTCTACACAGGCTGGGCTTATTGGGTCTTTCGCGGTAAGGTGGGCTCGGATGGGTATCACTGATGCCGCTCTCGGAAGAACCATCGGTTGACAATTCTCCCCTTTGGAAGCGACTAGCCTGGATGGCCGCAATTTGGCTGATGAGTATCAGCGTGTTGAGCGTGGTTGCTTACGTATTACGTCTTTGGATCGCTTAGCCACTTTTAGCTTGGTAATTGCTCTACTTTCTCGGCCAATTCCAGCCAACGCATCTCGGCTTCGTCCTTTTCTTCGATAAGGGCTGCATTTTCCGCCGTTAGTTTTTCGAACTGGGCATAGTCCTTGGTATATAGATCTACATCGGACAGGGCGGTTGCAATCTCAGCCATACGCTCATCAATTGCCTCAATTCGTCCGGGCAGCAGATCATAGTCGCGCTGGTCCTTATAGCTGAGCTTCTTTGCTGGGCTGCTCGATTTGACAGCCGGTTTTGAAGCGGCCGGCTTGTTGTTGCTTTTGGGTTTGAATGTACCGCCATCTGCTTTGCGCTTGGCTTCCCATTCCGCATAGCCGCCGGCAACAATATCTACTCTGCCGCTGCCATCTAGTCCCAAAGTGACTGTGACTGTACGGTCGAGAAAATCGCGATCATGGCTTACAAGCAATACCGTGCCCTCATAGTCTGCGATAACTTCCTGAAGCAGATCCAGTGTTTCAAGATCGAGATCATTGGTTGGTTCATCCAGCACCAGCAGGTTGGACATGCGCGCAAATTCTCGGGCGAGGAGCAGGCGTGACTGTTCGCCGCCCGATAAGGTGCCGACTTTGGCATCGATAAGGCTTGGAGCGAACAGAAAATCCTTGAGATAGCCCTGTACATGCTTTCTGTTACCGCGAACGTCAACCCAGTCGCTTCCATCTGCCAGAACATCGCGGACGGATTTACCACTTTCGAGCAAACTGCGTTGCTGATCGATAAACACACCGTTTAGTGTTTTGGCCAAGGTAACCGAGCCGGTATCGGGTTCAAGCTCACCGGTCAGCATTTTGAGCAATGTGGTTTTACCCGCACCATTGGCGCCGACAATACCAATGCGATCGCCGCGTTGAATGCGCAGGGAAAAGTCGCGAATGATGGTCCGCTTGGCATCCCCTTCTCCAAAGGCTTTGGAAATATTTTCGGCCATGATGATGGATTTGGTACGGACATCATCGCTTTGTGCTTTCAAGTTCGCGGTCCCAGCCGGTCCAATCATAGCTGCGCGCTGAGCCCGCATTTGATAGAGTTTTTCAAGCCGTCCTTGATTACGTTTGCGTCTGGCAGTGACACCGCGTTCGAGCCAGCGCGCTTCCAATTTCAGTTTTGCATCAATTTTTTGCGCCGCTTGTGCTTCGTCAGCATGAACCTTCTCCATCCAGGCATCATAGCTGCCAAAGCCGACTTCCTGACGCCGAAGCGCTCCGCGATCCAACCAGATGGTTTGTTTAGTGAGTCGGGTAAGAAAGGTTCGGTCATGCGATATGGTAATGAATGCACCTTTATAGCGGCGTAACCAGTCCTCGAGCCAGTCAATCGCTCCAAGGTCGAGATGATTGGTAGGCTCATCAAGCAGTAAAAGGTCTGGTTCGAGAGCCAGGGCCCGACAGATAGCGGCGCGGCGTTTTTCGCCGCCACTGGCTTTGTCTGCGCGAATTGAGAGGTTGGTGGAAAGCTGATCCGCAATGGACTGGACCTCATGCTCTGCGGGCCCGGGCGATCCGGAAACAGCAAAATCCAGCAATGTTTCGAATGGCGTGAAGTCCGGTTCTTGCTCCAGCATTACAATGTTGGTGCCGGGCTGTATCATCCGCTTTCCCTTATCGGGTTCTATCTGATCGGCGATCAGGCGCAGCAATGTGGTCTTGCCTGCGCCATTGCGACCAATCAGGGCTAAGCGGTCACGCGGACCTACGTGCAGGTCAAGATCTTGAAATAGCCAACCTTCTCCCTGATGGAGGGCTAGTCGTTCATAGGAAAAAATGGGCGGTTGTGACATTGTTCTTGCGCGTTAGGGGCAAGCGGCCATTTGCTCAAGTTACCTTTTCAAAAAAGCATGCTATGGGGCGTTGGCGAAAAATCAGGGGGCAGATGCATTTTGCCGAAGCAGGGTTCTTAACTTTAAGAATTTTCGGAAGGAATAATATGAAATATCTTGGAAAGATCGCCCTTGCTGCCGCAATATTAGGGAGCAGTCCTATGGCGCAGGCCGCCAATATTCAAATCACGGCGCAAAATCCAGTGATCGAACTCAGTATATCCGAAGAGGTTAATAGCCGTCCCGATACCGCTACGTTCAGCACTGGCGTAGAAACCAAGGCCGCCACCGCGACACAGGCGCTGCGCGATAATTCGCGCCAAGCCAAACAGGTAATTGATAAGCTGAAATCACTTGGCATCGCAGAGGACGACATTCAGACGACGGGAATTAATCTCAACGCTGATTATCAATATGATCGTAAAAGCGAAACCAACCGCTTCGTCGGCTACCGCGTTTCCAACCAAGTGCAAGTAAAGGTCCGCGACATTGACAGGCTGGGCATGATATTGGATGCTCTGGTCAGCAGCGGCGGGGCAACAAATCTCAATGGTCCATATTTCTCGATCAATGATGACAGCGCTCTTAAGCAACTGGCGCGCGAGCGGGCGCTTGCGAATGGCAAAAAGCAAGCAGAAAACTATGCCAAGGCATCTGGCTATTCAGGCGTGCGGATACTTTCTATTGCTGAGGGGATCAGGACCAGTGCACCTGGCCCGATGCCATCAGCCCGAATGATGGCGGTCGCCAACGAATCCGTTCCAGTAGCTCCAGGGCAGATCGGCACAACGATCACTCTCAATATTAGCTATGAAATGACTCGTTAAGCTTTAAAGCTGAAGCGTGAACTTGCTGTTCACGTGATGTTAAAAGCATCAAAGCTAAGGATATGCCGATGTTAAAAAAATCCATCTTTTCTGGGCTTTTGGCTTTAACGGCATTGGCCGTTACATCGGCTCCGGCTGAGGCGATTCAGCGTGATGATGAACAAAAAGCCGCGCGCGCACAAATGATGGCGGGCAAAGGCAAATCCTTGCGTTCAATCGAGAACAAGGTTCTGCCGAGAATGGCTGGCAGCCAATATCTTGGACCAGAATATGATCCATCTGCACAGGTCTACCGTTTGAAATTTATTGAAGACGGCCGTGTTGTCTTCATTGACGTTGACGGCCGAACCGGAGCGATACTCCGTGAGCGTCGCTAGTACGCTTTATCTTTCTATCACTCAGTATTGAGCTGTTTGTCTTTATCATTGTGGGATTAAATGATGGTGATATAGCTACACCTTCATGAAAAAAGGTTTTCTGGAGTTACTTTATGCGCGTGCTGATAGTCGAAGATGAGCCCACTTTGGGGCAACAGCTAAAATCGACGCTGGAAAGCAATGGCTATGCAATCGATCTGTCGACTGATGGTGAAGATGGCCATTTCATGGGTTCTACCGAAGAATATGATGCGGTTATTTTGGACCTTGGCTTACCTGAGATAGACGGTCTGACGGTTCTTGACCGCTGGCGCAAAGAAGATCGGAATTTTCCGGTTTTGGTTCTGACCGCCCGGGATAGCTGGTCGGACAAGGTGGCTGGACTAGATGCTGGTGCAGATGATTATTTGGCCAAGCCCTTTCAAACTGAGGAGCTTATCGCTCGTCTACGGGCGCTTATTCGCCGCGCATCTGGCAATGCATCTTCAGAGTTGACCGCTGGCGATGTCCGTCTCGATACACGCTCGGGCAAGGTGACGCTGGATGGAAGTCCGGTTAAGCTGACGGCACAGGAATATAAGCTGCTGTCCTATCTGATGCATCACAAGGGAAAGGTCGTATCCCGCACAGAGCTTATTGAGCATATTTATGATCAGGACTTTGATCGCGATTCCAACACGATTGAGGTTTTTGTGACGCGTATCCGGAAAAAACTGGGCGCAGATGTCATTTCGACCATTAGGGGGCTGGGCTATAGTCTTGAGGATCCTGACAGCTGAATGAAACAAGCAAAATAAATCTTCCTGTTGATGAAGCTGCTGTCCAGCCAAAACCCCCGTTAGGCACGCAAACCACTGGGTCGTTAAGTCGCCGGATGATCGGTATTGCTGCGGCTTGGATCATCGTTCTGCTGCTCGGAGGCGGCGTGGCGCTGGATCGCGTGCTCGTCAATGCTGTTACCCGCAATTTTGACAATCAACTGGAATATGCGCTCACCGCCATGATCGCATCAGCCGAGATTGACCCTACCGGCGAGGTGTTTTTCAACCGGCCTCTTGGTGATCAGCGGTTTTTGGAACCCAATAGCGGACTATATTGGCAGATTAGCGGTACCGGGCATGATGATTTTACATCGCGGTCGCTTTGGGATCGGACACTGGAACAGGTCACACCTCACGATGATCTTGAAACGCATCTCTATGACAGCGATCAATTCCCGGGCGAAGGTCTGCGGATGGTTGAACGCACTGTTATTCTCCCGGATTCTGAAGTTAAATGGACGTTTCAGGTCGCGCAGAGCAGGGAAAGCTTGGATGCTCAAGTCAGCGAAATACGGTCGATATTGATTAACAGCTTCTTGCTACTTGCACTCGGTCTGATCGGTATGGCGGCGCTGCAGACGCTCTATGGACTCTGGCCACTGCGCAAAATTCGCAAAGCCATTAGTGAGATGCGAAACGGCCAAAAGAAGCGTGTCAGTGAACCGATGCCCAACGAAGTGACACCAATGGTTGATGAGTTGAACGAACTGCTTGATCATAATGAAAAGCAAGCTGAAGAAGCGCGGCGTCACGCGGGAAATCTGGCGCATGCGCTCAAAACACCGCTGACTGTAATCATGAACAGCGCAACGGCGAAGGCCGAAGATCTGGCCGATACGGTTATCCGAGAATCTGGTGTAATGCGCCGTCAAGTTGATCACCACCTCGCCCGGGCACGTGCGGTTGGTCGCCGTGGTCATGCGCATAGCCGTTCTCGCGTATGGCCTAGTCTTCAAGCCGTGGAACGTGCGGTTGGTCGACTCTACAAACATGTTCGCATTGACATTGATGGCGACAAGGATGCTGCCGTATCCGTCGAGCGACAAGATCTCGACGAGATGATCGGCAATCTCGTGGAGAATGCTGCAAAATATGGAGGTGGTAGCGTCTTCGTTACCGTCGAACCGGGGGATGAATTTGTAGAATTGCTGATAGAGGATGACGGTATGGGGATACCTGCCGAAGAACGTCAGCGGATATTTGACCGGGGTGCACGCCTTGATACCGGCAAGCCTGGAACTGGTCTTGGACTGGCGATTGTTCGGGATGTGGCTGAAATTTACCAAGGCACGGTTTCGCTGGAAGAAAGCGAAGATCTCGGCGGGTTGATGGTACGTCTATGCTTGCCCAAGTCGCAAGTAACTTCGTGACACTACGTCATGCATGATTGAGTTTCTGGACTTTGGGGCTGGTCAATCAAAATATTGCAATAGTGGGATGTGGCCCGGGCGGTCTAGCATCCGCACTGCTGCTGGCCAGGCAGGGGCACCATGTAACACTATTTGAGCGTTTCTCCGAACCAAAGCCACTCGGTTCCGGTCTGCTGATCCAGCCTTCGGGTCAGCAAATATTGCAGTCATTAGGTTTGTTGGAAAACATCAAGCAACGATCCTGCCCGGTGCATCAACTACATGGCCTCTCGGTCTCTAACAACCGGCGTGCGCTTGATATGAAATATGGGCATGCTCGGATACCAGTATCCGCTCTCGGCATTCATCGCGCTAGTCTCTTTGGAGTCTTGATGGATGCTGTGCAGGAAATGAGAATTCCCATCGAAACGAACAGGGAACTGACTGGCGTGACGGAGAAGAAAGCTTCGATTCAGCCTGTTTTTGCGACGGATATTGAAGGCGATCAATTCGACATGCTTATTGATGCCAGTGGTGCGCGTAGCCCTCTGGCAACCGGTCGCCTCCGAAAGCTGAGCTACGGCGCCTTTTGGGCAACCGTTGATATGCCAGGGAGTCATGAAATCATGCCAAACGCATTGGATCAGCGGTATTGGCATGCAAGTAAAATGGCAGGCATCATGCCAGTCGGGACCAATCCAGCGACCGGAAATCAAGGTGCCGCCATATTTTGGTCGGAGAAACCGGAAAATGCGGCTGGCGTTATCGATGCGGGAATTGAGCGTTTTCGTGAGCACTATTGCGAGCTTTGGCCAGAGGCCGAACCTTTTGTGCGACAGATTGGATCAATGGATGAATTGACCATGGCGGTTTACGATCATCGCACGGGGCAAGCGCAAACCTCATACAGGCTCTATCATGTCGGTGATAGTTGGCATTGCACCAGCCCACAATTAGGGCAGGGTGCCAATATGGCCTTGATCGACGCTGCGGCATTGGCAAAGGCGGTTGAGCGGACAAGCAGTCTTAAGGATGTGCGCAAAATTTACCGCCGCCTGAGATCATTTCACATAAAGCTGTATCAGTCGCTCAGCGTGATATTTACACCGTTATATCAATCAAATAGCCGGGCCTTGCCACTAATCCGAGACCTGGTGATCCACTATTTTGCCAGATGGCCACTGGTCCGAAATTTCATAACGCATACGGTATCAGGTGTTTTAGGCTTTCGGCGCTTCTAGCAAGACCATCTAGCTGGATTCTTCGCGTATCTGTTCATGGTGACGAATGACCTCATCAATGATGAAGCGCAGGAATTTCTCTGAAAATTCGGGATCGAGATTGGCGTCACTAGCAAGCTGGCGCAGGCGGGCGATTTGTTCTTGTTCGCGCGATGGATCGGCGGGGGGTAGCTTATTTTCCGCCTTATATTCCCCCACCGCCTTGGTCACTTTGAACCGTTCTGCCAGCATGAACACCAAAGCGGCGTCTATATTGTTGATGCTTTCGCGATATTGCTTGAGCTTTTGGTCCATGGATAGCCGCCTAAATTCGGTAATTGATTCGTCTGTAGATAGACTTGCTCGCAAGTTTTGCAAACTTCACCTGTAGATCGCTTAATTTCACTTGCCTTATTTCGGTTCCCTTGCCACATCGCAAGCAACATGACCGCAACTGTCCACCATCTGGGGCGAGATTCCACCCCATCGCTAGAACCGCTTATGGCACTCGTTGCCAATGATATGAATCAGGTGAACAGCGTAATTCTGGATCGGATGCAGTCGGAAATCCCTTTGATACCAGAGCTGGCCGGGCATTTAATTGCTGGTGGTGGCAAACGAATGCGCCCGATGCTCACCTTGGCGGCTGCAAAATTGATCGGTTATGAGGGGGATCGCCACTTCAAATTGGCGGCAGCTGTAGAATTTATCCATACCGCGACACTTTTGCATGACGATGTGGTGGATGGGTCGGATCTCCGGCGCGGGAAAACGACTGCTAATCTGGTTTTTGGAAATCCCGCCACAGTCCTTGTAGGAGATTTTCTGTTCAGTCGATCTTTTGAACTGATGGTGGAAGATGGCTCGCTTAAGGTGTTGAAAATTCTGTCGAGTGCATCAGCGATCATAGCCGAAGGTGAGGTAAATCAGCTCACTGCGCAGCGCAAGATTGACACGAGCGAGGATCGCTATCTTGATATTATCGGCTCAAAAACAGCGGCATTATTTGCCGCTGCCAGTCGGATATCCGCTGTCGTCGCGGAACGAGACGAAGAAACAGAGCTGGCGCTCGATTCATACGGCCGCAATCTTGGTATCGCTTTCCAACTGGTTGATGATGCGATTGACTATTCTTCTGACAGCGAAACCATGGGCAAGGATGCCGGCGATGATTTTCGCGAAGGCAAGGTTACTCTACCGGTGATTCTCGCTTATGCACGCGGTAGCGATCAAGATCGCAAGTTTTGGAAAGACGCCATTATTGGCCACAAAGTGTCGGACGATGATTTGTCATTTGCCACTGATCTGCTTAAGAAAACTGGCGCGATTGATGACACTATTTCACGAGCGCGGCATTATGGTCAGCGGGCTATTGATGCATTGGGCGCATTCCCATCAGGTAAAGCAAAAGCGGCAATGACCGAAGCAGTTGAATTTGCGATTTCACGCGCTTATTGAGGCGACCATCAACGAAGGAAAATGTGATGGCCGCACGAATTTATCAGAACCCCATGAACGCGATGCAGTCGGGCAAAGCGCTTACCGACAAATGGGTGCTGGAATTTGAGCCATCGGAGGCGCGCAAACCCGATGCCCTGACCGGTTGGACTGGCTCTGGCGATACACAGCGGCAGGTGAAAATGAATTTCCCCAATGTCGATGCAGCAAAAGCCTATGCAGACAAATATGGCATTAGCTATTCTGTCGTGCCAACTCCGAGTAAGAGCCTAAAAATACAGGCTTATGCGGATAACTTTCGGTAGGGTCTCTGCTTACTTTGGTTGAAGAAATAGCAGCAATTTAGCGTCAATAGCCGCCCGCTCAGCGCGTTTCTGATCAATAAACTCGGCTAAGCTGTCCAGCGCCACGCGATGCACAGTGATATTCTCCCCGTCAACACCGCCGCCATCGCCAGTTTTAATAAGATTCTTGGCCCGAAACAGTACGAAGCTCTCTGACAGCATGCCCGGTGACGAATAATATTCGCCGCAATCATCCATTGTCTCAGCGAGATAGCCGGTTTCTTCTTCCAGCTCCCTGATCGCTGCTACAGAAGCATCTTCGTTGCTATTGTCATCATGATCACCAACCAGGCCTGCTGGCAGCTCAATACAGTTTTTACCCAGCGGCACGCGATATTGTTCCACCAACAACACATGGCCTTCATCAATTGCCAATATAACCGCTGCGCGAATGCCGCGACTGCGCGAGACATATTCCCAGCGGCCTTTTCGCTTGGCCGTAACGAAACGACCTTCCCACATGGTTTCGACGGGTGCGTCGGAGTCTTCTATACTCAAAGCTCGATCAGCCGATCTGGCAGTTCGTTCGGGTTTTTGTCGGTTTTGGGAAAATGCTCTTTCAGCACCACACCGACATGCCGAACGGCCGCAGCCATGCCTTCGCCAGGGCGGCCAGCACGAACTTCATCGATCAAAGCAACCATCGCTTCGCCCCAGACTTCAGGCGATACTTTCTCAGCTATTGCGTCATCAGCAACAATTTCCGCCCGATGCTCTTTCAGAGAGACGTAAATCAATATTCCCGTCAATCCCATGGTCCGGCGTTCTGCACCCACCTTGAAAAAATCAATCGCCCGCCTGCGGACGCGGCGCTGTTTCGTGCTCTTTGGCGTCACCAGAAGCCGAAGGGGCATCCAAGCGAACAGATAGCGCATGACAAGGAACAGGGTGACGCTGGCGATGAAAAGGATCGCCATTTGCTCGCCCGCCGTTGTGAGATCTTGTTCCCAGCCACCAAAAAGGCCTCTTATTAGCGACTGATAAAAGGCAGGGAAAATAGCCAGTGTAGACAAAAAGAAAAAGGTAATCCCGATGGCCCATTGCAGGCCAGCATCATGATATTTGTCTGACAGATCCGTAACGATGGTCACAATCTCACCATCTGTGGATTTTTCCGCCTCGCTGACTGCGGCTGTAACGAGCTTATGCTCCGCTTCGGAAAGCTGATTGACCTTCTTCATCACCATCCCCCCGATGCGCCGCCGCCGCCGAAGCTGCCGCCACCGCCGCTGAAACCACCGCCACCGAAGCCGCCGCTGCTGAAGCCACCACCGGAACTGCCCCATCCGCTGGAGCCACTACCGCCCCAGATAACGACTGGGCCAGAACCGCCGCGATAGCGTTTGCCGCCGCGCGAATTGGAAATGGATATGACGATAATCACGATCCCGACAATGATCCAGAATATAACCAGACCGGCTTCACCATCGTTGGAGCGTTCCCGTTGCTGGGCGACGGCTTGGGAAGCAAAAGCCCGGGCCTCTTCTTCGGGTAGCATCAACTGCGTCATGATCCGGTCGACACCGGCATTGATACCCGCAGGCATGTCGCCATCGCGAAATCGCGGCAATATTTCATTCTGGATGATCACGCTGGAAAGCGCATCCGTCATAATGCCTTCCAGTCCGTAGCCGACTTCTATACGAACCTTGCGATCATTGGGAGCGACGAGCAAGATAATGCCATTATCTTTCTCGGTCTCACCGTCGCCATCCTGTCCAATGCCCCATGTCCGGCCCAGCTGATAGCCATAGTCAGCAACATCATAGCCTTCCAGATCAGAGACAGTGGCGACCACCATTTGCCGGTTTGAATTAGCCTCAAGCGCTTCAAGTTTGGTCGTGATCGCCGCTTCCTGCGCAGGATCAAGCAGGTCCGCCTGATCGACAACCCGGCCGGTCAGTTCCGGGAAACTCTGGGCGGCGGCAGGTGTCACCGGAACCATGATCGACAATACCAAGGCAGCCCAAATCGCTGCAACAATGCTGTGGGGGACGTTACGCATTGGCTTTAAAACGCAACTGTCGGAGCTTCATCCGCGCCTTCGGTGGTGGCTGTAAATGGTTCCATGGGCTCTGCGCCATGAATGATCTTGGCACCGATAATATCGGGGAAGGTTCGGATGGTGGTATTATATTGCCTGACCGCTTCGTTATAGTCCCGGCGCGCCACGTTGATGCGGTTTTCCGTGCCTTCAAGCTGGCTTTGCAGAGCTAGGAAGTTTTGATTGGATTTCAGGTCGGGATAGGACTCTACGGTTGCCAGCAAGCGTCCAAGACCTTGTGAAAGCTGACCCTGAGCTGCAGCAAATTCCTGAATTTTTGAGGCATCGCCCAAATCATCAGCGCTGACCTGAATGGATGTCGCTTTCGCGCGCGCTTCAACCACAGCAGTTAGCGTATCCTGTTCTTGGGCTGCAAAGCCTTTCACTGTTTCAACTAGATTGGGGATCAGGTCTGCACGACGTTGATAGGTGCTCTCGACATCAGCCCATTTGGCTTTTGCTTGTTCTTCTGCTGTCGGGACGCTGTTGATGCCACAAGCGCTCAGCGCTAGCGCCAAAACTGGTACCATCAAAAATTTAGATATCTTGCCATGCATGCTGATTTTCTCCCACGTTCCGATTGATCGCCTCATCAAATGTAAAAATAGGTACGAAAACAGGCAAATGCAATGACTTCCCTCGACAAATTGGAGGTTTTGGGGCATTTAGCCGTCATCTTACGGGGAAGAGGAGTATTGTAATGTTTTCGGAATTTAAAGAGTTTATCCTGAAGGGCAACGTGCTGGATTTGGCAGTTGCGGTCATCATTGGTGCGGCCTTTGCCACCATCACAACTTCACTGACCGAAGATGTGATCATGCCGGTGGTGAGCGCGGTTCTCGGGACACCGGATTTCTCTAAAATGTTCATCCTGCTAGGCACGCCGCCAGCGGAACTGGCTGGATCAACCGACTATGCCGCCTTGAAAGAAGCAGGCGTTCCGATGCTGGGTTGGGGACAATTTCTGACCGTTGTCATCAACTTCATCATCCTGGCATTCATCATTTTCATGATTGTACGCTATGCCAATAAAGTGATGGCGAAAAAGGAAGAGGAAGAAGCAGATTCCGGTCCAAGCGAAATTGACCTACTCACTGAAATTCGCGACAGTTTGAAAAAATAATCGAAATTTCAGATATTTAGTTAAAATACTTATGGGCGTGGATAATGATATCCGCGCCCTTATTTTTTGCGCATTCTCTTTTCATTCAGAATTATGCGACTATATAGATCCTGTCTGCTTCGGCGGACTATGGTGATAAATTGTGATGTGCAATAGGCACAACGGACCCGGGGGCAGTACCCGGCGGCTCCACCATTTGAGATGTTTTTGAACATCTTTGCTGATGGGGCCGAACCAGGATCGACGTGTGTTGAAAAGCATTATTTTTACCCGGCCTGAGTATGCCGTGATTGCTCAAAAACTATAAGTGCAAACGATAACGAAGCACTCGCAGTAGCGGCTTAAGCCAACGACCTCACGGTTGTAACTTAAGAAGTTAAAGCGCGGTTGGACCCACCGGGCAACAGAAGGGATACCGGCGGCCTGGGGGTGCCGAGCAACAGAAACCCCCAACTTTCAAAACAGTTGAGCACCGAGCAACAGAAGCTCACCACTTTATTTTATGCATGTGATTGCGTGTTTTCTCGAAAGAGGAGGCATTAACGCGAACAGGCGTTTTTAGTAGTCCGGCCCATAAGCATTGCGATATTCGATCGCATCAAGCATCTTGGCGCCAGCCATGAAAACAGCGCCGGTACAGGCTAGAAACAACAGTTTTCCTCCAAATCCAGGATATTGTACCAGATAATCTTGCCCGCGTGCCACGGCTCCGGTTGCAAGCGCGTAGATGATCAAGAATGCTTCAAACTTGGTTTTGATGATGAACAGTCGTTTGAACTTTTTCCACATATCAAAATAGGTAGCAAGGCGTATGCCAACCCCAGAAAACCAGGATTTTGTGGAGGCTAACATGGTTAACTGTAAGTTAATTCGACAGTCCGCGATGGAAAACTAGCTTTCCAGCTCCGTCAATGTGCAGACTTGCAAAAGTTTCTTGCGGGCTTTTTGCACATTCTCAAGCAGGTTAGCGTTGGCCAACTGTTCAGGCATTATTGTTTTCGGCCAATTTTGTTCCACGATCTCGGCCATGGCATCCAGCTTTGCCGGTGTTGCCATGAAGCGCTGATCCACAGCATTTGGGTCCGCAACAACACGCAAACGCAGGCAGGCCGGCCCGCCACCATTTGCCATGGACTGACGCACATCAACGGGACAGAGTTTTCGGATCGCACCATTGCCCTCCACCAATTCCTGCAGATAGGACCAGACCGCTTCTGTTTCCTTAGCCTCGGTTGGCAGGATCAGCGCCATACCGCTGTCTTCAGGCAGGGTGACCAACTGTGCGTTGAACAGATAGGATGTGATGGCATCAGCCAAACTCACCTTATCTGCCGGAACCGTGATGATCTCGGCTTCCGGAAACTTGCTTCTCACTTCCGCGTAAAACTCTTCTCGATTTTCAAACGCGTCTTCGTGTGCGAACAGCACCTGTTCATTGGCAACGGCCACTACATCATTGTGAAAGGCACCCGCTGCAATCGCTTTGTCGGACTGCTGCGCAAAAATCACGCGATCATCTTGCAAGCCATGCTTTCTAGCCACCGCTTTGCTGGCTTCGATATGCTGTCGTGCTGGAAAGCGGCCGCCGCTTTTGCCGTAAATAAATATCTCGACTCCAGCCTCTCCATGAGACCCACACAAGCGCATGTGATTCGCTGCACCCTCGTCACCAAAGGGGGAGGGGATCGGCTGGTGAACCGCAAAGTGATCCTGATCGCCAAAGGCTAACCGTAACTGCGCCAATGTGCCTGGCCATTCGTGGCTTCGATGCGGCATGGTTTGGAGGTTCGCCACCGTCATATGGCATCTGCCGTCGGCGCTGTCGGGTGCGGGGGAAATAGTTGCGGCATTGGCCGCCCACATCGATGACGCGGAATATGCAGCCGCACGAATATGCGGCTCCGCCTCGGTTAGCTTTGTTCCTAACGAACCGAGCCACGCCATATTGGGGCGATCAAGTGGCATGAAAAATCCCTGTACCAGCCCCAAGTCGATATTGTGGCGCATCTTGGCGATACCCTGCAATGCGGCCTCACGTGGGTAGGACGCATCGCCGGCATTGTTTGAAGAGGCGATGTTGCCGAGGCTTAGGCCCGCATAATTATGGCTGGGCCCAATGATCCCATCAAAATTGATTTCCTGAAGCTTCGTCATTTTTTTTACCTTGGAATATGCCAAATTGTGTCACCGACTGAGAGGTCCAGATTGGCGGCCGCATCCTCATCAATGGTTACACCGCCTTCAGCTTCACCGATAAAGGCATATGTTGCCTGGAAGTCATGCAAACGACCATGGGAGATGATGGATTTCAATCCGGCGCCGGACGCTGTGATATCGACGATCCTTTCTGATTTTGTATTTTTCACGCTGGTGACTTTGTCGGTTTTCGCGATCATCGTTGGGCCGCCGTCGAAAATATCGACATAGCCATCATAGGAAAAATTCTCATTCTCCAGCATCCGCATCGCGGCTCGACCATTGGGATGGGGAATACCGATGGCGGCACGCGCCGTTTCGCTCAGCATGGCGGTATAGATGGGATGTTTCGGCATCAGGTCAGCGATAAACTGATTGCCGTGGATGGCGTTGAAATAGTCCGCCTCTTGAAAACCCATGCCGAAAAAGCGGCCAGCCAATCCATCCCAGAAAGGGGAGCCGCCAGCTTCATCAATCACACCGCGCAATTCTGCAAAAAGGCGGTCACCAAAGCGTGAGCGATGCTCCTTGATGAACAGATAGCGACTGCGCGCCAGCAACATGCCCAAACCGCCAGCGCGCTCGCCGGGATGAAGGAAAAGGCCGCCGACCTCGCTTGCGCCCTCCAGATCAGTAACCAGTGTAAGCATTTGTGCACTGAATGTCCGGTCCAGCTCCTTGCTGGTTTGTGACAAGGTGCTGAGGCGATAGGAATAAAACGGCCAGCTTTGCCCGACCATCGTGAACAGCTGCGATGTTCCGCGTACCGCGCCTGTCTCCACATTTTCCAGAACCATCACGAAAAGGTCATTGTCATGCTCTTCGCTTTTCCGATCATAGGCCTGTGCCGAGCGCTCCAGCTTGTCTGTTAAGCTGGCTTTATCGGCTGGCAGATTTGTGAAACCGCCGCCGGTGAGCTTTGCCATCTCATAGAGATGTTGCAGGTCCTCCATCCGCGCGGCGCGTATCCTGAAACTCATAGTCCCCCCTTTTCGGCAATCCGCATAATCGTAAGCGCGGATAATTGTGTGTGTTCGACCAGACTATCGCTGATTAGAAATTCGTCTGAGCTGTGAATGGCGCCGCCCCGCACCCCCATTGTATCAACCACCGGCACGCCGCAAGCGGCAATATTGTTGCCGTCACAAACGCCTCCGGTGCCGCGCCAGTTAATGTCCAGTCCCAATTCCGCGCCACAGCTTTTGACCAGTTGAAACAGCTTTTCCGCCTGCGGATCAATCGGTTTGGGCGGGCGGCCAAAACCGCCGTGGGAATGCACATCAAGGTCATGGCCCCGCGCGATGATATCGACCAGTTTATCAAGAGTGTTTTGCGCCTCTTCCTGATCCGCAAGCGATTTGGGCCGGAAGTTCACCCGCAATATCGCATGATCAGGGACTGCATTATTCGGTCCGCCACCTTCAATCTTGGCGGGATTCACGCTCAGCCCTTCGCGGTGCAGGGCTTTTAATTGCAAGGCCATATCAGCTGCGGCAACCAGCGCATTGCGGCCTTCGTCCGGGTTGCGGCCGGCATGGGCGCTTTTACCAGTGAAGATGATCGAGAAATTGCCGCTACCACCGCGTTCGCCAGCCAAGGTTCCATCAGGCAGGGCGGGTTCGTAGGTGAGGGCGGCGACCTTGTCCTTGGCGCATCGTTCGATCAGCGCGGCGGAGGAGGCAGAACCCACTTCTTCATCGCTGTTGATCATGATGTCATAACCAAGACGCGCCGCATATTCGCTTTGTTCCAGCAATTGCAGCGCGCCGAGCATGACGGACAGTCCGCCCTTCATATCGGCCACGCCGGGGCCGTTGAGTACACCTTCCTCAATCCATTCGAGATTCTGGAACGGATGATCGGCTGGGAACACAGTGTCCATATGGCCGGTCAGCAATATCCGAACCGGTGCGTCCGGACGGATCGAGCCAAATAGGTGCTGACCGCGCTGGACCTGATCAACGGAACCGTCAGGACGCACGGCCTCGACCGGATCGGGATCAATCAGTTTAATGTCGCCGGGCAAGGTAGAAAAGGCTTCCACTAACTGACCAGCAACGGTTTTCAGGCCATCCAGATTGGTGCTGCCGCTATTGACCTTGGACCATGTTTCCGTGCGTTCCAGCAGCGGCAATCCTTCGGCGTTTTCCAATATCGTGTTTTCGGGGAGAGGATTTGCTTTCATTTGAAACTGATAGCATTTGTACTCAATCGCTGTCACCTGTTTCCAGCCCCATAGTGGCGCATCAAAAAAATTTAGTATCGGGCGTCTGCGATCAGACTGTTAACGCCTTGATGAATTTCTTTCCAAAGATCGTGCTCGTCCTGCCGCGCTGTGGGGATTGTCTCCGTAATCACATGCACCGCAGCATCGACCAGACCGCTGAACCAATTGCTGCTCAGATGCAGGGTTTCTTCATGGTGCGGAACGGTACTGCCAAACATGATGCGAATTTCTTGCGGTCTTTCGAGCCAGTTCATCAGGCAATATAGGACGCTTTCCACCATTTCGGCCTCCAATTTGGCGGTATTGCCCAACCCATGCTCCTTGAAAGAGGCCCGTGCATCAGGGTGCACGGCATAGTAGCGCTGCATCACAGGGTCCGTGATATCGCCCAGCTTATCTGCCGCGCGCTCAAGGCTGGTTTCCAGCTGCTCCATTTTTGCATGCCATTCCATAGGCACGAATTTTTGAACCATTGACCGTGGATCGGCAAGGATTAGATTTCGATCATTTACAAAATCCGTCTCACCAGCCATAGGGAGCGCCGATTCCTCCCCGGAACATTTGCTTATTACGCTCAGATGATGATGCCCGGGGCGTGCCATGCTTTTTGTGAAAAGAGGAACTATCCATGTCCGAATATGTCAGTCAAAATGGTATCCAGATTGCTCCGGAGCTGTTTGATTTTATCAATGACCGCGCTTTGCCCGGAACGGGAGTCGATCCAGATAAATTCTGGTCGGGCTTTGCGGATCTGCTGGGGCGGTTTGCTCCGCGCAATGCAGAACTGCTTGCCAAGCGGGAAAAGCTGCAGTCACAGATTGATGACTGGCATGTCGCGAACAAGGGTAAGGCCATTGATCAGTCGGCCTATCAGGCCTTTCTGAAAGAGATTGGCTATCTGGTCGATGAACCAACGCCTTTTGCCATCACGACCGAAAATGTTGATCCGGAAATCGCTACCATGGCCGGACCGCAATTGGTGGTGCCTTCATTGAATGATCGTTTCGTGCTCAACGCTGCCAATGCGCGTTGGGGTAGCCTTTACGACGCCTTTTATGGCACGGATGCCTTGGACGCAGACCCGGTACAGCCAGGCGGTTATGATCCCGTGCGCGGTGTAGCGGTTATCAAGGCGGCCAAGGCGTTTCTGGATGAGACATTGCCGCTAGCCAATGGCAGCTGGGCGGACCTGACCAACGTTAAGGAAGACGGCATTCCGCTCAAAGACCCGTCGCAATGTGTCGGATGGAATGACAAGGGATGCCTGTTCAAGCATAACGGTCTGCATATTGACGTGATTTTTGACGCCGAGCATCCGATCGGCAAGGATGATCTGGCCAATATTGCGGACGTCTATCTGGAAGCTGCACTGACGACAATCATCGACATGGAGGATTCTGTCGCCGCTGTTGATGCCGAGGACAAGGTTCTGGCCTACAGCAACTGGCTCGGCCTGATGCGCGGTGATCTCGCAGCCACATTCATGAAAGGCGGCAAGGAGGCAGAGCGTCGCGCCAATCCGGATCGTGAATATACGGATCAGGACGGCAATGCGTTCACACTGCCCGGGCGCAGCCTGATGTTTGTCCGCAATGTCGGACACTTAATGACCAATCCAGCGGTATTGCTGGCAGACGGCTCAGAGGCACCGGAAGGTTTGCTCGATGGCGTATTTACCAGCCTTGTCTCGATGCATGATCTGAAAGGGCTCGGCCAATATCGCAACAGTAAGACCGGTTCCATCTACATCGTGAAGCCGAAAATGCACGGTCCGGAGGAATGTACCTTCACCAATGATCTGTTTGATGCGGTGGAAGACTTGCTTGGTCTGGCGCGAAACACGATCAAGGTCGGTGTTATGGATGAAGAACGCCGCACTTCAGCTAATCTCGCGGCCTGCATCCATGCCGTGAAAGATCGGATTGTGTTTATCAATACCGGCTTCCTTGATCGTACAGGGGATGAAATCCATACCAGCATGCAAGGCGGCGCAATGGTTGCCAAGGCGGATATGAAATCCAGCGACTGGATACAGGCCTATGAAGCCCGCAATGTCGCCATCGGTCTTTCTTGCGGCATGTCTGGCAAGGCGCAGATCGGGAAAGGCATGTGGGCCGCACCCGATATGATGGCCGATATGATGGAACAGAAAATCGGCCACCCGATGACCGGTGCAAACACCGCATGGGTGCCCAGTCCGACCGCCGCGACACTCCACGCCATTCATTATCACCGGCTGGATGTCTTCGCGCGCCAGAAAGAAGTCGCCAATGATGGGATCCCATCGCTCGACAAGCTGCTCACCATTCCTCTCGCAGACGGCCATAACTGGTCAGCAGAAGAAATTGAGCGGGAACTCGACAATAATGCGCAAGGCATTTTGGGTTATGTTGTACGCTGGGTGGATCAGGGCATTGGCTGTTCGAAAGTCCCGGATATCAACGATATCGGACTGATGGAAGATCGCGCAACGTTGCGGATTTCTTCGCAGCATATGGCCAACTGGATGCTGCACGGCGTCTGTTCGCCCGAACAGGTCGATGCGGCGTTGTTGCGTATGGCGGCAAAGGTGGACGGGCAAAATGCCGATGATCCGCTGTACCGGCCGATGGCGAGTGACCCGGATGCCAGCCTGGCATTTCAGGCAGCGCGGGATCTGGTGTTCAAAGGCGTTGAGCAGCCCAGTGGTTATACCGAGCCTTTATTGCATGCCTACCGATTGAAACTGAAGGCTGCGGGCTAAGCCGACAGGGAGCGCGCCAGCGTAACGAATTCATCCACGCTGACCGTTTCGGGACGGCGTGCGCCATCAATCCCGGCTGCCTTCAAGGCGTCCAGACCGCCGGGCAGGCCCTTCAGACTCTGGCGCAGCATTTTGCGGCGTTGGCTAAACGCGGTTTGGGTGAGTTTGGCGAGCATCTCTGGATCGACGCCTTCGGGTTGCGCTTTTGGCGTGAGATGAACGATGGCAGACATCACCTTTGGCGGCGGTGTGAAGGCGGAGCGATGAACCGACATGGCCAGCTTCGCATCACAGCGCCATTGCGCCAAAATGGACAGCCGCCCATAGGCACTGGAACCGGCTTCGGCGACAATACGGTCTGCAACTTCCCGCTGAAACATCAGCGTCAGGGATTGCCATGCGGGCGGCCAGGTTGGGCTGGATAACCATTTGATAAGCAGAGCAGAGCCGACATTATAAGGCAGGTTCGAAGCGATGTGAAAAGGGCCTTCGAACAGTTCTGGCAGATTGATTTTCAAGGCATCTTCATTGATGACTTTCAACTTGCCGGGAAAATGATCCGCAAGATCGGCCAGGGCAGGGAGACATCGCTCATCTCGTTCTACCGCGGTTACCTTGGCACCAGCCTGTAGCAAAGCCTGGGTTAAGCCGCCGGGCCCCGGGCCGACTTCAAAAACCTGGCTGCCTTGCAACTCGCCCGGAACGGCCGCAATGCGCGACAATAGTTGCGTGTCGAGCAGGAAATTCTGACCAAGCGCCTTGTTGGCGGTTAGGCCGTGTTTCTTAATCACCTCCCGCAAAGGGGGCAGAGGAGACGGCTCACTCAATTGTCGTAAATTTCGCGATGGGCCACGGCGGTCGCTGCCATCTCAATTGCGGCGATCATGGATCGGGGATCCGCGACATTTTTGCCAGCAATGTCAAATGCAGTGCCATGATCTGGCGATGTGCGAACGATAGGCAGACCCAGTGTCATGTTGACGCCATCAAAAAAGTGTAACGTCTTCAAGGGGATTAGTGCTTGGTCATGATAGGGACACAGAGCAATATCATAATGTGACCGGGCCTCGGCATGGAACATCGTGTCTGCTGGTAGAGGTCCCATTACGTCCAGACCCTGTTCGAGAAGTTCATCAATTGCTGGCTGCATCACCAGTTTTTCTTCGTCACCCAAATTGCCATTCTCCCCGGCATGCGGATTAAGACCAGCAATAGCGATACGTGGACTCTCAATACCAAAATTGCGAGTCATCGCCTTTGCCGCTGATTTTGTGCGAGCGATGATGAGGGCATGAGTCAGTTGACCAGGAACGTCTTTCAGTGGGATATGTGTTGTCATAGGAATGACGCGGAGCGACGGTCCACCGAGCATCATGACAGCATTTTCGCGAGCGATTCCGCACCTTTCGGAAACAAATTCAGTTTGTCCCGGATAACGGAAACCGACTTTATAAAGCTGCGACTTGGAAACAGGTGCTGTGATGACTGCCCCGGCATCTCCGGAGCGGGCTAAGCCAGAGGCAATTTCCAAGGAATGTAAAGCGCATTGCGCTCCATCTAGTGTTGGTTCTCCCGGGCGCGCAATTTCGCCGTCATAGATATGCAAAATGGGTAGCGCTTTATCAAAAGCATCTTTGGCTTCGGCGGGATCAGAAATCTTGATGACCGGAACATCATACAGCCCATCAAAATCACCGGAATTTCCAGCGACAAAAAATGGGCTGCAATCAAAACTGTCCCGCTGACGCCAGGTTTTACAGATAATTTCCGGCCCTATGCCCGCAGGATCACCGCAAGACAGGGCAAAGGGTTTTTTCACCCCCGGCATCGGTTAATTATATTCTATAATGGCATCGCGCCGGAGATCGCGCAGATAGATTTGAGCGCGTTTGTTTACACGCTCATTTTCCAATTGTGACATGATCTGGTCGAAGGAAGGCGCCGCTGCCGATTGTGGGTCATCCCGACCGCAAAGGATCAACACACGTACGCCATCTGCCACCGAACCAAAAGGTTGACTAGCCTGTCCGATCTGCAGCTGGGCGATTGTACTCTGTAGGGGGCCAGGAAGATCCCGCAAACGAACCTGATCATTATCGACGATTTGCGCACCGATTGATGTAGCGACTTCATTGGCCGCACCGCATCCCTTGATATTCTGTGTTGCCGTTGCAAACTGCGCTGCTCGGCTCGTTGCTTGCGCTTCTGTGGTGCCGGGCGGAAAGCTGATCGACAGTTGTTTCAGACTCAAAACGGCATTGCGTGGATCGGCTGTCAAAATCTGGCGTTGATCGATCAGATATAGAATGGAAAAACCGCCCGGAACCTCAATGGGGCCGACAACTTGGCCAACTTGCATCTGAACCGCAGCATCAGCAAGCGATTGCGGCAATTGAGCAGGGCGAACCCAACCCAGGTCACCACCCGTTGCGGCAGTAGACGCTTCGGAAAACTGGCGCGCATAGGCAACAAACGAACCGCCTTGACGGATCTGGTCCAATATCTTGCGCATATTGACGGCAACCTGTTCCGCCGCTTCGGGCGCAGCTGACATGTAAATCTCGCCAATGCGATATTCCGTGCTGCCCTTTGACGCATTTAGCCGTTCGATAATGGAATTCACTTCTTCATCGCCAACATTGATGAAGGGTTGAATGTTCCGACGAAGCAAGCGGCTCCATGCCAATTCGCCTTTGATCTGGCGCTTCAACGTATCGGCAGAAGAACCTTTGGTACGCAAAAACGCATCAAAAGCATTTATGTCTTGCTTGAAATTCTGTTGAGCGACTTGATTGAAAGTCTGCTCAATTTCTCCATTGGAAATAGTTATTTCATTGGCTTCGGCTTCCTGAATTTGAAGCGTTTCGTCAATCAGGTTACGCAAAACTTGAAGACGCAGACGTTCCCGTTCTTCATCAGATACACGGCCACCATTGGCTGCCACAATTAGAGCTAGACGATGGTCAACATCGGTACCAGTAATGATGTCCCCGTTGACTAGTGCTGTTGCTCGGCGAACATTGGGGTCATTCTCACCAAATATTGTCAGCTGCTCGGGTATGTCCAATCCCGCTTGCGGTACACTATTGTCCGAAACCGTCTGGCTTGTGGAAGGTGTCGTGGCCATCAACGCCGCTGATGCAACCAGCGCAAATTTTCCGCTGATGCTGAATATCTTGGTACGCATAAAATTCATTTTCTGTTTCTTTTCAAACTCTAAGAACATTTTCAGACCATCAAATATCAAAATTCTGCTGAACCTAATATGAGCAGTCAGCTATCATTACCAAACGCCTTACACACCCAAATTGCGTAAAGCCAGCCGGAACAGAAAAGTGCTGCCGCGCTGGTCATCACCAGTGTCTTCATAATCATAACGCCAAGTCACGCCAAGAGACAGACAGCCATCATCATAGGCCACACCGATACGGTGCCGGACCGGTTCAAAACCATCCGCGGAAGATGTTGGATCTTCACGGCTGTCGGTCAGATCGATAATTGCTGAGCCAAAGACTGACCAATATTGGTCAATTTGATACCGTCCGCCCACACGGACTTCCTCGCGATCGCTAAGGTCTTCGACGCCCGCGGCAATATTGCGATTAAGCCTCAGATAGCCAATTTGCGCATAGGTGTTTTTTGTTCCGATTGTGGCATCAATTTCATTTCTTCTGACGGCTATGCTGTCTTTATCCAGCCGGTACCGATGGGTGAATTTCACAATGTCTTTAAAACGAACTTCTGTGCGACCAACAATGTCGGAAAATCTTTCTGACAATCCGGTGCCTTCAGGAACAATATTGCTGTTATTTGCCAGCCGGTAGCTTTGACCGACAACAGCATCGATTCTCAAATTGGGTCGCGTCAGATTCCATTCCAACCCATATGTGGCGCGGACATTGTCTTCATAGCGATCGATACCTGGGAAGCGGTTGAGGGCAAACAAGTTGGTATCTTCCAGATCGACCGAGCGGGAATCTTCATTGGGAAGCGAAAGATTAGAGATGGCCGGTGTCGCCACGACCTGAAAGCGTGGCGTCAAAGTTTGTGTTCCGCCAAATGCTTGGCCAATAAATGGCCATTTCACATCAATTGCCGCGGTCGCGATCGCGCGCGTTTGCCAGCCCGTCTCGCCGCTGTAAATTGCCGCCTCGTTCAGCGCATTGTCTTCGCTATTATAGACGTCGCCTCTCGCAAAACCGGTCAGTGTGATTTCCTGCCCGAGGCTTGTCAGCCTGCGTAAATCCCATCGTGCTGAGGCAAAAGCACGCTGCGTATCTTGGCCGGCCGTACGACCGATGGCCAAACTATTTAGTTGAATTTGAACATTCCCACCCCAGACAGGATCAGAAATTCGTTTGCGGTAGTCGACCACTGGCAATGCGATTGGGACCTGATTCTGTGGATCGCCAGCGCGTAATGTCTGAAACGCCCAACCAGCAAGTGAAAAATAGCTGCTATCGTCAATTCTTTCGACATTGATTGTCGAGCGCAAGCTGTCATCATCGCTAATGTCATACCGACGCAGAAATGTTCGGTCAGAGGTAATCCGAGCAGATTGCGATATAGTCCAATTTTCGTCCAGAATGAACCGGCCGCTGGTGGCGAAATAGCCACGGAAATCTCTTTCGGAATCTGGCAATGGGCCAACTGCGCCGGTTGGAATGCGCGAGCTATAAGTCGCATAGCCGGTCATCTGGAATGCGCCTTTATCGTCCAGCTGCCGGAACGTACCACTGATCAACGGAGCCACGTCTGTGAAAACCTGAGCAGTTACCGTTGCATCCTGATTTGGCGCCAGATTGAAATAATAGGGCAGTGATACGGAGAAGCCATTGGTTGAATCGAAGCGCGGTGCGGGCACCAGAAGTCCGCTGCGATTTTCGTTGCTGATTGGATGCGAAAGACCTGGCAAAGGAATCACTGGCAACCCGAAAATCTCGATTCTCGCGCCATCATAGGTGACCCGTTTTTTCACAGGGTCGTAACGGACCTTGACGGCCTTGATTTCCCAGCTTGGATTTTTCGGGCATCCATCTTCTGTTGTAACCGCGCAAGCCGTGTAGGCTGCATTATCCAAAGCAAGCGAGCCATCTGCAAATCGTTCACCCTTGCGCGCGGCCAATCGGCTTCCATCCTCCAGCACCAAAAGCAGATTATCAACAATTCCATCGCGCAGGCTGTCGGTAAGGACGATGCCGTCGCCATAGGCGGTATCCCCCTCGGGGCTGACCGAACGGATATTACCTTTGGCCTCGACAATGCCAGTTTTGCGGTTCCAGATCACTTCATCGGAACGCAGCCTATATCCATCACGATTGAGCAGTACGTTGCCTTTGGCTGTGACGACATCATTTTCAAAATCATAGTCTATCGCATCAGCGCTAAACTCAATTTGATCTGCTTGATCGCTTGATTGATCGGCAACAGGCGCAGGTTGATCTGGCACGGTCTGGGCAGCAGCCATTTGGGGATGGGCTAACGGAAGTACCAAAGCAATCAGTGCGATTGAAGATTTCATCGACGAGATTAACCTGCCTTTAGACCCATGAAATATTGACGCTCTTTATGACGTCGCCAATTTGACCATCGCCCTATTGCATCAGATTGCTTCGGCTGCAAATCTTCTGTTGCAGAATTTGAACAATCGCTCAATTTGATCGACATTCGGAGTAAAATGATGATTGCAAAGACAGAGCCAATCTTTCATTGATCCACGCTGAACAAAGGGTCAAAATTATGCCATACCAGCACAATTGATCCATTGATAAGGACGCTTTACCTATGAAATTTACATTTGCTGCCAGCCCTTCTTCTACGCCAGATGCGATTGCCTTTGCGATAAGCAAAGATGGTCTGGACACTGCGGAGATATCCGTTGAGCAGGCATCACTGGTGCGCGCAGCTGCGAAAGCGGCCCGGTTTGAAGGCAAAACCGGACAGACATTTCAGACTTTTGTGACCGAGGGTGATGCTGTTATTCAGATTATCCTATCCGGTGTTGGGAAAGGCGAACGTCAAGACTGTGAAGCGGCAGGCGGCGCGATTATTGCCAAACTCATTGCATCGGGCGTGAAGCATCTGGCGATCAATGGAGCAGGGCTTGAACAGGATCAGTTGGCTCGCCTGTTATTTGGCACAAAACTACGCAGCTGGAGAATTGACAAATACCGGACCACAATGCCTGAAAATGCAAAGCAAACGTTGGAAGCAATAACGGTACTCGATACTGATATGGAGTCGGCTCAGATCTGGCAGGATCTTTCCGCAGTAGCAGATGGTGTGTCACTGACCCGTGAACTGGTTTCTGAACCTGCAAATGTGATTTATCCGGAAAGCTTTGTGGAGCGCTGTAAAGAGCTTCAGGACATGGGCGTCGAATTCACCGTGCTTGGTCAGGAAGAAATGGAAAAGCTGGGCATGGGAGCGCTTCTGGGCGTCTCGCAAGGCTCGGTTCGGCCGCCGCGCATGCTTGCCATGCGCTGGGACGGCACAAACGGCGCGCAGAAAAAACCATTGGCGTTGGTCGGTAAAGGTGTGACCTTTGATACCGGCGGCATCTCTTTGAAACCACCTGGCGGTATGGAAGATATGAAATGGGACATGGGCGGGGCCGGCGCGGTTGCCGGTACGATGAAGGCTCTGGCAGGCCGAAAGGCGAAGGCGCATGTTGTCGGCGTCTGCGGATTGGTTGAGAATATGCCCGATGGCAATGCGCAGCGCCCGGGTGATGTTGTCACGAGCATGAGTGGCCAGACCATTGAAGTCATCAATACTGATGCGGAAGGGCGTTTGGTCTTGTGCGATGCTCTCCACTGGACACAGGAGACTTTTGAGCCCGAAATCGTGGTAAATCTGGCAACACTGACTGGAGCGATTATCATCTCGCTAGGCAATGAACATGCTGGGTGTTTCAGTAATGATGATGGCTTGTCTGAAAATCTGTTGGCCGCTGGTCAAACGGCTGGTGATCCACTCTGGCGTTTCCCATTGACCCCTGCCTATGACAAGCAAATTAACTCGCCCATTGCTGACATGAAAAATGTTGGCGGCAAAGGCGCCGGATCGATTACGGCAGGACAGTTTCTGAAGCGGTTCATTCACGATGGAGTGAAATGGGCACATCTCGATATTGCTGGCATGGTTTGGGCTGATAAGCCGGGGCCGGTCTGGGACAAGGGTGCAACCGGTTTCGGTGTGCGCTTGCTTGATCAATATGTCGCCGACAATTTTGAACAATAGATCCAGCTTGAAGGCATTCTGACCGGTGCAGGTCGACTTTTACCATCTGACCCGTGATCCAGCAGAAAAACTGGTGCCGGTGCTGGCGCAAAAAACGCTGGATAGCGGTCAGAAAATGCTGCTGGTGTCGAGTTTTGTAGGGCAGCTTGAAAAACTAAGTGCAGCATTGTGGCAAGCCGCACCAACCAGTTTTCTGGCCCATGGCCTGGCAGGGAATGGACAGGATGATGCGCAACCCATTCTGATCTCTGCCAGTTGTGAGGCAACCAATGGCGCGCGCTTTGTTGCTCTGACTGATGGTGAATGGCGGGACGAGGCATTGACTTTTGATCGCGCGTTTTATCTATTCACAGCCGAGCAAATTGAAAGTGCGCGTACAGCCTGGCGGGCCTTGTCTGTGAAAGAAGATGTGACGCCGCGTTATTGGAAGCAGGATGGCGGTCGGTGGGTCGAAGGGCCTTAGTCAATTCTCGTTTGCGCTTTTTCCCTGTTGCTCTAGAACCCTGACTGGGTCGCACCATTTTTCTGATGGAGCCTTTTCATGAAAAAATTTCTTATCCTGCCAATCATGTTGACCGCCGCATCTTGTGGCAGCAATGATGAGATCGCATCCGGTACATTTGACGATGGAGAGGGTGGAAAAGGCAGCTATTCTATTAGCGGCGACAATGACGATAGTGAAACCGTGATCAAGTCCGGTGATGGCGAAGTGCGGATCGCTACGGGATCCAAGGCCGTCACCGATCTGCCAATGGGTATCAAACTATATCCGGGGGCAAATATTCAGAGCAGCATGACAGGTATGGGCGATGGCAAATCGGGTGCTGTGATCGTGTTCGAGAGTTCAGATGATCAGGATGATGTCATTAGTTTTTACAAGGACCAGATGAAGGCCAAGGGAATCGAAGTCCAAACCGAGGTTAAGTCCGGCGATATGCAAATGATCGCAGGTCAGGGACCAGATGGAGAGGGAATAAACATCTCTGTCGTCAAAGACGATGATGTCGTCACGGCGACTTTGATGGTGGGGGAAGATAATTAGCTGCCAAAAGCGCGAAGCGGGTCTCACAAAACTTGCTAAGCTGTAAAAGTCCGGCTAGGGGCGGCGCAAACTTATATTTCACCCCTATTACGGAGCAAAAACATGGCCGGTACACGGACATTTTCGATCATCAAACCAGACGCTACGAAGCGCAATCTGACCGGTGCGGTTACCAAAATGCTGGAAGACGCTGGCCTGCGTGTTGTGGCGTCCAAGCGCATTCACATGACCCGCGAGCAGGCAGAGGGCTTCTATGCGGTACATAAAGAGCGTCCTTTCTTCGGCGAGCTGGTTGATTTCATGATCAGCGGCCCGGTTGTTGTTCAGGTTCTGGAAGGCGAGAATGCCATGCAGCGCAACCGCGATATCATGGGTGCCACCAACCCTGCGGATGCGGCTCCCGGGACTATTCGCAAAGAATTGGCTGAAAGCATCGAAGCCAATACAGTTCACGGTTCTGACAGCGATGAAAATGCAGCGATTGAAATAGCATATTTCTTCAACGAAGATGAAATCGTAGGCTAAGTCTTCGTTGTCTAAGTCCACGTTTTTTAGGGCTTTCACCGAATTTTAAGCATAGTCTGTTAACCGGAAATTCGATCTCTGGCGCGGGAGTGGGAAATCCTGTGCCGGATGGTCGTTTTTGTGGGACCAGACCAGTGCAACATATCATAAAGCATTTTTTGCTGTTCATGATTTATGGCTTGGCGGCCGTCAGTTTTGGCGGCGGTGCAGCTATGGCTGCGACTTGCTCACCTGCTGGCGCACAAGGCGCAGCGCCTGCGGCCTGGCAGACCTATTGCTGGCTTGATTTCTCTTCCTATAACGATGCGACCGCTCGTTCGGCGTCTGGGCAGAATTTCTCATTCGATCTGGCCGATGGCTCAACACTGACCTTTAATCTCAGGGCAACCAGTTCGACGGCATCAGCAGCTGATGATCGACCTGCGCCCAGCTGGTCAGGAGCGGCAGTCGGTAACTCGTCCTTTCTCAATATTCCCGGACGCCCAATTCTTTACATGGTGAACAGCGGTGCGGTGGTAAATTTCACTTTTTCCAATATAACCGTCGTGCCTCCGGCGGGTGTCGCATCGGTGACAAGCTATGCATTTGTCGCTGCTGATGCGGAATCAACAGACAATAGCGAATATCTTGAATTTGGGACAAATGGTTCGACATGGCAGATATTGGACGCGGTGCCGCCGATTAGCGGCAATCAGTTCCCGGTGCTTACCGGTACTGGAACGACGACCCTGCGCATGGCTGGCGGCGGACAAACCGGTCGTATGGGTGGATATATTGCTGGTACCAATACGCCGACCAATGTGACAGCAGAGATGCGAGGCCAGGGATTGCAGGGTATGATGTTCGCCGTACGCTTTGCCTCTATCACGCTCAATAAGGTTATCACGGGATCGCGAATTGACACAGATGACCAATTTACCTTTCAGATTGCATCGACGTCTTCCGGGAACCCGTTGGCATCTGGCACCACCAGCGGCACCGGCAATGGCCCATTTCCGGCAGCCGTCATTTCCACGGCATCCGGCATTCCGATCAGTCTGACAGAAGTCATGGCAAGTGGCAGCGCCAGTGCAATCAGCCAATATCGACCGCAGCTCACCTGCACCAACAATAGCGCAGGTTCACCAACCGTAATGCCGACCAATGTTGAAACAACAAATTATAGTTTCGGATCGCTAGCTTTTGGTGACGCGGTCGAATGTGTCTTCAACAATACACCCTATCCGCATCTATCATTGGAAAAACAGTTAAGCCCGGCGGGCCGAATATTTGATACCGATGAATTCAGAATCCGGATCAGACAAGGCAACAGCACAGTTGCAGCTAGGACAACTACAGGCGACGGCGCTGTGGTTAGCAATGCACCGATACCAATGACACAACTGGTCGATGGTAACGATTATAGTTTAGATGAACGCCCGCGCGGGACGACAGATCTTAGCCGCTATACTGCGACTCTGTCCTGTACCAATGCCAATACAAGTTCGACAACAATATTGCCCAGCAGCATGGCAACAGATTTCACCCCGGCAATGGGTGATGTAATAAGCTGCATCATTACCAATACGCGCGATCCTGCCAATGCGGTGCTTGAGATAAGCAAGCAATCGACTGTAGTTTCCGACCCGGTAAATGGGACGACCAATCCAAAAGCAATTCCAGGAGCGGTCATTCGCTACACCATCGAAGTAACAAATAGGGGGGACGCTCCGGTAGATACCAGTACTATCGAAATCGCAGACATTCTGCCCTCCGATATCAGCTATAACGCTGCATCGCCGGTAACATTCTCCGATGGTCCGGTATCGAGCGGATTGGACCCGTTCGATGCGACGACTATGGTTGGTTTTTCTGATCAACCGTCTGGAGGAGCCCCTTATAACTATACACCAAATACAGCCGGCTTTGATTCGAACGTAACCGGTGTAAGCGTGAATCCCGCTGGAATTTTGGCCGCATCGACAGGAAGCAATAATCCCAGCTTCATCATCAGCTTTGAGGCACGTCTGGATTAGCTTGTCTGGTTGGCTTCATCATAGCGTTCCCAGTCATGAAACGCCTCGCGTCGGACAATGATCCACTTGCCATCTCGCTTTTCAAGCTTGTCGCAATAGCGACCAGCGACAATCCAGTCGGTTGCTTTGCCGTTAGTAGGAACCGGATCGAATTCCGGGGTGCCTTCCTGAACATAGTGATAAGCAACGAAATTCGCCTCGGTAGACACACTTGTGCCCTCATCATTGAAGGTGAAATGGACATTGGAAATGGAATGGTGTGTGGCAGGCACTTTTTTCAGTATTTCACTCGCAAAACCGACAAATTCATCCGGTGGTCCGGAATAGTCACCGTGATTATGGACATGATCATCGGCAAAGCAAGATCGCACCAGAGGCCAATCTTTCCGGTCAATTCCTTTGCAGTAGCGGTGCAGTACATCGCGAATTTCTTCCCGTGCAATAAGCTCTTCAACCTTGTCCATTCCGCTCTCCCTCATATTGTTAGGCACAGGGATTAGCATGTGCTGCTAAACCAAGGATAGTTGGCAAAAAAGAGAGGGATAAGAATGGGCAGGCTGCAAGGCAAAGTTGCAATCATCACCGGTGCAGCAAAAGGATTGGGGGAAGCCGATGCCCGTATGTTTGCCCGGGAAGGGGCAACGGTCATCTTAACGGACATGGATCAGGAAAATGGGACGCGAGTCGCTTCCGAAATCGGCGCGTCAGCTGAATTCCATATGCAGGACGTTCGGGACGAATCCGGATGGGAGGATTTAATAGCAGATGTCGTGTCACGCCACGGCAAGCTTGATATATTGGTCAATAATGCTGGCGTCGTTGAACCTGGGACTATTGAGACACAGACTGCTGAAGAATGGCGTTTTGTCATGGCAGTGAGTGCGGATGGTACTTTTTTTGGATGCAAATATGCGGTTCCGGCGATGAAAGCATCTGGCGGTGGTTCAATCATCAACATGGCATCAATTGCCTCGGTACAAGGGGAACCGGTTGTCGCGGCTTATGCCGCTGCAAAAGGCGCCGTAGAAAGCCTCACCCGCAGCATCGCCGTTCATTGTGCCAATAATGGCTATAATATTCGCTGCAACAGCGTTCACCCTGCTGGAATATTGACTCCTATGGTGGAAGAAATCGGCCCAAAAATGATGGGAAGAACCGACCTGCGGCCAGCGAGCGAAGGACCTGCTGCCAGTGCTTTGGGAGAACCCGATGACATTGCCAATACCGTATTATTCTTGGCATCCGATGAATCCAAATTCATCAATGGAGCCGCGATCAGGGTTGATAACGCCAAATCGGTGGTGGAAGGCGTGGTTCCATAGTATCGCACAGAAATGCCTGTAAAAAAGCAAATTAGAAAACAGCATCTGCCAGAGAAGGTCTGCGTTACCTGCGGTCGCCCATTTACGTGGCGCAAGAAATGGAAAGATGTTTGGGACGACGTCAAATATTGTTCGAAACGCTGCAAAGGCGGAATGAAATAGGAAGCAAATTCGCGGCATTCTGCTTGCTATAGGGGGGCGGGTTGGATTAAGTTTGGCTTATGACGACAGAGGATGGGAATAGTAAGGTAGAGCAGCAATCAATCCCCAAGGTTGATTTGCCCAAGACTACTGTAACGGCGTTAATTGATAATAGCCCGATTGCGTCCGTGATCAGCAATCCCAGACTGCCGGACAATCCAATTGTCGCGTCTAACCAGGCCTTTTCGGATCTCACCGGTTATGATCCTGATTTTATTATCGGCAGAAATTGCAGGTTTCTCGCCGGAGCGGCCACTGAGCCATGGTTGACAGAAGAAATTCGCCGCGGTGTGCGAGATCGCAAGCCAGTTTTGGTGGAGATATTAAACTATAAAAAAGATGGCACGCCGTTTCAAAATGCAGTACTCGTCGCTCCGTTATTTGATGAAAATGGGGAACTGGAATATTTTCTGGGATCCCAAGTAGAGATTGATGGTGACGGGCCAAGCTTGGCGAAAGCACGGCGGATGCGGGCAACAGAGATCGTCAAAGATCTTTCAAACAGGCAAAGAGAAGTCTTAAACTTCATCGCGAAAGGTTTGTTAAACAAGCAGATTGCTCATGAATTGAATTTGAGTGAGCGGACGATCAAGATGCACCGAGCCATCTTGATGAAACGGTTAGATGCGCCAAGTGCTGCCGATATGGTTCGGCTGGCCGTTGAAGCAGGCATGTAAATATTCCGATTACGGTCCTAATACCGTATCGGTCTTCACCAAATTTTTCGGTAATTAGCGCTTAAGCATCGCGGATGAGACAGTCATCCCAGATCCAAGATTTCCGGCGGCAAATCCTCCCTCCTCCTTGTCGCTTAGGATTTTAGTTTTTTCCGCGATGCGATTTACCCTAAAATTCGTCCGCGATATCCATGATTTTGGTTAGCCGTTTGGGGGCCACCATTCGCCAGCTTTTCTTGAGGGATTCTGCGATGTGCTCCCAATCTGTTCGACCGGTATCGAGGCGGATCGCAATCCATCCCGACTTGCCGTAAAATTTCGGAGCAAAATACAGGTCGGGATCAGCATCAAGCAACGCGCCTTGCTCGTCCAAGCCGCTGGTTTTGACAAATATCGAGGTGCCACTTTCGCCAAAATGTCGGCGAGAGAAATAAGCAAAATATTTGCCGGTCTTTTCGCTTCCAACCCGCCAACCAGGCGTACCAAAACTTGGGCGTTCATGGGTCTCTTCCAGCGCCAGAGCCCGTATACGGACCTGTTCCAATATCCAGTCCGGATCGGCTTCGCGAGTAACATATTTTGCAAGGGCCGCGGCATATAGCTGGTGCTCGGCAATAAGCACGCGATCCGCCAGTATATCGGCAGTGTCACCAGGCAGGATCGCGACTTCTGTTTGCGCCAATACCGGTCCGTCGTCCAGTTCCGGAGTCACCAGATGCACGCTGCACCCAGCGTGGTTATCTCCCGCATCCAGGGCGCGTTGATACGTGTCCAATCCCTTATATTTCGGCAACAGGCTAGGGTGAATGTTGAGCATCCGGTCCTGCCATTTGCCGACGAATTCATCACTCAATATGCGCATGTAGCCCGCCAGAGCGATATAGTCGGCTCCGGCTGCAACTATTGCTTCGTGCATGATTTGATCATGCTCTTCACGGCTCAAGCCTTTATGGGGATGGGCAAATGTGGCGATGCCTTCCGCTTCGGCCAATTGCAAGCCTGGCGCTTTTGGATTGTTGGAGGCGACAAGCACGACTTCATAGGGGCAGGCTTCGGCTTTTGCGGCATATAGGAGCGCGGCCATATTGGACCCGCGCCCGGATATCAGGATGGCGACTTTGGCCCGGTCAGGCATCACGCATCAGCCTTCATGCGTTGCGGTCCAATCGGTCATGGCAGACCATGTCCCTGCGCTGCCCGCAACCGTGCAGCCCTTTGTCCCCGTTTTCACGAAACCGACCTGATGGACTGTTTCACCAGCAGCTTCTAAATCGGAAGTCACTGAGGCCAGTTCGTCGGGAGACACGGCCAAAATCATGCCAATCCCGCAATTGAATGTGCGGGCCATTTCTTCCGGCTCAATATTGCCTTGCGCCTGCAGGAAAGCCATGAGGCGCGGCTGGTCCCAGCTGCCGGCATCGACTTGGGCATGTAGGCCATCTGGCAAAACGCGCGGTATATTTTCCAGCAGGCCGCCGCCGGTAATATGGGCAAGCGCCTTGATCCGGCCGGACTGCATCAGGGGAAGCAAGGACTTCACATAAATCCGCGTTGGCGCGATCAACGCCTCGATCAACAGAACTTCTGGATCAAACAGCGCCGGTCGATCAAGCTTCCAGCCTTTATCATCAGCGAGGCGACGGACCAGCGAATAGCCATTGGAATGTATGCCGGAAGAAGACAGACCCAACAGGATATCACCATCTGCCAATTGGGCTCCGGTCAGCGCTTTTTCCCGCTCCACAGCACCGACACAAAAGCCGGCCAGATCATAGTCACCATCGGCATACATTCCGGGCATTTCCGCGGTTTCGCCACCGATCAGCGCACAGCCCGACATTTTACAGCCTTCTGCAATGCCTGCCACGACTCGTTCCGCGACCCCGTTTTCTAGCTTCCCGGTGGCGAAATAATCTAGGAAGAACAGTGGTTCTGCGCCTTGTACGATCAAATCATTCACGCACATTGCGACCAAATCGATACCGACGCTGTCATGGCGGTCATGGTCGATCGCCAATTTCAATTTGGTCCCAACCCCGTCATTGGCAGCAACAAGCAGGGGATCATCATAGCCAGCTGCTTTCAGGTCGAAAAACCCGCCAAATCCGCCCAATTCGGCATTGGCGCCGGGGCGTGCGGTTGCCTTGGCCAGCGGCGCAATGGCCTTGACCAATGCGTTTCCTGCCTCAATCGATACACCTGCTTTCGCATAGGTGTATGATTCCGGTTCATTTCGCCCGTTATTTTGTTTATCACTCATAAAATAGGCGATTAGACAAGTCGCGGGTGGATTTCCACGTCATAATCGTCAAAAGAGCGGAAATGAGATTTTTGACCAGTTTTAAATACCGTTTTGGTGCCCTGTTTGCGTTGATTGGCCTGGTGACTGCCGGTCTTGTCTACGCACAGCTGGAAGGAACCGAGCGCGGTGTCGCACCGCTCGCAAGCAGCGGTGACTTCGAAGTATTTGGTGTCGAAGTAGACACAAGCGGCAAAAATGCGTTTGAAGCCCGTCAAAAAGGCTGGGAAGAGGCACAACGAAAAGCATGGATTCAGCTCTATGCTCGGACGCAAGGGGGTAAAACTGCCGGTCTTTCCGATGGTGCATTGAACAATATCGTCTCCGCAATCATCGTCGAGGAAGAGCAGATCGGCCCGACCCGCTATATCGCGAGGTTAGGCGTAATGTTTGATCGCGCACGTGCCGGACAGATTTTGGGAGTCGGCGGGCGACGCCTGAGATCGCCGCCTCTGCTGGTTTTGCCTATTATGTGGAGCGAAGGAGCTCCTCAAGTATTTGAGAACAGGACGGAATGGCAGAAGGCCTGGGCCCGATTCCGTGCTGGCGATAGTGCCATCGACTATGTCCGTCCCTATGGCTCTGACAGCGAATCTCTTATGCTGACGGCAGGCCAGGCGGAGCGTCATAATCGCAGATGGTGGCGAATGATATTGGATCAATTCGGTGCCGCAGATGTCATCGTTCCAATTGTGCGGATGGAATATCAATATCCCGGCGGACCGGTAACTGCGCGGTTTAGTGCACGCTACGGACCGGACAACAAGTTTATTGAGAGTTTTTCGTTGAAAGCCTCCTCAAGCGACGGCATTCCCTCGATGATGGATCAAGCGATTGTGCGTTTGGATGAAATCTACTCGAGTGCATTGTCGCGCGGTGTGCTGCGGACTGACAAGTCATTAGTTATTGAAGACGATGGATTTGATATTGAAGCACTGGAAAAAGAAATTGAAGCGGAACTGGCGGCTGAAATCGGCACAAGTGCCTCCGATTCTGTAGCGAGCAGTGACGCGGATAGTGCCGGGAGCGACAGCAACGCTGTTGCAGCAGCCAGCTCGAGTATAACAGTCACGGTCCAGTTTGATACGCCGGATGTTGGTGCGGTCAGTCGCGGAGAATCGTCTGTTCGCTCCGTACCCGGGGTGTCATCGGCCGCTACATCCAGCCTTGCATTGGGCGGTGTGTCCGTGATGCGGGTATCCTATACCGGCGATCTATCGGCTCTGGCTTCTGCACTGCGCTCCAGAGGCTGGCAGGTGCAGCAGGGCTCTGGGGCGCTGCGGATATCTCGGAGTGGTGGCGCACCGTCTGGGCCAAGTGCCGATTCCGGGAGTGATGAGCAAGATCAGTGACTCAGATCGCCCTTCCTCTGGAAATCGAGCCAAACCCAAAGGGTGATGGCTATCTCGTGACGGATTGCAACCGGCAGGTGCACGAGCAATTGGAGAATTGGAGCAGCTGGCCAAACGCAACCGCCATATTGGTTGGGGGTCCCGGTTCGGGCAAAAAGGCAATGGCCCAGAAATTTGCAAGTTACAGCGGCGGCCGATTTGTTGCGAACGCACATGACGCTGCTGATGATGCGCTTTTTCATCTTTGGAATCAGTCACAAGCGGATAAATTGCCGCTATTGCTGACTTCTTCCCGGGACGTATCGAGCTGGCAGGTAGAGCTTCCCGATCTCAAATCACGTTTGGCAGCATCGTTGCTGATTGAAATTGGGGTTCCGGATGAGGCCATGATTGAGGGTCTGCTTCAAAAATATTTCTCCCTGCGCGGTCTCTCGATTTCCGAAGATGCGCTGGCTTATCTAAGCAAAAGAATGGAACGCAGTTATCAGGATGTTCAGCTTTTGGCGCAATTAATGGATAGTCTTGCTATAGAGAAAAAGAAGCCGATCACGCGGTCCATTGCGATAGAAGCCCTTTCACAGCATCAACAACTGGCTGAAAAGAATCGCAATGCACCAGAAGCAGATCAAAATGTTGAGGAAGGTTAAATGGATAGTCTCGTCCCCCAGACTCCAGAATCCGATATAGAAAATGAAGGCCGCGTTTTTAGCGAGGATGCCGGTCAAGAGCGCTATTTTAACAGAGAAATCAGCTGGCTTGGCTTTAACGAGCGGGTGATTGATGAAGCACAGAACAACTCGCATCCTTTGCTTGAGCGGCTCCGTTTTCTGTCCATCTCAGGTAACAATCTGGACGAGTTTTTCATGGTTCGGTTTGCCGGACTGGTGGGGCAATTTCGTCAGGATATCGAGGAACGATCCGCCGATGGTCTGACCGCGAGTCAGCAATTGCAGGCCATCGCCGCACAGAGCAATATTTTGACCGCCAATCAGCAAAAAGTATGGGATCAGCTATCTGGCGCGCTCGCTAAGCAAGATATATTCGTGCTGTCAGCCACTGAACTGGACGCCAAAAATGCTGCTTGGCTGAAGCAGCATTTTATCGATCAAATATTTCCTGTGCTGACCCCCCAAGCATTGGATCCGGCTCATCCTTTCCCATTCATCCCCAATAAGGGGTTGAGCCTGGTATTCGATCTGGTTCGTCAGTCTGATAGTCAGCGCATTCGCGAATTGGTCATGATCCCATCCGGTCTACCGCGATTCATCCGCATGCCTGGAAAGACAGCAACTTATGTCTCGGTCGAATCTGTCATTCAATGCTATTCTGCGCAGATTTTCCCGGGCTATGACGTTACGAATAGCGGCCTTTTCCGGATCATTCGAGATAGTGATATCGAGGTTGAGGAAGAGGCCGAAGATCTTGTCCGCTATTTTCGCAGCGCAATCAAACGGCGGCGGCGGGGCGATGTTATTCGCCTCGAAATGAGTTCGGATTTGTCAGAGCCTGTGGTGGCGATGCTGCGGGAAAATTTACTGACCGAGGGTGCTACGGAAAGCCGCATCAACGGATTGGTTGGCATCAGTGATCTCGACTTATTGGTTGATGAGGATCGACCGGATTTGAAATTCACGCCCTATAGTCCCCGTTTTCCAGAACGTATTCGCGATCATGGTGGTGATTGTTTTGCGGCGATCCGGGACAAGGATATTCTGGTTCATCACCCTTATGAGTCGTTTGAAGTCGTGATCGAATTTCTGCGGCAGGCGGCTGCAGATCCCGATGTGGTGGCGATCAAGCAAACCTTATACCGTGCGGGCAAGCAGTCTGCCGTAATCCGGGCGCTGATCGATGCCGCAGAGGCGGGGAAATCCGTTACCGCTGTTGTCGAGCTGAAAGCCAGGTTTGACGAAGAGCAGAACTTGCTTTGGGCCAGTGCGCTTGAGCGTGCCGGTGTGCAGGTTGTCTACGGATTTATAGAATGGAAAACGCATGCCAAGATTTCCATGGTGGTGCGCAAAGAGCAGGAAGGTTACCGCACCTATTGCCACTTTGGCACAGGCAATTATCACCCCATAACGGCAAAAATCTATACGGATTTGAGCTTCTTTACGGCTGATCCCAAGGCGGCGCGCGATGCGGCGCAGCTGTTCAATTATATCACCGGTTATGTCGAGCCGGAACAGCTGGAAATGATATCCATGTCGCCGCGCTATATGCGGAACGATCTTATGGACTTGATCGATAGAGAAATTGCCAGTGTCAGGGCTGGCAAGCCCGGGATGATCTGGGCAAAGATGAATTCGCTCGTCGATCCTGCACTGATTGAAAAGCTTTATGCTGCCAGCAATGCCGGGGTTGAGATCGACCTGGTTATTCGCGGCATTTGTTGTTTGCGCCCCGGCGTTCCGGGCATGTCCGATCATATACGTGTCAAATCGGTGATTGGCCGTTTCCTGGAGCACAGCCGGATATGGGCCTTTGGCAATGGAGCAGATTTGCCAAATGACGATGCAGCACTTTACATAAGTTCCGCCGACTGGATGCCACGTAATCTTGACCGGCGTGTCGAATATATGATCCCAATTCTCAATGCGACCGTTCATGATCAAATTTTGGACCAGGTCATGGTCGCCAATCTTATTGATGACGAGCAGAGTTGGGAACTCAATGCAGATGGCAGCTACACCAGAGTGGAACCTTCGGAAAAATCCTTCAACCTTCACCGCTATTTCATGACCAATCCGTCCCTATCCGGACGTGGCAAGGCGCTGAGCAAGAGCAACGCGGTGCCGCGATTGTCGCTTCGCCGCCGCAAGAAAAAAGCCTGATCGCGATTGCTATATGCAGGTCGGGGGATTGCAAATAACCAGGAGTAGAAAGAAACCGCGGGTCAACCGCCGAACAGCGATTGTTGATATTGGTTCCAACTCTATCCGCTTGGTTGTCTATCAAGGGCCGGCCCGTGTGCCTGCGATATTGTTCAACGAAAAAGTCATGGCTGGTCTGGGCAAAAATCTTGCTGCGACCGGAGCAATTGGCGACGATTCCATGGCGCTGGCAGTGCAGGCGCTTGAACGGTTCTATCGGCTTTGCATTCAGATGGATGTTGATTCGATAAAATGCTTTGCCACGGCTGCCGTTCGTGATGCCAGCAATGGCAAGGATTTGATCAAAGCGGCCAGCAATATCGGTTTTGATACCAAAGTCCTGCGCGGTGAGGAAGAGGCGGAATTGGCCGGCCTCGGCGTTATTTCTGCCATGCCGGGCGCAAGGGGCATTGTCGGAGATCTGGGCGGTGGCAGCCTTGAACTCGCGATGATCGAAAAGGGCAAAGTGCTGGAGCGTTATAGCTTTCCACTGGGTGTTCTGCGGGTGGCTGATTTACGCGCGAAGGGCAAAGACAAGCTGAAACGCCAGGTTCGCAAGATGCTGAAAAAAACCGGTTGGGATAAAAATGCGCAGGATCTGCCCTTTTATTTGGTCGGTGGGTCTTGGCGCTCGTTGGCGCGGCTGGACATGTTTGATAGCGGTTACCCGCTTCCGGTCATTCATCACTATGAAATGAAACCCGAACGGGCTCGGAGATTGGTCCGCCAGCTGGCCCGGATGAATAAGGCAAAACTGAGAGCTGTACCGGGCCTCTCGACATCTCGGATACCGACATTGGATGATGCAGCATGGTTGCTGTCCTTCATCATCCGTTATCTCGGCAGCAGCACGATGATTGTATCTGCCTATGGCGTGCGAGAAGGTCTGTTGTACCAGAATGTGAGCAAGCCAGAGAGCAAGCGTGATCCGCTATTGCTTGCGACCGAAGAGTCGGGCGCTGCGCAAGCGCGCTTTCCCGCAAACAGCAAGTTGCTCGGCAAATGGATCGCTCCTATTTTTGCGGAGGACCCATCAGAATGGCAACGCATCCGGCAAGCCGCTTGTAATTTGGGCGATGTCGCGTGGCGCGCCAATCCCAATTTTCGAGCGGAGCGCGGGCTTGTCATGGGGTTGCATGGCAACTGGGTCGGGATTACCGGCGCAGAAAGAGAATTGCTGGGTCAAACGCTGTTTACGAGTTTCGGCGGCGGTAATAATATTTTCCCTGGTGGTGGGAAGTTGGCAAGCAGCGAGGCGACACAGCGCGCCATTTGCTGGGGGCTGGCAATGCGGCTCGGACAGCGGCTCAGTGGCGGAACGCGCAATCCATTAGAACAAACACAGCTTCGCAAAATTGATGGCCGACTGGAAATCATAATGGCTGCGGATCTTCGCGATCTTTATGGGGATGCGGTCGCCAAAAGGCATGTGCAGCTGGCTCATATGCTTGATCTCGAGCCAGTATTGGTGACGGAATAGGCTGGTTAGCCGCAATTGATGCGCGTGATCACCATCGCGTCATCATATTCTATATTGAGGCGGTCCTGCCGGAAATCCATAGACACAGCGCTACGTGGTGCGATCCAGCGTAGGGTTTTTGCACCGGATTTTTTCAGCGCACTGGCACCTGTTTGGGCATTGGCGCGCTGCCCGACATATATGGTGAGGCCATCCGCTTTGCACACGAAACCGGGCGTTATGCCGCGTTCCGGAATCTCGGGTTCCGATCCATTGGTCGAGCAAGCGGCTAATGCGGTGCAACATATCGCTACAAGAACATATCGGTTTTTCATTCGGCGGCTTCGCTGTCAGTTTCTGGTTGATGGGTCATTTGCAGCTTCCCGTCTTTGACCGTGAAGCTCATACGTCCTTCTATCAGGTCGATCGCATCTCGTCCAAATTCTTCATAGCGCCAGCCTTCGAGCAGCGCGACGCCATCGCGTTCGCCGCCAACTATGCGCTCGAGATCATCGGCGCGCGCCAGCAATTTTGATGCAACGTTCATTTCCGCTGACCGGATTTTGAGCAACAGCTTCAAAAGGTCCGCAACCAGCGCATTTTCCTTGCTAAATTTTGGACGGCGACCATTACGTTCAGGCAGTTCGCCTTTTGTCAGCGGCTCCGCATTGGCCAATGTTGTCATCAGCCGCTCGCCAATTTCATTGTTCTTCCATCCTGATGACAGACCGCGGACCTGGGATAATTTATGCTGGTCCTTCGGCGGGTGAGCGGCAATATCGGCCAGTGTTTCGTCGCGCATGATCCGGCCGCGCGGCATGTCTTTCGACTGGGCTTCCTTCTCTCGCCAAGCGGCAAGAGCCTTTAGACGGCCCAGTGCTTCGAGATTGCGGCCCTGAAACTTAACACGCCGCCATGCATTTTGCGGATCATTCACATAGTTTTCAGGATCGGCAAGCTTCTCCATCTCCGCGTTGATCCACATGCCGCGGCCGGTTTCGATCAGCTTTTCCAGCATCATCGGAAAAATCTCGGATAAATGGGTGACATCACCAATGGCATATTTAATCTGTCGGTCGTTCAACGGACGCCGCGACCAATCGGTAAAACGCGCACCCTTATCAAGCGTGACGCCAAGCCAACTGTCGACCAGATTGGCATAGCCGATCTGTTCGCTGGGGCCCAAAGCCATGGCTGCAACCTGGGTGTCAAAGATCGGATGCGGTGTTTTGCCCGTCATATTGTAGATAATCTCTACATCCTGACCGCCAGCATGGAAGATTTTCAGGACGTCTTCATTGTCGACAAGCAGGTCTAGCAATGGTTTCAAATCAATGTCTTTTGCAAGCGGATCAATGGCTGCTGCTTCTTTGCCATCGGAAATCTGGATCAGGCACAATATCGGCCAATATGTATTTTCCCGCATAAATTCTGTATCGACGGCGACAAATTCGGCGGTCGAAAAGCGTTCACAAATATCGGCAATTTCCTGATTGTCAGTCAGTAACGGATGAATTTTCATGGAGGGTTCTATACAGGCTGAAACAAGGCTCGCAAACATTTCCGATAGAGTCCGATAGAGATTGTCTATTATCAATTATTGCGGTCTGTCTTTTGCTACAGGCTATTTATGGCCTTCCAATATACCTTCTTGCTTGACAAAAGTGGCTTTGGCCTGTGTTACGCCCCATAAGTTTCCACCCGGGAAACAATCCAAATATCAAAGGTTCATCATGCACGCATATCGCTCCCATAATTGTTCACAGCTTCGCGCCGCCAACGTAGGCGAAGAAGTCCGCCTTTCTGGCTGGGTTCATAACGTTCGCGATCATGGCAATTTGCTGTTTGTAGACTTGCGCGATCACTTTGGTCTGACCCAGATTGTTAGCGAAGAAGGCAGCGATGCGTTCAAGCTGTTGGACTCAGCACGCAAAGAATCGGTTATTACCGTCACCGGCAAGGTTTCGGCACGGTCGGAAGAGACCGTTAATCCCAATCTGCCAACCGGCGAAGTTGAGCTGGTGGCCGAAGCCGTCGAGATGCAAGGACCAGCGGATGAATTGCCGATGCCGGTCTTTGGTGAACAGGAATATCCTGAAGATATCCGTCTGCGTTACCGTTTCCTGGACTTGCGCCGTGAAAAAGTACACGCCAACATGATGTTGCGGTCCAAGGTGATTGCCTCTTTGCGTAATCGAATGACTGAGCAGGGCTTTACCGAATTTCAAACACCGATCCTGACCGCGTCCTCACCCGAAGGTGCGCGTGACTATCTGGTGCCGAGCCGCGTCCATCCCGGCAAATTTTATGCACTGCCCCAGGCACCACAAATGTTCAAACAGATGCTGATGGTGGCTGGCTTTGACCGCTATTTCCAGATTGCACCTTGTTTCCGCGATGAAGATGCGCGGGCCGATCGCTCGCCCGGTGAGTTTTACCAGCTCGATCTTGAGATGAGTTTCGTGACGCAGGAAGATGTGTTCCAGGCGTTGGAACCCGTTCTGGCCGGTGTGTTTGAAGAATTTGCCAATGGCAAAAGTGTGACGGCCGCCGGCGAATTTCCGCGCATTCCTTATAAGGAAGCGATGCTGAAATATGGATCGGACAAGCCTGACCTCAGAAATCCGATCATTATTCAGGACGTATCGGATCATTTCAAAGGTTCCGGCTTTGGTCTATTTGACAAGATCACTGCATCCGGCGGCACTGTGCGCGCCTTCGTGGCGCCGGAAGCGGGTAAGAACAGCCGTAAGTTTTTTGATGACATGAACAACTGGGCACGCGGCGAAGGCTTTGCAGGGCTTGGTTATATCAACATGAAAGAAGGTTCCGCCGGCGGGCCGATTGCCAAAAACCATGGCGAAGAAGGTACGGCAAAATTGCTGGCTGATCTGGGCTGTGGTCCGGACGATGGTGTATTCTTTGCTGCTGGCAAGGAGGCCGAAGCGGCGAAACTGGCTGGTGTTGCGCGCACCCGTGCGGCAGAACAATTGGGCCTGATCAACGAGAATGAGTTTAAATTCTGCTGGGTCGTTGATTATCCCATGTATGAATATGACGAGGAATTGAAGAAACTTGATTTCTCGCACAACCCGTTTTCCATGCCGCAGGGCGAAATGGAAGCGCTCGAAAATAAAGACCCGCTCGAAATCCTTGCTTGGCAATATGATATTGTCTGTAACGGGATTGAGCTGTCGTCCGGTGCTATCCGGAACCATCGCCCCGATATCATGTACAAGGCCTTTGAAATTGCCGGCTATGACAAGGAAGCGGTCGACACGGAATTTTCCGGCATGATAAACGCGCTGAAATATGGTGCGCCGCCGCATGGTGGATCGGCTCCTGGTGTGGACCGGATCGTGATGTTGCTGGCCGATGAGCCGAATATCCGTGAAGTCGTGCTCTTCCCGATGAACCAGAAAGCGGAAGATCTGATGATGAGCGCACCAAGCGGCGTTTCACCTAAACAATTGCGCGAACTGCACATCCGCGTCGTGGAGCCGCCGAAAGAGGGATGAACGCAGCGGGGCAGCCAACAGAAAATCGTTTTCAAAAGGGTGAAACGGACCTCTGCTATTTCGAGTGGGGTGATCCGGGCGACCAGACGATTTTAATGGTCCATGCCACTGGCTTTCATGCGCGGTGCTGGGACAAGACAATTGCGGCCCTGCCATCCGGTTATCATGTGATCGCTGTCGATCAGCGCGGCCATGGCCGTAGCTATAAGCCGGATAGTTTGAGTGACTGGAGCCTTATGGGCCGGGATGTTCGCGCTCTTGTTACGGGGCTTGGTCTCGAGAATATCGTTGGTGTGGGGCACAGCATGGGCGCCCATGTGATCGTGCAGACTGCCGATGTGATGCCGGAGCGGTTTGAGCGGCTGGTGCTGGTTGATCCCACGATCACAGCGCCAGATGCCTATGAAAACCCTCCAGCTTTGGCAGATATTGATCCTGATCAAAACCCGGTTTCGCGGCGTCGCAATAGCTGGGCATCTCCCGAAGCCATGTTCGCAGCCTTCAAGGATCGCCATCCGTTCAGTCTTTGGCGGCCAGATGTATTGATCGACTATTGCCAATATGGCTTGCTACCTGCCGACGTTGGAGACGGCTATGTTTTGGCCTGTCCGCCCTATCTTGAAGCATCGGTTTATGAGGGCTTTCGCTCTGTTGATCCCTATCCGATGGTGAAGCGGAATATTTTGCCCGTTACCATATTGCGAGCGCTGTCGGCGGATGATGACGTCACAGCGGCGAGGGATTTCGCAAACAGTCCAACCTGGCCGAAGCTGGTGGATATCTATCCCAATGCACAGGAAGTTTACATGCCGGAGCTTTCACATTTCATGCCGATGCAGGATCCGAAGCGGATTGCCAGTCATATTGTCCCCGCCAATGGCATCTAATCATTTGTTCATCTAAAACTATGTTTAAATGAACAATCTCGTAATTGTCCGTTCACCTCCACTGGGATAAGTCCTCGGGATGAACGACTTAGAGGGGCAATATGGTGCGAATTCTGTCTATCGGTAAAATGGTTTCAATAGGTGTGTCGACGCTGTGTCTGGCCGCGGCGGCACAAGCGGAAACATTGCGCGTTGATGGCCTTTATCCCGCGAGAGCGCCAGATGTCGCCTCCATTAAATCCATCGCTATTGATCGCTTCGGCGGTAGAGACGGCACCGCTTTGGCTTTTGCCATAGAGGACCGGCTGAGTGATCTTGAAATTGACGCTGCGCCCTATTTTAAAATTATGGCTGGACGCTCAGCAATTGAACCGGAGGCGACGCTATCGGGAACGGCCACAGCCGGTATCGAAGAATATGAAACACGCGGATATCGGGAACGCTGCATCAAGCGCGATGACAAAGGTAAATGTGAAAAACGAAAAAATATTGAAGTGCCTTGTCTGAAGCGCGTCATCGATTTTCAGGCGCAAATTCGCCTATCCCGGTTCAGCGACGGCCAAACTGTTTATGCTGAGCGAAAATCGGACGGTGCTGAACAAACAGTCTGTGGTCGCAAGGAGAGCTATTCAAACAGTGAAGAGATTATTCGCGGAATGATCAGTCGCGCAGCCAATTCCGTGCGCCGGGATTTGGCTCCAATTGAGCGGCGCCAGAATATCCGTGTGTTTGAAAGCCGCAAGGGTATGGACAAGGCCACGGCAAGCCTTTTCAAGGCGGCGGTCAAAATGACCAAAACGGATGAGCAGGAAGCTTGCAGGATGTGGGACGAAGCGTCAGCAAACAGTGCGCTGCATCGCTCCATTGCCTATAATCGTGCACTGTGTGCGGAGAAAGAGGGGGCACTGGAAAAGGCTCTAGCACTCTACGGTGAAGCTGAACTACTCGCCGGTAGCAAAACAGAGATCAGACAGGGAATCCGTCGTGTGGAGGATCGCCAACGTGCACGGGATGACTGGGATATTCGCTTTGCCAGCCTGGCAGAAGAGAGTGAACCTGCTTCAGCCAAGAAGACAGATTGAAGGAACAGGGTTAACCGATTCGTTCTTTTTTGCGTCCTATAGTATGCCTTGTGGTCTGCCAAAGCAGGTCCAGGGAATTTTGAGGCAAAGCATGAGCAAACATATCAAGCTGTCCGACTATGAAGATGGCAAGAAATTTGATGGTGACTATTCCGATGCACTAAAAGAAATTCAGGAGCGCCTGGCCCATGTTCATTTCGAGCATATCATTCACGGAAACCGCACAATTCTGGTGTTTGAAGGCTGGGATGCAGCGGGCAAGGGTGGTTGTATCCGCCGCATGACAGCCGAATGGGATCCGCGCTATTTTGAGGTCTACCCAATTGGCGCACCAACCCGTGAAGAAAAAGACCGGCATTTTCTTTGGCGCTTTTGGAAACGTTTGCCTGGCAGCCGCGAAATCGCCGTTTTTGACCGCAGCTGGTATGGCCGGGTCTTGGTTGAACGTGTGGAAGGTTATTGTAGCAAAGCCGATTGGAAGCGCGGCTATGACGAAATCAACGAATTTGAAGCGCAGCAAATTGACGGTGGCACCAACCTAGTAAAACTGTTTTTTCACGTGACCCAAGATGCGCAGGATCAACGCTTTGCCGATCGGCTGAACACGCCGGACAAAAGGTGGAAGATCACCAAGGACGATTTCCGTAATCGCGCCAAACGGGATGATTATCTGGAAGCCATGGAAGACATGTTCAAACAGACCGATACGCGTTGGGCGCCCTGGAAAGTGATTGATGGCAATGATAAAAAAGCAGCGCGAATTGCAGCCATGACTTATGTTGCCGAAACGCTGGAGGCGGCATTGCCGAAAGAGCTGCCGGATGCAGATCCGGAGCTGGTGAAGTTGGCAGAAGAAGCTTTTGGCTACAAGCCGAAGACTGCTGAGTAATCCGAGTTTATCTGGGTAATTCTAGCCTAGGCACCGGCATCACCAACGGATCGGCGATAGAGATGCCAGGTCGCATGCCCAAGCACCGGTAAAATGACGAGCAATCCCAAAAATAGGGGGAGCATAGCGACAAACAGAACGACTGCGATCATGGCAGCCCAGATCAGCATGACAGATTTGTTGGATCGCACCGTGGCCAGGCTGACGATAATGGCCGTGATAAAATCTACTTCGCGATCGACCAACATCGGCAGGCTAATGACCGTAATGGCATAAAAAGCCAGCGCAATAAGGGCGCCGACAGCCGTGCCGACCACCAGCATCGCAATACCCGCCGTTGTTCGAAACAGTTCCAGAGATTCCGATCCGATCCCGGATTCCGCCAGGAAAATCGCAAAAATACCATGCGCAATCATCAGCCAGAATGCGAACGCTACGAAGAGGATAACACCCATGCTCAATATCTGTTCATCACCCCGGCCCCTCAGCGCGCCGAGAACAGCGCGCCAGCTCATCGGCATGCCAGCTTCCCGGCGGCGGCTTACTTCATAGAGACCAACGGCGACAAAAGGGGCGAGCAGAGGGAAGCCTGCCGCGAGCGGGACCAACCATGCAATTTCCCCTCTTTCGAAAAGGGCAAAGTAGAGAAACAATCCGGCCGCCACATAAATGGCTCCGAAAAAGAGTCCGAATAAAGGATAGGCTTTGAAATCATTCCAACCGTTCACCAGCGCGGTTCGCAGGTCACTTATTGTGAGATCATTTGCGACCGTCGCGGGCGCGACCAGAGCTTGCTTGGCTGTGCTCATGACATTCCCTCCTCATGGAAACGTGCGCCAATATTGCCTTAAATTCGTCCCTGTATCAAGTGAGACCCGACAAGCTTGAACGCTTGCGACGCCGGATTTGCGATCATCTGTGGTTGGTAGATCTGGTGATGACCATCGACTGCCGCTTGCTCGGATCAGGCCGGCACTGGCACAATCATCAGTATTTGCCACGGCTTGCTATGGCTACCATCCAGCGAAACATAACAGGAGGGTGGCGAGATGGCTGTAGTTGCAATTACCGGGGCAGGGCGAGGCATTGGATTAGAATTGACGCGCCAGCACGCCGGGCAGGGCGATAAGGTTTACGCCTTTTTGCGCGATCCCGATGCGGCCAAAACGCTAAACGATATTGCCGCTAAGCATGACGGGCGGATCATACCCATCATGATGGATGTCGGTGTCGATGCTTCGGTCAAACAAGCCGCTGCCCAGGTCAATGACAAGATCGACATTTTGTATAATGTGGCCGGTAATGTCGGACCCTTTGCGCCCGAGCTTGAGGAATCCGACTGGACCGCCTGGAATGACGTTTTGAACATCCTGTTGATGGCGCCGCTGCGCGTCCTGCAGGCTTTGCTTCCGAAAATGGACGCTGGGTCCAAAGTTATGAATTTTTCCAGTCAGCTGGCCGCTTCCTGGTGGCCCTATGGCGGGTTCTATGCCTATGGCGCTGCGAAAGCCGGTCTCAACCGCATGATGAGATCCGTGGCCATTGATTTGAAAGACCGTGAAATCATCGTTGGCCTTATTCACCCCGGCTATGTCCAAACCGATATGGGCGGCCCCGGAGCCGACATAACACCAGAGGAAAGCGCCCAAGGCGTCCGCGCCGTTGCAGACGCATGGACTTTGGAAGAAACCGGCGAATTCAAACGCTGGAACGGGGAGGCGCATCCGCTTTAAAATCTACTTTCCACGGCTTTATATCAGGTGTCTTTGAAACACGGCAATCGAAACAAGATCTGCCAGTTGGCGGAAGCTTGGCTATGGCCGATACTAGACATTAAACAATGTAATTCTGTGACCCTAGAAATGCACGTGGGACACTTAGCATGGCGGGAAGCTGTGATGATTTGCAGTTTGTCCTGTCAAAAGAGCTAGTGCGAAAAAGCCTAGAAATGCGTGCAATTCCGCCCCGTACTAGTCCTTTAAGCAGTAGCAAATTGTCGAATGCCACCCATTATGAAGGCGAGTTTAGAGGCAGGGACAATATTCAAAAAAAGCCGTTTCATGGTGACCGCCTGCCTGTGCTCTGGGAGGATTGCTATGAACAACTTGCCGCTACAAAACGATTCAAATCCTGTATCAAAATTCATCAAATCGACATTGTTCTGTTCGGTGGCAATGGCCACTAGCTGGGTGTCTACCACTCCGGCATTTGCCCAATCTGAATCGGTCTCCGATGATGGAAACATCATTGTAGTGACCGCGCGAAAGCAGGAAGAATCGCTACAGGAAGTCCCCGTGGCTGTTTCCGTCATTGGCGGCGATACTCTTGAAGGATATCGCATTGACGAGGCAGCAGATATTCTCAGCCGCGTTCCGGCCCTTAATGTCCAGATCGGTGGTTCAGGGGCGGGTGCACAGATTTCACTGCGCGGCGTTGGTTCCAGCAATATTTCAAATGCTTTTGATTCTGCCGTCGCGCTCAATATTGATGGGGTTTCGGTGAGTACCCAGCGTCTGCTGCAATCGGCGTTTTTCGATGTCGCTCAAATCGAGGTGCTGAAAGGGCCGCAATCTCTCTATTTCGGGAAGGCCGCATCGGCCGGTGTGTTCTCTCTACGCTCCGCTGACCCGACACCGGATTGGGAGTTTGGTGGCAAGGCTTCCTATGAATTTGAGGAGAGTGGCTACACGGTCGGTGGATATATTTCCGGTCCGGTTTCCGACACTCTGGGGATCAGGCTGGCTGCAGAATATCAGGACATTGATAAATATGTCGAATTGCAGAGCAATGTTCCGGCATTGGATCGGGATAAGGGATTGACGAACTTCATTGGAAGGCTGACTCTCGATTGGGAACCTACGGACAATTTCAACGCTAACCTCAAACTGAATTACAACCGCCAGCGTGGTGAATCACTGCTCCAGTTTTCTGACATATTCTGCGGCGGGGACGGGTTGCCGGATCCTTCGGTATTGGGTGTTTTTGGGGTTTCGTTCGCTCCTACCCATAATTGTAATATCGGAGATAATCGCTTCCCGACACCGGACGGCAATGCAGCGATCAACGTTGTACCAACCGGAACTGTTGGTGCGGATCGCGATGACATCAGCCAAGCGTTCAATGACACGGACCTGTTCTTCGCGCGATTGAGCTTTGATGTCGGACTGGGAGAAAATCTCACGCTATCGTCGGTCACGGGCTATATCGACATGGAGAACGAGTATAATGACTCGTTCAATTCCACCGGACAATTGCCTGATGGCAGCGCGGCTGGTCTCGTGGCGCCATTTCGAAATACATTGCAGCAATATACCCAGGAACTGCGCCTGACCAGCGACTATGCTGGTCCGTTCAACTTCATGATTGGTGCATTCTGGGAAAGCCGGGATATCGGTCTGAGTACCTCGCAAAATGCTTTCAATCCATCTCTCGTCCTGGGACCGGATCCAGTCACCGGCTTCACATTTGACTGGTTTGCTGATCGGCCGATCAAGTCTGAGGCGCTGTCGCTATTTGGCAGTGCCACTTTTGATTTTGATGATCAATGGCAGCTGTCCGGCGGTGTCCGTTGGACCGACGAACAAAAGAAGACGACAGTCGCCTTTCCCTATGTGCACAGTTTCATCACAACAGCATTTGGTGCGGTGGGCTCCGGTTTTTTTGCCGGACCGGTGCGGTTTGACGATAGCAATATCTCACCAGAAGTGGTGTTGCGCTACAAAGCCAGCGACGATGTGAATATTTATGCCGCGTTTAAAACCGGATTCAAATCCGGCGGCGTTGACAATAATATTCTGCCAACGGGGGCGATCGTTCCCGGTCTCAATAGTCCCGATCCCGCTGTTGTCGAGGCGTCTGGGGATGCCTTGCGGTTCAATTCCGAAACATCGATCGGAGGTGAGCTCGGGGTGAAGTCGCAATTTGCAGATCGTACTGTGACTCTGAATGCGACGGCCTATTACTATGTTTTTGATGATCTTCAGGTTCAGAATTTCGACGTTGCCATTTTCAATTTCGATACGACCAATGCGGGCGAACTGACCACATTGGGCGTGGATGTCGAGTGGGCTTGGGCAACACCGGTTGACGGACTGCGCTTTTCCGGTGCGGTATCCTGGCTGGATGCAGAGTTTACCGATACTTTTCTGGTGCCGACCAGCGGCGATGACCTGAACGGGCGCAGACCGGCAAGGGCTCCAAAATTCTCCGGAAATATTGCAATGGATCTGAAGGTGCCCGTGGGCGATGCCCTGCAATTCGGGCTCAGCGCCAACGCGGCTTATAGCGGCTCCTATATCACCGCGAACAGCACATTGCAGACCTTCAATGATGCCGTTCGCAATGCCAATGGCGCGCTCAACAATCTGGTACAGGATGACTATGTGACGCTGGACGCTGCGCTTTCCGTGGGTGATCCGGATGGAAAATGGACCCTGTCTGTTATCGGCAACAACCTGACGGACGAGATATTCATCAACACTGCGGGACCAGCCCCGTTTGTCGGACCCGGCGATGACCAAATCGTCACGTTGAACCGTGGTCGCCAGATATTTGTAGAGGCCGCTTTCAAATTTTGAGCAGCGATGGTTTTGTAGGTGCGTTTTCAAATCCAACGTCTGCTATAAACGCAAAAAAAGGGACGTTGGTGACGAATGGATGTCATTTTTGACAGGCAGAATTTCTCGCAGAGCAAGGGCATTTCAGTATAATGGCGGTAATAAACCAGTGCAGCGGACCGTCGATCACATTGTTCTTCCACCGATGCCAAATTTCCGATATTGAATAATTGTTAGGAATGGTCGCGAGCGTGAGAAAGCACAGTTTTGTTCTTATGGAGAGAGATATAGGTCGATGAAGAGAGCATTGGTTTCTGCCACATTGTTAGCGTTGGTTGTCAGTTCTACAGCTGCTTTTGCTTCGGGCTCCACTGGCCGTGGTACCGCTGGAAATGATTGGGGCACGAAAGTCAAACGAGGCACCAACAGCCTCATCTCAAATGAGGATCGTCTGCTCGTTCAGGGGCGCGCGCAAGTGCGCCGGTACATTACCTGCAGAAGCTGTGATTATCATAACAAGCTCAATCGTGAAACAGCGCCTGAAGTTGCTCAGGCCGTGCGCGCTGGTCGCTTTGAGATCAGAGACAATCGCCGTGCCGCCGTGCTCGCCTATATCAAAAAACGCTACGGTATTTGATCAGAAAGGAAGAATGGATTGGTCATCAGTCGATTCCAATCCAATAGCGATTGATGAGATTGTGAATGTTCACTTTCGAGATGTTGCGGACATCAATGCGCGGACGGGATCTCAAAATAAATTCAGGACGATCAAGGTCAATACTCCAATCCGCTTTCCTACATATAGTCCGCTCTGTTACAATCCGCTCATGACACTCCCCAATCAACTTGTTCGCCCGTGACACCGGCGAAACGGTTCACCGTCACCAATGCTCCACTCAACCGAATTTCACCCCCATTTTGCGCATAAACTGTAGAATTTCTTGCCGAGCAAATGTCGTGGTTGGCGCACAGCTGACCTAGATGGTACGAGTAGTAAAAAGGGGAAAAAATGATGCGTATGATGGTTACTTTGTTGATCGGGGCGGCCCTTGCGGTGCCCGCTGTAGCGCAGGACTCTGATAAAGACTGGTATCCCAGCAAATATGGTGCGGAAGACACCAAGGGCGCGATGAACAACCTGTCGCCAGAGGGGACTGTCAACGCGGCCAAGCTAGTAAAGACTGGCAAGACCTATGCTTTGGGCGTGGTAACCGGGCCGACAACCCCGGCCTATCCGCCACGCTCTTACAGCGCCACAGTGCTGCAGACCAATGACGGGCAGGGCGGGTCGATGGGCGCGAACAAGGTCACCGCGCATGATGATATCATTCATAGCTGGGTTGGCATCGGGACGCAGATTGATGGTTTTGCGCATCTCGGCATCGACCACAAATATTATAACGGCGTGAAGGGGAGCGATTTTTATTCGCCTGCCGGTGTCACGAAATATGGCACGGAGACAATCCTGCCGACTGCGACACGCGGCGTGCTGCTCGATATGACGAAATATTATGGCAAGGCGGTGCTCGATCCCGGCACCGCGTTTAACCGCGCAGAGATTGACGCAGCGGCGAAGGCAGCGGGCGTGACGATCGGCAAAGGAGATGTGGTGCTGTTCCACACCGGCTGGATGACCAAGAGCAGCAGCGATCCGCAGGGTTATATTGCGCAGCAGCCGGGACTTGGGGTCCAAGGAGCGGAATATCTGGCGTCACTGGATGTCGTGATGGTGGGCGCGGACACTGCGGCACTGGAGGCGATTCCATTCGAGGATCCGACGAAACCCTTTATCGTGCATCAGACTTTGCTCGCTAAACATGGTGTGCACATCTTGGAGAGCATCAACACGGCGGAGCTTGCTAAAGACGGAGCGACCGAATTCATGTTCGTGCTGGGTCAACCACGCTTTAAGGGCGCAGTGCAAATGGTGATCAATCCGGTGGCGATACGTTAGCTTATATTGTTCCGAAATTGCGCCTTGGCCGACTATTTCGCTTGTGACGCATATAGCGCTTCCACCTCTGCGCCGGTCAGATTGTTGGTTTGCTCGGCCAGGCTATAATAGTCGGGTTTGTCGTCAATATAGACCTGCGTTGTGAAGTTGAGGCCATCTTCATCGTCGAAGATTGCGCTGGCGATCAAATACTGACCGGGTTCTTTCAACCGGTAATACAAATTGGTGCCGCAGGCTTTGCAAAAGCCCCGCTCCGCCCATTCCGAGGAATTATAAACGGCGATATTGTCTTCGCCCATGATGGTTACATCGGTGCCGCAATCAAGCTCAAAGGCCGGACCACCACCCCAACGCCGGCACATGTGACAATGGCAAGCGCCGACCTCTGTGCTGGCCTGATGTGCAGTAATCTGGACCGCTCCGCAGAGGCAATGGCCTTTACGTTCTTTGGTCTCAGCTGGCTTGGGGGGATTGGTCATCTTCGCTCTCCTGTTCAATCGCTCGGTAATCATATGGCGGAACAGAGGAGGATGAATTGATCATGGTCAATGAACCAAGCCACCCCGTCAGAGAATCATGACAGCGCCGGTATGATCCAGACAAAAGACATTGCGATCAGCGCAGCGAGTAATGACACAGCAAGAACCCATCGGACCCCTTGGGGCCGGGTTTTGTTGCTGGCTTCTTTTTCCGTGACTAAAATTTCATCTCCATGGCGTTCCATTGGGCCTTCCTTCCAAAATTGCCCTCCGATGCAGCTTATAGCACAGATTGGTTGGAATGTTCAGAGAGCCGATGATCTGTGACGAAATGGCCAGTTGGTGACGCCTCCAGCAATCAATGCCCACCAGATGAAAACGGGCTGAAACAATAAACGCGGGCCATGATAAGCCCAACTCGCTGTTTCGCCGCCAATAGCAATATTGTTGACCGCGTGATTGATGTTCGCTGGATAGACGCAAAGCGCATAAAGGGCGAGGCCTATCCCCGCGGCATAGCGGATATGTGGCACCAGCCGCGGCGGGATGAGGAGACCAATCGCGCCGGCAATCTCAGCAATGCCGGTCAGGAATACGACCTGTTGGGGAAAGGGCACCCAGTCCGGGGTGATGGCCATAAACCCGGCTGGGCTTTGGATATGCGCGATACCGGCGATCAGGTAAAAGGCCGTGAGCAGGAAGCGGAAGAACCGGCGAACTATTGTCTCCGAAACCGGTGAAGAGTCTCGCCTCTTTGCCGTCACTTGCTACCACCCATACGGTGGACGACGGAGACGAAGAAGGCAGTGGACCAGCCCAGCAGAATGATGCCGTTCACGCCCTCGATCGCGGCAACCATACGCCAGCTCTCATTAAGAGCATCGTCATTATAGCCGGTGGTGGCATAGGTTATCGCAGAGAAATAGACTGCATCGGGTAGGGTCGGAAGCGCGCCAAGTAAAAGATAGACAAAAGCATAGAGCCAGATTTCGATGCCATGGAGCGCAAACAGTCCGAGTACCAGGATCAACGTCACCGAGACTCCACGCAGCGACATCGGATGTATATGTTCCTCCGCTTCTTCTCGCGCCTCAATTCTCAAGAGGCGGGCGAGGCCATACATACCGGTGCCATGGATCAAAACGGTGAGCAGCACCATAGCGGTGCTGACGAGAAGTTCTGCGAGCATATGCGGACTGTGCGCAACGACAGGCGGTGCCGTCAAGTGGCGATCGGACTAGTCACCCCAAGGTGGCGGCGGAACATCTACTGGCTCGGCCAGATCAAACTCGACGCGGAAGAAACGGGCATCGGCCGTTTCAGGGCGGCGCAGTTCATAGGCAAAGCGCGCTTCCTGTTCACCAGGCGGGCTGACTTCTACTGCCCAAGTGTTGGTGACGGATTGATCAAGGCCTTCTGCCTCGAACAGGGTGATGGACTCTTGATCGACGGGAAATTCCTGACGAATTTCGGTTCCTTCACTGGCTGTGTCGCCGCCATAGTTGGTTACGGCATCAAGCGATCCGTCCTCATGGCGATGGCGGTGTTTCAGGCGCAGGCCACCCTCGGTGCGGGTAATGATCCAGGTGCGGGACCGATTCCAGGTGCCGTCGGCATTGGCGATATGGAAGGGAATTTGAATCTGATTCTGATCGCAGGTTGCGACATGCATGATCATGGGTTGACCTGCCATCTCTGCATCCGCTTCCTGATTAGTAACCAGCTGTCCCGGGTAAGCTTTGTTGCAGAGCAGAGACAGACGTTCGAAATAAATATCTTGAGGTGATGGATCGGGTGCTGTGGGTGGTGCACTCGGTTCACAAGCGGACAAAGTCATGGCGAGGGCCATAGCGGTAGCACCGTTGGCGATTTGTAAAGTATGTTTCATAGGGCGTGGTGTTACACGGTATCGGCATCTGGGGAAAGAGCCGCGATGGTGGCATTGCAAGGCATATTCGGCTAAGCGCTGGCCATGCTGAATACTATCCCGATGGCTCCGCGCCTGCTTGGTCTTGCCGGTCTTTTGCCGCCGTTCTTTCTGACGCTTGCCAGCCTGTTTGGACCGCTGGAATGGCAATGGAGCGCATTGGCGATTGCTTATGCCTATGCGGCGCTGATCTTCAGCTTTCTGGGAGGTGTCTGGTGGGGGCTGGCGGCTTCCCGTGAAGACGCACCGGGTTGGATTTATGTCGCGGCGGTGTTGCCCAGCCTGATTGCACTGGCGACTTATGTGCCGTGGATATTGGGATGGTCTTGGCCAGGTCCCTCAATGCTGCTGCTTGGTCTGTGCATAATCGCATCACCGCTGGTTGACCGACGGCTGTTTGCAGCGGGCAGGGAGCCGGCCTGGATGCTCACGCTACGCTGGATATTGTCTGTGGGTTTGGGGTTGTTGACTTTGACAATGGCGGCCATTGCACTGGTTTCGACGCCTTAACGGCTCGCATCAACGTATCCCGCCGCTCTAATAGTTGGCGTCGCGTCATATAACCTGCTATGCGGCGCGTCAGCTGATAATCGCGTACGACGAAATTCTTGTTTCGCGGCTCTTAACAAAGCCCGCATGCTCTTTTTTCCTTTTTCTCGACGTTGGCGACCCCGTTCGGTTCCGCCTCAAAAAGCAGGACCGGACTTAACTAAGTTATGAATAGGAATATGAATATGCCTACAGGCACCGTTAAATTTTTTAACACTGAAAAAGGCTACGGCTTTATTGCTCCGGAAGATGGCGGCGATGATAGTTTCGTACACATCACGGCGGTACAGGCCGCTGGTATGCAGACGCTCGAAAAAGAACAGCGCATTACCTACGATATTGAAACCGGAAATAATGGCAAGAAAGCCGCTGTGAATCTTCAGCAGGCTTAATGCTATTGGCCTTAGTGGCCGGTTAGAAATTGGAAAGGGCGGGACAGCTTCGGTTGTCCCGCCCTTTTTTGTCTGTCCTACATGTTTTGTCTGTCCTACGGGGGTTCAGATATGTAACGTGGCGCAGGTACATTTGGATGGGGCAAGACATGAAAACCTTATTGCGCATTTTATTGGCCTTGATCATCATATTGGTCGCTGCCTTTTTCATTTTCCGAACGCCGGACACGGATCGCGCGGAAATGATCGCGAAATATAGCAATGAGGCGTCACAATTTGTTGATGACGGTGCCGGCGGGCAAATTCACTATCGCGATGAAGGTAACAAGGATGGCCCTGCAATCTTGCTCATCCACGGCTCGAACAGCCTGCTCCAGACCTGGGAACCGGTTGTGGCCTTGCTGGGCGACAAATACCGGCTGATCTCTCTCGATCTATACGGCCATGGCCTCACTGGTCCTCAGGCACAAGGTGATTATAGCGCGGATGCGAATATCGCGGCTGCGACGAAAGTGCTCGATACTGTGGGTGTTGAAAGGGCTTATTGGGTTGGTAACAGCATGGGCGGCTGGCTGTCATGGCGCGCGGGGCTTGCGGTTCCGGACCGGGTTTCAGGACTCGTCCTCATCGATGCCTCCGGTGCGCAAACGGATGAAAAGATAAAACCCTATCTGGGGGCAAGGCTGGCGCAATCATCTGTCGGGCAATTGCTACTGCCGGAAATCACGCCGAAATTCCTGGTCCGCTCTTCGCTCGAAGAAAATTTTGCGCAGCCGGAACGTCTGACCGATGAACTGGTGACACGCTATTGGGAGCTGCTGCGTTTTCCGGGCAATCGGCAGGCGTCTGTTGCGCGGGGTAAAACACCGCGCGAACCAGAAAAATGGGCCGAGGTTGGAAATCTGAAAATGCCGGTACTGTTGCTTTGGGGGGAACAGGACAAGGTTATTCCGGTGTCCCATGGCAAGGCTTTTGAAGAAGCTATCGCTGGATCCAAACTGATCATCTACAAAGATGCCGGCCACTTGCCGATGGAAGAAACACCCGATCAGGTGGCACGGGATATAGGAACGTGGATCGCCGGGACCGAAGCCCTGAATGGGGACGCCGCAGATGATCCGGAGAAGGAACCGGAAGAGGTAAGTTAAGCGTCTTCCACGCCTGCTTTTTGTAGCTCTGGCTTTAGACGTCCGGTCAACCACAGACCCCACATTTTGAAATCCGCGATGAGGGACCAGAGCGGATAGGTAAATGTTGCCGGACGGTTTTTCTCGATCCGCCAATGGGCAATCCATGCGAAGAAATAACCGGCCAACGGCATGGCGAGGAACAGCAGCCAATTTGTCGTCAGGACAGAATATAGTGCGATGAGCACCACCAGGCTGGTGCCGACATAATGCATGTTGCGCGTTGCTGGCTTGGAATGTTCCTGCAAATAGAAGGGCCAGAATGTTTCAAAGCTTTGATGCTCTTTTTGTCTGTTCGCTGACATAGCCCTTCTCCTTCTTATGCTTCACCGACTTCTATAGTTTAAACAGCCGGCAAAGACCAGTTGATCGGCGGAAGGCCATTATGTTCCAGAAACGCATTGGTCTTGCTGAAATGCTGACATCCGAAAAAGCCGTTATGCGCCGACAGCGGAGAGGGGTGCGGTGCTTTCAAAACCAAATGCTTGCCGCCTTGCTCGACGCTCTGGACAAAGCCGGCCTTTTTCTGCGCGTAGCTGCCCCACAGCAGAAAGACGACCGGCTCCTGCTTGGCCGCAATCAGGCGCACGATGGCATCGGTAAACTGTTCCCACCCCTTGCCACGATGGGACGCCGCTTCCGCTCTTTGAACCGTCAGCACGCTGTTCAGCAGCAGCACGCCTTGTTTGGCCCAAGATTCCAGAAATCCATGCTGGGGCCGCTGCATCCCGATATCGCTTTCGAGTTCTTTATAGATATTGACCAGCGACGGTGGCGGTCGCACGCCGGGCTGGACACTGAAACACAAGCCATGCGCCTGTCCCGGACCATGATAAGGGTCCTGCCCTAGGATCACGACACGCACCTTGTCGAGCGGCGTCAGGTCAAGCGCTCGAAAATATTCGCTGCCCTTGGGGAAGATTGCTTTGCCAGCCGCTTTCTGTTCCAGCAAAAAGGTCCGCAGGTGGGCCATATAGTCGCTGGAAAATTCAGGCTGGAGCGGCGTCTTCCAGCTTTCGTGCAATTTGATGCGGTCGGTTTCGGTCATGGCCGACAAATAGCAAGATGCCAGCGATTGGCAATCGGTGAGCAACATCGCTTGCTAGTTGCCCGTTGGGACTTTACGATATTGGTCAACAATTATTCCATTTGTCCTTACAGTTTAAGAGAATATCTTCCTATGACCAACGCGAACATCCCCGTCATTTCTGCCACCGGCCTGTTCACCCCCACCGATAGCATTAGCAATGAAGAACTGGTGTCGAGCTTCAACGCCTATGTCGATTTACATAATAGCGAAAACGCAGCAGCCATTTCGGCTGGTGAGGTTGCCGAGTTACAACATAGCTCGGTTGAATTTATCGAAAAAGCATCAGGTATAAAATCACGCTTTGTCCTTTCAAAGGACCCGATCCTTGATCCTGAAACCATGTGTCCGCGATTGCCCGAACGGCCGGATGAGGAAATCTCCATCCTCGCTGAAATTGGTGTGAAGGCGGCCGAGCAGGCGCTGGAGCGGGCGGGACGCAAGGCAGAGGATGTCGACGCAGTGCTCTGTGCCTGTTCCAATCTTCAGCGGGCCTATCCGGCGATTGCCGTGGAGATTCAGGATGAGCTGGGTATTGGTGACGGTTTCGGTTTTGATATGAACGTGGCCTGTTCTTCCGCAACATTTGGTATTCAAACCGCGGCGGATTATATCCGTTCCGGTAGCGCCAAATCAGTATTGGTGATCAACCCTGAAATCTGCTCCGGTCATTTGAACTGGCGCGACAGAGACAGCCATTTCATCTTTGGCGATGTGGCGACGGCCATATTGGTGGAAGCCAAAGATATCGCGCCGGCAGAGCATTGGGAAATTATCGGGACAAAGCTCAAGACGCAGTTTTCGAATAATATCCGCAACAATTTCGGTTTCCTCAATCGCACCAGTCCGGAAACGCGCGATGAAGCGGACAAATTGTTTGTCCAGGAGGGGCGCAAGGTTTTCAAGGAAGTTGTGCCGATGGTCGCGCAGATGATTGTCGATCAGGCCGAAAGACTGGGCATTGAAGGATCGGATTTACGGCGTCTCTGGCTGCATCAGGCCAATGCCGGAATGAACCGTTTGATTGCCCAGCGTGTGCTTGGCCACGAAGCCAATGATGATGAAAGTCCGACGGTGCTCGACACCTATGCCAACACATCATCGGCAGGATCCATCATCGCCTTTCACAAGCATAGTGAAGATCTGTCGGGCGGCGATATTGGACTTATCTGTTCTTTTGGCGCAGGATATTCAGCAGGAACGGTTTTCGTACGAAAGGCCGCATGAACAGGGGGATTTAATAATGATAATGACGGGACAATGCCTGTGTGGGGCGGTGAGCTATAGCGTTAGCGGGGAACCGCAAATGTCCGGTGTCTGTCATTGCAAGAACTGCCAACGTCAGTCGGGCAGTGCTTATTCTGTTCTATTCGCCATCGCCAATGATCAGTTGAACATCGAAGGCGATTTGACGACTTATGAAGATAGCAGCGAGACCGGCAACATTGTCGAGCGGCATTTTTGTGGGAAATGTGGTTCACCGCTGCTTTCCACGCTGCCGACACAGCCGGGTGTGACTTTCGTGAAAGCCGGTACATTGGATGATACCAGCCACCTGAACCCACAGGTACATTTCTGGACCAAAAGCGCTCAGGATTGGGTCATGATCGATCCCAATGTCCCGCAAATGGAAGGCAATCCGGGGTAGAGTCGCGCCATGACCAGTATAAGAGCCCGGCTGCTTGCCAAAGCCCTTCCACTTACCGGTTTAAAAGCGCTTTTCTCAGACGAGGCGAAACTCAGAGCGAGCATAACCAAAGCCCGTGCCAAAAAGGTTGCTGCACCCGGTAAGGCATTGCATCGCAAATTTGTGGTGACGGAAACCGCGAGAGACGGGCATCCGATATTCACATTGTCGCCGAAATCCGGCAGCAACCGGCGGATTTTATATATACATGGCGGGGCCTATGTTCTGGATATGCAGCCAGGATATTGGACATTGTTGGGAGAAATGGTGCATCGTACGGACGCCGCTGTGGTTGCGCCCTGCTATCCGTTGACGCCCGAACATGATTGGCAGCAAAGCTATGATTGGATGATGCCGGTCTATGATGCGCTGGTCGATGAAGTGGGCGCAGACAATATCATTATCATGGGGGATAGTGCGGGGGCCGGTTTCACACTCGGGCTTACACAATTACTGCGCGATCAAAGAAAACCCCTGCCAAACAAGATCGTCCTGCTGTCACCATGGCTAGATGTAACCATGACCGATCCTATGCAGCCCGCTCTTGCACAGAAAGATCGCATATTGGGCATTGATGGTCTGCGCGCTGCCGGTGAATGGTGGGCGGGAGCCAATGGTTCTGTTGAAACTTCGCCCGTTAGTCCCTTGCACGGCAACCTGGAGAATCTTCCTCCGACGGCCGTATTTACCGGAACATTTGACCTGCTTTGGCCCGATGCGAGAAAGATGAAAGAAAAGGCGGAGGAAGCCGGGATTTACCTGGATTATTTCGAATTTCCGGCCATGCAGCATGTTTGGATGCTATTCCCCATTCCGGAAGGTAAGAAAGCCCGCCAACAGATCGCAGCTTTCATCAATGCTGACCTTGGGGCTAGAGCCTAGTGATTAGCAAACGCGCGCGCTTCATCAACTTCATTCTGCGTCTGCTGAAGGTTCAGCAACGTTTGGCAGACTATGACACCGGCATGAAGTTTCTGGCACGGGACCGGAAACACGGCCCGGCCCGCCCGGGACGATGGTTTAGAAAGCATAGTCGGGTTAGCGAGTATAGTATTGATAAGCATAAGGTTTACGAGATCGAACCAAAGGAAGGGTCAGGTAAAAACCATATCTTCTACCTGCACGGCGGAGCTTATGCCTTCAATATTGTGTTCGTCCATTGGGCTATGATCAAGAAGCTGATCAAGGCGACCGGGGCAAGCGCTACCGTTCCGCTCTATCCGCTCGCACCGGAGCATGACTGGTCGCAAAGCTACCCTGTTGTGATGCAGGCTTATGAGCGCGCGGTTGCCAAATATGGCGCCGAAAATATCACCATAATGGGCGACAGCGCGGGCGGGGGATATAGTCTCGGCCTGACGCAAATGCTGCGCGATCAGGGCAAGCCGATGCCGGGCAATGTCATCCTGCTGTCGCCCTGGCTTGATGCCACAGTCTGTGATCCGATGCAGCCGGAGCTGGAAAAGCATGATGTGTTGCTCTCCATCCAGGGCGCGCGGACGGCGGGTCAGTTTTGGGCAGGTGAGGGCAAGGATGCTGCCGTTTTTCCTGTCAGCCCGCTATTTGCAGACATTGACAACTTGCCACCCGTCGCCATTTTTGCCGGCAGCCATGACTTGCTCTATGCCGATGCTCTGCGGTTGAAGGAAAAGGCCGACGCGCAGAGCCTGTCCCTGACATTTCACATCGGAGAACAGATGCAACATGTCTGGATGCTACAACCCATCAGGGAAGCCAAGCTGGCCCAAGCGCAAATTTTGGCATTTATCCAAGGCGAGCAGGCCTAGCCCTTCAAAGCACGCCCACGCTCCATAACCGCAAGCCGTCGCTCTTCGACTTCTTCGGCACTGACGTCGCCATTATAAGCGTCTGTCACCTGCTTTTCCAAAGCCATCGCGTCTTTGAAATTGCGGTCATAGCCGTCGAATATGAGCTTTTTATAAGTCTTGAGAAAATCCGGGTCGATGGTTGCCATATCAGCCGCCAGTGCCCGTGCAGCAGGCATGAGTTCATCCGGTACATGGACGTGATTGATCAGGCCCCAGCGACAAGCCGTCTCGGCATCCAGAAACTGTCCCGTGAAGCTCAATTCACAGGCACGGGACAGACCGACAAACCGAGACAGCTTCTGCGACAGGCCCCATCCGGGAATGATCCCAACCCGCGCATGGGTGTCGGCAAAACGGGCGTTGGTTGATCCGATCCGCACATCACAGGCCAGGGCCAGTTCAAATCCGCCGGTAATGGCGACGCCATTAATCGCACCAATGACCGGTATGTCGAGCTTTTCCAGCGCTCGGCAGGGGTTGCTGGCCGGTTTCTGGTCGGTCGCAGCGCCAAGACCGGATGACCCCAGTTCCTTAAGATCAAGGCCTGCTGTAAACGCGCGTTCCCCGGCGCCAGTTACGATAACGGCGCGGATATTGCTGTCCGCTGCAACATCTTCGCACGCGTCAAAAAACTCGCCGCGCAGGGCATCCGACAAGGCATTCATAGCTTCCGGGCGGTTGAGCGTGATGGTCGCTATGCCGTCTTTCTTGTCGAGCAGGACCAGGGCCATTAATCATCGTCTCCGGCTTCATATTTCTCGGCAATTTGAGCGCCTAACCCGGCGGTCATTTCAAACAGCTTTTCCGGATCGCTTTGTCGCAGCTGCGCCAGCATCAATTCCGGTCCTTCGGCAATGATCAGCTCCGGCACCTTATTCGCAACGGCTTCGAGTATTTGCCGTGCGCATTCGGCGGGTTCCATGCCATTGTCGATTACGGCGTCTGATTTATCTCGCTTGGAACCATCTTTGGTAAGCGCATTGCGCGACACATTGGTCCGGATGGAACCGGGCAATATGTTGGTGACGTGGATATTGTGGCGCTTTTCGGTCTCGGCGCGCAGCGCATCCATATAACCGATCAGGCCATGCTTGGCAGCGCAATAAGCGGTGCGCAGCGGCACGCCTATCCGTCCGGCGACGGAACTGATCCCGACAACATGACCGCCACCTGCGTTGATCATATGGGGAAGCAGCAACTGGGTTAGCCATATCGGTGCGAGCAGATCCACATTCACAATCTGATGATGAACATTGGGATCGGTATCAAGCGCCAGGCTGCGCTGGCTGATACCGGCATTGTTGATCAGTATATCAACGCGGCCCTTCCACTGCTGCGCTTCCGCGACCTTGGTCGGCAGCACGTCATAGTCGGTGGTCTCAAATGGCAACAGAAATGTATCTGTTTCTATTCCTGCGGCAACGGCTTCCAAAGCCTCAACCCGGCGGCCAGACAGGATGATATGCGCACCCTGCGCCGCAAAAGCCTTGGCCAAGGCTTCGCCAATTCCAGACGAGGCACCTGTGATCCAGACAATCCGATCGGCAAAGTCCATCGCGTTACTCCTCTATTTTTGCGCCTGTTCGGACGCTTTCGTTTTCCGCCATCCGATATAGCAGAGCACCAACATGACGATATTACCTAAAGCGTCAATCAACCCCATTTTCGTGAACACGGGATCATGGAAGGTGAAATAATAGTTGAACCCAAAAAAGGGCAATAAGGCAATGCCGTAGACCAGAAATGTCGTGGCGGTGAAGCGCGCAAAAGCGGCGAACAATCCGGCCAGCAAAGCCTGCGCGCCAAAACAGGCCATCATGAATGGCAATATGCGCCCGCCACTGCGATATTCAGGCAGAAAGACGGTTTCAATAACATGTTGTGGAAAGAATAAGGCCCATCCGCCCAAAATGAAAAATACCAGCGCGATAAAATATTGGACGCGCCGGGGTGTCATTTGCAACAGGATCGCTTCTAAGCGTCTTTCTTGATCTTGGGTGCGGCGTCGCCCAGATCTTCAAACCAGGCTTCAACCTCTCCATTCAGTTTGATGAGCAAGGGATTGCCTTTGCGGTCAACGGTCTTGCCGGCCTGAACTTTGACCCAGCCTTCCGAAACGCAATATTCCTCAATATTGCTCTTGCGCTCCCCGCGGAAATTGATGCCAATGCCGCGGGTCAGAATATCCCCGCCATAGAATTTGCTCCGAGGATTAATCGCAAGGCGGTCTGGCGGTGTGTCCGTTCCCGCTTCATTGCCTGCAGTCGCTTCTTTCTCTGGCTGTTCAGGGGTATCGGTCATCGTAATTCAATCTCCAATAGAGGGTTGCGGCGCTTTGCCACAACCCCATCGAAAATCAAGGCCTAGCGATCACCCTGATATTTGATTTAGTTGAAAACATCTCCAACATTATCGCTCATTTTCGGATCGTCACCATAGCTGTTTTTGCCCTTGGTTCCATCAAGGCACATGAAAACAAACACAATTAGTCCACCAAGATAAGGTATGAAATTCAGCAGGACGAACCAGCCCGATTTGTCCTGATCATGGAAACGGCGAACCTGTACGGCGATCGATGGAATGATGATTGCCAGGAAATAAAGCCCGAACAGTCCGAACATCAAGCTGCCGCCCAAGGACATTGCACCCGAAGCTTCGGGCGTAAACGCTCCTAACAAACCGCCGATTATTGATATGCCGATAATCACCAGCACCTGGAAAAGTGCGAACATCCAATATTCTTTGCGCCGTGAGCGCCCGCTAAAGTCCGCATAGCGTTTTAGCGGCATCAACATCCATTCCATTGTTTTTTCCCTCTTTTTATCTGCCTAACGAGCTTAAGCTGTCCTGATCGAAAATCAAGTCATCGGCGGGAAACATGCAGGCCAATTGCCTTTATCAGCTGAAAATATCGCTAATATCCTGCCCCATCTTAGGGCTTGGCCCATATGCATTGTTGCCGCTGTCGCTGTCCGTAACGAAAAATATCAACAGCACTATCCAGCCGATGATGATTGCGAATATTAAAAGCATCCACCAGCCGGAACGTCCTGTATCGTGAAGTCTGCGCACACCCACCGCAAGACTGGGTATCAATAAGGCTAGGCTGACTATCGCATTGACAGGGCCGTTATTCTCTAATGGGAAACCCAGCAAAAGCGTGTCAATCGAAGATGCAATGATCCCCAGAATGAAAGAGAAAAGAAAGAACATCCAATATTCTTTGCGTCGTGACCGCCCGCTAAATTCGGCATAGCGTTTGAGCGGAAGTAGCATCCATTCCAAATCAGATTTCCTTTCATTTCCCTTTCAGCACCAGTCTTTAGTCAAATACCTCATGGGCATTTTCGTCTTTTTTTGGATCCTCGCCAAAACGGTTTTTGCCTTTGGTGCCTTCCAAACAATAGAACACGATCAAGACCAGAAAGCCAATATAATTGATGACTGGAATGATGCCCAACAAGACCCACCAACCGCTCCGTTCTGTATCGTGCAGGCGCCTGACTTGTACGGCCAACACAGGAATAAAGGTGGCCAGCGCGTAAATAGTAAAAAGGCCCACAAATAGGCCCAGGCCGGATGGCAGACCATCAGACGGATCAAACGTGCCCGAAGCATCAAGATAGTCAGCAGGGTCAAGCGAGAAATTGCCGAAAATTATCGCGAACATTGTGATCAAGGTGATCGCAATGACCTGAAAAAGGAAGAACATCCAATATTCCTTGCGCCGCGATCGTCCGCCAAAATCCGCATAGCGTTTTAACGGTAAAAACATCCATTTCATTTCATATTCCTATTCACATAGTCAAGTAATGAACCCGCGCTGGCTATGCTGAAAAGAAAATGGCTATTCAACTTTTAAAGTTGCACAATAATGACCTATTATATTCACACTACCATGCATCATTATACGGCTTATACACAGAATCGCTTAAAAGTTTTTCTCGATCTGAAATCTGAAGATAGGCTTATAGGTCGCTGTTTTCGTGCATTTTAATCATCGCGAAGATATAAGGGAATTTATATGCTGTAGGAAAGCGGAAAATCAGTGATATTCAAACCAATCAACAAATAATAATTTGAGATCCTGTTTCGGTTCGAAATTTCTTTTGACCACTTCATATTGTATTGGTGATATTTTTCTCACATCGTCCATGCAGAAACTGATCAGATCGGATGGTGATGGTTTTTCAACAACCAGCCGGAACTTCTTTATGGGACCCTGCCAATTGGCGCCTGGTAACAAGCGATAGTCCAGAAATAGCTCAACATATTGCTCACGCTTTTCTTCAAATCGAGAGTAATAGGTCTCATCAAAACTGGCGATGAAATTGTCGTCGATACAATAGTTTTTTTGAAACCACTTGAATCCATAGTCGGATGTTTCGCCGCGCACGTTAGCACTCATATTGCCGCCATTGGTACCGCCGGTTATGGGCCGGTAGCTATGCTCTACCTTTATTGTTTGATTGGCAGGAAAGGTCTGTTCGCGGGTTATATGCGTAGAGACTTGCCAATCGATGTAGTGATCCATTCCGCGAGCGGATCGTTTGATCAGACCCTCGGTCAGATATTTGTCCAGCTCCGCTTTCGGGAGTTGCTCCAATTTCCTCTGAAAGTCATGATCTAGCCAATATTGCGTGGGCCAGCCTAGTTGTTTGACCCGTTGCGTTATGTCCTTACCATCAGCAGTAATGATATCCCGATATTCGAGCGTTACAGCCTTGCCGTTAACTTTTGTTTGAAAGTCGATTGCTTTCCAATCTGGAAATTTTTGATCACCAAAGTGAGCACCAATTTCATGAGGCAATGCAGGAAGCGGAAATGAAACCAGCGTTGTAATATCTCTGTCGGTCGTGTTGGTGAATTCATATTTTACAATCACGCGTTTCAATGACAAAAACAACTCTTCGCTGTCCATCGAAATTGCATCATTTTGTTTGAGTTCCAACCCGCCCAAGCGCACAGCGGCGGCGCTGTCATTGGCTCTGGCTGGCGCAGCAATTGCTAAAAGAAACAAGGCAGATAGAACGGCCGAGAGCTTCATTATACATCGCTTTCTTCTACTATAGGGGATGGCAGGATAAATCATCGGCCATCAAAATGGGACCGCTAAAATTTTCGGCAATGGCTGCATTGACATCATTTTGAACTTTGACGGCACGTTGCATATGATGCGTAAGCAATAATGTCTGTGCATCCAATGCAGCGGCTGTCGCACCCAGGGATTGCGGGTCGCGGTGCAATCCACGAGGTTGGCCGTCCGCCATGGTGATCGCATTGTGCATGATCAGCAGGTCTGGTTTGGTGTTGGACAGCGTTTCGACAAAATCCTCGCTTAGAAAGCTTTGATCACCCGAAAAGATCAGCGTTTTATCTTTCGCACGAATGACATAAGCAAGGGCTGGGACGTCCAGATGATGGACAGCGATGGCATCGACTGTCAGATCATCCTGATCCAGTATGGATTGCAGGCCCGTTTTCTTGGCGTCGATATTTTGAACCGAGAGTCGGGGCAGGGCGGTATCTTCGCTCAGATAGGGATGGAGATAACGAAGCGCGCCGTCATCCTTGCCGATCAAGGCATCCAGATAGGCGGTCGTCGAAGGAAATTGTGCGCTACCAGACGGACCGGCTATGGTGAGGGCTTCCGTCCGTGCCGCAAAAGCGCCGTTGTTCAGCAAGGCTGGGAGACCGCTGACATGATCGCCATGCAAATGAGTCAGCAGGATGGCATCATGGTCGTTGAAATCGACCCCTGCTTCACCATAGCGGACAAAAGCTCCACCACCGGCATCGATTAGCAGCCGCGCTTTGCCGTCGATCCAAAGAACATTGCTGGCCCCCGCCCGATGATCGTCGGCAATCGGGCCGCCTGAGCCGAGGACTTGTAAGGCGATGGGATTGTCGCGGCAGGCCGTTGGGTCTTCGGACGGAGCCTCGCCCGTAGCCTGGCTGTTCGAGCAAGAGACCAACAGCAGAGAGGCGCTGATTATGGTCCCAAAAATTATGTGTGATTTTTCAAGCAAGGCCATGATCTGAACATGATCCATAGAACTATGCGATGCAAGCGGGTTGACGATATTGGTTTGGACGAGGCCCTGGTGGATTTTACTTGAAGAAATCGGCTGGGATGGCCGGATCTGTAAAGCCCATCTGTTTTGTTCGCTTCCAAGCGCCCTTATACCATTATCTCCCCGCAATTAAGGATCATTGATAGATGCGTCGATTTCTGTTCGTTGGTGCAGTTTTTGTATTGGCTGCCTGCGGTGGTGATGGCGATTCCTCACCACCGGTAGTGATGCCACCAGATGGAAATGCAGCGCCGCAGATAACATCAAGTGCGACTGCGGATGTCACGGAAAATGAGACTTCGGTTATCACAATTCAGGCCACCGATGCTGATGGTGACACATTGAGCTTTTCGATCTCCGGTCGTGATGCTGGTGCTTTTGATATTTCATCCGCCGGCATTCTGACATTCCGTGCTGCTCCAGATTTTGAGTTGCCCATTGATGATGATCAGGACAATATCTACCGGCTAACCGCCCGTGTGAGTGACGGAAAAGCAAGCGATACGCAGGATCTTAGGATTACGGTGGAGAATGATCGAGAGGGCATCCGCGTTCGGCGTCTTGCCACTGGTCTGTCGGATATAACCGCTATTGAGGCGATCCCTGGACAAAATAGGCTTTTTATCACCGAGCGGGCAGGGCGGATACATCTGCTTGATCTGGCCACGGGCAACCGCACGTTGGACCGGACATTGAATAATGTCAGTACATTGGGTGACGGCGGCTTGCTGGGATTGGCGGTTGAACCTGAATTTGCGCAGTCCAATATCTATTGGGCTTTTGTTGCGGCGACAAGAAGCCGGCCACTCGGTGTTCGTGGTGATATCACTATCCGCCGCATCCCGCGAACCGCACCAGAAGGGCTTTTGGGTACCGGCACGCGCCTTACCATCATACACCGATCACCGATAAACAGTAGCTATGGCGGTTGGATTGATTTTGACTCAAACGGTCTGCTCTATATCGGTGTTGGGGATGCCGGTCGGTTCGATGAAGCACAGGATCCCAACACCCAGGTGGGCAAGATTTTGCGCCTACGCCGCAATCCGGATCCTTTTGCCGGTGCGGCGCCATCTTACTTTCTGGTCCCTCCAGGCAACCCGTTTCGCAACGGTGGCGGTAATCCGTTTGTCTTTGCACTGGGCATGCGAAATCCTTCCAATGCGACTTTCTACAATCAGGGCCTGCTTTTCGGTGACAATGGTGCCAACACATTTGAAGAAGTCAATTTTCTTCCGCTTGACGGCGGCGGCACCAATTTCGGGTGGCCGTTTTTTGAAGGTACGAGGCCGTTTCAGGGTCAACCGACCGGGCGTGTGACGGCACCAATAACCGAATATCGGAAAGGTGACGGCGATCGCGAAGGGCGATCGGTCACCAACGGATATGTCTATCAAGGTCCTGTGACTGGCCTTGAGGGAAAATATGTTTTCGCTGACAGAGAAAGCGGGAATGTCTGGGCGATTGAGGCTGCCGATCTCGACCTAACGGGCGGAAACCCGGTTGCATCAAGGCAATATCAGCTGTTGAATGCTGATTTTGAGCCTGATTTGGGCACCATTGATGGGATCGTCACCTTTGGTATCGACAATCAGAATAATCTCTATTTCGCTGATTCAGACGGCGAGATATTCGTCGTCGAACCAGCGTGATAGAAATGTGATAGCGGGCGTCAGGCCGCCTCGGCGCGGCGAGCGGCCTTCTTGCGATCATTGGGATCGAGATAGCGCTTGCGCAACCTAATATTCTGAGGCGTTACTTCGACCAATTCGTCATTGTCGATATAGGCAATGGCCTGTTCCAAAGTCATGATCTTTGGCGGGGTGAGCCGAACAGCATCATCTTTACCGGTGGACCGGAAGTTGGTCAGCTGCTTTGACTTCATCGGATTAACATCAAGATCGCCTGGCTTCGCATTTTCGCCGATAACCATGCCTTCATACACAGGCGTTTGGCCGCCAATGAACAAGATACCGCGCTCTTCCAGAGCGTTAAGCGCATAAGGCATGGCGGTGCCGGTGCCATTGGAAACCAGCACGCCGACAGGGCGACCTTCGATAACGCCTTTATAGGGGCCATATTTCTCAAACAGCCGGTTCATCAGACCGGTACCACGTGTATCAGACAGGAATTCCCCATGATAACCGATCAGCCCGCGGGATGGTGCACTAAACGTCAGACGCGTTTTGCCGCCACCGGATGGCCGCTGTTCGGTCAGCTCTGCCTTGCGGCGTTGCATCTTGGAAACCACCGTGCTGGCATGCTCGTCATCCACATCAATAACGACAGTTTCATAGGGTTCCTGACGTTCGCCGTTTTCCTCACGATAGAGAACGCGGGGACGGGAGATGGATAGTTCAAAACCCTCCCGGCGCATGGTTTCGATAAGAACACCGAGCTGCAATTCGCCGCGTCCGGCAACTTCAAAGCTGTCTTTGTCATCACTTTCGGTGATCTTGATCGCCACATTGGATTCTGCTTCACGCAACAGACGATCGCGGATCACGCGGCTGGTGACCTTATCGCCTTCACGGCCTGCCATCGGGCTGTCATTAACGGCAAAATTCATCGACAGGGTCGGTGGATCAATCGGCTGAGCTGCAATAGGTTCGGTGACTGATGGATCACAAATGGTGTTGGCCACGGTAGCGTCGGTCAAACCTGCCAGCGAGATAATGTCTCCCGCCTTGGCGCTGTCCACAGGAACGCGCTCCAGTCCGCGAAAGGCCATGATCTTGGTCGCGCGGCCAGTTTCTACAACATTGCCGTCCATATCAAGCGCATGGATCGGCGCGTTCAGATCAATCTTGCCGCTTTCGACCTTACCGGTCAGGATACGCCCAACAAAATTGTCGCGATCGAGCAGAGTGACCAGGAATTTGAAATCTGCATCCGGGTCAACATCAGGCTCCGGCACATGTTCGACAATCTTGTCGAACAATGGCGAAAGGTCGCCATCACGGACTTCCGGCGTGTCGCCAGCATAACCATTGCGGCCACTGGCGAACAAAGATGGGAAGTCCAGTTGCTCGTCATTGGCGTCGAGATTGACAAACAAGTCAAACACTTCGTCAAGTACTTCTTCGGCACGGCCATCGGGACGATCAATCTTGTTGACGACGACAATGGGCTTCAAACCAAGGGCCAGTGCTTTTCCGGTCACAAATTTTGTCTGAGGCATCGCGCCTTCAGCACTGTCAACGAGCAGGATAACGCCATCTACCATAGACAGAATACGCTCCACCTCGCCGCCAAAATCGGCGTGGCCCGGTGTGTCGACAATGTTAATCCGTGTGCCTTTCCATTCAACGCTGGTGCATTTGGCAAGAATCGTGATGCCGCGTTCTTTTTCCAGATCATTGCTGTCCATGGCGCGTTCTTCGACACGCTCATTGTCGCGGAAGGTGCCAGACTGGCGGAAAAGCTGGTCTACAAGAGTGGTTTTACCGTGATCAACGTGCGCGATAATGGCTATATTGCGAAGAGACATATCAAATTCTGCCGTAAGAGAGGAAAGGGGGCTTTACCGCCGCGCCTTATATTGCGTGCGCCCTTAACCTGTTTCGTGCTGCGCCGCAACATCAGAAACCGGCTTTGATATTCTCTATTGCTGCGCCCCCAAAATACAATATGCGTTTTTCGAATAGTTAACTTAAGTCAGAATATCCGCTATCTTGTCCGCAATATAGATAGGTATGACGATCCGAACCATGCCATCAAATAGTTCTCGCGATCCATTGGTTACTATCGTGATGCCAGTATATAATGGCGCTCGTTACCTTGATGGTGCCATCCGGTCGGTTTTGCAGCAGGAATATTGTGAGTGGGAACTGATTTGCGTGGACGATGGGTCCACGGATGGCTCGGACGCGATTATTGTGGGCCATGCTGTTGCAGACTCTCGTATCCGACATTTGAGCAACGGCCGGAATTTGGGATTGCCAGCATCGCTCAATCGCGGGTTTGCCGAAGCCCGGGGCAAATTACACAGCTGGACCAGCGACGATAATATTTTGCGGCCCAACATGCTGGCAGAGTTGGTCGAGAGGTTGGAACGTGACCCCGATATCGGCGTCGTTTATGCTGGTTATAGTGTGATCGATGATGCCGAGAATATATTACGTTATATTCCGCCGCGTCCGATGGAGGATCGCTGGTATGGCAATCCCGTGGGAGCAGCGTTTCTCTATCGCCAAGATGTTACGGAAAAATTAGGAGGTTATGACGAAACGCTATTTGGCGCGGAAGACTATGATTATTGGATGCGGGCGGCTCATCATTTTCAGATGAAACCGGTGGATACAGATCTATATCTCTATCGCCGTCATGAGCGCAGCCTGACGGACCAGCGAAGCGAGGAAATCCGGAAATTGGTATCGAGCGTATTGGTTCGGGAACTGGAGCATGTAGATGACAAGGCTTTGCGCGCGAAGGCTTTGGTCCAGCGCATATTGTCAAACTGGTATCATTTTGATGTGAATCTCCTTGGCAAAGCCTTTGCTTACCACCCGGCAACGGTGCTCAAAGCCTCGCCGCAGCTAACGGTCGATTTAGCCAGAGCGATCTGGCACCGGATTGGCCGATAGTTTTCCGACATTGCTTTCTGTTTCCCTTGCGTCAGACACCGCACTAGCGCATGGGCAAAGGCGTAATGCAGACTATACGGCTGATTTTAACGGATAAGTTTATCTGGTTGCTAGGGGGTTCCGTCCTGTTAGCTACCTTGTTCCCGGTTAGCGGGTCGGCCGAACCGATTGCATCATTCGCGGTTTCGGCAGGGATTTTCTGGATATTTTTGCTTCACGGAATTCGTTTGGATCGGCAAGAGGTGGTGGCCGGTTTTCGCAACTGGCGATTGCAGTCAGCCGTTTTTGGATTTGTCTTTGGTGCGATGGTTGTGGCCGGGCTTGTGCTGTCGCGCTTATTGGACGGCCATATCGCACCAATGATTGCCGCAGGCTTCCTGTATCTCGGCTGCCTACCATCCACTATCCAATCGGCGGCAAGCTATACGGCAATCGCCAAAGGGAATGTGGGTGCATCGGTGGTTGCCGCGGCGACCGTGAACTTATCCTCTATAATCATCACACCGGTGTTCTTCGCCTTGTTGGCTAGTTCGGTCGGTATTGTGATCACGGGGGCGTCTTTCATCAAGATCATGACCATGCTGCTTTTGCCTTTCGCAATTGGTCAACTCATTCAGCATTGGGCGCGTTCCTGGGCCGCGCAATATAAGGGCATTGTCGGATGGTCCGACAAGATTGCGATCAGCCTGGCCGTATATGTTGCCTTCTCCGGCGCAGTCGTGGCGGGTATTTGGCAGCAGGTGCCGGGTGATCAGTTCCTGATCGTCGCTTTGGCAATCGCAGTATTGCTGATATTCGCCTTTGGCGGAGCTTGGTTGTTGGGCAGCATTTCCGGCTTTGTAATCAATGATCGCAAGGCGCTGCTTTTTGGCGGGGCCCAAAAAAGTATAGCGGTTGGTGCACCGCTGGCTGCGATATTATTTCCACCGGAATCAGCCGGCCTATTGCTGATCCCGCTACTATTCTATCACCTCTCGAGCCTTATTCTATCGGCTCCGATGGCCGTAAAACTATCGAATATCTGACTTGGTGTTTTAAAGTTCGCGCAGTGCTCGTGCTGGTTTGGCGGACAGAACCGGTATCGATCCCAACAGGCCAATGCCTAACGTCATAATTGCACCAACCGCCAGAGTGACCATCACTATCATCCAGTCCGGCTGCCAGGTAAATTCGAATATCTGCGTGATAACGAACCATCCGGCAAGCAGACCAAGGCCGAGCGCTACCGCTGATAACAGCAATGCCAACACGGCATATTCAATTGCTTGCGCCGACAATATCTGTGAGCGGGTCGCCCCGAGCAGTTTCAGGATCACACTGTCATAAACCCGGGATTGACGGGAAGCCGCAATGGCACCGATCAAGACGGCAATGCCAGAGAATATCGCGATGGAGGCAGCAGAGGCAATAGCCGTCGCCATCTGGTCCAATATCGTGCCGATCTGCGATGCGATTTCCTTCACCTTCACCATGGAGATGGATGGAAATTCGCGCGGCAGTGATCCGAGCAGGCCGTCTTCCTTGCTCTCATCCAGCTGGATGGTGGCAGCGACATTATGCGGTGTGTTGGCCAATACGTTCGGCGGAAAAACTAGCACATAGTTAAACCCGAAATTTTGCCAGTTAATTCTGCGTAGCGACGCAATCGTGGATTTAATCTCCACGCCCAGCAAGCTGACGGTCAGGCTGTCACCGACCTTGAGTCCCAATGCGGTTGCCTGTTCCTCGTCAACCGACACCAGCGGGGGGCCATCATAATCGGCCGGCCACCATTCACCGGAGGCAATTTCACTGCCTTCGGGAAGCTCGCCGCTATAGGTCAGACCGCGATCCCCGCGCAGCACCCAGGCGCCTTCCGGCAATTCGTCCAGTTCCGCAACCACTTGTCCGCCATATTCGGTGATAATGCCGCGTAGCGTCGGGACGATGTTGATTTCGGCTTCGGGGGCGTTGGCAGTGACCTGGTTTTTAAAGTCGTCGGCGCGTTCCACCGGAATATCGAGAACAAAGAAATTGGGTGCCTGTTGCGGAACGCTAAATCGGATTTCGTTGGTCAAGCTGGTCTGGATCGCGGCAAGGGTCGCAAATAATGTGAGCCCTAATCCCAAGGCGACAACCAACTGACCAGTCTGTGCACCCGGTCTGTGAAGATTGGTCAACGCCAAACGGAGCAGGGGTTGTTTGGGGCGCGGGGCTTTGCTGGCCAGCCAGCGGATCAAGATGCCGAGCAGGCTGAGTAACAGCAATATTCCAAGCGCAGCGCCGATAAACGCCAGCGAGAAAATCGGTTCCCGTCCGGTTCCGACGGCCAGCGCCACAATCGCAGCGACAGCAATAGTAACGGCAATCCATGTCGGCTTGTCAATTTCCCGCCATGACCGGCTTTCACCACGAAACAGCCCGGCTGCTGGAATCAATTTGGCACGTGAGAGCGGCGGCAGCGCAAAGATAATGGCGATTAATATCCCATAAGCAGCGCTGACAATCAGCGGTAGCGGGTAGAGCGCAAATTCTGGCCTGATCGGTAAAACGTCGCCAGCGATCTGAATGATCGCAAGAGGGGCAATGGCTCCGACAAGCAAACCGGCGATTATCGCCACCAAGGCCACGGCCAATATTTGGAACATATAGATGCGGAAAACCATCGCGCTATCCGCGCCCAATATCTTGAGCGTTGCGATTGCACCTTGTTTTCCGCGCAAATAGGACGCGACACCATTGCCGACACCAATGCCAGCGATGACCAAAGATGCGAGACCGACGAGGGTCAGAAATTGCCCCATGCGTTCAATGAAGCGCCGCGTGCTGGGGGCGCCGTTATCGCGGGTTTTCACTTCCCAGGCAGCGTTTTTATATTGCTTTTCCAGCTCTTCACCCAGTTCGGCGGGATCGACTTCAGAAGGAAGCTTCAATCGATACTTGCTCTGAAAAAGGCTGCCAGGCTGGATCAGGTTGGTGGCACGCAACGCTTCCAGTGAAGTGATGGCAACCGGCCCGAGTGAGAGGCCTTCGCTTAACCGATCAGGTTCATCACCGATCACACCGCTCACTGTAAATGTCGCTTCGCCAAAGTCGATTTCATCGCCAATAGCGAGCGATAGTCGCTGGATCAGGGCAGGGGTGACATATATCTCTCTGGATCCAAGTGGCGGCGCATTTGTGCCATCTTCCAACGTAAAATCGCCATAAAGCGGATAGGGGGCATCGACGCCTTTCAACTCAACCAATTGTGTGTCACTGCCATCGGGCAGGCGCGCCATGGCCTGCATGCGCAACGTTTCGGACAGTTCGCCGGTCGCTTTCAGAGCTTCCAGTTCTGCTGGCGTCGCTTCGCGCTGGGCGACCGAAATTTCCAAATCACCACCCAGTATCGACTGGCCACGATTGGCGAGTTCATCGGTGATAGCGCTGGTCAGGCTGCCAATCGCCGCCAGCGTAGCTACGCCCAGAAACAAACAGACGATAAGCAGACGCAAGCCAACAAAGCGTCCGCGCAGGTCACGCCGAGCAATGGTCCATGCTTTGGAGAGGCTAGCGCTCATGATTTTGCAAGCTTTTGCGCGCTGTCTTTCTCGATCATACCATCACGCAATTCGACGATACGGTCGCAGCGTTTGGCCAGTTCGGGATCGTGCGTAATGATAAGCAATGTGGCCTGACTGGCTTTCTGACGTTCGAACAACAGTTCGATAATGATTTCCCCTGTTGCTCCGTCCAGATTGCCCGTGGGCTCGTCAGCGAAGATGATTGAAGGTCGCGATGCCATGGCCCGGGCAATGGCAACACGCTGTTGCTCGCCGCCGGACAATTGGGTGGGATAATGGCCAAGACGATCGCCGAGACCAACCGCGTCAAGTTCATTGGCTGCGATAGCAAAGGGATCTGCTTGGCCATCTAATTCCAGCGGGACTGCGACATTTTCCAGTGCACTCATGGTCGGCAGCAGGTGAAAGGCTTGCAGGACAATGCCAACCCGGCCTCTGCGCGCGATGGCAAGTTCGTCTTCGTTCATCGCACCAAAATCGGCACCAGCGATATTGACCGTCCCACCGGTTGCGCGCTCCAGCCCCGATAATATCGCCATCAGCGAGGATTTGCCGGAGCCCGATGGCCCCAGCAAGGCCACGGTCGTGCCGGACTCAATCGCCAGATCGATACCGCCCAAAATATCCACGCGCGCATCCCCTTCTCCTAAAGAGAGGGTGACATTTTGCGCATCAATGGCAATATGAGGCTTAGTATTAGCGGCGTCGCTGTCTGCGGCGGTTTTTTGTAACATGGTGGGAAGGTGTATCCGAATGTTGAACAGGTTTATGACATATGGGTTTTGCTTTGCAATTCTTCAACTTTTGATTGCCTGTAGTCCGGCCTTAGACGAAAATTCTATTGAGGTTGAAGAAAAGCAAGCGGTGAGTGAAAGCTCGGAACAGCCTGATGTCGAGGCAGAAACACTGATATTGGCATTTGGTGACAGCCTCTATGCGGGCTATGGATTGGCGCCCGACGAAGGATTTGCGCCAGAGCTGCAAAAAGCGCTCAATGAAGCGGGACAAGATGTAAAGGTTCATAATGCTGGTGTGTCAGGGGATACCACTGCAGCCGGCTTGCGGCGGATGGATTTCGTGCTCGATAGCCTGTCCCGAAAACCGGATTTGGTCCTGCTTGGCCTCGGCGGCAATGATCTATTACGTGGGCTGAAACCATCGGAGACACGTGCTAATATGGAAGCGATGGTGAAGAAGCTATCCGACCGTGACATTCCAGTGATGCTAACCGGCATGCTGGCCCCACCCAATCTCGGGAAAGAATTTAGTGATCAGTTCAATGTGATTTATCCAGCACTTGCGAAAAAATATGAAGCCAGCCTCTATCCCTTTTTCATGGACGGTGTGGTGGGGCGTACGGACCTGATCCTGCCTGACGGTATTCATCCAAATGCTGAGGGCATTGATATCATTGTTGAACGGATAACACCAAGCGTGGAATCGGCCCTGCAGGGATAACCATTTGCGGCTGAGCAAACCTTTGAAAAGAAGGGAAGGCTACCGAGTAATCTTGCATTAACTGTACTATTTTAGTAATACAGTCTGGAAACGCTTGAAAAGTGCTGCATTTGCATCCATTTATGATGGGAGCGCTGCGCTAGAGACAGCTATATGGAGATTGAGCCAATGGCCACTGAGACGATTACTGCGACCGAAGATTTGACCCTGACTCCCCCTGATCCGGTTGTTGCCGTTTCACCGACCAAGGCGGCTGGACTTGTTCCTGTTGGCGATGAGGTCAAATCGAAGTTGGAAGAGAAAGTCGATGGATTTATCGACGATCTTGTTGCGCAGGATGAAAATAGCCCGGAATTTGGCAAAAAAGTTGACCAAATCACTAATATGGGCCGCAAAGAAATTTCCGATGCCGCTGGGCAGTCCAACCGTTTTCTGGACCGTCCCATTCGCACGATGGATGATGAATCCGGTATCGGTGCAGATCTAACCGAGCTTCGCCGGACGGTAGAAGACCTGGATCCAGGTAAGCGCGGCAATCTGCTCGCGCCACGCAAATTATTTGGCATCATTCCTTTTGGTTCCAAGCTGCGCAATTATTTTGATGGGTATAAGAGTGCGCAGGGACATATTTCATCGATATTGACCCGATTGCAGGGCGGTAAAGATGAGCTGTTGATGGATAATGCGGCCATCGACGTGGAACGCAAAAATTTGTGGGCCGCCATGGGCCGATTGGAGCAGATGATCCACGTGTCCAAGGTCATGGACCAGCGTCTGGAAGATAAGGCAGCCGAACTGGATGCGACCGAACCGGCCAAAGCAAAAGCGCTCCGGGAAAGCGCGCTATTCTATGTCCGTCAGCGGACACAGGATTTGCTGACCCAAATGGCGGTTACTGTGCAGGGCTATCTGGCACTGGATCTCGTCAAGAAAAACAATGTCGAACTGGTTAAGGGCGTTGATCGCGCCAGTACAACCACCGTTAGCGCGCTGCGTACCGGTGTGACCGTGGCCCAGGCATTGACCAATCAGAAGCTGGTGCTGGATCAGGTAACGGCGCTAAACACCACGACGGCGGGTATTATCGACAGCACCGGTGACATGCTGAAAAACCAGACGGCAGAGATTCATGAGCAAGCCGCGTCAGCGACCATACCGCTGGAAACACTGCAACGCGCGTTCCAGAATGTTTACGACACGATGGACAATATCGACACGTTCAAGATCAAGGCGCTGGAAAATATGAAGACCACCGTCAACAGCTTGTCTGGCGAGATCGAGAAATCCAAAGGATATATAGCGCGGGCCGAAGGACAGGATAAGGCGGCTCTCGAAGCGCCATCCGAGAACCCGTTAAGCGCGCTTGAGGAATAAGACGCATGACCGAGAGCAATCAGCAGATTTATGACAATGCCGCGAACTATTATCGCAGCTATAAGTTTGCAGAATCCATCGGCGAGCGGTCCAAGGGCCTGAAACGCGGCTATTTCCGAAAGAAATTGGCCCGCGCCGCAGTGGTTACGGCTGGTGTGCTGGTTGGAGCGAGTATTGTTGGCGGCATATTGAATGGCATTGGTTTTTGGGGGGTGATGATCTCCGCCGGCTTGATCGCAGGCGGCATCTGGGCGGCAATGAAATACCCGAAGATGAAAATCCCGACACCATCTACTTTGGTGCAGTCCGACCTCAAAACGCTTGCTGGCAAGACAGAGATATGGCTTGAGGCACAGCGCCCGGCTTTGCCGCGACCAGCGGTGAAAATCATTGATGATATTGGCACTCAGCTCGATATGCTGTCACCGCAATTGCAAAAACTCGATGAAGCGGAACCGGCGGCTTATGAGGTGCGCAAGTTGATGGGGGAACATCTACCTGAACTCATCTCTGGCTATCGTGCTATTCCGGAGCCGATGCGTAAAAAAAGCAATGACAGCGGGAATTCTCCCGATGAACAGCTGATCAACGGTCTGTCTTTGATTGAGAAAGAAATTTCAGGTGTCACCCAACAAATCGCGAAAGGTGATATCGATAATCTGTCTATCCGTGGTCGTTATCTGGAAATGAAATATGACAAAACGGGCGAAGCAGAATAACAGCTCTTGTTGGGAACTGGATATCGTTCATTCACCCGAATTCACGCAATTTTTTGATAAGATGTTCGAGCACCGCGGGGTGTAGATCATTGGTGAAAGCACAGCCATAATCCTGATAATCCACCCATTTGATGGTCGCACTGAGCGTCTGGATCCCAGGTAGTCGGATATAGACCAATTTCTTTGGATCGAGATGGGTGTAGCTTGTCATTCTGAAACCAGACACTGACAAATCCGAAAGCGTAGCCCGGAAAAGTTGGGAATCCGACTGTCTGATGAAAATCTCGGCTTCCACAGCCTCGCGAACCGCATGTCTGCCGTCAGTTTGCGGAGTATGATATTCGTTTGCGCTGTGCGGTTGTTGCATTTTTCCGTCCAAATTTGTTGGTCCTGATAATGAGAACGGCAATTGGGCGGGGTTTTTAAGCTTGTAGGTAACTATTTATCACAGCAGCAACACATTGATCGGCTGATATCGAATAAGAAACAAGAACCGCTGAGAAGGAACCTTACCAATCGGGCTGTTCTACCGTAATAAAATCTCGGATTTCATCAGATTGAGGCCCCAAGGTAATTGGATTAATCACGCCAGGTAGGATGCAGATGTCGAACAGTTCCGTGATCGGACCATCGAAGCGCAGCCATTGCGCAACTTCTCCAGTAGCGAGTGATAATATCTGTATACCGCACCAGGCCATCGTTTCTGCCTGCGCAAGTTTTTGGTCCAGTGCCAGTCCCTCAAAATGCCCATGGCGCGGTTTCGATAGCGTTACGAAGGCGTGGTCATTATGGAATTCAAGACCCCGCAAAAAGCCCGGACAAAAGGCAACTGGGGTAAATGCATGGTCGGTGGGGTGTAACCAGCCCAATTCCCCGGTTCCTGAATTCAATAGCCATATGCGGCCAACATGAAAGCGCGGACTGTGCGGCATCGACAATCCGTCCGCCAATATGGCATTGTCCTCAACATCAATGATGACACCGCCATCATGCCGTTTATCACGCCAGCCATCTTTCACATTTGATTGCGACACCGCGCTCACATATTTTGGTTGCCCTTCGACCATGGCCAATCCGTTGAGGTGGCAGCGATCTTCGGTCGCAAGGTCCGTAACGAAATCAGGTTTCCAAATAGGCTTGAAGCTGTGCGTTATGCTGGGAACGCTCAAACAATTATGCAGCGTGTTAACGAATATGATCTGCCCGTCTTCTCGAATACCCAGTTCGTGAATATCTACATTGCCCGTTGTTTGCATGTTGCGCGGAACATAGACTTTGTCATGTACGTCATTAGCGAGGTGTCCCGCTGCCAGAACATTTTCCAACCGGACGATCTGCGTCAACGTGCCAAGATATATACGGCTTTGATTGGCGGTGACGCCCATTGCTTGTGGATATAGCGCCTCGTGAACCGCTAACTTGCCTTCCGGTCCGCGGCCAACCAAATAGAGTCGCCCGGTTTGGTAGGACGTGAAGCCAATTGAGATATTATTGGCGCCCAGGAAATCGGCCAGACCCAATGAAAAGCTGATGGTTGTTTCACCAGCATTGTCTGCTGCAGCACCGTCGGCTGCATTGTGATCCGCTGGCTCGTGCATCTGCGTCACGTGACCAGCACCAGTCTGTAATTCCCCACCTTGGCCCCCAAATTTTGGATCCCCCGTGTGGATTCGAACCACAATTAACGGAGTCAGAGTCCGTTTTTGACTTTACGGAATCCTTAGGTATACCGATCCATGTTCCATTTATGTTGCGTCCGCGAAAATGGACCTCTCCACAGCGTTAGCAATCTCGTTATCTTGATCGACCTGTTCGAACAAGTGCCCATACGTATCGAAGGTGACTTGAATGGATCCATGGCCCATCCAGACTTGCACCCGTTTGGCATTCACGCGTTGGTCGATCCAAAGGGAAGCTGCGGCATGGCGGAACGCGTGGAGACCGAAGCGGGGGGTAGAGGATAGGCCAGGTTTGACAATTTTTGATGCTATCTGGGGCGGCCCCATGAGGGTTCTTGCCATATAAGGGTGGGACATAACTTTACCGGTAGGGGATGGGAATACAAGGTCACCCGGAGGGCAGGCTAATTTCCAGCGTTTCAACGCCTTAACAGCCATCTTAGGTAGAGGTATCGACCGAAAGCTTGCTTTTGATTTGGGAGGCCCGATATTGCCAGCCGCGTCCGCACGCTGAGAAACCGTAACTGTTCCATTTTTAAGATCCAATTCGGCCCAAGCCAGCCCCCTCAATTCTGATGCCCTAAGGCCCGCAAAAACAAGCAGGCAGGCAAGAGGGTGAACCATCGGCTGCTCGGATGATGCAGAAGCCGTCAGTATTTCGGCAAGCTCGGTTTTGGTAGGTATTTTTGGTTTTGGCCTTTCGCGATCTTTCCGTGATATTTTAACTCCGAGCGCCACATTTTGAGCGACCAATCCTCTTCGTTGGGCTTCAGAAATTATCGCTTTAAGTGCTCTTAGGACCCTGACGGCCATAGGTCGTGACATGCGGCGCGCAAGCTTATCCCGAAGGTTTTCAGCCATGGGGGTCGTCAGTTGAGATAGCTTAACTTCGCCGCAAAGAGGTTCGATATGGAGCCGAACTTGCTGATCGTAGGCTGCTATTGTGGTAGTTTCCAACTGCTCCGAACGACAACGATCGAGCCATAGCTTCGCGGCTTCGCTTACAGTTATACTCTGACTATCTGGTGTGTGAATCCCATGCGCGACTTGGAAGCTTGCATTGACCCTCCATGCATCAGCATCTTTCTTTCGGTTAAATTGCTTGAAACGCCTTTTGCCAGCGCTATCGCGATAGTCTACGAGCCATGCCTTTTTTGTTTCGCCCGTTGCTGTATACCAAGTGCGTTTCCGGATGCTGCTCATATCAAGGCTTTTTCTTCAGCGGGTTTCCAACCCTCTGATTTTGCCCAATCGACTAGCGATTTCCCAAATTCGACCGCTGGCACGATTTCCGCGGTATCAAAACGCCCAGCTACTTCAAACATCAACGCCGTGATGTTGATTTCTGCAAACCTGATTACTCCAAGACCAGATTCTTTTGGCCATTCTCCTTTATAAAGCCAGGTGTCAGCTAATGATCTTTCATCGGCCAGCTTTGGTTTGCGGGTAATATCTGCCAGAACTGTGAGAAGCTCCAATCCATTAGGATCAAAACGGATCTTCATTACATCGGTGGCGACTGGATCGAAGTTTTCTTCTCTAAGGTAACTACCAATGTGACCTGCCGCTCTGACCAGCAGACTGGTGATCGCATTAATGTGATTTTTTGCTTTCTCTGGCGCCATACCAAGCTCAATCAATTGAAAAGCATACACCAGAAACAAAACTTCTTTTGCACCATAAGATACGTGGATGCCGGGCCCTGTATCGATCTTCTTTGGAAATCCCAAGCGTCGAAAATGCTTTAATCGCGATCGCAAGGCTCCCAGTTTCGCGGGGGCAATGCCATGGATGTCCATTAGCAGTTGCTCTATTTGTCCGTACTTAATGTCCAAAATGGTAGTCTCCTGATAAAGTAAGGGTTAGCGTTAATACTAGGGCTTGACAATCATAATCTCAAAGTAAATAAAGGTTAGTGTTAATACTAGGACTTATTGGAGATAATGATAATGCTGAATCAAGATCTGCTTGATGGTGCCCAAGAGGCAGCTGACTACATAGGCGTTCACCCGCGTTCGGTTTACAATATGGCAAACAGCGGTCGTCTGCCGGTCATAAGAATGGGTCGCAGACTATTTTTCCGAAAATCGGAAATTGATGCGGCCTTTCAATCAGAAACTTCTTCAGGCTTGGGTGATGTCCAGACCGCATGATCAAAATCCGCGGGTAATGGTTCAACCGAGATACGGAAAATTCTGGGTGATGGTTGTGCCTGAGGGGTTGCGTCAGCCGACAATCGTTCGTGACAGTCTTCGGTTAGCGGAATGTGAAGCACAGAAGATAGGAAATCGTCTCGATGCGCCAATATTTGTCTGGAGATCTTTTGATGCGCGGCGACCTTAACAGCGTACAATTACCGATTCCATCGATACTATGAGCGGTTTCATAAAACTTTATCGCGGCTGGTCTGATTGCGATCTGTTTAAGAATGAGCCTTTTTGCGAGCGCGCGGCATGGGTTTGGTTAATTGAAAATGCCGCATGGAAAGAAACCATGAGGTATAATTACAAGGGAGAGATGATACCTCTAGAACGTGGACAAATCCATGTCTCGTTAGCATCATTAGAAAGCGTATTCGGCTGGTCGAAGAAGAGAATTCGAGGGTTCCTCGATAGGCTTGAAAAAGGGCACATGGCAGTCACAAATAGGGCACAGTCTGGAACCGTCTTAACTATATGTAATTACGACAAATATCAGAATGTTCAACATACCGAAGGGCACAGTCAGGGCACAGTTAAGGGCACAGCCGGGGCACAGTCAGGGCACACACAAGAAGAAGGTAAAGAAATTAAAGAAGAAAAGAAGAGCGCGCGCGGTTCGCGCCTCTCCTCTGATTGGAAACCTGATGATGAGTGCCGGGCATATGCCCGAGAAGAGCGCGGCTGGGGCGATCCAACGATTGATGCAGTTGGTGAAGACTTTCGCGACCACTGGATCGGTGCAAGTGGTAATAACGCGATCAGATCAGACTGGTCTGCAGCGTGGCGCAAATGGGTTCGAAATGATCGTCGGCCGGATGGCAATACATTGCCAAAGGAAAGTGAACGCGCTTTTAAATCTGACGATCAATGGAATGCTTGGTGCGAGGAAAGAGCCGCCAGGGCATCATCAGAGAAGGACAGGGAGCATTGGCGATCGAAAATCAGACGGCCAAGCGTTCCACTCGATCCAGGAATTCATCCGGTAATGGTGCCAGATGTTAAAATGGCTGAAGCTCCCGATCAAAAGCGCTCCAGCCCAGTGTAAAAGGATGTTCTACACATGGAAAAGTTAGTTAAAAATCACAGAGTTGTAAACCAAAACGATTTGGAATCGGTAAAACCAGAGCAGCTTTTCGGCGCATTTACCCGAGAGCGGCTGGATAATATTGCCGACATCGAACGCAAAAGTCAGTTAGCTCAGGAGCTATACGATCAGGCAAGGCTTTTGACCTCTCATCATGCAGCACCGGCATCCTTGCTGATGACGGCCGCGATGTCCGCGATTGAATGGGAATACGGAGAGGAAGGCGCCTATCATGCGTTCATGGCTCTTGTGAATCCAACTCTTGCAAACTGGAAGTCTAACTATGGGACAGATGCAATCAATCGATACGACCGGAGCGTGGGATAAGACACATGACAAACGAGAATATTCAGGAATTGGCTGAAATCGCTCAGTCGGTAGCAATCAACGGCGGAATGGCCGCGGAATTAATTAAACAGGCGACATTGCTAACACCAAACCGATCTGAACAAGCGGCTGCGCTAATTATGGCAGCAACTGTTGTCATCGAGAAGGATGTCGGCCGCGATCGAGCCTATGAGAGCCTGATTGGGTTGATTGGCCCAACAGTTATTGATTGGATGCAACGGCCAGAAGGTGAGTCAGTGCAGTGAGTTTTTTCGACTTCTCTGAAGCACAGGCGGCGCAGCGTTTGGGAGTACATCCCCGGACACTGCGCCACTGGCGTAACAAACAATTAGTGCCCTACACAAAAACACCAGGCGGCCGGATCGGGTACACTGAAACCCAGATTACCGAAATCTTATACCAAGCACGGTACCGGCCGGATGAAACTGATACAGGTATCCTCAGAAACTGATTGCCCTGATTCGCCCCAACATGTCCCAACATGTCCGGCGACACCAGAAATGCCGCACTGCATATTCACGCCATGGATGCAATTTCAGACACATGGCTAGTTCAAGCAGGCCAAGACCAAGAGACACGCAAGGCGACGCTCTCAGCTGCGACTTACGACGCAAAAAGCAGGACTGTTGATGCCGTTCTTTCTCAGGGTGCAAGCGTGCCTCGCTGGGGTTACATCGAAAACCTCGAAATATCTGAACAAGCAATTGACCTGGGGCGCGCCAAAAGCCTGGGCGTCAAACTTCTCGATTCCCACAATCAGTCGTCGATCGATGCAGTGCTGGGTTCAATCACAAACTGTCGCATTGAAAATGGAGCACTGATCGGCACCATTAACTTTGCGGACACCGATGCCGGCCGGAATGCAGAAGGAATGGTCAGTCGGGGTGAGCTAACCGGTATCTCGATCGGTTATCGCGTCACGCAATGGAAAATCTCCAAACCAAGTGGGGATGATCCCGAAATTCGTACTGCAACCGGCTGGGAGCTTCTCGAAGCTAGCCTGGTCAGTGTTCCTGCAGATCCGCAAGCCGCTGTGCGTTCATTTTCAAACCACTCTCAAAAATCAATGGAGCCCAACGCAATGACCCATATTATATCACAAACCGAAGATACGACGACCACACGTTTTAGTTCTGAACAGGCAATAGATTTTGTGAGCTCAGCGGCACCGTTTGGTCAAAATACAAGAAAAAAGGCTGAAGAATTGGTCAGGAAAAACTCAGCGGGAAAAGTTTCTATAGAGGCCGCTCGCCAGGCACTGATGAAATTTGCGGGGGAGGAGCAGAATGCAGCAACAAGTGGATTTCGCGGCAGTGCCGGAGCAGTCCTCACTGAACCCACCTACGATAACCCTTCTTTTTTGGCCCAGGCTATGTCGGATGCCCTTTACGCTCGAATGAGTGGGTCAGAGCCTGCTCCAGAGGCATGTGAATTTATGGGGCTGTCCGTTCCTCAGATGGCCGGCGAGATCATCTCTCGGCGTGGTCATCGCGACATTCATCGAATGTCGGCAACGAATATAATCGCTGTGGCGTGGGAACCAGATGCGTCTCGTTCGCATTATCCGGCTGGCAACCACGCTGTGGGTACGCTACCGGCGCTTTTGGAATCCAGCGGAAACCGGTTTCTGCAGGAGAAGTTTGCAGCATTCGAATCTCCCATCAAGCAGGTCGGCCGCAGGCAAAGTGCCGCAGATTTCAGGGAAATCACAGGCATCGATCTAAGTGGTATAGGTACCTTGGATGAGCTACCTGAGAACTCAGAAATCAAATTCGGCTATTTTAAGTCTAGGAAGGAAACTTACCGGGTCAAAACCTATGCCAAGCGGTTTGGGCTATCTCGCCAGGCCATAATCAATGACGACCTTGGGGCATTCGCTGACAGCATGATCGCACTTGCCAAAGCTGGCGCAGAGCGCGAAGCCTTGTTGATGGCGGATCTTTTGAATGCCAACCCTCCCATGGCTGACAGCAATCCGGTGTTCAGTACAGAACACGCCAACCTTGATGCATCGGCAGGAGCGCCGGACATTGACAGGCTCAGCGCTGCGCGATTGGCGTTGCGCTCACAAACCGATCAGGATGGAACGCCTGTAAATGTGCAGCCGCGGTTCATCCTGTCGGGTGCGAAGCATGAAACGACGATTGAGAAGTTGGTAGCCACCACGCTGCATCCCGAGCAGGTTAGCTCTGCTAATCCGTTCGCGGGGCGGCTGGTGCCTCTGGTCGATCCGCGGCTGGATAGTGATCCATGGTACGTTTTCGGTGATCCTCAAATGAGCACGTCATTGGAATATGCATATCTCAATGATGAATTTGCTCCCAAGATTGAGATCAAAGAAGCCTGGGATCACCTGGGTACTGGTTACCGTGCTTATCACGACTTTGGCTGTGCGTTCATCGACTGGCGTGGAGCATTCAAGAATCCTGGCGTTTAACTTGCCGGTTGGCGCTTCGGACCGGGGCAGGATGAATGTTTTTCGTCATCCTCATCATTCTGCCCCACTAATCGTTTGGGTCCTTTCTGGAGGGCAAGTGAATTGCGGTGGGGCGTAGTGCGACGTCTTCGCACACCCACCAGGTTTTGAATTATGAACTAAAAGTTCAAAAGTACTCGCCCTTTTTGAACTTTCCCGTGAACTTTTGAACTTTGGGAGTAAGGACCAATGGCAAGACAATCAGTTGCATATCGGCTGAAGGCCGTTGGTGAAGACGCAATTCTCAAAAGCTGGAAGAGCGTCGGAGAAGCTGGAGAAGCAAGTTCAAAAAGAACGGCCGCTGCATTTAACCGAGACATGCGTATTGCTGAAACAGCGGTCGAGCGGCTGGAACGTCGGGCGGCACGAATGGGTGCCTCACAAACAGATACGCAGCGTCAAATAAATGACTTCGTCGGACTAAGCCGTTCCGGATCCCAGCTCAAATCTGCTGAAGCATCAATGAAAGCATTTATTCGCTCGCAAGATCAAATGGCCGCTTCTAGATCCAGGTTGCTGTCTCAGTTTGATCCCTTATTTGCAGCTCAACAGCGACATAACAAAGCGATCCGAGAAGCTACCCAGTTACGCAAGCAAGGAGCTCTCAGCACAGCAGAGTTCACAAATATTCAAACTCGGGCGAAAACGGAATTGGATGCCTTTACAAATGCTCAACGGCGCGGAACTGTATCAGCCGGTCAGCAGCGTGCTGCATATAACCAACTCGGTTTCCAATTTCAGGACATTACCCAAGGTTTCGCTCTCGGTGTAGATCCTCTAGTCATCTTGGCTCAGCAGGGCGGGCAGACAGCCAGTGCATTGTCCATGGGGCTCGGTGAAACGGGAACTGCAGGAAAAGTTGCACGTTTTATTGCTGGCCCTTGGGGCGCTCTTATCATCGGCGGCACGGCCATCCTAGGCTCAATGGTCTCTAAGTTATATGAAGTAGAAGAAGCTGCGCAAGCTGCTCAGGCCGGTGCTGATGGCCTTGGCAAGGCCCAGTCGGTCCTGGGCGACATGTTCGATTTAGCCAATGGTAGAATTGAAAAACAGAATGCATTACTTGAGGCGAACGCCAGGCTGGCTGCCATAACGCTCAGAAGCGAAGCGTTGCAACAACGACAAGCCGCGCGATCAGCAGCGACGAATACTGGAAGATTGGGATTAGGAGAGGCACTTGGTCGGCTTGCCACCGGTAATATTTCTCCGATCGGGTTTGAACAGGCGACCCTCATAAATTCATTCCGCGATACGCTGGAGGTTAAGGACAGAGCGCAACGGAACAAATCATTGAACAGGATATTGCGAGAAAGCGAAGGAGTCGATTTTAAGCAGCTGGGCATTGCGCGCTCGGAATTTCAGCAAGCAGTTGTTGATGCAATTTCAGCTGACTTCAAAGATGATACGGCTAATTTGATCGATCAGGCACTAGACACAAGGTCCCTGCCAGATGCTCTCAGGCAGCCAAGTGGCTCCGGACGGGCGGGGGGAGAAAGAGACAGGTTGGCGCTTGCGGCTCGGGCAACAGCAGAGTTACAGCGGACTCAAGAGGCGAATGCCAAGTCAGTTCTTAACTTCCTCACAGCTAATGACCCGCTGTTGAAAATCACCGAAGAGTATCGTTCCAAGATTAAGGAGATCAGCCGGCTAGAAGCTGCTGGGCCAGCCAATGGTGGTTTGACCACTGAGCAAGCCGTTCAGCTCCGCACACAGGCGAAAAATGAGCGTATTGATGCTAGGGCCGGTGCATTCGCAATTTCTGGCCTGGATAGCGTCACGCAGCGGGCTGATCGTGAACAAAACCTCATTGATTTCACGCAGGGCATTCTGGCTGATCATGACGAGCGGCTCGAGATCCTGCGCGTCGAACGATCTTTAATTGGTGAAACATCCGTTGAGCGCGAGGTACAGCTGAACAAGCTGGAATTGATACTCAATATGCGCCGTGCCGGAGTTGATGTGGAAGCTGATATTGGCCAACAGATTTTGGAGCAAAACGAGCAGATCGATCGTCAGTCTCAGGCTTTGCGACAACAGCAAGAAAACTGGGATGCGTTACGCCAAACTGGTGAGCAATTCGTAGACACCGTGTTTGATCTACAGAATTGGAATGACTTTGGTGATCTTGGAAAGCGGGTATTGCAGGACATTGCCGATGACATGATCCGACTGACGCTGCTCAATCCCCTGAAAAACCTCTTGTTCGATTCCAGCTTACCTACATTCGGAGGTGGTGGAAGTGGCGCCGGATCGGGCGGACTATTCGGTTCTATTCTTCAGGGGCTCGGCGGTTTTTTTGGTGGCGGCAACGCTGTCGGCACCGAATATTTTCCGGGCGGTTTCACAGAAGTAGGCGAAAACGGCAAAGAACTGGTCAGCCTTCCGCGCGGTTCACGGATCCATACAGCCTCTCAAACACGCCAGATGGAAAGGAAAATGGCAAGTGCCGGCACTACCGTTCATATGAATGTTCCAATTTCAGCAGACGGAGCAGATTCAGTTGCATTGGCGCGTGTTGAGCAGCGTCTCGAAGAAATGAAACGTGATCTGCCATCTACTATCGTCAGCACGGTATCCGACGCACAAAGCCGTTTCATGCTTCCGGGTGGCCGATAGATGTGGTGTCGTAACTAGAAGATGATGATTTCTCTTATGTTATTGTAAGAGAACCTCAGCAACAATTCGCATGTTTCAGATTAAGTTGATGTCGAAAAAAGAGTTTGTGTGTCCTTTAGATCTGGAACGACAATACTCCATTTCGGATAGGCGACAGCTAGCATTGAATGCTTGTCGGTATCCAAATCACCTATCTTCACGAGAATTTTTTCAGCATTTTTCTTCGCCTTGGCGCAAATAAAAATCTGTCCACGAAGAACAACTATAGAACCAATAGGATCGGCCATACCATGATATTTTTCGACGGTGTGGTGATCAACTACTAGGCTCGTATTCTTTATAACGTGACCTAATCCCTCAAAATGTTCGGTTTCTCCAGTGACGAATTTTTGATCCTCGAGTTCAGGGAATACCGCGATCGTGAATCCATTTGCCGTTCCAACCATGCAGATGGATTGATCGTAGTCTAAGGCGTACGCTACATCACCTTCCGATAGTTCAAAAAAGTGCGTTGTTACAAAAGTGTCGATTGGTAGCATCTGCAATGTCTCCATACTATTTTCGTCCCAAAAGAGCCGTGCGTGTCAGGTAAGACATTTTAGGTGCTCAATCGTCCGGTGGACTAAACTTAAGCAGATACGATGCAAAAGATGCGCAAGCGCCGAACATAAATATTGCCTCAGACTCGTCGACGTCAGCCGTACCCGCAAAAACTAAGGCATGCCTTATACCTTGTTCATCCGATGTATACCCATATAGCTTGCTTAAAGCCTGTTTCATGGCGGGGTGCTTTAGCTGTCCAGATTTTTCTAGCGCTACCATAGCGCCGGCGAGGTCTTTGGTGCCTGGCGCAACAAACCGTGCGGCTGATTCAACTGCAGTTATGCTTTCACGGATGGAAGAGCCCCAATCGCCAGCTCGCAAGTGCTTTGTGCTACTTGCCATATGAGTTTTGACGCCCATGGCCGGTGATGAATTTATTTCTGAGACCGCAGTTTTGATGCCTTCGACTTCGCTTTCTTCGGAAACCGGAACGATCATTTCATCGATTATGTGATAAGCTGGCCGACATTCCCTGAAAACCTGGTGCAAATCTATACTAAGATCGAACGGACAATCTTGATGCTGCAGAACGAACTCTATAAAATCAAATACGATGTTATAGGGCTGATGTTCGATATAAACTTTGATTTGATTACCAACCTGAGACCGGTAGAAAACTGGTGAATCTACCATGTTTTCCAGATATTCAATTTCCCAGCTTTCCCATATTTCATTCCAAGGTGATCTCAGCGGAGGATCACCTCTTTGACGAAAAACCTGGTGAGCGTCTAATGACGTTCGAAACGCTCTCCAAAGCTTAGACTTCATGATGTTGTCGATCTCTCGCAACTTCATTTGGCTGGGTAATTCTACGATGCCTTGACGTTGTGAAAATGTGCGTTTTTGCTCACTCATGAATAACGTAACCCCCGGATTCCATCAATCAATCTATGTTGCATCCATGTTCCACGGAGGCGCTGCATGCAATTGGAATTGCTTAGAAATCAGCAGTATTCAGTGGAACTCAGTGGAACTCAAGGTAAGTTATGAAAATAATGAGGCTATTCCAGTAAGGTTTTGAATTAGCTTGATTAAAACTGGATCCCCCGTGAGGATTCGAACCTCAATTAACGGAGTCAGAGTCCGTGGTATTACCATTATACGACAGGGGAGTGCCGGGGGGCGCAATAGTCCGCAGGCAGGGGGTGGTCAAGCGTTTTCCAATGTCATCTGGCAAGTGGGCTTTATCGCTAAACCCTTGCACATCCGGTGGGCTGCGGTTATCTCTAGGCCCAAGTACCGGCGGTATTATCCGATCCGGAGAATATAAGAGTAACGGTTATGGCGGATGAAGCATCCCCATCGCCGCAACGACAAGACGGCGGAAAATCGGCAAGGACGGCCCGCCCGAAACCTGCGGCGAGACATAAGAACGGGAGTCGAAATCCGTCTCCCTCTCACAAAAATGGCGCACGCTGGCCAAAGCTGCGATCTTATGCTGCCATTGATCTAGGCACGAACAATTGTCGGCTATTGGTCGCTAAACCCTCATCCGATGGCTTTATTGTAACAGATGCTTTCTCGCGGGTTGTGCGATTGGGCGAAGGCCTTGTGGAAACTGGCCGAATTAGCAATCGTGCAATGGATCGTGCAGTGGCAGCGCTATCGATCTGTGCAGATAAGCTGAAACGCCGCAATGTAACATTGGCGCGCTCTGTTGCCACTGAGGCTTGTCGCCGCGCCAGCAATGGCGAAAAATTCATCAATCGCGTTCGTCAGGAAACCGGGATCGCGCTTGATATCATCACGGCCGAAGAAGAAGCAAGGCTGGCTGTCCTGGGCTGTCAGATCCTACTCGAACCAGGTGACGGTCCGGCCTTGATATTTGACATAGGCGGCGGATCAACGGAACTGGTCCTTGTCGACACATCAGGCAGCGCACCTGAAATTATCGATTGGCTCAGCGCGCCGTGGGGCGTGGTATCCTTGACCGAAAGTGAAAAGTTCGATGCTGACAATCCGGCGGCCAGAGAACAGGCTTTTGATAATATGCGGAACCGTGTGGCCGAGAGCTTTGCGGATTTTGCAAGCCGCTTGCCAGTGTCGGAAAATTGCGATTTTCGCTTATTGGGTACCAGCGGCACGGTTACCACTTTGGCGAGCCTGCATCTGAAGTTGCCGCATTATGACCGCAAATTAATTGATGGCCTGATCGTGCCTGCCGAATCCATGCGCGATATCAGCGCAATGCTCGCGGCCTGTTCACCGCAAGAGCGAGCGGCCATTCCATGCATTGGCAAAGAGCGCGCTGATCTGGTCGTTGGCGGCTGTGCGATATTGGATTCGATCCTCGATATCTGGCCAGCCAATCGTGTCGGTGTTGCGGATCGCGGCATCCGGGAAGGGATACTCCGTTCGCTTATGTCTTCGCACGAACAAAGGCGGCGATCATGAGCCGAGGGCGTTCGGGCGGTAAACAGCGTGTGAAAACTGCCAAAGGTCGCAAAATTGGTTCGACGCGATGGCTGGAGCGACAGTTAAACGATCCCTATGTAAAAAAGGCCAAGGCAGACGGCTATCGCTCTCGCGCAGCTTATAAAATTCTCGAGCTGGACGAACGGTTCAAATTTGTCCGCAAGGCCAAGGCTGTGGTTGATCTGGGCATTGCACCGGGTGGTTGGGCGCAGGTTATTCGCAAATTTGTTCCACAAGCAAAGATTGTTGGCATCGACTTATTGCCTGTCGATGCAATCGAAGGTGTGATCATCCTTGAAATGGATTTTATGGATGACAGCGCACCTGATCAGCTAATGGACGCGTTGGGCTGTGCGCCCGATCTCGTATTGTCGGACATGGCAGCCAATACGGTTGGGCATCAACAAACTGATCATTTGCGCACCATGGGATTGGTTGAAGCGGGTGCCTATTTTGCCATCGAGAATTTACAGGTAGGCGGCGCCTTCGTCGCAAAGGTATTGGCGGGCGGCACGGACAATGAATTGCTGGCCATGCTCAAACAGCATTTCAAGACAGTAAAACATGCCAAGCCGCCCGCTAGCCGCAAAGGTTCTTCCGAATGGTATGTCATTGCACAAGGGTTCAAAGGACGGCCTGAGAGCATCTGAATTCTGGCCAAGTTCACAAAGTTCACAAAGCTCTGTGGGACTTTTTCAGAACCCATTATTTCTCCAGATAATTCCCAAAGTTCACACAAGTCACACGTGCTCAGGCGTGGGTGATCAGAGATGAATATGCTGAACGGGGAGTGGGTGGGTATCGTGCTGATATTACCATCAATCCAGCTCTGTAGGAAAGGCGCTTGGGCGGCGCTATCGGTGAAGCGCGCACGCAGAGGGGCAAGACTTATTTCGAGCCGCGTACCTTGGCGATCATTTCTTTCAAACCGTCATAACCCACTGCGCCGACCGCTGTTTGGTTGCCGACAACAAAGGCTGGTGTTCCGGTAAATTGCAGTTGCCGGGCCACTTCGATATTACGCTGCACTTCTTGCTGTGCCTCGGGTGAAGCGATAAATTCGCGTGCGGCTGCCATATCCAGGCCAACTTCTTTCGCAGCGCTTTCGATGGTCGAAGGTGTGGGCCGTCCGGTTGCAAACATCGTCTTGTGAAAGGCGTAATATTTGCCCTGTTTGGCCGCTGCAAGGGCCATCAATGCGGCATCATTGCTGGCTTCGCTGAGAATTGGCAATTCGCGGAACACGACCTTGATATTCTTGTCCTCTCCTAGCACTCGGCCGATATCGGCGGTCGTCTGTTTGCAATAAGGACAGGCAAAGTCGGAATATTCGACCACTATGACATCACCATTGGGATTACCGGCAAAGGCCGTACCGGCAAAGGGTGCTTGGATTTCCTTGCGAATTTCGTCAATGGCTGCTTTTTTCTGGCGGTTTTGCAGTATCTCGACCGCTTCTGGAATGATTTCCGGATTCTTCAGGATATAATCGCGGACAATGGCTTCGATTGCGGCCTGTTCCTTGCTGTCAATTCCGGCTGCCAGAGCGGCTTTCGTGGCTTCTTCGCTTGCCGATGTGCTACCGGTTTGCATGAACCAGACAGTCGCTGCCCCTGCTATGGCCAAAATGCCCCCTGCCATAATCATCCACTTTCTGTTGTTATTTTCCACGTTTTTCCATTTCAAAGAACGAGCACTCCTTGTCGGAGGTTCGCTAACTTGTCTACAATTGTTACATAATTTTGGTGATTTTACTGACCGCCATTTAGCGGCGGCGTTGATCCGAACGCTCAAATTCGTTTTTCGCGATCAGCGAAATATCCTGCGCACGGATCCACTCCGGCGTATTTTCTTTGATACCAGCCATCGCGATTTGAGAGCTGCGAATGGCACTGCTATAATTGCGTTGTAGCAGTGCACTCTCTGCTGTCGCCAGCTGCGCGCGCGCTGTATCACCTTGTTGGGAATAGACAACGCCAAGCTGATACCAGGCGAAGGGATTGCGGTTGTCCTTAACAACAGCAGCCTTCAAAACGCGTTCGGCTTCGGCAAAATGGCTTTCATCCTCGGTCGCGATCAGCGCATGCCCAAAGAGGCTTGCAATCAGTGGTTGATTGTTGGTCAGCTGCACGGCTTTACGCAGGGATGCTATTGCTTCTTGCGGCCTTCCCGATTCCAATAATATCTGTCCGTGTAGTTCGAGGAAATAGGGGTCGTTCGGATTGTCTTTCAGCAGGCTGTTTACTTCCAAGAGCGCGCGATCGGGATAAGCACTTTTGTGCCATGCATAAGCCCTAGCATAGCGCGCCGGAATAGTTTGGTTACTTTCGGGAAATTTGCGCAACGTTACGGTTGGTTCGCTCGTGAAGCCAAGCAACTTGGCCTTTACCCGCTGGAATCGCTCTTCAATTTCGGGATCAGGCGGTGTGTCCCAAGCCGGGTCTGCTTGATATACGTCGCGGAGCAGGCTGACACGTTCGCCCGAAAGCGGGTGGGTACGACCATAGCTATCTTCTTGCGGGATGCCGAGGCGGAACTCGTAATTTTGCAGTTTCTTGAAAAAGTCAATTGATCCGCGGCCTGTGATCCCGGCGGCGGAGAGATAGCGTGCGCCAGCGGAGTCCGCGGCGCGTTCCTGCACCCGGCTAAAGGCCAAAAATTTGCCGGTGGCGGCTTGCTGGCCTGCAGCCAATATTCCCGCGCCCGCATCGCCTGCGCCCGCAGCAATGGCGGCTGCGCCCAGGATCAGGCTGAGTATGGTAATACCTGTGGCCGTTTTGATACCTTCGTCAAAGCGAATGATATGACCTCCGGTGATATGGCCAAGCTCGTGAGCCATGATACCTTGAATTTCAACGGCACTATCGGCGGCCTCTATGGTTCCGGAATAAAAGAACATGCGCTGCCCGCCAGCAACAAAAGCGTTGATCTGTTTGCTGTTGATCAGGATGACTTCAACATCTTTGGCATCCAGTTCGGATACCGCGACAAGCGGGGCAACCATATCGCTGAATAGGGCTTCGGTCTCGGCATCGCGAAGGATAGACTGCGCGGCAACGGGCTGGACCGTAATGGCTATCATCGCCAAAAAGGCTGTGATCACCTGTCCGATGCGGGGCAGCGAAAGGCCAGCAAAAGCCTTGCGTCTGTTTTCATTCAGCGATGACATGAAATTCCTCTTGATGAAGCTCTGGCAAATTTACCCTTCTATTGACATGATAAGGCTTAACCTTCGATGAAATAGCAACCGGCTTTCGCGTAAAATGGCGCAAAAGCCGGTCGATATTCATCAACCAAATGTACGCTGCCACCAGCCACCACGCGGTGCACTGGCCTTTTCCTCAACGGTCTCAGTTGGCGTTTCCTCGTCTGCTTTTTTGGCTACCGTCTTTTTAGTGGCCGTTTTCTTTGCAGCAGTTTTGGCCGTAGCTTTTTTGGCAGGCTTTTCTTCCGCATCTGCGCTGTCAGCATCGGTTTTCTTAGCTTTAGACCGTGTTGCTTTTTTCGCAGCTGGCTTTTTGGCTTTTTCCTCTTCTGCCGGTGCCGCGGTTTCGTCCGAAGCCGCTTTTGCCTTGCGCGGGGCGCGTCTGCGTTTCGGTTTTTCTTCGGCGTCTTTCGCTACGCTGTCTTCCGTTGCTGCATCATCTGATGCTTCTACCGGTGCTTCGGCCTTTTTGCGCGAACGGCTAGCTCTTTTCGGCTTTTCAGCAGTTTCGGCTGCATCGTCGGAGCTGGCGACTTCTGCCGGTGCATCAGTGCCTTCCGGGGTGCCTTCTGCGGTGTCGGCTGCCTTACGGCGTCCGCCACGTGACCGGCGTGATTTTGGCTTTTCGCCATCATCTTCGGTTGCCTCAGCTTTTGTATCGGCGGAACTTTGTCCCTCCGACGCTTTGCCATCACCATCATCGCTCTGGTTTTGGGCTTCAGCATTGGCTTCGGTATTGCGATCACCACCACCGCGGCCGCGCCGACCGCGCCGCCGCCGCCGCTTGCGAGGACGCTGTTCTGCTTCCTCTTCATGCTCGGCTGCTTCGGCTACGTCATCATCATCGTCGTCGATAATGGGTTCGAATTTCGGTGCATTTTTCGGCGGCCCGCCAGAGCCTTTGACCTCCATGCGCGCGCCTTCGGTCTCACCATCCGGGGTGATCTGGATCGATACGCCATAGCGTTTTTCAATATCATCAATTTCATGCCGCTTGCTGTTCAGCACATAGATGGTCGCTTCCTGGCTGGCGGTCAGCGTGATCTGGCTCGCTTTGCCTTTTGCCGCTTCTTCTTCGAGCAAGCGTAAGGCGGAAAGAGCAGATGAAGAGGCCGTCCGGACGAGGCCTGTGCCTTCGCAATGCGGACAGACTTTGGTCGACGCCTCAAGAACGCCGGTCCGTAGGCGCTGGCGGCTCATTTCGAGCAGACCAAAGCTAGAAATACGGCCCACCTGAATGCGCGCGCGATCATTTTTCAGCGCATCGCGCATCGCCCGCTCGACTTTGCGGATATTGCTGTGGCGGTCCATGTCGATGAAATCGATAACCACCAGACCAGCCATATCGCGTAGACGCAATTGACGGGCAATTTCTGCAGCAGCTTCGAGGTTGGTTTTAACCGCCGTTGCTTCAATCCCGTGCTCACGGGTGGAGCGGCCAGAGTTGATATCGATCGATACAAGCGCTTCGGTTGGATTAATTACCAGATAACCGCCGGATTTCAGCTGGACCTCTGGTTGATACATGGCAGACAGCTGATCCTCGACACCATAGCGTTGGAATAAAGATACCGGATCGGCATAGCTTTTGACGCGGCGGCTGTGGCTGGGCATCAACAGCTTCATGAAGTTTTTCGCCGCAGCATAGCCTTCGGCGCCTTCAACCAGCACTTCCTCTATCTCGCGATTATAAATGTCGCGAATGGCGCGCTTGATCAGGTCGCTGTCGCTATGGATCAACTTGGGTGCCACTGCTCCCAATGTCTTTTCACGTACTTCGTCCCACAGCCGTGCGAGATAATCAAAGTCACGCTTGATCTCTGTTTTTGTACGGGACAGCCCTGCGGTGCGGACGATGCAACCCATTGTGCTGGGCAGTTTCAGATCCGCAATGATGGATTTCAAACGCTTGCGATCGCCGGCATTGTTGATTTTCCGGCTGATGCCGCCGCCATGGGACGTGTTGGGCATCAACACGCAATAACGACCGGCAAGGCTCAAATAAGTGGTGAGGGCAGCGCCTTTATTGCCGCGTTCTTCCTTGACGACCTGTACCAGAACAACCTGGCGACGCTGGATGACATCCTGAATTTTGTAGCGCTTGCGCAAGGCCATACGCTTTTGGCGCGCCTGGTCGCTCGCCTTGGCTATATTGCCTTTGCCGCCACGGCCGCCGCGTCCGCGGTTCCGACCTTTGCCGCGTTTGCCCCGGCCCTTATTTTCGGCTTCTGCATTGCCGTCAGATGAATCCTTGGCATCATCGCCTGTTTCTTCATCGGTTTCGCCGTCTTCGTCGTCTTCGTCGTCGCTGTCGTCCTCATCGGCGTCGTCATCATCACCATTGTCCTCGCTGGGTACTTCACCCTCGGTGACATCAATCGTGTCGACGCTTTCATCTTTCTCAACCTCTACCAGAGCTGTATCCAACTCTTCGGTTGCTTCGCTGCGCACCATGTCAGCGGGCGCGTCTTCTTCCTCTTCTTCCTTAGCACGCAGCGCCGCTTCTTCGGCCGCATGCTCGGCTTCTTCGGCGAGCAGGCGTTCGCGATCTTCCTGCGGAATTTGATAATAGTCGGGGTGAATTTCGCTGAAAGCGAGAAATCCGTGGCGATTGCCACCATAATCAACAAAAGCCGCCTGCAGAGAGGGTTCTACTCGCGTTACTTTTGCTAGATAAATATTGCCTTTTAGCTGTTTATGTTCCGAAGATTCAAAATCGAATTCCTCAATTTTGTTCCCTTTTACGACCGCCACCCGGGTTTCTTCCTGGTGGCGCGCGTCGATTAACATGCGCGTTGTCATTCAATATACTCCTGGCACGGTGCGGCGGGAATGCGCCCGGCGGAACCATGCAATGTAAAAGGGATGACGTCTTCTTGCGCGCTGCCAGAATAGGGGGAGCGGGCGGCGTCATCCGGTTAATTTCAAATATTTCTGAAAAAAATGCGTCTGCGACAAATGCATGGCCCGGGCCGTTAGCCAGGGACTTTCCGTCCATAGAAGCACTTCCCTGTGGAAGAGTTCCGGATCCGGAGATGTCATGCCTCATGTCGCTTCAACCTGTATGCGCTGGATCAAAACCCAGCTTAGAGAGTGCTCTTCAAAAAGAATTCTGAACAGCACAGATGGGGTGCTAGCACCGCAATAACAAATCGGCAACACAAACTATCACCGGAACGGACTGCTCTTGTTCTGCCGTGAAGAAATCGCGCCAAGTCCATCTCAAATAGGGTAAATTTCCTGTTAACCATCTCATTTTACCGGGGATTACGATTATATGCTTAATGGTTTTTTCACCGCGTTTGACGGCGAAAAACCGAGGGCAATCTTACAAACATGAATTTTGACTGGACCGATATGGCTGGCGCATTGCATAAGGCAGCCATGGCTTTCGCTGCGATTTTAGCTTCCACTCTGTTGACCTTGAATCCAGCAAATGCCGGTTCGGTTAGCCGTATTGATGCAAATGACCGGCAAATCACCGTTTCCTTTGACGGGCTGGTCGAGAGCGCATCAGCCTTTTCCCTGCTCGGACCCGACCGGATTGCTGTTGACATCAAAGGCGGAAAGGCAGGACGTGGCGGCCGTGCGGCGGGTATGGTTAAAGCTGTGCGTCAGGGGCAATATCGGCCCAATACCGCGCGGATCGTGTTTGATCTCGATAGCCCGGCAATCATAACCGAAGGCGGTTTTTCTGCGGATGGTAAGAGTCTCAAACTAAGCCTGCAGACTGTCGGCGGCGATGCCTTGAACAAGGGGCGTAAGTCTTTTCTGCCACCGGTTCAGTTTCGGGCTGAACCACCGAAGAAATCCTACAGCGTGAAAGTTCCGCTCGGGAAGCCGCAGGATGAGGTGACATTGCCAAAGATCAGCGGTCCTGACGACAAAGACCGGCCGCTTGTTGTCATCGATGCCGGACATGGCGGGCACGATCCCGGTGCGGTTTCCCCACATGGCGGCAAATATGAAAAAACCGTCGTGCTTGCCATCGCCAAGGCTGTGCGTGATCAACTGGTTGCCAGTGGGCGTGTGCGGGTAGCCTTAACGCGGGAAACCGACAAATATCTGGTGCTGGAAGAACGATATGGCATTGCGCGGCGTCTAGGAGCGGAGCTGTTCATTTCCATTCACGCGGATGCGGCCGGCAATCAATCGGCCAATGGCGCCACCGTTTATACATTGTCTGAGGTGGCCTCGGATCGTGAAGCAGCCAAATTGGCGGCGCGAGAAAACCGATCGAATATTATCAATGGTGTAAATTTGGGGGAATCCAACCAGGATGTTTCCTCTATTCTGATTGATCTTACGCAACGCGAAACGATGAATGTTTCGGCTGATTTTGCAAAATTGCTGATCCGGGAAGGGCAGCGTATGATTAAATTTCGCACCAATCCGCATCGTTTCGCTTCGCTGATTGTTCTAAAAGCACCCGATACGCCTTCAGTTTTGTTCGAAACCGGCTATCTGACCAACAAGGAAGATGTCGCGCTACTCAGTTCTAAAGATGGTCAGTCGAAAGTCGCCATCGGGATTGCCAATGCGATTGAGGCCCATTTTGCGCGCAAACTGGTGCAGCGATAAAATCGTCACGGCAAAGCTTGCGTAGTTCTGCCGTCGGACCGACCTGATCCCTTCCTCTGCCATTGTCTCACACTGAGCCGATAATATTTTTCATCGATATTTTCTGGAAAATGGTGCCGATAGTGCTAGATAGCGCCTCATATGGCTGAAAATACACCCGATAATGAAGGCGCAGGAACAGCGGAAAGTCTTGCCTATAAGCTAGAGCGGAATACCGGCGGCTTTTTGAGCTGGATGGAGAAGCTTTGGCAAAAGCGGCTCTTCCGGCTCTTTCTTGCATTTGTTGTGCTGTGCCTGCTGGGCTGGTTATTGATCTGGGTTCTTTTTGCCCGCGATTTGCCCGATGCAAAAATGCTGCAACAATATGAGCCACCACTGCCCACTATGGTGCGGGCCTATGATGGCGAGCCCGTACACAGCTATGCACGGGAACGCCGTGTTCAGCTGGAATATGCTGAATATCCGGCATTGTTGGTGCGCGCTTATCTCGCGGCAGAGGATCGGACATTTTTTGAACATGGCGGACTTGATTATCCCGGTATCGCGACCGCGATCGTCAGTAATATTTCGAGCAGTGGTAGACCCATTGGTGCGTCCACAATCACGCAACAGGTCGCCAAAAATCTGCTCCTGACCAACGAGGTTTCCTATCGGCGTAAAGTGCGGGAGGCATTGCTCGCCTATCGCATTGAAGAAGTGCTGACCAAGCAGGAAATTCTTGAACTTTATCTCAACCAGATATTCCTCGGCCGCAACGCTTACGGTGTGCAGGCGGCCGCGCAAGCCTATTTCGCCAAAGATGTCGATGAATTGGCTTTGCACGAAATGGCTTATCTTGCGATTTTGCCGAAAGGGCCGTCCAACTATCGGCCGGAAAATAATGAACAGCGGGCAGTTAACCGGCGTGACTGGGTATTGGGCCGCATGCTCGACAATGACTGGATCACGCAGGTCCAACATGATCAAGCTGTTGCCCAGCCGCTTGGTACTATTCGCTCTCGCGGCGCCCGTTTTCAAAGGGTCGGCGGCTATTTCATCGAAGAAGTCCGTCGTCAGTTGATCGAGCAATTTGGCGAGAATGAGGAAGCCGGGCCTTACAGCGTTTACTCCGGCGGGCTTTGGGTCCGAACGTCGCTTAATCCTCAGCTGCAGGAATATACCAAAGATGCGCTGCGCACCGGTTTGCTTAGGTACAGCCGTGGGCGGGCTTGGAGCGGACCGATCAACAAGATCGAGATGGACGACAAATGGGCACAGCGATTAGCATCCACGTTCATCAATACCGACTATGCCGATTGGCGCATTGCCGTCGCATTGAACCGTCAGGGCAATAGCGCTGAGATCGGTTTTAGGGATGGGACGACCGGCCGTGTAAGCAATGCACCCAGTAAGCTGGCAGCCGGTGATATTATTGCCGTCAGCCCGGCAGGTGGCAGCAGTTACGTTTTGCGCAGCGTCCCCAAGGTATCGGGTGGTATGGTGGTTCAAAATCCGCGCAACGGCCGAATTTGGGCAATGCAGGGCGGTTTTGACGACCGGATGAGTTCTTTCAACCGCGCAACCCAGGCCGAGCGGCAACCGGGTTCAACGATCAAGCCCTTTGTTTATGCGACCGCACTGGATCAAGGCATGACGCCAGCAACCATCATCGTCGACAGTCCATTTTGTGTTTATCAATCTGCGTCATTGGGGCGCAAATGTTTCCGCAACTTTGGCGGTGCGCGTGGAGCTGGAGCGCAGACATTGCGTTGGGGCGTTGAGCAATCGCGCAACCTGATGACTGTTCGGGCGGCCAATGATGCCGGGATGGAAAATGTCGTTAGAACCATAAAAACGATGGGAATTGGTGATTACAAGCCGTATCTCTCTTTTGCCCTCGGTGCAGGGGATACAACGGTGCAAAGGCTGACCAACGCCTATTCCATGCTGGTCAATCATGGCCGCGAGTTGCAGCCGACGGTTATTGATTTTGTTCAGGACCGCGAGGGCAAGGTTATTTTCCGTGCGGACAATCGGATTTGCGAAGACTGTAATCAATCTGACTGGGATGGAAAACCGATGCCGCGGCCAAGGCCTGCTGGCAAACAACTTATGGATCCGATGACGGCCTATCAGATTGTCAATATCCTGGAAGGCGTCATAACCCGTGGGACTGCGCAAAATCTGAAAAGTCTCGACAGACCGCTATTCGGCAAGACCGGCACCGCGAGTGGGCCGACCAATGTTTGGTTTGTCGGCGGTTCTCCGGACATGGTCGCGGGCGTCTATATGGGCTTTGATCAGCCGGCTAATATGGGCGGCTATGCCCAGGGCGGCACATTGGCGGCACCGATATTCAAACAGTTTGCGGAAAAAGCGATGGCAGGCATGCCGAAAACACCATTTGTCGCACCGCGCGGCATTCGGATGGTGCGGGTAGATCGCAAAAGCGGCAAACGGGTCTTTGGCGGCTGGCCGTCTGATGATCCAAGATCGGCCGTGATCTGGGATGTGTTCAAGCCGGAGACCGAACCAAGACGTTCGATCCGCAAGGAAGAATTGCTGGCGCGTCTGGAAGCGAAAAAGGCGCAAATTAGGGCAGCAAAACTGGCTGCACGCAATCGAGATGCCGAAGGCAGAGGCAATCGACCGGCGCAAAATGACAATGACTTCCTGCAGGACGAAGGCGGAATCTACTAGCGAGAAGCCAATCCTTTGGTTGTTTTCAGCGACGTGAACCAACTGATGCAAGTTTGCCACTATTTTCAACTTCTCCTCATGAAACGTTAGAAAAGCGCCGTCGTTTTGCGACGAACCGAGCCGTCCACATATTGAAAATCGCGAATGCATCGCCAATTCACTCCGCAGCGGGGCAACACCGAACAGGGGTTTGGAGTTGAATATGCGTAGTTCTTTCAAACTATTTGCAGTCCTTGCCGCAGGAACGTCTCTGGCGTTTAGTGGCGCCGCTCATGCCGGAGAGCCTTATGTAGGCGCATCGGCAGGGCTTAACCTACCCAGTGATTCAAAAAATCGCGGAGAATTTGAAGGCGATGTGGCGGCGACAGCCGACTTTGATGCTATCGCTTCAGGTACCGATCTCGACTGGACGACAGAGCTGAACAATGGCCTGGATCTCAATTTGCTGGCCGGTTACCGCTTCGACAATGGTTTCCGGGTCGAATTGCAGGGCTTTTACAACAAGTCCAATGTCGATTTGCACCGTGACCTTGCCGTCGGCGGAACCGTGATCGATGCCGTGGATTCTGCCGTTCTGACGCGCGGTGCGGCTGATCCAGCCAATCCAACAGTTGGTACGGTGCTCAGCACCGATGACGGTCAGATCAAAAACTATGGTCTGATGGCCAATGCCTTTTATGACTTCCAGATCAGTGAGTCTTTGGTGCCTTATGTCGGCGCGGGTGTTGGTTTCACCCGACAGGATGTCGAATATGCACCATCCGGGATCGACGTTGTTGACGATAAATCAACCCGTTTCACCTATCAGGGTATGGCCGGTGTGACATACAGACTGAGCCCATCCTTCGAGCTTTTCGGTCAATATACCTACCGTGCGACCGACCGCGGCGACTATGATGTCAATCTGTTGCCCGCGACTTTGGGCGTGAAGAGTGAGCAATCCATCTTCAATCTCGGTTTCCGTATCCCATTGGGTGGCGGTAGCTAAGTTCGAGCTGATATCATTGCTTTAAGCGATATGGATGCGCGCCGCCTGACATAGTTTGAAAGGTGGCGCGCATTTTACGCGTTTCCCTGCTGACAGCGGTGAAAACCCCTGCTATCGGCGCGGACATGACTGAACGTTCCCACCTTCGTAATTTCTCGATCATCGCGCATATCGACCATGGCAAATCCACGCTGGCCGATCGCTTGATCCAATATACTGGCGGCTTGACCGAGCGCGAGATGAGCGAGCAGGTGCTCGATAACATGGATATCGAGCGGGAACGCGGCATCACCATCAAGGCGCAGACGGTACGACTTAACTATACCGCAAAAAATGGTGAGGCTTATGAGCTCAACCTGATGGACACACCGGGCCATGTCGACTTTGCTTATGAAGTATCGCGCAGCCTGGCCGCCTGTGAAGGTGCATTGCTTGTGGTTGATGCGGCGCAGGGTGTGGAAGCGCAGACGCTTGCCAACGTGTACCAATCGATCGAACATGATCATGAAATTGTACCCGTTCTGAACAAAGTCGATCTGCCTGCTGCAGAGCCCGAGCGCGTTCGTAACGAGATTGAAGAGATAATTGGCCTTGATGCTTCCGAAGCCGTACTCGCATCGGCAAAGTCCGGCATTGGTATTCAGGATATATTGGAGCAGGTTGTCGAGAAGATACCACCGCCCGGTGGTGATCGCGATGCTCCGCTAAAGGCAATGTTGGTCGACAGCTGGTATGACCCTTATCTTGGCGTGGTCATATTGGTTCGCGTTATTGACGGCGTGCTGACCAAGGGACAGCGCATCAAATTCATGGCGCAGGGCACGGAGCATCTCGTCGATCGTGTCGGTTGTATGCGGCCAAAGATTGAGCAGCTGCCCGAACTGGCCGCTGGCGAAATCGGGTTTATCACCGCCCAGATCAAGGAAGTGTCGCAGACTGCTGTTGGTGATACGATTACGACGGTCAAAGACGGTGCAACAGAAGCGTTACCCGGTTTTAAGGAAGTGCAATCTGTAGTTTTCTGCGGTTTGTTCCCGGTTGATGCGGCCGATTTTGAAAAGCTGCGTGAAAGCATCAGCAAGCTGCGGCTGAATGATGCCAGCTTCACCTTTGAAATGGAGACCAGCGCGGCGCTGGGGCAGGGGTTCCGCTGCGGTTTCCTGGGACTTCTGCACCTGGAGATCATACAGGAACGTCTAACCCGCGAATATGACCTCGACCTGATCACAACGGCCCCATCGGTGGTTTACCGCATGGTGATGAATGACGGAACCGAGCAGTTTCTCCACAATCCCGCCGACATGCCGGATGTCGTGAAGATATCCAACATTGACGAGCCATGGATTGAGGCGACGATCTATTGTCCTGCCGAATATCTCGGCGGTATTCTAAAACTTTGTCAGGATCGGCGCGGAGTACAGAAAAATCTAACCTATGTCGGTGACAGGGCGCAGGTGGTTTATGAATTGCCGCTCAATGAAGTGGTGTTCGATTTCTATGATCGCCTGAAGAGTATCTCTCGTGGCTATGCCAGCTTCGATTATCATCAAGTCGGCTTGCGCACGGGCGATCTCGTCAAAATGAACATATTGGTCAACGGTGATCCGGTTGATGCGCTCAGCATGATCGTCCACCGCGATGCTGCGGAATCACGCGGCCGGCATATGTGTGAGCGGCTTAAAGACTTGATCCCCCGCCACTTGTTCAAAATACCCGTTCAGGCGGCCATTGGCGGCAAAGTGATAGCACGTGAGACAATCGCTGCGATGCGCAAGGATGTGACCGCCAAATGCTATGGCGGTGATATCAGCCGTAAAAAGAAGCTGCTCGACAAGCAGAAGAAGGGCAAGGCCAAGATGCGCGAATATGGCAATGTCAGCATTCCGCAAGAGGCGTTTATAGCAGCGCTTAAGATGGGCGACGAAAACTAGTTGCGGACATGACTGCAATGTCAGTTCAATCTATACTGCTCATTTGAGTGAAACTGTTGGTCTCAAAATGCTGTATCGGACGTTTGATATGGTGTATCAAAATATCGGCAGGGTTCTCTACAACCATTATCATGGGACAGAGAACAGACCGTGTGGGACTTTTTTCAATCAAGGCATCAACGCGATAAAGATGCGACGAAAATCCGAAGGCTATTTCACGAATTTGGCGATGAGACGATCGATGTATTGCAAAGGCGTATTCGCAATACCAAGGGGTCGAGGCGTGATCATCGCCATTGGCGGCGGCTACTGAGAAAAGCGAAACGTTTTCGACACCAATATGGTGGGCAGTCTTCGGATCCTGCCGAATAGGAGTAAGCGGTTCGGTACGTTCTATTCCAGCAACTCACATGGTACTATCTTGCCTGGAAGTGGTGATTTGCCAACGGGCCGGAAGCGCGCGAAATAGCCGCCCAGTTCCGGACGTTCCATATAGCCGATCAATTGATAGCCGACGGCTTCAAACTCGCAGAAAAGCTGCTTTGGCGAAATGCCATGCTCCGCAAATGGTCGATCAACATCAACCACGATAACCTCGCCTCCATCATAGCTACCGCCATCTTGATCCCGCCGGATCGATGGACGCAGGCGTGAGAGAAAAGCATAAGGTTCGCGGACCTCATGATACATATGGACCAGAAAAATCCGGTCAAAACTGTCCACTGGCAAACGCGGATCATCCGGTGCGCCCAGTTTGATAGAAACATTATCCAATTCATCGCGTGCAACCCGTTCGGCCAGCCGCTTAATGGCGTCCTCGTCAATATCCTGCGCTAAAACACGGCCATCTTCTCCGACCCGTTCGGCCAGTCGTACGGTATAATAGCCTTCGCCCGCGCCGATATCTGCGACTGTCATGCCCGGAGCAAGGCCCGCCGCTTTCATGATCTCCTCAGCCTCGCCGCGCTTATCGCGAGCGGTCTCCGTCGACCATGCATTGCCGGCAAGTTCTGAAACCGGACGAGAGGCAGGCGGGTAAGCCAGCGCCGTTTCAGGCCGATTGGCATCTTCATCCGGGATACGCTTGCAACCCGCAACCGGAACAGCGATTGCCAGTGCGATAAGCGCCGACAAAGGAAGAGTGAAGAAATCAGATTTGAAAATACGCATGCGCACAGATTTAGGCCAGGGCGACGATTGGGGCAATGGATTTAATTGCGCTGTTCTATGGTCCGTGTGAACCAGTATCCGAGTTAGGAATATCAATATGGAGAGACCACGACACAGATACCGGTTCAGCAGCGCGATTATCAATCAAAGTGCCAGTTGCCGAAATTGTTCGCGGGTGGAAGCAAACATGCCGTTCATAGCATCTGCAACGGCGGGATCGGTTGTTGCGAGCGTTCCGCCATCAACCGGTGGTTCTGGTGCATATTCGGCTTGTAGGCGAAGGGCTTCGGCATATTTGGTTCCTCGCAGTGCAGCAACAAGAGAGAGGCCAAAGTCAATTCCCGCAGACACGCCGGCACCGGTGATGATGTTGCCGTCAACAACCACTCGCTTGTCCACCGGAATGGCACCATAGTCGGGCAGCACCGCATGCGCACCCCAATGCGAGGTTGCTCGCTTTCCTTGTAGCAAACCCGCTTTACCCAATATCATCGATCCGGTGCAGACGCTGGTTATGTAACGGGCTGTTTTAGCCTGTGCTGATATCCAGTTGATCGACCTTTTGTCCGCCATCACCTTGGCAGTTCCGGTCGTGCCGCCCGGAACGAATAGAATGTCGAGTGGTCCGCTTATCTCCTCCAGCTTTGCCGTTGGCGCGATCGCCAATTGCAGGTCAGATGCTACGGGTGCCAGATTTTCCTCTGTGGTTACCAGATCAACTTTTGCACCCATCATACAAGCAAAGAAAAAATGCGGTCCAACAAGATCCAGCGCTGTAAAGCCAGGGTAGAGTAGCATGGCTATCTTTTCATTTCCGTGCATTTTTATGCCTTCGATTTTCATCAAATCAAAATGCGCAGCTTCCGTTTCCTTCTGGGCTGCAGCCAGTGCCGGGGAGATGTCGCCCTCAGCAATTTGTGCCGCGGCCCTTTCGATTGCCAAAAAGGGTGCCGCAAATAGCGCCGATCCGGCACCGAGAAGTAGAGAACGTCTGTCGAGGGTCATAGTTTGTCTCCTGAATAGATATGAAATCGTTTAAAAATCGAAGTTGAGAGTGAGATAGGCAGAACGGGGGTTGCCGGGACGCACCACTGATTGCGCCAGATATTGATAGGGCAGGAAATATTGCTCATCGAAGATATTATCGATCCGCAACCCCAATCGTGCGGGCCCTAGATCGTAGCTCGCCTGTGCGTCAAAAACGATGTAGCTGTCACTACGGACGCTGTTTGGCAAAGTCAGTTCTGCACTGCTCGCCGCCGTCAGCCCCGCACCGATTGCCAAGCCATCTAGGGTGCCGCCGATAAACCGGTATCGAGCGGCAAACCGTCCGGCATGGTCTGGGACCCGCGGTAATTCGTCTCCAGAGGGAATGACAGTGTCAAATGTCACGCGTGCATCGGTATAGGCATAGGTTGCGAGGAAAGACCAATTGCTATTGGGCTCCCAGATCAGGTCGAGTTCAATGCCTTCACTGCGTTGCTCGCCAGTTTGGATGGAAGAGAAGAACGTGTTCGGGTCTGGTGTCGGTACGTTGGTTCGTTTTGAATCGAACCATGCCAAGGTCCCGCTCAGGCCAAGTTCTGCCAATCCCAGTTTGATCCCGGCCTCAAAATTTCGTGCCCGTTCTGGTTTCGGAGCAATATCCGGATTGTTGAAGAAGATCGCAAGTCGCGACCCTTCGGCATAGCCGGCAAATACCGCCAGTCCGTCTACAATATCGAGCGTAGCGCCAATACGCGGGTCCCATTCTTTATACGTTTCCCGATTACCATTGCCGCCGAGATTTTCGCGCAGAGTCAGTTCAGAATATCGTACGCTGGCCAGAATATGGAGGCGATCAAAAATCGAGATCTGATCCTGCACATAGAAAGCTGTTGTGCGATAGTCATTGGCCACAAAAGTATCGAGTGGTGGTATCGGTCCAAAATCCAGATCGCTGTCCGGATCGGCAAAGTCCAGAATACCAAGGGGAACAAGATTGAAACCCGTGGCGGCTTCGTAATCTGTTGCGTCATATTGCGCGCCGACCAACAGGGTATGATTGATCGGTCCGGTATCGAAAATCGCAGTTATGCTGCTGTCCAATGTCCACTCATCAACCTTTGCTGGTAACTGCGCGCTGATGATTGGAAATTCGCTGCCGGTGCCGGGAAAGAAAGAGGTTAAAATCGTTGTTGCGAATTCCCGAAAATCGTTTTCATAGCGCCTTGCTCGAAAATCAAAGGTGAGATTGTCGCCCAAAGGTTGAGACAGAGAGAAATCGGCACTGAGATTTTCTACCACTGTTGGCGGCGCATTGGTTGCGCCGGAAAAACGGAACGGATCAACGCCCGGAAGATCAACCACTGATGCTGGCAGACCAGCATATTCAAGCTGTTCCACCCGACTGTGGGTAAACCGGGCGATAATCTCCGTATCAGTCGGCAATAGCGCGCGTACAGAGGCGTTTACATAAAATCGCTCAATCTCCACGGCATCAATTGCATCCTCCGCATCCTGATATTCGGCAATCAAACGCACAGAAAGATTGTCATCCAGCTGAAGATTGGCATCGCCGCCCAATTGCCATGTATCAAAGCTCCCGGCACGGCCGCGGATAGAAAATTTCGTACCCGGTTCGGCGGTTTTGCTGACAATATTGATCAGTCCGCCAACAGGAGCGCCGGTGCCGCCGCCGAACAGTGCTGATGTTGCACCTTTAGCGACTTCGATACGTTCCACGGCGATCAGGCTGGCTGGGTCTGCTACTGCGGTATCGGCGTAACCGATAAGACCGTCGGTAAACAGTTCTGCCTCAAAACCACGGACAATCGGATTGGCGAGCACCAGTTCCGAGGACAAAGAAGGAATAATGCCAGAGACATTGCGCAGCGCCTCATCCAGCGTATTGAGTTCCTGTTCCTTGATCAATGTGTCGGTCAATACCTGAATGGATTGTGGGACATTAACAAGCGGAACCGGTGTGCGCGTTACGCTAGCAACATCAATCGCATAATTTTGACGAATACCGGTCACCACAATTGTGTTGGATGGTGTCCAAGACTGATCTGGCGCAGACGAATTTTGCGATTCTGGATCAGTCTGAGCGGCTAGGGGGGACGATAGCAGGGCAGCCGCGCATATCGGCGCAGACCGCATTAAAAAACGATTTTTCATTTCTGTTGTGCTTTCCAAATGAATTGAAACGAGATTTGCCGTTCCAGCAAACCGAGCGTAATTCAGAGGGAAACAGGTGGTCCTCGAAGGGGCGGGCGCAGATGCGCTGTGTGGTCTCGCTTAGTGTCGAGCCCAGTCGTCAGGCCAACGAGCATGATGAATGCCAGAGCCAAGGTAAGTTGAATAGGATCTGTGGCAGTCATTGTAGATTTTGAGAAGCTGCTGGACGAACAAGCCTCCCCACTCTGATCAGTTCCGCGCTCATGTTCGCCAGAATCAGAGGCCATCGGTATCTCGATAGTCTGCTCGCTATTGTCCAAGCCGTTGCAAATCTTGACGGATATTGTCTTGCTGTCAGTGCTGATCATATAGCCGCTTGGCACCGCAGCCTTCATGGCAATTGCAAAGAGAAAAAGTGCCAGGAAGCAGACAGGACGGTTTCGAAAAAGATCTCTGATCAGCTTCATGCGGGCGCGGTAGAGCTATCCATTGGGAATTGCAAGACCTGATGGTGTTCGATGTACTGCCCTAGTCAACATCCTCGACTTCGACGGTTTCGCCCGTCACGCGCTGCGAAAGAGCTGCGGCAATAAAGGGATCAATGGCTCCGTCGAGCACATCAGACGGTGCGCTGCTGGTTACGCCGGTGCGCAAATCTTTCACCATCTGATAGGGTTGCAGAACATAGGAACGGATCTGGTGACCCCAACCGATTTCGGTCTTGGCCTGATATTCACCGCTGGCTTCTGCTTCGCGGCGCTGCAGTTCGGCCTCATAGAGACGCGCCTTTAACATACCCATGGCAGTTGCCCTGTTTTTATGCTGGCTGCGGTCATTTTGCGAAGCCACGACAATACCGGTCGGCTGGTGGGTGATGCGCACGGCGCTATCGGTGGTGTTAACATGCTGCCCGCCAGAACCCGAGGCACGATAGGTATCAATTTTCAGATCACCTTCGTTAATCTCAACTTCAAAACTGTCGTCAATCACCGGATAGACCCAGACGCTGGAAAAGCTGGTATGACGCTTTGCGGCACTATCAAATGGCGAGATACGCACCAGTCGGTGAACACCGCTTTCGGTCTTGGCAAAGCCATAGGCGTTCTCGCCCTTGATTTCGATCGTTGCCGATTTGATGCCGGCTTGATCACCTGTCTGATAATCGACCATGGAGACTTTGTAGCCGCGCGCTTCGGCCCAACGCTGATACATGCGTAGCAGCATCTCGGCCCAATCCTGACTTTCGGTTCCGCCGGCGCCGGCATGAATTTCGAGATAGGTATCGAAATTGTCCGCCTCACCAGAGAGTAAAGCCTGTATCTTGTCGCGGTCTGCACGGTCTGCAAGCGTAGCGAGGGTTCCGACCCCTTCGTCGGCGAGACCCTCGTCTCCTTCTTCCTCAGCCATCTCGATAAATTCGAGTGCATCGTCCATTTCTTGCTGAATTTCCCTGGCCGCAGTGATCGATTCATCCAACCGCCGCCGTTCGGTCATGACCGCTTGCGCCGCGCTTTGATCATCCCATAATGTGGGGTCTTCGACCCGCGCATTGAGCTCGTCGAGCCGGCGCAGGGCAACATCCCAATTCAGCGATGTTTTCAGAAGGTCGAGGGCTGCGCTGATCCGGTCGACATGCGCCTGGGCTTCGGCACGCATTATTAGGTCTCCAATTGTCTCTTGGCGCTTCGATTAGACGATTGATCGATTAAGTAAAGTATCGATCCGCAGAAGCGATCTAACCATTTCAAAAGTGTGGGACTTTGATCGAAATGGCCGGGGCATGTGAATAGCGCTATGTATTGATAGTTTCTATCAAGGAGGCCAGATATTTTATATTTGCTCTTAAGTTCGATCGCGTCGATATCCGGTCCACACAAAAAGCTGTTTTGTGTGCCAATTGGAGTGTAACATAATTTTCCCCCAGCAAATCTATTATCGTAACCGCTAGGGGTATATATTCTTGCTGGATCAGATTGCGGGTTTTTGGACATAGCATGATAGCATCCGGCGCGAAGTTGAATAAGGAAACTATGATGAAAAAATTTGCTATCCTGCTTGCAGCAGCGCCACTGGCTCTCGCAGCCTGTTCTTCTGAAACGACAGCAACAGACGCTGCGGCAGAGAGTTCGGAAGCGGCCGCTCCGATAACCGCCGAGGAAGTAACCGCTGCGCAAACGGCATGGGGTGAAGGCATTGTTGCCATTGGTAAGGCGTTCACAGAAGAGGGCGATTTTCGGGCCGCTGCTGACGCGCATATCAAGAAATTCTATGCATATGGCGATGGCACCACCATTCTTTTCAAGCCTACCCTAGCGGCTGAGGACCAGTTCCGCGGCGACTTTGAAGGAGCAATGAGCTATTTTGTCGGCACAGAAGGTTCTGAAGACAAAGGCTTTGCGATTAAGCCATGGACCGCAGTGCGTTGGGAAAACGAAGGCACGGTCGTTGATAGCGATAGCGCGATGGCCATGGGCAATTATTATTTCACCGACACTGACGGCAACGACACCAAAGTTGAATATAGCTTTGGCTATGTCCGCGGCGACGACGGCGAATTGAAAATCAACCTGCATCACAGTTCGGTACCCTTTGGAGGCTAACCGATAGGGGCGAGGCGCCGATTAACGTCGGCGTCTCGTTTCAATTGCGGGCAATGTCTCGCACGCGCCCAGTGTTTTCACCAAAACCAAGGCACAAAATCATCCAAACCGCTTTTTCCCGGCCATCGCTCTGTGAGACATCGCCATCGTGGTGAGCTGGGCATTTACACGGATGCAACTGGGCATCACACTAGCATCGGTAACATAGACATTAGTCGTGCCGTGGACACGTTGGTCCAGATCAACGACCCCTTTGTTTGGATCAGCATTGATTGCATTTCCGCCATGCGGGTGGGAACTGGATAGGACTACATCATCCGGTTCAATAATCGCTTCTTCATAGAACGTATCGATTTCTGCATCGCTCATGCCCTTGCGCAACGTCTGTCCTTTCAGCAGGGCAGGATAGACTTCGATGGCGCCATTGAGAAAATGGACTTTTGTCATTGTGGCTAATGCGCGGCGAAGCAAGGCAAGCTCTGGTTCTCCGACTTTCAATTTCAACTTGCCGTCTTCCATTTTTCCCAGCCTGTCAGCCGGGAACAAGACACCTGCTGATACCAGACGGTTGAAATTGAGCATCCGCCGGAAATGCTCATCAAACCAGCCGGGGACTAAAGTAGCCATGCTCATCGGCGGCTGGAAATGGCTTTCGATCAGATAATCTCCGCGATCAACATAGGTCGCCATCTGGTCTTCGTTCCACACGTTCATATCTTGCCCTTCAGGCATGAGTGCTACGACCGGGCAGGCGATATTTAGCGAAATGCCATCGCCACTATTTTCTATGCCGCTGTTGATCAGCAAGTTACTCGAAGCCATAGCACCGGCCGCCACGACAACGCCCTTGCGTGCGGCTATTCGGCGTTTGCGACCGTCCCGCAAGGTTATGTCTACAGCTTCCGCTACGCGTGTGCCATCGCTGCTGGTTTTCCAGATAATCTCGGTAGCCTCTGCCCCGTCCAGAATACGCGCTGGTTTATCGCGATCTGTGCTGGTCGCATGGGTGAGAAAGCTCTCCGGCATCGCTTTTTTCCGGCCATAGGGGCAGCCGGTATTGCAATAGCCGCAATAGACACATTCGCTATCCGGTGTTTTGGGGCCATAGTTTTTCTGAAACCAGGCGGAGATGGCTTGCTTGTCCATCGGGTCGGTTGATTGGGCGGCATATTTGTTCCATCCATCTATGAGATGCGGACCATTGTTGCGGCCTGATATTGCCGATATCTCTGACACTTCCAGTGCGCCTTCGACGGCTTCATAGCTGGTCGTCAGCTCGGTTTCGGAAATCGGCGCACCCAGATTGGCCCATGTCTGGTAAACATCCTCAGCTTGCGGATGGACGAGGCCGGCATGCTTCATGCGCAAGCAAATGCCATTGTTGATCACTGTCGAGCCGCCAACCACGCGGCCTTGAAAGACGATCACGTCGCGGTCCTTGGTAGTTTGGAGCGCACCATCTTTGAACAGCCGCGCCGTCATTCTCGCTTCTTCATGGGTGATGCGTGAGGAGGGATAGTTATAGCCTGCTTCGAGGATCAAGACCTCATGGCCTTCATCCGCGACGGATGCGGCAGCAACGGCGCCTCCGGCGCCTGAGCCGATGACGATGACATCCACGGTTTCCGGAATAGCATCATGACCGACAAAAACTTCGGCTTTCAGATCGCGTCGTGGTTCTCGTTTTATTGGCAGTTCACCGGGCGCAGAACGGTCACGTTGGCCGGGAAGTTGATATTTCAGCCGTTGGTAAATGGGATTATCGAAATTGGTTTCTTCATCGCCATGTTCCCAATGGCCATAATAGCCGGCAAGGATTACGCCCTTGGTCCGGGCAATGTCCTGAAAAAGATCGACACGGGTGTTTTGCAAGCGCCGACGGATTAGCGACTGACGCATTTTTGGTGATGCCAAAAAGAAAAACGGCCCACCAAGGATCAGGAAAAGACCATATAAGGCCAGCCCGATTTCCTTTGGTTTGTCGCCATCGATATTGGAAAAATGTTCCTGCAAATTGTCAACGACCTGCGAAGGAGAAATCGCCATCGGTGTTTCGTGGAACAGTGTCTCGGTGAGCGCTTTTAACATGCGCGCTTGCAGCCGGTTAAATGGTTTTTGCATGTCTATCTTCCTAAGTGCGACCCCAGAAAAATAATTCCATCAAATTTCGAGCAGGCTTTTGCCCTAGTCGTTATGAGACGCTTTCACAGCGCGGGCGATGCCCAAGCCATCACCATTGGTTCCACCAGCCAAGCGGCCGATCAGTTTGCCTTCAATCATGTCGATCTCAGCGATCCGGTTCAATTCGGTTTCAGCGACATAAAGACGTTGTCCATCCGCTGAAAAAAGAATGGTGACCTGTCCTGAATCCGGCGTTCCGCTAACCTTGATTTGGCCCTTGGGCTTCCGGCTTGCGACATCAAATAAACCAAGTGCGCCGTCGGCATAGTTGGATGTTACAGCCGTTTTTCCATCGGGGCTGATAGCCACTCTGATCGGGAATTTTCCGGTCTTCAGAACCGTCAGTTCCTCAAGCGTTTGTGCATCAAAGACGTACAAACTGTCACTACGGCGATCTGCAACCCAAACGGTTTTACCATCTGGTGTAACCGCGATACCTTCTGGTTCCGTGCCAGCTTCCACGTCGGTTATCTTGCGGTTTCTTTCCAGATCAAGCACGCTGACTGTTCCGGACTGCATATTGCTGGTGAAGGCACGATTTTTATCGGGCGTGACCACCACCATATGACTGCCTTTTTGTCCGGTGGATATTTGACTGACTTGACGCGTCTGGGCTTCTCCAGTTGGCGGAGACACGATGGCAATGCTGTCGCTGCCTTCGGTAGAGGCAATTATCCGGCCGTCATCGAGCCAGACTATACCATGGGGTCTTTTGTTGGGTGCAAGATCGATGGTTTCGATCTTCTCCCGCGCTGCAATATCAAAGATGTCGATATGTTGTGCGCCATAAGATACGATGGCAGCCAATCGGCCATCCGGCGAGATTGCAACTTCATGCGGGTTCTTACCTGTATCGCGGCGGGCAATCTCGCGGCCAGTTGTCAAATCAATAAAGCTGAGAGTGTCCTCTCCTTTGTTCCCCACGAGCAAGATTTCATTGGGGTGCTGCTTATAGGGCGGCGCCTGCTCCGCTGAGGCTGAGCATGAAGCAAATAAAGCTGCTGATATGAAAGCAAATGCAATTTTCTTCATTCCTGCCATCTCCTTAAAAAATCCCCGGCAAAGCGAAGAACGATGCCGGGGATGTTTCATCTCAAAAGACCAGAGGCTCCTATTCCGCTTGTGGAGCAGCCGCACTGGGGTCTTCAGGAAGACCGCCAAGTTGCGACACCATTTTTGTGTAAGCATCGAGATAGGCGAGGGCCATGACCCGGCCGATTTGCGTGTCGGTATAACCGCCACCAGCCGCGCCTGCGAGCGCGCCGCCGAAGAAGCCGCCGCCTCCACCGCCAAATTTCAAATCAGATTTACGGGAATAGCCCTCGGTGATACGCTCCATTTCAGTGGTGCGTACGTTCACCAGCGACAAAGTGACATTAGCCTCTTTCTTGTTGATTTTGACACCGCCAAATACGCCGCCAAAAGCGCGGCGTCCAAGGCCGCCTAGCAAAGCGCCCCCGACACCGCCGCCGCCAGACCGTGCGTTGGCCGAGATAATATCAGGTACCATGACATAGTCCGCCGCTTTGACTTGGCGCTTGCCAATATTGGATCCGCGTTGCAGTTCTCCGGAATCGGCAAGAGCGCGTTCGACCGCTCTGCTAGCAAGGCCGCGGCCACGATCAACCAGACCGAAACAACCGGAGCGTGCGACAAACGTCTTGATCAAGGCTTCCGGAGATCCGAGCTTGTAGCTAACCCACCAGCGTTGTTCGGGTTCAACAATCGCAATTGTTCCCAGTTTTTTGTAGCATACCGGAATCTCGGCAACACCGCGTTCCTGGGCTTTTTGTCCTTTGGATTTACCAGCCGCTAATGCGGTTCCACCCGAAAGTGCTATGGATGAGACAGCGATGGCAGTTATGATTTTCTTCAACATGATATTCCCTCCGATTAAAAATACCCTGCCAGCAAGAGTGAACTGAACCGATCAATCTCATGCCATGCGGCAGAACAGTTTGCGACACCAAATTTGCGATACGATAAGAGCATCGATGCGTAATTAGATCTCGTTATATGTTGTAATGGTAATAGGCTTTCCTGATTGTGATCTATAGCACGTTTTAGACATGCTGTTTTTTCGTCTGTCTGCCAACCAAAAAGATAGTCATCAGCTGTAACTCTTTCCTTTTATAATTATGCCGTTAGCATGCACCGAAAGATATATGACCTTGAGTCTGGGAGGAACTGCATGCGGCATATTGCGATCATAGGGTCGGGGCCAGCGGGCTATTATTCGGCAGAGGCAGCGCAGAAAAAATATGGCGATGCCGTAACAGTCGATATTATTGACCGTTTGCCGGTTCCCTTTGGTTTGATTCGAACAGGAGTCGCGCCAGATCATCAATCGATTAAGGCTGTATCACGGCGCTACGAAAAAACGGCATTGGGCGACAATATACATTTTATCGGAAATGTGTCGGTCGGCGATGATGTCAGCATAGAAGAGCTGCAGGGTTTTTATGATGCGGTCATCTTAGCCACCGGTGCACCAAATGATCGACCTCTGGATATCGAGGGCAGTGATTTACCAGGGGTGATCGGCAGCGCAGCCTTCGTCGGCTGGTATAATGGCCATCCTGATTTTCGCGAACTGGACCCGCCCCTGGGTGGAAAATCCGTGGCGGTTATCGGGAATGGCAATGTTGCTTTGGACGTCGCACGCATCTTGGCTAAGACTGAGGGGGAGTTTGCTGGCAGCGACATTGTCGCTCATGCGCTTGACCAGTTGAAGCAGAGCAATATCGAGAAAATTACTCTGTTGGGCCGCCGAGGTCCGCATCAAATTGCGATGACGCCAAAAGAATTGGGCGAGCTGGGACATCTTGAGCGGGCGCAGCCGGTTGTCGACATGTTGGATTTTCCTGATGAAGGCGCGGATGCGATGCTGGAACCAGGTATGCGCAAATCGGTTACCCATTTGAGAAGCTTTTTTTCGCGCGCTGGGGAGTTACGGGAAAAGCCAGTGAAAATTGATTTCGACTTTTTCGCGATGCCGGTTACGATTGAAGGGGATGGCAAGGTTGAAAAGCTGATTGTTGAGAAAACTGAGCTGGATGCTGACCTGCGGTCAAAGGGTACCGGTGAGAGATATGAACTGGATTGTTCCATGGTGATCAGTTGTATCGGTTATCGCACACCGCCGATTGAGGGTGTCCCCTATGAACATGGGCGCGGCCGTTTTGCCAATGTTGATGGACGGATCTTGCCTGGCCTCTATTGTGTAGGCTGGGCGAGACGTGGGCCGACCGGGACGATCGGTACCAATAAACCTGATGGTTTTGCGATTATTGAAGCCGTGGCCGAAGATATTGGAACGGGCGACAATAAAGAGGGCCGCAAGGGTTTAGACCGGCTGTTTGATCGTAGCGGCGTCGATGCAGTCACATTTCGCGACTGGAAAAAGATTGAGGAAGCCGAAATCGCCAATGCTCGGGATGGTGCACCACGAGAGAAGTTTACCGATATTGCGGATATGATCGCGGCCCGGGACGACTAAGCCAACCACTTGCACAGGATCGTATTGACCTGTTCGGGCGCTTCCTGCTGAACCCAATGCGACACGCCGGGCAGACGATGAAGTTCGAAATCGGACACCCATTGTTCCGTGCCCTCTGTGCATCGGATATTAAGTGCACTGTCTTCTTCGCCCCAAATCATCAATGTCGGTGTGTCGAGCATCTTGTTCTCGACATCAATCGTATCTCTGTGCCGTAATAACGCTCGGTAATAGTTGATCATTGCCGTCAGGGAACCGCGGCGCATCGCTGCTTTTGCAAAAACGTCCAGTGCTTCTTCCGAAAAATTGCTTTGATCAACGGCCATATTGGAGAACGCTTTCTTGATCGCTCTACCATTTCCACGGGAGATCAGAAATTCGGGCAACCAGGGCAGCTGGAAAAAGAAGATATACCAGCTGCGCCTCAACTGGCGCCAATGTTTGATTTCGCGCTTGCCGACCATCGGGTGAGGCACATTCATGATCACCAGACGTTGGAGCGGGCGAATTTTCTGTATCGCAAAAGCCCAGGCGACAATCGCTCCCCAATCATGTGCGATAAGCGTCACTTCCTTAGCCCCGCTGGCATCGATCAATGCTCCAACATCCGCGCAAAGATGATCCAATGCGTAATCCCGAATTTCGGCTGGTTTGCTGGATCCGCCATAGCCGCGCATGTTCGGTGCCCAGACGCGAAAACCTTGTTCGACCAGCAAAGGGATTTGAAAGCGCCACGAATAATGCAGCTCCGGGAATCCATGCAGGCACAAAGCGAGTTTCTCGCCTTCACCGGCCTGCGCGATTTCGAAACTCTGACCATTGGCTTCAACCCAATTTATCGAGATTCCGCTGGCAGGATCAGGATTCCAGGAAGGCGTATTTGTCATAGAGGATGTCTAACAGGAGATGGCTTTAATCATCCAGTTAAATCTGCTATTCCGTTGCAAAATAATCAGGAGAGACTCGATGCATGATCTGGTAATTCGCGGCGGTACGGTGGTTGACGGTACGGGTGGGGCACCCTTTACAGCGGATGTCGCAATTGACGGCGATCGTATTTCCCTCGTTGGCATGGTGACCGCAGAAGGCCGCGAAGAAATTGATGCGACGGGCAAAATTGTCTCTCCCGGCTTTGTGGATGTGCACACGCATTATGATGGGCAGGCAACCTGGGATGATGAAATGGCACCGTCCAGCTGGCACGGAGTTACAACGGTTGTAATGGGCAATTGCGGCGTCGGCTTCGCCCCTGCTAAGCCGGACAAACATGATTGGTTGATCGGTCTGATGGAGGGGGTTGAGGATATTCCTGGTACGGCCCTTGCCGAAGGCATGAAATGGAACTGGGAAACCTTTCCGGAATATATGGATGCGTTAGAGGAGCTGCCCCGGACGATTGATGTCGCAACTCACGTTCCCCATGGCGCTATTCGTGCCTATGTCCTGGGCGATCGCGAGAAGCCGGGTGCCGTCCCGACAGACGAAGATATCGAAAAGATGTCGAATATCGTTGAGGATGGATTGAAGGCCGGTGCATTGGGTTTTTCGACATCACGGACGGTTCTTCACCGTTCGGTTGATGGTGAATTGGTGCCGGGCACGACGGCCACCAAAGAAGAACTAATCAGTATCGGCCGCGCCATGGGCCGGGTTGGCTATGGTGTCTTCGAAATGGCGTCCGATCTGAATCGGGAGTGGGATGAGTTTGGCTGGATGGGCGATCTGAGCCGCGAGACCGGACTGCCGGTCACGTTTGCCGCTCTGCAATCCATTGCCAAGGACCAGCCACTGGAAGAGCAAATTTCCAATATGCGGGCGGAAAATGACAATGGCGCCAACATCGTTGCGCAAATTGCTTTGCGCGGAAACGGTATCATTATGGCGTGGCAAGGCACCGTTCACCCCTTTGTGCGCAAGCCAAGCTGGGAAGCGATTGCGGACCTGCCGTGGGAAGAAAAATATGCGCGGCTCAGCGATCCTGAGTTTAAAGCCAAATTAATTGGTGAAGCTAGTCTGCCAGCAGAAAATGTCGATATGGCGCCGGTGCAGTTCATCGTGACCGATGGTTGGGCGATGCATTACCAGATGGATGATGGTTTCAACTATGAACCGACGGCCGAGGAAAGCATCAATGCCCGGGCCAATGCAGCAGGCGTGACGCCAGCAGAATATGCGTATGACTTGCTGATGTCAGATGAAGGCAAGGGGCTGATTTACCTACCTATTCTCAATTATATCGATGGTAATCTGGATTTCCTGCATCCTTTGCAACACGCGGATGATACGGTGAATAGCCTGTCCGATGGCGGTGCGCATTGCGGTACGATTTGTGATGCCGCAAGCCCGACATTCATGCTCGAACACTGGGTTAAAAATCGTGAGCGCGGTACCATTACCATAGAAAACGCGATCAAACGGCAATGCCTGGATACAGCACGTCTTTATGGTCTAAATGATCGCGGTGTGTTGAAACCCGGTTTTCTAGCGGATGTAAATGTCATTGATATGGACCGGATCAAGCTCGGAAAGCCTTGGTTGGCCTTCGATCTTCCAGCTGGCGGCAAGCGCTTGCTGCAAAAGGCGGATGGCTATGACTATACGATCAAGTCCGGGCAGGTGACGTTCAAAGGCGGCATTGTGACCGATAAACGTCCTGGCGGTTTGATCCGCGGTCCGCAGAATGTTGAAATGCTGGAGGCGGCTGAGTAGGCAATGCTCACGGGTGCCGGTCTGTTAAGGCTGGCCTATGTCGCCAATATTTTGATATTAGTGCCGATTTGCTGGAACATGTTTCTTGGCAGCGGTGTGGCCAGTGTCTTCGAAGGTAAAGTTGCAGAATCGGCTGGTCTCCGATTGTTGGTTGGCAGCTTGTGGCTGGCGATACTTGTCGGCTCAGCAGCTGGTCTGCTCGCGCCACGTTTCTTTGCGCCGATTGTGTTGATCCAGATATTCTACAAAGCCATGTGGTTGTTGATGTTTATCATGCCCTTGGTGATATCCGGAAAATCGGATCAGGTTCCGTGGGGAATATCGACCACCTTTATCGTTATCGTAGCCAGCTATCCGTTTCTATTCTGGTTTTCGGGCGTTTGGCGAAGTAATTTATGAATATGCTCCGCACTTGGTGTGGAGCCTAGAATAGCCGTCGCACTTCAGTGTTACGTGCTCCGCATCAAGTGCGGAGCACGTAGTGAATTGGTCTAAAACGCTTTTTGCCAACCGATGGTAAACATCCAGTCACCGGTCATCTGGGGACCGTTAAGGTCTTGATAGACCGGTGCTCCAACCTCAATGCCCAAACGGTGACCGGCCAGCGGTCCGTGGGTGCCAACCAGATTGATACCTCCGATTAGATCAACACGCTCACCGCCCTGAAAGTCAGGGTTGGCGGTTTGCACTGGTCCTGTGATCATGGGGTCAATGCCTTGAACTCGGCTGGTCGTCCTACCTTTGATCCGGCCAGAAAGACTGATCCACTGTGCCGGTCGGTAGCTGATCCAGGTGGTCAACTCATGGACATCACCAAAGCGGTATCCTTGGTCGTTGGTTCCCGTCCGGATGGTACCTGCATATTGCGAACCCAAGCCTATAGACCCGTGCCAGCTCTTGTAGGTTATCGATGGTTTGAGATCCCAAGTCCCCGAACCGATTTGCATCATGTAAGGCACACGTACAGTTGGTTCTCCACCCATAGGCGTAAGGATCTGAGCTGTTTTGGTTGTTGAGCCAGTAGGGATGGAAACAGCGGCTCGGACATTGAGTTCGCGTTGTACATCGGCCTTACGGTCAGCCACACCGAGTATTGGGAAAATACCGCCAAGCGTGATGTCGCCAAAACCTTTGGGATTGGTCGTGAAGTTCCCCCTCACATTGGTACCAGCACCGCCGGCATATGTGATATGCTCCATTTCTTTCTCGACATAGCTGCCCATCGCAATGAGCGTTACCCAGTCCGTAGGCGCATACATCGCGCCTACCATTGTCATGTCGGTGCGCATCGATGTGGGAACGATCCGTAAGGTTGGTGGCTGACCCGGCGCACCAAAAAAGCGGTTGGGAATGGTTGTTACAATTTCATCTGGTGAGACGCTGTCGGTCCCAATTTGATTGCCGCTCATTTCCATATGCATATGGCGAACGGAGACCATAAATTCGCCCTGCTTATGCGCATGGTCGGCCATCACACCAATTGGTGCATGATCATCCGCCATAACATCATGGGCCAGGGCGGGGGTAGTCAAGCAGGCAGCGATCATCGCCCCTGCACGCAATGAATTTTTCATGGATTTTTCCTGTAATTATTTGATTTTTGGCCATCGGAACTTTTCCGATGGTTCAATATGTCGGTAATCAGATAAGGACAGGCGGTCCGGTTGCAGGCGGAATGTTGATCCGATTGCGGATTACAAAATGATGCCTGTTTACCGGTTCGTGAGGAGCAGAGACCTCCTCTCTCAAGGCGACTACAGGTCCCGATGTTAGCAGCGTAGCTCCTGAAGCGCTTGCAAAGCTACAGACAGAATTTTCAGTTTCGGGAACAGGTGCATCTCGTGGCTCTGGACCGCCATAAACCATTGCCAGCATCGCATAGTCGGGATGATCCGGCATAATGGTCAACTTATTGTTTGCATGGCCTGAGCAAAGCCGGATTGAAAAACCATCCGCGTCTTGGGTGGGCATGAAACCCTGCGGAGACAGGGCGGAAAGCACCAGTGCAAATACGGTCAGGGTGATAGACACCAAATTGCGTAACGGCTGTCGAGAAGAGGGGGCTACATTCATCGTCGTCGAGGGCCTATAATCTCCCTTGCTACCCTTGGCCAGCATGGAATGGTGATCAGGATAATTCTATTGGACTTTGTCCGGCGATTATCTCTGCCGTTCTGTTTGCAATGATCAAGAAACCGCTTTCTGGTGTTCCGAAGCCCAAGCGATGGCGCTTGAACTTGAAAACTGACGCATCGGAGACATTGATTTGGCTCCAGGGAACGAAAAAAGGTCGCTGGAAAGGGCCGAAAATCTTCCACACGGATATGCGCAATCCCGTCCGGCAAACATCAAAGCGCAAGCAACCTGAGAAATTGACCTTGGCCGAAGCGATTCCGCCCATTGCTCCAGATTGTGCACGCATGACGATCAGGCTCTGGTCCGGCCTATCGGGAAAACGGTCTTGCAATTTGGTCCATCCGGAGATGCGGGCAAGCAAAGTAACGACCAACAACCACATGCCCAAAAAAATGGCCATGAACAGGAACAATATCGTTGTCTCGTCAAATGGAATGCCCATAAAAACGAGCGCTTCAGCGTCGGGCGAAGAGACCTTATTACACCCGCATTGGCATCAGCACATATAGAGCTGGCGACTTATCATCCTCGCGAATGAGCGTTGGCGCACTGGCATCGGCCAGATGGAGTTCGACATTGTCGCCCTCAATCTCACCCAATATGTCGAGCAAATAGCGCGAGTTAAAACCGATTTCGAAACCGTCTTCCTTGTAAGCGCCTGGTACTTCTTCGGCTGCAGTACCATTTTCAGGTGAGGTAACCGAAAGCGTGATCTTGTCGTCGCCCAGTGCCATCTTGACCGCTCGGGTCTTTTCGGTGGCTATGGTGGAAACACGATCCACGCCTTGCGCAAAGCTTTTGGGATCGATTTTCAAGATCTTGTCATTTCCGGTCGGAATAACGCGGGTATAGTCCGGGAAAGTTCCGTCAATCAGCTTGCTAGTCAGGATTGCTGTACCCAGAGTGAAACGGATCTTACTGGCCGACAAATCAATCTGCACCGATGCTTCGCTATTCTCGTCCAGCAACTTGCGCAGTTCATTCACACATTTGCGAGGGACAATCACATCCGGCATGCCTTCAGCACCCGCAGGGCGGGGCAGGGTGACACGGGCCAAGCGGTGACCATCGGTCGCTGCAGCTTTCAGAACCGGCGTTTCTTCGTCCTGTACGTGCAGAAAAATGCCGTTCAGATAGTAACGCGTTTCCTCGGTCGAGATCGCAAATTTCGTCTTGTCGATAATTTGGATCAAGGAAGCAGCAGGTAATTCAAAGCTTGTCGGTAGATCGCCCTCGGCAATGATTGGAAAGTCATCGCGCGGCAAGGTTTGCAAATTGAACCGTGCGCGACCTGCATTAACTTTCATCTTGCCCTCGGCAGCATCCATCTGGACCTGGGAACCATCTGGTAATTTTCGGGCAATATCGAACAATGTATGTGCAGAGACGGTAATCGAACCAGCGGTTTCAACCTGTGCATCGACGGTTTCCACGACTTGTAGATCAAGGTCGGTAGCCATCAGTTTGATGCCGCCGCCCTCACTGGCTTCGATCAATACGTTGGACAATATGGGGATTGTATTGCGCCGCTCAACTACCGACTGGACATGGCCCAGACTTTTCAGCAGTGCTGCGCGTTCAATTGTCGCTTTCATAAACCGTCCTTCATTTCCTGTCGCTGAGCGGTTTACCCGCCCTAGTGGCTGTGTGAGGGGCGCAGCAAGAGACTCCGCCAAATTCACAGATAGTCATCGCTTCATTAACAATATCAACCAATAGGGCAAGCCCGATGCAGAAGCTGAGAAATATATTGCGGTGAAAATCTGTGGAAAAAACCAATAATGCCGTTAAACCCGCTAGAGATATTGGCCAACGACGTGATCCAGGGACAAAATAGATCATAGATATGAGCAATTTAAGCAGTGATTTGAGCACAGCAGGAAAACGCCTTTTCATTGCACGCCATGGGGAGACTATTTTCAATCTGGCCGGGCGCATTCAGGGGAATGAAGCACATACGCCGCTAACGCAGCGCGGCTTTGCACAGGCCGATGAAATGGGGCGGGCGCTGGCGCTTTATCTCAAAGGGTTTTCTAGCTTGGAACTGGTCGCCTCCGACACCGGTCGAGCCCTTCAAACCCTGTCGATTGTGTGTGAGCATATTGAAATGGACTGGCATCAGGTTGTTGCCGATCGGCGCCTTAGAGAAATCAATATGGGAGAGTGGGAAGGCACCTACTACAACGACCTCAATGGTAAGCTGAAGATAGACCACAAGCATGGCCTGTTCCTTACACAGGCGCCGGGCGGAGAAAGCTATGGCGATATTGTCAGACGGTTGAAAACTTGGATTGCGGACCAGAGATTTGAACGGGATATGTTGTTGATCAGTCATGGCATGACCAGCCGAGTGTTACGCGGTCTGTTAACCGGGCAAGAGCCGTTGGAGCCGATTGCCGCGCCCATGGCGGAAAGCCTGCCGCAAGGATCAATGGTGCAGATTGTCGATGGCGTGGAAACAATTGTCCATCTTGGTGCGGGAGAGGGTGAAAAGGCATGAGGGTCGCAGCCGCCTTGTTTGCCCTGGGCCTGAGCATAGTCCCTGTGCAGACGGCTGCAAAAGACTCCCTCGGTATTTTTAACAGCTGGGGCGCTTTTCGTGATCCCAATGTGCCGCGCTGCTACGCCATTGCAGAGTCGGAAGAAATTACCGGCAAGGCAGAGCGTAAATCCTACGCATCCGTTGGTTTCTGGCCAAAGAGAAATATCCGGGCCCAATTTCATGTACGGCTTAGCCGGGATCGTTCAACCAATAGCCGTGTGATGGTTGGGATTGGCGGTCGACGCTTTCAGCTGACTGCAGACCGGTCTGATGGCTGGTCACAGGACCGGCGCATGGATGCTGCAATCATCGCAGCGCTTCGCTCGGCCAAGAGCATGACGATTGAAAGCACTGGCCGCGATGGCAAGCCGATTGTAGATGCTTATTTATTGCGTGGAGCGGCAACCGCCATTGATGCGGCGTCACTGGGATGCTCACGCTTGCGATAGTTTCTGATCGTAACTGCGATATCCCGTTGCGTGCTTGAGTTGAGCAGCAGGATAATTGCGATAGATTCGATAATTCGTTCAAAATGGACTAAAATGAGAGGTCTGTATCATGCGTATCCAATGATTTGACTCAATTGACTCGTGGGAGGGGTTCATGAAGAAATCAACGATATTGTTAAGAGCCGGAATTCTGTCACTGGGGCTGTCAATTGGCAGCGTCGCGAATGGCAGTTCCGCCGATCCGATCGCGGCAGAGGCCAGTTCTGATGCTGATCTGGTAAAACGGGCTGGCGCACCTTTGTTTGAAGGCATGGGTAACTATAATCGCTCCATAACAACCTCTTCGAAAGAGGCTAAACGCTATTTCAACCAGGCCATGGTGCTCGCTTTTGGGTTTAATCATGCCGAAAGTATCCGCTCGTTCCGGGCCGCGCAGAAGCTCGATCCTGAATGTGCGATGTGCTTTTGGGGAGAGGCTCTCGCGACCGGTCCGAACATCAATGTGACGAGCAAGGGCAAAGCAGTGATGAGCGATGATGATCGCCGTGCTGCCCATAAAGCCGTGCAGCGCGCGCTGGCATTGAAGGGTAATGCTTCGCCTGTGGAACAAGCGCTGATTGAGGCCCAGGCCAAACGCTATAATGGCGATCCATCAAGCGATCGCGAAGTGCTGGATCTCGCTTATGCTGAAGCCATGGGCAAACTAGTGGAAGCTTTTCCGGAAGATGATGACGCAGCGGCGATCTATTCCGAAGCGCTGATGAATACCATGCCGTGGGACTATTGGTCTGCAGAGGGTGAGCCTAAACCCGAAACCGAAAAAGTAATCGCTGCTTTGGAGCGGATAATCGCGCGTAGCCCGGAGCATCCATTGGCATTGCATCTTTACATCCATGCGGTCGAGGCATCGAAAGATCCTGGCCGCGCGGAAGATGAAGCTGATGCACTCGCCGATCTGGTCCCCGGCTCAGGCCATCTGGTGCATATGCCGGCGCATATTTACTGGCGGGTTGGCCGCTATGACGATGCCGCAACGGCGAATATCAAGGCTGCTGCCGTGGATGAGGAATATATCGCGGCATGCAACGCGCAGGGATTTTACCCGGCCCTTTATTATCCCCATAATATCCATTTTCTATGGGCAGCTACCAGCATGTCTGGGCAAAGCAAAATGGCGATGAGCTCAGCCAAAAAACTGGCGGCCAATGTTCGGCTGGAGCAGATCGAACAATTCCCAACCGTCGAGTTTTTCAAGACCATCCCGCTTTTGACGCTGACGCAATTTGGCAAATGGTCGGAGATTATAGCGGAGGCACCGCCACCAGAAAATCTGGACTATTCCAATGCTATCTGGCGTTACGCAAGGGGTGTTGCACTGGCAAATATGGGCGATAGTGCTGGTGCAAAAGCGGAAAGGGAGAAGCTTTCGGCGGTCAAGGACACGGTGCAAATCCGCTTTCTCGACAATGCCGATTATCCCGCTAGCGTTTTGCTCAATATCGCGGACGACCTGCTGCAGGGGGAAATTGCTCTGAAATCTGGCGACCCGGCTATGGCAATTGAGCATTTCGAGCGAGCTGTCGATAAACAGGATGCGTTGCCTTATATGGAACCGCCTTTCTGGTATTACCCGACGCGTCAATCGCTGGGACAGGCTTTGATGGCGGATGGGCAATTTGTCGAGGCCGAGGCGGTTTATCGCCGCGATCTGAAGGATTATCCGCGCAACGGCTGGTCGATGTCTGGCCTGGCCGCTGCACTAGATGGCCAAGGCAAGGTCGATGAAGCAGCGGAAGCGCGAAAAGCCCTCCAGGTGATCTGGGCAAAGGCGGATGTCACGCTGAATGGATCGCGCCTCTGAACAAAGCGCCGCTAAGGCTGGCAATTGCTGGCGACCCGCCCTATATGCGCGATCATGCAGATTCCCGGCCATATTGATCCTGTCCCGCTTCCCGCCAAAGTCACGCCTCGTGAAGACGGGCGTGTGGACCTTATCGGCCTGAGCGTCGCCGAGATAAGGGATGTACTGATAACTGCCGGGCTGGATGAGAAGCAAGGCAAGTTGCGCTCGAAGCAGTTGTTCCACTGGATTTATCATCGTGGAATTACCGATTTTGCGCTCATGACGGATATGAGCAAGACCCTGCGCCCCTGGCTCGCGGAGCGATTTGTGATTGGCCGGCCCGAAATTGTCGAAGCGCATCTGTCGGAAGATGGAACGCGCAAATGGTTGCTGCGATCCGCGGACAAGCAGGATTATGAGATGGTCTTCATTCCTGATGAAGACCGCGGGACCTTGTGTATATCTTCGCAAGTCGGTTGCACTCTCAATTGTCGCTTCTGCCATACGGGAACCATGCGATTGGTGCGCAACCTGACACCTGGCGAGATTGTCGGGCAAGTCATGCTGGCGCGCGATGCGTTGGGCGAGTGGCCGAAGGGTGTGATGGACTTTGCCGATCAAGATGAGGCGGAAAATACCAAGGAATATAATCAGGCCTACAAGTCTGACGGCCGCCTGCTGACCAATATCGTGCTTATGGGCATGGGTGAGCCGCTCTATAATTTCGACAATGTCCGCGACGCGATGAAGGTGGTTATGGACGGCGCTGGCTTGGCGCTTTCTCGCCGCCGGATCACTCTGTCGACCAGTGGTGTCGTGCCGATGATCGCCAAGGCGGGCGAAGAGATAAATGTCAATCTCGCGATTTCCCTGCACGCGGTGAATAAGGAAACCCGTGACGAAATCGTTCCGCTGAACCGTAAATATAGCATAGAGGAATTGCTGCAGGCCTGTGCGGACTATCCCGGAGCAAGCAATGCGCGGCGCATTACCTTTGAATATGTCATGTTGAAAGACAAGAATGACAGCGACGAAGACGCCCGTGAGCTGGTAAATCTGCTCCGGCAATATGATCTGCCAGCCAAGGTCAATCTCATCCCGTTTAACCCGTGGCCGGGATCCGCCTATGAATGCTCAACGCCGGAGCGTATCAAGGCCTTTTCCAAGATTGTCTTTGATGCCGGTATCAGCGCGCCTGTTCGGACACCGCGCGGCCGGGATATCATGGCCGCTTGTGGTCAGTTGAAATCCGCGAGTGAAAAGAAAAGCCGCGCCGAACTAGACCGTCTGGCGGAAGAAAAACAGGCGGCATTGGGCTGATATCCGGCTTTAGACGGCTGCGATAACGTCAATTTCTACCATCAATTCGGGCAGGGCCAACGCTTTAACCTCGACAATTGTGTCAGCAGGGTAGGGTTCAGAAAAATACTGCTTCCGCGCTTCAACGATTTTGGGAAAGTTTGCCATATCCGTCAGATAGATGGTGACTTTGACGATTTTATCCCTACTGCTTCCGCCCGCTGCCAGCACGCGATCGATATTGACGAAGGTCTGCGCAACTTGCTGATCAAAATCCTCCGCACCGACAATATTGCCCATCTCATCAATCGCCGCCTGGCCCGATAGAAAGAGCAAATCACCAACGCGCCAACCCGGGGCAATGGCATAGGGGGCGAGGGGGTCGGATTCCAATGTAATGACTTTACGTTGACTGGCCATGTGCACCTCATTGTTGACGATATGATCGACGGTGGAAAAATGATTTCTTTTCTTCGTCATGTAACGACTAACTTCCTTTTGTCGAACAACTCTCTAGAATGATACCGGTAATGACAGCATCAGCAGAAAAGGCCGAAAAGCGCCACCGTTTGACCACGCGCGTCTGGCATTGGGTCAATGCGCTGTGCCTACTTGTGTTGCTTATGAGCGGGCTAACCATATTTAACGCACACCCGCGGCTCTATTGGGGCGAATATGGCGCTCATGACGATTATGCCTGGGCTGCAGTGGGGTCATCGCAAACCCTTGGCTATGTGAGAGTTGGCGAAACCAAGATTGAGACGACCGGTTTTATCGGCAATTGGCGCGATAGCGACGGCAAGATACAGACTTGGGCCTTTCCTGGTTGGGCAACCATCCCATCTTACTACAGCTTGGCCGAGGGGCGTCGCTGGCATTTTTTCTTCGCCTGGATTTTTAGCATAGGGTTGACGATTTTCATGATCCGCTCCCTGTTCAATCGTCATGTGCAAAGGGACCTGCATGTCACTCGGTCTGAATGGCGACCTTCTCATATCTGGCGGAGCCTAAAAGATCATTTGCGATTGCGGTTTCACGATGATGGTACCGTCAATATCTATAATATCCTGCAGAAATTCAGCTATATCGGAGTGATATTTATCTTGTTGCCACTGATGATTTTGACTGGTCTCGCCATGTCACCAGCAATGGACGCAAACTGGCCTTGGCTGACAGATATATTTGGCGGGCGACAATCGGCGCGATCAATACATTTTATTGGGATGCTTCTTTTGGTTTCGTTTTTCATTGTTCATATGGTGACACTTGCTCTCGCCGGACCATTTAAGCAAACTTGGGCCATGATTACGGGCGGCAAACGGGAAGGAAGCGCAGATGCGTAAATTGTTGACGCGCAGATCTCTCATCACCAGCGCCGCCCTCGGTGCTGGCGGTTTGCTGATCGGTTGTGATGCTTTGAGCCGCAGTCCGAGTTTTCAGAACATCTTGGCCAGCGCAGAAGATGCGAATTTCCTCGTTCAACGTGCCTTGGGCGACCGTATGGAACTCGCCAGCGAATATAGTATCGCTGATCTGTCACCGACATTTCGTGCCAATGGAACCCGCGATCCCGGCACAGCCGACTATGCGGAGAGCGCAACGCAAGGCTTCGCAAATTGGCAATTGAAACTGACAGGTTTGTTCAAGAAACCACAGAATTTCTCTCTAAGTGCTTTACAATCTATGCCTCAGAGGACCCAGATCACACGTCATGATTGTGTGGAAGGATGGAGCGCAATTGGCCAGTGGACCGGTGTGCCTTTGAAGCTGTTGCTTGATCTGGCACAGTTACAGGATACAGCCAAATTTCTCGTGTTCCATTGCGCAGACCGGCTTGGTGGCCGACCTTATTATGAGAGTATCGACTTGCTTGATGCCTTTCATCCACAAACAATCATGGCGCATCGGTTGAACGGAGAGGCGGTTCCGATTGAAAACGGTGCCCCACTGCGTCTGCGTGTGGAACGGCAATTGGGATACAAGCATGCGAAATATGTGACGGGGATTGAGGCGGTGGCAACTCTGGACAATATCGGCGAAGGCAAAGGCGGATATTGGGAAGATGTAGCTGATTACGAATGGTATGCTGGAATCTAACGGGCATTTGATGAGGGAGAATATATGCTGAAGGAGCGCATGAATGTCCATTTTGGGTAGTTTTTTAGCTAGCGTTGTAAAAAAAGGGTCAATTGCCGTCATTCATCCGGATGGCTCGACGGAAAAATTTGGAACCCCTGAAGACGGATTCCCGGACGTTGCAGTGCGTTTGGCTGACAAGGGCGTTATGCGGCAGATTTTGCTTGATCCGCGCTTGGGGGCTGCTGAAACATTTATGGATGGGCGCTTGATTGTCGAGCAAGGCGATATAATGGAGCTGGTCCAGCTTTTGCGTGCCAACAAACGGTGGGAAAGAGGTGGCCGCCTCAATGACCCCAGTGCTTTGAAGAAAGTGAAAAGCCTCATTGCCGCTCGCTTGGACAGTATAAACGGGCAGCGCCGTTCCAAGGCCAATGTTGCTCATCATTATGATCTTAGTCGTGATCTCTATGAGCTGTTTCTTGATGAGGACATGCAATATAGCTGTGCTTACTGGACAGACCCGGACAATACACTTGAGCAGGCACAGTTAGACAAAAAGGCGCATATCGCAGCAAAATTGGATCTGAAAGCCGGACAGCGAGTGCTCGATATTGGTTGCGGTTGGGGCGGTATGGCGCTCTATTTACATCAAAAATTTGGTGTTGAAATGTTGGGCATTACGCTCAGTGAGGAACAGCTGAAAGTAGCCCAGGAACGCGCGGAAAAAGCCGGTGTTGCTGATAAAGTAAAATTCGAACTGATAGACTATCGTGATCTTGCGGAGCGCGATACAGGACAGTTTGATCGCATTGTGTCCGTTGGTATGTTCGAGCATGTTGGAACGCCGAACTTCAAAACCTTCTTCCGCTGTTCTGCCAATTTGATGACCGATGATGGCGTGATGTTGCTCCATACAATCGGGCGTATGGGCAAACCAGGGACGACTGATGCCTTTACCCGCAAATATATCTTTCCTGGCGGCTATATCCCCGCTTTGAGTGAGACCGTTGAAGCCAGCGAACATTTTCGATTGATGGCCACAGATGTTGAAACGCTTCGGCTTCACTATGCGCTGACGCTGCGCGAGTGGTACAAGCGGACTGTGGCGAATAAAGATAAAATCGTTGCGCTATACGACGAGCGGTTTTTTCGTTTGTGGACCTTTTATTTAGCGGGAGCAACGGCCGCCTTTGAAAGTGGCAGCATGTGTAACTACCAGATCCAGTTTAGCCGCAATCGCCATACGCTGCCTTTGACGCGCGACTATATCGGGGAAGTAGAGCAAAAGCTGCGCGGATAGTGCACTTGGCTATCGTGGATATTTTTTGTCCATCGCTTGTTTGTCGAATGCAATAAGCTCTGCCAATGCGTCTCTGTCAATCCGATCGAGTCGGGTGACGTAAAGGCATGAAGATCCTCGTTTGTGAGGGCCGAGCTTTTCTAGCAACTCGGCCTGTTTGGCTTTGTTTTCTTTTTCGCTGGTGCAGCCCAATACATAAAGGCTCAGGTTCTGTTTTCGCGGCGAAAAGCCTGACCGGCACATGTCGCCTTCGCGCCCGGATTCATATTTGTAATGATAGCTGCCAAATCCGATGATGCTATCGCCCCACATTTTTGGCTCGTCGCCGGTGATGTTTTTGAACATATCGAGTAGCTCCAGAGCATCCCGTCGACGTCCTTCGTGCTCGACCGAACCGATAAATGCGGCTACATCGCCGTCATTCTCTTTGGTTTTATTTTCCGCTGTTGCCATGTTTTCCTCCTCTAAACCCTGTATATCATATTGCTTACAAATTTGGAGCCTGTTAGGCGCGCCGCTCTGAACATTTGGAAAGATTGAAAATGAGCGATTCCGTCAAGCGTGTGGTTTTGGCCTTTTCCGGAGGTCTTGATACCAGTGTGATCCTGAAGTGGTTGCAGCAAGAATATAATTGTGAAGTCGTTACTTTTACTGCTGATCTGGGACAGGGAGAGGAATTAGAACCTGCGCGCAAGACGGCAGAATTGCTGGGTGTTAAGCCTGAACATATCTTCATTGATGATTTGCGCGAAGAATTTGTGAAAGATTATGTCTTCCCGATGATGCGGGCCAATGCGCTTTATGAGGGGCTCTATCTGCTCGGCACTTCAATCGCTCGGCCGCTTATTTCAAAGCGCCAGATAGAGATTGCCAAAGCGACTGGCGCTGATGCCGTGGCTCATGGTGCAACAGGGAAAGGCAATGATCAGATCCGCTTTGAACTAGGATATTATGGGCTGAACCCCGAGGTGAAGGTTATAGCGCCTTGGCGGGAATGGGATTTGACGAGCCGTACCCGGTTAATTGAATTTGCTGAAAAGCACCAAATTCCTGTCCCCAAGGATAAGCGTGGTGAAGCACCATTTTCGACAGACGCAAACATGTTGCATACCTCGTCCGAGGGCAAAGTGCTGGAAGATCCATGGGAAGAGGTGCCGGATTACGTCTATTCGCGGACTAACAATCCCGAGGATGCGCCGGATACGCCGGAATATATCACCATCGATTTTGAACATGGTGATGGTGTAGCCATTAATGGTGAGGGGATGAGCCCCGCGACCTTACTCGAAAAGCTGAATGACTATGGTCGTGAGCACGGCATTGGTCGGCTCGATCTGGTCGAGAACCGCTTTGTCGGCATGAAATCGCGCGGCATGTATGAAACGCCGGGTGGTACGATTTATCATGCGGCCCATCGCGGTATAGAGCAATTGACCCTCGACAGCGGCGCAGCCCATATGAAAGATGAACTGGCACCGCGTTATGCAGAACTGGTCTATAACGGTTTCTGGTTTGCGCCCGAACGTGAGATGTTGCAGGCGGCGATTGACAAGAGCCAGGAGCGGGTGACCGGAACGGTGCGGCTGAAGCTCTATAAGGGCTCGGTTAATGTGGTTGGCCGCAAGGCGGATGTCGATTTTAACCTCTACAGCGAAGATGTCGTTACCTTTGAGGATGATGCGGGCGCTTATGATCAGAAAGACGCAGAAGGCTTTATCAAACTCAATGCCTTGCGGCTTCGGTTGCTAGGTAAGCGTGACGGCTGAACTGACCTGACATGCTGATCGCGATCTTTACCCTGCTGGTTGGCTTCGTCGTCCTGATTGTGGGCGGAGAACTGCTGGTGCGCGGCGCTGTTCGTGTGGCGGAGCGGGCTGGCATGTCAGAACTGTTGATCGGTCTCACTATCGTTGGCTTTGGTACTTCGGCGCCGGAATTAGTCGCGAGTGTAGAAGCGGCGCGTGCGGGATCGCCTGGCATAGCCTGGGGTAATGTCGTTGGGTCGAACCTCGCCAACAGTCTGCTGATCCTGGGGACAGCCTCCTTGATCTTGCCGATGGTCGTGCCGCGCGGGCCATTGTGGCGCGATGGCGGGTTGGCATTGGTTGCAACGGTCGTTCTCTGGCTGGTGGCAAGTACAAGCGGGATCACCGTTGCTATTGGTGTCGGTTTTCTCCTCGTTCTCTGCGCCTATCTCAGCTATGCTTATTGGGCTGAGAAGACGCAGCCTATCGGCGCGAGCGCGCTGCACGAGAAGGCGGAGTCGCTCGAAGTCACGGATACACATTTGCACGATGTCGAGCCGCTCTGGCGATCCGTTCTGATATTGATTGCGGGTATTGTGTTGATCGTTTTGGGCGGTCGCTGGCTCGTTGAAGGGGCTGTGGATCTGGCGCGTTTGATCGGCATGAGTGAGGCTGTAATCGGGCTTACGGTCATTGCCATCGGTACTTCGCTGCCGGAACTGGTGACCTCTGTTATTGCGGCTTACAAGGGGGCGAGCGCGGTAGCGCTGGGTAATGTGCTGGGGTCGAACATCTTCAACCTGCTGCTGATTGGCGGGGTTACTGCGGTGATTGCGCCGGGGACCATTCCGGGTGAGATCACCAACTATGGTCTGCCTTTGCTGATTGCGACGTCGTTACTGTTGATGCTCTTTGCTGCCACAGGGCGGCGGATAACGCGGTGGGAGGGGGCTGTCCTCTTGATCATTTACATCGCGCAGCTCGTTTACAATGTGGTGGCGGTCTAAGGCCTTCCCTAGGGACTGAAGTTTGCGAAAGGGCCGCGGAGATTGACTCTACGTTTATATTTCGATATTACTGGAAATATGGAAACGATTCGAAGTCATACTGCTGTCGACGCCCTCTCTGCACTGGCGCAAGAACATCGCCTGGCGATATTTCGCTTGCTGGTGCAGGCGGGGCGCAGCGGATTGCCTGCCGGGCAAATTGCCAAGGAACTAGATATGCCAGCCAGTTCGCTATCTTTTCACCTGTCGCACCTCAAAAATGGTGGTGTGGTGAGCGATGAAAGGGATGGCCGTTCGATCATCTATCGCGCCGATTTTCAGGCGATGAACCAGTTGATGGCGTTTCTCCTGGAAAATTGCTGTGCGGGCGATGACTGCCTGCCGACGGATGCAGCGGACACATGTATGGAAGGACAAGACGCATGAAAAGATTTCACCTCAACCTGAAAGTATCGGATCTCGAAAAATCCCGAGCCTATTATGCCAACCTGTTCGGCGAGCAACCAGCTGTGGTGAAGCCCGATTATATCAAGTGGATGCTGGACGATCCGTATATCAATTTCTCGATCGAGCCTGTCAGCGACGCCACTGGCGGCGAAACCGGCATCGCCCATGTCGGCCTGCAAGCAGAAAGTCCTGAAGAACTGCAAGCCGTCTACGAGCGTGTGCAGGATGCCGCCGGTCCGCGGTTTGAGGAAGGCGCGACCACCTGCTGCTATGCCTCATCAGAGAAAAACTGGACACAGGACCCGGACGGCCTGATCTGGGAAGCCTTCTACACCGACGGACAGGTCACCCATTATGGGAAATTGCCGGATCTCGGCGGCGGTAAATCCGACGCTGCGTGCTGCTTGAACTAAGGCGCAGAAAATGGGGGATTTTTCAAGGGCGCAAAAGCTCGGCGCCGAAGCGCTGGGATCGTTTTTCCTGTTTGTCACCGTGGTTGGCTCAGGGATCATGGCCGAAAATCTGGCGGGCGGGAATGTCGCTATCGCGCTGCTCGGCAATACGCTGGCAACCGGCGCGATATTATTCGTGCTGATCGCGATATTGGCACCGATATCGGGTGCGCATTTCAATCCGGCGGTCACCTTTGTCATGATCTTGCGCAAAGAACTGACACTGAATGTTGGCGTTTTGTTTGTCATTGCGCAGCTCATCGGTGGTCTGATTGGTGTCTGGGCGGCCCATCTCATGTTTGAACTGCCGGTTTTCCAGCTGAGCGAGAAAACCCGAACCGGCGGTGGCCAGTGGCTCGGAGAACTGATCGCAACCTTCGGATTGCTGTTCACGATATTGGGTACGGTGCGCTTTCGCCCCGATTGGGTGGCACCAGCGGTGGGGCTTTATATATCCGCGGGCTATTGGTTCACCAGCTCGACTAGCTTTGCCAATCCGGCGATCACGGTTGGCCGCGCCTTTTCCAACAGCTTTGCCGGAATCGCGCCAGCGGATGTGGCTGGATTTGTCGCCGCTCAGTTTGTCGGTGCGGCCTTGGCATGGATGGTCACGCGCTGGATGTTTGCACCTTCACCTGCGACAGAAAATTAAGGCGTTGCAAATTTGGGAATCAATCCCTAAATAGCAGTCATCCCAACATTGTGAGATTTTGAAGGGGCTGGCGCCAAACGGGGCCGGCGCAAAAGAGTTTTGCATTTTTACTGGAACCAAATTTGACGGATATGACTGCCATTATGAACCTGATCACACCGGAAGCGGAAGCTTTGGGTTTTGAACTGGTGCGCGTGCAGTTTGTATCCGGCGCGGATGAGCCGACCTTGCAGATCATGGCGGAGCGACCAGAGACGGGCCAGCTCGGCATTGACGATTGCGCGGCCTTGTCACGGCGGATTTCAGAAAAATTTGATGTGCTGGAAGAAGAAGGGCGTGATCCGATTGAGGAAGCCTATCGGCTCGAAGTCAGTTCACCCGGTATCGATCGCCCGCTAACCCGCGCAAAAGACTACGCGAATTGGGCCGGACATGAAGCACGGATCAATCTGATCGAGGCGGTTTCGGGCAAGAAGCAATTGCGCGGCTTGCTAGACGGCATCGAAGGTGAGATAATAGCGATTGACGATCGCAAGGCGGGGCGTCAAACGACCACTCTCGACAACGTGCATAGCGCAAAACTGATTCTGACCGACGCCCTGATTGCTGCGACCATCCCGGTTTCTGCCGATGGCGCCGATGAAATTGAAGAAGATACTCTAAACGAAGAACAGGAAGACTAATCATGGCCAGTGCCATTTCTGCAAATAAGGCTGAATTGCTAGCTATCGCCAATGCCGTTGCATCGGAAAAGATGATCGACAAGACCATCGTCGTTGAAGCAATGGAAGAGGCGATCCAGAAAGCCGCTCGTGCTCGCTATGGTGCGGAAAATGATATTCGTGCCAAGCTCGACCTGCAAACCGGCGACCTGCGTCTCTGGCGTGTGGTTGAGGTGGTTGAAGAAGTTGAAGACTATTTCAAGCAGGTTGACCTGAAACAGGCCGATAAGCTGGAAAAAGGCTCGAAACTGGGCGACTTTATCGTTGATCCGCTGCCTGCTGTTGATCTGGGCCGCATTGATGCGCAGTCCGCGAAACAGGTTATCTTTCAGAAAGTCCGTGACGCAGAGCGTGAGCGGCAGTTTGAAGAGTTTAAAGACCGCGCTGGTGAAATCATCACCGGTGTCGTGAAGTCGGTAGAATTCGGCCATGTCGTCGTTGATCTGGGCCGTGCCGAAGGTGTTATCCGCCGCGACCAGCAAATTCCGCGCGAAGCCGCCCGTGTTGGTGACCGCGTCCGTTCGCTGATCATGAATGTGCGCCGCGAAAATCGCGGACCACAGATATTCCTGTCTCGCGCCCATCCCGATTTCATGAAGCTCTTGTTTGCGCAGGAAGTTCCCGAAATTTATGACGGCATAATCGAGATTAAAGCCGCCGCCCGTGACCCCGGCAGCCGCGCCAAAATCGGCGTGATCAGCCAGGACAGCTCAATCGATCCGGTTGGTGCCTGTGTGGGTATGAAGGGTAGCCGTGTTCAGGCCGTCGTGCAGGAAATGCAGGGCGAAAAAATCGACATCATTCCTTGGTCCGACGATATCGCGACCTTTGTTGTCAACGCACTGCAGCCTGCAACGGTGAGCCGCGTGCTGATTGACGAAGAAGAAGGCCGCATCGAAGTGGTTGTTCCTGACGATCAGCTCAGCCTTGCCATTGGTCGCCGCGGACAGAATGTCCGTCTCGCGTCACAATTGACCGGCCTGGCCATCGACATCATGACCGAAGCCGACAGCAGCGAGAAGCGTCAGGCCGAATTTGCCGTCCGCACCGCGATGTTCCAGGAAGATCTCGACGTGGATGAAACCTTGTCGCAGCTTCTGGTCGCTGAAGGCTTTAGCGAGATGGAAGAAGTCGCTTATGTCGCACCGGAAGAGCTTTCCAATATCGAAGGCTTTGACGATGAGCTGGCGGCCGAACTGCAAAGCCGTGCGCTGGAAGCATTGGAGCGTCGTGAGGCGGCTGCCAAGGCAGAGCGTACCGAGCTTGGCGTTGAAGATGCGATTGCCGAACTGCCTCATATGACCGAAGCCATGCTGGTGACTCTGGGTAAAGCGGGCCTCAAAACTCTCGACGATGTTGCTGATCTGGCAACCGACGAGCTGGTTCTGAAGCGCAAAGCCGAGCCACGCCGCCGCAATGACAATCGCAAGCCAGAGCCCGATGGCGTACTGGCGCAATATGGTCTGACCGAAGAGCAGGGCAATGAGATTATCATGGCCGCTCGTGCGCACTGGTTTGACGACGAGGAAGAAGCTGCTCCGGCTGCTGAAGCTGAGGCGGAAACAGGGGAGGACGCTAATGCGGAAGCTCCCCAATGAGACGCCTTCTAAACCTTTAGATCGCGCACCACACCGTAAATGCATATTGACTGGGGAGAGCCTTCCCCAGGAAGCATTAGTGCGTTTGGCGCTCAGCCCCGATGACGGGATTGCCCCCGATGTCCGTGCCAAAGCGCCGGGCCGTGGCGCCTGGATCAGTGTCGATCGCAATGCATTGGAGCAGGCGCAGGCCAAGGGCGCGCTGAAAGGCGCATTGTCGCGCGCCTTCAAAACCGGCAAGCTTGATATTCCCGATGATCTGGCCGCACAGGTTGAAAATGCTCTGGAACGCGCCACATTAGACAGGCTGGGACTGGAAGCGCGTGGCGGAATGCTTCTGACCGGTTCAGAAAAGATTGAAACGGCTGCGCGGCAGGGCGATCTTCAGATGCTCCTCCACGCCGCTGATGCTGGTCGTGACGGGTCTACTAAACTCGATCAGGCATGGCGCGTCGGCAGTGACCGGGAAGGGCAGGATGTCCGCGGTCAGATATTGCCGGTGGACCGACAGGCCCTTTCTGTGGCATTGGGCCGTCAAAATGTCGTGCATATAGGTATAACCGACCACAGGGCGGCGGGGCGAATATCGCACATGCTGGATAGATGGCGTCACTTTATCGGGTCTGAGAAGGCCGGTGGCGCCAGCGATCATGGTAGTGATGATGGCGGTGAGGCGAAGAAGAAAGTTGCGTGAACTGGTTTGAAGTTGATCAGTTAAAATATTGAAGTAATGAATTTTTTTAAGGATTAAGTCTGTTCGATGAGTGAAGATAACAAAGATACCGCAAAACCTGCACGCAAGCCTTTGGGACTGAAGCGTTCGGTTGAGCCCGGTGAAGTCAAACAGACGTTTAGCCACGGTCGGACCAACAAGGTCGTCGTCGAGGTCAAGCGCCGTAAACTCGTGGGCAAGCCCGGAGCACAGGAAGCTGCCAAGGATATAGTGCCGGAAACCCCGGCACCGGCGCCTGCGCCTGCTCCTGTTGAAGCGAAGAAGCCGGCTCCGGCGCCCAAGCCAAAGCAGGAAGACGTGCTGACCCGTCAGGAAAAGCAGGCGAAATTGCTGCGCGAGGCCGAAGAAGCCCGTCTGGCCGCCATGGAAGAAGCGCGCAAACGCGATACCAAGGCCAAGAAAGACCAGACCGCCGAAGAGAAAAAGCGCGCCGAAGACAAGCGTAAGGCGGAAGAAGAAGCGGCTAAAAAGGCTCAGGAAGAGATTAAAGCGGCGGAAGAAGCGGCTGCTGCTGCGGCTGCCGAAGCGGCAGAGGCACCAAAGGCTGACGAAGCCAAGCCAGCGACCAGCGGCACGTCACATCCGCCTGCACGCAAATTTACACCGGTTGAGGCTCCGAAACGGCCTGAACCGAAGCAGAAGCCAAAAACCGGACGCAGTGATCGTGGTGATCGCCGCCAATCCGGCAAGCTGACCGTTAACCGCGCTCTCCGCGGGGAAGACGGCGCAGCACGTGCACGTTCGCTTGCGGCGCTGAAACGCGCGCGTGAGAAAGAAAAGCGGGCGCAAATGTCGGGTCAACCGCGCGAGCCGCGTGAGAAGCAGATTCGTGATGTGATCGTGCCGGAAGCAATTACCGTGCAGGAACTGTCCAAGCGCATGGGCGAAAAGGGCGCTGATCTCGTCAAATCCCTGTTCAACATGGGTTCGATGGTGACCGTCAACCAGACGATTGATCAGGATACAGCAGAATTGCTGGTCGAGGAATTTGGCCACAATATCCAGCGCGTGTCCGAGGCCGACGTTGAAATTGATACGGAATCGGATGTTGATCCGGAAGAAACGCTGAAACCGCGTCCGCCGGTGGTTACGATTATGGGGCATGTCGACCATGGTAAGACGTCGCTGCTCGACGCACTGCGCGGTACCGATGTGGTCGCTGGCGAAGCTGGCGGCATTACCCAACATATCGGCGCTTATCAGGTTAAAATGAAAAATGGCGACAAGATCACCTTCCTCGATACGCCGGGCCATGAAGCCTTTACCAGCATGCGGCTGCGCGGGGCGAATGCCACCGATATCGTTATCCTGGTGGTGGCGGCCGATGACGGTCTGATGCCGCAGACGATTGAGGCGATCAACCACACCAAGGCGGCCGATGTGCCGATGATTGTGGCGATCAACAAGATCGACAAGGAAGGCGCCGACCCGATGCAGGTGCGCACGCGTCTGTTGGAACATGAAGTGATCGTCGAGGAAATGTCTGGTGACGTGCAGGATGTTGAAGTTTCTGCACTCAAGAAGACCAATCTCGAAGAGCTGATCGAGAAGATTCACTTGCAGGCCGAACTGCTTGAACTCAAGGCCCGTCCCGATCGTGCCGCTGAGGGCATTGTGATCGAGGCCAAGCTCGACAAGGGACGCGGTCCTGTGGCCACCGTTTTGGTCCAGCGCGGTACGCTGAAACGCGGTGATATCTTTGTTGTCGGCTCGCAAACCGGTAAGGTTCGGGCGATGATCGACGACAAGGGCGCACAGCCCAAGGAAGCCGGTCCATCGGTTCCGGTCGAAGTGCTGGGTCTGTCCGGCGTTCCGTCTGCCGGCGACAAGCTGACCGTGGTCGAGAATGAATCGCGCGCGCGCGAAGTCGCGACCTACCGTGCTGAGCAAGAGAAACTGCAACGCACGACGCAGGCACCGACGAGCCTGGAGAATATGTTCTCTGCGGCTGCGGACAGCGCGGTTGAATTCCCGCTGCTCGTTAAAGCCGACGTGCAGGGCAGTACCGAGGCGATTGTCCAGGCACTGAACAAGATATCCAATGACGATATCAAGGTCCGCATCCTGCACAGCGGCGTGGGCGCGATCACCGAGTCCGACGTAACCTTGGCAAGTGCCAGCAAGGCCCCGATTATCGGCTTTAACGTCCGTCCCAATGCCAAGGCGCGCGAAATTGCGAAGCGCGATGGTGTGCGGCTGAAATATTTCGATATCATCTATGATCTGACCGATGAAATCCGCGCTGAAATGGCCGGTGAGCTGGGCCCAGAGAAGATCGAGAACGTCATGGGCCGCGCCGAGGTCAAAGAGGTGTTCAAATCGGGCAAGCGCGACAAGGCCGCTGGTCTGCTGGTCACCGAAGGAACGCTCCGCAAAGGCCTATTCGCACGGCTCACCCGCGAGGATGTCATCGTCAGCAAGACGACCATCGCCTCGCTGCGCCGCTTCAAAGACGATGTCGAGGAAGTCCGCGCCGGTATGGAATGTGGTGCGGTGCTGGAAGACACCAACGACATCAAGCCAGGCGATATGCTGGAAGTCTTTGAGGTTGAAGAGAAAGAACGCGTTCTTTGATGGAAGAAGCCATTGGCGTGGGGAAGTTTGCCCGATATGTGATCGAACCTAGGGCTGAAGGCGTATATCTTTTTGTTTTTGAAAGCACGGATAGCGCTTTTCCTGAAAAAGACTTTTTGGAAGATACGACAGTTATTGCGAAAGAACTGTGCGAAGAAGAGTTCGGCGTCAAACCCGATCACTGGCGACCATATAGCGGTGAGAGTCTAAGATAGACCTATGGCAAAATATAACGACACATCCCCTGAAGGCCGTTCGGTAAGGCTATTGCGTGTAGGCGAGCAGGTTCGGCATATCCTGTCCGAACTGCTGATGCGCGGAGAAGTGCATGATGAACTGCTTACAGCGACCAGTGTCAGCGTGACCGAGGTACGGATGTCCCCCGACTTGCGCCACGCCACTGTCTTTGTGAAACCGCTACTGGGCGCAAATGAAGCGGATGTGCTCAAGGCGCTGAAAACCAACACCGCCTATTTCCAGAAAGAAGTCGCCAGTCGGGTGAAGATGAAATATGCCGCACGGCTCAAATTTCTCGCCGACGAAAGCTTTGACGAAGCGGCGCATATTGAAAATCTGTTGAGTAATCCGAAGGTTGCTCAAGATTTGGGCGAGGAGCATGGTGAGGAATAGCAAATAGGCGTTTTCGTCATCCTGAACTTGATTCAGGATCTATTTCAAGGTCATATGGTTAACGGAGATCCTGAAACTAGTTCAGGATGACGGGTTTAGAGACTGATTATGGCCAAACTCTATTTCTACTACAGCTCGATGAACGCGGGTAAATCAACGACATTGCTGCAGGCGGATTTCAATTATCGCGAACGCGGCATGCGCACGATGCTATGGACGGCGGCGCTGGATGACCGGGAAGAAGCAGGCTGGATCAATTCTCGCATCGGTCTGAAGAAAAAAGCGCATATCTTTGAAAAAGAAACAGATATGCTGGCAGATATTAGCGCCCAGCATGAAGACGATACGCTGGATTGCGTGCTGATTGACGAAGCCCAGTTCATGACCAAGGATCAGGTATTTCAGGTTGCATTGGTCGCGGATCAACTGCGCATCCCGGTGCTCGCTTACGGTCTGCGCACCGATTTTCAGGCCGCGCTATTTCCCGGCAGTGCGCAATTGCTGGCGATTGCCGACGAGCTGGTCGAAATTAAAGCCGTCTGCGAATGCGGCAGCAAATCGACGATGAACATGCGTGTCGATGAAGAAGGCAGTCCCGTGCTGGCTGGTCAACAAACGGCAATTGGCGGCAACGAGCTTTATGTCGCGCTGTGCCGCAAGCATTTTATGGAAAAGCTCAATGGCTGACCTGTCGGCGGTACTGGAGGAATTTCCGGTACGTCTGGAACCCTTGGCCGAACATCATATCGAACCGCTGCGCGCCGCCTGTGCAGAGGACCAGGATATCTGGGATATTTACCCGGTTTCGATGCTGGATGAACATTTCGACAAGGCGATGGAAGCTTTCCACAGCACCGACAATTGGGTGCAATTTGCGGTGATCAACGCGGAAACCGGCAAGCTGGTCGGCATGAGCAATTATATCAATCCCGATCCCAATACCAAAGTGACCGAAATCGGCGGTACCTACATAGCGCCTTCGGTGCGTGGCAGCGGCTTTAACGATGTCATGAAAAAGCTCATGATCGACCATGCCTTTGCCTGCGGCTTTACCCGCATCGAGTTTCGGGTGGATACCCGCAACAAACGCTCGATGGCAGCGGTGCTGAAATTGGGTGCCAAGCATGAAGGAACGCTGCGGAAAAACCGGATCACCTGGACTGGCTTTATTCGCGATACGGCTGTATTTGGCTTGCTCCAAGAGGAGTGGGCGAACCGGGAATGACAGATGATGTGAACGGCTGGGTGCCGTCCGCTGATGCCTGGATCGCATCAATGGGCGAGCAAGGCGACTGGACGCGGCGCACCTTTCTAGATGCTGTGATGTTGGGTCGTGCGACTGCCATAGGTGGGCATTTCCTGGATGTCGGGTGCGGGGAAGGGCGCTTCGTCCGCATGCTGCAAGATCGCGGCCTCTCGGGATCGGGCATTGATCCTGTCCCCAGCCTGATTGAAACAGCGCGGCAACGCGATCCAGATGGCGACTATGCGATTGGCATTGGTGAAAAACTGGCCTTTGACGATGCCAGTTTTGATCTGACGGTCAGTTATTTATCGTTGATTGATATCGAGGATTATCGTGCGGCGATTGACGAAATGGTCCGCGTGACCAAACCCGGTGGTTCCTTGTTGATTGCCAATCTGACAAGCTTTTTCACGGCCGGGAAATGGAATCGTAGCCTGACCGGCACCGCGAAATGCTTTCAGATGGACAATTATTCCAAGGAGCGCGCCACGCGCGAAAAATGGGCCGGTATCGATATTCTCAACTGGCATCGTCCGCTGAGCGCCTATTTTGATGCCTTTCTGGGCCATGGTCTGCAACTCACCCACTTTTCTGAGCCAACGCCGCCGGATCAAAATGATCCAAAAAGTGATCGCTATACGCGGGTGCCCGGCTTTCTGGTCATGGAGTGGAAGAAGCCGACATAGCTATCAGATTTATTTTACCCGGGTATATTGACTCCAATATTATCGGGGTATAAATGCGCGTCCGAAAGGATTCACCATGACCACCTATACAGCATTTTCGGAAGCAAACTGGTTGGCGACAGGATCTCGCTCGGAGATTATCGACACCTTGCGCGCCTTGCCTGCGGTAAAGCGAAGTTCCGACATATTGGTTTTCGATGACGAGACCGGCAGCCAGATAGATTTTGATTTGCGGCCCACCAGTGAAACAGAAGCGCCGATAAAGCGGGGGCGGCCAAAGCTTGGTGTGGTTTCCAAGGAAGTCACCTTGCTCCCGCGGCATTGGGACTGGCTGAGCAAACAATCCGGTGGGGCATCAGCGACATTGCGCCGGTTGGTTGATCAGGCGCGAAAAACTGGTGTGGACAAACGAAAAGGACAAGATGCAGCGTATCATTTTCTGACCGTCATGGCGGGAGATTGGCCACAATTCGAGGAAGCGATACGAGCGCTTTATGCAGATGACCGGGAACGTTTCATGTTGCTTTCCAAAGCGTGGTCGGCTTCGGTCCGCGATCACGCCATCGGTCTGGCATGGCCGAAATCGTGATACCATTTTCTGGGAATCAACTTTGAAACCGCACGGCTGGATCATTCTCGACAAACCGCTGGAGCTGGGATCAACCCAGGCCGTAGGCGCGGTAAAACGCAATTTGCGTGAGGCTGGGCTTCTCGGCAAGGGCAAGGACAAGACAAAGGTCGGGCATGGCGGAACGCTGGATCCCTTGGCGACTGGGGTTCTGCCTATAGCGCTGGGAGAGGCGACCAAGCTGTGCGGGCGTATGCTGGACGCGTCGAAAATCTATGAATTTACGATTGCTTTCGGAAAAGAGACCGAGACGTTGGACGCCGAAGGGGAGGTGTCTGAAACCTCTGGCAATTTTCCGACCTTGGTTCAGGTGAAGGCTGTCTTGCCCCAATTTACCGGGCCGATTGAACAGATACCGCCCAAATATTCGGCGCTGAAAGTTGATGGCAAGCGCGCTTATGATCTGGCGCGGGCCGGTGAAACGGTTGAGATGAAGATGCGGGCGGTGGAGATCTATGCGCTTTCCATCTCCTCTCCCCATGAGGGAGAGGAAAGCGATGCTTGTGAGCGGAGCGAACTAGCTAAGCTTGGTGAGGGGTTGAGAGGAAGCGCCAAGCCAGACCCCTCTCCAACTCGACTAGGGCAGCAAGCTGCCAAGTCTCCGTTTCCTCTCCCTCAAGGGGAGAGGATAGATTCTGTTACCCTCATCGCCAATGTCTCAAAAGGCACTTACATCCGCTCTCTGGCCCGCGATATTGCGCGCGCACTCGGTACCGTCGGCCATGTCACGATGCTGCGCCGCACCAAGGCGGGGCCGTTTACGCTCAAACATGCGATTTCTCTGGACAAACTCAATGAAATTGGTAAGGGCGCGGACATTAAAGATTATCTCTTGCCGCTTGAGGCGGGGCTGGACGACATCCCGGCTTTTGACCTCACTCCTGATCAGGCAAGACTGCTTCGGCAAGGCCAAAGGCTGGACGAACAGGAATTGATCGGGAACCCGCCAAATGACGGGCTTTTTCTAGCGACCGAAGATGGTTCTCCGGTTGCCTTGGCAGAGCTTGTTGTTGGAACCGTAAAGGTTGTTCGCGGATTTAATATGTAAAGATGTTCGAAGGAAAAATTAGATTATGACGATTACCGCAGAAAAAAAGCAGGAACTGATTGAAAAATTCGCCCAGACAAAAGGCGATACCGGTTCCCCGGAAGTACAGGTTGCAGTCCTTACCGAGCGTATTGTGAACCTGACCGAGCATTTCAAAGGCCACCACAAGGACAACCACTCCCGTCGTGGTTTGCTGATGATGGTGAACAAGCGTCGCAGCTTGCTGGACTATCTCCGCAAGAAAGATGCGGCCCGCTATTCCAAGTTGATTAAAGACCTTGGTCTCCGGAAATAAGAGTTTTGGAAGCGGCCTCCTTGCGGGGCCGTTTTCGCATTGTGCACCTGCGCAGGCAGGTGCCCATCTCCCGCCATTTCAAATAGATGATGACATAGGAGATGGACCCCTGCCTACGCAGGGGTACGGAAGCACCGAATTTCACAATAAGGTGAGTTTGGTGACAATTGGGGCACAAATGACCCCGAACCGCTGTTCAGCCGGATTGCTGGACAAATGAAAGCCCCCGCACTGCATAGGGCAGGCGGGACAAAGGAAAATACGAATGTTTGATGTAAAGAAAGTTGAAATGGAGTGGGGCGGACAGACCCTCACCCTCGAAACGGGCCGTATTGCCCGTCAGGCCGATGGCGCGGTACTCGCGACCCTCGGCGAAACGGTTGTACTGTGCGCAGTTACCGCCGCTAAATCGGTACGCGAAGGACAGGATTTCTTCCCGCTGACCGTACACTATCAGGAAAAATTCTCAGCCGCTGGTCGTATCCCAGGCGGTTTCTTCAAGCGCGAAGGCCGTGCGACGGAAAAAGAAACGCTGACATCGCGTTTGATTGACCGTCCTTGCCGCCCGCTATTCCCCGAAGGTTTCTACAATGAAATCAACGTCATCTGTCAGGTTCTGAGCTATGATGGCGAAAATGAGCCCGATATTCTCGCAATGGTTGCTGCCTCTGCAGCTTTGACCATTTCCGGTGTGCCATTCATGGGACCCATCGGCGCTGCGCGCGTTGGTTTCAAGGACGGCGAATATCAGCTTAACCCCACACTGGCTTCCATCGACGAAGATGGCGAGCTGGATCTGGTTGTTGCTGCAACACCCGGCGCGGTGATGATGGTTGAATCCGAAGCTAAAGAGCTGACCGAGGACCAAATGCTTGGCGCGGTGATGTTTGCCCATGACGCTTGTAAGGATGTTGCAAACCTGATCATCGATCTGGCTGAGCAAGCTGCCAAAGCGCCTTGGGAACTCGAACCTTTGGAAAACAAGGACGACGTCAAAGCGAAGCTGAAAGACCATATCGGTGACGATCTGGCTGCCGCTTACAAGCTGACGGACAAGCAGGCGCGCCAGGATGCTATCAACGCCGCCCGCGAAAAAGCGCGTGAGCTGTTTGAAGGTGAAGACGATCCGTCCGAATATCTCGGAGCGCTCAAGCTGGTCAAAAAGCTGGAGTCCGAAATTGTGCGCGGATCGATCCTGAAAGACGGTACGCGGATCGATGGCCGCAAGGTCGACGAAGTGCGTCCGATTGAAGCTATGGTTGGCCTGTTACCAAGGACCCATGGTTCGTCGCTGTTTACCCGCGGGGAGACGCAGGCAATCGTGACCACGACCCTGGGCACGAAAGATGCCGAGCAGATGATCGATGGTCTCGAAGGGCTAAGCTACAGCAACTTCATGCTGCACTATAACTTCCCGCCATATTCGGTTGGTGAAGTGGGTCGTTTTGGTTTTACCAGCCGCCGCGAAACCGGTCATGGTAAGCTCGCATTCCGCGCGCTGCGTCCGGTATTGCCGACGCTCGAAGAATTTCCATACACGATCCGGGTTCTCTCCGACATTACCGAGTCCAATGGTTCGTCTTCCATGGCAACCGTTTGTGGTGGTTCGCTAGCGATGATGGATGCAGGCGTGCCTTTGGCGCGTCCGGTTTCCGGTATTGCGATGGGTCTGATCCTCGAAGGCGAAGATTTCGCTGTTCTCTCCGACATTCTCGGCGACGAAGATCATCTCGGCGACATGGACTTCAAGGTGGCCGGTACCGAAAAAGGCATCACCTCCTTGCAGATGGACATCAAGGTAGCCGGCATCACGCAGGAAATCATGAAGTCTGCTCTGGAGCAAGCCAGTGGCGGCCGTGCGCACATCCTTGGTGAAATGAGCAAGGCGCTGTCATCGGTTCGTACCGAAATGTCAGAGCACGCACCACGCATCGAAACGCTGCAGATCAACAAAGAGAAGATCCGCGACGTTATCGGAACCGGTGGTAAAGTGATCCGCGAAATCGTTGCCGAAACCGGCGCGAAAGTCGATATTGACGATGAAGGCCTGATCAAGGTTTCTTCCTCTGACAAGTCTCAGATCGAAGCGGCTCTGAAATGGATCGAAGGCATTGTGGAAGAAGCCGAAGTTGGCAAAATCTACGATGGTAAAGTCGTCAACCTTGTCGACTTTGGTGCTTTCGTGAACTTCATGGGTGGCAAAGACGGTCTCGTCCACGTTTCTGAAATCAAGAACGAGCGTGTCGAGAAAGTCTCTGACGAACTGAGCGAAGGTCAGGAAGTCAAGGTCAAGGTTCTCGAAATTGACCAGCGCGGCAAGGTTCGCCTGTCGATGCGGGTTGTTGATCAGGAAACCGGTGAAGAGCTGGAAGACACCCGTCCTCCTCGCGAAAGCAAACCTCGCGGCCCACGCCGTGATGGCGGCGGTGGCCGTGGTCGCGGACGTGATGGCGGCGGCGGACGCGGTCGTGGCCGGAACAATGACGGTCCAAAGGATGAGGGCGGCGATATTCCATTGCCAAGCTCAATCACCGAAGACTAGGTCCTCTCAAAGATCGAATGAAAAGGGCTCTGCGAAAGCGGGGCCCTTTTTTATGAGGCGGGCTGCTTTTTGGGTGTCGTTTTCAGGCGGATTAGAAACCAAGCCGCAATGGCACTGACCAGTGCCAATAGCGCGCCAACCCATGCCGCACTGGCAAAGCCAGCCACTAAAGCGCCATTGCCGCTATCATCACCGACCAATACGAAACCCAGCAGCGCCGTCGCGATCAATCCGGCGGACCGGGATATCGCATTGTTGATCCCCGAAGCCGTGCCGCCATGCCGGTCATCGACACTCGCCATGACCGCGGTCGTCAGGGGTGCGACACTGGCCGTCATGCCCAAAGCGATGATCATCAGCGCCGGCAATATATCACGCCAATAGTTGATTTCCGTGCCGCTCAGCAGGCTGAAATAGAAGAAACCGGCAGCGACTATCGCTGGGCCGATCGTCAATATTGTCCGCACACCAAAGCGGTCACTCAGGCCACCGGCATAGCGCGAAAGCAGCGCCATGGTCAGCGGAAAAGGGAGGATCGCAAATCCGGTCTCCGTCGCCGTATAGCCACCTGCATTGATTAGCATGAAAGGCAATAATACCAGCAAACCGCCGAGCGCGGCGTACAGGAATAGTGTCAGCATCGAAATGCCAGCGAAACTGGCGGTGTTGAACAAATGCAGGGGGACCATCGCCTTGTCATTCTTGCGCTTTTCAACCAGCAGAAACAAAATTATGGCGGATATAGCCAGACCACCGGAAAGCCACTTGGCACCATCCGGCGTGGTGCCATCGGGAAGCACCGTTAGTGTCCAGACCAGCAGTCCCAGCCCGATGGTGACAAGAACAGCTCCGGTCCAGTCTAAGGGATAGCCATCCGTTTCCCGGTCGCGATTCTCCGTAATCGCTCGCTGACCGATCACCAAGGCAATGATGGCCAGCGGAATGATGATCGCGAAGGCCCAGCGCCAGTTTGCCAAATCAATGGCCCAACCGCCGATGACTGGCGCAATGGCGCCCGCAAAAGCGCCCATTCCAGCCCATGTGCCGATGGCTTTCCCGCGTTCGCTCTCACTAAAACTGGTCGAGATGATGGCCAGACTATTCGGGGCGAGCAGGGCTGCTCCTATGCCCTGAATCGCGCGCATGGCGAGCAACAGGTCGAGATTGGGTGCGAAAGCACAAGCCAGAGTGGCTAGGGTGAACAAGATAAGGCCGGTCTGGAACATCAATTTACGGCCATATTTGTCGCCGAGCGCTCCGCCGAGGAGAATCAGCGCTCCAACGGGCAAAAGATAGCTGTTGATGATCCACTGAGCGCCCTGCGCATCGGTAGCAAATTCCGCCTGCATGGACGGCAGGGCGACATTGACAATCGAGCCCATAACAAAGGCGAGGCTTGAGCCGGCAATGGTTGCAACCAGAACACCGGTTTTGTGCGTGCAATCCTGTTCCGCCGCCTGAAAGCCCAGACTTTCATCGCAGGGAGCGGGAAGCGCGGTTGTCACGCCATTTCAGTTTGGGCTTCGGCCCGCTGCATTTCGGCCTCTTTCTGATCGGACAGATATTTGTGCACAGCCTGAATAACCACAGAGCCTTCGCCGACGCCCGATGCGACCCGCTTGACCGAACCGGATCGCACATCGCCGACGGCAACAACACCGGCGCGACTGGTCATATAGGGGCTGTCAGTTGGTTCGCCTTTACAGTCACTACCTGTGCGTATGAAGCCGCAGCCATCCAATTGTAGGCAGTCGCCAATCCAACCGGTATTGGGAACCGCGCCGATCATGACGAAGACATTGCGGATATCCCTGTCCTCAATACCTTCCGGTCCTTTCCAGCGCAGGGATTCCAGATGGTTTTCACCGATCAGTTCCGTGATCGCCGTTCCGAACCGTATCGTGACTTTCGGTGAGGCTTCGAGACGATCGATAAGATAGCTCGACATGCTGGCGGCCAGACTGTTGCTGCGGATCAGCAGGTGCACATGTTTTGCGGTCTGGGAGAGGAACATGGCTGCTTGTCCAGCACTGTTTCCACCACCGATAACCGCGACTTCCTCATTCTGGCATAGCTTCGCTTCCATGGGTGTAGCGGCGTAGTGAATGCCCTGGCCTTCAAACTTCTCATCATTTTCGAGATTCAGCTTGCGGTAACTGGCGCCTGTCGCAATGACCAGGGCCCGTGCGCAGATGGCCTCATCGCCTTCCAGAATGATCTTGTTATAGTCTCCGTCGCAATCGAGCCCTGTCGCATTTCGTGAAATGGCCAGCTTTGCACCGAATTTCTGCGCCTGTATCTGGGCGCGTCCAGCCAGAGCCTGACCGGAAATCCCGGTGGGAAAGCCCAGATAATTCTCAATTTTAGAGCTTGTCCCGGCCTGGCCGCCCGGCGCGAGCTTTTCGACGATGATGGTTTCCAGCCCTTCAGAAGCGCCATAAACTGCGGCAGCCAGACCGGATGGGCCCGCGCCGATCACTGCCAAATCATAAAGATGGTCCGGACGCAGTTCCTCGGTCAGACCCAGAGCATCAGCAAGCTCCTTGTCCGTAGGTGCCTTTACCAGCTGCCCATCCGGCAAAATGACAACGGGCAGATCACCGCGATCTATGCTGAACCCTTCCATCGCACTGGCGCTATCCTCATCTTCATCAATATCCAGCATCCGATGCGGATACCCGTTCCGGGTCAGGAACCGGTCAATCTGGAGCGTCAGGGCATCCTGTTTACGGCCGATTACCGTGACACCGCCCTGTATATGCTGGATCAACCCCACGCGGCGCAGAATGAACGCCCGCATGATGATTTCCCCAATATCCGGTTCTGCCACAACCATCCGGCGAAAATCGGCGCGCTTGAAGCGAAGAACCTCTGTCACGCCGGACGCGCGTCCGCTGACCAGGATTTCGCGATCGTTGAACAGATCAAGCTCACCGGTAAACTGGTTTTTGCGATGAACGGTAAAGACATTGGCATTGCCCTGATCATCTGTATCGAAAATCTCGACTGCACCCGATAATATGATGAAAAAATCGACGCTTCTTTGTCCCCTCTCAAACAGCAATGCACCGTCTTTCACCGTTTCCTTTGCACAGAAGGATTGAATGCGGTCGAGATGGCTCTCTTTCAGAGTCGGGAAAGTTTGTTCTTCGCGTTGATAGGGATCCGCTCCATCGACGGTAGGAACACCGCTGTTATTTTGAGAGGGAGGGGATGGCGGGCTTTTTGGGGGCGTGGTCATGATTTTATTCTGACTGTTCATCGTGCAGATATCAAGGGGCGGTTATGCCGCTCCTCAATAGACTGTGCCGATAATTAGGCTATTGGCGGGCAGGGGATTAGTGGTTAAGGGAAGTGTTATGAAAAACATGATCATCAAATCGGCTCTGTTGGGCCTCTCGGTTACCACACTCTCGGCTTGTGCAGCATTTGGCGGCGGCGGCAATGCTGGTGCAGATACGCGCTATGTCGCACGCGACGTGAACACGCTTTACAACGCTGCAAAAGACCGGCTCGACCGCGGGCAATATAAGCTTGCGGCTGCCTTATTTGATGAGGTTGAGCGTCAACATCCCTATTCCCCATGGGCCCGCCGTGCACAGCAAATGAGCGCGTTTAGCTATTATGTCGCCGGTGACTATAACAAGGCCATCGAATCATCGCAGCGTTTCCTGTCGATTCATCCCGGTAACAAAGACGCGCCTTATGCCTATTATCTGATCGCGCTTAGCTATTACGAGCAGATCAGCGATGTGACGCGGGATCAGAAAATTACCGAGCAAGCATTGGCAACCCTGGGTGAAGTGGCGCGCCGCTACCCGAATACGCGCTATGCTGCAGATGCTCTGTTGAAGATGGATCTGGTCAATGACCATCTAGCAGGCAAGGAAATGGAGATTGGCCGTTTTTACCAGCGTCGCGGTAAATGGCTGGCAGCAACAATCCGTTTTCGCACCGTGATCGACAAATATGAGACCACAACCCACTCGCCAGAGGCTTTGATGCGGTTGACGGAATCCTATTTGGCGCTCGGCATTCCTGCAGAAGCCAAGAAAAGTGCCGCCGTTCTGGGGGCAAACTATCCCGGTTCGAAATGGTATGAGCGGGCCTATGATCTGGTCAACAAACATGGTGCAACCTGATTCCATGTAAATTGCCGCGGTCCATGGCCATGGGGCGTTGCAGCTAAGATAAACGTGATTTAAGAGAGGGCTGTGCTGCAGTCCTTATCCATTCGTGACATTGTTCTTATTGAGGCGCTGGACCTGGAATTCGGGTCGGGCCTATCGGTGCTGACGGGCGAAACCGGCGCCGGTAAATCGATCCTGCTGGATTCGCTAGGCCTCGCGCTTGGCAACCGGGCGGATAGCGGTTTGGTCCGGCAAGGGACGCAAAAGGCACAGGTAACGGCGAGTTTTGACGCCCCCGCAGCAGATAGCAAGCTGGCTTTGTACCTCCAAGACAATGATATTGACGTCGAACCTGGCGAGCCTCTGATCATAAAGCGGTCGGTCAAGGCCGATGGCGGCAGTCGGGCTTTTGTGAATGATCAACCCTGTTCTGCGACCTTGCTTCGGGAATTGGGCAGCAGGCTCATCGAAATTCACGGGCAGCATGACGATCGTGGGCTCATCAATCCCAAGGGGCATCGCGCTTTGCTCGATACCTATGCCAGTGCGGACGGCGCGAAGGTGAGACAGGCTTTTGAGGGCTGGCAGGCAGCGAAAGCGGCGCTGGAGAAGGCGTTGAGTGATCAGGAGACAGCCGAACAGGATCGTGAATATCTGGAGCATAGCGTCACGGAGCTCTCCAAATTCGCGCCGCAGCCGGGGGAAGAGCAGGAGCTGGCTCTCGAACGCGCGACGATGATGAAGGGCGAGAAGCTGACCGGTGACCTTGAGGCGATCCGGGCGGCCTTTGATGGATCGAACGGTGGTCTGGCATCTCTCAGAGCCGCGGCGCGGCGGCTGGACCGGATTTCTGAAGATCATCCGTTGCTGGCGGAAGCGCTGCAGGCGATTGATCGTGCGGTGATCGAAGCGAGCGAGGCGGAAGAAAAGCTGAATGACGCGGCCCACGCGCTTACTTTTGATCCGCAGCGGCTTGACGATATGGAAACGCGGCTCTTTGATCTGCGTGCCCTGGCGCGCAAGCATCGGGTCGAGGGCGATGCTTTGCCGCAGTTACTGATCGACCTGGAAACCCGGCTGGCTGCTATCAGCGACGGCGGGAAGTCGCTGGCTACGTTGGAAGCAAATGTGAAAGCCGCCCGGCAAGCTTATGTGGATGCGGCGGAGACGCTGCGGTTGAAACGGACCAAGGCGGCTAAATCGCTCGACAAGGCCGTGGCTGGTGAGCTGGTGCCGCTGAAACTGGATGCCGCGCGATTTGAAACCCTGCTCGAGCCGCTCGAAGAAGAGCGCTGGGGTGCCAATGGCATGGACCGGATTGAATTCCTGATATCGACCAATCCCGGCGCACCGCTGGCAGCGCTCGGCAAGATCGCATCTGGCGGCGAATTGTCGCGGTTCATTCTGGCCTTGAAGGTGGCTTTGGCCGAAGAGGGTGGCGCCAAGACTATCATCTTTGACGAAGTTGATCGTGGTGTTGGTGGTGCGGTGGCATCCGCCATTGGCGACCGGCTCTCCCGTCTGTCGGGCAGCGCGCAATTGCTGGTAGTGACCCACAGCCCGCAAGTGGCCTCCAAGGGCAACGCCCATATGCTGATCAACAAAAGTTCCAATGGCACGGTGTCGCGGACCGATGTCAACGCGTTGGATGATGAGGGGCGGCGGCAGGAAATTGCACGGATGCTGTCAGGCGCGGACGTGACCGACGAGGCGAGGGCGCAAGCGGATCGTTTGCTGGAGGGGGTCTAGTGAATAGTATTTCCGAAGCAGAAGCCGCCAATGAACTCATGCGTCTGGCGAAGGTCATCGCCAAGCATAACAAACTTTACCACGCCGAAGACACGCCGGAAATTTCCGATGCGGATTATGATGCGCTGGTGCGGCGCAATAACGAGCTGGAAGAGGCTTTCCCGCATCTGGTGCGCGAGGACAGTCCTAACAAGCTCGTTGGTGCGGCCGTGGCAGCATCACCGCTTTCCAAGGTGGCGCATGAACAGCGGATGATGAGCCTCGACAATGGCTTTTCGGATGAGGACATCGCCGAATGGCTGGCGCGGGTGCGGCGGTTTTTGAACCTGCCAGAGAGCGAACCGGTGGCGGTGACGGCGGAGGACAAGATTGATGGTCTGTCCTGCTCGCTACGTTACGAGAAAGGCAAACTGGTGCTGGCGGCAACACGCGGTGATGGCCAGATTGGCGAGGATGTGACCGCCAACGTGCGGATGATCGCCGATATTCCTCAGGCACTCGCGGGCGAAGCACCGGATGTCTTCGAAATTCGCGGTGAGGTCTATATGGCCAAGAGCGATTTTGATGGCCTTAACACGCGCCTGATGGATGAGGGCAAGGCCGATGCGGCGGCTAAGAATGTGGATTTCGATCCTGAGAAAATCCGGCAGTTTGCCAATCCGCGTAATGCTGCGGCAGGTTCGTTGCGGCAGAAGGATGCGAATATCATTGCCAAGCGCCCGCTAAAATTCTGGGCGCATGGCTGGGGTGTCGCGAGCGCCTTGCCTGGTGAAACCGCCTTTGACGTCATGGCGGCAATTGCAGAATGGGGCCTGCCGCTATCGCCGCTGGTCAAACGGTTTGAAACGCTGGACCAAATGCTCGATCACTACCGCCATATCGAAACCGAACGGGCCGATCTGCCTTATGATATTGATGGGGTCGTCTATAAGGTTGACCGGCTCGACTGGCAGCAGCGCCTGGGTTTTGTTGCCAAAGCGCCGCGCTGGGCGCTGGCACATAAATTTCCGGCGGAGCAAGCGCAGACGACACTTGAAAGCATCGATATTCAAGTCGGACGCACGGGGAAGCTTACCCCGGTAGGCCGCTTGAAACCGGTAACAGTCGGCGGCGTTGTGGTGTCCAATGTGACGCTGCATAATCGCGAAGAGATTGAGCGGCTCGGCGTCCGTCCCGGTGATCGCGTGCTGGTTCAGCGTGCTGGCGACGTGATACCGCAAGTCGCGGAAAATCTCACGCGCGATGAAGAGCTTGAACCTTATATGTTTCCGGACCATTGCCCCGAATGTAACAGCGAGGCGGTGGCGGAAGAGGGCGAAGTGGATGTCCGCTGCACCGGCGGTTTGATCTGCCCGGCACAGCGGTTTCAGCGACTGGTGCATTTCGTGTCCCGGGCAGCGCTGGATATTGATGGTTTGGGGGAGAAGAGCATCGCGGAATTTATCGACGCCGGGTTTGTCGAAAGTCCCGCTGATATTTTCCGGCTGCACCAGCATCGCGATGCCATATTGGCGCGTGACGGCTGGCAGGAAAAGTCTGTGGATAATCTGTTGGCTGCTGTGGAAAAGAAACGGTCCGCCGATGCGGCACGCCTGCTATTTGGTTTGGGTATCCGCCATATCGGCGCGGTGACGGCGCGCGACCTGATGAAAAATTTCACCACGCTACCAAAACTCGCCGAAATCGGGATGGCGGCGCGTGAGGACGAAGCGGTCCGTGAAGAGATAACCGCGATTGACGGCGTAGGACCGACGGTGGCACAGGCGCTGGCCGATTTCTTCCATGAGCCGCATAATCGTACCGTCTGGGAGGATTTGCTCGGCGAAGTGACACCGCCGGACTATATCGTGGAAACACGGGATAGCGCTGTGGCCGGGAAAACCGTTGTCTTTACGGGCAAGCTGGAAACTATGAGCCGAGATGAAGCCAAAGCGCAGGCCGAGGCTTTGGGCGCCAAGGCTTCGGGTTCCGTCAGCGCAAAGACTGACTTGCTTGTCGCCGGACCCGGTGCGGGATCAAAAATGAAAAAGGCCGCCGAACTCGGCATTGAAGTGATCGATGAAGCGGGATGGGCGGAAATTGTGAAGGCGGCCGGATAAACCGAAATTTGCGGGGACCATATATGGCGAAGAAACAGGGAATATTGAAGCAGCTCGCCAAGGATCTGGAGGCGCCGCCCGAAGTGCGCCGTTTCGGCAGCGGTTGGCTGGCCGGCTTTTTTGCGGTTGTAATGGCAATAGCAGGACTAGGCATGGTGGTCGCGCTCCGCTTTCCCGAATGGTTCGCCACGCCCGAGTTGCAGGCGGTGAAGGACTGGACCGGTTTTCGCGGAGCGGTTCACCTATTGCTACTGGGATCTTATGCGCTGGCGCTGCTGAGCCTGCTGCTCCGCCCGCGCAAGTCTCTCGGCTTTTTTGCTCTTGCTATTGGCATAACCGCTGCGTTTCTCGGCGGCGCCAATGTGCAGCCGGAGGATACCAGAAGCTGGGGGATTTTCTTTGGTCTCGATTTCTTCATCGTCAACATGGTGGCCACTGGCCTGATGTTTGCGCCGCTGGAGCGGATATTGCCGCACAAACGATCGCAGCGTCTGTTCCGTATCGAATGGCGAGAGGATCTGTTCTACTATCTGATCAGTTCGATGATGGTGCAGGCCTTGACCTTTCTGGCGCTGGCCCCGTCTAATGTCGTGGTTGCCAATACCAATAGCTGGGATGCATTCCGGGCGATGGTTGCCTCTATCCCTTGGATCTTGCAGTTCCTGATCGTCTTGGTGCTGACCGATCTGGTGCAATATTTCTTTCACCGGACCTTCCACCGATGGCCGTTTCTTTGGGGCTTTCACGCGGTGCACCATTCGGCCAAGTCGATGGATTGGCTCGCGGGTGCGCGGATGCATTTTATCGAGATCATATTACTGCGCGGCATCACCTCGCTGCCAATGATGACATTGGGCTTCAGCCCGTCGGTGCTTCAGGCTTACATCGCTTTCGTGTACATATACTCGTCTCTGCTGCACGCGAACATCAAGGGTGATTTCAACTGGCTGGGCCACTGGATCGCAACCCCGCGTTTTCATCATTGGCATCACGGATTGGAGCGGGAAGCATTTGATGTGAACTTTGCGATCCACTTTCCCTGGATCGACAAGCTTTTTGGAACTTTCTATCTGCCGCCATCCAAATGGCCGCAAAATTATGGAATTCCGGAAGATGTGCCGAAGGGCTATTTGAAGCAGTTCGCTTATCCCTTGACCCGCAAGAAACCTGACTATCAGGACTAGTCGGTAAATGGGGGACCCGGCAAATATCGATATCGGGTGGCGCAGTGCGCTGATGCTTGCGGCGGCCCTGCCGGTTTATGCCAGTATGATATTCTTGCTGGTTCGCAATGTGGAACGGCGGGCAAGTCTGTTTCTCGCGGCGACACTGTTCGCCATAGCCTTCACGCTCACACCGCAGATTATTGGCTATGCGGGCTTTTATGACGTCTGGCCGGGGCTTACCTTCTTCCCGTTCAACACGAAACTTTGGATCGCGCCGCTATTTTATCTCCATGCCTATTGCCTCATGCATGGCGGGCCGCTGGGCTGGCGGAAATATTTGCTGCTGCCGGGATTAATCCAGACGGTGTATTATATTTGGGCGTTTACCGCTCTGGGCGATTACAAAACCAAATGGGCCTATAACGCGGCGTTTCATGAACCCTATGTGGTGCGATTTGAGACTTTTCTGGCGATCATGTTGACTATCTTGACGGCAATTGCCGTCGTTCGCTTGATGAGGCGCTATCGCACCTATTTGCAGACCACCCAGTCGGCGGCATCCGATTTTGATCCGCGTTGGATTTCACGATTGTTCATTGTCGCGTCTGTTGCGATTTTCCTGTGGATGTTGATCGAAATTGTCGATGTGGCCATCGTCCCGCTAAGCTATAACCAGGAATATCCCTTTCAGTTGACGATCATGCTGATCGTCGCCGGGGCTGGGCTGGACGCGCTATCCTCGATACGCGAGCCCTTTCCGAAGATCAGCAATGCGCTGGGTGCGTTTTCCAGAGAATCGGAACAGCGGGATTGGGCAGCGGAAGGAAACGCCCTGGAACGGAAAGTGCGGCAGGAACAATGGTATCTCGAACCGCGATTGAATATCCGCGATGTTGCATCACGTCAGGCGAGCAATGAAAGCTATATTTCGCGTTCCTTGAATCAAGGCCTTGGTTTGACCTTTAATGCATTTATCAATGGCCTGCGCGTTGATCATGCCAAGGATCTGCTCGGCAGGACGGATGAAAACCTGATCCAAGTGGCTTTCGCCTCCGGTTTTAACAGTAAGGCAAGTTTTAATAGGGTTTTCAAGGAAATGGCCGGTATGACTCCGACCGATTATCGTCGTAATCCAGCCAATTAAAACGTCTCAAAATCCGTATTTGGGGTCTCAATACAGTGATTGAGGCGCAGACCAAGTGATTTTCCAACATCTGTTTTTCATGCCCCGGCCAAATGTCCGGCGCTCTGAGAAAAATCACCGATGGAGACTAGAATGATCTATAGAAAAATGATTGCCACTGGCGCTTTCGCAACCGCTTTGGCTATGCCCAGCGCGGGCTGTGCGCAAAGTAACAACCAAGCGCCCGAACCGGACTATGATGCAGCCACGATGCTCACGCCCGCACAGGTTGCGAGCGATGTCGCACTGGCCGAACAAGCCTATGAGCGTATCCATCCTGGCTATACCCGTTACACGGATGCGGAGACATTGAAAGAAGCATGGGCAGCAATTGCAGCCAAGGCAGTAGCCCAAAAAGGGATGACCATTGGTGATTTCTATTTGGAGATTCAAAAGGCGCTGACCCTGATCCGCTGTGATCATACCAAGGCAGAGCTACCGAACCAGCTAGCGAAAGAGCGTAACATCACTCCGGTCTATCTGCCTCTGCGCTGGACGCTGATCGAAGATCGGGCAATTGTTACCGTGCCAGGCGAAACCGGGCTTCGTCGCGGCGATGAGATACTGGCTATCGATGGCCGTCCGATCGCCGAGATGATAGCAGAAGTGGCTCCGTTGATTCCCGTGGATGGGTTTACCGAATGGTCGAGGCGTTCTGGTATATCGGAATCGCTGGAGTTTCGAGGCGGAGCAGTCGATCACTTCGGCGCCTTATTGTGGGATATTGAATCGTCTGCAGCCATCACCGTGGTAGGCAGCGACGGTACAAAAAGAGACGTGACTGTCAAACGGGTCATCCACAAAAAATGGACAGCGCTGGGCAAGCTTGCCGTCGATGCACCCGCCGCCAACTTCAAAGATGCGGTGGGGTTTCAGCGACTGGGTTCGAAAAGTGCCTATCTCAAAGTGGATACGTTTGTGAACTATCGGGATCCGGTGAAACCTGGAGAGCTATTCGATCCCATATTTGATGCGCTTGAAGAGGAAGGCCGGGAAAATTTGATCCTCGATCTTCGAAAAAACGGTGGTGGATCAAGCGATGCCCAACAGGCCTTGACCTCCTATCTGTTCGACAAGCCAGTAAAACTGGCAACGGATGCGAGAGTGAAAACGCTCAATCATAAAGGTCTGGAGGACTATTTGTGGACTTGGGACAAACGAGCGATCAATCCTAACGCTTTGGGATTTCGCAAAAACGATGATGGAACTTATTCGCTACGCTCTTTCGTCGAGGATTTGGTTAAGCCAATAAAGCCCGCCAAAAATCGATTTACCGGTAAGTTGGTTGTCTTGACGAGTGACAGCAACAGTTCGGCCAGTGCATCACTTATTGCACTGTTGAAAGGAGAGGATCGGGCGATATTGGTCGGTCAACAAACCGGTGGAAGTCCGGACGGTGCTACGGGAGGATTACAGTTCACTCTGACGGTCCCTGAAAGCAAGGTACGCATGCGAATACCCATGATCCGCTACTATAATGATCTGAAAGGCTTTGATACGGGGCAGGGCATTAGACCTGATATCTCAGTGCCTTTGACCGTGGATGTTTTTCGTGCCGGTTATGACCCTGTGTTGGAAATAGCCAAAACGTTGATCAAATAAAAGGGGCGACTGACGATTTACCCCCGCACGTCAGCCGCCCTGGCCCCACCCGAACTGGTCGGTAGGTCCGTTAGCTGGGGAATAATCCGGGCGACTGGCGGAGTTTCCCCCAATCCGCCAGCCGCCCTGGTCCCCACCCCAAACTCGTTATCCGGTCGTCGTGGCAGTCTCCTTTGCTGCGAGTTCTTTCACGCCATAGCCTCCCGTTTTATTCTCTGGGAAGATCGGCCAAGCGAGTTGCTGGCCAAGCGTTGCTGGCGCCAAATTTTCGACGCCATAGCTATCGGGATAGCGGCGTGTGATTTTTGCTGTTCCGAACAAAACATCCCAAAAGAAAAGGAGGTTGCCGTAATTACCTTTATAGTTTGTCACACCGTCTTCGACATGGCGTCCGTGATGGGCATGGTGGGTCGCGGGTGTCGAGATGGTTCTCTCCACCAGCCACATCACGGGTGACAGCCATTTGATTTTGTAGAGCGGTGCATCCCATGCGACATCGCTATGTGCTCCCACAATCACTGCCATTTTGACGATGATGTATCCGACATAGACCCAGCCCAAGCCAAGATAGATTAGGATCCCTGAGCACCAAATGCTCGGCATCAACAGATAGTAAAAAATATTGTTCCGATAGACCAATCGGATGCTCATATATTTCGCATTGTGATGCGCCCGATGGAGATTATAGAGAAATGGAATCTGGTGTGACAGACGATGCATCCAATATTGTGTCATATCGTCAAAAATAAGAAACAAGCCAATCGCAGCGATAAGCGGAATGTTCGCTAACCCTCCAGCCCATTGTGGTGCCACTGCACCCATAAGAAATTGAGCAGAGATGATAATTAACGGTTGCGTGGCGACGAGTAATACTGCTGAACCGATAATCTCAACCATCGCGTCGTCAAAATTTTGCTCGGGTTTTGCAAATAATTTGGTGCGAAACAGTTCCAGCGCGCCAAAAAGGGCAAAAATGGCTGCAATCGCATAAACTTCTGGTCGCATCATTTGCCCTTTGGCGGAAACACTACTTGCGTTGGTTTCGTTTGTAACAGATAGCTGCTGTTCTAAATGCTAAGAGGTTTGCAATTGGGTGAATCGCGTCAAAAAATGAAATCGACCTTTGCAGCTGCCGGGTTTGTGTCCTTGCTGCCCGAAAATGTGCGAAGTCATTTGCTGGAACAGGGGCGTGTCCGTCGATATGAAAAAGGCGAATTGATTTTGCAGCGCGGCGACACCGCGCGAGAATTTTGGTTTATCGAAAGTGGTATTGTACAAATTGGTCGTTACTCGGTTGATGGGAAGCTGACTCTGTTCGCGTTGCTGGGACCAGGTGAAAGCTTTGGGGAGCAGGGTTTTCTAGGTGATTTCCCGCGCATGGTAGATGCAATTGCAGGGAACGACGTTAAGCTGATTGAGATCGGTGAGGCGGACTTAATGACGGCTATTGAATCTGATTCGGAAGTTGCACGTATCATGCTGAAAGCTATGGCCAATATGGTTCAGCAAGCCTTTGACGTCATTAATGCGGGACGAAATTTTTCAACTACTGAGCGTGTTGCACAAGCGTTGCTACAGCTGCGCGTCGAGGAAAATGGCGATGTCGCAGTACCGGTTACACAGCAGGAATTATCTGAATTAGTTGGTGTATCGCGCATTTCGCTGGGCAAAGCTCTGGAAAAGTTGGAAGCTGATGGCATCATAAAGCGCCGTTATGGAAGAATCATGGTGCGGGATTGGAGTGCGCTTCTGGGTTCAAGCGACTAGTTGTCTATCTCCGCTTCCAAAAACCATCGCATCACGCCTCCCTGAAAAGGGGTCCATATTCCCGTTCGGATCCCGGCCTGGCGGAGAACATCGCTTGTCCAGTTATTGCAGGTGTAGAAAGCATTGTAGTGGCCATGCGCTTGGTAAAACAAATCCCGTGAACCATAGCCGGGAGACGGAATGGGGCGCTGTCCCTGATCCAGAACGAACCGTGCCTTTATTGCATCGACGATCTTTCGATATTCAGCCTCGCTGACCTTAAAACTGCGGCGATAGTGGGGATAAGCCTGTGGGTAATTAAGGTGATAAATATGCAAAAGAACCTCATCGCTGCCAAATATCGCGCTGGCCGCGTCGCTGAATCGCAGGTCTTTCCAATGTTCCGTGTTGCGATAAACGCCGGCATGTCCCCATCCGACCAGCATATGGCTACCATATCCTGATGGGTCATCGAGATGTTCCGGTCGAACGAGATGGCTCCAATCATAGACATCGCTGCGGATCGGCATGATGATACCGGTATGCAGGCCATTGGTTTCTATGAACAATTCTATGCCGTCATCCGGGCTTTTCCAGAATTGATTGGCCGGCAATATACTACCGAACAGGGCGGCGATGAGATACAGCATGATTATGGCAATCAAGCTCCGAACAATTCTCTTGGGCCATTTCATTCGAGAAGTTGCCATTGAAACCTTTTCTGCTGTAGAGTGGACCTATGTTGACCGCCCCCGATCCAGAATCTCATGTCTATGACAAGCCGCCAGCGCACGCAAATGCTGACTGGACAATCGACCAGAACTGGTCTGCTTACAGCGCAGAGGAACATGCAACTTGGGACACGCTTTTTGCGCGTCAACGCGAGATGCTGCCGGGCCGTGCCGCACAGGCTTTTCTGGATGGGGTGGATATATTGCACCTTTCGAAGCCTGGTATACCAGACTTTGGCGAATTGAATCAGATATTGATGGATGCGACGGGTTGGCAAGTAGTGGCCGTACCGGGCCTTGTTCCAGACGATGTTTTTTTTGAACATCTCGCCAATCGGCGCTTTGTTTCGGGCAACTTTATCAGGCGACCGGATCAACTTGATTATCTGCAGGAACCTGACATTTTCCATGATGTTTTCGGTCATGTTCCGATGCTCGCTGATCAGCGTTTTGCCGATTATATGGAAGCCTATGGGCGAGGGGGACTACGGGCGCTCAAATTCGGAACATTGAAACAGCTTGCGCGACTCTATTGGTACACAGTTGAATTCGGATTGATTCAGGAACCGGAAGGTCTGCGTATTTACGGTGCCGGCATTGTTTCCAGCTTCGGTGAGAGTGTATTTGCTTTGGATAGCGACAGTCCCAATCGCATCATGTTTGATCTCGAGCGGGTGCTGCGTACCGAATATAGAATTGATGATTTTCAGCAGAATTATTTCGTAATTCCCAGTCTGGACGAATTGCTGCGGGTAACGGTCGAAACCGATTTCAAACCGGTCTATGAGAAAATCGCAGAAATGCCTGACATAGCTATTGCTGATATTGTGAAGGGAGACGTCGTTCTTACCCGTGGCACGCAGCAACATCCCAGTGCGCAGTCAGACAAAGCTATCATTATTTGATGGCTCAACATTCACCAAAATAGTCCGATGCAGGAGGTGATCGGCTGATCTTCAAGGACTTTGCTGGGCCAAATTCTTTGGCTTTGACCAGAGTCAGACAGGGCCATTCATTTTCCACACGGCGATGACGCAATCGAAATCCCTGCCGCATGTAGGCATGGACAACATCCCGTTGTTGGGTTTTTAACAGTCCAGCCAAAATCAAGACTGTATCAGGTGCTGCAGCCGCGGCGATTTGAGGCGCGAGCGCAATTAATGGGCCCGCTAATATATTGGCTATAATCAGATCAAAAGGCGCACGCCGACCAATGGCCGGATGATCAAGGCCATTGCTGGTTTCCAGTTTGATCGCGCGATAACCGTAGCCAACAGCAATATTGTTGGTAGCGGCATTGGCGGCGCTGACTTGCACTGCGACAGGGTCAATGTCGCTGGCCATGATCTGGGCTGTTGGCCAAAGATGGCGAGCTGCGAAAGCGAGCAAACCCGTTCCAGTGCCAACATCAATGATGTTATCAAATCCTTGGCCCAACCGTTTCAATCGATCGAGGCTCTCCAAACATCCCATCGTGGTTTCATGATGGCCCGTGCCAAAGGCTTGGCCAGCATCAATGCAGATGTTCACGACAGCTTTATCATCCAGTGGTGCACTATTCGACGTATGTACATAAAAGCGACCGGCACGCAGTGGCTCCAAACCCGCTTGGCTCATCGACACCCAATCTTGGTCTGCCAATTTCTCAACCATCGGATCTGTGTCAGATAGTTTTGCAGATGGAGATAGTTCGCAAATTTTATCAAGGAAGACAGGATCGGGTTCCTTGTCACAATAAGTTTCGATCACCCAATCATCCGGAGTCTTGGGATCGGCTTCCCTTGTGACGATAGTTGGCACGCTATCGGTTGAGCTGATGAAGAAACCATCCTCTGAAAGACTATCTGCCTCCTCTCGTGTGCAGGGAAGCGTGACTTTCCAAGTGTCAGTCATTTGACGAGGTTCCATTCAAAAAGGTTCCTAGGCATTGGCCAATTCCAATGCTTCATTGGCTTCTAACCATGCGGCTTCGTTCTTTTCCAGCTCGTCTTGCACTGAGGCTCGCAGCTTCATCAACTCGGTCATCGTCATATCGGAAAATTGCTGTTCTGCGCTAGCTGGGTCAAACATGGCCTGGTCAATGGCAGATAGTTTCTTGCCCAATGTTTCAATCTTCTTTTCAGCTATGCTGGCTGTTTTTCTCAGTTCTGATTGCTGCTTGCGACGTTCTGCCGCCATACGGCGTTCTGCTTTGCGATTACCAGAGTTGCTGCTGGCAGCCTGCTTGGGCTCCTGATTTCGGCCCAACACAAAATCCGTATAGTCATTCAACGAACCGGCAAATTCAGTTGCTTTACCGCCGTCTACCAATACCAGCCGATCGGCAGTCAGTTCGAGCATATGGCGATCATGACTGACCAAAACTACGGCGCCCTTATATTCATTGAGCGCATGGACCAACGCTTCCCGGGCATCCACATCCAGATGGTTTGTGGGCTCATCGAGGATCAGCAGATGTGGCGCATCGCGAGTGATAAGTGCGAGTGCCAACCGCGCTCGCTCTCCGCCGGATAGCTTGCCGACTTTCACAGTGGCCTTATCACCGGAAAAACCAAAGCGCCCCAACTGTGCCCGTACAGCGCCGGGCTTCGCATCTTTCATCAACCGCGTCATATGTTCGAGCGGCGTGTCAGTCGTATCTAGTTCTTCCACTTGATATTGGGTGAAGTAGCCAACGGTCAATTTGCCAGACTTGTTTATGTCGCCGCCCTTGGGCATCAATTGGCTAGCCAGCAATCGCGCCAGCGTGGTTTTGCCATTGCCATTTCGCCCGAGAAATGCCGTCCGGTCATCGGGATCGAGGCGCAGATTCAAGCCCGACAATACGATATTTTCTTCATATCCAACCGCAGCATTGTCGAGTGTGATCAACGGCGGTTTAAGCTCTGATGGACTAGGGAAATGAAAACTAAGCGACGGATCTTCTATCGCCGCCGCAATCGGCTCCATCCGGGAAAGCGCTTTGACCCGGCTTTGCGCTTGTTTGGCGCTATGGGCCTTGGCGCCCCAGCGGTCGACAAAGGCTTGCAGTTTTTCACGCTGCGCCAGTTGTTTTTCACGGGCAGCAGCCATTTGTGCCTGACGTTCGGCCCGCTGTTTCTCAAATGCGTCATATCCACCGGGGTAGAGCGTCGTTTTCCCGCTTTGCAGGTGAAGGATGTGATCGACGACATTGTTGAGCAAATCGCGTTCGTGGCTGATTATCAGAATTGTGGCCTGATAACTGGTCAAGAAATTTTCCAGCCATAAAGTTGCTTCTAGATCCAGGTGGTTTGACGGCTCATCAAGTAGCAGTAGCTCAGGCCGGGAGAATAGAAGCGCGGCAAGCGCAACACGCATTCGCCAGCCGCCGGAAAAGCTGTCCATCGGTTGTTTTTGCGCTTGTTCATCGAAACCCAAACCGATTAAGATTTTTGCCGCACGAGCGGGTGCGCTATGCGCCTCGATCATATTCAGGCGCTCATGGATCTCGGCAATTCTATGCGGATCGTCTGCCGTTTCCGCCTCTGCCAACAGGGCCGCACGTTCTGTGTCAGCCGACAGAACGGTATCAAGCGGTGTTTCCGATCCAGCCGGTGCCTCCTGGGCAATGTAGCCCATGCGAGCCCCTTTGGGCATATCTACGCTGCCATCATCTGGCTCCAGCAGCCCGGCAATCACTTTCATCAAGGTCGATTTGCCTGCACCATTGCGGCCAATCATCCCCACCCGCGCGCCGGGGGGCAGGGCGGCGGTTGCCCCGTCGAGGATTACTGCACCGCCGAGGCGCACCGTGATGTTGCTAAAATTAAGCATGGCCGCTCGTTAGCGGAGCTTTAGGGATTCGGCTAGTGAGAGCAAATCTAGCGGATTGAAAGCTGCTTTGAGGATCTTGAAAAGCAACGCTTTGGCTTTGTCCGCGAAAACAGATATGATTTACGCGGATGCCGGAAATACTGACCAGCTCTCGACTATCGTTCCATTCTCGTAAACAGCAATATCTCCGAATTGCAGAACAACGGCCTCGCTTTGGGTCGGACGCAGGAAGACGAAATCATCCGGCTTTATGTCGGTTTTGGGGCCGCCATTTAGCATTTCCTGATTGCTGGAATGACCAAAGGTGCTGTTGTAACGCAGCCCCGGTGGATCTTCAGGATGAGCCATCCAATTGCCGCCGTACATGAATATTGTCTTGTCGAGATTCGGGTCAATCATGCGCTTCGCACCATCAGCAAACTCAAGCGCCGGTAAGCGGGTTTCATCGAGTACCTTGATCGCGGGCGTCGCGATAAAGGCAGCGGGCTGAAACGCTTCCAGCAAGTCCGTATCAAAGTCGGTTGGTTTGACCAGTGCAGATCCAATCGATAATTCGTTGGCAATTTCAGTGTTTTCATAGAGCCGATAAGTTGGGCTACCCGCTGCGTTGCGGGTCGAAGCGTTCACAGCGCTCTCACCAAAAACGCTATTGGCTGCACCAAGAGCCTCTCGATATATCGCCCAGGCACCTTCTTTGGCTCTTTCTTGCCAACCCAAAGCTGTAGGCAGCTTCGAAAGATGGGGTTCATAACCCATCATTCCGGCAAAGCTGAGACGGTTGGATTGGCGAATTGTCTCCATCATCCCCGTCAGCGCATTACCTGGCTCCATTCCACCCCGATGCAGACCCACATCCAGTTCGATATTGATCGCCATGTCGGCTCCTTGCGCATCCGCAATTGCCGCATATTGATCAAGCCGCTCTGGCGTATCGACCAACCACTCAATCCGTGCTGCCGCTTCGGCTTTATGTGGCGATAGTGCATTGAAATAATTTTTCGCCGCCTGAGCAGGCAGCGGTTTGCCCAGTAATTGGCTCGCCTCGGGCATAGCCTCTGAAAGCGCCAAAAGCATCGGCAGGTTAAACGTCATCAAACGATCGGTACCGCTACGCGCGCGGACATAGCCGATCAGGTCGAGCGAAGGCAGAGACTTGGCCACGATACGATAGCCCATGCCATCCGGCAGGTCTGACATAAGCTGGTCAATATTGGCATTGAGGCGCGCACGATCGATCACCAATGTTGGTTGCCCAATATTGGCTGCCTTCAATGCTTTTTGCATCTCAAGAAAATAGGGCTGGCGCGGCCCACTTTCATCCGATGATCTTCCGATTGCCAACGCTGTTCCTCCCGCGACAACTGAGCCGCCAATCAGGATTTTTCTGCGGCCGATTTTTGCCATACTATCCCGCTCCCAGCAATTTTGCCATATAGGGGTTTAGCATTTTGCCATCTGGATCAAGCTGTCTGCGCAATTCATTAAACGCTTCGAACTGTGGATATAGCGCTGCCAGGTCTTGGGGTGTCAGACTATGCAGCTTGCCCCAGTGCGGACGTCCGCCTGCAGCGCGAAAAATCGGTTCAAATTCGGTGAAGAAGAATTCGTAATTTTCATCCGCCTGGGCGTGAATAGCAATGGAGAGGCGCCGGCCGTCGTTAAAGGGAGATAACCAGGCATCATCGGGTGCCGTGACACGTGCCTCGATCGGGAAAAAGGCATCCTTGCGACTTTCCATTTTTGCGAGCACCTTACGCAGGGTTTCCATCCCCTTGTCCAGAGGCATATGATATTCCATTTCATTGAACTTGGTCGGACGGCTGGTGGCTAGCAATTTCCAACCCGCATCGGTCATGTCTTCCCCGGTGTCCGGATCGGTCGACGTTTCGAAGATTTTTCGCCGCAGCCAGGGCCACCAGCCGAAATAGTCTCGCAACTGTCTCAGATCGGCAAGAAAATCCTCGTCCTGATTGGGTTCTTCGCCTTCTATAGGTCCGTCATATTTGTCATGGATCAGCGTAGCGCCGTGACCGGTTCCGGGGAAGAATAGCGCCTCAAAATTACGGTGTTTCTCGGATAGCGTCAGGTATTGATCCAGTATCTCTTCCATTTTGACCAGTTTGACGCGCCGGTGCAAGTTGAAGGCCGGTTCCACTGCGAGATCATAGCGCGTGATAATGCCGAGCACGCCGAGCGAAACCTTGCCTGCCTCAAACAGTTCCGGCTGTTGATTGGTACTAACTTCAAGAATTTCTCCTGCTGCGGTGACCAGTTCGAAACCGCGCACATAGTCATGAATTGCTGTTAAGTTGCGCCCCGTACCGTGGGTAGCCGTTCCAAATCCACCGGCCAGTGTCTGTACATCAATATCGGGCAGGTTGGCGAAGGCCAAACCTTGCTCGTGTAACAGACGTGCGGCTTGCTGTAGTCGCGTTCCCGCTCCCATTATGGCGATCCCGGCCGTCTTGTCATAAGACACTAGCCCCGACATCGCGCTAACGTCAATCATTGTTCCTTCAGACGGACAAAGCGGAGTGAAACTATGTCCGCTACCAACCGGTCGAATGGGTGCGGGGGTAGTTTGAATTTGAGCCGCCAGTTCCTGGACATCAGCCGGTGCCATGAGCGATTTTGGCGTCGCTTTTTGAATGCCGGACCAGTTCACCCACGCGCGTTCACCGGTAGGAGCTTCGGGTAGTGCAGGGTCAAAGCCGTCCCGGACAAAATCCTTGGACGACCACCAAAGCTGACTACAGACTGGGATCGCGACCGCGGCTGCCGCGCCCCCAAGCAACAGGGTTCTGCGTGATACAGCCATCAGATCGTCCTCCCGGCCATGAAGGCCGTAAGTTGCATAAGCTCGTCATCCGTGCAGTCATTGCAAAGCCCCATGGCAGGCATGGCATTGAGACCATTTTTGGTGGAGGTCAGCAAGCCATTCGCATCCTTGGCTTTAAAGCGCTCATCCCATGCCGCTTTATGTGCTGTTAGAGGAGCGCCAGCATCCGGTGTAGAATGGCAGGACCGGCAGCTGCGATCATATTTCGCGGCAAGCTGTGCATGGGCGGGAACGGCCTCGGCTGCCTTTGAAATATCCGATTCTGTTGGCGTAAGATCGACCACAGCATCTGTCTTGCCATCTGCTGTTGTTCCATCATTTTGCTGCCCACAGGCAGCCAGTGCCAAAAACCCCAAAACCATCAGTTTTTTCATGATTTGATCCTTGCCAACGCTCAAAACGATAGTTATAACTATCATTAATAACTAGACAGGTCAACAGATTGCCATGACGAGCAAGAAAACCCCTTCCGAAACACGCAGAAAGCCAAGGCAGAAGCGGAGCGAGGACACTATCGATCGCATTTTGGATGCCGCTGCGGAATTGCTTGAGGAGCTCGGCTTCGACAAGCTCAACACCAATCTGATCTGCGAACGCGCCGGGCTAACGCCGCCTGCATTGTATAGATATTTTCCCAATAAATATTCCGTCCTCAAAGAGCTGGGTCAACGATTGATGGAGGTCCAGAACCAAGCGCTTTATGACGTGCTTGAGGAATTGGGGCCGACGCCAACGGTCGAGCAAATTGCCGATCAACTGCGCGGACAATATGAGGTAACAATTACCCAAAAAGGCGCTTCCTGGATCATGCGTGCACTCCACGCCACCCCGCAACTTGTGGATGTTCGCCGATCATCGCATGACAAAATGGTCAAGCGTTTTATCGCCGTCCAATCGGAGCAAGGCGAGAGTCATAATCATGCTCAAATCGAAAGGCGATCACGAATTATCGTGGAAACCGGCTACTCTATGGTTGAAATGTTGATCGACAATCCTGCCTTGGATTCTGACGCGACTCTGGCCGACACGGCGATTATGATATTCGCTTTGATAAACGAGAATGTCGCCAGCGACAGAGGTCAGTAGAGGCGGTTTTTTGGCGTGAACCAATAGATATATAGCAGGTTCAACAAAAGCCTGATTTCCAATCGTTATTGTTTGTGATAGCTCAACTGCTTGCTCGTAGTCCGGGCCTGGTATTCATGCGTGCAGCATGACCTTACAGGAGAAGAAAATGTCTGTCGTCACCACTGAGAAGCACGATAATATCTTAGTCATCATCTCGAACAATCCGCCAGTTAACGCGCTTGGCGCAGCGGTACGGAAAGGATTAGCAGATGGTGTAGCAGAAGCATTGTCTGACGACAGTATTGAGGCTGTTGTGGTTCGCTGTGATGGAAGAACTTTTTTTGCCGGAGCGGACATCACCGAATTTGGTAAACCTATGCAGGACCCCAATCTCGGTCAGGCGATTGATCAACTAGAAGCGAGCAATAAACCGGTTGTCGCCGCCATCCACGGCACGGCTTTGGGCGGCGGTTGTGAAGTGGCCTTGGCCTGCCACTACCGGGTAGCCGTACCATCAGCAAAAATGGGACTGCCTGAGGTGAAGCTGGGGCTTATCCCCGGTGCCGCTGGAACGCAGCGCTTGCCGCGGGTGGTTGGCGCCGAGGCGGCTTTGCCTATGGTTGTCATCGGCAATCCGATTTCTGCGAAGAAGGCGCATGCTATTGGCCTGGTCGACCAGATTGTCGGCGAAGACAGTCTGACCGAGGATGCAATCGCCTTTGCACGCGAACAGATTGGCAAGGCACCGCCACGTTCTTCCGAAGGTACGGCCAATGAAGATGGTATCAAGAACCCGGCCCTATTTGACGAATTCCGGCAAAAAAATGGCCGCAAGATCCGCGGGTTCGATGCGCCGGAAGCAGGCATTCAAGCCGTAAAAGCCGCAGGCGAGCTGTCTTACGCCGATGGTGTCAAGAAAGAGGGCGAGCTTTTCATGAAGCTGATGACCGGTACCCAGTCGGCCGCCATGCGCCACTATTTCTTCGCCGAACGCGCGGCGAACAAGATCGACGGCATTGATCCCAAAATCGACCTGATCCCAATCAAAAAAGTCGGCATATTGGGCGCCGGAACCATGGGTGGCGGCATCGGCATGAACTTTCTGTCTGCCGGTATTCCCGTGACCATTGTCGAACTGAAAGAAGAAGCGCTGGAACGCGGTGTTGGCGTCATCCGCAAAAATTACGAGAATACAGCGAAACGCGGACGGATGACCGAGGAACAGGTCGAGGGCGCAATGAGTCTTTTGACGCCGAGCCTGTCCTATGACGATCTCGCCGATTGCGATCTGGTGATCGAAGCGGTGTTCGAGAATATGGACGTCAAAAAAGAAGTCTTCGCCAAGCTCGACGGCATAGTGAAACAAGGCGCTATCCTTGCCAGCAACACCAGCTATCTGAATATTGACGAGATTGCTTCGGTGACGAAGCGGCCGGAATATGTGCTCGGCCTGCACTTTTTCTCACCTGCCAATATCATGAAATTGCTCGAAATCGTGCGCGGTGAGAAGACAGCGGATGACGTGCTGATGACCGCGATGAAGCTGTCGAAGAAAATTGGCAAGGTCGCGGCTGTCTCTGGCGTTTGTCCCGGCTTTATCGGCAACCGGATGCTCAGCCCGCGTCAGGAGCAAGCGAATATCATGATCATGGAAGGCGCCAATTACTGGGACGTGGATGATGTGCTGCTGGACTTCGGCTTTCCGATGGGGCCGTTCCAGATGTCTGATCTCGCCGGGGTTGATATTGGCTGGCACCGCGATCCCGAACGCATTGAAACATTGCGCGATGCCCTATGTGCCGCCGGTCGCTGGGGACAGAAAGTCGGCAAAGGTTTTTATGACTATAATGAAGCGCGGCAACGCACCCCGGCCGATGAGGTCAAACAGATTATCGCTGAATTCGCCGCCAAAGCGGGCAAAGAGCAGCGCGAAATTTCAAAAGACGAAATCCGCGAACGCCTGCTCTATCCGATGGTCAACGAGGGCGCGAAAATCCTTGAAGAGGGCATGGCCCAGCGGGCGAGTGATATCGATGTCGTCTGGATCAATGGCTATGGCTGGCCGCTTTACACTGGTGGCCCGATGTTCTGGGCCGACACGGTCGGGCTTGATAACGTGGTTGCTGGTCTGAAAAAACATGGTCTGCCAGTGGCCAAGCTGCTGGAAGAAAAAGCTGCTGCAGGCAGCAAATTTAACGGATAGGGTCGCGTCTATCGATTAGGAGAATATGTTTGTCAGCTGAAGCTATAGATCCACTCGAAAAGTGGACACCGCCCGCTGGATGGCCCGTCAGGTCTCGTAAAGAAGTGGACGCATTATTGTGCGCGCCGGGCCAGCCGTTTGAAATGGAGATGGTTGATATTGATGGCGTGGAAACCCGCGTCTGGAAAAATGCCCATCCCACACTTGCGGCGATGGCGGAACATGCGCGCGGCCATGGCGACAGCGAATTTCTGATATTTGAGGACGAGCGCGTCACCTATGCCAACTGGTACCGCGCCGTGGCGGCTCTGGCGGTAGAGCTTCAGAATATCGGCGTGTCGAAAGGTGACCGGGTTTCGCTCGCGATGCGCAATTTACCGGAATGGCCGGTGATCTTCTTCGCGGCAGCCTCTATCGGGGCGATTGTTGTGCCGCTCAACGCCTGGTGGACGGATCAGGAACTGGTCTTTGGCCTCGCAAATTCGGAAACCAGCGTTTTGCTCTGCGATGCCGAGCGATGGGACCGGATTTCCTCTCATTTGAGCGATCTGCCTGATCTGAAACATGTCATTGTGGCGCGGAACCAGAGCGCTTTGGCCGATCCGGCGCGGGCGCTGGAAGAGATTATCGGACGGCCCAACGACTATGGCGATCTTCCGGATCAGGATCTGCCAACCGTAGACATGGCCCCCGATGATCCGGCAACGATATTCTATACCAGCGGTACAACCGGCCAGCCCAAAGGCGCACTCGGCACGCATCGCAACCTGACCACCAATGCGATTTCAGTTGGCTATTCCGGTGCCGCAGCGGCTTTACGGCGAGGCAATGAGTTGCCGGAGCCGACAGTTCGGGTCGGCCTGACAGTCGTGCCGATGTTCCACTGCACCGCCTGTTCGGCGATCATGATGCCAACCGTGCATGGCGGCCATAAGATGGTCTTTCTCCACAAATGGGACACGGTGCGGGCAATGGAGATTATTGAGCGGGAAAAGGTCAACGCCACCGGCGGCGTCCCGTTTATCGCCTGGCAATTGATCGAGCATCCGGATCGCGACAAATATGATCTGAGTTCGATTGACGCGATCAGCTATGGCGGCGCACCTTCTGCACCAGAACTGGCGCGAAAAATCTACGAGGTTTTTGGCGCCCTGCCCGGCAATGGCTGGGGCATGACTGAGACGATGGCGACGGTGACATCGCATAGCGCCGAGGATTATCTTAATCGCCCGACAAGCTGCGGCCCACCGGTTGCTGCGGCCGACCTCAAAGTCATGAGTGAAGATGGTGCCCACGAAATGCCGATTGGCGAAGTGGGTGAGCTTTGGGCGCGCGGGCCGATGATTGTGAAAGGCTATTGGAACCGACCGGATGCAACGGCCGAAACCTTCGTTGATGGCTGGGTCCGCACAGGCGATCTGGCGCGTCTGGACGATGAAGGCTTTTGCCATATTGTCGATCGCGCGAAAGACATGATCATCCGCGGCGGGGAGAATATCTATTCATCCGAGGTCGAGAATGTCCTTTATGATCATCCGGCGGTGATGGATGCAGCCTTGATTGGCATTGAGCACAAGACTTTGGGTGAAGAACCGGCGGCAGTCGTGAATCTGGTGCAGGGTCAAACCGCCACTGAAGCCGAATTGCAGGAATGGGTGCGTGCCCGGCTGGCAAATTTCAAAGTGCCGGTCAAAGTGCTGTTCAGCGAAGACAGCTTGCCGCGCAACGCCAACGGCAAAATACTCAAACGCGATCTGAAGTCGTTATTCTGACCGTCAGCCGCTTTTCGGCGTAACCCGGATCAGGCCTTCCTGCACCGCGGACGCAACCAGCTTGCCGTCTTCCGTGTACAGCGAACCGCGATTGAGACCGCGCGTGCCGCCGGTCCAGTCGCTGTCCATGACATAGCAAATCCACTGATCGATCCTGAAATCGTCATGGAACCACATCGCATGATCAAGGCTGGTCGAGAATAGTCCGGGCGTGGTCCAATGCAATCCGTGCGGAATCATCGAGGTGGAGAGCAATCCCATATCGGATGCGAAGGCCAGTGTCGCGTGATGGGTCAGCGGATCATCTGGCAGCGGCGCAACCGTCTTGAACCATTGATATTGGCGCGCGGGTTCGCTTTTGCCTTCCGGACGAAAGCTTCGCACATCAAAGGGACGCGGCATGCTCATCCGCTCAATATGCTTGTCCGACACTTGCGGGTTGCGGGCAATTTGCTCCATCATACTCATGCATTGGTCGGGCGGCAGAATATCGGGCATCGGGACCTGATGATGGAGTCCGTCAGCCGGTTTTTGAAAAGAGGCCGTCAGGTTGAATATGACCTTTTCATCCTGACGCACAACAACCCGGCGGTTGGAAATGCTGCGTCCGTCAAAATCGCGGTGCACCCGAAAATGCAAAGGCTTGGTCTCGTCTCCAGCGCGCAGAAAATAGGAATGCAGCGAATGTATGGTCTTCTCTTCATCAACGGTATGATCCGCCGCGACAATGGCCTGCGCAATCACCTGCCCGCCAAAAATACGCTCGCGTGCCGTCGACGATAGCGCGGGATAGAGAAACTCGTCATCAGCGTCTGTCGTGAGTTTAAAGGTGCGGAGCAATCCGGCTATCAGCTTCTCCGCAGGCACGGAGGAGCGATTGGCCAAAGCTTCCGAAAGCCGGCGTTCGACTTGTTCGTCCGATAGTTGATCCACAACTGCTTCTATTCCTTAAAATGCTGGGGGTTGTTCGCTATCCTGAACGTTCAGGGGTAGATCTCGAACAGACCTGCTCCGCCCTGCCCGCCACCAATACACATGGTCACAACGCCCCATTTTGCACCGCGACGGCGGCCTTCCTGCAACAAATGCCCGGCACAGCGCGCGCCGGTCATGCCAAAGGGATGGCCGATCGAAATGGACCCGCCATTGACGTTATATTTTTCCGGATCAATGCCCAGACGATCGCGGCTGTACAGGCACTGGCTGGCAAAGGCTTCGTTGAGTTCCCAGATATCGATATCATCAACCGTCAGGCCTTGTCTTTCTAGAAGCTTGGGAACCGCAAAGACCGGACCAATGCCCATTTCATCCGGTTCACACCCGGCGACGGCCCAGGATACGAAACGGCCCAGTGGTTCCAGCCCGCGTCGTTCGGCCTCTTTGGCTTCCATCAACAAAACTGCAGCGGCGCCATCGGACAACTGGCTGGCATTACCAGCGGTGATATATTTGCCTTCACCCATGACCGGCTGCAACTTGGCGAGACCTTCCAGGGTCGTGGTCGGACGATTGCACTCGTCCCGATCAACCGTGTAATCGACAATGCTTTCTTCCTTGGTTTCCTTGTCGACGACTTTCATCTTCGTCTGCATCGGTACGATTTCATCGGCGAAAAGTCCTGCTTCCTGCGCCTTGGCCATACGTTGCTGTGATTGCAGCGAATATTCGTCCTGATATTCGCGGCTGACATTGTAACGCTCCGCCACGATATCCGCGGTATCAATCATCGGCATGAAAATATCGGGTGCGATTTTCAGGATTTCGTTATCGATGCTGCCTTCCGGCGCGCGCTGCCCCTGCATCGAAATGCTCTCGACGCCGCCAGCGACAACGCAATCTGCCCCATCGCCGCGAATATGGTTGGCCGCCATGGCGATGGCCTGCATCCCTGACGAACAGAAACGGTTGATCGTGGCACCAGCAGTGGTTTTGGGCAGCCCGGCAAGAAGCGCGGCATTGCGTCCGATATTTGGCGCAGTATGGGCGACGTTGCCCATCAGGCTGTCGTCGACAAAGTCACTCTCCACGCCCGACTTGGCAACGGCGTGCTTGATGGCATGCGCCGCCATCGTCATCGGCGGTGTGATGTTAAACCCACCCCGCCCTGCTTTGGCGAGCCCGGTACGGGCATAAGATACGACGACTGCTTCACGCATGATAAATCTCCTTTTGACGGTGATGGCCTAAGTCTATTTAGGGCGGTGTCAAGATGAGACCCAAGCTTGCAACAAGCGCGATGCCAGTTTGGCTAAAAAGCACTGGCGGTTGCTAAGCTTCTGCACTCGCAGTAGGATTTTAGACAATTGCTATTGTCTTGTGGATTTTATGCCTTCTTCTGACAGCTCTTCTATCGATCCGAATATGATCAAGACCTGTTCCATATGGCGGGCGTTGGAAATACTGGGCGATACGCCGATTTTGTTGATCCTTGAATCTATTTGGATGGGTTCAACTCGTTTCACTCAACTGAGGGAAAGAACCGGTCTTCAAAAAGCACTTTTATCTAACCGACTGAGTCGTCTCATCAAGGCAGATATATTACGCAAAGACTCCGATAATGGGTCGTCAAAGCACCGCCAATATGGATTGACAGGGAAGGGCGTGGACTTGTTTCCCACCGTTTTGACTCTCTATGTCTGGGAGCGCAAATGGGGCACCGCGGACATGCGCCGTAATCTCGAATTACGGCATGAGAGCTGTGGCGCGGTGCTAAAACCAGTTCCGGTTTGTGGGGCCTGTAAGCAGAGTTTCGGTTTGGATGAAGTCTCGTTTGTTGAAGGTCCGGGTATCGGGCTGATGCCGGCATCATATAGCCGTCGCCGCAATCAAGTGAGTTTTCAGTCAGATCAGCCCTCGTTGCTACGCGGGTCCGTAGAGATATTGGGAGATCGTTGGTCAGCGCTCATCATGCGGGCAATATTTACCGGGCTGAATCGTTTTGATGGGATTACGGCCGACACAGGGGCAGCACCCGCGATATTATCCGATCGTCTGAAGACTCTGGTTGAATCCGAAGTGCTGAAGTCGGTTCCCTATCAACAAAATCCAGTCCGCAATGACTATTTCCTGACCAAGAAGGGGTTCGATTATTATTCGGTCATCATGATGCTGATGTTGTGGGGTGACAAATATTATGGTGCCGCAGAAGGCCCTCCGGTATTGTTGACGCACACCACATGCGCACAGCGACTTATCCCTGAAATCGCTTGCGGCCATTGCAAAGAGACGGTCTGTCCTCAGTCGGTAACGATCACCGGACTGAAAAACTAACCTAACAAACAAACGCTTAGCATAGCAGTTCTAAAACGGGAGCAATTCCGCTTGACCCAATGGCACCGATGCGTGATAGCTCAGTGACTTCTATAAACATACCAAATGTGGAGTCACGAAATTTGCCCCAGCTCGTCAATCGCGTAAACGCGACCCTTTCCGAGAATGACCACCCCTATCTCAACGGAGCGTGGACCCCGAATTTTGATGAATATGACGCCGATGACATGGCAGTTATCGGAGAGATTCCGGCTGATATTGACGGGGTTTATATTCGTAACACCGAGAACCCCGTACATGACGCCATCGGTCGCTATCACCCATTTGATGGCGATGGCATGCTCCATATGATGCGCCTGTCTGGCGGCAAAGCGGAATATAGAAACCGCTTCATCCGCACGCGCGCTTTTGAGGCTGAAGCAGAAGCCGAACGATCATTGTGGATTGGCTGTATGGGCAATCCCAAGAAATCGGAACGTAGCGGCTGGGGCGCGCATGGCCACATCAAGGATAGTTCTTCAACGGACGTCGTAGTTCATGCGGGCAATATCCTCTCGACATTCTGGCAATGTGGCGAAGGCTATCGGTTGGATCCTCACACGTTGGACACTTTGGGAATTGAAGGCTGGGCACCGATTGATGGGATATCCGCTCATCCCAAGCTCGACCCGGCAACAGGCGAACTACTATTCTTCAATTATTCTACCCACGCGCCCTATATGCACTACGGCGTTGTCGGGGCAGATAATAAACTCAAGCATTACATCCCGGTAGCCTTGCCTGCGCCACGTTTGCCGCATGATATGTGCTTTTCGCAAAACTATTCGATCCTGAATGATTTTCCGATGTTCTGGCCGCAGGCGATGCTGGACAATGGATTTTATATTCCGGTCTTTGACAAAACGATGAAATCGCGTTTCGCTGTTGTTCCTCGCTTTGGCAATCCAAAGGATATCCAGTGGTTTGAAGCTGAATCTACCTATGTTCTGCACTTCATGAATGCTTATGAAGAGGGCGACGAACTGATCATGGATGGCTATTTTCAAGAAGATCCACGGCCCGATCCCCTGCAGTCGATGCCAGGCGAATATCAGGCCATGGGCGCCAATCTCGATCTTCATTCGCTGAAGACCCATTTGCACCGCTGGCGGTTCAATCTGAGCACCGGAAAGACTGAAGAAGAACGGTTATATGATGACGAGATTGTTGAGTTCGGAACTATCAACCCGGCCTATGCTGGCAAAAAACATCGTTATGTTTATAGCGTGACCGGCGAGGATGGTTATTTCCTCTTTACCGGCATGATCAAGCATGATCTCGAAACTGGTGCGACCCGGCATTATGAATTTGGCGAAGGCCGTTATGGTTCAGAGGCCCCTTTCATTGCGCGCAAAAATGCGACATCAGAGGATGACGGCTATCTGATTAGCTTCATTACCGATATGAATCTCGATCGCTCAGAATGTGTGATATTGGATGCCAAGAATATTGAGGCGGGTCCGGTTTGCCAGATCATCCTGCCCCATCGGATTTGCAGCGGCACCCATGCAGTTTGGGCCGATGCTGATGAATTGAAATAGAGGAGACAGGCGTGTCACAGAATATCTATATATTGGGCGGCCATCAGACGGATTTTGCCCAAAACTGGACGCGCGAAGACAAGTCTCTTTTCGATCTATTCGCCACCACTGTGCTCACAGCGTTGGAAAAAACCGGATTGGACCCAAAAGATATCGAAGTCGGTCATGTCGGTAATTTTGTCGCCGAACTGTTTACTGGCCAAGGCATGCTCGGCGGCTTTTTCGGCCATGTGCACAAGGATTTTTCCGGCATGCCCGCCTCACGCCACGAAGGGGCCTGTGCCTCGGGCTCACTGGCCATATTGGGTGCGATGACCGATATCGAGAGCGGTCGCTATGATCTCGCCTGCGTCGCGGGTGTCGAGTTGATGCGCAATGTTTCCGGTGGTCAGGCGGCGGATAATCTTGGCGCGGCCATTTTTGTCGGCGAAGAGGGTCAGAATGCCAAATATATCTGGCCGGCGATGTTCTCTGATCTCGCTGAAGAATATGACCGCCGTTATGGCCTGCGTCACGAACATCTGATGGAAATTTCCAAAACCAATTTCGACAATGCCCGGCGCAATCCCAACGCGCAAAGCCGCAATTGGCAATTTGAAGAGAAGAGCTTTACCGCCGATGACGACTATAATCCGGTGATCGAAGGCTGGATGCGGCGTCAGGATTGTGGACAGGTTTCCGATGGCGCTGCGGTTGTCTTTCTGGCCTCCGAAGCGCGCGCCAAACAATATGCTGATCGTCGCGGTATTCCGCTTGAAAGTCTTGCCCAGATCAAGGGGTGGGGCCATACGACAGCGCCCATGCTGATGCAGACGAAATTGGTAGATAGTGCCAATGATGACTATGTTTTACCATGGACTCGCAAAGCGATTACCGATGCTTATCGGCGTGCAGGTATCAGCGGGCCGGATCAGTTGGATGTCATCGAAACCCATGATTGTTTCTCCGTTACTGAATATATGGCCATCGAGCATTTTGGGATCACCGCCCCCGGTGAAGCATGGAAGGCCATCGAGCAAGGCGTCATTGGATTCGACGGCAACCTGCCAATCAACCCTTCTGGCGGTTTGATCGGCATGGGTCATCCGGTTGGTGCAACTGGGGTTCGCATGATGCTGGATGCATCTAAGCAAGTCACTGGAAATGCAGGTGATTATCAGGTAGAAGGTGCCGCAACAGTCGGAACCTTCAACGTTGGAGGCTCCGGCACCACTAATTGCGCATTCGTCGTGGGAGCCTGATCATGAACCCGAAATTATTCATCGCACTGGTTGTGACAGTGCTCATCGGCGGGCTGGTCGCCCTTGCTGGCAGCCAGGGCGGAGCGGTGGCTGGCGGCATTCCGGTATTTTTGATCTGCGGGATCATGGCTTTTGGCATTAACTGGTTGGCGTTCGTTCCAGCCAATGCCGCGAAGACTGAGAAATATTATGATCTGACGGGTTCTTTTACCTATCTGTCTTTGATGGTCGTTGCTGCTGTTCTGTCTGCACCGTTGGATTTGCGCTCGATCATTATCGCTGTGATAGTGGTAATCTGGGCCTTGCGACTGGGATCATTCCTGTTTCTGCGTATTCGCGACGATGGCGGTGATCAGCGCTTTGATGAGATCAAGAAATCCCCAGCCCGGTTCTTTCTTACCTGGACGCTCCAAGGGATATGGGTCCTGCTAACGGCTGCTAGCGCTCTAGTCATCATCACCAACAGCACGCGATTGCCATTGGATATATTCGCCTTTGTCGGCATTGGCTTATGGATCGTAGGCTTTGCGATTGAAGTGATCTCGGACAGACAGAAACGCGAATTTCGCAAAGTGTCCGAGAACAAAGGACGCTTCATTTCTACCGGCCTATGGGCATGGTCCCGGCACCCCAATTATTTCGGAGAGATATTATTGTGGACCGGTGTGACTGTTGCATCCTTGCCCGTACTCAGTGGCTGGCAGTGGGTGACTTTGATCTCGCCTATATTCGTTGCCTTCCTGATCATTCGCATCAGCGGTGTGCCAAAACTGGAAGCGCACGCGAAAAAGAAATGGGGCGATGAAAAGGAATATCAGGACTATGTCGCGTCTGTTCCGCTGGTCATCCCGCGACCGCCGCGAGGTTGACGTTCAAATCTGTGCAGGATGAGCCGCAGCGGCGTTTTCATCGCGATCCTGACCCTTATCCAAATGCAGCATGGCGATCCGCGTTGCGCTGTCTATGGTGCATCTGATTAAAGGATGAGAGCATATGACGATGGAACACGATCTGGTTATTCGAGGCGGTACAATTGCCGATGGAAGTGGCGGTGATCTGATCAAAGGCGATATAGCGATAAGTGATGGCAAGATTACCGCAATTGGTGTGGTTAGCGGTACCGGCCATGAGGAAATTGATGCCAAAGATCGTATCGTAACGCCTGGCTTCATTGATGTGCACACCCACTATGATGGGCAATGCATCTGGGCAGAGGAATTGAGCCCGTCATCCTCTCACGGCGTGACCACTGCAGTTATGGGCAATTGCGGTGTAGGATTCGCACCTTGCCGCAAAGAGGATCACGATTTGCTGATCAATGTCATGGAAGGCGTTGAGGATATTCCCGGCGTGGTGATGGCTGATGGGCTTCCGTGGAACTGGGAAACATTTCCAGAATATCTCGACACGGTCGCGAAGGGCAAGCGTGATATTGATGTGGCGGCCTATCTGCCGCACTCGCCGCTTCGGGTGTATGCCATGGGCGAGCGCGGTGCCTCAAGAGAGCCAGCCAATGCTGAAGATCTGGCGCTTATGCGCAAGCTGTCGAAAGAAGCTATCGAAGCAGGTGCGCTGGGATTTGCAACGTCGCGCCTTTCGATACACAAGACAGCAGACGGTGGTAGCATTCCAACCTTTGAAGCTGACATTGCTGAACTAGAAGCAATTTGTGGCGGCATGGCAGATGCTGGAACAGGAACGTTTCAAGTGGTATTGGATGCCTTTGTCGGTTGGGACAAAGAATATCAGGTGATCGAACGAGTGGTTGAATCTAGCGGCCGTCCCGCCACCTTTACTCTGGCGTCGGGAAATGATGCACCGCCCCGTTGGCGCAAAGTACTGGATATGATTGATCAGACCAATGCCAGTGGCGGCAAAGCAACAGCTCAAATAATGCCGCGCCCAATTGGCCTGATTGCAGGCCTTGAATTGACAGTGCATCCCTTCGTGCTGTGCCCAAGTTGGAAAAAAATTGCTAACCTCTCGATTGAACAGCAGGTTGCCGCGATGCGAGATCCCGAATTGCGCCAGGCTTTGATTACGGAGGACTTTGAAAGAGGTCATCCGTTCAATGAGCTGGCAAGGGACTGGGATTGGCTATTCCCGCTTGACGATCCGCCGGACTATGCACCGTCAAAAGAAATGAGCATGGCTGGGCAGGCGGCCGCCAAAGGCTGCTCACCTCAAGAGATTGCCTATGACAGGTTGTTGGAAACTGAGGGTAAGGGGTTATTTCTTGCAGCTCTTGGTAATTATGAAAATGCCAAGCTTGATAGTGCTCATGAAATGCTGAGCCATCCCCATTGTATTCCTGGACTTGGCGATGGTGGTGCCCACTATGGTGCTATATGCGATGCCAGCTACTCAACTTATTTGCTGACACAATTTGTTCAGAAACCTGGCGAGCTCCAATTTGATCTCGCTGAAGCTGTGCATATGCTGTCACATAAGGCCGCCAAAGCGGTGGGTCTGCCCGATCGCGGTTTGCTGAAGCCAGGCGCGAAAGCCGATCTCAACGTAATCGATCTGCAAGGCTTGAAGCTACATTTGCCAGAAATCGTCCATGATTTGCCCGCTGGCGGACAGCGTCTACACCAGCGCGCTACAGGCTATGATGCTACCATTGTTTCTGGTGAAGTGATCCGTCGATTTGATCAGTCGACCGGTGCAAGGCCCGGGCAATTGATCAGAAATGGCTGATATCGAGGCTGCTCAATTGTATCGGTTTTGGGAGGTTTTTGCGCTTCATCCCGATAGCAACTAGCGACGTGTGGCCAGCCATATCATGTGATGTGCACCGCGTTTGCCACGTGCGCGGACCGGGGTTTCCTCGACGGAGAAGCCCACATCCGCCAATTTTCGTGTGAACTTTGCGTCTGGCGCGGAGGACCAGACTGCCAATATGCCACCTGGACGCAGCGCTTTTTGCGCAGTCTTTAGACCGGCGATGCTGTATAACCTGTCGTTGGGTGCATGGGTGATACCATCGGGTCCGTTATCCACATCAAGCAGGATGGCATCATAGTGAGCATTATTGTGAGTGATCAGATCAAACACGTCGGTAGTTTCTACAGTGACACGCGGGTCGTCTAGACTACCATCAAATATCTCTGCCATCGGCCCGCGCGCCCATTGGACGACGGCGGGTACCAGCTCGGCCACGATGATCTCTGCCTTAGCGCTTAACAGGGGTAGGGCGGCGCGCAGGGTAAAGCCCATGCCGAGCCCGCCGATTAACAGGCGCGGTGCCGTTCGATCCGAAAGACGTTCGCAGGGCAGGGTGGCAAGCGCTTCCTCCGAACCGCTGAGGCGGCTGTTCATCAGCTCGTTGCTGCCCAGCATGATCGAAAATTCATGGCCGCGCTGGAACAGCCGAAGCTCGCCCCCGCCATTGGGAATTTCGGCTCTGTCTAAAAGAACGCGGGGTGTCACCGGACGAAGCTCGCACCATTGGCATCGAGGACGGCGCCGGTCATAGACGCGGGCGCTTCCAGTGCGCAATATTTGGCCATCGAAGCAATTTCCTCTGGCTGCGCAACGCGGCCGAGCGGGATGTCCTTGAGCAATTTGTCGCCGCCCCGGCTTTCCAGATAATCCTCTGCCATTCCGGTCATGGTAAAGCCAGGGCAGATGGCAAATGCCAATATCTCTTCGCTGGCATAGGCGCGAGCAATCGTCTTGGTCATCGCAACCATTCCGCCTTTTGATGCCGCATAATGCCAGTGGTCAGGGCTGTCCCCGCGATAGGCTGCGCGGCTGGCGATATTCACGATCCGGCCTGTTGCCTGCTGATCCTGAAAATGCTGTACCGCCAATCGGCAAAGCTGTGCCGAGGCGGTGAGATTGATCTGCATGGTGCGGTTCCAGCTTTCCAGCCAGTCTGTATCGCTGCTCGCAATCGGGTTGGGATCAAAAACGCCGGCATTGTTGATCAACACATCAATCCGGCCATCCAGTCGGTCCAAGGCATCCTGCCACAATTGCGAGACGTCTTCCGGGTCCGCAAAATCCGATTGCAGCAGGCCAGCCTTGCCAGACGCGCTGTGTCCGACCGCCACAACATCACTGCCATCAAAACTGTCCAATATCGCCTTGCCAATGCCGCGGCTGGCGCCGGTTACCAATATATGTGTTTTTGCATCTGTCATGCTGTGCACGAATAGGGCTCACAGAGCCAAAGGTCCAACAAGAGATGCCGCAAGGCTCATAATTTTAATAGCGCTTTCGTGATTTGCACAAGCGATACGCCAGTTTGCATCCAAAAACCGGACAGGCGGCGCATAAAAACCGCGCTATCCTGTTTGCATGCTGTCATGTTTTCGCTAAAGCACTGGTTCGTTTACGAAGACTCCGGCACGACGCGGAGTTTCTGATCAGGGGACTAAAATTGGTTAAGCCAACGAACCGGCCATTGTCGCCGCATTTGGGAATTTATAAATGGGGTCCACATATGCTGGTCTCTATTCTGCACCGCGCTACGGGTGACGCGCTCGCTTTGCTGGGCGCACCGATATTGGTCTGGTGGCTTTACAGCATCTCAGCAGGACCTGAATCCTACGAGTTTTTTGTCAGCATCATGACGACTATTCCCGGCTTCATCGTTATGATCGGGATGACCTTTGCCCTGTTCGAACATACATATTCCGGCCTGCGACACTTCGTGCTTGATGCTGGAGCAGGTTATGAACTTCAGACCAACAAATTGTGGTCCGCAGCGGTGCCAGTACTGGCATTGCTTTCCACAGCGGGGCTCTGGGCGTTTATTTCATCAAAACTGATTGGATAAGACGATGGGATCAGGAACAAATTTAGGCAAGGTCCGGGGTCTTGGGTCGGCTCAGGAAGGTGCTCATCACTGGATCGTTCAGCGGGTGACCGCTGTTGGCAATCTTGCGTTGATCGGATGGCTGATCATTTCATTGCTGCGACTTCCCAATTACGAACATGAACTGCTGATCGGCTGGTTATCTTCGCCGCTGGTTGCCGTTCCGATGATGTTGATGCTGATCAGTATATTCTGGCACTTGCGGCTTGGGTTGCAGGTCTTGATCGAGGATTATGTCCCCGATCACGGCATGAAATTCGGCCTTATCATCTTGCTTAACTTTTTCGCCATTGGCGGTGCAGCGCTGGGGATTTTCGCTGTCGCCAAGGTCGCCTTTACCGGAGTGGTCGCCTAATGACTGACACAGATTCTAAACCCGCTTACAAGATTATCGATCACACGTTTGATACGGTTGTGGTTGGTGCCGGTGGATCCGGTTTGCGCGCGACCATGGGTTCTGCCGAAGCAGGACTAAAAACCGCTTGTATTACAAAGGTTTTTCCAACCCGTTCGCATACTGTTGCGGCACAGGGCGGTATCGCTGCCTCGCTGGGTAACAACACGCCGGATCACTGGTCCTGGCATATGTATGACACGGTCAAGGGCTCTGACTGGCTGGGTGATCAGGACGCGATTGAATATCTCGTCCGTGAAGCGCCACAGGCGGTTTACGAGCTGGAACATGCCGGCGTGCCATTTTCACGCAACGAAGATGGTACCATCTATCAGCGTCCCTTTGGCGGCCATATGCAGAATATGGGCGAGGGGCCTCCGGTTCAGCGGACCTGCGCCGCGGCCGACCGGACCGGTCACGCCATGCTCCACGCGCTCTATCAGCAGAGCCTGAAATATGACGCGGATTTCTTCATCGAATATTTCGCCATCGACCTGATCATGGAAGACGGTGCCAATGGACCAGAATGCCGCGGTGTGATCGCCATCTGTATGGAAGACGGATCCATTCATCGGTTCCGCGCGCATGCGGTCGTGCTGGCAACCGGCGGCTATGGCCGTTGCTATTACAGCGCGACCTCTGCCCATGCCTGTACCGGTGACGGTGGCGGCATGGTATTGCGCGCCGGTTTGCCTCTTCAGGACATGGAGTTTGTTCAATTTCACCCGACTGGCATTTACGGTGCGGGCGTGTTGATTACCGAAGGCGCGCGCGGGGAGGGCGGTTATCTGACCAACTCCGAAGGCGAGCGTTTCATGGAACGCTATGCACCAAGTGCGAAGGACTTGGCGTCCCGCGACGTCGTCTCCCGCTGCATGGCCACAGAAATTCGTGAGGGCCGCGGTGTCGGGCCAGAGAAAGATCATATCTATCTCCACCTCGATCATATCGATCCCAACGTGCTGGCCGAACGCTTGCCCGGTATTACCGAGACCGGCAAGATTTTCGCCGGCGTTGACCTGACACGTCAGGCGCTACCGGTGGTGCCGACGGTGCACTATAATATGGGCGGCATACCCTGTAACTATCATGGCGAAGTGGTGAACCCGACCAAAGATGACCCTGATGCTGTCGTGCCCGGCCTTTATGCCGTGGGTGAGGCCGCCTGTGTGTCCGTGCATGGCGCGAACCGTCTCGGTTCCAACTCGCTGATTGACCTTGTGGTCTTTGGCCGTGCCACTGGCCTGCGTTTGAAAGAGAAGCTGAAGCCCGGCGCTTCGCACAAGCCGTTGCCGAAGGATTCGGCTGATCTGTCGCTTTCTCGCCTCGATCATTTCCGTTATGCAAAGGGTGGCACAACGACTGCCGCACTCCGCACGGAAATGCAGAAGACGATGCAGAAAAACTGCGCTGTGTTCCGCGATGATGAATTGCTCGCGGAAGGCGTCGAGGAGATGCAGGCGGTCAATGCCAAGATGAGCGATGTCAGCGTGACTGACCGTTCGCTTATCTGGAATACCGACCTTATTGAAACTCTGGAACTCGACAACCTGATGGGTCAGGCCGTCGTCACCATGGAAAGCGCCGCCAACCGCAAGGAAAGCCGCGGCGCCCATATGCACGAAGATTATGAAGACCGGAATGATAAGCAATGGATGAAGCACACGGTTGCGACATTCAACGGCTGGGGCGGGCCTGACAAGGCGCGCGGCACCGGCAAAGTCGATATCAGCTATCGTCCGGTTCATGACTTCACGCTGACCGATGAGGCGGATTATATTAAGCCGAAGAAGCGGGTTTATTGATGCAAAGGGGATTGAGCTTTGGTTTTGCTCAACCCATCCAGTATCTGTGTTTTTTCCTGTTTAGTGTCCTAGCTTCCGAGCCGGTTCTAGCTGATAGCTGGGCACCACCGAGACAGGCTGTATTCGAGTCAGATTCCGGTGCTGCCCGTGTCACCATCATTCCGCGTGATCCGTTTAGTCTATTGGAGTATTTTCGCGATAAGCTGGATGAACGGAAAGATCCGGGCCTTCCACCTGACGCTTCCATTGTAACGGCTTCGGCGGTCATCGAGATGAAAAATGGGTCGGGTGATTGGGTAACTAACTGGAAGGTCGACCTTGTTAATGAAGTCGCTCCAGTCACAGCGATTGTTTCGGATGACGGCCAGTATCTGGTGACTTTCGATAATTGGCATCGTGCAGGCTATGGTCCGACCACTATAGTTCGTTACAAGCGTGGAAAGGGTTTGTTGGGCGCCCACGACTTGGAGTCATTCCTGCCGCCCTATTATTTACAGGCTTTGCCGCGTAGCGTGAGTTCTCGGTCTTGGAAAAAGGGTGACCCTGTTTTTGACGGTGAGGGATTTAGGTTAGCCATAATTGCTCCAAATTTGGACTCCAAAGCCGATCGCTCAAAAATCAAAACTGTTGAGTTAAAAATTAATTTGGAGAGCGGTCACGTCTCAAAAAGCGATACCAGAGCATGGATAGAAGCCATGTTGTCCGCCTTGAATGTACAAAAAATGCAACTGGATTGGGAGTCTAATAGGATAGAAGCGGAGTTAGCGCCGCTTGTTGCGAAATACCCAATGTCGGAGGGCGACTGGCATCACTACATGCGAGAGGCTTGGTTCCGTACGATAGAACCTGACAGCCTCGGTGCGACCAAGCATTTGAGGCCGATTGATCACGTCGAATATCAAAAGTCAGAGCAATGGATCAAAGATGAATTTGCGGAAATGGTGGAAGGCAAGGATGAAGCGGATTGGATTTATACTGAAATGTCCATTGCCTCGTCAGACCAGCAAAACTTGCTGAAATTATTATCCGCTATTGCTGCAGACGCGAATCCCGGTGATTTTCGTTGGGGTAAGGTTTTGATTGTAATTGAGGAGCAATATTGGCGTCAGTTGAAGGATGCGTTTAAGCATACAAACCTTAAGCTACATTTTGTTGATCCAAAAAAAGCCATTCCTGCCTCGCAACAAAGGTTGAAAATTTTGTTCAATCCCGATCCCCGCCGAGACGATGAGTTGGACTTTTTAGAGGATTTGTGAGTCCTGTTCTTGCGAGCTTTGGACATCATCTACATCACGGAGCACGAAAATGTCCAATGAAGATCAAATCGAATATTGGAATGACAATGCAGGCGTAAAGTGGACGGAGCAGCAGGCTGTCATGGACCGCATGCTGGCGCCGGTCACGTCCCTGTTAATGGACGCGGCGGCCATCAAATCTGGTGAGCGGGTTCTGGACATCGGTTGCGGGACTGGCGAGACGTCCCTGATCGCGATGGACGCTGGTGCTGATGTGACTGGCGTAGATGTTTCGGAACCTATGCTGGAACTGGCGCGGTCTCGGGCGAAAGGTCGCGGGACGCTGTTGCTGGCTGATGCATCTGAATATCGGGCGGATGAAGGTTTTGACCTTATAATGTCGCGCTTTGGCGTGATGTTCTTTGAAGATCCGGTGGCCGCTTTCACTAATATCAAAACCAATTTGAAGCCGGGTGGCCGGATGGTCTTTGCCTGTTGGCAGAGCCCGAAAGTCAATCTGTGGGTGATGGTTCCGATGGGCGCAATCAAGCCCCTTTTACCAGAAGTACCGGAAACCGACCCGCATGCACCTGGGCCTTTCGCATTTGCCGATGACGAGCGGTTGAAAGGCATATTGACCGAGGCGGGTTTTGACGAGGTTTCGATGACCTCCCATCCTGTTGAAATTTGCCTGTCGCAATCTGGCGGCGTGGACGGGGCGGTTTATTTTTCGTCCCAGATCGGTCCGGCATCGCGGGCACTGGGAGAGGTTGATGATGAATTGAAGGCCCGGCTTCTGGTTGCTTTGAAAGAGGCCCTGGAGCCACATGATGATGGTGGCCGGGTTGCCTTGCCCGGAGGCATCTGGATTGTGCGGGCTCGTTGAGCGGGATGGAAAGTTGGTGTTGGCCGAAAAGCTCACTGACGTTCGCTACCCACCCCTAACCCCTCCCTGAGAGGGAGGGGGATGTTTGGCGGCTCACCATGACTCCCCTCCCTGGTCAGGGGGGAGTGCAGCGGCTCTCGGTTTTGTCCGGGGGACAAAACTGCCGCCGCACTGGGGTGGGTCGATCAGGCTTCTCGTTTAACCCGACGCTTTCGCGGCGGCACCGCCTTCAACTCCCGTCCACCCAACCGTTCAGCTGCAACCATCAATATCTTCTGCGCAACACCCTCAGCATTCTCATTCACCTCACTGTTCCAGAATCTAAGGGCCCGCCAGCCCCGCGCCTCCAAATATACTGTCCTTTCTCGATCCTTATTCGCCTGATCAACATGTTGACTGCCATCCAGTTCAACGATCAGCTTTGCCTTCCGATGCGCAAAATCAACAATGTAAGGATCGATAACCAGCTGACGGGTGAATCGAGGACGATACTGGCTCAGCATGGACCAGAGTCTGCGTTCGCTAGGCGTCGCGCTGTTGCGCAATCTCCTCGCATTTGCTTTCAACGTCGTGTTTGCACGTTCCATTCCACGAGGTGTAAACATCAATAATGTGCGGAGCTATTGGATAGCTTGTTGCGGCGGCCAGATGACCGAAACTGTCTAAAATCCCACGGAAATTACGTGCCAAGACCAACTCAAAGGGCGCCGGCCAAGGGCTTGTTGACGGGCATATCCTGTCTTCCATAGTCGCCCCTGTTTTATGCCCCGCTTGCAGCAGTCTATGGACGGGCAGGGGCCTTGCAACCTCGCTCCAAACCAACACCTTTCAAAAAACCGCGTCGCACCACGCCGGCATAGACCGCCGCATTATATTTGCGTTCATCGCCCGCAGCACCCGATATCTCGCGCACAATTCCGCGGAAGGGAATGATGCCGCCGATCAGGCCTCCTGCCACCCGTCCAGCGGTCTTTTCGCGTTTTTCGGCTTTTGATTTGTCGACTTTTGCGTTGACGTCCGGGGCCAGTACGGCATCCAGTTCCTCAATCTCCTTGATCAAGGAGGAGCAGCGGCGCAGGCCTTCGAGCGAATAGGGCTCATCCTGAATGGCGATCAGCTTGGCAGGGATTTCGGTTTTCTTCAGGCCTACATCCCTGACGGGCGTAGTGGCTGCTTCCTCGGCATGTTCACCCACGGATCGATCCGGGTCAGCTTTTTGCGCGAAAGCTGATGCCGAAAACAGAAAGGCCATGGTGGTGCAGGCGGCTGCTAATTTCGTCATGTTTCGCATCATGAATTCCCTGTTCCTGTTCAAGCCCGATAGCGTAAATTGTCCCGGTTCAGCTGATCCAAGGATGTTACGCCCATCAATTTCATGTCTCGTTCTATCTCAGCTTGCAGCAAGCCGAGGCTGCGTTCAACCCCTGCCTGTCCTGCAGCCGCCAGCGCATAAAGGTAAAGTCGGCCGCCGGAACAGGCTTTGGCACCGACGCTAAGCGCCTTCAGCACATGGCTGCCGCGGGTAATGCCGCCATCACAAATGACGTCGATCTTGTCCCCCACTGCATCACAAATTTCGGCAAGCTGGTCGAAAGGCGCGCGGGAACCGTCCAGCTGCCGCCCGCCATGATTGGATACCATGATTGCGGTTGCGCCGATGTCGACCGCACGTTTGGCATCCTCAACCGACATGATTCCTTTCAGGCAAAATTCACCGCCCCAGTCTTTGCGGATATCTTCGGCCATGCTCCAGTCGAGTGACTGGTCGAGCATAGTTGAGAAATATTCCGCCACCGATAGCGCCACATTGGTGCCCTCCGCGACATGGTCCTTGAGGTTGGACAGCTCAAAATTCTCACGAAACATATAATTCAGCGCCCAGGCCGGTTTGGTGGCATAGCTCAGGAAACTGGCCGGTGTGATCTTTGGCGGACTGGTAAAACCAGAGCGCAGGCAGCGTTCGCGATTGCCGCCGACGATCGTGTCGACCGTCAGCGTGATCGCATCGAACTTTGCCGCTTTGCACCGTTCAACCATCGATCTGTTGAGGCCCTTGTCCTTGTGGACATAGAGCTGGAACATCTTGGGGGTGCTGATGCGTTCGCCGATTTCTTCGATGCTGACCGTGGCGAGGGAGGAGATGCCGAAAAACGTCCCGAATTTTTCCGCGGCCCGCGCCACGCCGCGTTCGCCTTGCCAGTGGAACAGGCGTTGCAGCGCTGTGGGAGAGAGGAACAGCGGCATGGCGAGCTTCTGTCCCATAGCAGTGGTCGTCATATCGATATTTTCGACACCGGCGAGAACATTGGGGATAAGGTCGCAATCTTCATAAGCGGCGGTGTTGCGGTGGCGAGTGACTTCGTCATCGGCAGCGCCGTCAATATAATCAAATATCGGGAAAGGCAGGCGCTTTTTGGCCAAAGAACGAAAGTCGTTCACGTTATGGCAATCCGCAATTGTGGTAATTCGTCGCACGTAAGCCTCGATTCGTCGCTCGGATGGAAGAGCTTGGGGTTTATGATTAGAGCAATGGCTGTGGCTTGCAAGAGCGATGGTCCAGCAAATACAGGGATTTAGAGGGAAAACTCACTATGACTGAAACCGACGAAGATATTCAATCACCGCGGCGACCGGAACGATCGCCCGGAGCCAAGTTCCTGTTGGTACTGCTGACGGGCTTTTTGCTGGCGATTCCGCTATTCGCCAGCTGGCTCCTCATTTACGACCGCCAGAACCAGAGTGAACAGGCGGAGCAATCCATTGTCACGGGCTGGGGTGGTCAGCAGGTGTTTGCAGGACCGAAAATCGTACTGCCGTACAAAGCCAAGGTGCAGGAATCGGTGGAGCAGGACGGCAAAACCGTCACTCGCACCAATGTTGTGACCCGCGAACTCTACGTCTCGCCGGAGGTCATGAGTTTTGACAGCGATATCCAGACGGAGGTTAAAAGCCGATCCATCTATGAAGTGGTGATCTACAATACCAACGTCACCGGTTCCGCGTCATTCAAATTGCCGGAAGATTTTGACCGGTCCGGCATTGACCGCGCGGATATTGATTTCGCCCGCGCCGAAATCCGCTTTGGCCTGTCGGATGCCAGGGGCCTGTCGGCAGATAACAAGCTGACCGTGGACGGCCAATCGCTGGTGCTGCAGCCGGGCAAGGGTCTGGGCGAGACGGGCAATACCGGCTTCTTTGCCTGGCTGGATGCCACGGCGCTGGCAGAGGGTGAAATGGCGGTAAATTTTGATGTGAAATTCCGCGGCACCGAAAGCCTGACGATGGTGCCGGATGCGGGGCAGACCAACTGGTCGGTGACGTCCCAATGGCCGCACCCCAGCTTTACCGGAGGTTTCCTGCCGGATAATGAAGTGAGCGATGCCGGTTTTACTGCGAAATATGGCATCTCGAACCTCGCGCTGGGCAGCTCTTTGACATCCACGCAGGCCGGGCAGCAAGTTTACCCGCAAGCCAGCAGTCGGCCTTACAGTTCCTATGACGGCGGCGCGGGCAGTCCGTCCAGTGTGACCGTGAACCTGATCCAGCCTGTTGACCTTTATGATCAGGTCAGCCGCGCCACCAAATATGGCTTCCTGTTCATCGGATTCACCTTCGTCGCCTTCCTGCTGTTCGACCTGATCGGCGGCGTGCGTATCTCGTCGGTGCAATATATTCTGGTCGGGGTGGCATTGGTGCTGTTCTTCATCCTGCTGCTCGCCTTTGCCGAGATTATCGGCTTCGCGCTCGCTTATGTCGTGGCATCGGTAGGAATTATCGGGCTGATCACGGCCTATGCCGCATCGGTCCTGTCGAGCTGGCGAAGGGCTTCGATCATCGGCGGATTGCTCGCCGCGCTCTATGGCGTGATCTATATCCTGCTGAGCCTTGAGGCTTACTCGCTGCTCATCGGATCCCTGCTGATCTTTGCCGCTCTGGCCGGGGTGATGTTTGTTACCCGCCGGCTCGATTGGTCGCGGACGTTGCAGAGAGGGCCTGCAACCTAGGCGAACAGACTAGCGAACCGCGCCGCGTGCGAATGTATCGCATGCGGCCGGATCGCCGGTTTGCATGCCTTTCTTGAGCCACGCCATGCGCTGTTCGGATGTGCCATGGGTGAACATGCTCTCCACCGGACGCCGCCCGGCTCCGCGCATCAACGTATCATCACCAATGGCATGCGCCGCGGTCAGGCCTTCCTCAACATCACCGGGTTCCATGCGATCGGCATTTTGCGCCGCCCACACGCCGGCATAGCAATCCGCCTGCAATTCCATCCGGACCTGCAGCGCATTGCCCTCCGCCTGACTGGCGCGCGCCTGTGCCTGGCGGACCTGACTGGAAATGCCCGTCAGCGTCTGGATATGATGACCGACTTCATGAGCGATGACATAGGCTTTGGCAAAATCGCCGCGCGCACCCAATTTGGTTTCCAGCTCGTTGAAAAAGGATGTGTCGAGATAAATGCCCTGATCGGCCGGACAGTAAAACGGCCCTGCGGCGGAACTCGCTGAACCGCAGCCGTTGGAACTGACTCCGCCTTGATAAAAATTGATCGTTGTCGGCTGATAGCGTGATCCATTGGCTGCAAATAATTTGGACCAGGTCTGCTCGGTCAAGGCGAGGACCTGTCCGGCAAAACGTTCGTCCTCAGTATCATAGGCCACGGCATCACCGGAGCCGCCCGCGGTTGTACCGCCACCGGTCATCATCCCGGCCCCTCCGCCAAAATACATAAAGGCAAGCACCGCGCCACCGATCAGGAGGATTGTCCCGCAGCCCATTTTCCGGCCGAGCAGCATCGGAAGAAAACTGAGCAACAGGCCAAGCCCGCCGCCTCCTCCGCCACCAAATCCTCTGCGGCCGCCACCGCTTCCATGGTCACGGGCATTTTTGCTGGGATCCAGATCATCTAAACGCATGGCTTCTCTCCTGTGTAAATATAACTCGCCTGAATCGGACAAAAGCGCAAGCATCGCGCAATTCTTTTACAAAAAGCCGTTGCAGTCACTTCTCACTGTTTTAAGGTCGCCCAAAGGAGAAAATCTATGTTTCTGAAGGGTAAGACTGCTCTTGTGACGGGGTCGACCTCTGGCATTGGCGGTGGCTATGCAAAGGCGCTGGCGGCCGAGGGGGCAGCGGTCATGATCAACGGCTTTGGCGATAAAGCTGAAATCGAAACGCTGCGTCAGGAACTGGAAAAGCTGAGCGGCGTAAAGGCCGCCTATAGCAACGCCGATATGACCAAGCCGGAGGAAATCCGCCAGATGGCCGCGGACTGTGCCGCGCAATTGGGCGAGGTTGATATTCTCGTCAACAATGCCGGCATTCAGCATGTGGCACCGGTGGATGAGTTTCCCGAAGAGAAGTGGAACGCGATCATGGATATTATCTGCAACAGCGCTTTCCACACCACCAAGGCCGTCTTGCCGGGGATGAAGGAACGCGGCTGGGGCCGGATCATCAATACCGGATCGATGCACAGCAAGGTCGCGAGCCCCTATAAGTCCGCCTATAATGCGGCGAAACATGCGATTGCGGGTTTCAGCAAGACCGTCGCGCTGGAAGTCGCGCAGCAGGGGATCACGGTCAATACGATCTCCCCCGGCTATGCGTGGACGCCGCTGGTGGAAAACCAGATACCCGACACGATGAAGGCACGGAACATGACGCGCGAGCAGGTGATGAATGATGTGCTGCTGGCCGGGCAACCGACCAAGCAATTTGTCCAGATCGACCAGATTGCTGCGCTGGCGGTCTTCCTCTGCAAAGAGGAAGCAAGCGCGATCACTGGCGCGAACCTTTCCATCGATGGCGGGTGGACGGCGCAATGACCGGCATACGCCGGAATGTCATAGTCGCTATGCTGGCGTCCGCCGGGCTGTCGCCGACAGCAGCTGCCAAAGACAATGCGCATCCGGAATCGCAGTGGCGGGAGATGGCGACGCAGGCGGATGAAAAACGACTGGATGACTGGCAAGGGGCATTACGGAAAGGACGTACCGGTGCTGCTGAGGGCGGTGAGGAGAGCAAGCTTGACGCCCGAAAGCCACTATTTGAAGAAGAGGCCGCATTGCCGGACAGCAAGATTCCGGCGGGCCTTTATTCCTGTTCGGTGACCAAATTGGATGGCGATGCCAGCGGCGGCTTGCCCTATATAGCCTATCCGGCTTTTCGATGCCGGGTCACCGTTGATGGGGATCGGCGCCATTTTACCAAACTGACCGGCTCTCAGCGGACGGCAGGTTGGTTATATGAAGCAGGTTCGCGCCATTCCATCTATCTGGGTACGTCATTCTATGGCTATGAAGACAAAGCCGTATCCTACGGAAAAACAGAAAAGCGGGATCAGGCCGCCGTGGTTCAACGGATTGGTTCAAAACGCTGGCGCATGGTTTTCCCCTACCCCTATTACGAATCCGTGGTGAACGTGATGGAACTTACTCCGATCCCAGAATAATTTTGGACCTGACAATTGCTGTTTCAGCAGTTAGGTTCGCAAATTATTGACATAGCTCGGGGAAAATGATGCGTTTGATTTCGAAAGCCGCCTTGGTTGCGGCCGGTTCTGTTTTGCTTTGTACGCCAGCACAGGCTGATCCGCTGAGAGATGCGATCACAGCGGACTTGCCGTCCCTGATGGAAATTTACCGCAATCTGCATGCCAATCCGGAATTAAGTGGTGAAGAGGTCCAGACTGCGGCTAAGCTGGCGACCGAGGCCAAGCGGCTTGGTTTTGATGTGACCGAAAAAGTCGGCGGCACTGGCGTGGTCGCAGTGATGGAAAATGGAGATGGTCCAACGGTGATGATCCGGGCGGATATGGATGCTTTGCCGCTGGTCGAAAAAACCGGGCTGCCATTTGCGTCAAAAGTGCGCGCCAAGACGCGCGAGGGCAATGATACCGGTGTGATGCATGCGTGCGGCCATGATACGCATATGACCGGCTGGGTCGGAACCGCGCGTCAACTGGTCGCGCGCAAGGATGACTGGTCCGGCACGCTGGTGATGATCCTTCAGCCTGCCGAGGAAACCGGGGAGGGGGCCAAGGCGATGCTGGAGGACGGGCTTTATACCCGTTTCCCCAAACCGGATTATGTCATGGCCTTTCATGATGCCGCTGGCGCCCCCGCTGGCTATATCGGCTATTCGCCGGGCTATGCGCTGGCCAATGTCGATAGTGTGGACATTGAAGTGAAAGGCGTGGGCGGTCACGGTGCCTATCCGCACACGACCAAGGACCCTATCGTGGTTGCGTCGCGCATTGTCGGTGCCCTGCAAACGCTGGTCAGCCGGGAAATTGATCCGCAGGATCCGGCGGTGGTGACGGTTGGCAGCTTCCAGGCCGGTTACAAGCATAATATCATTCCAGACGAGGCGAACCTGCTGCTCACCGTGCGCAGCTATTCCGACGAAACCCGCGCCAAGCTGCTCGACGGGATCAAGCGTATTGTCGAAGGGGAAGCGGCGACGGCTGGCCTGCCAAAAGACAGAATGCCGGTTGTCAAGATACGGGAGGATGAATTTACGCCTTCGACTTATAACAGCCCCGAGTTTACGCGCGAGATGGCTAAGCTTTTTGAGGCGCGCTTCGGCAAGGACCGGGTCGTTGAATCAAAACCGGTCATGGGCGGGGAAGACTTCAGCCGTTATCGTCGGGCAGATGAGTCCATAAAAAGCATGATTTTCTGGGTGGGCGGCGTGCCGATGGAGGAATTTCAGGCAGCCAAGAAAGAAGGCAGGAAATTACCGTCGCTTCACAGCCCGCTCTGGGCACCGGATGCTGAAAAGGTCGTGGCGACCGGTGCAGAGGCACTCACCGCCGCGGCGCTTGATCTGATGAAGAAGGGCGGTTGAACCGGTGAAATCCGCGAAGGGCATGATACCGGTTATTTTTGCGGGTGTTTTGCTGTTGGCGAATGTTCAGCCGTCAGGGTTGGGCGATGCGGTTGATCCATCCTATTTTGAAGGGCGCTGGGCCTTTGCAGAAGAGACATGTGATCAACCGACCAACTGGACCCTGCTCACCGGCGGGAATTTTATTTCGGAAGATTTGACCGGAACGTGGCAATGGGGCGAGGGTCAATTGACGCTGAGTCTGACTGATCTGGCTGTGGATGAAGAAACCGGCGAGCAGGGCGGTCGTTTCCAGATGGAGGGGCCGGTTTTGATATCCGACAATGATCAGTTTGTCCTTACGATTGAACCGGATAACTATGTGATGAAGCGTTGCAGTTAGCGAACCATGCGATCATCGCGACAGTTTATCGCATCAGTTGGTTCAACACCGCCCCAGTCTTAGCAGATTGGCGCTAGCTTTTTTGTCGACCGCCAGGTGGGGTCAGGTCGATAGGGTTTTCTTTGCTGCCAAGTCGGCCGGATTTCGGACTATCAGAAGCAGCTGCTCGACGGACGCTGGTGCGTTGATTGGTTGCAATAGATGATGCGGGAGGAACGGGTTGATAGTCTTCCTCTTCTTCTTCTTCTTCCGAATAAACTACCGGCTGACCAAAAACAAATTCCTCCCCTTCGTTTTCGGTATCGTCATCATCGCCTTCATCACCCCAATAGTCAGGCGTGGTCGACTGAGTAGCAGGTTTGGGCTTGGATGCTTCCTGAACCGTCGGCTGATTTTGTTTGTCGTCAGCAACCGGCGTTACGAAATAAATCAGAACGCCCGTTGAAACGACAAAAAGAAGTGCTTGTTTGATCATCTGGGATATCCAACTGCATTAAACTTGCTGATATTCTTAACGACGTTGGATTAAAAAAGGCTTACATACGAGATTTTCCGGATGCACAAAAAATCCGTCGGAACGGCAAGGTTCCGACGGATAGATTTTCCTCCCCAGGAAACTGTTTGTGAATTCGCCTAATATCTTGATGCGCTTTTTTATCTGGCTATCCATCTCCTGACGTCACCGCTACAGAAATTTACAATTATTTGTGTAAATTTGTGCAGAAACACTGATTTATGTTGTAAATTTGTAAATATATTTACATAAGACTTTGATCATGGTTGAAAGAAAACTCTTTGCTGGGGCTTCGATTAAACGCTTACGGCGCGCTGCTGGAATGACTCAGGCAGCATTGGCTGATTCTCTTGGTATCTCAGCCAGTTATCTTAATCTGATCGAGCGAAATCAGCGCCCTTTGAGTGCGCGATTGATGCTCCTGCTCGCGGACCGTTTTGATTTCGATCCCCGTCAGTTGGTTACCGACGAACCTGGGGGAGGATTGGACGGAATAAGCAGACGTCTTGCCGATCCGATCTTTGAGGACCTTTCGATCGACCGGTCTGAATTGGATGATTGGTTAGCCATGGCACCCAATACCGTGGAAGCCTTCGTACGAGTTTTTGACAATCAATCAGCCAATCACAATGGCGTTAGCCAAGAAACGCTCGATCCCACTCAGCTTGTGCGTAAAGAAATCGAGCGGTGGCGGAACCATTTTGCTGATCTTGATGCCATGGCAGAGTCTCTGGCAGATGAATTGCGCCTGGGGACAGCAGATCTCTATGGCGCGATTACGGACCGGCTTCGGGTAAAGCATCAGCTGACTGTAAGGATACTTCCGGAAACCGTAATGCCAGAGTTGCTGAGGCGATTGGATTTGCATGCACGACAATTGCAACTGTCGGAGATGCTAGACCCAGCGTCTCGCACGTTTCAGGCTGCCGTCTTGCTCGCTGAAATAGAAGCCCGGTCAGAGATCAAGGCATTGATTTCAGGCGCTGATTTTCAAGATAATGCTGCGAAGAACTTATACCATCGGCACTTGTCGGGCTATTTTGCGGCGGCGCTGATAATGCCATATGCGCGTTTTCTAAAGGCATGTGAACAGACCGGCTATCAACTGTCGATATTGCAAAGGCGCTTCGGTGCCAGCTTTGAACAGGTCGCGCATCGCCTCACGACCCTGCAACGTATCGGTGCGCGGGGATTGCCGTTCTTTATGATAAGAATAGACAGATCAGGACTGGTTTCAAAACGCTTCGCGGGGGCCAGCAATGCAGCGCTGGCAGAAAGCCTCAATCGATGTCCATTGTGGCATATCCACCAAGCATTCGAACGGCCGCTAGAGATACAGTCACAACTGGTTGCTTTGGAAGACGGATCAAGTTGGTTTACGATGTCTCGCGCTGTTCAAGGTGTTGGGGCGGGAAAAGGCGGATTTACGGCCGAATTTGTGATTGGGTTGGGCGTCTCTGCAGAGCTTGCATCTGCTTTATTCGATGCGCAGGGGGTTGATCTGTCTCTGGAAAATGCTGATCAGATCGGATTGGGATGTCCAGCATGCACTCGTCCGCAATGCGCACAACGATCTGCACCACCAAAGAGCCGAGCATTACAATTTGATGGGCGAGAGATGGGGGTAGTGCCATACAGCTTCATCACCGACTAGCAAATATCTGTCGGAAAATTGAACAATTTCCATGAAATCATGGCATTTTTTGGCAAATATGCTGTAAAATTAACCGACAACTTACCAATTCTGATTATCGCTAGCGAGCATATAGGAAAGTTCGCGGATTAATGATCAGGCTATTCAAACATTATATTCCTTATCCACTCCTTTTTCTGGGGCTGCTGGACCTATGTTTGTTGATTTTTGCCGCAGAAATCAGCTGGATCGTTAGGGCCAACCAGATCGGTATGGCCGCTGGCTCGTTATTCGACCGCCCCGCACCAATTTTGAGCTTTGCACTGGCTCTCGAAATCGCGCTGGTTGCAGTTGGTGTATACGGAACCGAAGCGCTTCAATCATTGAGATTTGCGGCAGCCAGAATATTGGTCGCGATCTCATTAGGTGTGATTTTCCTGTCGATCACGGCGTTCATATTGCCCGGTATCACTTTGTGGCGATCCAACTCGTTATACGCGATGTTGCTCTCAATTTTCCTGCTGATGGCCGTTCGGATAATATTAGGTAAGTTTCTGGATAGCGATGTTTTCAAACGTCGGTTGCTCATTCTTGGCGCAGGTCCTCGCGCAAATCGCATCGCTGAACTGTCACGAAAACCAGAAAGTGGTTTTGTTGTTTGCGGCTTTGTGGACATGAACGAAGGCCCTGCCATCGTGGACACTGCCGTTAAGCGAAATGACATTTCAAACCTACCGCAACATGTGATTGACCTGGAAGTCAGCGAAGTTGTTCTAGGGCTCGAAGAACGACGCAACTCTTTACCAGTAGCCGATTTGCTGACCATCAAAACGACCGGTGTTCATGTCAACGATATGTCGAGTTTTCTCGAGCGAGAAACAGGAAGAGTCGACCTCGACAGCGTAAACCCAAGCTGGTTCATCTTTTCCGATGGCTTCTCATCAGGACGCCGGATTTCGACAGTCTTTAAGAGAAGCTTTGACATTTTTTTGAGCCTTTTACTGCTGCTGCTGACCGGCCCGATCATATTGATCTTTGCCGGCTTGATTAAATTGGAAAGCAAGGGCGGTGCTTTTTTCAAGCAGGAAAGGGTTGGGCTCTACGGTCAAAAATTCAGCATTCTGAAATTGCGTTCCATGCGAGCTGACGCTGAGATCGCGGGCAAAGCCGTTTGGGCTAGTGAAAATGATCCGCGTATCACGAAAATCGGCAATTTTATTCGTAAGGTCCGGATCGATGAATTGCCTCAGGCTTGGAGTGTTCTGAAGGGAGAAATGAGCTTTGTTGGTCCTCGTCCCGAGCGTCCACAATTTGTCGACGATCTACAAACAAAAATGCCATATTATGCAGAACGGCACATGGTGAAGCCTGGCATTACAGGCTGGGCTCAGATTAATTATCCCTATGGTGCGTCGATAGAAGATAGTCGTCACAAGCTTGAATATGATCTTTATTACGCCAAAAACTATACCCCGTTTCTCGACATATTAATTTTGCTGCAAACCATTCGGGTTGTTCTGTGGCCTGAGGGGGCGCGCTAAGATGTTCGCGATTTTAACAGAAGTCAGCTTTTTCGGGCACGGTTTGGCTGCTGCACTTTTTGCCGCGCTGACAATTTGGCAATTCCAACGTCAAACTGATCGTAATAAGATGCAAATGACGCTTATTATAGCGTTGGCACTAACCAGCTTTTGGGCACTTACAGTCTCTGTTGAAGGCGCATTCTCGCCGATCTCAAACTTCAGCGAGTCTGTCAGGAACATGGGCTGGCTATTGTTTATGTTTGTCCTGCTTCGAAATGGAGAAGGGCGTGATGAACCGATAGCAGTGAAGGCAATTTATGTCGCATTGGCGCTAGTCTTGGTCAGTCAAATAGTCGTGGATTCCCTCATACCCATTTTTTCTGGCAGTCCGCGCCTTTTGAGCATGGCCGCTTATACGGCACTAGTTCTCCGAATGCTATTTGCCGTGGGCGCACTTGTCCTGGTGCATAATCTTTATTCCATTTCGGCTCCGGAAACGCGTTGGGGCATCAGGCTGCCTATGGCATCGTTAGCAGCGATATGGACCTATGATCTGAACCTTTTCACCATAACCTATTTAACACAACAATTCTCTGTGGAACTCACTGCAATGCGCGGGCCGGCAATGGCTTGTATTGCTCCAATTTTAGCCTTGGCTTCGATCCGCAATACTGAGTGGACGATCAAATTGTCCAGAAGTGTAGCATTTAGATCTTTGTCCCTTGTTGCTATCGGCGGTTATCTTTTGATGATGGTGATCATTGCGACCGCGCTTGAGATCATTGGCGGTGATTATGCGCGGTTAGCCCAGATCAGTTTTCTTTTTGGTACATCTGTTGCAGCATTGGTTCTGTTACCGTCAGGAAAATTTCGAGCTTGGTTTAAAGTAAAAATGGCCAAGAATTTTTTCCAGCATCGATATGATTATCGATCCGAGTGGATAAGATTTACGGATACGATTGGCCGCCCGGGAAGCGATAGTGCGCCTTTCCATGAGCGTGTTGTCAAAGCGATAGCCGACATTACGGATTCTCCAGCTGGAATATTGCTTATGCCCGATGACTCTGGTCGGTTGACTTTGCAATCACGTTGGAATTGGCAAACAATTCAGGTGCCCGCGCGGGCTTGTACATCACGGACTGTCCCGTTTTTTGAAGAGACTGGACATATTATTGAGTTTGACGCGTTGCGAGCTGATCAAGTCGAAGAAGTCGACCTTGGCGCTATTCCAGAGTGGATGACCAATGATCCGCAAACGTGGGCAGCTGTCCCGCTGGTCCATTTCGATCGTTTGGCTGGGATAGTATTATTGGCAAGGCCCCGGGTGAACCGGACACTGGATTGGGAAGACCTTGATATGCTGCGTGTGGTTGGGCGGCAGGTTGCAAGCTATCTGTCAGAGGCACGAAGCCAGGAATCTCTCTCTGAAGCGCAACGTTTCGAGGAATTTAACCGGCGTATGGCCTTCATCATGCATGACATTAAAAATCTTGTCAGTCAGCTGAGCCTTCTTGCCAGAAACGCCAAACGGCATGCTGATAATCCCGAATTTCAGACCGACATGATTGCGACATTGCAAGATTCGGCAGACAAAATGAACGGATTGTTGGAGCGACTGTCTCAACATAACAAGGCCAAGCCCGAAGAGCCAAAGCCAGTCAAGGTTGCGGCGTTGTTGCAGTCAATTATTGAGAAAAAGCGGTTGCTTCATGCGATTGAAAGCACCCAGATTGAAGATCTGACGGCGATGGCAGACCCAGCGCGCGTGGATCAGATATTGGGGCATCTCATCCAAAACGCAATTGATGCAAGTTCCGAAGGTCAACCGATAATATTAAACGCACGGCGCCGCGATTTGAGCGTCGCCATCGAAGTGCTGGATCGCGGGGAAGGTATGTCGAGCGAGTTTATTCGCAGTCAGCTTTTCAAGCCTTTTGCATCGAGCAAGGATGGCGGATTTGGAATTGGTGCATTTGAAGCACGCTCGTTGGCGATAGCAATGGGCGGACGTTTAGAGGTTGAGAGCAAAGAGGGATCGGGCAGTCGCTTTACCTTGATATTGCCGCTGGCGAGCAAGTTGTCCGAGAGTGAATTAGCAGATGAAAGGGCCGCGTAGCATGGCTGACAAAGGTAACAAGCCGATGGAAAAACTTCTGATCGTTGAAGATGATCCAGGACTGCAAAAACAGTTAAAATGGGCCTATGAGGATTTTGAGGTCATCATTGCGGGTGATCGGGAAACCGCGATCAACATGCTGCGTGCTGAGGAGCCTGATGTCGTAACGCTGGACTTAGGGTTGCCACCGGATCCAGATGGCACGACAGAGGGTTTCGCGACCATGGATGCAATATTGAGCTTGAAACCGGATACAAAAATCATTGTTGCTTCGGGCCATGGAGAGAAAGATAGCGCGCTCAGAGCAATTGCCAGTGGAGCGTGGGATTTTTATCAAAAGCCAGTTGATATTGATGAATTGGGATTGATTGTCCGCCGCGCTTTCCATGTCCGCAAGCTGGAGCTTGAGAACTCAGCACTTTCTGAGAAACACGGCAGTAATCACCAGGTGCTGGGGCAGATCATTACAGGGGCGCCCGAAATGCTGAAGGTCGCACAGATGATTGAGCGTGTTGCCAATACCAATGCTTCTGTAATGTTGCTGGGGGCTAGCGGCACGGGGAAAGAATTGCTCGCGAGGGGCCTACATGACTCAAGCGATCGAAGAGACAAAGCCTTTGTTGCCATAAATTGTGCTGCCATCCCGGAGAACTTGTTGGAATCGGAACTGTTCGGTCATGAAAAAGGGGCTTTCACTGGTGCCATAAAGACAACCGAAGGCAAGATTGAACAGGCCAATGGCGGAACATTGTTTCTGGATGAAGTGGGGGATATCCCGCTTCCGCTTCAGGTCAAATTGCTTCGCTTCATACAAGAGCGGGTCATTGAACGTATTGGCGGGCGCAAGGCGATTGCTGTCGACACCCGTATCGTCTGTGCAACGCATCAGAACCTTGACGAAATGATTGCTGAAAACAGCTTCCGGGAAGATTTATATTATCGCCTGGCGGAGATAGTTATCAAGATACCGGCGCTGTCTGAAAGATCAGGCGATGCCAGTTTGCTGGCCCGTCATTTCCAGAAGAAATTTGCCGAAGAAATCAATCCGGCCGTCAAAGGTATAGCACCCGATGCACTGGCCGCGCTGGAAGCTTGGAAGTGGCCGGGCAATGTAAGAGAACTGGAGAACCGCATCAAACGGGCGGTGATCATGGCAGAGGGTAAGATGATTGCGGCAAAGGATCTCGATTTGGAGATTAGCGACGACGAACCCATCGATCTGCTGAATCTGAAAGCAGCACGAGAGTCTGCGGATCGCGCAGCTATTATCCGGGCCATATCGCAAACAGATGGCAATATCTCAAATGCGGCTAAGCTGCTTGGGATTAGTCGGCCGACGCTATATGATCTGCTGAAGCAATATAATTTACAACAGGCCAGCTAAGGCGATGACGTCGCAGTCATGGAATGTGCGACGGCGCAAGCTGAGGCTTTGGGCCTCGGCAGGGCTGCTGACAGTGTCAGCGATTGGCCTGTCGTCTGCAATTCATGCTGCTAACGAAACTAACGAGGAAGCGCGTGGGGCTTTTGACAAGGCACGCGCATATCAGGCCAATGGTGATATCAGATCGGCACGTATCGAACTGCTAAACGCCATCAAAGCAGACCCACAGTGGATCGATGCGCGGATATTACAGGCCGAAGTCTTGCTCAGACTGTCTGATGGTATTGGCGCGCAGGCGGAGATAGAGCGCGCCTTGGACCTTGGGCTTGAGCCATCGAAAATACGCCATCTTTATGGTCATGCTTTCCAACTTCAAGGAAATTGGAGCAGGGCTAAAGAGCAGCTTTTTGCGGGTGATATACCAATCCAACATCAGGCTTATGCTGCTCGCATAACCGGGCGTATGGCTTCGCAGACTGGCGATGCTGCATTGGCCTCCCGAGCATTTGACCATGCTATTACATTGGATCCCAAAGATGGAGATCTTTGGGTTGATATTGCACGTTTTCGAGCGGAATCCGGTAATCAGGCGGGAGCGATTGCAGCCGTTGAAGAGGCGGTGGCTCTTCAGCCCAATAATATTCGTGCACTCCAATATCGCGGAGAGCTTTTGCGTTTTCAATTCGGCCTTGGCGCGGCATTGCCGTGGTTTGAGCGAGGGTTGCAAATTGATCCCAATAATGTGCCGTTGTTGACAGAATATGCTGCCACCTTGGGTGACATGGGGCGGATGACTGACATGTTGACCGTCGTCAGAAAAATTATCTCATTAGACGGGAAAAACGCGCGCGCTTTTTTCATGCAGTCTGTGTTGGCAGCGCGCGCCGGCAAATATGATTTGGCGCGCAGGTTGATGCAGAAAACGGAAGGGCAACTCGATGATGTCCCAGCAGCCATGCTGGTCCAGGGTATTATCGAACATGGGCAAGCCAATTATAATGTTGCGGTTGACAAATTTACACGACTGGTTTCGCTTCAACCGAACAACAGGCAAGCGCAGAACTTGCTGGCTCAGTCTTTGTACATGGCAGGCGATGCCGATGATGTTGTTGAAACACTACGTTCCCAAGTCAATAGCAGTGGCGCTGACCCTTATGCGCTTTGGCTGAGCGGTCGTGCCTTGGAGGCGCAAGGAAAAAGGCGAGTGGCGACCGGGTTGTTTAACCGAGCTGCCCGCCATCAATCAGGCTCGAAGACGGCTTTTAAATCGGGTGTTTCGATCGAGATATTGAGGGCGGAAGCTGACCGGAAACCAGATAATGCCCGCGCTGTGATACCCTATATTCGCGCGCTCTATAACAGAGGAGAATTTGGCCAAGCGTTTGAGAAGGCCAAACAGCTGCAAGCGAGAAATGCGGGCGCAAGTGATGCTCATATATTGGTCGCAGATACGGCGAAGGCGCTGCGGAACCATGATGCAGCCTTGGCAGCACTTGAAAAAGCGCGGCAAATTCGTTTTTCGGAACCGGTTATGCTTCGCATGGTAGATATTCTCCGCGCGAAGGGTGAGATGCAGAGGTCCGGTGAAATTCTCGCGGAATATTTAAGCTATAATCCCAGCAATATCGCTGGCTTACGTTGGATGGCCTATGGCCACCTTGAGACAGAAAACTGGGCGGTTGCGCAATATATATTGGAGAATTTGCGGGCGCGCATTGGTGATAATGATGCGCTGATCATGGCAGGATTAGCGCAGGCCTATACCGGCTTGGGCGAAACGCAGAAAGCCATAGATTCTGGGCGTATTGCCTATCGTGTTCAGCCATCAAGCCCTGTCGTTTGTCATCTCTATGGCTTGGCGCTTTTGGCTGACAGTTCCAGAAGCGAGGATGCGATTGATTTGATTGAAAAAGCAGTGGCTATCGCTCCAGAAAACGCAAACTATCGCCGCAGCCTTTCGAAGGCCATTATATTGGCGGAACAGAACAGATCTTCTGAAAAATCCTGAAATGGGTTCAGGCGTTATTTTCCAGCAACTCATCAAGCTTGATATCGAGCCGCTTCATTTGGCGTTCTACCGGAGGCCATACATTTTTAATAAAATCAGCACGTTGCGCTTCCCGCAACTTTGTTTTTGCTCCGGTAGCGACGAACATACCAACGCCGCGTTTTACCGTAACCAGACCGTCTTCCTGAAAGCCCTGATAGGCTTTTGCGACCGTTAAAGGGTTGGCGCCTTGCTCAACCGCAAAAGCGCGAACAGAGGGCAACATATCGCCCTCATCATATTCGCCATCAAGAATTGATTCGGAAATAATATCCCGCAATTTCAAGTAGACTGGTTTGCTTGTGTTATTCATACTGCATCACTGCCATAATACAGCGACGCAGGCAAGGGATAAGTCTGAATTTTCTGGGATTTAGTATAAATTGAAATCAGTCTGCCCGTGAATCACTTTTCCATTTCGATAATATGCTCGCAAGTTCTGGGCGTGGGCGTTCCGCTAGCTCACCATCTGCGGTACCAGCGAACATGAAGCCGGCGATACGTTCGGGTGCCTTTCCGAAAAGATCCCGGACATCATCATTGTAGGAAGGCCAACCGGTAATCCAACCGCCAACGAAGTTTGAGGCATGGATAGCGTGGAGGAGATTCATGCAAAAGGCACCGCAACTAAGCTCTTGTTCCCAGCGCGGGATTTTCGTCGATGTTACGGGAGAAAAGAGAATTACGAGCAGTGCTGGTGCCTGGTTCGCCATCAACTCCAGGGCTTCTAATTCCAGACGCCCCGCGTCAGGCTTTTCCGCAAGATAGGCCTTTTTAAGTTCCGCAACCAGCAATTGGCGTTGGTCGTTGTCCACTTGAACGACGCGCCAGGGCGCCAGTTTTCCATGGTCAGGCGTTCGAAGGGCGGTTGCAACAATATCTTCGATCTGCTGGTCGCTAGGGCCTGGTGCAATCATGTTGCGTGGTCGGCCGGAACGGCGGGATGACAGATAATTTGTTAGGCTGGAGCGATCATTGAGCATAGTTTTCATCTCGTATCAGTCGGGCAGGATTACAAGCGGCATTTTGATCATAAACTGGTCACAGACGTAACAATATGCTTCACACACGACATTTTTTGACTAGGGTGCGGTTCGATAGGGTCGCAATGGACGGCTCGCAGCAATATCGGGGAGGCCGTTGTAATGGCTAGTGTGTATCAAGAATCCGGAGATGCGAAAGGAACATTCCTTGGACATCCCAAAGGTCTATTTGTCCTGTTTTTTGCCGAAATGTGGGAGCGTTTTTCCTATTATGGCATGCGGGCGTTGCTCATTTTCTATCTTACGAAACACTGGCTATTTTCAGACAGTGAATCCGGAATCATTTACGGTGCCTACACTGCGTTGGTTTATATCACTCCGGTGGTCGGTGGTTATTTAGCCGACAAATATCTAGGACAGCGAAAAGCTGTGCTCTTTGGAGCGGTGCTCCTCACTCTCGGGCATTTTTTCATGGCCTTCGAAGGCGATGCTGCAGTTGGCCATGTCGATAACCCAGTCATAAGTGTTTTCTGGCTTGCTCTAGCTCTGATCATTGTCGGCTCCGGCTTCTTGAAGGCCAATATCTCGGTTATTGTTGGACAGCTATATCCACGAACTGATGTCCGTCGCGATGGTGCCTACACGATCTTTTACATGGGAATTAACCTTGGCGCAGCTCTGGGTTCTCTGCTTTGTGGTTATATTGGCGAAACCTATGGTTGGGCCTATGGTTTTGGTCTCGCAGGGATCGGCATGCTGCTCGGCCTTCTCGTGTTTATCTGGGGCAAGCCTCTGCTTCTTGGTCGTGGTGAACCAACTGATCCAGAAAAATTGAAACAACCTGTGGCTGGTCTCAAGTTGGAATGGTGGATGTATATCGCTGGTTTCGCCATGGTTGGGATCTGCTGGCTAGCGATCCAGTATCAGGATCTGGTCGGTTATGTGCTGGGTGTTTTCGGCGGCGGGCTTGTGCTCTACGTTCTGTATACTGCGGTATCCAAATTGTCCTCGGAAGAGCGGGACCGGATTTTCGCGGCGATGTTCCTAATCGTGACATCGATCATTTTTTGGGCATTGTTCGAACAGGCTGGCTCTTCGCTTAACTTATTCACGGACAGGCATGTTGATCGTGCTGGTGTTCCAGCGTCGACCTTCCAGTCCATTAATGCGATATATATAATTCTGCTGGCACCCGTTTTCGCCACGGTTTGGACTGTTCTAGGCCGGAAAGGGAAAGAGCCTTCTGCTCCTTTCAAATTCGGACTGGGTGTTGTGCAGGTTGGGCTAGGCTTTCTTGTGCTCGTTTGGGGTGCGCAATCAGTTGGATTGGAAAATGCCACTCCGGTGATATTTATTTTTCTTATTTATCTATTGCACACTACCGGTGAGCTTTGCTTGTCTCCAGTTGGCTTGTCGGCGATGAACCGGCTCGCCCCTGCGCATATGGCGAGCCTGATCATGGGTACTTGGTTCTTTGCTTCCGCCACTGGTAACTTTGCTGCTGGGCTGATCGCCTCAGCGACCGGTGCAGAAGGCGTAGGTCAAGAAGCTGGCAAGCAAGTCGTACTCGATGTATATTCGACTGTCGGCTGGTCTGCGGTTATCGTTGGTATTGTGGTGTTGTTAATCTCACCACTGATTAAGAAACTGATGCATCTGGATACGCTGCAAGACGACAATGTTGGCGACGATCTTGAAGGCCAAAGTGAGTTCGGTGAACCAGCGGCTGCCGGCATTCATCCGACGACAAAATCTTGAATGGATCAATTATAGCTTAGAGGTTGATTATGGAATGGAAGGCTTTGCTGGCAGTTGTTGCTGCCGGAACGCTGGTTGCGGGCTGTGCAGCCACCGCTGCTGAAACGGAGACAGCCAGCGCATCGGCAGGCAGTGCGAGCAAAAGTGCCGCCAAGATAGCCTTTCCTTCCACTTACAAGCCTTATCCTTCCGACAATATCGTTATCACTGGTGCAACGATATTTGACGGTGAAGGACAGCGGATCGACAATGGTGTGATCTTCATGTCCGCCGGCAAGATCGTGTCAGTCGGTGGCCCGGAATCCGCAATACCAACGGACAGCACAATCATTGATGCGACCGGCAAATATGTGACGCCGGGTATCATCGACATTCACAGCCATTTGGGTGACTATCCGACACCCAGTGTCGCGGCGCATAGTGATGGCAATGAAGCGACATCACCGGTCACGCCAGAGGTTTGGGCCGAACACAGCGTCTGGCCACAGGATCCCGGTTTCTCGAGGGCTCTGGCCAATGGCGGGATAACGTCTCTGCAAATCCTTCCCGGCTCGGCCAATTTATTTGGTGGACGGGCCGTGACGCTTAAGAATGTGCCCGCGCGAACCGTGCAGGCGATGAAGTTTCCTGGCGCGCCCTATGGTATGAAAATGGCCTGCGGCGAGAACCCGAAGCGGGTCTATGGTGGACGGAACCGCAAGCCATCCACTCGCATGGGTAGTCTGTCCCTGACGCGCCAGACGTGGATCAAGGCCCAAGATTACCGGAAAAAACAGCGCGGTGCGAAGCCGCCGAAGCGTGATCTGGCTATGGAAACCCTGGCCGGAGTGCTGGATGGCGACATCCTGGTGCACAACCATTGCTATCGTGCAGACGAACTCAATCAAATCATCGATATGTCCAAGGAATTTGGCTATAAAGTGACCGCATTTCACCATGCTGTCGAAAGCTATAAAATCGCTGATATTCTGGCTAAAGAGGGCATTTGTTCCGCGATCTGGGCAGACTGGTGGGGCTTCAAGATGGAAGCCTATGACGCGATCCCGGAAAACGCCGCTCTGTTGCAGCAAGCTGGTGCCTGCGTCGTGATCCATTCCGACGATGAAAATCAGATCCAACGGCTCAATCAGGAAGCCTCCAAGGCGCTCGCCGATGGCCGGGCAATGGGGATAGAGATTAGCGACGCCCAGGCCATCCAGTGGATCACCTACAACGCAGCCAAAGCGATGGGCATTGCCGATCAGACGGGCAGTCTGAAACCGGGTAAGATGGCTGATGTCGTGTTGTGGAATGACAATCCACTCAGCGTCTATTCCCGTCCGGAAAAAGTCTGGATAGATGGTGCAATGCTTTACGACGCGAATGATCCAAGCCGCCGCCCGGTGAGCGATTTTGAGCTCGGGCAACCAGGTGAAGGAGATGTGAAATGAAGCATTTAGCGACAATATTCGCCTCCTCTCTCGCTCTTATGGCAGCGCCTGCCGCGGCCCAAACGATCGCGATTACTGGCGGCAAAGTTGTTGTTGGTGATGGCAGCCCACCGATGGATGATGCCACTGTGGTGCTGCGCAATGGCCGTGTGGTTGCGGCTGGAATCAACGTCAATATACCGGCCGATGCACGCCGTATTGATGCGGCGGGTAAATGGGTGACGCCGGGCGTTTTTGCTGGCTTCAGCCGTGTTGGCTTGGTTGAAGTGGGCGCTGTTCGTGCGACCAATGATACGCGGGCAGCGGACTCGGTTTTTTCTGCGGCGCTTGATGTCCAATATGCGGTCAATCCATTTGCTGCCCCGGTCGCGGTAAACCGTGCGGCCGGTGTTACACGGGCGGTCGTCTCTCCTGGCACAGGCAATTCCATATTCGGTGGCTATGGCGCGATAGTGGATCTGGGACAGGACAGCGATCCGATTACCAAGGCGCGGGCTTTCCAATTTGTTGAATTGGGTGAGACCGGCCATCGCAGAGCAGGGGGCAGCCGTGCTGCGGCTCATATCCTGTTCCGCGCCATGTTGAACGAGGCACGCACCTATGCGCGCAATCCGTCGCTGTTCGACAGCGATCTGATGAAGGCATCTGATGCCAAGGCTTTACTGCCAGTGATCAATGGCAACACCCGCCTGTTGGTTCATGCCGAAAGTGCCAATGATATTTTGAAGGTACTTGATCTGCGCAAGGATTTTCCATCGCTGAAGCTGGTGCTGGTCGGTGCCAATGAAGGATGGCGCGTGGCGAATGAGATTGCTGCCGCAAAAGTTCCGGTCTTGGCTTCGGCATTGAGTGATCTGCCTTATAGTTTTGAAGATCTGGCGGCGACACAGTCGAATATCGGCCGCATGAAAGATGCTGGTGTCACCGTGGCAATCGGCATGATCAATGATCGCGATGCCCACCAGTTGCGTTATTCCATGCAATATGCGGGAAATCTTGTCGCACTGAACAAGGTACCGCGTGCAACCGGCCTGACTTGGGACGAGGCATTTGCTGCGATCAGCTCAAAACCGGCTGAAATCATGGGTATGGGCGCGCGGCTTGGATCTCTCAAGGCCGGTCGCAAGGGTGATGTGGTGATCTGGACCGGTGATCCACTGGAGCTTTCCACACAGGTCGAGAGCGTTTTTATCGACGGTGTTGAGCAATCGCTTTCCAACCGTCAAGAACGCTTGCGCGAACGCTATCGCAATCCTGCTCCGGGTGCTTTGCCAAAGGCTTATGACCGCTAGGCATCTGGGTTCAAAGTTCACACGGTTCACAGGGTGTTGTCTCGCGCGAAGGCGCGAAGCCACGAAGAGCATTATTGTATCTCGATGAATTTAAATATCTGATTTATAAGGATTATATTTCCTGTATATGTCATAACCTCATCTTCTGCAGGGATGATGTGGTAGAATGCTGGTCTATTTTCTTCGTGGCTTCGTGCCTTCGCGCGAGAGAAATCTGAGAAGCATCGATTATCCACCCAAAGTTCACACAAATCACACGTGCACTTCTTGCCCTGTTTGCAACTAGAAAATCAGTGTGACTTTTCGGAAATAGCCCAAAGTTCACATGTCATCAGTCGACCTGAATAGGTCGATGGTGAAACATGAACGCAATATTCAAAACCGAGAAATGCCGCATCCGTCATACTATAGCAGGATGCTTGTAGGAAAGCACCACGAGGTATCGCCAAGGTAGCCGGTCAAAGCCGGACCATGGCCATCATTGCCTCGCCATAGCGTGGACCAGACGTGCCTCCAATCGGTGCCGCTTTCTCGAGCTCGTCCAGATCGGCATCCGTCAGGTTCACGTCCACTGCCGCCATGCTATCCTCCAGCGTCGCGCGGCGCTTGGAGCCGGGGATCGGGACAATGAAGTCACCCTGGGCCAACAGCCAAGCCAGGGCCACTTGTGCAGAAGAGGCGCCATGGCGGCCAGCAACCTGTTTGACGACATCGACCATCTTCAAATTTTGGTCGAAATTTTCCTCCGAATATCGCGGATCACGCAGACGATAGTCATCTGCATCAAGATCATCGCGACTGGCAATCTGTCCGGTCAGAAAACCGCGCCCCAGGGGACTATAGGGCACGAAGCCGATGTTCAAATCCTGACATATCGGCAGGATTTCCTCTTCAATACTGCGCTCCCACAGAGAGTATTCGGATTGCAGAGCCGCGATGGGGTGCACGGCATGCGCGCGCTTGATCGTATCGGCTCCGGCCTCTGACAGGCCGAGATAGCGCACCTTGCCGGCCTGAACGAGTTCAGCCATCGCGCCGACCGTATCCTCGATCGGAACATTGGGATCAACGCGATGCTGGTAGAATAGATCGATCACATCAATACCCAGCCGCTGCAGAGAAGCATCGCAGGCGCGGTGTACATTGGCAGGGGAGGAGTCCGTCCCGATATTCGGCATATCGGTCAGATCGAATCCGAATTTGGTAGCGATGACCAGACGTTCCCGGCGGCCTTTGATCGCCTGGCCGAGCAGCTCTTCATTCTTATAAGGCCCATAAACTTCGGCCGTGTCAAAGAAGGTCACGCCCAATTCTATCGCACGGTCAAGGGTTGCCAGACTTTCGGCCATATCAGCCTGACCATACATGCCGCTGCCAATACCGAACATCGGCATGCAGCCCAGGCCAAGCGCTGATACTTCCAGTTCCTTACCGAGTTTGCGATACTTCATTTGGCGGGTTCCTCTGACTCAGTTTCTGTTTGTCCAGATAGCCGAAAATCTCTCGTCTGATTTCCGGTGCGAAAATGTAGAGCGCGATGATATTGGGAATAGCCATCAAGAAAAAGGCGCTATCGACCAGCTTGATGACTTGCCCCAATTCCAACATCGCACCGATCGGCAAACATATAACATAGACAAACTTGTAAGACCAAATCGCTGCCTTGCTATGCCCGAACAGGTAGCACCAGGCCTGCTGACCATAGAAGCCCCAGGCGCAAAGCGTCGAGAACCCGAACAGGAAAACCGCCACCGCCAGCAGATAAGGGAACCAGTCCGCTACCGTTGCAAAGGCGGCAGAGGTGATTTCTATGCCCTCGACATCCCCGATATAGGTGCCCGCAACGACCATGGCGATGGCACCCAGTGAACAGATGACCACCGTATCAACAAACGGCTCCAGCAAGGCCACCAGACCTTCTGAGGCCGGTTCGTCGGTGCGCGCCTGCGTATGGGCGATGACCGCGGAACCGATACCGGCTTCCGATGAGTAAACCGCACGTCGCATGCCAACAACAAAAGCACCGATAGCGCCGCCTGCCGCGGCCTCGCCGGTGAAGGCATCGGAGATAATCAGCCCGATGGCAGCTGGAACTTGCTCGAAATTAATGGCCAGTATCGCGAACACCCCGCCAAGATAAACGAGGCCCATGGCGGGTACGACGGATGCAGTTACGCGTGCGAGCCAGCCAACGCCGTTAATTACCACCAAGCCAACGAGAGCAGCCATGATGATGCCGTAGATCAATGGTTCCGTGAAACCGGTGACATGGGCCACCTGCGCATAGCTTTGGTTGACCTGGATCAGCGGGATCGCGCCAAACAGGGCGAGAAACGCATAGATCCCGCCGATGATCAGGCCGATTTTCGCAAAGCCCTTGGCTGCGAGGCCGTTTTTCAGCGTATACATTGGCCCGCCGCGGACATCACCATTGGGCTGCACTTCACGATATTTGAGGCCCAGCGTCACCTCTGCACATTTCAGGGTCATAGCAACCCAGCCAATGATGAACATCCAGAAGGCCGCACCAGGGCCGCCGGTGGACAAGGCGATGGCAACGCCAGCAATATTGCCCAGGCCGACGGTACCCGATAAGGCAGTGGTGAGCGCTGCGAAGGGCGACATGTTACCCGGTTGGTTAGGGCTGGTGAATTTTCCTTGTAATGCCCGGAAACCCGCGCCCATTCCGCGGAGGTTGATGAACCCCAGATAGGCGGTAAAGAACAACATCGGGACGGCCAGCCAGAGCACCACCAGTTCAATATCAATGCCGAATATATGGGTCTTGTAGAACACCATGTCGGACAGGCGGTCGATAAGACTGTTTAGAATATCTATCATTTTACCAATTGGACCCCTGTTTCGGCTTTATACTGATCGGGGCAGACGCTAAGGCTTAACCAAATGCAATGCCAACCCTAATTTGGCCTATATATCAATTGGAGAATGCGGCCTCTTATGACAAAGAAATTTTTTGGAACGGACGGGATCCGCGGACTGACCAACCAGCGCCCGATGACCGCTGAAATTGCGATGAAAGTTGGGCAGGCGGCGGGGCGCCATTTTCTGCGCGGAGACCATCGTCACCGGGTCGTTATTGGCAAGGATACAAGGCTTTCCGGCTATATGATGGAAAATGCCTTGGTTGCGGGCTTTACCAGCGTTGGCATGGATGTGGTTCAGGTTGGTCCGATGCCAACACCGGCGGTAGCGCTATTGACGCGCTCCATGCGCGCCGATCTTGGCGTCATGATCTCGGCTAGCCATAACCCTTATTATGATAATGGAATCAAGCTGTTCGGACCTGACGGGTTCAAACTGTCGGATGAAGATGAGCTGAAAATCGAAGGCTATCTCTCTGAAGATGCGAAATTGGCACCCGCGGAGGATATCGGCCGTGCAAAGCGGTTTGAAGACGCGCGGGGTCGCTATATCCACGCGATTAAAATGTCATTGCCCGATCAGATCCGGCTCGATGGACTGAAAATGGTCGTCGATTGCGCCAATGGTGCAGCCTATCAGGTGGCGCCATCGGCTTTCTGGGAACTGGGTGCGGAAGTGATTACGATCGGCGTCAATCCCGATGGCAAGAATATCAATCATCAGTGTGGTTCTACTGATGTTGCAGCCCTGCAAGAGAGCGTAGTAGCTAGCGGAGCGCATATCGGCATCGCGCTGGACGGGGATGCCGACCGCCTGATCGTAGTGGATGAAAAGGGCAAGATTGTAGACGGCGACCAGCTTATGGCCCTGATCGGTTCCAGCTGGAACCGCAATGGACTGCTCCGTGGCGGCGGGATTGTCGCGACGGTGATGTCCAATCTCGGGCTGGAGCGCTTTCTGGCCTCAGAAAAGCTTAGTCTTATCCGCTCCAAGGTCGGTGACCGTTATGTGCTCGAAGAGATGAAAAAAGGCGGCTTTAACGTTGGTGGCGAGCAATCCGGACATATGATCCTGCTCGATCACGGCACAACTGGCGATGGCACGATCGCTGCGCTGCAGGTTTTGCGCGAACTGGTGGAGAGCGGCAAGCCAGCGAGTGAGCTGCTGCATCTGTTTGACCCGGTTCCGCAATTGCTAAAAAATGTCCGTTATTCCAGTGGCGCGCCGCTGGACGATGACAATGTGAAATCGGTAATTGCAGAGGCGGAGAAAGAGCTAAACGGATCGGGACGTCTGGTTATCCGCGCATCAGGCACCGAACCGCTGATCCGCGTGATGGCAGAGGGCGACAATAGTGATCAGGTCCATCAGGTCGTGGACCGTATCTGTGATGTCGTTGCCGAGGTCGCCGCCTGATGCTGGATATGCGGCCGGACTGTGAAAGCTGCGGCAAGGATTTGCCAGCCGACCAGAGTGGCGCGCTTATCTGCTCGTTCGAATGTACCTTTTGCGATGCGTGCAATGCAGCAACGCATAAGGGAGTTTGCCCCAATTGCGGCGGTATCCTGATGCCAAGGCCGACCCGGTCTGCAGAGTTATTGCAGAAATTTCCCGCTTCGACCGAGCGGAAGTTTAAGGGCTAGCGGGGGTTTAGCGTGATATTCCTTGCAATCATCATCATGGTGCTATTTGTCCCGATTGCTGTCGGGCTGGCGTTGTTCATCATCGTACCAGACTGGTTTCAGGAAAATCGAAATTCTGTGATTATCGGTATTGGTATCGCCGATTTTCTGCTGTTTGCAGCGATTGTCCTGCTGCTCTTTGGTGTATGACGGCCAGTTATCCTCGCGTCCTGTCTATTGCCGGCTCTGACAGCGGAGGCGGGGCAGGGATACAGGCGGATATCCGGACAATAACCAATCTTGGCGGTCACGCGATGACTGCAATTACGGCGGTGACGGCGCAGAATAGTGAGGGTGTGACGGCTGTGGAGTTGATGGCACCGGAAATGGTGTTGGCGCAAATTACGGCGGTGATGGATGATTTTGGTGTCGATGCCATCAAGATTGGGATGCTGGGATCACCGGATATCGCTCTGGCTATCGCTGAATATCTCAAAACCTTAGACGGCATCGCGGTTATTTTCGATCCGGTGATGGTTGCAACCAGTGGCGCGGCGCTGGCGGATGACCGCACGGTCGCAGCGTTTGAAAAAATCATTCCGGCCTGTAGTCTTGTTACGCCCAATCTGGATGAAATTGAGCGTCTTGGGGGAGAGGAGGCGATTTCCCGCTTTGACGCTCCGTTTCTGGTCAAGGGCGGGCACGGGGCAGGGGATCTGCTGATCGACCGGTTGATCGATGCCAATGGCGAAATCGAACATTGGGAAGGCAGTCGGATCGATACGCGCCATAGTCATGGAACAGGCTGTACCTTGTCGTCGGCCATCGCGACTTATCTGGCGCATGGCGAGGCCTTGCCAGCTGCGATCGAAAAAGCACGTGACTATGTCAGGGCAAGCCTGAAGGCCGCGCCGGGTTTTGGCGCAGGCCATGGTCCCATGGGCGTTCCGCAGATATGACGGCAAGAATGATAGCTGGCATAGATGAAGCGGGCAGGGGGCCACTGGCCGGGCCGGTGGTTGCGGCGGCGGTCATATTGCCGGATGGGCATGGCATAAGAGGGCTGGATGACAGCAAGAAACTGACCGCAAAAAGGCGCGAGGCACTTGAACAAGAAATATTAGAAAAAACTATATTTCACATATCATTATGTGATGAGTCTGAGATTGATTCTATCAATATACTGCAAGCAACCATGCTCGCTATGACGCGCGCAGCAGATGGATTGTCGCAGAAACCCGATCACATCCTGGTCGACGGCAATCGCTTGCCAAAATGGGACCATGATGCCGAGGCGGTAGTTGGCGGTGATGCCATTCATGCCTGCATCTCGGCTGCCTCAATTCTCGCCAAAGAGCATCGGGATCGCATGATGATCGCAGCGGCCGAAGAATATCCCGAATATGGCTGGGAACGCAATAAGGGCTATGGCACGGCCGAACATATGGCGGCGCTCAGAAAATATGGGCCAACGCCGCTCCATCGAAAGAGCTTTGCGCCGGTAGCGCAGTTTTCCTTGCTTTAGATGGTTGAGCTTTAGGCGGCTTGTTTGGCAGCTGCTTTGGGTTTTTCCGGAACCCATTCACCATTTTCATCCTTGGTATAGCGTGGTGCCCACTTAACATTCCACACGAGGCCCATTTTCTCCCACAGTCGAATGATACCGGCGCAGGGATCAAACTCCCACCATGTCAAGCCGGATGTGGCCGAACGGGGATGCTGGTGATGGTTATTGTGCCAGCCGTCTCCCATGGTCAGGATGTTGATCAGCAGATTGTTTTTCGCTGTTCCATGGTCATGAAAACGCTGTGAGCCAAACATGTGACAGACGCTGTTCACGCTTTGCAAAACGGTCAATACTGCGAAAATCCGCAAAAATCCAGCGATTAAGATGGTTCCGATGATCGCTTCTGGTCCGGCAAAAGCCAGGGCCCAGAGCGCCGGGAAAACGATCGCAGATACAAAATACCAGAACCAGCGAGTCCGATGCGCGAACATTACGATCTCGTCATCGACCAGCCCTTTGCCGTAGATGCTGAGATCGGTTGTCGTCCGGTCAAACAGCCAGCCGACATGGCTATGATGAAATTTCATAAAGCCTTTCAGCGGCTTGCCATAGCCATCGAAATGCGGACTGTGGGCGTCTCCCACTTTATCTGTCATCGCATGATGCCGCCGGTGATTGGCCGCCCAATGCAAGGCAGAACCTTGTGCTGCCGACTGGGTCAATATCGCAATGAATATGCCCATAGGTTTCGATGTTTCAAACGTGCGGTGTGAGAAATAGCGGTGATAACCGACAATACAGCCGACCATGGAGAGGAAATAACCGACCAGAAAAGCAGACCATTCCACCCAGCCTGATCCATAGGCGAACATCCAGTAGATGGCAGCGATCGAACCGCCAATCTTGGTGGTCGACAAAATTGCATGTTCCCGCAGCTTTGCGCGCGCTGCGCGACCGCCATATTTCGCGCCAAATGGGACCGTCACCGCGCCATTTTCGGCTTGTAACAGCCCTTGCTCACTATCGTTGGATTTCGCTTCAAAAAGTCTTTTTTCAGCCTGTGCTGCAATGGCATCGGTGGTATTGTTCACATTGGTATCAATAGTCATTACGCGCCCCGTTCGACAAAATGCCAGCATCTGCTGAAATACTGCGCAGACATAATCATATTTTGCGAAACCCGGCAAATAAGTTAACCAATGTGCAACCCAAATTTGAGGTTAGTCTTTGGGAAATACGAAAATTTTATTTTATCCAATTTGGGTGGGCAAGCGAGTCCTTTGGGACACACCACTAGGGATTGAGTCCGCCGACCGCGTGAAGACTCCATATCTGGTGGGGGACTCGTTTCGTTCTCCTTTTCCATTTTCTGTTAACCATAAAGATACAGCTTTAACCTAGGTTAACGGCCTTGACCGCTGGCCGCTGAGGACTCACCCTAAGCGTCACTTCAGTCAAAAAGGCGAAAAATTCATGGGTATTATTGAGCGTATCGACACGCCCAAAACAAAGGCAAAGGCGAAAACCACCGCAAAAAAGACGGCTTCGAAAAAGCCCGCGGCTGACCTGCCGTTGAACCAGATTTTGAAGATGGATTGTGTGGAGGCGATGAAATCCCTGCCCGATGAATCCGTCGATATGGTTTTTGCCGATCCACCCTATAATCTGCAGCTCGGCGGCGATCTCTATCGGCCAGAAGGTGGGCAGGTGGACGCTGTGGACGATGCCTGGGATCAGTTTGACAGTTTCGCCGTTTATGATGCTTTTACAAAGGCGTGGCTGAAAGAAGCACGGCGGATATTGAAACCAAATGGCTCGCTTTGGGTGATTGGCAGTTATCATAATATCTTCCGGGTCGGTGCATCGTTGCAGGATCTCGGCTATTGGATCCTCAATGATATTATCTGGCGCAAAGCGAACCCCATGCCGAATTTCAAGGGCACCCGCTTTACCAATGCCCACGAAACGCTGATTTGGGCGTCAAAAAGCGAGAAGGCGAAATATACGTTCAACTATCGCGCGATGAAGAATCTCAATGACGAGCTGCAAATGCGCAGCGACTGGGTCATGCCGATCTGTGGCGGACAGGAGCGGCTGAAGCGCAATGGCGTGAAAGCGCATCCAACCCAGAAACCGGAAGCCTTGCTGTACCGCGTGATGCTGGCCACCACCAACAAGGGTGATGTCGTGCTCGACCCGTTTTTTGGTACCGGTACAACAGGGGCTGTGGCCAAGCGTCTGGGCCGTCACTGGATCGGCTGTGAGAAAGAAGATAGCTATTGCGAAGTGGCAGAAGAGCGCATCGAAGCAGCACTCCCGCTGGATGAAAGCGATCTCAAGACGATGCAATCACCCAAGGCAAAGCCGCGGGTTGCCTTTGGAACATTGGTCGAAACCGGTTATTTGAAACCAGGCACCCAATTGTGCAGCAAGAACCGCAAGTTCAAAGCCAAGGTCCGGGCCGATGGTTCGCTGGTCTGGAACGGCCATGAAGGCTCAATTCACAAAATCGGCGCGACGGTGCAGGACGCGCCAAGCTGCAACGGCTGGACCTATTGGTATTATGATGACGGCAAAGAGTTGAAGCCTGTCGACGCGCTGCGGCAAACCTATTTGCTGGCAACGGAACCATAGGAAGAATATCATGGCGGACGCCATTGGCCCGGATGCGAAAATCTACCTGAAGCCCGTTGGTTTCCTTGATAGCCCACAATATTTTGATGAGCAAAATAAACGTTTAAACAACAGTTTGCTTTGGTTTTCTCAGATTGAATATTCGATAATTGAGGATGGCAAGCCGACAATCAGGAACCTGGTTCCGGTGGAATTGTGGGACAAAATTGCGTCACGATTGCCAGACCCTCTGCAAGAGCGGGCGGCGACGCTACTGGCCAATCTGACCAGGAGCCACGCACCGCTGCAATGCGGGGAACGGGTGCTGCGCTTTGATCAGCCTCATGTGATGGGCATATTGAACATGACGCCAGATAGTTTTTCGGATGGCGGCAAGCATGAGGGCGATCCCCAAATTGCGGCAGATGCCGGGTTTGATATGGCAACCGCTGGTGCATCCATTATCGACATTGGCGGCGAGTCTACCCGTCCCGGTGCGGAAACCGTTTGGGAAGGGGATGAGATTAAGCGGGTTGTACCGGTAATCGAAAAGCTCACCCAATGCGGCGCCGTGTTGTCGATAGATACGCGAAAGGCCGCCGTTATGGAGGCTGCAATCGGGGCAGGGGCGCATCTAATCAATGATGTCTCTGCGCTGTTACATGATAAACGCTCACTCGAAGTTGCAGGCGTTTCCGGAAGACCTGTCGTGCTGATGCATGCACCCTCCAGCGGCAAGGATCCTCATAAAGGTGATGGCTATGGCGATGTGGTGACCGATACGTTCGATTGGCTCGAACGGCGCATCGCAGATGTTGTTGAAGCGGGTTTTGAGCGGGAAAAGATCATTGTTGATCCGGGCTTGGGCTTTGGAAAATCACTATCCGACAATCTGGCTCTGATGAACAATATCGCACTTTTCCATGCGCTTGGTCAGCCGCTGCTCATCGGTGCGAGCCGTAAGCGCATGATCGGTGCGTTGTCCAAGGAAGCACCAGTAGACCAACGCCTTGGCGGTTCCATTGCCTTTGCCCATCACGCGATCCAGCAAGGGGCGCAGATCGTGCGCGTCCATGACGTGCCGGAAACGGTACAAGCCGCGCAAATCTGGCGCGGAATGCGAGATGCCGGAGTGACAGCGCGGGTTTAACGGCGATATCGCTTTCTATCTCAAATCATGCAAATTCCCGCTGGCAAAGCCCACGTGACGTCCATAGGATTGGATGAAACGAAGGGAATTGTAATGAAAACACGCTATTTGCTCGCCGCCTGCTCACTTCTTTCCGTTACCAGCGCAGGACTGGCAGAGGTCCCAGATGACACGAGCAAATTTACATCCGAGCGTGTTTTTGACCTAGAATATGCTGATGATCCGCAGATCTCTCCGGACGGTAAGACCATTGTTTACGCCCGCAAATCAATGGATAAGCGCAGCGACCGTGTCATCGGCGATCTATGGGCAATCACGACGCAAAACGGGGAACATAGGCCTTTGGTGTCGGGAGAAGGCTCCAGTTCCTCGGTCCGCTGGTCACCCAATGGAGATCGGTTGGTCTATCTCACGACAACAAATGGTAAGCCCGACCTGAGGGTCCGCTATATGGACAGCGGTGAGAGCTTTTCACTGGCGCAGTTAGGGGTAAATCCCTCTGCTCCGACCTGGTCTCCCGATGGCAAGTCAATCGCTTTTTCGATGTTTGTCCCCGATAAACCAGCATCTTTTGCTAAACCGCCTAAAGGTCCGCAGGATTCAGAATGGGCCAAACCAGTTCGCGTGTTCGATGATCTGGTATTCCGTTTTGATGGCGCCGGCTATCTTCCCAAAGGAAAAAGCCATGTCTTTGTATTGAGTGCTGAAGGCGGCACACCGCGGCAGGTGACCAAAGGCAAAAATGGCTTCAGTTCGCCTGAGTGGCTGGGCAATGGGGCGCTTCTGGTGACGGGTAATGATGTTGAAGACGCCTATCTCGACCCGATTGAAAGTGAAATTTACCGAGTGGATCTGTCGGACCTGTCCATGACCGCTTTAACACAGCGCGATGGTCCTGATTTTGCGCCGAAGGTTTCGCCCAAGGGATCAAAAATCGCCTATCTTGGCTATGATGACAAACTGAAATCCTATCAGCATACGGAACTCTATGTGATGGGCGTCGATGGCAGTAATTCGCGCAATCTGACGGCGAATTTCGATCGATCCATTAGTTCTGCGCAATGGCGTGCGGATGGAAAGGCACTGATTGCACAGGTCGAGGTCGACGGTTTGCTTACTCTTTTGTCGATTGATCTGTCTGGAAATGTCAAAACCCTTGTGCGTGATGTCGGTGGCACCGCCATTGGTCGTCCCTACGCTTCGGGCAGTTTCTCGGTGGCGAAAAAGACTGGCGGAAGTTCACCCGTCATTGCTTATACCAAAGCCAGTACCAACCGTCCGGCCGAAGTGGCTCTTTCGCGCGGCGGGAGATCCGGCAAGGTTCTAACCAATCTCAACGATGATGCGCTGGGTCATCTGCAACTGGCCAAAGTCGAAGAAATCATCACCAAATCCACACATGACGGCCGGGATATTCAGGCCTGGGTTGCGCTTCCTCCCGGTTTCAAGGCAGACGGATCCTATCCCATGATCCTCGAAATCCATGGTGGGCCTTATGCCATGTATGGTCCGTTTTTTGCAGCCGAAATTCAGCGCTTTGCAGCGGAAGGCTATGTAACGGTCTATGTCAATCCTCGCGGCTCGACCGGCTATGGCGAAACCTTCGCGCAGCTCATTGATCTCGACTATCCGGGGAACGATCATGATGACCTGATGTCTGTTGTCGATGCTCTGGTAGCGAAAAACTATGTCAGCAAAGACCGTTTGTTCATAACCGGTGGTTCGGGCGGCGGCATTTTGACGGCTTGGGCAGTAGGGAAAACCGACCGTTTCGCTGCTGCTGCTTCGATCAAACCGGTGATTAACTGGACCACCATGGCGCTGGCGGCCGATATCTCGCGATTTGTCAGCCGTCACTGGTTCCGAGCACAACCTTGGGAACAGCCAGAGGAATATTGGCGGCGGTCTCCCTTGTCCATTGTGAACAACGCGAAGACGCCAACAATGCTTATGGTCGGGGAAGCGGATTGGCGCACGCCGGCTTGGGAGGCAGAACAGTTTTATACCGCCTTGAAAGTTCAGAATGTCGATACCGTGCTGGTGAAAATTCCCGACGCGCCGCATCTGATCGCCGGTCGGCCGAGCAATTTGATTGCCAAGGTCGACAATATAATGGGTTGGTTTGCCAAATATGATCCGGTCAAGGCCGACGAGGGGAAGTGAATTGGGATAGCGCCTTGAACTATAATCAGCCGCAAAATCCGCCCAATATGAATGAAAACGACGTTACTGATATTCGCGGCAAGGTTGTGCGGTCAAACCGTTTTCGTTCCGTTTGCTTTGATAGCCAGATATGTTGCAGGATGTAAAATAATTCAATGCCTTACCACTTGTTAAGTGTTTACTGACTAACGCGGTAGCAGTCGATCACTGTGGGGAAAGAACGACTTTAACCTCGTTAGCTATGAATATTACTGTGACCAGCACTATTCCTAAATCCACCGCGTTCATTGATGCGGCCGCGGAGCAGGCCTATCGGCCAATTGTCAAAGCATATTTAGGTGCTGCTGCCCTTTATTATGCTATTATGACATTTGTCCATTTCTGGACAATAAATGGCTCAAATTTGGTAACAATGGCAACGGCGTCGATAACCGCCTGTGGAGTCTCCATATTTGCCTGGCGGGCGCTGAGCCGACCGTTAGAGCTTGTTAAGCGTGAGCTGCTGGTGGGCTTGGTCAACCTGCTTGTTCTGGCAAATGTAATGGCCGCAATGCACATTGAACATGCTCAGGAAAACCTTCTCTACTTCATCATGATGGTGATGGGCTTCGCTTTTGTAAGCGTCAGTATGAGGCAGGCGTTTCTATCCATAGTCGTAGTGCTTGGTTGCCTTTTTCTGGAATTGGTTCAGCACTATCCCGAGCAATTGGTAGTGTATAGCTTTATAACAGTTGGTGCAGCATTTAGTACCGCTACATTGTCCTATTCGTTGCGTCGATCCATCCGCGCCGGTGCTATGGCGAGAAATGAAGCTGAAATCAAATTGGAAGAAGCTCAAAATCTTGGTCAAAAAATGCGGCATTTGTCGCTTTCGGACAGCCTTACGGGATTGCCAAATCGTCGTGCATTTTTTGAGGCGTTTAACCAGTATAAAAAAGGAACAGGAAGCGACAACGGCTCTTGGCTGGCCCTACTCGATCTCGACGGCTTCAAGGCGGTAAACGATATGTATGGCCACATCATGGGCGATGAACTGCTCAAAGCCGTTGCAAAAAGACTTCAAGGCTATTGCGGAGAAGAGGCTCATGTAAGCCGCACCGGCGGAGACGAATTTAGCATTCTTTTGCTTCGTGACGGTTCGAGCGAGGACATCGAACTGTGGTTGCAAAAATTGCTAGATGTTATTGGCGAGATTTATGAAATTGATGAAAGGTTGATCCCGGTTTCAGGATCCATTGGTTGCAACCGGATCGTCGACGATACGATGGAAACACAAACCATCCGTAATGCCGACTTTGCGCTTTTACATGCCAAAAAACATGGGAAAAACAGAGTGGTTGTTTTTCATGACGAGCATGCAAAAGAGGCGGCAGAGCGCTTTCAAGTAGAGCAGGCGCTCCGTGCAGCCGATTTTGACACTGAAATCAATCTGGTTTTTCAACCCCAGTTCGATCTGGGCAAGAACAAAATCGTTCGGGCTGAGACACTAGCACGCTGGGAAAGTCCAGTTCTTGGGAAAATTGGACCGGATCAGTTTATCAAAATAGCGGAAGAAAGCGGCTTAATTGCAAGAATCACACTTACCGTTGTGGGAAAGGCGCTTCGTGTTCTAAAAAGCTGGGAAGACCCGATTCCTCTATCTATAAACCTATCCAGCCATGATCTTATATCGGATCAGGTTATAGACCAGATTGTGAGGCTAGTTTCCGAGAGTGGGTTGAACCCGTCACTGATCGAATTTGAGGTTACCGAGACGGCGATGATGGTAGACCTAGAGAAGGCAAGTACCAATCTCCTGCAATTGTCAGATATTGGTCATCCCGTTGCACTGGACGATTTTGGAACCGGTTACTGCAATTTCAACTATTTGCGATCCCTTCCTATCAGTAAGCTCAAGGTGGACCGCTCTTTCATGGAAAATGTCGGTGATCCAATGACTGAAAAAATTCTGCATTCGCTGGCTGGAATTGCAAAAACACTCGACGTTCACTGCCTGCTGGAAGGCGTTGAGAATGAGTTGGAACTGATTATTGCCAAACGTGTTGGACCGCAGTCGGTACAGGGATATTTATTCGGTGAGCCCATGAATGCAACAGAGCTTTACTTGCATGTTGAGGCACAGAATATCATGGAGAATAAAGGCGATAGAATGTCACAAGTGGTCGGCGGTTGAGCTGCCCGAAATACATTTGCAAATACTGGCTTTCTAGTCTGCCAGTTCCACCTGCCGTACGTCATAACCAGCTTTGTTCAAATCGATGATCAGGCCATCCAACTGTTCCTTGTCCTTGGCCTCGCACTCGATATCGGTGATAAGGCCCTTGGCAGGCAGGTTGGTGAAGACGCGTTGGTGATAGACCTCGATAATGTTGACCTCATGCTCGGCAAATTGCTTCACGACATTATATAGCGCGCCGGGCTGATCACGCAGATGCAGCCGGAGGCGAGCGAGGCGACCGGAGCGAGCGAGGTCGCGTAGGAGCACATTTGCGAGCAAGCGTGTATCGATATTTCCGCCGCATAGGACCAGGCCGACTTTTTCACCCACAAACTTGTCCTTGTTGCCGAGCAGGGCGGCGAGACCGGCTGCGCCTGCGCCCTCGACAACAGTTTTTTCTATCTGGAGGAGGAGGCTTACCGCGCCTTCCAACTGCGCTTCGCCTACCAACAGGATTTCATCGACGTATTTTTTGATCACTGCGGCAGTGAATTCAGACGGATTGCGTACAGCAATACCTTCCGCCAATGTGTCGCCGCCGGCGGTCACATCCTTGCCATTTATTTTGCCATACATGCTCGGATAAAGCGCGGCTTGCACGCCAGTCATCTTGATACTGGGCTTCATGGCGCGCGCAGCTGTCGCCATCCCGGCAAATAGGCCGCCGCCGCCGATCGGAATGATCAGGCGATTGAGATCGGGCACTGTTTCGAGCATTTCAATTGCCACCGTGCCTTGGCCGGCAGCAACACGGGGGTCATCAAAGGCATGGATATAAGTCAAACCGCGCTGCGCGGCGAGCTCCATCGCATGCGAATAGGCTTCATCATAATTGCCGCCTGCCATGACGATTTCAGCACCATGGCCGCGTGTTTGTTCCACTTTCACCATCGGCGTTGTGGTCGGCATGACAATGGTCGCGGGGATATTCAGGTTTCTGGCGTTATAAGCCAGACCCTGAGCATGGTTGCCAGCCGAGGCCGCGATTACCCCGGCCGCACGTTTGTCTTCATCCATCAGCAGCAAGGCATTGAGCGCGCCGCGCTCTTTGTAAGCCGCGGTAAACTGAAGATTTTCAAACTTCAAATAAACTTCCGCACCGGCCATTTCAGACAGGGTAATGCTCTTCAGCGTTGGTGTTTGCACGATCCGATCCCGGATACGAGCATGGGCTGCCTTGACATCATCATGGGTAAAGGTCGGGAGCGGTGCAGTATTTTCTTCTGTCATAGTGCGAAGGCCCCTAACGCATCTGGTCAATCAGGGAAACAATGATTATGCGAAGAGCCTATGGCAAAAATAGCATTTATCGGAATTGGCGTGATGGGTGGTCCCATGGCCGCGCATTTGGCACGCGCCGGGCATGACCTGACAGTTTATAATCGTACCCAGTCAAAAGCGGAAAACTGGGTTACGGAACACGGCGGAGCTTTTGCGCAGAGCCCTGCAGAAGCTGCCAACGAGGCGGAGATCGTGATCAGTTGCGTGGGCAATGATGATGATTTGCGATCTGTGACGATGGGGCGTGATGGCGTCTTTGCGGCCATGCAAAGCGGAAGCCTTTTCATTGATCATACCACTGTATCTGCGCAAATTGCTCGGCAATTGTCGGTGGAGGCGCGAGGACGCGATATTCATGTTGTTGATGCGCCGGTTTCTGGCGGGCAGGCGGGCGCAGAAAATGGCAAGCTGTCCATCATGTGTGGTGGTGACCAGGCGGCTTTTGACGCTGCAGAGGCTGTAATGAGTATCTATGCTGCCCGGATTGTCCATGTCGGCGGGCCTGGGGCAGGGCAAACAACCAAAATGTGCAACCAGATTGCTATTGCCGGTGTGCTGGAAGGATTATCTGAAGCTTTGCGTTTTGCCCAGGCGAGTCAATTAGATCTCGACAAAGTCTATGATGCGATTTCCGGTGGAGCGGCACAAAGCTGGCAGATGGATAATCGCTGGGCAACCATGGCCAAGGATGAATTTGACTTTGGTTTTGCCGTCGATTGGATGCGCAAGGATCTCGGTCTGGCGCTAAATGAAGCACGAACCAACGGATCAACCTTGCCGGTTGCCGCCTTGGTTGATCAGTTTTATGCCGAAGTACAGGCATCTGGTGGCGGCCGTCATGATACCAGTTCACTGGTATCGCGCTTGCCCAAGAGCAGGGATTGATTGGGGTTTAGGGGATAGTGATGCGAATTTTTTCTAAAGCGAGAGCTAGTGCTGCCTTGTGCGTAAGTGTCATGTTTGTCAGCGCGCCGGCGCAGGCCGATAGTCTGATTGAGAATGTGAATGGCATGACTCTTAATGAAGAGGGCAAGGTCATTCGTTTTTCTGCGATGGTCATAGACGATGACGGCAGGGTAAAGGAATTGCTGGATCGTAAGGATAAGCGCCCCAAACAGGTTGATTTTCAATTTGATGGAAAAGGCAAAACTCTGATCCCCGGATTTGTTGATGCCCATGGTCATGTGATGGGGCTCGGATTTGCTGCACTGACACTGGACTTGTCGGGGACGAAATCTCTCGCGGAAGCACAGCAGGCGCTGCGCAAATATGCTGACAAATATCCTAACCGGCCGTGGATTATTGGCCGCGGTTGGAACCAGGAGACGTGGGGGCTCGGCCGATTTCCAACTGCCACAGATATTGATGCGATCATTCCTGATCGACCGGTTTTTTTGGAGCGTGTCGATGGCCATGCCGCTTGGGTCAATAGTATTGGAATGAAAGCCGCTGGCATCACTGCGGCTACCAAGTCTCCATCCGGCGGAGCCATCGAGAAAGCAGGCGGTAAGCCGACGGGGGTCTTCGTTGACAAAGCGCAGGAGCTCTTTGCGAAAAGCATCCCCGCACCTCGCCCCGTGGAAAGGGACCTGGCGCTTATGAAAGCGCAAGAGATATTGCTGTCGCAGGGGGTGACCACGATCGCAGACATGGGAACGTCGATGCAAGATTGGCAGAGTTTTCGTCGCGCTGGGGACAAAGGCCAACTGAAAGTTCGGATCATCTCTTACGCGGGTGAGATTGACAATATGATCGCTATTGGCGGGCCAGGCCCATCGCCCTGGCTTTATGAAGACCATCTCAAGCTGGCTGGAGTGAAGCTCTATATTGACGGTGCTCTGGGATCGCGGGGTGCATTGCTCAAGCAACCTTATGCTGACAAACCGGCGGAGAAAGGGTTGGCGTTGCTAACATCAGCTCAACTCAAGAATAAAATGAGCAGAGCGGCAATGGATGGTTTTCAGACAGCCGTCCATGCGATTGGTGATCAGGCGAATGAAGAGCTTTTATCGGCTATCGAAGAGTTGCAATATACGTTCAAGGGTGACCGGCGGTGGCGGATAGAACATGCGCAGATTGTCGATCCTGTCGATCTCCCTAGAATAGCCAAGACAGGAACAATTGCTTCGATGCAACCCGTGCACCAAACGTCCGACCGATTGATGGCAGAGGCGCGTTTGGGAGCAGGTCGTTTGGACGGCGCTTATGCTTGGCGTTCGATTCTCGAATCGGGGGCGAAATTGGCCTTTGGTACAGATGTACCGGTTGAATCTTCCAACCCCTTTGCCGGTTTGGCGGCGGCGATAACCCGCGAAGATGCAAATGGCGAACCTTTTGGTGGCTGGTTGCCTGCGGAAAAACTGACGCGCGAACAGGCATGGCAAGCCTATACGGTCGATGCCGCTTACGCTGCCTTTGCAGAAGACAGAATTGGCAGCCTGACCAAGGGAAAACGTGCGGATTTCTTGATAATCAGCGATGATCTGATGTTGGCGACCCCGCAAGCAATTCGCGATATCGTTGTAGAGCAGACCTGGGTTGCGGGACGGCCCGTTTATGTCACAGAAAAGCAATGATTATCGAAACGTCTCGCTATTCAACTAGCTCGTCTATTTTTACGGTTTAATACTTGCCTTTGATGCGAACCAACCGTAAGGAGAAATTGATGACGGATGCAAGTAATAAAGAGTCGCGCAACGTTGTTACCCCTATCGGGGATTGCAAATCGAGTTTCGAATTGCTTCTTCGGTAAACGTTAATATTCTGATTGGAGTATATAATGAAGTTCACTAAATTGGCAGCTTCCGTAGCAGCCGTTTCCCTAATGACTGCGCCAGCAATGGCACAGGCTGTTCAGAGTACAGCTCCAGTTGCAGAACGCATCGGCGCTACCGCTGATACCGAAGCACAGAAGCTTGAAGGCAGCTCCGGCATCATCATCGGCGTTTTGGCTGCTGCAGCTGTAATCGCTGGTATCATCATCATTGCTGATGACGACGACGATGATCCAACAAGCCCCTGAGGCCTGATACGATATTCTTAAAAACGGGGCGTTTTCGTCCCGTTTTTTTTGTCCTGTTGAACCAGCTTTGATTGCGTATCGCGCCCTGATGACAACGATTTTTACATCATGGTAAATTACCTTTTCATGTTGGATTACAGAAGGCATATTAGGATCACCGATTCTTAAACAGATAAATCAAGGCTCCCATTTGTGACTGCACCGGTTCGTTTTCCTCGTTTTTTCGTGACCAACCCCAGTCCGTGTCCTTATCTGCCCGGCAAAAGCGAGCGGAAAGTTTTTACCGAGCTTAGTGGTCCACATACTGATGAGCTCAACGACGCCTTGGGACGCATCGGCTTTCGTCGCAGCCAAAATGTCGCCTATCGGCCAAGCTGCCTTGATTGTAAGGCCTGCGTTTCAGTCCGTGTACTGGCTGACGAGTTCACTCCAAATAGCACACAGCGAAAGTTACTCAGGCGGAACCAGGACTTAGTGGTGGAGGCTTGCGAGCCTTGGGCCACAGAAGAGCAATTTTCTCTTCTCCAAAACTATCTTTCAAAACGACATCCCGGTGGTGGCATGACCGAAATGGATGAGATGGACTATTCCGATATGATCGAACAGTCCCCGGTTAAAAGCTATGTTGTGGAATATCGTGAGCCTACCACAGACGGATCAAAAGGTCGCTTGGTCGGTGCCTGTCTAACGGATCGGCAGGGCGATGGCCTTTCAATGATTTATTCTTTTTTTGATGCGGATCATCCCGATCGGGCCGGTCTCGGTAATTTCATCATCATGGATCATATTCTGCGCGCACGAAAAGCGGGCTTGCCATTTGTCTATCTCGGCTATTGGGTAAACGGATCAAGCCGGATGGAATATAAGGTTCGTTTTCAGCCGCTCGAGCAGTTGGGCCCTGATGGATGGCGGCGTTTTGATCCAAAATTGGGTATAAAAAAGCCAGCCTGATCCATTGAATTTTAAGCCTTAAGCAAGCTGCCTTTCAGCAAAAAGCCGCCGATCATCTCTGATCCGCGGCTTTTGACTATTTGAGGATATAGCTTCTGGTCAGTCGCAATAAAGACAACATTCTTGCTGACAGCCTTTTACTGGCGCAGACCGTTTCGGTTTGGCCTTCCACACTCTTTTCGGCGCAGACTTCCAGCGTTTCTTTGCTGGCTTGGCCTTGGTGTAGACAACTTCTTCGTCGATGTAGGTCGTTGTTGTCGTCACTGGAGCAGATTGAATGACGATTGTAGTAACGGTTGGCTGGTAATAAGCAGGATAATAATATCCGCCGTGCCATCCGCTCGGATAGCGATGCTGTGGCTGATATTGGGGCGTCCGCGAATATTGTGGTCGTTCGCCATATTTCTTCAATAGCTTCCGGCATCGATCTGTACCCTGATCAATGGCTGCGCCAGCCAGCGCGCCAACGCCGGCACCTATTAGTGATCCACCAAGCCGGTTGCCGCGTCCCGCAATCCGGTTCCCGGCCAATGCGCCTATGGCACCGCCGACAACAGCTCCGCCGATACCGCTACTTTTCTTGCAACGCTCCAAATAGGCTAATTCCTCTTCCCTGCGATTATTACGCTTTGCGTCATAGCGAGGTGGTTCATAGTCGGTGCCAGCGCGTACCGGTCCTTCGCTGCTCCAATGCGGTCCCTCTGCATGGCTTCCACCAACTTGCGCTGCATCGCCATTGCCAATGAAGGTACCTGAATATTGGCCTTCATAAATCTTGCCCTCAGCATCGCGATACGTGCCCTGCCAGTCTCCCTGATAGCTACCATCTTCTTGATAAGCGCCGTCCCAGTCACCCTGATAGATGGAAGATCCGCCATGTGCGCCCGATGGGGTTGCTACGACCTGGTCATCGCCGATCAGGACGCTGGTGTCATAGGTTGCCTGACCTGCGCGATATCCATCGTTATAACCTTGATTATAGCGATCCCAGTCAAGATTATGGACGCTGTCATAAACGATGCCGCGGCGATCGGTCAGTACAGCATCATCATAATAGCGCGACCATCCATAGCCATAAGCCGGACGGCGCAAACCATAGTTGCTGTAGTTAGCAATGTAGAATCTGGGCTGGATGAAGGTGCGGGGCAGAAGAAATCCGCGAAAGGGGCGCCTGTAGCCTCTGCCATAACCAAGCCGACCCAATCGAACCCGGGCGCCGTCCCGGGATGTGCGGTTGGCTAATTTTGAGTTTTGCGCGCCAGCAACCAAAGCCATCGGTTTGGTAAACGAGATGTCCAACGCTGTATTGCTCTCAGGTGCCGATTCGATGGCTGCGGAGGCAGTCGCTGGCATCAAGGCCATCGCGCCAGCCAAGCCAGCAAATAAAAGGGTCTTCATGGTTAACAACTCCCTGTTTGAAGCACGCGTCCTGCGGGCTCCACCGTGAATAGGTTAACCAATTGTTACCATTTTTGGCGCGATGTGGCCATTAGCGGCTTGTAAAATAGGGATGATTTTGGAGACTGTCTCGAAATGGGTCAATTTCATTGACGGGCAGTTAACCAAGCCTGTTAGCGATTGCCGCAATTAAGCTCATCATGCGGGCTTCGTCTTCCTGCGAAAATCTATCGGCCAATGGGCTGTCCAGATCCATTACCGCTATAACCTTACCCTCTTGGCAAACAGGGACTACCAGTTCGCTGCGGCTATCCGCATCGCAGGCGATGTGACCGGGGAAGCTGTGCACATCGGCTATGCGTTGAACGCTATTTGTAGCAGCCGCCGTTCCGCAAACGCCTTTTCCCATCGCGATGCGAATACAGGCGGTTTTGCCCTGAAACGGACCAAGCACGAGCTCATCATTGATCACGCGGTAAAAGCCCGCCCAATTCAGATCAGGAATATATTGCCAGATCAGCGCTGAGATATTCGCCATATTGGCGATAGCATCAGGTTCATTGTCAGTCAGGGCCTCCGCGGCCGCCACCAGATCGCGATATAAAATGTCCGTAGACTCATTTTGGGAGATTGAAAATTCATGCATGCTAGTTGCGCTATCAACTTTTAGTGGTGGCGTCCAAATCAATATGATGGTCTGTGCTGGTACGTCACCATTTATCTTCCAATAGATTCCAATGGGTCAGGGAGCACCTGTTCGTTCAACCACGCGCGAACCGTATTAGCGAATAGCTCGGGATCTTCACCGCACCATCCATGTCCCATATCCGGAACCTGCATGGCCTGGCAATTTTGCATGTCGTTCTGAAAGAGAGCCAGATCCTTTAGAATTATCGGATGTTCTTTTGCGCCGGCTAGAAGTAGTGTTGGTGTTGTAATGGCTGAGATTCGCTCTCTCACATCGTACTCGGCAGCTAGCCTTCCGACTGCGCGCATCGTCTTGGGGTTAGCATTGGGGCGACCGTTTTTGTCGGATACCAGACTATAGTCATCTAGCCCCATCATTTTGACCATCTTTTCACGAAACCAGCGTAGTCGCATCAGCGGCGAAGATAGGGTGGTTGCCAGGATCATTAAACGTGCATGGGGCATTCCTCCGGCATGAACACCACTAACCACAGCACGTTTGATGCGTTCGGGATGCCGGATGAGCAGTTGTAAGCTTGTATATCCGCCCAGCGAAAGGCCAACCAAATATATAGGCCGGTCATTAAATAAACTGGTTATCAGGTCAGCAACATCATCTGCCGCCTGTTCCAGCGAAACCAAAGGGCGGTTGGCACTTCCGCCGTGGCCGGGGAGGTCCGGAATGATAGAATAAAACTCCGGCATCCTATCGACAATGTCGAGCCACATCCGTCCGGTAAAGCTGCCGCCATGGAGGAAAACGACGGGCAGACCTTCCGGATTTCCACGCGATATGTAGTGCAGAGTCATTTCTTGTCACCCAGAAAACCGAGAACTGTGGTGTAAAATCGTTCGGCATTTTCAACATGGATCATATGGCCGCCTGACAATGTCATTAGTTGTGATGAGGCTATTCCCTCATGAAATAGCCGGGCTCCGGCATGTGTCGCTTTATTGCGCTCCCCGATGACGACCATAGTTGGGCACTGGATTTCTGCTAGATGAGGACGGCCATCATATCGCATCGCGGCAGTCAGCCCGTCCTGTATGCCTTGTACGGTCATGGACCCGATCTGTTCGCGAAGATGGTTTTTGACTTTTGCTGGCTCTGAAAGGCCGGAAAGCCAAGCCAGTCGTTTCGGACTGATATGGCTCATAACCGCTTTGGCAATCCGAGCGATCCAGGTGCTGGCCGAGGATTGTAAAACCGTTGGTACAGCTTCAGCCAGTACCAATGCGCGGACCTTGTCAGGATGACGGGCAGCCAGTTCCAATGCAACCATCCCACCAAGCGAATGGCCGACAAGTGCAAAACGATGAGGGAGATGGGGGGCGATGCTATCAGCATAACGTTCAACCGACGGCTCGGGAATACATGGATTCTGGCCGTGTCCCGGAAGATCCGGTTTCATTCCTGGGACATCAGATCGCCATGTGCGGCCAGATAAACCGGCGCCATGAAGCCATATTATCGCGTCAGTGCTTTGATTTTCGCAATCGTCATCACCGGTGGTGACCATAGGGGATCTGCTTTCGTCAATATGAACCCTGCTAGGATGTCCGTATGACGTGACGCATTGCTATAAGCACAACAGAATTATCAAGCCAAGCAGGATTTAGACTGCTTGGCTTGAATATCAGGTTGAAGGACGTTTCGGCGCAGCTACCAGACGCGGATTGGCTTTGGTTGTATAGCCATCGAAAAACTTCAATTGTTCACCATTGCCAAGATCTCCCCCGGAGCAATTCAGCAACTTGTTAATACAATTTGCTGTCCATTTTTCCATGATCGTATCGTCCCAAGCGCCAAACCAATCGGAATGGAAGGTTGATCCTGGAATATGGGGCATCATGCCGGCCATGCGGTCTGACGAAAAATACCATGTTTCAGCCATAGGATCGAGATTGCCGGTACGATCCAATGTATCATCGGTCGTGTACCAGGCTCCCAATGTAAATGTAGGCACAACATAAGGATGTGTGTCGGGACATTTTGCATAGCCCCAGTTTCCGTAGGAAGGCTGGGCCATATGAGAGCGGTGGTCTGGGCTATCCAGATTGACGCCGTCCCAACATGGCGGTGCGGACAATATAGCACCCAATTGCGCACCCGAAGGGCAGTTTACTGCTGCCTCGGGAATATTGGCATATGTGCCAGGTTTTGCGCCTTCGCCTTGGCAATTCAAATGAAATTTCGACCCATTTGCAGGATCCTGCATATTGTAGCCAAAGACGTAACGCAGGCCGCGGGGCAGGGCTATACACGCTTTACCCATGCGTTGGCATTCCGGATCATCATCGGGGCGGCGCTTGTAATAGATGGAAACATAGTCAGGCATGACGACCTGGCCTTTGCCGTTCATCATTGACGGTATCCAATATGCCGAACGGTTCAACATATTGTTACAGGTGCTTTCGCCGGTTGTGCGCAGCGATTCATATGTCGAGTTCGAATCTGCCTTGGTGTTGCCGAAAAACGTGTGCAAATGCGATTTTCCGGGCTGTCCTGGATAGACGATAGGATCGTCATAAGCATTGTGGCTTGGCATACAAAGAAAGCGGAAAGCGCCAACAACATCAGGGGCAGCGCTTACTGGCACATCACCGTGACCCCAAGAGGGCTGAAGATAGTCGTCAACGTTGAAGTTGCTTGGAATAGATGGCAGGCCGGATAACGAGCCAGCGAGAACGGGGTCTGGTGTAGGAGCCGGTGTCGGGCTTGGTGTTGGCGTCGGACCATCGGCTGTTGGGGGCGTATCGTCTGGCGCACCATTATCGTCTGGGGTTGGACTGTCAGCCGGGCCCGGACTATCGGTGGGCGTAACGGAAGGTCCAGCCGGAGCGGCTGCTGCCGTATTGGGCAGCGTTACGCTGCTGTCACTGCTTTCAGCTGCTCCACCCGATTTACAACCGGACAGGCCTGCCAGAGCAATCGCCAAAGCTAAAAATACGGGTTTCGATTGCCGCTCGGCAAATATGCTTTTTATATTCTTCATGATCAGGGGCATTAGGCATGATCATTTAATCGGTACTGTTGACCTATGGTTAACCAATATTAAGCATAAGGTGTAACGCTCTGTAATTAAGGTGGATTCTTTGATTCTGAGGCAGGTCGGTAATTTCCAGAGTTAAGAAGTGCCATGTCGATCAGTCTAAACTTGGTTTCCCGCGCATCTTCTTCACGTTCGATTTTCTCTTTTTGGAATCCACTCTCCGCGCTTTGGCTGCGCGGCTTGGCCGTGTCTTTATACGACGAGCGTCACGTTGATGTGCAGCGGTCAACATTTCATCAATCCGTCTGCGGGCCTCAGCACGATTGGCTTCGCGCGTTCGGTGTTCGCGTACGGTAATAACCAACTCGCCGCCACTGGTCATTCGTCGTCCGGCAAGCTCGCGCAGTTTCCGAAATGCAAAAGGGGGCAGGCGTAGTGCATATATATTCACGCGCATCTGGACTGCTGTCTCGACCTTGTTAACATTTTGTCCGCCGGGTCCCGATGCAGCGAGAAAGGTTTCACTTATGGCGCTTGCGGGAATATCAAAGGTCATGGGAGTGGCTTAGTCGATAAGACATGCGCAGCAAAGGGGGCAACATATGGGAGTTGTGCACCCAATTTTGCCAATGGAGGTAAAGTGATTTGCAGCCAAATTCATCAGCAAATTCATTTTCATGACCGATTTTTCGATGCTTTTTTGGAAGAAAGTTAATTTTTTTTTTCGAGTGATGTCAGAGTCCTGAAACGACTCATTTCTGCGGCTTTCAGACTCATAGACCCTCTCGCGACTCGTGCTTAATCCTAGATTAATCTAAAATTAACCTTTTACGTTCATCTGTCTTATGGTTAATAAATGATCGAGGGGCTTCGGGAGTGTACCCGTTGCTGGTGCGTAAATTAAGAAAAGGGGCTGCCCAATGCGTGTGCTGCTGATTGAAGATGAGCCAACAACTGCAAAGGCAATTGAGCTGATGCTGACGACCGAAGGCTTTAATGTATACACAACCGATCTGGGTGAAGAGGGCCTCGATCTGGGTAAGCTTTATGATTATGATATCATATGTCTCGACCTTAACCTGCCTGACATGCATGGTTATGATGTTCTGAAAAAGCTGCGTGTCGCCAAGGTGCAGACACCTGTTCTCATTCTTTCCGGTATCAGCGAGATGGACAGCAAAGTGCGTTCATTCGGTTTTGGTGCCGATGACTATGTAACCAAACCTTTCCATCGCGAAGAGCTGGTCGCCCGTATCCACGCTGTTGTGCGCCGTTCCAAAGGCCACTCACAATCTGTTATTCGTACCGGCAAGCTTGCCGTGAACCTTGATGCCAAGACAGTTGAAGTTGATGGCAATCGTGTTCACCTGACCGGTAAAGAATATGCGATGCTTGAGCTGCTCTCCCTGCGTAAGGGCACAACGCTCACCAAGGAAATGTTCCTCAACCATCTTTATGGCGGCATGGACGAGCCGGAACTTAAAATTATCGACGTGTTTATTTGTAAGTTGCGTAAAAAACTGGCTCTGGCCTGCGGTGGTGAAAACTATATCGAAACCGTATGGGGTCGCGGCTATGTTCTGCGTGATATGGAAGAAGAGGCCGGTCACGAAGTTCAGGTCGCTTAAGACTTTCTGGTCACATTACCCAAAAATAATCGGCGGGATCCATCGGGTTCCGCCGTTTTTTTATTGTGGTAGTGCAGTATCTAGGTACCAGCGCTGATCGCCTTCTAGCGCCAATGCCGTTAACTTTTCCGTATAATAGGCGCCGGTATCGATCCCAATGCGATTGCCCTTTTCAACGACATCATCGTTGATCGTATGGCCATATACGATCACTTTCTCATGAGCTTCCTTAGCTGAGAGAAATTCCTCCCTGATCCATCGCAAGTCCTTCGGTTTTTGTTCATCAAGTGCGACGCCAGGTCGAATGCCGGCATGGACAAAGGCATAGTCGCCGACGACGATCTGATTTTCAAAATCCTTTACGAAGTCAATGTGATGCGTTGGAATTAGCTCCGGCAAACGTTCAGCCAGACCGGCATTGTCGAGATCCATATAATCCCGCATGCTAATCTCATAGCTTAAGATCGTTTCCTTGCCACCAATCCGGTTGAAAAAGCGAGTTGCCTTTTCATCGCCTGTCGCCGCTTTCAGATAAACTTCCTCATGATTGCCCATCAGGAACCGGACATCGCCCAATTCGTTTTTGAGCTGGATCGCTGTTTCAATCACACCAGAACTATCTGGACCGCGATCAACCAAGTCACCAAGAAAGATGATTTCGCTGCTGATATCACCGCGTTTGGCATCATCGTCGATAATCTTCTCGATAAGCTGTTGCAGCAAATCGTTGCGGCCGTGAACATCGCCAATGGCGTAGATACGTCGCCCTTCCGGGATACAGGCTGTGTCCAGGGGGCGAACTTCAGATTTCTTACTAAATAGGCGCTTTAACATCGTGCCAACGAACTTCATTCCATTCCGAAAAATTCAAGAGGCAGACGCTATTTCAGCGCCCGCCTCTTTGTCCATATAGTATTTATACCTGAACGGGTAATTTAGGGATTTTGTACCCTTCAGCTTTCCACGGTGAAGCTGAGGCCGGCATTGGCTTCAAGACGCTTAATCAGTTTCTTGCCCATCAATGCGCCGGGTGTCCAAATTCCGCCACCATGGTTGTTGCCGTCTTGCGCTATGCAAAGCGCCGCTTCTGCAATCATCTTCGAGGTTGAGCCATAGCCAGGATCCTTATCACCTTTGACGCAGAGACTGGCGGTTTCGCCATCGGCAGATTCGCCGAGGAAGATGACATCATAATAGCCATTTTCACGTTCTTCCTTCGTGGGGCCTTCGCCAGGTTTTGGTGCATCATCACCGCTTAAGGGATTTGCTTTGGCCAGCATTTCTGCGGCCTGTTTGCCCATTTCACCAGGGCTGGTGACAACCATCTCATCATATTTGAAATCTTGGCTGTAAGGGAAATCGAGCAGGAAGTTGGTCCGATGCACGTTCTTGGTATTGATCGGTGCCATGATGAATGGTGCGACCCAGCTATCCAGTGTTTTATCAATTTTTGGGATCATCATATTGGGCTGATCGGGGCCTTCAAAACCTGGTGTGAGGCCAAAACTACTCGCCAGAATTTTGACGAGGCCCGGGTTTTTGGCAATGGCTTTCATGGTTTCTTTCAGGCTCGCAGCGGTTCCACCGGAAAACGTACCTTCCATAGCACGAACGCGGCCTTTGATGCGTGTGGCTGGTTTGCCATAGCGATTGTCCATCTCTTTTTGCAAAGCCAGGACGCCCAAGTCGAAAGGAATAGAATCAAAACCACAAGAAAAACAAATCTGGGCTCCAGATTGCTCAGCGGCTTCCTGATGCTCGTCAATCTTCTCTCGCATCCATCCGGGCTCACCGCAAAGGTCGACATAATGGGTGCCATTTTTGACACAAGCGGCCACTAGTCCATCACCATAAAGCTGATAAGGTCCGACGGTGGTCAGAATAACGGTCGCACGGCTGGCCATCATATCGATGGAGGCGGCATCATCAGAGTCAGCGACGACCAAAGGCGTGTCTTTTGGGGCATTAATCAGGTCGCGTACTTGTTCCAATTTTTCCATCGAACGCCCCGCCATGGCCCATTTGGGAGCATCGCCTCCGACACCATATTGTTGCGCCATATATTCGGCGACCAGACGTCCGGTGTAGCCGGTGGATCCGTAAATAATGACATCAAATTCGCGTGTGTCGGCCATGAAGCCCCTCCTGATAATCGGTTGTGTTTCGGAACGTGCTTATGACCTACAGCTTGGGCAGAGTCACGCCTCTTTGCCCCATATATTTGCCAGCGCGTTCAGCGTAGCTGGTCTCGCAAGGCTCATTGCCTTTAAGGAAAAGGAATTGGCAAGCGCCTTCATTTGCATAGATTTTGGCGGGCAGGGGAGTTGTGTTGGAAAATTCCAATGTCACATGACCTTCCCAGCCTGGTTCCAGCGGTGTTACATTCACAATTATACCACAGCGCGCATAGGTCGATTTGCCAAGACAGATAACGAGCACATCGCGCGGTATGCGAAAATATTCCACGGTACGGGCCAGCGCAAAGCTGTTAGGCGGAATGATGCAGCAATCGGTCTTACGATCGACAAGGCTGTTGGCATCAAATTGTTTGGGGTCAACTACCGCACTGTTTACATTGGTGAATATTTTGAATTCGTCGGCCACTCGTGCGTCATAGCCATAGGAAGACAAGCCATAGCTGATACAGCCATCACGTTTTTGCCCCTCAACAAAAGGCTCAATCATGCCGCTATGCTTGGCTTCCTGGCGGATCCATCTGTCGGATAAAATGCTCATATCTTTTCGTATCTCCGGGGATTCGGCTGTTGGCGTTTAACGCTTCATGCCAGCAAGCTTAGGGCCGTACAACATTCCAATTAACCGGGCCATCAATACCGCTGACCCGGCGCATATCGGATGCGCGCCACATCACCCATGGCTTGGTTGCATAATCAGGGGGAAAGAAGTTTCCTTCCAGCCAGAATGTTCGGTTGATGCCGCTGCTGATACTATATTCTTCCTCGAATTCTCTCGAAACAACAATGACAGCAGGCTTTCCACTATGCCCCTCAATTTGGTTGAGAAACGTGTTGAGCTCGCTCAGCACCAGAGCGCGTCCCGGACGATCCTTGCACCCATCATCATAAGCAAGGCGCACGGCTGGTGGCAGAATGTTTGGTTGTCGCGGCACCGTGGTCACAAACATGGTCGCTTGATCAGTGGCCAACCGGCATAAGCTATATTCATGAACTGCTCCGTAGCGAATGCCTGCCTCACGAGCACCCTTTATGTTTTGCGCGAAGTTTGAGTCACGATCCTCTGCGCCGTTGGTGGCGCGGATATAAGCAAAGTCAACGCCGGTTGCACCAGCGACATGCCAGGTTATTGGACCATGGCTTGCATCCACCGAGATACCCTGAACCGGATATTGATCGCGCGGTGGCGCCCACCCTACCGCGATATTGCGCAGTACAAACGCGATCACCAGCAAGACAATGATGATCAAACCGAGCCGCAGCAGGGTATTTTTCCTGTTTTCTGTGGACACCCTATTTCCCTGACCCGTTACTCAACTGGCCGATCAATCAGCCGTAACGATTGGCTGAGAATCAACTAATTCTTGATATGCAATACACAAATCAAAGTGAAGAGGCGACGGGCGGTTTTAAAGTCTACCTCAATTTTTCCATCGAGCCGTTCCGTGAGCAGCTCCGCGCCATGATCATGTACACCGCGCCGGGCCATATCAATGGTTTCGATCTCTTGTGCGGTGGCTTTGCGGATAGCTTGATAATAGCTGTCGCAAATCGCGAAATAATCGCGGATGGGTCGGCGAAATCGGCCTAGAGCGAGGATCAATGTTTCAAGCGGTTCGCCGCTTTCACGAGCGATTGCGAAAACCAGTCGACCCTCTTGGACACTGAGGTGCAGCTTGTAGGGACCATCATAGCCATCATCATGTTCACGCAATGGCTTGAAATAATTTTCTTCGATCAGGTCGAAGATTGCAATGCGCCGCTCTTGCTCAATATCGGCATTGCGCCACAAGATGGTCGCTTCGTCGAGTTCAACATTGATGATGCGCGGATCGGACATTCCGGTTCTGTTGCCGCAGCGGTGAGACAAGGACAAGTTTTTTTGCAGCCGGATTGTGAAACAGAGAACTTTATCCACAGGACTGTCCCATTTCTGTCCCCGCTTGTTTTTGAAAATTTACGCGATCGCCCTTGCTCAGAATCGCTTGAGCGTGAATGATAGGGGCATGGCCGAGCTCGTTCGTTTTGATGCAGTAGAAGAAGAATCCCAGCGCCTGCCGCGCAATGTCGAGGCAGAGGCTACGTTTTTGGGCGCATTGTTGATCGACAATCGGGTTGCGGAGGATGTGCAAATAAAGCTACGACCGGAACATTTCTACGAACCGCTGCATGGACGTATCTATGAACAAGCGTTGAAGCTCCTGGATCGCAACATGGTGGTCACACCGGTTACCTTAAAGCCTTATTTCGAGGCGGATGAGGCTATGAAGGTACTTGGCGGTCCTTCTTATCTCGCCAAATTGACCGGAGACGGTGCTGGTCTGATCGGCGCACGTGATTTTGCCGACCAGATCTATGATCTCGCGCTGCTTCGGGAATTGGTCAACGTCGGGCGGACGCTCGTCGATAATGCTCTGGATACCAGCGAGACTGTTGATCCCAAAACCCAGATAGAAGAAGCAGAATCGTCTCTCTATCGGGTGTCTGAAGGCGAAGCGCAGGAAGGTGGTGTGAAGTCCTTCCTGGCGGCGTCGACCGAAGCGCTGAATAATGTCGAGCGTGCATTTAATAGCGGCGGTAAGGTTTCCGGTATTACGACCGGCCTGACGGACCTCAATGCAAAAATGGGCGGCCTGCACAAATCGGATTTGCTGATCCTGGCCGGACGTCCCGGCATGGGCAAAACCTCGCTCGCCACCAATATCGCGTTTAACGCCGCCAATCGCTATCGCCGTGATGTTCAGGACGGGATTGAGCCAGAGGATTCGCTGGGTGCAAAAACAGCATTTTTCAGCCTGGAAATGTCGGCGGATCAGTTGGCGACCAGAATCCTTTCTGAGCAGGCAGAAATCAGCTCAGAAAAACTGCGTATGGGCAGCATCAGCCGGGACGAGATGCACCGGCTGGCATTGGCCTCACGAGAGTTGCAGGATTTGCCTCTATTCATTGACGATACACCGGGACTGACCATTGCAGCGCTTAGAACAAGAGCGCGGCGGCTACAAAGGCGCAGTGGTATCAACTTGATCGTGGTTGACTATCTTCAACTTCTACAAGGCTCCGGTCGATCCAGTGACAACCGGGTGAACGAGATTTCTGAGATCAGTCGGGGACTCAAAACACTCGCGAAAGAGCTCAACTGCCCAGTGATCGCGCTTTCGCAGCTTTCCCGCCAAGTGGAGAGTAGAGAAGATAAACGGCCACAATTGTCGGATTTACGGGAATCCGGTTCGATCGAGCAAGATGCCGATATCGTGATGTTCATCTATCGCGATGAATATTACCATCTCGCTGTGAAGCCAGATGATCCGGATGAAAATTCGACTGAGGAGCAAAAGGCGAAATATCTCGCATGGGAGACTGATCACCAGGGTAAGGTTGGGAAAGCCACAGTGATTGTCGCGAAAAACCGGCAAGGTAGTACGGGCAATATCCAGCTAAGCTTCTTGAGCGAATTCACCAAATTTGGTGATTTGGCCTATGGCGATGGGCCTGATGATTATTGATTGGTATTCCTCGCCTGAGGATTGAAAACAGATAGCGATTTTTCACCACGATTATGCGCTTTTTTGGCGCTTTCTTATGATATCTTCTTGATTTTTTGGCTGCGCGACTGGTGTCCCGGTGATGGGATAGATTGTGTCGCTCGACCGTAAATCAGTACACGCATTCAGGTCTTCCGCACGTCCATAGAGGAACCCCTGCACCAGGTCACATCCTTGCCGGCGCAATTCGTCTACTTGTTCCTGCCGCTCAACACCTTCGGCTGTCGTCGTCATGCCGAGATTCTTTGCCAGTGTAATGACGGAACGGATAATCGCTCGGCAGTCCTCTCTTGTGTCGATCTCGCTAACAAAACAGCGATCGATTTTGATTTTGTCAAAAGGAAAACTGCGCAGATAGTTTAGAGAACTATAGCCTGTACCGAAATCATCCAGAGAGATTTTGATGCCAAGATCCCGTAGCTGATGGAGCAATCGGATGTTGTCCTCGCTATCCTGCATCAACACGCTTTCGGTTATTTCCAGTTCCAACCGATCCGGCTGAAACCCCGTCCGTGCCAGAGCATTGACTATGGTCGATACCAGGCTTGGGCTGCGCATCTGTAAAGGTGATAGATTGACTGCAACGGTCAGGTCATCGTCCCATGAAGCCGCGTCTTCTATGGCTTTACGGATGATCCATTCGCCCATTTGAATGATCATGCCGGTTTCTTCTGCCACTGATATAAACTCATCCGGCATTACAGTGCCGCGCTCGGGATGCTTCCAACGCAACAAAGCCTCATAGCCGGTTTTGTTCATTGTATTTATATCGACCAGCGGTTGATAATGGAGATGCATTTCTTGAAGGCTTAATGAGGTGCGAAGATCCAGTTCTAGAGCTCGGCGCTTTTCAGCCGCGATATCCATACCTTTTTCAAAAAAGACAACACGATTGCGGCCAGCGCGTTTTGCCGAATAAAGAGCAAGGTCGGCATATTTGAGAAGCTTGTCTGGGTCTTCAACTTCCGGTTGCCATTTCGCGACGCCGATACTTACCCCGGTAACAATATTATGGTCATCGATTATGAATGGTATGCCAACTTCCTGCACAATCAGATCTGCAATTTCCTCCGCCTGCAAAGCCTGTTCGCCGGTAAGCAACAAAGCAAATTCGTCGCCACCCATACGTGCCAGCATATCTCCCGGCTGGGCCAGAGTTTCCAGCCTTCTCGATATTTTCTGAAGAAGTTTGTCGCCGATCGGATGACCTAATGTGTCATTGATAGCCTTAAAATGATCGAGGTCGAAAAAGGCCAATGCTATGTTGTCACCCTCTTTGGCTCTGTGGATCGTGCGATTAAGCGTATCATTGAAAAGCCGCCGGTTTGGCAGATCGGTCAAGCCATCAAAATGTGCCATATAGCTGACTTTTTCTTCGGCAGCTTTTTGAGCAGTGATATCTGCAATTACGCCGCGCATTGCGATACTTCCGCTGCGTTTGGTCGAGTCGGTTGCGCGTGCACTGATCGTCCACCACCGTCTTTCACCGTTGACATTCACAGCAACCGGCACATCTCTGAAAGAGCGGGTTTTGGTGATCTCGTTGATAAGATGCCAACGGTCTTCCTTGTTCTCAAAAAGGGCGATCAGCTGATGTCCTTCAAGTTCCGCTATCGAACGTCCTGCTGCCTCCGCAAATCGATCGCAAACATCAATCAAGAAGCCTTCACGGTCTATTGAGAAGAGCCAGTTTGCTGATTGTTCTTCAAAATCGTTGAGCAGCAATTTCACCGTTTCTGCTGATTGTCTGCTTTCTTGCCGTGTCAGCAGCTGGTTGACAAAGCCGTTAAAGATATCAACGCCATTTTTGTAGAGAACCATCGCAAACATGGACAAAAGGATCAAAGCTGCATAGCTGTCGATCCCGCCGCGCGCGATCAGGCCAACTGCCAGACAAACGTAGATGACAAGAATCCATGCGCGAGAGGCCTCAGAAAGATGGCGATAGGTCAGCGTTCCGGCACTTAGTTGGCCAGCCCCGATGACCGCTAGCAAACCAAATTGGCTGCCGAAAGCTATTGTCAAAAGGCAGGCGATGCAGACGCCCCAAAGAAACGAATAGATGGCGGCGTTGAATGTCAGGCGTCGTTTCAAACGCAAAGCCTTGCCTCGCGATATATTGGATTTTTGCGCTTGATGTCCCAAGTATAGGCGATGGATTGAGGCGCCTAGCAACAATAGATTCCAGCATATTAAAACGGTAATAGGGAGCTTTTCGTAAAATAGTGCTGACGTAACAAGAGCGGCAACCGCATTCGAAAAAATCGCGGTTTTGATAGACTTGCTATGCTCGCTCAGCTGCTCCCGGGTCACAAGATCGCGATCTGACTGATCCAGGTAGCGCAGGCTATTCTTTTGATTTAAAATAAACCACATCACCGTGTCGCGTAGCGGTGATATATTTATAAATCGTTATTTTACATTGATTTACCTGATCTTTTTCTTGAGGCAAAAGCTCAATCGCGTACATATTGACCATTTAAGGTTTCTAGAACCCGTTTGGCGGCTTTCGCACCTTCGTCCATAGCGCCTTCGACGTAACCCGGAAAACGGGTTGCGATTTCGGCGCATGCGAAAGTGACCTGATCTTCGAAACGGCGAAGAATAGCATCGGGTTTTAGCATGGACCCAGCAGTCACGTGGGCATTATAAGCTCCGCCAACCCAGGGATCATCGACCCAGATACGTTCGGTAACACTGATCGGATTTGCTGCTTCGTTACCAAATAGGCGAACGAGAACCGGTTTGATTGTTTCCCATCGATGCTCTTCAGACAGGCTTGCGAGCTTCCGTGCATTCGGGCCACCCACAAAAGCGGTGAGGTTAGCTTGCTCACTACCTTTCTTCGTAGTATCTGCCGTTGCGAAGCCAGATAGGTCAACTGATGTACTGGTACCCGATAGCCCGAAATCTCGCCAGAACGGATGATTGTAGGACATCATGAATTTGATTAAATCTCCGGCTTTGTAAGATTCCAATGCTTCGTGCGACCAGTGATCCGGCGGGACAATGCCTTTCGCCACCGTCGGCGGAACAGCGACAATGACAGCTTTGGCCGTTACCGAACCGCGCGTTGTTTCGACAATAACCCTATCGTTAATCGTCTGTATTGCGGTGACTGGCGTTTCAAGAATAATTTGGTGCGCAATGGGTTCCGCTAATGCCGTTAGCAAAGCTCCAAATCCCTCCGCTATCTCGAGTTCCCAGTCGCTATTATAGGAATCATAGCGTTCGGCTACGTCCGCCGCATGATCAAATTGTAGCTTGTCTATTGGTTGTCCCCAAAGCTCTTCGATATTGGATCCTATAATTTTTCGGGTTTCGGCGGTTATCGACATGAGGTCTACCGCATCAGCAACGCTTTTCCCTGGATCACTCCGCAACTTCGAAAATTTTGACCATCGGCTCTTTGCCTTCTCGAATGTTCTTTCAAGCTTCGCAATTGCTGCGCGCGCTGAAGATATATTTGCACCATCGCAGAGATGACGACCAATGGCAGGGAGCGGGAGCAGATTGAGGCCCGCTCGATTGATCGCAGACAATAGGTACTTCATATCGCCGTTTAGCGCCTGGGCGCCATGTTCGATAATGTCACCCTTTTGTGTGTATTCTGTCTGAATGCGCCCGCCAATTCGATTTTGCGCTTCAACCATCAGAAAGCTGATGCCAAACTCTTGCAATCGACGTGCGGCGGCCAGACCCGACATGCCTGCTCCCACGATAACAACGTCAGTTTTTTCTGGGAGTCTTTGGCGCATCAGCTTGTTTGCTCGAAGAGGGGAACTGATGCTTTACGATATAGCCCGATATCGGTGGATCAATATAGTCTAGGACTAACCACTACCGAAAATCGACGAGCAAGCATTTGTGCTAAAAAATGGGATCGTTGGCACTATTTTCATCTTCATCTGCAGATGGCAATGGTGTGACATCCTCATGGATACCGCACTCGGTTTTGTCCCAACCGCGCCAGCGACCCGCCCTGGGGTCTTCGCCAGGCTTTACCTTTGACGTGCAGGGGGCGCAACCGACGGAGAGATAGCCTTGTGCTTCCAGCGGATGGCGGGGCAGATCATGCTCTTCAAAATAAGCGTCCAGATCCTCTTTGACCCAGTCGCCGAGTGGGTTGATTTTCAATCGGCCATCTTCGACTTCGAAGCGGGGCAGGTTTTGCCGGGTTGCGGACTGAAATGCCTTACGTCCTGAAATCCAGCTATTCAATTTGGCTTTGGCGCGCGCCAATGGTTCAACCTTGCGAATTTCGCAGCAGCCATCCGGGTCGAAAGACCAACGCAGTTCATTGCCATCCTTTGCGGCCAGAACAACAGGGTCTGGCTTCACCACATTGGCATTTTGAATGCCCAGTGTTTTGATCAACGTTTCACGATATTCCAGTGTTTCGGGAAACATTCTGAGCGTATCAACAAAGGTCACCGGAATAGAAGGGTCGGCTTTGGCAACCAGATCAAGCAAGACAGCACTCTCTGTTCCAAAGGACGATACAACCGCAACTTCGCCAAGATTGCCCTCTTCGAACAGGGTTTTGAGCATATCTGATGCATGCACACCTTCAAAACGGGCGTTTAAGGCATCGGCGTCTTCCTGAGTAAAGTCAGGCCGCGCGTCGATAATATCAATTTTGCGTGCTGGCTCACCCATGACGACGCTTCCATATGGGGGCACGGCCATCTGTTGTTGCCTGATAGACTTCGTCATAGAGTTCGAGCGCTTTGTCCATGACCTTTGGATCAATAGGCGCATCAGGGGCGAACGCATCGAAACCGCAGCGGCGCATATAGGCGATCTGATCGACCAGCACGTCACCGCTGGCGCGCAATTCGCCTTCATAGCCTGCTTCGCGCAATATTTGTGCGGCGGAATAGCCACGACCATCGCCGAAGACAGGGAAATCAACTTCAATCAATGCCAAGCGTTCTAGTAGCGGAAGCAGCAGCCGGGCATCTTCGCCGGCCTCGATCCGTACAGCAGTGGCATTGGACTGATCCAGAAACGCGTCCAGCGAAACCGCTGGTTCCTCATGGACGTCGTCATCGCGAAAACGGATTGCCTCAACCATAAATAGCCTCCTTGAACGCTGCCATGCCGACGCGGCGATAAGTGTCGATAAACCGCTCATCATCTTGTCGTTCTTTCAGATACAGGTCGGTGACGGTTTCAATGGCATCGATTACGCCATCTTCATCAAAGCCGGGGCCGGTAATTTTGGCCAAGCTGGTATCTTCGGCAGCCGATCCGCCGAGCAGTAATTGGTAATTTTCGGTACCCTTTCGATCCACACCCAAGATACCGATATGGCCCGCATGATGGTGCCCGCAAGCATTGATGCAGCCGGATATTTTGAGCTTTAACTCACCCAATTCGCGCTGACGACCGAGATCAGCAAAGCGCTCGCTGATCTTCTGTGCCAGCGGGATGGAGCGCGCATTGGCGAGGCTGCAATAATCGAGACCAGGGCAGGCAATGCTGTCGGTGATCAAGTCGAGATTGGCAGGGGCTAAGCCGGCTTTATCGAGTTTTTGCCAGAGGGAATAAAGATCGCTCTTTTTTACGTGAGGCAAAACGATATTCTGGCTGTGCGTAACGCGCATTTCGTCAAAGCTATATTGCTCGGCAAGATCGGCCATGAGATCAATTTGCGCTGATGACGCGTCACCAGGAATTCCGCTCTTTGGTTTCAGACTGATCGTCGCAATGGCATAGCCGGGTTGCTTATGGGCGACCGTATTCTGGTCCACCCAAAGATTGAAATCGGGATCGGATAAATCGAGATCGTCGCTCGCATTGGTGTCAAAGGCAGGATCAGCAAAATATTCAGTAATCCGGGCCAGTTCTTCCACCGGTGGATTCAGACCCAGTGTCTTCATATGGGCGAATTCTTCTTCGACCTGACGGGTATATTCTTCTTTGCCCAGTTCATGGACGAGGATCTTGATCCGCGCCTTGTATTTGTTATCGCGCCGCCCGTAACGGTTATAGACGCGCAAGCATGCCTCGGCGTAGCTAATCAGCTCATCTGCAGGTACAAAATCACGGATTTCCGGAGCGATCATTGGCGTCCGGCCCATGCCGCCTCCGACAAAGAATTTCGCGCCCAATTCGCCGTCCTTGTGAACGAGCTGGATCCCGATATCGTGCAGTCGCATCGCCGCGCGATCTTCGTCGCTGGCAATCACCGCGATTTTGAATTTGCGGGGCAGATATGAAAATTCAGGGTGAAAGCTCGACCACTGACGCAAAATCTCTGCCCAAGGACGCGGATCAGCGATCTCGTCGGCTGCTGCTCCGGCATATTGGTCAGAGGAGATATTGCGAATGCAATTGCCACTGGTCTGGATGGCATGCATCTCGACAGAAGCAAGGTCGGCCAGAATGTCCGGCGCATCTTCCAGCTTGATCCAGTTATATTGAATATTCTGACGGGTGGTAAAATGCCCATAATCGCGGTCATATTTGCGTGCGATATGGCCGAGCATGCGCATCTGCTTGCCGTTCAGTGTGCCATAGGGGATAGCGACGCGTAGCATATAGGCATGCAGCTGCAGATACAGACCGTTCATAAGCCGCAGGGGTTTAAACTGGTCTTCGGTCAGTTCACCGGCGAGGCGGCGTTCCACCTGATCGCGAAATTCCGCAACCCGCGTATCGACCATTTGCTGGTCATATTTGTCATATTGATACATGGCTAAATCACCCAGTTTCCAGCCTCAGGATCGGCTGGCTTTAATGTTAAATCCGGTCTTACAGTTGGTCCCAGCGCCCGCACGCGGTCTTTGATATGGGCGGGGCGAGGGCCGTCTTCGGTCATCTCTGCTTCAATCGCATAAGGAACATTGACCCGGCGAGCGGCTTCTTCTTCGTGCAGGATGGCTTCGAAATTTTCACCGACATCCACAGCATCTTCGACATGGCGCGACCAGTCGCTTCCGGTCCACCAGGTCACATCGCCTGTTTTGAGGTCATTTCCGGTCAGTATCTTCAAAATTCCACTCCCGCCATTTGCGCATATTCAAGAAATTTATCCGTCGCGTCGCCATAACGTGCAACCTCGCCGACCACCAACAAGGCAGGGCTTTTGACATTTTCGCGGCGCACAAGATCGCCGAGATCAGTCAGTAACGTCTGCAGCGCCCGGAAATTGTCCCGCGTACCGTTCTCGAGCACAGCAACAGGCAGGTCCGGTGCTGCGCCATCAGCAATCAATTTCTCTACAATCGCTTCGGCATTGGCGACACCCATATAGATAACCAGCGTACGCCCTTTGCCAGCCAGTCCAGACCAGTTCTGTTCAGACAAGCCCTTGCATTGCCCGGCTACAAAGGAAACTGCACTGGATGCATCACGATGGGTGAGGGGCATCTTGGCCTGAGCAGCACAGCCAAGGGCCGCGCTGATACCGGGAACGACTTCGACACGAACGCCCGCTTTGATGCAGTCGCTGGCTTCTTCACCGCCACGTCCGAAGATAAAAGGATCACCGCCTTTAAGCCTTACCACTTTGTGGCCTTTTTGTGCTTCGGCAATCAAAAGGGCATTAATGGCATCCTGCGCCATGCTGTGGCGGGAACGTTGTTTGGCAACGGAAATGCGTTTGGTCGTGGCTGGCGCCATGGCCAATATATCTGCGCTGACCAGTCCGTCATGCACGATGACATCGGCTTCCGATAACAAGCGTGCTGCGCGAAGAGTCAGCAATTCTGGATCGCCGGGACCGGCGCCTACCAGATAGACAATACCATTCTGTCTAGATGATTTGGCTGCAAAGATATCAAAATTTTCCATGCGACCGATATGCGTCGTTAAGCCGCCGTGATCAAAGCAGAAGTTTTTTCAGCGACCTAAGATATACTATTCACCGCTCTATATCGGGATTGATCAGTCTTCGTCCTTCAAACCAATGCCTATGGATGCGCGCGTTTGCTCGGCTTCCATCGATACGACCGGATATGCACAATAATCAGCAGCATAATAGGCACTTGGCCGATGATTGCCGGATAATCCTATACCGCCAAAGGGAGCTTCGGACGAGGCTCCAACGGTCATTTTGTTCCAATTGACAATGCCGGCGCGACTATTGGACCAAAATTGATCATATTGTGTGGCGCTACCGCCAATTAAGGCGGCAGAAAGACCGTAACGGGTGTTGTTCGCTTCCGCTATGGCCCCTTCGAAATCCTCTACACGCAGAACTTGCAGAATAGGGCCAAACAGCTCGATATCAGGTCGCTCCTCCATGTCAGTTACATCAATAATGCCAGGTGTAAGAAATGGCCGATCGTCCAATGGACGTGCCATATGCTTGATAGGACGTCCACCATGGCTCATTAGTGCGAGAAAACTCTCGGTGAGACCATCGGCCGCGTCGTTGTCGATTACTGGCCCCATGAATGGTGCGGGTGTGCTAAATGGCTCGTCAATGATCAGGCGGTCTGCAATCCGTTTTACTTCCTTGACCACCCGCTCATAAAGCTCATCCTTGACAATCATTCTGCTTGCGGCCGAGCAGCGTTGGCCCGCCGACAAAAATGCCGATTGGATGACCAATACAGCCGCACTGTGAATATCGTCTGTGTCCCAAACAATGATTGGATTATTGCCGCCCATTTCGAGCGCAAGAATTTTGTCGGGACGTGAAGCGAATTGTCGGTTGAGAGCAACACCAGTTTGTGCAGACCCAGTAAACAAAACACCATCAATATCGTCGTTCGCGGTCAGGCTTTTGCCTACATCCGGGCCGCCTTGCAGGATGTTGACAACACCTTCAGGCAATCCGGTTTTGTTAAATGAATCGACCAAAAATTCGCCGACTGCGGGCGTTTTTTCTGACGGTTTAAAGACGATGGTATTCCCTGCGATCAACGCCGGTACAATATGGCCATTCGGCAAATGCGCTGGGAAATTATAGGGGCCCAGCACCGCCAATACACCATGTGGCTTATGCCGCATGGCGGCGCGCATGTTGGGCTGGCTCGGCAAATGGCGTTGCGCAGTACGTTCCGCATATGCCCTGACTGAGATATCAACCTTTTTGATCACCGCTTCAGCTTCCGTGCGGGATTCCCAAATAGGCTTTCCGGTTTCGCGGGCAATTAATTCGGCAAGCTGTTCCGACTGGCTTCGTATATGATTGGCATAGCGACGGACGATTTCGATCCGTTTTGTCAGGGGAAGGGCCGCCCAAGCCGGCCAGGCATTTCTGGCTTTGGCAACGGTGGTGTCTGCATCGCCGGCATCGCCTTGCCACAAGACTGCACCTGTTGCCGGCTCTGTTGAGATAAGTTCTGTCAAAATCAATCCGTTACAATTTGTTTCAGTCAGGGCTGTTTTCGTCTTCTATGAGTTGCGCTTTAACTAGCTGATACAGCGCAAAAATCTAGTAGCCATAATCCTATTTTCTTTCAGCCAATCGCGAAAATCGCGTTACAAGAGGTTACAAGCCTCTAAGTGCCTCGCCCATATTTCTTATTGCCTCAACCTTTTTGGTTAACGGTTGCCAATCATTATCTTTCGCAATGGCGTCCCAAATATTCTCAACCTCTTCGATGTGCATGGAGCAGGGTTCATCTGATTGCCAATAATCATGATCCGATGGCCTGATGCGTGTGCGCTTGGCTACTTCTTCCTTGAAGATCTCGAACTCTTCGGCTTCGTAGCGTTTTTTGTCAGGAAGCGTGTACTGACCCCAGTCGAAAAAGAAACGGTCTATTGTCACCAACTTTGTGCTCAATGCCTGCTCTGCGGCAACGACAAGCGGTTTGTCGATCTCAAAACCTTCGGACTCTACCCCTAATCGCCAACAGAAATGTTCGGTGAAAGCCTCTCCATAAGCGCGCGGAAAGCCTTCCAGGGTGGCGACAAGTGGATCACTTTCACAAATCAACCGCAATGCGCTGGCTAACTGGGCCAGGTTCCAGTGCAAAGCTTCCGGTTGCCGGGCAAAACAATAAAGACCCTGATGATCGAAATAGGCCGCCGTGAAACCGGGTTCCCAATAGGGTGTGAACCGCCAGGGGCCATAATCAAAACTTTCACCGGTGATATTGTTATTGTCGGTGTTGAGAACGCCATGAACAAATCCCGCCGTCATATAGCTTGCGGCCAATTGCGCGGACTTTGCCGCTACATTGCCGAATAATTCGGTGGCAGGATCGTCCGTCTTTACCCCGCCATAAAAATGGTTCAGGCAATATTCCGCTAAGTCATGCATCAACTTTTCGTTTTGTTCCGCAGCAATGCGTTGAAAGGTTCCGAAGCGGATATGACTATGGCTCAGCCGCGTCATTACCGCTGAGCGTGTGGGAGACGGCTCATCACCGCGCTCGAGCTCTTCACCGGTTTCGATCAGTGAAAATGTCTTAGATGTATCGACGCCCAGCGCTTCCAGCATCTCAGTGGCCAAAATTTCTCGAACGCCGCCTTTTAAGGTCAGCTTTCCATCACCCGAACGGCTCCAAGGCGTCGTACCAGACCCTTTGGTTGCGAGATCCATCAGTCGATCTTCGTGATCACGCATTTGCGCAAAAAGAAATCCGCGGCCGTCACCAATATCCGGATTGTAATTGCGAAACTGATGGCCATGATAGCGCAGGGCAAGCGGCGGGTTCAGATTGTCCGGCAACGGTTCAAAGCGACCAAAATGTTCAATCCATTCAGCGTCATTCAAATCTGCCAAGCCTATGGTTTGATCCCAGCGATTGTTGCGAAAGCGCAAGATATGTTCGGGAAAGTGCGCGGCACCGACCGGATCACCAATCTTGTCACCGAGATCGGTTATTTTGACATCCGCTCGATAGGATGACTTGGCGGGTTCAGCTTGCGGTTTATATGGCATTTAATGATAGTGGTGATTAATCGGGGATGCGGCAAGCCGCATGGGGGAGAAAAACAAATATGACGGACCGAATAGCTCACGAGGATCGATATTGGCAATCAGATGATGGCTTGAAATTGCACTATCGGGACTATCCTTCAGCCAGCGGCAAGACGCCGATAATCTGTGTGCCTGGCCTGACTAGAAATGTCCGCGATTTTGAACATCTCGGCCAGTGGCTAAATGGCGAACGGCGCATCATCATGGTCAATCTTCGCGGACGCGGGGAGAGTGAATATGCCAAGGATAGTGCGACTTATAATGCCAAGTCCTACGTTGAGGACATTGTGAAGCTGATGGATGAGATAGATTTGCCCAAGGCGATCTTCTTCGGAACATCATTGGGCGGCATTGTTACAATGATAATGGCTCATAAGCATCCGGAGCGCGTTGCTGGAGCACTATTGAATGACATTGGTCCCGAAATCGACCAGCGCGGCTTGGATCGGATAGGAGAAAATGTCGGTCTGGGGCGTAGTTTCGATACATGGGCACATGCCGCCCGTGATCTCGCCGAATCCAGCGCCAATATATATCCGGACTATAGTTTGAAAGACTGGATAGGCTTTGCCAAAAAACTCTACCGGATGAACAGTTCCGGCCGGATCAAGCTGGACTATGATATGAAAATATCGGAACCGTTTGAAAGAAAGGGCGGCGGCAGTGATGCGATGTGGCGGATGCTTGAGTCCCTTAAAAAACTGCCCACGCTTGTTTTGCGAGGCGAACGATCCGATTTATTTAGCGATGCGACGGCCAAAAAGATGATGAATATCTTGGAAAATGGAGAGCTGGTTACTGTAGCGCGCGTTGGGCATGCTCCCAGTTTGGAAGAGCCAAGATCGCTTGACGCCATTGCTGCATTGCTCCAACGAGTCGATTGATTTTCCAACAATTGAAATTTTCAACGACACCGATGAAATCTTCCAAAATCCTTCACCTACACAGCACGTTCAACCTTGGCGGTAAAGAAGCACGAGCCGTTCGTTTGATGAACCATTTCGGCGCGCAAGCAGAGCACACGATATTGTCCGCTGAACCCGATAATCTATCAGCGCGCGAAGCTGTTGATCCCAAGATAAAGGTGCAGTTTCCCAACGGCGCTCCAGCTTTGGCGGGGAAGCCATCGTTAAAGCGTTATCGTGAGCTGGTTGCTTATTTCAGAAATTTCGACTTGATCCTGTCCTATAATTGGGGATCGATGGACGGTGTGATGGCAAGGACTCTTTTCTCTCGTGTGGAAGGTCTGCCGCCACTAATTCATCATGAAGATGGATTTAATGAGGATGAGCGCAAGAAGCTAAGCTGGAAACGTAACCTTTTCAGAACCTTCGCACTGGGCAGCAGCCAAGCATTGGTTGTGCCATCGGAAAGATTGGAAAACATCGCCAAATCGGTCTGGAAGCAACCAGCCGAGAAGATTCATCGCATCCCCAATGGCATTGATGTGAAGCGTTTCGAAAAGAAACCGCAGCGCGGTGCCTTGTCCGGCTTTAAAAAGGGCAAAGATGAGATTGTGGTAGGAACGGTTGCCGGCTTGCGCACCATCAAAAATCTTCCTCGATTGGTGCGGGCCTGTGCAGCAGCGGGTGATAATGTGCGGCTTGTGATCGTTGGCGAGGGCAGTGAAAAGGCAGCGATATTGGCGGAAGCTGAACGTTGCGGAATAACAGATCGTCTTTTGATGCCAGGTTTTCTCCCGGAACCCGCCCGTTATGTAGGGCTTTTCGACATTTTTGCACTGTCCTCCGACAGTGAGCAATTTCCGATATCCTTGATCGAAGCAATGGCGGCAGGTTGTCCTGTTGTCGCAACGGATGTCGGAGATATCAAATCTATGGTATGTCAGGCCAATCAGGGGTTTGTTAAGCCTGCTGCTGATGAATCTGCCTTCGTAGAAGCGTTGACAACATTGGTTCAGCATGAACAGTTGCGCCAGGATATCGGCCAGCAAAACCGGATGAAGGCGCAGGCAGAATATAATGAAAGCAAGATGTTGGCACGCTATGCCTTGCTTTATGGACACGCGTTAGGGCGTCCAAAATTCAAATAGGGTTTTGCGATTAAAAATAGTTTGGGCAATTGCCAATTTTTTCGAACAATTTTGTCGTGCGCTGTCTATAAGGCACGCATTGGGCATATAGGAGAGTATAGTGTTTAAAGGGGTCAAGCCTATCCAGTATAATGGTCGCGAAGTGTGGCCGTTAATTGAGGGTGGCAAAGGGGTCGCAGCGACCAATCATGCAAGCTCCGGTGCTTGGGCTGCCGCTGGCGGCATCGGCACTGTGTCAGCGGTCAATGCCGACAGCTATGATGCGGATGGTAATGTCATTCCTCAGATATATCACGGAAAGACCCGCGGTGCTCGGCATGAAGAACTGATAAAATATGCGATCGATGGCGCAGTTGCGCAGGTGACTAAAGCATTTGAAATGTCCAACGGGAAAGGCGCAATTAACATCAACGTCCTTTGGGAAATGGGCGGAGCGCAGCAAGTGCTGCATGGTGTGTTGGAGCAAACCAAGGGCATGGTTGCTGGTGTCACTTGTGGTGCGGGCATGCCTTACAAACTCTCGGAAATTGCCCAACAATATGGCGTAAACTATCTACCGATCATCAGTTCGGCCCGTGCTTTTCGGGCTTTGTGGAAGAGAGCTTATCACAAGGTATCCGACCTCATGGCTGCCGTTGTGTATGAAGACCCCTGGCTGGCAGGCGGCCATAACGGGCTCAGCAACGCGGAAGATCCCCGTAAACCAGAAGACCCTTATCCGCGCGTAAAAGCCTTGCGCGAAACAATGCGAGGAGAGGGGATTGCTGACAGTGTTCCGATCATCATGGCAGGCGGCGTTTGGGCGTTAAAAGACTGGAATGACTGGATCGACAATGATGAACTGGGGCAGATTGCTTTTCAATTCGGTACACGACCCTTGCTGACCAAGGAAAGCCCGATTCCTGATAGCTGGAAGAATGAACTGATAAAGATCAAGGAAGGCGATGTGTTGCTGCACAAATTTTCGCCAACCGGCTTTTATTCATCGGCGGTACGCAATGAGTTTTTGCGCAGTCTCGAAGCGCGGTCTGAGCGCCAAATTCCTTATTCAACCGAAAAAGCGGGCGAGCATACGCATCAATTGGATGTTGGTGTGAAGGGCAAGAATTTCTGGGTCACGCGCAATGACTTGCTCAGGGCGCGGGAATGGGATGGACTGGGCTTTACCATGGCTCTCAAGACACCGGATAATACGATTGTCTTTACCACGCCGGAAGAAGCGAAAATGATCCGCAAAGATCAGGCTGACTGTATGGGATGTCTGTCACATTGTGGATTCTCCTCCTGGAAAGATCATGACAATTTCAGCACCGGAAGACTCGCAGACCCGCGCAGCTTCTGCATTCAGAAGTCCTTGCAGGAAATTGTGCACGGATCACCGGTAGAAGAACATTTGATGTTTGCAGGACACGGTGCCTATAATTTTGGCAAGGATCCCTTCTATTCCAATGGCTTTGTTCCAACCGTCAAACAACTGGTCGATCGCATTCTGACCGGCGACTAGCCATGGTTTAGGGCCGTTAACTTTATTGTTACTCTTTTGCGTTTACACGTGGATACGCGCAGGAGGGTAGAGATGGCGCTGAAGTCGACAAGATACCGCAAAGTGGAGCCGGCAGCTTTGAACCGGAGGGCGGTCGCACGCCATGAGGTTTTCATTTCCAGCGCATCGTTGAAACGCAAAGGCAATATGTCGATTGTCGCTACTCTGCTTGATATCTCCATCTACGGATGCCGCTTCGAAGCCGATGCCGTGTTCAAAGAAGGGGAAAAAGTAACCGTCACCGTCGATAAACATGCTCCGGTCAACGCTACGCTGGTATGGCAGAAAACAAAGCAGGCAGGCTGCCGCTTTGCCGATGCACTCGACACCGAAGTTTTGCGGACGTTGACGCTGGCTTCCTAAGTTCGAGAACTTTTGCTCGGCCTTCAAAGTTCACACAAATCACACATGCTTACGCTATGAGCAGGCTGCAATAATAATTGTGAGATTTGCGATATAATAGACAGATAAATTTGATTTAAATTGTCCAAGAACATGCACTATCCTATATCAACGTCTGCGAATGTAGGAAAGGACAAGGTCGATGGAAATTCGATTGGATGACCTAAAGGGGCAGGCGGTTCAATCGTTACTTGCCGTCCATCTTTCGGGCATGCAAGGAAACTCCCCGCCTGGCAGTGTCTATGCCCTTGACTTGTCCGGTCTAAAGGCACCCGAAATATCCGTGTGGAGTGCATGGGATGGTGATCAGCTTATGGGAATCGGTGCACTGAAAGAGCTGTCCGGAACGGCTGGTGAAATTAAATCCATGCGGACAGATTCCCGGCACCTCAGGAAAGGTGTGGGTTTGTCAATTCTCAACCACATAATTGAGGAAGCAAAACAGCGCGGATACAAACGGTTGAGTCTTGAAACCGGGTCAGGGAATGAATTCGAACCAGCTCTTCATCTGTATCGTAAGCAAGGATTCGAAAATGGAGCAGCCTTTGGTGATTATACCGCCAGCGAGTTTAATCAGTTTCTGCATTTAAATTTGTAGCTATCAGAGGATGGAGACATGGGGGAACGAATTTGCTGGCTCATATTGGGTCTGGTTGTCCACTTGCCGCCATTTGCCGCTTTCTTCATTCCATCGCTGATTACGCGGTTATATGGCGTATCTGCAGATGATGTGAACTTTGCTTTGTTACAGCATCGTGCTGCTCTGTTTGGTATGATTGTTATCGCCTGTACATGGGCTGCTTTTGACGCCGACGTACGCAAACTCGCATTTGTCGTGACGGCTCTTTCAATGATCAGTTTTCTGGCGATTTATGGGATTTACAATCAACCCACTAGCTTACGCACAATCGCTATTACCGATGCCGTCGGCCTCCCATTTCTCGCCTATGTCGGGTGGAAGGCCTTTGCCACCAAATAGTGCAGGATATTGATCCTACTGGCTAACGAAGATGGTTACGAAAATGTCGTTTGTTTGACAGCCTATTTTTTTCTGGCAATAGCCATTTCATGTCATCGCCATCATTATCTCAGCGCATCATTGGTCGTCTGTTTCGTAAAGGATCGCCAGCACTTCAAAGACATGTGGCCGATATGGTTGCGCGCGCTTCCGAAGAAATCACCTATAATCGGTTGGTTGAAAATGGCTTCAAACCTCAGGCAATAGTCGATGTTGGTGCCTATAAAGGGGACTGGACCCGTCTGGCCCATCGCACATTCGGCAAAATGCCTATGCTGATGGTGGAAGCACAACCGGCATTGCGGGCAGGATTGGATGAGGTGATCCGTGACCTGCCTCATGTCAAATGCGAGTCAGCGGTATTGGGCGCGACGGCAGGGCAAGAGGTCACATTTTATGAAATGGGCACTGGGTCATCCTTTCTGCCGGAAGCCAGCGATGCGCCGCGCAACGAATTGAAACTGAAAACCCGAACCTTGGACGATGTCGTTGACGAGCATCTAGAGCCGACTAACGACGTATTTCTGAAAATCGATGTACAGGGGGCCGAATTACAGGTTTTGCAAGGTGCGAATAAATTGCTGGAACGAACCGGTCTGATTCAACTGGAAACCGCCATGCTGCAATATAATGAAGGCGCGCCGCTTTTACCCGAAGTAGTCACATTCATGGCCGACCGTGGGTTTTTTCCAACCGAGGTGTCGGGTTTCAGCCGTCCACGCAATCATCTGGTACAAATCGATCTTCTCTTTGCTCGAGCCGGATCAGTGCTCCGGCCCGAGTTTTTTAACTTCTGATAAAGTGCATCCGCGCGTGGCCAAACGTGGCCCTACGCACTTATAGGATCAATCCAGATCCCATGCTCTTTCGCCATGGCTGGCAATATCCAAACCATCGCGCTCATCGTCCTCATTCACTCGCATCGGTAGAATGAAGCTGATGCCGTAACCCAGAATGGCCGTTGCTATGGCCGACCATATTGCAACGACGCCGACGCCAATGAGTTGCGCGACAAACTGGCTGCCAAAGGCCATGCCTTCTGCATAGCCTGTGCCGCCGAAGCTTTCACTAATGAACAAAGCAAGCAGCAGAGAGCCCAGTATCCCGCCCACGCCGTGCACGGCGAAAACGTCAAGGCTATCGTCAATTTTAAAGCCATTTTTGACGAGGCCGACGGCGAAGAAACAGACCAATCCGGCCGCTGCACCAATAATGATTGACGCTCCGGGGCCAACAAATCCCGCCGCTGGCGTGATGGTGGCCAGGCCGGCAATTGCGCCGGTTGCAACGCCCACCGCGGTTGATTTGCCCACCTTGATCCGCTCAATCAATATCCATACCAGCGCAGCCGTGGAAGCCGCGACATGCGTGTTGATAATAGCGGATGACGCGTCATCGGTTGCGGTGAGAGCAGAACCACCGTTGAACCCGAACCAGCCAACCCAGAGCAAACCGGCACCTGCGACAGTGAGGGCAGGGCTATGGGGGAGCATGAGTGTTTTTGGCCAGCCAATGCGTTTGCCCATCATGATAGCAACAACCAAAGCTGATATACCAGCGGTCGTATGGACCACAATCCCGCCGGCAAAATCCAGTACACCAAGACCAGAGAGCCAGCCGCCGCCCCAGACCCAATGCGTGACAGGCGCATAGACGACGAGAAGCCAAAGCGAACAGAACGCGACAACCCAACCAAAGCGCGCCCTATCGACCCATGCGCCGACCATCAGGGCAGGGGTGATAACGGCGAAAGTCATCTGAAACATGGCGAAGGCAGATTCCGGGATGGCAGTGCCTTCGCGTACATTACCAAGGTTGCCAAACATCCAGTTGATACCGTTGCCCAGAACACCGTTGGTTACTTGTCCAAAGGCCAGTGTGTATCCGACCACGACCCAAAGAACCGATGTAATGCCAGCAATGGCCATGCACTGTATAAGAACCGAGAGAAAGTTCTTGGACCGGACCAGGCCGCCGTAGAACAGAGCAAGACCGGGAAGGGTCATCATGAGCACAAGTGCGGTTGCGGTCAGCACCCAAGCCGTGTCGCCCGTATTGGCAACGTCGGCAGCAGGATCGATGACATCCTGTGCGAATACCGGAGCCGATGCCAAAGCGGCGACCATGCCACCAATGGCAAGTTTACTAAGATGTTTCATGAAATCCCCTGAAAGCAACATTTTGTTACGCAAATCCGCGTTAGCGAATCATATTTTGGGAGTTTTTTAGTCTAGAGGAGAAATGGACTCAACAGCCAAGGCAGGCAAATTTTGATGAACAATCTCGGATTGAAATATTAGACCCAACCTTCCAGCACTTGGTCTGGCGGTCTGTGCCCGTCGGCCCATACGCGGATATTGGCAATGACACGCTCGCCTGATGCTTCGCGTCCTTCGAATGTAGCGCTCCCCATATGAGGGAGCAGTACAACGTTTTTGAGCTTCAAGAGCCGTTCATCAACAGCAGGTTCGTGGGTATAAACGTCAAGTCCGGCGCCGCTGATCTTTTCTTGCTGCAGTGCCTCGATCATTGCATTTTCGTCAATCAGTTCACCGCGCGCCGTGTTGATCAGATAGGTTGAAGGCTTCATCCTGGCGATCCGGTCGGCGTTGATAAGTTCATGTGTTTCCGGCGTATGAGGGCAGTGGATCGAAATGATGTCACACGTCTGAATCAGCTCATCCAGATCGGCAATGTAGCTCGCGTTCAAGGATTCTTCGACCGCAGGCGGTAATTGCCGCCGGTTATGATAGACGATTGACAGTCCAAATCCGGATGCGCGGCGGGCCACCGCTTGGCCGATGCGGCCCATGCCGACAATCCCAAGCTTTTTGCCGCCTATGCAATGTCCAAGCATGCCGGAAGGTTTCCAGCCCTCCCACAAACCGGAGCGCATCAGTTTCTCACCTTCGGCCAGTCGGCGTGGAACGGACAATATCAGCGCCATGGTCATGTCAGCTGTATCTTCGGTAAAAACACCTGGTGTGTTGGTCACCAATATTTGGCGCGCTCGTGCAGCAGCCAGATCGATATGGTCAACGCCAGCGCCAAAACTTGCGATCAGTTTCAAGCGATCTGGTGCACCAGCGATCATTTCTGCATCAATATTATCTGTAACGGTTGGCACCAGCACATCACAGTCGGCCATAGCGGCAATCAAATCATCGCGCGTAAATGCACGATCAGTCAGATTGGGTACAACGTCAAACAGCTCGCCCATCCGGTCATGAATAGCATCGGCGAGTTCGCGGGTCACGATGACGCGAGGCTTTTCGCGACGCGGTTGCTCAGATTTTTCCATATCGACCATAGGACACTTGCTATGCCTGAATTTTACATGAGGTCAAGCAGGTGACGCTTGATGCGCCGCTAGCTTTATGGTTATGGCTATGTCTGCTTGGGGGAATGAATAAATATCGAAATATGCGTAAGTCTGTAGTGAAAATATTATCGGTTTCTAGCCTCTTGACCGTTGGCGTTATTTCGGCATCGCCAGCGCAAGCACAGCAGGAGCCACCCTATTGGGCATCTATTGATGAGCCCGAGGCGCGGATGCGCACGGGACCAAGCACAGAATATCCAACCATGTGGATTTACCGACGTGAACGTCTCCCCATTAAAATTCTTGCACGCTACAAAGCGTGGCGGAAAGTGGAAGATCCTGATGGTGCGCAAGGTTGGATGCACGCACGTTTGTTAAGTGCTAAACAGACTGCGATTGTGCTGGGCGAAAAGGGCGAGGCGCAACCATTGCGTTCTCATCCGCAAGCCGACGCCAAAGTCATTTGGCGGGTCGAGCCAGGCGTGGTCGGGAAAATCACCCAATGCGAAAATGGTTGGTGTTTGCTCGATGTGACGGGGCGCCGTGGTTATGTCGATCGAGATATCATCTGGGGCGATGAACCTCTGAAATAACCAAAACCGGCTTTTTTCATTAATTCGCTTACATGAGTGGTCATGGCTGATGGTTAACAACAACCGTCCCATAGTGAAACATTTCTCACCGTAACAAAATAATAGTTGAGCTTTCTCAGGCTATCGCTGCGTCAATTTCGGTAAAATTGTCTAAAATCTGCCCCTTGGCATTTGCGCTAAAGGTTAAATTTGTCTTAATATTGCAATGGGTCGAAGATGAGAATCTCTTATCGAGTTAATGGGCGAAAGCCGCGTAACATACGGACCCGATCCAAGCATTCTTCGGATGTTGGCGATGGTAGCAGCAAAAGCTGTATCATTATTGGATCTGCGTGAATTTTTGGGGGCAAATATGAAGAAGAGTAAAAAACTATTGATGATGTCGGCCATGGCCGTTGCAGCATCTGCACTGTCAGCGACTTCGGTATCGGCTGAAGTGCTGATTTTCAATGCGAGCAACTATACCGCTGGCGCGAACAAACATGGTCTGTGGACGAATAACACGAATGTCGGCGCCGATCGCTTTTATGCTTTCCAGCCCGGCACCATATTCACTGTTGATACGGACACCGGTACGGGTTCGCTCGTTGGAACCGCAATCAACGGTTCTAACAACGTCGCCAATATCGACCTGAGACTGGGCGGCTTTCTGGAAACAACGCTAGGCTCAGCCTTTACTTATAAAAAGGAAGGCGGATTGGCTTATGATCCGGTAACGGACACACAGGATGTCGACTTTTTCACGACGGCTAGCGGAACCATTTCCATAGACGGCTATTCCTATATGCTGCGTTCCAATCCTTTCGCAGGCGGTCATGCTTTCCAATATGGTATTGGTGCTAACGCCAAAAATAGCGCTTTTGGCGGATCATCTTGGTTGCTTGTTGAGGGCGAAAATGGTGAGCGGCCACGGCATTGGGATGTGAACTTCAATCTGGCGGCTGTGCCGGAGCCTGCAACTTGGGCTTTCATGATCTTTGGTTTCGGTGCTGTTGGTGGTGCATTGCGCCGCAAGAAGAACCGGCAGACGGTAAGCTTCGCCTAATCAACATAGCGGACACAAATAAAAGGGGCGGGATAGCATTGCTTCCCGCCCCTTTTGTTTTGAAGTTCGAAGGCGCTTAGTCAGCAAGTTCAACCGCTACCGCTGTTGCTTCGCCACCGCCGATGCACAGAGCAGCAACGCCTTTCTTAAGCCCTTGTTTCTTTAACGCAGCGATGAGCGTGACCATGATCCGTGCACCGCTGGCACCAATGGGATGGCCAAGCGCCGTGGCTCCGCCATTTACATTCAATTTGTCGCGCGAGATGCCGATATCTTGCATGGCGAACATGGCGACGCAGGCAAAGGCTTCATTTACTTCCCACAGGTCGACATCCGCGACGTCCCATCCAGCCTTTTCAAGAACCTTTTGGATCGCCGAAACCGGAGCCGTGGTAAACTTGGCTGGAGCATGCGCATGAGCGGCATGGGCGACAATATTTGCAACGGGTTTCAGGCCTTTGGCTTCGGCAACACTTGCCCGCGCCAATACCATTGCCGCAGCACCGTCAGATATGGATGATGCGTTTGCCGCCGTGATCGTGCCGTCTTTTGCAAATGCCGGGCGCAGTTGCGGAATTTTGTCGGGATTACCTTTGAGCGGCTGCTCGTCTTTATCAACCGTCACGCTGCCTTTGCGGGTCTTTACCTCGACGGCAACCACTTCATCGTCAAAAGCATCGCCCTCGACAGCAGTCTTGGCACGGGCAAGCGATTCAATCGCATATTCATCCTGAGCCTCGCGGGTTAGCTGATATTCGCCGGCTGTTTCCTCGGCAAAACTGCCCATTGCTCGGCCCTTGTCATAAGCATCCTCCAATCCATCAAGGAACATATGATCCATTGCCTGCGCATGGCCCAATCGCGCACCGCCGCGCATTTTCGGTAAAAGATAAGGGGCATTGGTCATGCTTTCCATTCCGCCGGTAACGATAATGTCCACTGATCCTGCCGCCAGTGCCTCAGCGCCCATGATGGCAGTCTGCATACCGGACCCACACATTTTGTTGACAGTCGTGGCTTCTACCGATTCCGGTAGTCCGCCCAGGATGGCTGCTTGGCGAGCCGGAGCCTGGCCTTGGCCTGCGGATAAAACATTACCCATGTAAATGCGCTCTACATCCGCGCCATTAATGCCAGCGCGTTCGACCGCAGCCCGAACGGCAACCGCTCCCAGATCCGGGGCAGCTACATCACTCAACACGCCTTGCATGCCGCCCATAGGTGTGCGGGCGTAGGACAAAATGACAACCGGATCGACTTGAGACATGTAGGCTACCTTTCAAAAGATGATCGCCGCTGTTACGGCAGATTCGAATTGGTCACCACATAGGAGCGAAGCAGCGGTTTTTCAATCGCAGCATTGAACTACCGGCTCTGCCATGCCAATCGTGCATCCCGCGATTTATCGGAGCCGACAGTGCCAGTATTTGCCATTCCAATAGCTGGAACCTTGGTTGGTTTGATAATTGGCAGTTTTCTGGCGACTATAGTCATCAGGTGGCCACAAGGACAGTCCGTCATAGCAGGACGTTCACGCTGTGACCAATGCGAACAGACCATTAGTGCAATCGATCTGATCCCGGTTTTCAGCTATGTCGTGCGGCGAGGAAAATGTGCATCCTGCGGTGCTCCGATAAAATCTGATCATCTTGTGATTGAACTGTGTGCCGGTTTGATTGGAGGTTTGGCGTTGTACGTTGATCCTGGGTTGGGCGGGCTGTTTGGAGCTATTTTTGGCTGGTTGTTGCTGACCTTGGCGGCTCTTGATGCTCAGCATCATTGGTTGCCTGACCGGCTCACGATATTGCTGGCACTCAGCGGATTGACAGCATCATTTCTAGGCAATGAATCCGATTTCTTGAACCGCCTGATTGGTGGCATTATCGGCTTTGGGACGCTTCTTTTGGTGCGTTTGATTTATCGAAAATTGCGCAACAAGGAGGGGCTTGGGGGCGGTGACCCCAAGCTATTGGGTGCAATTGGATGCTGGCTTGGTTGGTCTGCACTACCTTTCGTTTTGCTGGGTGCAGGTCTTGTGGGATTGCTGGCGGCCATGACAATGCATATGCGGGGGCAGGAGGTAACCCCGAATACAGCACTGCCTTTAGGCAGTTTTATGGCCGTTTCCGCCTTTCCATTGTGGATTGTGCAAACGATGGTTGATACAAATCTATTCTAAACAATCAGACTGCATAAAGGTGGTTGCCAGCGCAAATTGTCTCCGCTAACAGGGCGTCGATTTTGCAAAAGCCAGTCTACGGCATTGCTGATTAGCCCCTGTGGTGGAATTGGTAGACGCGCTGCACTCAAAATGCAGTTCCGCAAGGAGTGCCCGTTCGAGTCGGGCCAGGGGCACCATTTTCGACATTCTCGACACATCTGTTGCCTGGTTGCAACGCTTTGGCCGTTTCTGTGGCAATAATAATAGTTACTCTACTGTAAAGCATGAGTTGCTGTGGACTAATGCGATCGTTTCTATCAATGCGGGCAATAGTTGGAGGGTAGATCTGGATAACCGGATTTCCACACTAAAAGTTTTCAGGAGTAAATATGAAAATCTCTAAGTTTTTGACCGCCACCGCATTGGGCGGCTTGATTTCAACTGTGCCTGCATATGCCCAGAACGTACAGGATGAAGACAGCGTTGAAGATAATGTCATCATTGTGACCGCCACCAAGCGGGAACAGACGCTGCAAGAAATTCCAATTTCGGTTTCAGTGACAACTGGTGAAACACTTGAGGCTGCACAGATCCGTGACGTTCTTGATCTTCAGACGGTGACTCCTTCGCTGCGGGTCAGCCAGCTCCAGACCTCTTCAGCATCGACTTTCATCATTCGTGGTTTCGGTAATGGCGACAATAACTTCGGCATTGAACCATCCGTTGGTGTCTTTATCGACGGTGTATTCCGTTCACGCTCCGCTGCTGCTTTGTCAGATCTTCCAAACGTCCAACGCATTGAAGTTCTGAATGGCCCACAATCAACGCTTTTCGGTAAAAACGCATCCGCTGGTGTTATTTCAGTTATCACTCGTGAACCACAATTTGAATTCGGCGGTGCAGTCGAGGCCAGCTACGGTAACTTCAATTCGGTCGTAATCAAAGGTGACATTACCGGTCCGATTACAGAGAATATCGCATTTTCTGTTGACGGCAGCTACAACCGCCGTGACGGATACTCCACCATCGTTAATCTTGATGAAGAGCAGAATGATCGCAACCGTTGGTCTGCACGTGGACAATTGTTGATTGAGGCAACTCCGGATTTGCGTATTCGCGCAATTGCAGATTACTCGCGTATCGACGAGGTTTGCTGTCAGGTGGCCACGGTTGTTTCTGGGCCAGTTACCGGCGCGATCAACGCCGTGGGCGGACAGCTAAACACAGATTTCTTTAGTGACGAAGCGTTTCTAAACTTTGTTCCAACCAACGAAGTCGACAATTACGGCGGTTCGATACAAGTCGATTGGGACACTGGCCCGATCTCAGTTACGTCGATCACATCTTATCGTGAACTGAAGAACTTCTTCCTGTCAGATATTGATTACACCAGTGCTTCGCTCGCGACCGAAACGCGTGATCAGGATGTCGAAACCTTCACTCAGGAAATCCGGATTACTTCCGATTTCGACGGTCCGATCAACTTCCTGCTTGGTGGTTACTATTTTGATGAGTCCATCTCGCAAGACAGTGCGATTCAAAACGGCAGCGATATTCGTGACGTGTTTGAAATTCTCGCTGGCGGCAATCCAGCCGATGTGCTGGCTGGCCTGCCATCCGTGTTCAACGGAGTAGAAGCTGGCCTCGGCTTGCCACAAGAAAGCATCTTCAATACGCCTCTTCTAACTTCTGAACAGTTCAGCATGGACAACACATCTTGGTCGATCTTCGGTACGGTTGATTTCGAACCGATTGACGGGCTCGTGTTCACTGGCGGATTCAACTATACAGATGACTCAAAAGACTTTGCGCTAGCGCAGCAGTCTTTCGACCCGCTCGGTCAAGTCAATCTGGTTGATGCTTTCATTACGGGGGCAACTGGCGGTGCGGTCACAACACGTGACCAATTTCAGGCACTACCGGCTGCTAACCAAGCAGCTCTGCTCGCAGCGGCCACCGATCCAAATGTAAACATGCTGCTTCCTCTTGCAGGCTTCCAGTTCCAACCACCATTTTTGACCATTCCAAACGCTGTTGAAGATGGCAAGACAAACGACGACAAGTTCACCTATTTGTTGCGCGCTTCTTATGAGATATCACCTGAAGTGAACGTCTATGCGAGCTATGCAACCGGCTTCAAGGCGAGCTCGATCAACCTGTCACGAGATAGCCGTCCTTCGAATACGGACTTTATCGCCGGGCCCGGTGGATCAACCTTTGCCGCTCCCTCATCGCCAATTCTGGATGCTGGTCTCGCCGTGCCCAATTTGGTTACAGGTTCGCGCTTTGCTGGGCCAGAGGAAGCGGAAGTCTATGAAATTGGTTTGAAGGCACAATGGCCTGGACTTGGCATCAATCTGGCATTGTTTGACCAGACGATTGAAGGTTTCCAGAGCTTTGCTTTCACCGGAACAGGTTTTGCACTGCGTAATGCAGGTGAGCAATCAGTCCAAGGTTTTGAGCTGGATGTGAACATCCAACCAACCGACGGACTGGTCTTCACGTTCGCGGCGACTCATCTTGATCCGGTTTTCGATGATTTTCCAGGCAGCGTTCTTGGCGATCTTACCGGTGAGCGTCCAGGTGGGATTCCGGCATGGAGCATTGCGACTTCTGCGACTTACACGCATGAATTCGGCGCGTCGGGCAATCGTCTTATCACGCGCGTGGATTTCAACCACGAGAGCAATACTGACATCAATAACGGACTGCCAGAATTCAACACCAACGTTGGCAATACCGAGATCTTCCGTCGCGAAGTTAATCTCGTGAATGCGTCGATGACGCTTGCACTCGAAAATGGTCTTGAAGTTGGCATCTATGGCCGTAACCTACTCGACGACCGATATATTGCGACTGTATTCGACGGTGTTGCGCAATCGGGGACGGTTTCCGGTTACCCCAGCGCACCACGCACATATGGCGGTGTCGTTCGCTTCAAGTTCTAAACGAAGCTTAGTTCGTCTTAAAATTGAGCCCTGTCAGGAAACTGGCAGGGCTTTTTTAATGTTTGTTTCCAATCGATTTCAGTAACAAAGGTGCAAAAATGTAACGCACTGGTGCATTTTTTTAATTTCCATCTGGACTTAATCGATCGATTAGTTGAAGATCAGGGCATCTGGGGGGATGAGCAAAAGCTACACTCTCCAGAAGAATAGTTCGGGATTGGGAGAGAAAGATGCGTAAATCGCTACTATTAGCCGCCACAGCTATATCTGCTGTGGCTTCACCAGCATGGGCACAGGTTGAAGACGATGTTGATGATAACGTCATCATCGTGACTGCGCAGCGTCAGGCACAAAGCCTTCAGGAAGTGCCGATTGCCGTTTCGGCTTTTGACGCGCAAGCCTTGGAAGCACAGCAGATTGAGAATGCCTCAGATTTGCAACTCACGCTACCCAACGTCTCTTTCACCAAAAGCAACTTTACCGCGTCGAGCTTCACTATCCGTGGGATTGGCGACCTTTGCGTTGGCGTGACTTGCGATTCTGCAACCGCCATTCACTTGAACGATGCCCCGTTGTTCAATACGCGCTTGTTTGAAACCGAATATTTTGATCTGGAACGAGTCGAAGTTCTGCGTGGCCCTCAGGGCACTCTCTTCGGCCGTAATGCTACTTCGGGTGTGGTCAATGTGGTGACTGCTAAGCCGGAACTGGGTGAGTTTAAGGGTTCGGTAGAAGGCCAATTTGGTAACTTTGAATCCTATCAAGTCAAAGCCATGGTCAACGTGCCTATTGGTGACAGTCTCGCTTTCCGTGCGGCTGGTTTTTACCAAAACCGTGATGGCTATACCAAGAACCTGTTTGACGATTCACGGATCGACGGCCGCGACATGTATGCGGTTCGCGGTTCAATTAAATGGGAACCAACACCTGATACCACTGTTGACCTCATGGCTTATTATTTCCGCGAGGATGATGATCGTCTGCGTATTCAGAAGCAGCTTTGTCAACGGGATCCAACTGGCGTTCTGGGCTGTTTGAACAACCGCTTGGATTTCGACAAGAACAACACCAATGCCAACTTTACCGGTGTATTGGGATCGAGCGAATTTTTTGCGATTACTTTTGCAGGAACACCTCTTGCGGGATTGGCACCTAGCCTTGGTTTGAACAGTCTATATGGTCCAGACGGGCATGCGAATTTTGACGAGCCTGATAATGTTCGGGAAGTTCGAACCGATTTTACGCCAGAGTACTTTACTGATGAACTTCAGTTGCAGGCGCACATTGAGCATGACTTTGGACCGATCCAAGTATCGGTAACTGGTCTATATCAGGAAACGGCTGTTGATTCGCGACAAGATTACAACCTGTCGATCCTCGGCCGTGATACTTATGTGACGGCATTGAATACGATCTCAGCGGTGCCTACTTTCGCTCCTGTTGCTGCTGCGATCATCCCAAATGGACCCGCCGGCCAACTCTGCACATCTGATACCGACACAATCGGTTTGGGATCTTATGGTGGAAACCGGATTTGTGCTGATACGCCGATTTCATTGGATCGTTCTAATCAGGACAACACCAGTTGGTCGATAGAAGGCATTGTTTCGAGTGACTTCGATGGGCCATTTAACTTCCTTCTTGGTGGTATCTATGCCGAAAATAATCTGGGTCAAAATAGCTATTATGTGAACGCCTTCGCGATCGATTATATCGTTGGCGTATTGGGTGCAGCTAATGGCGGATTTTTGGCAACACCATATTTCCGAAACAATACGCGGGAATTTGAGCTGGAATCCTATGGTATTTTCGGTGAAGTCTATTTTGATATCAGTGATGAATTGAAGTTCACGGGTGGTTTGCGCTACAATAATGATAAGAAATTTGTTGAGGCGCGCTCAACACTGGCGAGCTTCCTGGTCCCATTCGGACAAACAGCGGATGCCTTTGAATCTCCATTTGTCGGTCTGTTTGATGCTGACCCAGGTACACCTGGTAATCAGATCGTCCAACAACGCAACGTTGCTTTTGATGAGATCACCGGACGGGCTGTTCTGGATTGGCAGTTCACACCTGACAACTTGATCTATCTATCCTACTCGCGTGGCTACAAGTCTGGTGGTATCAACCCGCCACTGCAACCGATTTTTGCAGTACCTGAATCCTTTGGATCAGAGCAAATTGATGCCTTCGAAATCGGTTCGAAAAACACTTTTGCGGGCGGCGCATTTCAACTTAATGCAACGGCTTTCTACTATAAATACAAAGACTTGCAGCTTAGTCGGATTATCGCGCGAACGGCCGTCAACGACACTGTCGATGCGGATATCTATGGTGCGGAGATCGAAGCGATCGTCCGTCCTGATCCGGACTGGTTGATCAATATGGGCTTCAGTTATCTGAAATCCAAAGTTAAGGGTGACCAGTTCTTCAGCAATCCACGTGATCCAGGTGGCGGACGCGCGGATGCAGTGATCATCAAAGACATTACCAATGGCGCCAACTGTGCCGTAGTTCCAGGTACTGCAGGCAATGCGGCCGGCACAAATGCCTTTGTTAACGCGATTAACGGTGGACTTGGGCTGCAACCTACCACTGCTTTCCCAGCCGATGGCAATATCGCCTCAACTGGCGCATTTGGAATATGTTCTGCGCTTGAGGCGCAGGCAGCAGCCATAGGCGCTGGTTTTGATCCAGCCGGCATTCAAGTGCTTAGCCCAGGTGTTCAAGTCAACTTGCGTGGTAATGATTTGCCGCAGGCTCCGAACGTGAAGGTGTCTGCCGGTGTGCAATATACGCATAACTTTGACAGTGGCTGGACGCTCGTACCGCGCGTTGACATTGCCTATACGGGTGATCAGACGGGCAGTATCTTCAATGGTAATGTGAACAAGATTGAGGGCTTTACGCAGGCCAATGCATCGCTGCAATTGAACGGCAATGATGACAAGTGGTTCGTCCGGGCCTTTGTTCAGAATATCTTCAACAGCAACTCGATCACGGGTCAGTATTTGACCGATGCATCTTCGGGTCTGTTCACGAATATCTTCACGCTGGATCCTCGCCGCTATGGCATCGGAGCTGGCATCAAGTTCTAAAGAGATCGTCACGTGGGAAAATGGGCCCTGCCGGGAGACCGGCGGGGCTTTTTGGTAGGGGTTGGGCAGGGGACTATCCTCAATCTGTCGAAGGATTTTGAGGTTCTGGATTGGGTAGCTCGTGAGGCTGTGGCGGCCGTTACTGTTATTTGCAGCCACCCTTGCTTGCGCTGCGGGATTTTTGCGTGCGTTCGTCCCCTGGACGAACTTTGGTCCGCAAAAATGGTGCCGAATATCCGACTCGAACGGATGACCTACCGCTTACAAGGCGGTTGCTCTACCAGCTGAGCTAATTCGGCGCTGGTTTAATGACTCAGTCAAGAACGAGCGCTCTTTGCTTCAAAAAACACCAAAGGTCCAGCCCTCTTTTTGCGCTATTTCATTTGTGAGCTTGGTGGGGTGCCACAAGCGTTTGTCACGACTTGCGTTCTTCATCCAGGCGGCTGTAATCAATGCGTCTGTGCTGTGGTCGTCATATTGCGATAAAGGACCGGGCGAGGGAGCCCCCAATACCTGCAGAGCCGCCTCTAAGCCAACACGGTCGCGAATCTTACTTTTTCCTTTCGGCAATCCAGCCGCCAGAGCGGCGATGGTAGTGTAGATTTCTATGATCAGAGGACCGGTTTCTGGAATTGGATCAAAGGGCCAGATGGGAATCGCGCCGTCTAATTGGTGCAACATCCGCATACCTGTCAGGCTTGATTTACCAACCTGTGCGGCGCCGACCAGGTTGAAGCAACTGGCGCTATTGGCTTGTCCTGTTTCGCGTTGATATTGTTCTACCACACGCAGCCGTCCGGTCCCTCCTGTGAAAAGGTCGCCGACATGGTCACGACTGTGACGAAAATGACGTGCAGCCTGCGGATGCTCTAAAAAGGAGAGGATGTTCAGGTGGGGATCGTCATTGGAAGATTGGTCAACCAAGTGCCACAAATCGATGGCACGAGACGGACTGTCTTCCCATTGCGGGAAATAGCATCCGATGTCGTGAAACGGCAGAGACATGGACAGGTCAAAACCTATCAACATATCCTGCTCGGTCTTTGCTGCATGAAACAACCAATTGCGTATGTCTTCGCGCGACCATCGTGGTTCTGGGGAGATAAGCTTTGGCGGACCATCCCGGTTGATAGTTGCCACGGCTATGCCGTTAGGGCGTTCGGTCTTTGCGCCTGACCAGTCGATACAGGTGAATTGGGAGAAGCGGCGCATACGCGTTCCTATCCCATTCTGACTGCAAAAGAAAAGGGCAGGTCCGCCGGACCCGCCCTTGAACTTTTAGAATTCGACCAGCTTATTATTTTTCAGCTGGCTTCCGCGCTGCTGTTTTGCGGGCAGCGGGCGCTTTTGGTTTGCTCGTGCGCAAGTCTTCAAGCGTTTTGGCTGCTGCATCGCGGCCGCCCAATCCAAAGGCAAGAGCAGCTGCAACGCCGCCGCCGATAACCAAAGCGCCGAAGGCCATGTTGATGATGGAGTCTGCAAGGCCCATATATTTCAGGCCCATGGCAACGAACAAAACGATCGTCGCATATTTGACGATCTGACCACTCAAACCGCCTTCTGACGCACCACTAACAATTTTCGACAGAATATTGGCAATCATGAAGCCGAAGCCAATGATAACGCCGCCAAAGATGACTTTGCCGCCCAGTGCCAGCACTTCATTGAGAATGCTGGTCAGTTCAGGGAATTGCAGCATCCGGGTTGCCGCAATTGCTGCAAACAGCATAATCGCGATGATCACAACCTTGGAAACCACCGAAGAAACGGTTGTGTTTTCAGGCAAGATGCCCAGGGCATTCACCGAACGATCGACGCCCAGACCTGGGAGTACTTCCTCGATCAAACCACCAACCCAGCGTGCGATCATATAGGCGATGCCAAGCAGAATGGCTGCGCCAATAACAAGCGGGATAGAGGTAAAGATCGTGTTCAGTAACGAAGTTGCTGGACCGGTGATAGATGACATGTTGAGCGCATCCAGAGCCAAGATGGCAATCGGAATGATGATCAGAACATAGACAATTGTGCCGATGGTCTTGCTGATCGTGCTGTTGCCCGTAACTTCTTCGGCACCTGCTTTGTTGGCCCACTTGTCCAGGTTTACAGTCATCATTGCTGTTTCAACGATTTGCTTCACGATATTCGCAACAATCGAGCCGACGAAGAATATGATGCCGGCACCGATAATGTTGGGAATGAAGCCCATTACGTCATCGAGCAAAGTCTGCAGCGGTTCGATAACGCTGTTCAGTCCGAATGTGGAAAGCACGGCGATGAGACCAAAGAGCCAAATAAGCAAAGATACGATCTTGCCCAGCGACATTCCAATGGATTCACCAGAACCAGTATCACGTTGCAGGAAACTGATATTGTCGACCAGTTTAGCAAACGCCCATTTGGCGCCCTTTGCCACAACCCATGTCAGTAGAAGAATTATTAGCGCTATGCCAAGCTTCTCCCCCCATTCCATCATGAGCTCGGTGTCGAGCGCATAGTTTCCTATTCTCAATCCATCCATCGTGTTTCCCCTATTGTGAACAATTGTCTGTACGCCAAAAGGTTAACACGTTCCCTGTGTGAGATATAGTGCAGAGTAGCTCCAACACGGAGCAAATATGTAATCATATGTAACGAAAATCAGGGTGCGATATCGATAACGGCCCGGCCAATGACTGCGCGCTGTTCCAGAACTTTTAGGGCATCGGCCGCATTCTTTAATGCAAAGCGGTGGGAAATATGGGGACGCATGATGCCTTGTTCGGCCAATTTGCGGAGCGCTTGTTCACTGTTCTGCGCGAGTTTTGGATCACGCCTTGCGCTCTCGCCAGCGCGCAAACCGATTAAACTATATCCTTTGATAAGCGCGTGATTGGCAGGGAAAGCGGGGATGTCGCCGCTCGCAAACCCGACTATCAGATAACGACCGCCCCAAGAGATAGCGCGTGTTGCTGTGATTGCTAAATCACCACCGACGGGATCGAACACAACATCCACGCCCTTACCTCCGGTGAGCTCTTTGACCTGTTTGGCAAGATCGGCGTCAGATGGATCCAAACTATGGTCAGCCCCAGCTTGTTCAATCGCTTGGCGTTTTGTCTCGTTGGATCCGGTAGCTATGACAATTGCGCCTTTATGTTTGGCGAGTCTAACGGCGGCCATGCCAACACCGCCGCTTGCGCCAAGAATGAGGATGCTCTCTCCTGGCTGCAAATCCGCTTTATCGTTTAACGCATGCCATGCGGTTATAGCTGCGCCATGCCAGCAAGCCCCTTCAGCGAACGATAGAGAAGGGGGAAGTGGTCGGACAGCAGTGTCCCGCAAGACAGCCTGTTCGGCAAAGCCATTTCCTTTACTGCCACCCATCACGCGATCGCCTACCGAGAAGCTGGTGACTCCGGAGGCAACATCAATCACTTCACCCGCAACCTCCAAGCCGGGAACGAAAGGAGGATCGGGACGAAATTGATATTTGCCGTAGGTCATCAGCAAATCCGGAAAATTGAGGCCCGCTGCTTTCACAGCAATCCGAATTTCACCGGATCGCAGGGCTTGTGCTTCCATCTCCTCCAATCGAACAGAATCAGGACCGGTTAAGGCAGTGCAGACAGCGGCGGTATAGCTGGTGCTCATGAACCTGAAACTTTCACAATGTCCCGTGTGAAAGTCGCTATATCAAAGCGATTGCTGCGCGTGTCATAGCCACGTCTAACGATCACCGTATCCAGTGAAGGAATAATAACGAGATACTGCCCGCGATTTCCAAAGGCAGCAAAAGTGTCCGCTGGAATACCATCTGATTTGTTCATCAACCAAAAAGTAGCGCCATAGCCAAATTCGCGATCTGGCTGCGGTCCGGAAGCGGTACTAACATATTTGCGCCAGCTTTCGGGGAGCAGACGTTCTGGTCTGTCGGCTCCATAAGGCCACAGGCCATTGTTCAAATATAATATTCCCAATCTGCCTAAATCGCGGGCAGTGGTCCAAACTTGGCTAGAAAGTATAGGATGTTCCTGCCAGTCCGTTTCTGCATAGGTTCGCGTCATGCCAATTTTTTGGAAAAAATCATAAGGTTCAAAAGGGCCTGAACGTGCAGCATATACAGCTAGTAAAGTATCGTTATTGGCATAGCGAAACCGGCTGCCTGGCGGATAGAGCAGCGGCCAGTTTACGGCTCTTTGGGTAACGGTGGCGCCACCCATGTAAATCGGGTCGGTGCGATTGCCTGCGGTATCGCTGATCAATCCGCTGGACATCCGCATTAAGTGGTCGAGCGTTATGGTCCGGCGTTGATCAAAGACGCTCTGCCATTCGACGATTTTCGCCGGTGCATCTACGTTTGAAAAACCTTGATGCACGCTATGTCCGATCAACGTACCAGCGATTGACTTTGCAACGGACCAAGTACGCTGGGCAGTATGGCGATCATGCCCGTTTTTGTACCGCTCGGTCACTATCTTGTCGTCTTTGATCACGATAACCGCACTTGTCTTTCCGCCATATTTGCTGGGATCGAAAGCAGCCGATGCGATTGGGCGTATTTTTTTGCTCAAATTTGACGTTTTGAAAACAGCACCTTTATCACCCATTGGCCAAGGCAAATCATCGCTAAAAGAGCGCAGCTGCGGTGGTTCTTCGAGTTCTATGCCAGCAAAACCGATCGGCATTCCTGTGCAGCCTGTCATGGGATTCCAGATAGCAATACGCGGCGGCATGACGTCACTATAGCGGACTTGCACTTGCCGTGTTTCTTGATCGATACTTGCGGTGAGCGTTGGTACGATCTTAGCGATATGGTCATAGATGCCCGTTAATTCATCAGCTTCGATATCGGCAAGTGACTTGCCACCATTCCAAAGACCGGAGCAAATAAATTGGGCTTTATATCCAGCAGCCAGAGCCCGGTCATAATCAGTTGGTGCTTCTTTAGCTTGTCCTGCCAGTGGAGCGGAGAAAAGCAGACTACCGATTACAAGCAATTTTCTGATATTCACTATTTGCTCCAATCTGCATTAAGATAGGCCTTGAACGCTGTCAGTGGCTGAATATGGCCGGGGAATTCCTGTGATCCAAATTCCTGATCGGGTTCACAAGCAAACCGAAAAACACTGACATAGCCCGAATCTGCATAAGGCAATATCCACTTCGCGAATGCTCGGGATTGGGTTTCTGACCGGATTAATTTTTCATTCCCATCAAATTCAGTCAGCTCCATCGCGGCGTACATATGTTTGTGGCAGTCGATCAATATCGTTGAACGGATATCCCTGATCCTGGAAATCTCGTTATCGCCAGCATTGGTTTCTGCCATAACAATTTGGGAAACTGAAATTGATGTCAGCCCGTCGATATTTCTGACGCTCGATTTGTCTGCAAAGAAGATGTCTGAACGATAATCTGGCGCTTCGTCGACAATCACTTCGTCAACCAGATACCAATCCGGCAGTTTTGGTTTATCTTTTGCGATTGCCACCGGGACAATCAACATGGAAAGCACAATCATCGCGACGAAATTTGGAGATCTAGCCATTTCTTTTGCGCCTTAAATCGTTCCAATAATCGAGACGTTCCCTGATCTTATGCTCGAAGCCACGGTCTACTGGCTGATAGAATGACTCAGGGCTCATCTCTTCGGGCCAATAATTATCACCGGAAAAACCTTCATCACTCTCATGGTCATAGCTGTAGCCTTCGCCAAAGCCGATTTCTTTCATCAGCTTTGTCGGAGCGTTGAGAATATTCTGTGGCGGCATCAAGGATCCGGTCTGTTTGGCTGATTTCCAGGCAGATTTTTGCGCTTTATACGCCGCATTGGATTTGGGCGCTGTCGCGCAATAAAGACAGGCTTGGACAATCGCCAGTTCACCTTCCGGACTGCCGAGAAAATCATATGCATCCTTGGCAGCCAATGCCTGAACCAGGGCTTGTGGGTCGGCTAGCCCGATATCCTCGCTTGCAAAACGTACTATTCGGCGCAGCACATAAAGCGGTTCTTCGCCTGCCACCAGCATCCGTGCGAGATAATAAAGTGCAGCCTGTGGATCAGAGCCGCGCAGAGATTTATGCAATGCCGAAATCAGATTATAATGACCCTCGCGGTCTTTGTCATAGACGGCCATGCGGCGATGAAGCAGTTTCGCAAGCGCAGCGGCATCAAGCGGTTCGTCAATATCTAGTGAAAACAGCGTCTCTGCTTGATTGAGTAGAAAGCGCCCATCGCCATCAGCGCTAGCTATAAGAGCATCTCGAGCAGCTTCCGTCACGGGCAAGGCATGCTTCATCAATGACTCTGCCTTGACTAACAGTTGCTCCAATGCGGAGCTGTCTAGTCGATTGAGGATCAACACCTGCGTCCGGCTAAGCAGAGCGGCGTTGAGTTCAAAGGAAGGGTTTTCAGTCGTTGCGCCGACCAATATCACTGTGCCTTTCTCAACATAGGGCAGAAAACTGTCTTGTTGAGATCGGTTAAAACGGTGGATCTCATCCACAAATAGCAGGGTTTGCTTGCCCGTCTGTTGGCGCTGCTCTGCCTCTGCAAAAACCTTTTTCAAATCTGCAACACCCGAAAACACGGCAGATATTGCTTTGAAATGCAGATCTGTTTCGTTGGCCAGCAAACGCGCTAAGCTAGTTTTACCAGTGCCTGGAGGTCCCCAAAAAATGATCGAAGAGAGCTTGCTCGCCTTTACCATGCGCTTGAGAGCGCCATCGTCCCCTACTAACTGGTCCTGACCCACAACGTCATTGAGATTACGAGGCCTGAGTTTTTCGGCCAGCGGCGCATTGGCAGGAATTTCATCCTTTTCTTGCGAACTATCATCCATGGTGAAGAAATCGTCCATTACCCGTTCACTATGGCATTTTCTCGCTTGAAGACCAGCAAGTTCCGGCGCTGTTGGAAATTTTGTTGTTGGACAAGTCCATGATAAGAAGATGCCGGGAGAATAGGGAGGGAAGCATGACACAGACAGTAGAGAATATCGACACCGGCGACGCCAGACCAGCGACGCCATGGCACCTTTGGGTGGTTGGGATTGTTGCGACGCTCTGGAATTCAGGCGGTGCACTGGACTACACGATGACTCAAACGCGTAACGAATCTTATATGAGCAGCTTTACACAAGAACAGCTGGACTATTTTTACGCATTTCCAGCTTGGGCAGATGCCGCCTGGGCGCTCGGTGTTTGGGGTGCCTTGCTTGGATCCTTGCTTTTGTTGATGCGCAGCCGCCATGCGGTGATAGCATTCGGCCTTTCACTGCTCGGACTATTGGGATCTTCTATTTATCAGATGACGGCAGACATGCCCGTCAGCCTCAGTACACCAGGGATATGGATGTTTACAGCCGCTATCTGGCTGTCGATTATCTTGCTGATCTGGTATGCACGGAAAATGACTGTCGGCGGTATTTTGCGTTAGGTTTAATTAGCGGATAGCTGATTGCTTGATGGGGCTTTGTCCCGACTGGCGTTGTCTAATCAGGCGCAGATATGTTTCGGCCACAGTGTGATTGATCTGATCCCAGCTGAATTCGTCAGCACGCTTTTCGCCTGCCGCGCCATGGGCATTGCGAATAGCATCATTTTCGCAATAGACTTGCAAGACATCAGCAAAGTCGCGGATGGCGCCGGGAGTGACCAGCCGTCCTGACTCATTGTCTTTGACCAGGCTTTGGCTTCCTGTCGCTATGGCTGCAACAACGGGCAGGCCGCAGGCCATCGCTTCTAACGTCACATTACCAAAAGTTTCAGTAACCGAGGGATTGAATAGAATATCCATGCTGGCGACACCGCGACCAAGATCGGAACCTTGCTGAAAACCAGCAAAGACAGCACTTGGTATTCTGTCTTCAAACCATTGCTGGGCCGGGCCTTCTCCAATAACCAAAATCCTATGCTTGACCCCGCGGCGACGCAATTCATCAATCGTGTCAGCGAAAACATCCAATCCCTTTTCCATCACCAACCGACCGAGAAAGCCAATAACCAGCTCATCATCGGTTATGCCCAGCGACTGTCGCCAGGCCAAATCACAGCGGGATGGGTTGAAAATTTCTTTGTCGACGCCTCGCGACCAAATGCCGACATCATAGTTCATGCGTTGCTCACGCAGGACCTGCGCCATCGACTCTGAAGGTGCGACTAAGGCATCGCAGCGGCGATAAAGACGACGCAAAATCGCTTCAATAACAGGCTCGAGAAAGGCTAAGTTATAGTAGCGTGGATAGGTTTCGAACCTGGTGTGTACGGATGCCAAAACCGGAATATCATGATTGCGCGCCCAACTGACCATCTTATGCCCGACGCGGTCGGGGCTTGATATTTGCATGATGTTGGGATTGAATTCAGCCAGATCACGCTTTGCACTACCGGAAATATGCGTCGGAAAACGATATTCTCCACGCCCGGGAAAGGCGAAAGAAGGAACGCTGATCAAATCACCTGTGGGTTCAAATGCTGGCGTATCGGTCGTCGGCGAATAGACTCGTACAGCCGCACCCTGGCGCAAAAGATATTCGGCCAGCCTGTTTAACGCTTGATTGGCGCCATCGCGTACAAAATTATAGTTGCCACTGTATAAGGCAATGCGAAGGTCACTTATTTCCATTTGGGTCTTCAAGCATAATAAGAGGGAAATTGCCAATATGAACTGGACCCGCTAGCGATGATAAATGATTGAAACAACGCTCGATAGTCTGCTCATCGGGACACCAAAGCCTTTTCGTGAAGATGGCGAAATGAGTGCCATCGCCAAAACGCCGGTCACTGAGGCTATTGCACTGGGGCTTTTTGGGTTTGAGGGCAATCAGGTGGCGGATCCTTTGCATCATGGTGGTCGTGATAAGGCGGTGCACCTTTACCCGATCGAACATTATCCCTTCTGGAAAGGCAAATATCCGGATGTTGATGTCTTAAATCGGCCCGGTGCATTTGGAGAGAATTTGAGTTGCACTGGAATGACGGAGGACAGGCTATGCCTTGGTGATGTTTTTCGGCTCGGCGAAGCATTGATAGAATGCAGCCATGCGCGACAGCCTTGCTGGAAGCTTAACTATCGTTTTGGGCATCCAGATGTTTTGAAAACAGTGATCAAAACACGAAAATCAGGTAGCTATTTTAGAGTGCTAGAGCCTGGCAAGGTTCGTGCCGGAGATCGAATGATCCAACAAGACCGCCCTTTCCCTGAATGGTCATTGGAACGACTATTTGGGATAATTATTGGGGGCAAACACCAAGGGCAGGGCACCGAACTGCGTGCATTGTCCGAAATGCCTGTATTGGCAGAAACCTGGCGCAAACGGGCTACTCAGTTGGCTGATACTTAGCTGGTGTGTTCGGCTTTTTCGATGTGTTTGTTGGCCGGTAGCAAACGCAGTTTTGTCACGCGGCGATCGTCGGCTTCCAGTATCTCCAACTGCCATCCGCTAGGATGCTCCAGTGTTTCGCCTGGCTTTGGAATATGGCCGGCCAGCACAAAGGATAAACCGCCGATAGTGTGAACATCCTCGTCAATCTCGGCCAATGCTGGATCAATTTCTTCTCCAACATCATCCAGTTCCGCCCGGGCATCGGCTTCCCAAACACCGTTGTCGAGGGCTTTTAGCATGGGAATGGGCTCATCATCATGCTCATCCTCAATATCACCAACAATTTCTTCGACAATATCCTCGATGGTTACAAGGCCTTCGGTGCCGTTATACTCGTCAAATATGATCGCTAAATGAGTGCGCGTCGATCGCATTTCGGCAAGCAGGTCCAACACCCCCATCGATTCCGGCACAAAACGCGGCTGGCGCAAATATGGGGTGATATCTGTTGGCGGGGTCTCACCCTTGGCAACCAGCGCAAATATATCTTTTATGTGCACCATACCGATGATCGTATCGAGATTGTCTCGAAAGACCGGGATACGACTATGGCCATGTTCTGAGAATATCTCGACATATTCGCTAAATGGTGCACTTTCCTCAATTGCGATGATATCTGCGCGAGGAACGGCAATGTCATCGACACGGTTATCACTAAAATGTAGCAGGTTGCGCAGCATCTCCAGTTCGACTGGGGAGATGTCTTCATCCCCCTTTTTGTCGCTATCGCCATCATTTTCATGCTCATCTATGACTTCTTCGAGCTGTGCGCGTAGCGAATTATCTTCCGCTTCCCCGAAAACCATGGCTTTCAGGCTGCGCCATATTCGCCCCGGTTCGTCATCCTCGCTACGGGTTGCCGATGAAGATCGATTTCCGGTCCCGTTGCTGTTGTTTATGTTATCGTCTGGCATATTCTATTCTTAGTCTCATATCATATATGTTGTTCGGCATAGGGATTGGCAATGCCCAAATTCTCTAGTGCTTTGACTTCCATTGCTTCCATGATCAATGCATCTGCTTCTACTTGATGGTCATAGCCTAATAAATGCAAAACACCGTGCACCGTCAAATGGGATGCATGGTCTTCCATAGCAATGGATTTTTCTTTTGCCTCTTGGCTACATATCCCATGTGCCAAAATAATGTCTCCCAGCAGTACTTCGCCATCATCACTGTTTGATAAAGATTCCAGCAGATCCTGTTGTACCAGCGGAAAAGACAGCACATTGGTTGGCTTATCTTTACCGCTATAGGCAGCGTTGAGCTCTTGCACTTCATCGTTATTGGATAGCTTGATACTGATTTCGAGGGCAAAATTCTGTTCTGCCAGATCGCCAAAAGAGGAGACAGAGAATGCCGCCTTTGCTGCCTCTTCGCTTCGTTTTAGCCAATTAATTTCATCCGACCACTCTGGGCCGGTGTTAAGTTCAATCTGCAGCATCTTTGCCTTCATAGGCCTCGACAATTTTACCAACCAAGGGATGGCGGACGACGTCGGATGCACCAAATTTTACCGTGCTGACACTGTCGATATTCTCTAACTTCCCGACGGCATCGGCAAGGCCAGACGTAGCTCCGCCCGGCAAATCAACTTGTTTCGGATCTCCGCAGATGACCATACGACTGTTCATGCCGAAACGCGTAAGAAACATCTTCATCTGCGCGGCGGTTGTGTTCTGCGCTTCGTCTAAAATGACAAAAGCGTCGGCCAGCGTGCGGCCGCGCATGAATGCGATGGGCGCAATTTCAATTTCTCCGCTCTCAATGCGCCGCTCAACCTGCTCGGCTGGCAACGTGTCATAAAGTGCGTCATAAAGTGGGCGAAGATAGGGATCGACTTTTTCCTTCATATCGCCGGGAAGAAAGCCAATTTTTTCACCGGCTTCCACCGCTGGACGTGAAAGTATCAAGCGGTCGACAGATCCTGTAATCAGTTGGGAAACGGCCTGTGCAACTGCCAGATAGGTTTTACCGGTGCCAGCTGGGCCAAGAGCAAATATCATATCATCACGAGCCAGCTTTTCCATATAATCGGCTTGACGCACGGACCGCGGAAAAATCGTCTTTTTCCGGGTCTTGATCATCACTTTTGGTGGAGCTGAAATGTCCGCATTAGCCGTTTTTTGTTCGCTTACTGCTTTTGCGGCCTTTGATACACGAGGGTCTGCGACCATACCGATAATGGCTTCCACGACCGCAGCATCAATTTCCTGACCTTCTTCCAGACGATTATAAATGCCGGTAAGGACATCGCGTGCTTGGGTTGCGGCCTCCTCTTCGCCTTCGATTTTCAGTTTGGTGCCACGCGCTGCTATGTAGACGCCCAACCGATTTTCGATGGCGACTATGTTGCGATCATATTCGCCAAACAGCTCGCCCAATATCTGAGGATCATCAAATTCTACGTCCAGAGTTACCAGCTTGATTTTGTCTTCGGCAATGCTCTTTTTGGCCATTAAGCAGCTTCTCTCTGTATCATTTTGCCTTGCAAACTATTTGGCCCCGCGCTTTCGATCACGACATCTACCATATCACCAATCGCCAAATTGGGAGCAATGATATGAACGGATTGGAGCCAGGGCGTTTTGCCGACAAGCTGTCCATCAAGTTTGCCATGGCGCTCCAATAAGATATCTGTGTGCCGTCCTAGCGCTTGTTTGTTAAAATCATGCTGTTGCTCGTTCAACAATGCCTGGAGTCTTTGGAGACGTTCATCCATGATTTCCGGTGCAATCTGATCATCCATCACAGCAGCAGGGGTTCCGGGGCGTGGAGAATATTTGAACGAGTAAGCTTGAGCATAATTGGCTTCCCGAACCACCGCTAGCGTCTCTTCAAAATCATCATCGGTTTCGCCGGGAAAACCAACAATGAAATCACCGGAAATGGCGATATCTGGGCGCGATTTGCGCATCCGTGACAGGATATCAAGATAGCTTTCCGTGGTATGTGAGCGGTTCATCGCTTTCAATATGCGAGCGCTACCCGATTGCACAGGTAGGTGCAGATAGGGCATCAGCGTTGGGATCTCGCCATGCGCGGCGATCAAGGCATCGGTCATGTCATTCGGATGACTGGTTGTATATCTGATGCGCTCCAAACCATCAATGTTATCCAGCGCTCGGATCAATCCGTCGAGGCCCTGTGCCCGACCCTTATCATCTTCACCGGTCCAGGCGTTCACATTCTGTCCAAGCAGAGTGATTTCTTTGACGCCGCCATCGACCAGGGCTTGCGCTTCTTTGATCAAATCGCTCCACGGGCGGGAAATCTCCGTGCCACGTGTGTAAGGAACAACACAATATGTGCAAAACTTGTCGCAGCCTTCTTGTACGGTCAAAAAGGCGGTGGGTCGGACTTGTTTCTTGCGTGTCGGCAGGGCGTCAAACTTCGATGCCGCAGGCATATCCGTATCGAGCGCTTTTTTGCCTGTTTTGGCTCGTTCGATCAGTTCTGGCAGCCGATGATAAGCTTGCGGTCCCACTACAATATCGACACTCGGCGCGCGTCTTGAAATTTCTTTGCCTTCCGCTTGCGCTACGCAGCCGGCGACAGCAATCATCGGACTTTTACCGTCTTTGCCGCGCAAACGACCGATATCGGAATATACTTTCTCAGCTGCTTTCTCACGAATATGGCACGTGTTGAGGACAACCAGATCGGCATCTTCGCCATTGGCGGCACTGGCCATCCCTTGGTCAGTAAGCATTTCAGACATGCGCTCGCCGTCATAGACGTTCATCTGGCAGCCGAAGGACTTAACTCGGAATTTCTTAGGATCGGATTTATTCATAACCGCAGCCTATACAACGGGCTCTCCAGACAGGGAAGCGGAAAGCGCCTTGGCAATCCGTCGTTCTGCCTCGGCACAAATAGCCTTCCGATCCCCAAAATCTGCGGGATCGAATGGCTCAAGAAAATATAATGTCGTCGGGATAACACCGAACCGTGCAAACAGCCGCTTCGCATTTTCAACCGCAGGCTCTTCGCCAACCCAGGCTATGTCTTTGCTGACCTTACCAAAATTCAGCAGCATAGGCTGCACTTTGGTCGGTTTCGGCGGCGGTGCCATGGCTTCAAACAAAGAAGGCTTAAAGGGTAGCAAGCTATGCCCGTCGGTCGTCGTCCCTTCAGGAAAAACAGTTATCGGATATTTTTCCTCAATAGCTTCGCGAATAATGTCGATTTGCCCGCCGACCTGCATCCGGTCTGTTCGGGATACAAAAATTGTTTTGTTGATGCGGCACAGCCATCCGATGATGGGCCAACTGGCTATACCATCTTGCGCCACAAAGGTGCAGCCCGTTACGCCGGCAATGACCGGAATATCAAACCAGCTCACATGGTTAGAAACATAGAAAACATCATGTTTGAGGCGATGGCCTTCTGTTTTGATCAAAGCACCGCAATTGGTGGCGACAAGCCACAAGAAAAAACGTGGCCATGGGGAGGGTAGACGGAAAAGCCTCCATAGATAATGCATCGGCAGGCAGATGGCCAAGCTCAATATTATGCCTAACAGGCGTAGTCCGATAAGTAGCGCCCCAACCACCGAATTTGCGATAGAATTTGTGTCAGCTCTTTCGGTCAGAGGATACGCCATAAAGTTCCATGCGATGATCGACCAGTCGGTACCCGAGTTTTTCAGCAATCACCTTTTGCAAGGCTTCCAATTCGGGGTCGACAAATTCAATTACCTTGCCGGTTTCAACATCGATGAGATGGTCGTGATGAGCTTCCGGAACGGCCTCATAGCGTGCCCGCCCGTCGCCGAAATCATGACGATCAAGGATGCCGGCTTCTTCAAACAGGCGAACGGTACGATAAACGGTCGCTATTGAAATACGGGAATCAACGGCAGAGGCCCGCTCATGCAGCGTTTCTACATCTGGATGATCGTCAGCATCTGAAATAACCCGGGCAATGACCCGGCGCTGTTCCGTTATCCGCAAGCCTTTTTCGGCACATAGCTTTTCAAGATCAATTTTGTCTGGCATCTGCTCCATCCCGTTCACTTACTAATACTCTATTATTGCTGGATAATAAAGCAAAGGGAAAACTGCGATATTTTTCGCAATTTTCCCATCGCTTAAATCTATCGAAACGTGATGTTTAGCGTTTTTTCTTTTTCTTGCCTAAGCCTATGGCTTTAGCCAATTCTCTGCGCTGTTCGGCATAGTTGGGGGCGACCATCGGGTAGTTGCTGGGTAGACCCCATTTTACCCGATATTCATCTGGTGTCATGCCGTAATGGGTCATCAGGTGCCGTTTCAACATTTTCAATTTCTTGCCGTCTTCCAGGCAAACAATATAATCCGGCTTTATCGATGATTTGATGGGAACCGCCGGGTCAGGGCGAGCCTGTTGTGCAGCTTTTCCAGACAAGTCAGATAGTGCGCCATGTACATTATTGATAATGAGCGGCAGATCTGAAACGGCGACGCTGTTGTTACTAACATGTGCAGCAACGATGTCTGACGTGAGCGCGATTAGCGTCTCATTCAGAGCAATATCTTCCTCTGTCATATTTACCTCTTTGTGCGACTTTTATGTCTTTGAGCAATTTTTTGCTGCGTGGCTATTTGCACGCGAGTCCGCAATTATCAACGGACAAACTATATGTTGTGTAGATTTTACGTTGCATCAAGAATCAAAGTAACATTTTATAGGTAATCGCATCAAATTTTTCTTTGTTGTCTCCCGTGTAGTAAGCGCGACGAAGTCCAATTTTCTCAAAACCAACTTTTTGATACATGGTTTGTGCTGGATTGTTCGAACGTACCTCTAAAAAGAGAGCTGCAATCCCGTTTTCAACGGCATTTGTGATAACCTGTTTCATGATCGTCTCGCCAATACCATTATTTTGATATTGGGGATCTACTGCTATCATCAGCAATTCTTCTTCATCAGCGACTTCCCTGCTAATGGCAAAGCCACATGGATTTTGGTTCCAGCTGGCAATCAATAACAATGTACCTGGTAAAGATAGCATGGACCGGCATTGATGTTCATTCCAGGATTCTCCGTATGTGCTGGAAAAAGCGGTTTTCATAATCCGCATAACAATATTCAGCTGGTCATAGCCGCCATATTCAAGATCGACGGAACTCTCTCGCTTGATCGGCGCGGTGTCAGTTTCAACATCGGTGCCTGGTTCAGACATGGCTTACCCTTGCTGTGCCGGTTTTGCATCTGGCGCCCGGCCATAGACGGGCCTGGCTTGCAGATATTCATAGTCATGCGCCAATTGGCTGGTTTTAGCAGCATCAGGCAAGATGGCAGAACAGCCTATATTGCTGGCTAAGCTACTAAGGGATTGCGCAGCCGAGCCTGCAAAATGGTCCGACTTTGCATTCCGCAGAGCGAGTTCCGGCGAAAGCGAGAGAAGATCATCCACCGGGCTGCCATCACTAGAAAAATTCTGCACGAAATATTCGCCATGACCGCCGATCATTGCAACATAAACAGGAATAGGATGTTCCATTTCAGTTAAGGCCTGTGCAGCGACAAGGTGAAGACTCTGATATCCAGAAATCTCTGCATGCCAAGCCATGGCTAATGCTTTTGCGGCAGATAGACCGATGCGGACGCCGGTAAAGCTTCCTGGACCGCAGTTTACCATTATCTGGTCAGCGCGGCCTTTATTCGGCAACCGTGCTATCATGGGTATGAGTTTCTCCGCATGGCCGCGGCCAATCTCTTCATATATATTGGCGACGAGCTGTCGGTCTTCGAACAGCGCTACTGAACAGGCTGTTGTAGCGGTATCAATAGCGAGAATATGCTTGCCCATTGGCTTTGCACAGACCGTTAGATGATCGCGTTGAATTTATCGAAGTCAGGACGCGGACTGCGATCAAAAATTGTTTCGGGGTCACCATAACCAAGGGTTGAAATGAAATTCGATTTCACATTTGGCTGGTCTTTGAAAAACGCCTTGTCGACGGCATCATTATCAAAACCGGACATTGGGCCAGTGTCGAGACCGATTGCCCGGGCTGCCAGTATGAAATAGCCCCCCTGTAGTGAACTGTTGCGCATTGCATGTACTTTGCGACCATCAGCATCCCCGGCAAACCAGCTTTTCGCATCATCATGAGGGAATAGCTCGGGCAGATGCTCATGAAAATCATAGTCCATGCCAATGATTACCGAGGCAGGGGCCTTCAAAATCTTGTCTTTGTTGCCTGGACTCGAACAGTCTGCGAGGCGTTGTTTGGAGTCCTCACTATGGCACCATATCATTCGCGCAGGCAGCATGTTCGCGCTGGTTGGTCCCATTTTCATGAGATCCCAAATAGCGTGAAGCTGTTCAACTGTGACAGGCTTGTCATGATAGCCATTATAGGTGCGCGCGGTTCGAAAAAGTTGATCCAATGCGGCATCATCAAGTGGCTGATTCATAGGTTCCCCGTTTTATTAGTTTAACGATAGCGCGGTCAAGCAGCCCTGACTTCAACCACTTCCGGCACATAGTGTTTGAGCAATGACTCAATACCATGTTTCAGCGTTGCTGTTGATGATGGGCATCCTGCACATGCACCTTGCATTTTCAAGAAAACCACGCCTCGGTTAAAACCACGATAAATGATATCGCCGCCATCATTTGCGACTGCCGGACGTACTCGGGTTTCGATCAGTTCTTTAATCTGCGAAACAATATCAGCGTCTTCAGGATCGTCATGGACTTCTTCTTCAGGTGGAATATGAATTTCCCCGGCTGATCCCGGTTTGAATAAAGGCAATCCGGCAGAGAAATGATCAAGCAAAATGCTCAGAACCTGTGGTTTGACATCGGACCAATTTGACCCAGGGCCAGCGGTAACCGAGACAAAATCTGAACCAAAGAAGACCCCGGTGACATCGCCCAAAGTGAACAAGGCCTCTGCCAAGGGAGAAATCTCGGCATCTTCTGGTGAAGCAAAATCCCTGGTTCCATCCGTCATAACGGCTTGGCCCATTAGAAATTTGAGCGTCGAAGGGTTCGGGGTTTTTTCGGTTTCGATAAGCATATTCAATATGTGGGAGTAATTGGCCGACCTATCAAGGTCAAAATACGCCACCTTGATCAAAATATGCGTTCTTGGTGATAAGTTTTTTGTATGATCCAGGGAGGCGTTATTCACTGGCCAGTAAGATATGCTCTGCGTATAACTGGCTCTATGAACAGACATTCCCGCGCATTTGGTCGCTTTGCCACAATATTTACTCTTTTTGCCTCGCTGACATTCCCTCCTCAAATTGCAGCGCAAGAGCCCGAGCGTGCGAAAGAGATCAGCACTGAGCAACCTTGGCTATACAAGGGTAGTGACGTCCCGATCGACAAAAGCTGGACCTTTGGTGTTCTGGACAACGGTCTCCGTTATGCGGTCAAAAACAATGGCGTACCGCCGGGTCAGGTATCAATTCGTGTTAGAATTGATGTTGGATCTTTGATGGAACAGGATCACGAGCAAGGATTTGCCCATTTCATGGAGCATTTGTCGTTTCGTGGATCAACTTATGTGCCTGACGGCGAAGCGAAGCGTATCTGGCAACGTTTGGGGGCGACTTTTGGCAGTGATAGCAATGCTGAAACAACACCAACGCAGACGGTCTATAAGCTTGATCTGCCGAATGCCAATCCGACCAGTCTGGACGAAAGCATTAAGATCATTTCAGGGATGATCAGTGCGCCGGGACTCAACGCGATATCTGTAAACGCTGAACGACCTGTTGTTTTGGCAGAGCTGCAGGAACGGCAGGGTCCTCAGACAAAAGTCCAGGATGCAACGCGAGAATTGTTCTTTGCGGGCCAGCGACTGGCAAGCCGGGCGCCAATTGGCACGCCGGAGACTTTGGCAGCCGCTACGCCCCAAATGCTGCAACTATTTCATCAACGCTGGTACCGTCCAGAAAATACGGTGATCGTGATTGCTGGCGATGGTGAGCCAGCTGAATTTGAAGCGCTGATCAAAAAGCATTTTTCAAATTGGAAAGGCAGCGGCGAAGCAGGAGTGGCGCCCGATTTCGGTGATCCGGACGATCAAGGAGACAGCAGCCGACTGGTCATTGAACCGACTTTGCCACGCTACATTTCAATGGCTGTGGTCCGCCCTTGGGAACAAGTGGACGACACCATCGCCTATAATCAGCAATTGTTAATCGACTTGTTGGCACTTCAAATGATCAACCGCCGATTGGAAGCGCGCGCTAGGGCAGGGGGTAGTTATCTGCAAGCCAGCGTCAGTCAGGACGATGTGAGTCGTTCAGTCGATGGAACTTTCATTAATATTGTTCCGCTGAGTGATGATTGGGAAGCGGCCCTCAGAGACGTCCGAGGCGTGATTGCTGATGCGACAACGCAGGCGCCATCCGAACAGGATATCGCTAGAGAAATAGCCGAGTTCGATGCAGCACTTGCCATCGGTGTAGAAGGCTATGCGACAGAAGCTGCACGCAAACAGGCTGACGATATTGTCAACGCAGTAGATATTCGAGAAACCGTCGCAACACCGCAAACGGCACTCGATGTCTTTCGGGCGATGCGGAATCTCTACACGCCTGAGCGGTTACTGGAATCAACGCAAAAGCTCTTCGAAGGAACTGCAACCCGGGCGTTACTTACATCACCAACCGTGGTGGATGAGGGGAAAGCCAAGCTTGCTGCGGCTTTGAATGAAAAGGTCAATGCAGCCAGCAACGCGCGCGTCAAGCAGGCCAACTTGGATTTTGATGATCTGCCACGTATTGGCCGGCCGGGTAAGATTAAATCATCCGAAAAAATCGCTCGATTTGAAATTGAAAAGCTGATCCTTTCAAATGGTGTGCGGGTGTTGCTTTTCCCCAATAAGGCTGAGCGGAATAAGATAATGGTCAATGCGCGCTTTGGCCGAGGCTATAGCGGTCTTGATGCCAGTGAAGAAAATTTGGCTTGGACCGGGGGCATGGCCTTGATGGCCAGCGGAGTCGGAAGCCTGGGACAGGAAGAACTGGATGCAATTACCACCGGTCGACGGATTGGCTTGAATTTTGAAATTGATGATGATGCCTATGAAATCAAAGCTGATACCCGAGCAGCTGACTTGCAAGACCAGTTGCATCTGATCGCGGCGAAGCTACAACACCCACGTTGGGACAAGGCACCGGTTATTCGCGGTCGTGCGGCGTCTTTGATCGGTTACGATAGCTTCGCGGCTTCCCCTCAGGCCGTTTTACAGCGGGATCTTGAGTGGCTGGTGCGCGGCAAAGATCCGCGTTGGAAGACACCCGACAAGGATGACTTCAACGCGTTGACGCCCAAGGATTTCAAAAGATTTTGGAAGCCCATATTGGCCAGTGGCCCAATTGAACTCATGCTTTTTGGCGATTTCGATCGGGATGAAGCGGTTGCATCCATATTGAAAACATTTGGGGCCCTAAAAAAGCGCAAGCCTGATGATATGCCGGAAGGCATCACGTCGCCCATGTTCCCAAAGCATAGAGCTGCACCAGAAATATTGGTGCACAAAGGAGATGCAGAGCGAGCGGCAGCACTGATTGCATGGCCCACCGGCGGCGGCCTTGATAATATCAGGGAAAGTAGACGGCTAGAGGTGCTGGTTTCCATTTTCAATGACCGGATGTTTGAAATACTAAGATCTCAGGAAGGGGCAAGCTATAGTCCGCAGGTAATCAACAACTGGCCGGTCGCGTTCCAATCTGGCGGCTACATTAGCGCATCTAGCCAATTGACACCTGGCAATATTGATCGATTTTATGGGGTCGCCGAACTCATTGCAAAAGATCTAAGAGAGAAACCGGTCAGTCCGGATGAATTGAAACGGATCGTTGAACCACTTCGCCAGCTTATTGCGCGGGCGAGTAGTGGCAATAGTTTTTGGATGAGTCAGTTGGAGGGCGCGAGCTACAATCCAAAAAAATTCACTGTGCTGAGGACATTATTGAGCGACTATACGGTCATCACTCCGGAAGAGGTGCAACAACTTGCGCAGAAATATCTAAAGGATTCGACAGAGTGGAAGCTCATGGTCCTTCCAGAGGGCAATAAGAAAGCCGCAGTCAACAATGACGCGGCTTCTCCAACACATTCACGATAATCAATTTCAGATAGCGTCGACTATTGCCAATAACTGATCATTTGTAGGGCGCTTTTTAAAGTCGCCGGAAACAGATTTTGCTGTGATAGTGCCTTCTTGGTCGACTACAATAACAGACGCATAGGGAACCCCTACGGCTTTGCCTTCAGTATATTGGGGGTCGCGAATATCGAAGGCGTCAATTGCTTTGGAACCTTCGTCAGACAATATTGCATAGTCTAGCATCTGGTTTTTAGAGAAGCGATCTTGGCTTGCTACGCTGTCATAGCTCACACCGTATAAATTATAACCACGCTCCTTGAGATCGCCGACGACAGCATTAACTGCCTTCAACTGCGTTTGGCAGAACGGGCACCATTCAACGGACCGGGTAAATATAAAAACCGCCGGACCATCTTCCAAAACCGCAGCAAGCGTCTTTTCTCCATCGTCGGTTTGAAACGTTGCATCAAGCGGCGCGGTAGCTCCAACAGCTAACCCTACATCGATCGTTTGCAACTCGCCAGTTGCCTCCGTGGCTATTGGCTCTGCAGGCTCCGCAATTTGCTTGTCCTCAGAGGGCGTGCTGGGAACGGAACAAGCGACAAATGTGAGGGCAGGGGCTAAAGCAAATAGTGAGGCAATGCGTTTCACAATAAATACTCCTGAAAGTTTTTATCCGCTTCATTCGTGGGATCCTGTCGAAAGGTTACAGCAATTATTCCTGTGGCGGGAAACGATCAAAGCTAGGCATTTCATGTGCCATTTTCTCCCATCCGATTTGTTCTGCGAGCTGGATGTTCATCTCGGGAATATACGCATCGGGTAGATCTAAAGTGGCTGTTTGTACGTCAATCATGCCAGGCAGAATATTGGCGTTTTTATACGCAATTCCTGTGCCGCAATCGGCACAGAAAAGACGCTCGGCACCGCCTTGACCAGCTATGGTTTTCAGCTTGCCTTGGTTTACGGAAAACTCATCTTGGCTAAGCATGATCCAGGCGACCGATGCTGCTCCGCTGCTTTTCTGACAATCCCGACAATGGCAGATAGACTGGTTTACCGGTTCTCCAGAAATCTCGAACCGTACTGATCCACAATAGCATCCACCCTCAGCCATCTTGTCCTCCCCAGCATTAAAAATCAGACTAACTATAGCACATATTTGGACAAATCCGTGTCTTTGGCAACATCAGAAAGCTGTTTGTCGACATAGGCCGCATCAACGGTGATTGTTTCGCCTTTATGATCTTCCGCGTCAAAACTAATATCCTCTAACAGCTTTTCCATAACGGTTTGCAATCGTCTCGCGCCGATATTTTCCACCGTTTCGTTCACGTTTGCAGCAATTTGTGCCAGCTTTTCAATGGCATCGGTGGTAATGTCGATGGTGACTTCTTCAGTATCCAAAAGAGCAATATATTGTTTGGGCAGATTGGCTTTTGTTTCGGTTAGAATTCGAACGAAATCGGCTTCGGTCAGTGCGCGCAATTCGACACGTATGGGCAAGCGCCCTTGCAGTTCTGGAAGCATATCGCTGGGTTTCGAAATGGAAAATGCACCAGATGCAATGAACAAAATATGGTCTGTCTTCATTGGGCCATATTTTGTCGCAACAGTGGTGCCTTCGATCAGCGGCAAAAGATCGCGTTGTACGCCTTCTCGGCTGACAGAACCGCCGCGAACATCGCTGACCGCAATTTTGTCAATTTCATCGAGGAAAACAATGCCATTGGATTCCGCATCCGTAATGGCCGCTCGAGCAATGTCATCATCGTCAAGGCGTTTATCGGACTCTTCCTCAACCAGTTTATCCCACGCATCGGCAACCCGCATTTTGCGACGCTTCATCGGATTCTGGCCAAATGCTTTACCCATCATGTCCGACAAATTTATCATGCCGACTTGACCAGACATGCCGGGAATATCCATCGGCGTGTTCGGCGTATCTTCGACCTCTATTTCGATCTCAGTATCGTTCATATGGTTATCGACAACACGCTGACGAAAGCTTTCACGCGTCGCTTCGCTAGCATTTTCGCCACATAGAACATCAAGCAATCGTTTCATCGCTGCATCAGCGGCTGCATCTCGAACAGCGGACCGGCGACGCTCGCGTTCGAGGCGAACGGCTTCTTCAGCCAAGTCGCGGGCAATTTGCTCGACGTCCCGGCCAACATAGCCAACTTCAGTGAATTTAGTCGCTTCAATCTTGATAAAAGGTGCATCCGCAAGTTTTGCCAAGCGACGCGATATCTCGGTCTTACCGCAACCTGTGGGTCCGATCATCAAAATATTTTTTGGTGTAACTTCCTCACGTAACTCGGTTGGCAACTTCTGCCGTCGCCAGCGATTTCGCAATGCAACTGCAACAGCCCGCTTGGCGTCCTTTTGCCCTACAATATGTTCGTCCAGAGCCTTAACAATGGCCTTGGGAGTAAGATTATCTAGCATTTCTAACCTTTGATGGAGTCAAGTTTGAATTGGTGAACCACGGTCTTGGCCATAGTCGATTATTAGGTGTCGCTATCGAGCTTTTCTATCGTGACCTGATCATTTGTATATACGCAAACTTCTGCAGCGATGGTCATCGCTTTTTGTGAGAGTTTCTCTGCATCGTCTTCATAATCGATCAAAGCGCGGGCTGCCGACAACGCAAAATTACCACCCGATCCAATGGCGGCGATCCCTTGAGTGGGTTCTAGGACATCCCCATTGCCGGTCAGGATCAGCGTCACTTCTTTATCTGCAACGATCATCATGGCTTCTAGATTGCGCAGATATTTGTCAGTGCGCCAATCCTTCGCGAGTTCGACGGCAGCGCGCATCAACTGACCATTATGTCGCTCCAGCTTTGCTTCCAAACGCTCGAACAGTGTAAATGCATCTGCCGTGGCGCCTGCAAAACCACCGATAACGGAGCCATCATGAAGCTGTCGCACCTTGCGCGCATTGGGTTTCATGACTGTTTGTCCCATGGAAACCTGGCCATCGCCGATAACGACAACCTTTCCATTTTTGCGGACTGAAAGGATTGTGGTGCCATGCCATTGTTGCATGCCATGCTGCTGATTTTCTGTCATAAACCGGATATGGGAAATCTGATCAGCAAGTGCAACCACTACCATTCAGCTTCGCATGATTAGCCTAAACTCTCAGCCGAATGGGGGCTTGGTTGAATCGCACGTGAGCGAAGAATGTCTAGATCAAACGGGCAAAAAAAATGGCGACCACAAGGCCGCCATCTTAAATTCGTTTAGCCCTATATTCAGGGGCTTGTTGGATCATCGTCGCTGCCGTCAGCGGCGATGATGATGCCGCCGATTACGGCCGCAGCAGCGAGAACAGCAATGATGATGCCGGAACCGCCTTCAAGTTTGCTTTCTTCGTCTGCAGATGCATCAGCACGAACAGGTTGAGAAACTTTAGAAACTGGCTGAGCGGCCTGTGCGAACACAGGGGTAGCAACCAGAGCCGAGGCTGCAACTGCAGCCATACCAATTTTACCGAAACGCATATTTTGCTCCTTCAGGGTTTTCGCATTTCACTCAATACGAAATGCGCACTGCCATAACAATTGTTTGAAATCAACAACATTTAGCGGTTTCGATCTGTTTGTCGGGCAATGTTGCAAAGATCACACAATCACTTTTTGGCTCCATTTTGGATCAAAATTCCACATGGCAGGGTGAGCTGCATAACTGTGCCATCTTATAACAACACCATTCAAAGGTGATTTTGGATTGGATTTTATCACTAACAATTTGTTAACAACTGCTCATGAAGCACAGACTGAATAGAAATCTTGTATTGTACAACGAAAGCGCCAAACACCCTTTTCGGCTCTCTTTGCCCAAAGAGGCATTCGCGATAGCCGAAGATGAAAGAGTGATTGCCGCGCCAAAGAAAAAATGGATGAACGAGGATACGAGCATGTTCATGCTCAGCTTTTCAGCCTTTTTTACGGCCTTCTATTTGTTTATTTTCTAAGAATACGAATTTCATCCTGATTAGTCGCAGGCCAGATGCAATTGCCATCCTAGCCACGCGGCAACCAGACACATTCCGGCGACAAGCAACAACTGCTCTGTAGTAGAAACGCCCAGCAGGCTAAGCCCCAGTGCCGCCAATGCACCAAGCACCATGCATCCCGAGTTTACGACATTATTTGCTGCAATCGTCCGCGCTGTCTCGCTAATGTCCACTGTGGTGGTGAGAAAAGCATAAAGAGGGACAACAAACATCCCGCCAAAAATGGCGACGCCAGCTAGCGTTCCCAAAAGCGCCCATGCCCCATCATGCATCATAAATGTCTGAAATGTGTAGAGTTCGCCATTTGTCAAACCTTCCCAACCTCGGGCTATAAAAAAGAGTATCAATACGAAAACACCCATGGCGATGACACTGAATGGCGCATATCGCGCCGATACCTGACTTTTTAGAAGGCGGTTTATAAGAATTGAACCAACTGCAATGCCAATGGAAAACACTCCAAGAAAAAGGCTTGCGACAGCGGGGGTGGCTGTCAGGACATTTTCAACCAACGGCGGAAACTGAATGATCAAGACTGAACCGATGGTCCAGAAAAAGCTGATGGCTACGATCGCCAAGTATAAACGCCGAATATGCAGCGTTGCAGAAATCAATTTGATCGATGATCGGACAAAATTGAAATCGATTTTCTCTACCTCTTTCTGCGGTGGTGCACTGGGAAGAAATTGCGCTCCAATACGTCCGATCAACGCCACAAAGAAGACTGAAATAACAGCGACTTCGACACCATTGCCGTCTCTATCGATTATGATCCCGCCCAAAATCGTTCCTGCCAAAATGGCAATATAGGTGCCGGCCTCCACTAACCCTGTACCAGCCAAAACTTCATCCTCTTCAAGATGCTGCGGCAGAATGGCGTATTTTATGGGACCAAAAAAGGTCGACTGCAAACCAAGTAGGAATAGCGCAGTCAACATGATCGGGATGGATTCGATCCAAAGCCCTACACCACCGATAATCGCGATAACGATCTCCAGAGTTTTGACGAGACGCGTTATCCGAGCCTTGTCGTAATTGTCAGCCAGTTGGCCTGCGAGGGAAGAAAATAGGAAAAACGGCAATATGAAAATTCCCGAGGCCAGCGCGTTGAATTGAAAATCCTGCGCCGGGTCTTTGTAAATTCCATAAGTGACCAATATCACCATCGAAAATTTGAACAGGTTGTCGTTGAAGGCGCCAAGCAGTTGAGTAACAAAAAGCGGCCAAAATCGACGTTTGGCCATTAATCGTAAGGCTGATGACATGTTGGAAATTTCCTGTTGTTGAGCTCTGTCAGACAGGGGGATTAGACGACCGGCACCCTAACGATGCTGATAGAATGCGCAAGGCATAGGGTGCCCTAAAATTTTATCTGTAAAATCATCACCGGCAAATGGATCATAAGGATGGCATTTAACTTTGCGCAAAACATCGTTATGGCAGCGGACAATATGTTGAATCTTCCAAATATTTTGACGCTTTCACGGATTTTTACGGTTCCGTTTCTAGTAGCGTTGTTGTGGTGGCCCAACTGGAAGCTCGGTTATCTTTTGGCAACTGGGCTTTATGGGCTGATGGCTGTAACAGACTATTTTGATGGCTATCTCGCGCGCTCTCAAGGAACAGTTTCGAAACTCGGTATATTCCTTGACCCGATTGCCGACAAAATCATGGTGGCTTCGGTCGTTCTCATTCTTTGCGCCAGCGGCAACATCGAAGGCTATAATGTTATTGCGGCACTCATCATTTTGCTGCGAGAAATTGCGGTATCCGGGCTTCGTGAATTTCTCGCTGGCCTTCAGGTTAGTGTCCCTGTTTCTCAGCTTGCAAAATGGAAAACGACATTCCAACTGATCTCTCTAGGCGGGCTGATACTCGCCGGCGGGCTACCGCAATTTGGATTCATCCAAACGGTTGGAATATGGTCACTATGGGCAGCGGCTATATTGACGCTCATAACAGGTTGGGATTACCTTCGCGTCGGCCTCAAGCATATGGATTAGGTGACTCTATCATGTCGCATCAACTGAGCATTGTATATTTTGCGTGGGTTAAAGAACGCCTTGGTCGCGAGCAAGATGTGATTGAATATCCAAAAAACGTTACAACGGTTGGCGAACTTCTCAAGCATCTCCAAAGTCGCGATGCAGCTAGCAATGAAGTTTTTGCGGATCGGACGAAGCTTCGATTTGCTTTGGATCAGGATTTTGTGGGACTTGATGCTGTTATAGGCAGTGCAACAGAATTGGCCATTTTCCCGCCGGTAACAGGCGGATGATTTCAATTGCGGTTCAAGAACATGACTTTGACGCGGGCGCGGAGATTAATCGGCTATCAGCGCGCGGAGGTGGTGCGATTTCCAGTTTCGTTGGTCAGGTGAGGGGTGATCACAAACTGCACGCATTGGAGTTAGAACATTATCCAGCCATGACTGAGAAAGCCTTGCGAGGGATAGCTGTCAGGGCATCAGAAAAATGGGAATTACACGGAATCACCGTTGTTCACAGGGTAGGGCGATTGCAACTAAACGAACAGATTGTTTTAGTGTGCACTTGTTCTGACCACCGGCAGAATGCAATTGCGGCATGCTCCTTCATCATGGACCAGTTAAAAACGATCGCACCATTCTGGAAGAAAGAAATTTTTGAGGATGGTAGTGAAAATTGGGTGGAGGAACGGCAGTCTGACCTCCAAGCCGCCAAAGACTGGTAGAACTAAGCAGAGCCGTCTTTCACCCAATCCTGGCTTTGTCGCAAAACCTCGGACAATAGTTTGAATTCGTCCCGACGCGGGCTGTTTTTCCGCCACACGAGTGCGATATCCCGGAAAGCACGATCGGACTTAATTGGACGCGCGGTGATGTCAGTATGTTCCAGAATTCCGCTATCGATCGACATTTTTGGCAACAACGTCAGGCCCAGTGCATTATCGACCATCTGAACGAGCGTGTGAAGAGACGTCCCCATCATTTGCGCCGACGCTCTGAGCTCCGGCCTGTTGCAGGCAGCCAGGGCATGGTCTTTCAAACAATGGCCGTCTTCAAGCAGTAACAAGCGATTCTCGTCGATAAAGGCTGGATCTACCAGCTCGGGTGGATCCCGCGGATCATCTTTGGGAAAGGCGATGAAAATTTCATCATTGAACAGAACCTCTGACTCAATGTCTCCGCATGGGAAGGGCAAAGCCAGCAAAACGCAATCGACCTTACCATGGCTAAGAGAGTCGCATGCGGCATGGCTGGTTTCCTCTTTCAAATAGAGTTTCAGCTCTGGTCTTTCTTTGCGCAGTCGAGGCAATAGGCGAGGCAACAGGAAGGGAGCGATTGTAGGAATGACACTCATGCGAACGTCTCCGACCAATGGTTGACCAGCGGACCGTGCCATCTCAGACAATTCTTCGGCTTCACGAAGAATGCGATGTGATTTGTCTACCATCTGTTTGCCAAGTTCCGTGAAACGGACAACACGGCGCGTTCGTTCTACCAACATTACATCCAGCAATGTTTCCAATTCTTTGATGCCAGCGGACAGGGTAGACTGCGTAACATAGCAGGCTTCTGCTGCCCGTCCGAAATGGCCATGCTCTTCAAGTGCTACCAGATATTGCAGCTGTTTAAGCGTTGGCAGATAAGTCGACATCATTTGGTCCTTCGATGAATCGGCTCGCGGTAATTCAATATGGTGATAAATGCGAGTGCAAAAAGGCTGGTTTTAAATGAGTTGCAAGAAAGGACTGGAAATATGACATTCTGATCCTTAGTTTGAAGCTTGTAAAATCGCCGGAGAAAAAAATGTTTCGGGACCTAGGTGAGTATTTGGATTCGATAAAGGCGCGTGACCCCGCACCTCGTTCGCGCTGGGAAGTACTGCTGTATCCAGGTGTTTTAGCGTTAGGTTTGCATCGCATTTCGCACTGGCTGTTTAAAGGAGAATTATATTTCTTTGCACGCCTTGTGAATCATATTTCACGACTTTTTACAGCGATCGATATTCATCCTGGCGCTAAAATCGGTCGGCATCTCTTCATCGACCATGGTTTTTCGGTAATCGGCGAAACTGCGGAAATCGGTGATAATGTTACGATCTATCAATGTGTAACTCTGGGCGGGACCAACCCTACCAATGGCGTGGGAGGAAAACGCCACCCAACAATTGAAGATGATGCAATTTTGGGCTCCGGAGCCCAGATATTGGGACCGATAACAGTTGGAAAAAGATCACGTATCGGAGCAAACGCTGTAGTCACTCAAGATGTGCCCGAGGGGGCAACCATGGTAGGGGTCCGAGCACGACCGACACTCGTGCAGGTCGAGCAGTATCAGGAAGAGTTCACGCCTTATGGCACGCCATGCAGTGAGGTGTTCGATCCTGCCACACAAAAACTGGAAATTTTGCAATGTGAAATGGAGCAATTGCAAAAGCGTATCGCCGCATATGCCGAAGGACGCGACAAGGTCGATGGTGACGATTCGGAAAGTAAACGAGATAGCGCCTAATGCGCTCTGACAACTCCAACGTTTCCTCTTTTCCTGATCGAAATACGTCGCCTGTTCAAATAGGCTTCGAGCGGAAAGAGATGGAACGGATTTTCAATCTTTATGGGCGGATGGTTGCGGCTGGGCATTGGCGTGACTATGCGATGGATATGGGCAAGGATGCAGCAATTTTTGCAGCCTTTCGACGGACATCGGAACGACCGCAGATGCGTATAGAAAAACGTCCTGCCAATCGGAACAAACAAGGCATGTGGACACTGCATGGCGAGCATGGACAAATATTGAAACGTGGTCACGATCTGGCCGGGGTGCTCGCGCCGATGGAACGCCGATTAATGAAATTGGTCTCAGATTAGCGCGATTTGGTCTGAAATTTTATGATGCGATAGCGTAGTAAAAAAACTGCAATAAAACTGACGTTTTACCGAAACGTAATTAACATAGAGCCGTCACCAATCACTCAAGACACTTGGTTGGGGACTCTATTGATATGAAATTGAAATCTACTCTTATAGCGGGTGCAGCAATCGTTGCTTTGCTCCCTGGGCAGGCTCTTGCCACTGGTATTTCCAGCGAAGAAGCGAAGGCGTTGCTGGAACGACTAAATCAGTTGGAGCAGGAAGTCGTCAGTTTGCGCGCTCAGCTTGGCAGCGTGGAAACCGTTCAGCAGCAGCAAAGCGAGCAGGTGGCCGCTGTTGAAAAGGTTGCGCAAGCAAAAGAAAAAACCAGCATCAAGTTCAAAGGTGCACCGGAAATCAAAACTGAAGATGGTTGGAGCTTTAAACCACGCGGACGTATTCTTTATGATTTCAATAACTTGTCGTCTGTACCTTCGACTATAAATATTCCAGGCGAGGGTTTTTCAAACGAAGCACGCCGTGTTCGTCTGGGTGTGCAAGGCAAAATTCCCGGTGGATTCGGCTATAAGCTGGAAGCAGATCTATTGGATGGCGTTGAGTTAACCGATGCCTATCTTGATTATAAGAGTGGCGGCCTGACGATTACAGTTGGTCAGCATAATAACTTTCAGTCGCTTGAGGAAATATCGAGCAGTAACGATACCAGCTTTATCGAACGTGCGGCATTTACTGATGCGTTTGGTTTTCAGCGCAAAGTCGGCGTTTCAGCGGCCTATAAAACAGGTGATCTGTTGCTGCAAGGCGGTGTCTTTACGGACAATATTGATGATTTGAGTGATGGCAATGATAGCATCAACCTCGACGGTCGGGTCGTATTTGCACCGAAATTGGGCGATGCGCAGCTTCATCTCGGTGGCTCTGTGCACTGGACTGATCTTGGTGATACGATTGATTCGGTTCGCTATCGTCAGCGGCCATTGATTCACAGTGTCGATACTCGCTTCATTAATACCGGTAATATTTCCGCCGATGAGCAGCTGACTTATGGGCTGGAAGCTGCCGTTATTTCAGGCCGCTTTCATGCTGCCGCTGAAACCCATTGGGCAAAAGTCAGTCGACCTGGATTGGCTAACCCCACTTTCTTTGGTGGTTCTATAGAAGCGGGCCTGTTTCTGACCGATGACAAAAGAGAATATAAAGGCGGTGTCTTTAAAGGCGTGAAAGTTAAAAACCCGGTCGGTTCTGGTGGATCCGGAGCCTGGCAGGTAAATGTGCGCTATGACCGCCTTGATCTTACAGATGCAGGAATCATTGGAGGCACCCAAGATGGCTATATGGCATCTTTGATCTGGACACCGGTCGATTATGTCCGTTTTCTCGTGAACTATGGCCACCTATCCTATGGCAATGCTCTAGGTATTGTGACCGGAGCGCCTGAAGATTACTCCGTCGATGTTATTGGCGCGCGTGCGCAAATTGCTTTCTAAAAACTTGATTTATGACAAATTGAAAAGGCCGGTTTCGACCGGCCTTTTTTGTATTATCAATCTCGAAAAAGGGCGATTAAGCGGCTTCCGTATCCAGAGCGTAGCCTGCGGAGCGAACTGTTCTAATTATATCTGGACGCTGATTCGCGTTCAACGCCTTTCGCAGGCGCCGAATATGGACATCCACTGTGCGTAGTTCGATATCGCTGTCTTGGCCCCAGACGCTGTCGAGAAGACGTTCGCGAGAAAAGACCCAATTGGGATGTTCCAGGAAATGGCGTAACAGCCGGAATTCGGTCGGCCCAAGCGGGATGGTATCGCCATCTCGTTTAACTTTGTGACCAACAGTATCCATTTCGAGATCGCCAAAAGCGAGCTTTTCGCCAGCCAGAGCAGGGCGAACACGTCGCAAGACAGCCTTTACTCGTGCGATTAGTTCGCGCGGGCTAAACGGCTTGGTGATATAATCATCGGCACCGGTCTCCAGGCCCCGGATTTTGTCTTCTTCTTCTCCACGTGCTGTCAGCATTATGATGGGAATGTTGGCTGTTTCCGGTGAGCGACGCAGGCGACGACATACTTCGATGCCGGAAAGGTTCTCGATCATCCAATCCAGTAAAATGACATCAGGGCGGTTTTCTTTGACCAACAACAGGGCTTCTTCTCCATCTGCGGTATGAATGACGTCATATTCTTCTTTTTTAAAATTCCAAGACAACAGCTCTGCCAGCGCGGCATCATCTTCAACTAGTAAAAGCCTTGCGTTAGACATTATTTATCTCCGCTTGATTCCTCTAATAGATCAGTTGGGTTTTCGCCGCGGTCACGCTCCGGCATGGGCTCCCCTTTGGCGGCGAAATAGACCATTTCCGCGACATTAGTCGCGTGATCGCCAATGCGTTCGAGGTTTTTAGCGATAAACAACAGATGTGCTGCTTCGCCAATATCTTTTGGATTTTCAATCATATAGGTAATTACAGACCGGAAAATACTGGTGTAGAAATCGTCGACAATCTGATCGCGTTCACTGACTTCGAGCGCCAAGTCCGCATCTCGCCGTGCAAAGGCTTCAAGAGAGTCGCGCACCAATTGCGCGGCAATGTTGGACATCGAGGGCAATAGCGAGGCAGGCCCCAATTTGTGAGTACTGGCGATAACCGGCACGCGTTTCGCAATATTTTTGGCATAATCGCCAATGCGCTCAACAACGCCGGAAATTTTAAATGTTGCAATCAACTCGCGCAAGTCGTCGGCCATCGGTGCGCGTAAGGCGATGGTCTGAAAAGTCAGATCATCTATGCGCTTTTCCAAGTCATCTATCAGCTTGTCTTCCGCGACAACTTCTTCCGCCAGTTTCAAATCATGCTTTTCCAGCGCGCGCATCGCTTTCGAAATTGCTTGCTCGCTGCGACCACCAATTTCTGCGACCATACCGCGCAGTTCATTGATATCGGTGTCAAAGGCTTTGACGGTATGTTCTGTGCCTGTATTTGGCATCCTTCGGGTTCCTTCCCTATTCGGTCTGCTTAACCGTATCGACCGGTGATATAATCCCGCGTTTTTTCCTCTGTCGGATTGGTAAATATATCCGACGTCACGCCATATTCCACCAGCGTTCCCAAGTGGAAAAAGGCTGTGCGTTGCGACACACGGGCAGCTTGCTGCATATTATGTGTCACTATCACGATGGCATATTTCCCACGCAGCTCGTGGATTAGTTCTTCTATCTTTGCCGTTGCGATAGGGTCCAGCGCCGAACAGGGCTCGTCCATTAGGATGACTTCCGGGTCAACCGCTATAGCACGCGCTATGCACAGCCTTTGCTGCTGACCGCCGGATAGAGCAGTTCCGCTATCCTGCAGCCGGTCTTGTACTTCTCCCCATAGACCGGCTCGCTGCAGGGATGTCTCTACGATGTTATCAAGCTCATCCTTGCTGTTGGCCAGTCCGTGAATGCGTGGACCATATGCGATATTGTCGTAAATGGACTTAGGAAATGGATTTGGTTTCTGAAAGACCATGCCAACCCGCGCGCGCAGCTGCACGACATCCATTTGCGGTGCATAAATATCTTCGCCTTCAAGCGTAATTTCGCCGGTAACTCTGGCAATCGGTATGGTATCGTTCATCCGGTTGAGACAACGCAGAAATGTCGATTTGCCGCATCCAGAAGGGCCAATGAAGGCTGTGACATTATCCATCGTCACATCAATCGAGACATCCTTGATCGCTTGTTTTTCGCCATAGAAAACATCCACATTGCGAGTGGTCATTTTTAACGGCCCATCACCTGCAGAAATGGCGGGAGCTGTAGATTCTGTCATGGTCGGACTTTCCGTGGAACTGGCGCTGTCTATTAAATCTGTCATATCATCATCTACCAGCGGGTTTCAAAACGATTGCGTAGATATATCGCAAGAGCGTTCATCGTGAGAAGGAACAGGAGGAGTACGATAATCGCGGCTGAGGTTTTTTCGACGAAACCACGATTGACTTCATCGGACCAGAGGAAAATCTGTACCGGTAAAACGGTCGCTGGCTCCACGATGCCACCCGGCGGCGTCGCGATAAAGGCGCGCATACCAATCATTAGTAGAGGCGCGGTTTCACCCAAGGCGCGGGCCATGCCGATAATTGTACCGGTTAATATGCCGGGTAGGGCAAGCGGCAGGACATGATGAAAGACCACCTGCATCTGGCTAGCGCCGATACCCAAGGCCGCTTCGCGAATGGAGGGCGGAACTGCTTTGACAGCATTGCGCCCCGATATGACAATCACCGGCATTGTCATAAGCGCGAGCGTCAAGCCACCAACCAGGGCAGCCGAACGCGGTAATCCAAAGAGGTTTAGAAACACCGCCAATCCCAGTAAACCAAAGATAATCGACGGGACAGCAGCCAAGTTGTTGATTGATACTTCAATCAAGTCTGTGAAGCGATTTTTGGGTGCATATTCTTCGAGATAAAGTGCTGAAAGTACGCCAATGGGAAAGGCAATAATCAGCGTAATGAACATAGTGATCAGCGATCCTTTGAGCGCTCCCCAAATCCCTACCTGCATGGGATCCGTAGCATCAGAATTGCTCAGGAAATTCCAGTTAAATCCTGTACTGAGCTGATCCTTCAATTCAGCGACTTTCTCTTCTGCGGAAGCGCTGCCGCTACCCTTATAGGCGACATCGATCTCTGATTCCGCCGGCAGATAGATCGTGGCCTTCGTTTCGACGATATCTGGATCATTCAATATTTCTGCGTTAACCGCCTGCCAGCCTCCGGCTGAAAACAGTTCGGAGCCTTCTTCACCATATTGGATTTCAATGCTTGTATTCACAATATCTTGAACACCTAGCGTTCGAAGATTGGCTACAGCATTTGCGCCTTCAAACTGGCTCGCTGATGCGCCTCCTGTCATTGCCGGAAAATCAATTTCAACTGGTAGTTCGGTCTGTGTAAATCCACGCAGGCCATTACCGACCATCACAATCAACAAGAATGCCAAAAAACCAGCCGATAATATAATTGCACCGAGACCTAAGGCCTTAAAACGACGTTCAGCAGCGTAGCGCTTGCGAATGCGCTTTTGCATCGCATCGCCCTGCCAATCGGTCGGGTTACGCTCTTCGGCAAAGGCGGTGGTGCTATTCATAAGCTTCCCGATATTTTTTGACGACGCGAAGCGCAATCAGATTGAGCAACAGGGTTACGACAAACAAAACCAGTCCAAGGGCGAAAGCCGCAAGGGTCTTGGGGCTATCAAATTCTTGGTCTCCGGTAAGCAACTGAACGATCTGCGTTGTAACCGTCGTGACACTGGAAAATGGATTGGCCGTCATATTCGCTGCAAGACCCGCTGCCATTACTACGATCATCGTTTCACCAATTGCTCGACTTACCGCTAGAAGGACGCCGCCAACAACGCCAGGCAATGCGGCAGGGATCAGCACTTTCTTTATGGTTTCGCTTTTTGTTGCGCCCATAGCAAGTGATCCATCGCGCATCGCGCTTGGTACAGCGGCAATGCTGTCATCGGCCATAGATGACACGAATGGAATGATCATGATTCCCATAACTACACCCGCGGCCAATGCCGATTCCGAAGAAGCTCCGGAAATGCCAATTGAGACGGCAAAATCGCGTAAGGCTGGTGCCACAGTCAAAGCAGCGAAATAGCCGTAAACAACAGTCGGAACGCCTGCTAGAACTTCCAATATCGGTTTCATCCATGCGCGAAATTTAAGAGGCGCATATTGGGTGAGATAGATCGCGCTCATCAAACCCAATGGAATCGCCACAATCATGGCGATGATGGCTCCGATAAACACCGTGCCCCAGAATAACGGTATCGCGCCAAAGCCAGTTTCACCGCGCGGTCCGGCAACAGCTTTTGGATTCCATTCGGTTCCGAACAGGAAGTCGATCGGAGAAACCATAGAGAAGAAGCGAGCCGACTCAAATATGAGTGACACGAAAATACCAATGGTGGTTATGGTAGCAATGAGCGATGCGAACAATAGCACCATCATCGTCACGCGCTCGATTTTCGTACGTGCCCTGAGCTCCGGCTTCAAACGCAACCAGGCGAACACTCCACAGGCGAAAACCAGCAGAATGGTAGCGATCATGCCGAGTGTTCGATAGTGCGATATGGCGGCCTTATAAGGCTCCACCATCGATTTTGAGAGAGGGTTGAATGCCTGGGTTTGTTGCCCGGCAGCCATCGACCTTGCTTCCGCCAATATGGCACCCCGCGCAAATGGATCTTGCGGCAGCTGGTCAGCTGCTGGGCTGGTCAATGCTGCGTCGGTAATCAGGGCGGGGCTGGCTATATTCCAAACAATCAAAAACAACAGGGCAGGGCCGATTGCCCAAAGGGCAACATACCAGCCATGATAGTTGGGACGGGAATGAATCGCGCCCCTCTTTGTGGTGTTCGCCGCAAAGCGATTCGCTTTTACGCGACCGAAGAACCACGCAATGCCGCCAAGGACAATGATGAGCAGGAAGAGAATAGAGCCTGTCACGTTAAGACAACTGATCCTTGGTTAGGAATATGTATAGCGGAATGCGGACTCCATTAAAAAAATGACCCGCATTCCGCCAGCAATTTATTTCAGTTCAGTACCAGTCAAGACAGGCAGATTTTTTACTGTATCAGCCATTTGTGTACGAACATCATCTGGTGATGCGATTAGGCCAGCCTTAACAAGATAACCGTCAGATCCGCCTGCACTAATGAACTCTGTCAAATATTCCTGGAGACCGGGAATAACACCCACATGTTGTTTCTTAGCATAGATGTACAGGGGGCGTGCGCCAGGATATTCGCCTGAAGCTATCGCATCATAAGCAGGCTCAACATCCGATACTGCTACGCCGCGAACCGAGTCTGAGTTTTCTTCCAAGAAGCTGTAGCCAAAAATTCCGAGACTATTGGGATTAGCCTTCAGTTTTTGAACAATCAGGTTGTCGTTCTCGCCGGCATCAATATAGGCCCCATCGGCACGAACATCGTGACAAATGGCATCATATTCATCTTCATTTGTTTCTTTCAGAGCCTTTGTGGCTGCGTCGGTTTTGCAACCAACTTCCATGATCAACTCGGTAAGAGCATCGCGCGTACCTGACGTTGATGGAGGGCCGTACACACTAATCGCGAGTTCAGGCAGCGAAGGGTCGATATCTGACCAGTTTTTTGCCTCGTTCTTTTTGCCATAGGGCCGTTCTGCAATCGCCTCGTAAATCTGAGTTGGTGTAAGTTTGATAGAAGGGCCTTCATTTGCTTGCGCAATTGCAATTCCGTCAATGCCGACCTGGATTTCAACAACGTCGGTGACGCCATTTTCTTTGCACATTTCAAACTCGGTGGCCTTCATACGCCGGGATGCATTAGCAATATCCGGAGTGTTAGCGCCAACCCCAGCGCAGAACAATTTCATTCCGCCGCCAGTACCGGTCGATTCGAGAATTGGAGAGGTGTTTGCACCGCCGGCGCTAAATTGTTCCGCGACTGCTTTGGCAAAAGGGAATACGGTTGAGGATCCGACGATACGAACTTCGCTTCTTGTTCCGCCTTGTCCGCCCGATGCTTGGTCCTGACATGCTGCCAAGGCGAGTGATGATACCGCCAAAAGAGCGATTTTCTTAAACATTTTGCTGTCCCCGTTTTCTGTGGAGTGTTGAACAATTGGCCAAGAATCGATCATGATTGCCGACCGGTTGCACCGCGTTTAAAAGTCGGCGGTGTCCTAATGATTACATATTTGTGACACTTATATTACAGCGGGTGCGCTGGTATTTTCGCTTTGAGTTTTGATAACTGGCAGAAATACGGCAACTGTTGTACCGACACCCTGTTCGCTCGTGACTTCCATCCGGCCGCCGTGTCGCTCGGTTATATGTTTCACAATGGCAAGCCCAAGCCCCGTTCCGCCAATGGATTTACTGCGGCCTTTGTCGACACGATAAAATCTTTCTGTCAGCCTTGGAATATGTTCTGGGGCTATTCCTTCACCCTGATCTGTAACCGATAGACGGAGCATGGATCCGTTACGATTGGGCTTAACTGCTACAGTTACAGGAGAGCCTTTCTTGCCGTATTTATATGCGTTGCTAACAAGATTGTGGAGCAATTGTGAAAGTTGTGCGTAATCCCCTTGTACAGTGGGGAGTTTGTCGGGAATCGAAACGACAAAATTATCGTCCTTTTTGCTTCGACCATTCAGAAAAACCGTTTTCACTTCGGCCACCAGATCGGCCAAGTTTATCGGTTCCGAAGGAAGTTGATACTTTTCCGCTTCAATGCGGGATAGCGACATCAGGTCTTCGACCAAACGCTGCATCCGGTCAGCTTCTTGATACATGATGGTCAAGAAACGAGCACGTGTGTCTTCATCTTTGCCGGCTTCCGGGTTCTCCAGCGTCTCGATGAAGCCCTTTATCGCGGCAAGCGGAGTCCGCAGCTCGTGGCTCGCGTTGGCAACAAAGTCTGTCCGCATACGTTCAGCGGCATAGCGGCTGCTCTGATCTGACAGTTGAACAAGTTTCAGTCCATCGTTGAGCGCATGGATGCGGAGCTCCCAGCGTTGATCTGCACTACCGACTCCGACCAGTAAAATGGGCTCTCCAGTATGCTCGGCATTGGGATTTGCAAGCCGATCGGCGGCGGAGGGATGACGAATGGCGACTCGCACATCCTCTCCGATAATATGATTGCCGAGAAAGTTCTTCGCGGCCGGATTGGCTGCTGCGACCTTGGCATTGCGGACGAGCAGAATCGGGTCGGTAATCGGGTCAATCACATCCTGATAAGCCTCGGCTCTACCCTGATATAATATACGTTTCTTTTGACGATCCAGTGCGCTGAAATCAGGCGGTGGTGGACCATGATCTTCCAGAGCAATAATGGCTAGGGCCACAACACCAAAGGCGGTCATTATAATAATTTTCATCAATGCAGCGGACGTTTGGGCTGCCAAAACAGATCCTCCGATGATCAGAAGAATCGCAAAAATCAACCGAAAGGGAGAAACTGTGTTCATATTTGCCGTTGTCGTGAATTTCGGTAACCCATGTTTAGGCGGGTTTGCGCAGAAACAGCAATGACTATGTTAGATTAATGGTCAGCGATTTTTGAGTTGGTGTCAGCTGTTAAGCATTTTGGCCGGTTTGTCCCGTTTAAGGACGACGAATTGCCTTTACTCGCATTTAATTTTTTCCTCCTTATTAGGAGCATCTAAAGAAAGTTTGATGCGATGACTGACAAATCAAATCAAGAAGCCGGAATTCCGGAGACCAAGCGTGGCCCTGAAAAGGCGGCGATTGTAACGCGCCGTCGTGCGTTGATGATGGGTGCCGTGACGGCTTCAGCAGTTGTCAGTATCAAACCCGCCCTGGCGCAAACCGCGGGATCAGTTCTGAATTGTGAAATTCCGGTGCCAGGAAACCATGCTGCCGGCGGATTTATTGGTCCTGACGGAAAAATCGTTCCTCCTGATACGCCCGGTGCTTTTCCGCCCGCTGGCCGCAATTTTACCGGTGAAGAAGTAAAGCGTGCAATGAATGGGCGATCATTGCCCGGCACATCCTATGATCAGTCCAAAGCCTATGTGAACTATATCCGGCGGCTCCAGTCAGGGCAAAGCGGCTTTACCTGTTACGCATCTCTGCAAATGCCGCGATAGCGTTTCCGCCGTTTTCTGACTTCGAAGCCAAGGCTTATTAACATATTCATGCTATCAGATGGGCTTGTTTTGAACGACTTGTCATGATCAGGAATAGTGTAGCCGCCCATGAGTCAGCTTTATCGCGTCACAGCCCCTGATGGTCTGATCCAGCTTCCCTTGGATAGTATGATGCTGATTTTTCAAAAATCATCGGGGATCACGCATATGGTGGCTGATCCTGTTCCCGCAATATTGAACGTTATGGGTGATGACGCCCTAAGCGCCGACGATATCGCGATCCGCCTGTCTGCCAGCTACGAACTGGAAGGCAGCGGTGATGCAGCTGATATTGTTCTGGCGAGACTTGTAGAATTGCGCTCACTTGGTCTTGTGGAACAGGTTTAGACACCGTGGCGCGCATGCATCAGCTCTGTCTGACCGTTGGTCCAACACGATACCGCCTGGTTTCAGCCTGGCGGCGGCCTCTCGATCAGCTGGCAGCCTTGTATAAGGGCTATCCAACATCACAGGATGGCTACGCTGACTTCACGGTCCGGTTGGAGCCAGAAAAGCCCTGGCGGCGTTATATCCGACCATCGGTTCATATCTCCGGTGATTATTGGCTCCCGGATGCTGCGCCGCTGCCAATTGAGCAAAGCCTGCTGGCTGCGGAAATGGGCATGAATTTGCAAATGGCACTGGGCTGGCGCCGGCATCTCTTGCTGCATGCCAGCAGTGTAGAAAAGGACGGCAAGGCATTGTTGATGACCGGCCTGTCCGGTTCCGGAAAGTCTACGCTTTCGGCTATCTTGGCGGAAAGAGGTTGGCGATTCATGGGGGATGAATTTGCTTTGCTCAATCCGGACACCGGCATGGTGCATAGCCTCCCGCGCCTGATCAGCCTAAAAAATCAGGCGATTGCTGTGATGCAGGCAATTGTACCGGAAAATCGCTTCGGCCCGTTGATGCAGGATACGCCCAAGGGCGATATTCGCCATATCGTTCCGCCCCGGGATGCGGTGAACAGGATGGCGGAAAGTGCCAAGCCGGCTTTGCTGTTATTTCCTCGCTTTGGTCATGATCCTGCTCTGCGTGATATGGGCAAGTCCGAGATTTTTGTGCGGCTGACCCAGGCATCAACCAACTATGTAGCGCTTGGAGAAACAGGATTTCGGGCGCTGACGCGGTTTGTCGATGAAGTTCCGACCAAAGCGATGGATTATCAATCGGGCGATCAGGCAGAAGAACTTATTGATAGCCTTTGGAGCCAGTTGCCATGATGGGCAATGCGCAACCCTTGGTCGATGCTTTGCGGGAGCCAGAGACGGTCCTCTCACTCGACGGGGCAGGGTGGACGCAACTCATAAGCATTGCCCGTGCGGAGTCGCTGATGGGTAGTCTGGCCCATCGTCTGACGGACATTGCGGTGCCGGAGCAAGTTAAACTCGTTCTGAAGGATGCGATTCAAACCACTGATTTAGCAAGATTGCAGGCGCTTTGGGAGGCGGATTGCGCGCGGCGCGCTCTTAAGCCACTAAATTGCAAAACGGTCCTGATGAAGGGCACAGCCTATGTTGCGGCCAATTGCAATGCCGGTGTGGGACGGAGTATTGGCGATCTCGATATCATGGTCGCGCGGGATCAGCTCTCCGCCGTCGAGGGAGCTTTATTGGAAACAGGTTGGGAATGGGTAAAGCCAGACCCTTATGATGATCAATATTATCGGGATCATATGCACGAGCTGCCTCCGCTGATCCACCGCGAACGCGACCGGATGATCGATGTGCATCATACGACATTGCCGCTGACCGCTGGGCCAACGCCCGATGCGCAGGCAATGCTGGATGCAGCGGTGAAGCTGGATTCAGGGCTTTATGTGATGGCGCCTGCCGATATGCTGCTGCATTCGGTAGCCCATCTTTTTGCGGATGGTGATCTGGCAGGCGGATTGCGCAATTTGTGGGACATTGATCGGCTGGTCCGGCAATTTGCCGAGGCGGATGAAGAGTTCTGGACCATATTGGGCGCGCGCGCCAGATTACATCAATTGGAACCACATCTGTCACGTGGTCTGCGATTGGCCGCTCGGTTATATGGCACGCCGGTTTATAAATATCGCGCAGGGCAGACGAAATTCACCGACTATCTCTATATCCGTCGTTTGCTGGCGAGAGATGGCTGGGGGCGGGAAACCCGAAAGTTTACACGGCAAGCTTTCTACATCCGTTCTCATTGGCTGCGCATGCCGCCGCTCATGCTGGCCCGTCATTTATGGATCAAGTGGCGCAAGGGATAACGGTTATTACCGTAAAGTAGCTAAGGTTGGAACAAGCTCGTCATAATGATCGATAATTGCGTCGGCGCCGAGTTCTTCGACCGGTTGATGCAAAAAACCAAAACTGACTGCGACATTGGCGATACCTGCATTTTGGGCCGCTTTAATGTCGAAGATACTGTCGCCGATAAAAGCTGCGGGCGTTCGGTCCACCGTCCCGCCACAGCGCCGGATCATCTCATCAATCGGGTCCCGCTTGGGCTTGCTGCGCCCTTTGCCCATGGTATCGCCGCCAATGACCGTGATGAATCGATCTATCATGCCGACGTTGGTCAACAGTTTCACCGCCAGACTTTCGAATTTGTTCGTCACTACCGCCAGTTTTATATCCCTGTCCTGCAATGCATCCATCGCATCGATCAGTCCGGCAAAGGCAGGCGCATTCCGCCCCAGATTGGCTTCATAGTGATCGATCAGTACCGGCATCAGGCTTTTGACCAATTCCGTGTCGCTCCCACCCGATTGCTCCAGCGCCATTTCCAGCATATGCCGCGCGCCCATGCCAACAAGCGAGCGAATGGATTGTTGGTCCACTTGCGGTCGGTTCGCACTGTCGAGCGCATGATTGAGGGAAGCGGCGAGTTCCATGCTGGTGTCCAGCAAGGTGCCATCCAGATCAAAGCCAATGATATCGAAAGAAATTTCTGTCATAGTCCCTGCATAGAACCGATCTTGCTGGCATAAGCAACCGCATCATGGCATGGGGCGAAAATTCAGCGTTAGAACAGGATATTCGGAGTTTTTGGTATGAGTGACCGTCCTTTAGCAGCCATTATATTAGCCGCCGGACAAGGTACGCGGATGAAATCGGAGACACACAAGGTCCTGCATCCGATTGCCGGTAAGCCAATGCTCCATCATCTGCTCGATACAGTTGATTCTATCGGTGTGGAACGCACGGTTGTGGTTGTCGGTGCGCGGCGCGAGCAGATCGAGGCGAGTGTTGAAGATCGCAATGTCGCGATAGCCGTGCAGGAAGATCAGTTGGGTACCGGCCATGCGGTGGCGCAGGCCCATGATGCGCTTAAGGGCTTTGCCGGTGATGTGCTGATCCTTTACGGCGATGTGCCGATGGTCAGTGCTGAGACCATGCAGGCTATGACTGCGCGGCTGAATGACGGCACGGATCCGCGCGCGGTCGTGCTCGGTTTTCGTCCCGATGATGCAGGCGCTTATGGCCGGATCATTGCCAGCGATCAGGGCGAGATCGAAAAAATGGTCGAATATAAGGATGCCGACGAAGCCGAGCGCGCAGTCAACCTGTGCAACAGCGGGTTGATGGCGGCGCGGGCCACCGACCTGTTCATCCTGCTCGACCAGATCGGCAATGATAATGCCGCGGGCGAATATTATCTGCCGGATATCGTGATGCTGTCGGGGCAGGCCAGTGCTGTGATTGAAGTGGATGATCCCGCCGAGGTTGCGGGCGTCAACAGCCGTGCGGAGCTGGCGGCAGTCGAGGGGGAGTGGCAGCAGCGTCGGCGGGCGCAGGCGATGGCAGGCGGTGTCAGCCTGATTGCACCAGAAACCGTCTGGTTTTCGCATGATACAGACATCTCCTCAGACGTTATTGTAGAACCAAATGTCTTTTTTGGACCCGGCGTCACGGTAGCCAGCGGTGCGCGAATCTATGGCCATAGCCACATTGAAGGCGCGTCCATTGGTGCGAATACCAATGTTGGTCCGTTCGCAAGACTGCGACCGGGCGCGGTACTCGAGGAAGGCTCAAAAATTGGCAATTTTGTAGAGATGAAAAAGGCGGTGCTGGGCAAAGGCGCCAAAGCCAATCATCTGGCCTATCTGGGCGACGCTGAAGTGGGCGAGGGCGCCAATATCGGCGCGGGCACGATCACCTGCAATTATGATGGTTATTTCAAATACAAAACCAAGATCGGTAAAGGCGCCTTCATTGGATCAAATAGCGCGCTGGTCGCGCCCGTGACCATTGGCGATGGCGCAATAGTGGGCGCTGGCGCAGCGCTAACCAAGGATGTGGATGCCGGCGATCTGGCGCTGGTGCGGGCGGAGCAAACGGCGAAAAAAGGCTGGGCAGACCAGTTTAACGCGGTGAGCGCTAAGAAGAAGGCTGGGAAGTGAATAAAACGACGGACGCAATATTTACGGCGGTTGGCTTCCGTCTGCGAAACGACGCAATCAAACTTTATCAGCATTATATGTCGATTGGTTTAGACCCCTGCAACATCGATTACAATTTGATGGCCAACGCCAATCTCACCGTTGGATCTGCCAACCAATGGTTGAAGGATTCCCCGATGGGTGAGAACAATTTCTCTGGAATCCAGCGCTGGAACAACATGCCGTGGACCATCGAGCTTGCAGAGTTGCTACGCGAAATAGCAAATCAGTTCATAATGATAAGCTGTCTCCCAACACGTGGTGCAACGTTGGTTGTGTTAGATTGGATTGAATCCGGGTGCGATGGGAGATTGGATTTGGGAGCCGAGAATGCACTTGGGTCTATCACCTTGTCAGATTCATCTAAATCCCGACTACTTGAAATACGTAAGATGAAGCAGGGTTGGATCGTCTGCGGTGATGACCTTGAAGAGTCAGAGTTTTCGGAGATATTGGTGACTGAAAGTCAGTTGTCCATCTATCGAAGCGATAATCAGTGGCGGAATTTTCTCGTTTAGTAAATCAGGGTTCGACTTGACATGATATCATGATATGATATCAATATATCATGACTCGCATACTTGCCGATCTATCCGAAGAAGATGTCCAATGGCTCGACGCACAGGCGGCGGCGCAGGGGACGTCGCGGGCGCAGTTGCTGCGTGATGCAGTGGCGGCCTTTCGGGCGGATGCGTCTAAGCAGGGGATTGAAAAATATTTCGGCATGTGGCGCGATCGCCGGGAAGTGGGTGATCCGGTGGCATGGCAGCGGCGCGAGCGAGCATCCTGGACCCGACCCTGGGATCCCGACTATTGGGATGTGCGCAAGGAATTTCCCGACTTGTTTGACGCCGATGATGACCGTGAGGCAGAGCGCTATCGTAAGAAAGACGCCTCGTGAACGAAGCGGTATTCGACAGCAATATCCTGTTTGATGCGCTTAACGATGTCGGCCGCGCGAATGTCGAGCTGCAGCGTTATGACCGTCGCTATATCAGCCGCCTGACCTGGGTTGAAGTGCTGACCAAGGCGCTGCCGGACGACGGTGATCGGGCGGAGGCTTTTCTCTCCTTTTTCAACATCATTGAGGTGAATGAAGAAATTGGTCGGCGCGCGGCTCTGCTACGCAGTGACCGGCGACGGCTGAAAGCGATGGATGCCGTCATTCTAGCCTCTGCCCAGCTCACCGGGCGCATCTTGATCACCCGAAACACACGTGACTTTCCGGCGGAAATGCCAGGCATTCGCGTTCCCTATACTCTCTAAGAAGAAAGCCTCAGACTATGTGCGGAATTATCGGAATTGTTGGCAAGGATGCGGTCTCTGATCGCCTCGTCGATGGTCTCAAGCGGATGGAATATCGCGGCTATGATAGTGCCGGCGTCTGCACGGTTCATGATGGCCAGCTGATCCGCCGCCGCGCCGAGGGCAAGCTCGTCAATCTCGTCGAGGTACTGAAAGAGGAAGATGCGCCGGGAATGATCGGCATTGCCCATACCCGCTGGGCCACCCATGGTGCACCGACGACGAGCAATGCCCATCCGCATGCGACCAGCGAGGTGGCGCTGGTTCACAATGGCATTATCGAGAATTTCAAGCCGCTGCGCGAAGAATTGTCGGCGCGGGGTCGCAGCTTTGAAAGCGAAACTGATACTGAAGTCGTGGCGCATCTCGTCAGTGAGCAGGTCGAGGCCGGCAAATCTCCGCAGGAGGCGGTGCAGACGGTATTGCCGCAGCTGCGCGGTGCCTTTGCGCTGGCCATTGCATTCAAGTCCAATCCTGATCTGCTGATCGGCGCGCGGCTCGGATCGCCTTTGGTGGTCGGTTATGGCGAAGGTGAAACCTATCTCGGGTCAGATGCGCTGGCTTTGGCCCCGCTGACGCAGAAAATCGCTTATCTGGAAGAAGGCGACTGGGTTGTGATTGACCGCGACGGCGCGCAGATTTTCGACAGCGCCAACAATCCGGTTGAACGCGAAGTGACAACCTCTGGTGTGTCGGCGGCAACCATCGAGAAGGGGCAATATCGCCACTATATGCAGAAAGAGATTTTCGAGCAGCCGACGGTGGTGGCGCAGACCCTGCAAAGCTACATCCGGCCACTCGAGCAGCAAGTCGCACTGCCGCAGATGGATTTTGATCTCAAGGATATCAAGCGGATCACCATCGTCGCTTGCGGCACCAGCTATTATGCCGGGATGGTGGCTAAATATTGGTTCGAAACCTTTGCGCGGGTGCCGGTGGATCTGGATGTGGCATCAGAATTTCGTTACCGCGATCCTGTGCTCGAGCCGGGTGGTCTAGCGCTGTTTATCTCGCAGTCGGGTGAGACGGCGGATACGCTTGCCGCTTTGCGCCATAGCAAGGAGCAGGGCCAGAAGATCGCAGTGGTGGTCAATGTTCCGACCAGTTCCATGGCACGCGAGGCAGATCTGCTGCTGCCAACCCATGCTGGCCCGGAAATCGGTGTGGCGTCGACCAAGGCGTTTTCCTGCCAATTGGCCGTGCTGGCTGCGCTTGCTGCGCATCTCGCTGTGGTGAAGGGCAAAATGTCCCGTGACGAAGAGCATGAAGTCGTCGAGCATCTGACCGAAGCACCAGCTGCACTGAACGCAGCGCTGGCCCATGATGAAGACATATCCGATATGGCCCATCTTATCGCGCCGGCACGAGACGTGCTCTATCTGGGGCGCGGCCCGGATTATCCGCTGGCCTTGGAGGGGGCGCTGAAGCTCAAGGAAATAAGCTATATCCATGCCGAAGGCTATGCATCAGGTGAAATGAAACATGGCCCCATTGCGCTGATTGATGAAGCCGTGCCGGTCATCGTGCTGGCGCCATCCGGGCCACTTTTTGAAAAAACGGTCAGCAATATGCAGGAAGTGATGGCGCGTGGCGGCAAGGTGGTGCTGATTTCCGATGCAGCCGGTTTGGCTGAAGCGGGCGAGGGGTGTATGGCGACCATTGAAATGCCGAAGGTTCATCCGCTTATCGCCCCGCTGGTTTATGCCGTACCCGTGCAGTTACTTGCCTATCACGTGGCAGTGGCAAAGGGTACAGATGTTGATCAACCTCGCAATCTTGCGAAATCGGTAACTGTGGAGTAAAAAATGGCGACCAATCCATCCCTTGTTTCCGTCGAAACGGCGAGCGGTAAGTTTCAGCAAACGGTCCGTGTGGGCAAACATGTTTTTCCTGCGGACGAGCCCGTTTCCTTTGGTGGAGAGGATAGCGGACCATCCCCCTATGACCTGCTGCTCGCTGCCTTGGGGACCTGCACCTCCATGACGATGAAAATGTATGCTGACCGGAAAGGCATTCCGCTCGAAGGCGTACATATTGAACTGGAGCACAGTCGTGAACATGTCGAAGACTGCAGTACCTGTAGCAATGATGACAACCGGATCGATGTGATTGACCGTGCCATAACCATTACAGGGAATTTATCGGACGAGCAGCGCCAGAAGTTGCTAGAAATTGCCGATAAATGCCCAGTTCACCGGACGTTGGAAAACCGGATTGATATTCACTCCACCGAGGTACGGCCATGATCGAAGTCGAGGGTGGATGTCATTGCGGTGCGGTTCGCTTCACTGCTCTGGCGGATCCGGAGCCGGAGATGCTGGATTGCAATTGCTCGATATGCGCGCGCACTGGTTACCTGCACCTGTTCATTCCGCATGATCGATTCAATTTGCTGAAGGGCAAGGACGATCTGGCCAGCTATAAATTTGGCAGCGGTCAGGCCGATCACTTATTCTGCAGCCATTGCGGGGTTAAGAGCTTCTATCAGCCACGTTCCCACCCTGAAAGCTATAGCGTCAATTATAACTGCCTGAATGTGGGGCATGAATTGGAACCGAACATCACGAAATTTGACGGACAGAATTGGGAAGCTTCAAAAGCCAAGCTTTGATAGCAAAACGGCCCGCTGGTTTCCCAGCGAGCCGTCTTTTTTTCTTAGATTCTAGATCTGCTTACGCGAGATCAAACCGATCGGCGTTCATGACCTTGGTCCAGGCCGCGACGAAGTCTTGAACGAACTTCTCTTCATGGCCGCTTTCTGCATACACTTCGGCAAGCGCGCGCAACTGGGAGTTGGATCCGAAGACAAGATCAGCGCGTGTCCCGGTCCAGCGTTGTTCACCGCTGCTCCGATCCTTGCCGACAAACTCTTCTTCATCGCTGCCATCCACAGCTTCCCAAACGGTGTTCATGTCGAGCATGTTGACGAAAAAGTCGTTGGTCAGTTGACCAGGGCGATCCGTCAATACACCATGCGTGCTGTTGCCGCTATTGGCACCAAGCGCCCGCAAGCCGCCGACCAATACGGTCATTTCCGGCGCACTGAGGTTCAACAGTGACGCACGGTCCAGCATCAACTCTTCTGTCGGTACGCTATGTTTGGCGGAGAGATAGTTACGGAATGCATCTGCTTTGGGCTCAAGTGGGTCAAAGCTGTCAGCATCTGTCATCTCGTCTGTGGCATCGCCACGTCCGCTTGCGAATGGCACGTCGACTTTGAAGCCAGCATCTTTCGCTGCTTTCTCAACTGCAGCGGTTCCGCCCAGAACGATCAGATCGGCAATGCTGACATTGCTATCGCCTTTGATCTCTTCCAGTTTGGAAATAACCTTGCCAAGTTCAGCCGGATCATTCGCTGCCCAGTCTTTTTGCGGAGCCAGACGAACGCGGGCACCGTTGGCGCCACCACGATGGTCCGAGCCGCGATAGGTGGATGCTGAAGCCCAGGCCGCTTTAACCAATTCGCTGACCGTCAAGCCGCTGTCCAATATGGCCGATTTCAAACCCGCAACATCGCTGTCGCTGATGTTCTGGCCAGCTGGAATGGGGTCCTGCCAGATCAAATCTTCAGCAGGGACTTCCGGACCGTGATAACGTACTTTTGGACCCATGTCGCGGTGGCACAGTTTGAACCAAGCGCGTGCAAAGGCATCATCCAATGCCGCCTGATCATTGCGGAAACGTTCTGAAACCTTGCGATATTCTGGATCCACTTTCAGCGCCATGTCGGCAGTGGTCATCATGGTTGGAACCTTCTTGGAAGGATCAGCGGCGTGGGGTGCCATGTCTTCTTCCTTCTGGTCGATTGGCTGCCATTGCTGCGCACCAGCCGGGCTCTTCACCAGCTCATATTCATAGTCGAGCAGCAAACGGAAATAGTTGCCATTCCACTGGGTTGGGGTGGAGGACCAGCTACCTTCCAGACCGGACGTGATGGCGTCTCCACCTACGCCACTTCCATGAGTGCTGAGCCAGCCAAAGCCCTGAGCCGTGATATCGCCGCCTTCTGGTTCAACACCAACGAGGCCTGCATCACCAGCGCCATGCGCTTTACCGAACGCGTGACCGCCGGCGGTCAATGCGACGGTTTCTTCGTCATTCATGGCCATACGGGCAAAAGTTTCACGCATATCGCGAGCGGACAGCGCAGGATCGGGATTTCCGCCGGGGCCTTCTGGGTTCACATAGATGAGTCCCATCTGAATCGCCGCAAGCGGATTTTCCAGAAGCAGGTCCTGATCGGGATCAATGCGCGTTTGCACGCCTTCATTGACCATCTTGTCTTCGTTGCCCCAGTAAATATCGCGCTGAGGTTCGAATGTGTCGGCACGGCCGCCGCCAAATCCGAAGACTGGGCCGCCCATGGATTCGATAGCCACATTGCCAGCGAGGATGAACAAGTCAGCCCAGCTGATCTTCTCGCCATATTTCTGTTTGACCGGCCAGAGCAAGCGACGCGCTTTGTCCAGATTGCCGTTATCAGGCCAGGAGTTGAGCGGCGCGAACCGTTGCTGACCTTCACCTGCACCGCCCCGACCGTCAGCGGTCCGATACGTACCAGCGGCATGCCATGCCATACGAATGAAGAAGGGACCATAGTGACCATAGTCTGCTGGCCACCAAGGCTGGCTATCGGTCATCAGCGCGGTCAGATCTTTTTTCAAACCATCATAATCGATAGATTTGAATGCTTCGGCATAGTTGAAGTCTTTGCCCATCGGGTCGGGGGAGGTGCCACCTTGGGTCAGGATATCGACGGGTATTTGATTGGGCCACCAGTCACGATTTTGTCGACCGAGTAGCTCACGCACCCCGCCATCAAAGCCCATAGGGCAACCTTCGATTTTGGCTCCGGGTGTTTTCATATCCATTTAAGTCTCTCCTTTTGGTTTGTGGGGTCATGCATAACTGCAACTGATGACTGTTATAATACAGAATCGGCAGCCAGCTAAATCAATTAAAACATTCTGTTTGATTGCCTGAATCGATTAAACGGAAGTCGCTTGAATAGCTGTCCTGTCATTCTGCAATGATTGACCGTTATCGAGTTCATGCATATAAGCACCACTGCTTGAAAGAGGCGGCCAATCGGGTCGCCTTTTCTGTTTTATCATAAAAGGATTCTAGTCATGACTATTACACCGCTTATGCCCGTTTATCCCCGGTGTGGTTTTCGTCCTGTCCGAGGTGAGGGCGCTTGGCTGATTTCCGAAGATGGCAGTCGTGCACTTGATTTTGCCACTGGTATTGCTGTGAACCTTTTGGGGCACGGTCATCCGCATCTGACAAAAGCGATACAGGAACAAGCAGCGACACTGATGCATGTGTCCAATCTCTATGGCAGCCCTCAAGGTGAAAAACTGGCCCAAAGATTGGTCGATACAACTTTTGCCGATACAGTGTTCTTTACCAATAGCGGGGCAGAGGCTGTGGAATGTGCAATCAAAACTGCTCGGGTATATCACCAATCGCAAGATAGTGATCGGTTTGAGATCATTACCTTCAAAAATGCTTTTCACGGGCGGACAATGGCGACCATCTCTGCATCGAATCAAGAGAAGATGCATCATGGTTTTTCTCCCCTTCTTGCCGGCTTCAAATATGTGGACTTTGATGATCTGGAAGGAGCCGAAGCGGCTATAGGCCCGAAGACAGCAGCTTTCCTGGTAGAACCGATCCAGGGCGAAGGCGGTATCCGCCCCGCTTCTGAAGCGTTCATGAAAGGCCTTCGCGCTTTGGCGGACAAGCACGGCATATTGTTGATTCTCGATGAAGTGCAGTGCGGGGTTGCCAGGACAGGGGCGCTATACGCCCATGAGCTTTACGATATTAGGCCCGACATCATGGCCAGCGCCAAAGGTATCGGCGGCGGTTTTCCTTTCGGTGCCTGTCTTGCAACGGAAGAGGCTACTCGCGGGATGGTCCCTGGCACCCATGGTTCGACTTATGGCGGGAACCCGCTGGCGATGGCCGCAGGTAATGCGGTCTGGGACGTTGTCGCGAATGATGAGTTTCTCGAGCATGTGAGAGACATTGGCGGAAAGCTCCGCGCGTCAATCGAACAGTTTATCGGAAATTATCCAGCACTATTCACGGGCGTAAGGGGGCATGGCCTGATGCTCGGAATTACCATGACCCAAGAAACTCGTTCTTTTGTTGCGCATCTGCGCGATAATCATGGTTTGCTTACCGTGGCAGCAGGAGACAACACGTTGCGAATTCTCCCCCCACTCAATATTGATGAAAGCCATATCGCGACATTCATCGAGAAACTATCTGCTGGTGCAGCGGATTATCAGGTGCCGGAATCATGACACGGCATTTCCTTAATTTGAGCGACGCCGGTGGCGATTCCATCGCCGCGATGATCAATGACGCGATTGACCGTAAGGATGCACGCAAAAGCTGGCCGAAAGGTAAAGCAGATGCAGACGCACCACTTGCCGATCATGTCTTGGCTATGATCTTCGAAAAAAGCAGCACCAGAACCCGCGTGTCATTCGATATCGCGATCCGGCAATTGGGCGGAACCAGCATCGTGATGGACAGCGGCTCCATGCAACTCGGACGCGGTGAGACTGTGGCTGACACCGCCAAGGTGCTGTCACGCATGTGTGATGCCATCATGATCCGCACCGATGATCATGCCAAGATTGAAGAACTGGCGGCCAATGCCAGCGTGCCGGTAATCAATGGCCTGACCGATCTTTCGCATCCATGTCAGATTGTTGCCGATCTGTTGACATTGATTGAGCACGACAAGGCTCTTCCTGGATTGGAACTCGCTTGGCTGGGTGATGGCAACAATGTCCTCAATAGCATTGTCGAAGCGGCGGGCTTGATGAAGTTCAATGTGCGGATCGGTTGCCCGGAAGGTTATGATCCGGACACCAGTTTTATAACAGCGGCGAAAGCGGCAGGCGCAAATGTCACCTTATATCGTGATGCGCTGGAAGCAGCCGCTGGCGCTGACGTAATTGTCGCAGACACGTGGGTGTCGATGGGTCAGGCACATGCCGATGCGAAGATGGAAGCGATGATGCCGTTTCAAGTTAATGATGTGATCATGGACCAAGCCAAATCAGACGCTGTTTTCTTGCATTGTCTTCCTGCTCATCGCGGCGAAGAAGTAATGCCTTCGGTGATTGATGGTCCTCAGTCGCTGGTTTGGGATGAAGCAGAAAATCGTATTCACGCGCAGAAATCTGTCTTGCGTTGGGCCTTTGGTCAAATTTGATGCCAGAAAGCCCTGTTTCTCCGACGATGATGGACAAAAATCTGTCTTTCTCAATCCCCGCAAAGCATTGCCGGGGAAGAGCGGTGCGGTTGGGGCCGCTACTGGACAACATCTTATCGGCCCATAATTATCCGGCACAGATTAAGTCATTGCTGGTTGAGGCTGTGTGCTTGACGTCGCTTTTAGGGGCTCTTTTAAAGGAGGAAGATGCACAGCTGACTTTGCAGGCGCAGACAGAAAACGGAGTCGTGAGCTTGCTCGCTTGCGACTACAAAGATGGCGACGTACGCGGCTATGTTCAGTTTGACACAGAGCGCTTTATAAATCAGGCGCTCGACCCGAGTCTGATGGCTTTGTTCGGTAAGGGCTATTTGGCGATAACTTTTGATCATCCGGAACCGCGTGGACGTTCTCAAGGGATCGTACCGCTTGAAGGCTCCAGCCTATCGGACGCGGTGCAAAATTACTTTATGCAATCTGAGCAAATACCGACAGTAATTCGCGTGGCGATGACAACGGATGGTGATCGAACTATAGCAGGCGGTCTGTTGGTACAACATCTCCCAGACGGTGAGGATGGCAAAGAACGGCTGCATGTCCGCATGAATCACCCTGAATGGGAGCATGTTGAAGTAATGAGCAGCAGTGTTCAGGCAGAAGAGTTGATTGACGCCACATTGCCGTTGGAAGATTTACTCTGGCGTTTGTTCAGCGAGAGCGACGAAGTGAGGGTTTTGAGCGGTAAACCGCTCGTTAAGGGTTGCCGTTGTAATGAAGATCATATCCGGGACGTGATAGCGCGATTTCCGAAACAAGATAAGGAGGATATGGTCGACGAGGATGGAACAATCTCTATTGATTGTGCCTTTTGCAGCAAAAAATTCACGATTTCGAGCGCTAGTCTAAATAATTGAGAATTTTGGACAATAGTTCAAATTTTGCTGAATATTGTCGGAAACATACAATCAATCGCCGCAATTGGGCACGATATTGGCCATAATCTTTCACTAGGTACAAAAACTAAGCGGATTCTCCGTTTATCATCGGCAAAAAGGATCAGGGAATGAAAGGCATCACACTGATAAAGGCTATCAGCACATCAGTTGCCGGATTATTGGCATTTTCTGTTTCAGCTCCTGCCCAAGCGCCTGAACTTGCACTTCTGGAGGGTTTGCAAAAGGGACAGTGGACTTTGAAGGCACGCGGTTCCACGAAACCCGGCAAAAAGGTCTGCCTGGGTGATCCCGGAATATTACTGCAAATTCAGCACAGTCAAACGAACTGCTCGCGTTATGTTATCCAAGATACACCAAATAGTGTTCGGGTAAGCTATAAATGTGGCAGTTCCGATCACGGTGTGACGACTATCAAACGTGAATCCAGCAGTTTGGTGCAGATCCAGTCCCAGGGTATCGAGAACAATGCACCGTTTTCGTTCAGCGTCGAAGGCCGTCGCACTGGCTCTTGCTGAATGTGAAGAATCTTGGGTGATGTTTCGACACGCGAGCTTGGTTAACGAAATATTTACCATATCTCGGTTAGTGTAACAAAATCATGCCGAGGCATGATTTCCTCCCTTTTGGCTTGAACTAGAGCCTAACTGGGCCGCGCTTCAATGAAGTAGCGGCCCTATTTTTATTCTTTTCACAATGCTTGCGACTAAACTTGATTGTCGCGGCGAACAGGATTAGCGGGACGGGCATGTCTCAAGAACAGAAAAAGGCCGTTGTTCTCCTCTCAGGTGGATTGGACTCCATGGTGTCAGCCGCAATCGCGCGTGAGCAGGGTTATGAGATTGTCGCTCTGACAGTCGATTATAACCAACGGCATAAGATCGAACTAGAATCTGCAGTCCAAATCGCCGCAAAGCTAAACGTAAGTGAGCATATTATTCTACCGCTCGATCTGAGCCGATTTGGTGGATCTGCTTTAACCGATGATATCGATGTTCCGAAATCAGGTGTCAGCGATGATATTCCGATTACTTACGTACCGGCCCGCAATCTGATTTTTCTCTCACTGACGCTTGGTTTGGCCGAAGCACGAGACGCGCGTGATATTTTTATCGGCGTGAACGCGTTGGATTATTCTGGTTACCCCGATTGCCGCCCCGAATTTATTGAGGGGTTTGAGAGGCTTGCTGATCTTGCCACCAAGGCGGGGGATCAGGGCAGTGGTTTCACCATTCAAACGCCGCTGCAATATATGACAAAGGCGGATATTGCCAAAGAAGCACGACGATTGGATATCGATCCAGCATTAAGTTGGTCCTGTTATGACCCAGCTGAAGGCAATTTACACTGCGGTTTGTGTGACAGCTGTCGGCTGCGTCAAAAGGGTTTTGAAGAGGCCGGAATAGCGGATCCAACCCGCTATGCGATTACGCCATGAGCTATGCAGTGAAGGAAATGTTCCTGACCTTACAGGGTGAAGGGGTACAGGCAGGGCGTCGAGCGGTGTTTGCGCGTTTTACCGGATGTAACTTATGGTCTGGTCTCGAAAAAGACCGGGCAACCGCCGTTTGTCAATTTTGCGACACAGATTTTGTCGGAATGGACGGTGAGGGTGGTGGGCGTTTTCAAGATGCGAAAGCTTTTGCCGAAGCGGTTATCGCGCAATGGGGCAGGGGCGAAGACAGTCGTTTCGTAGTGCTTACTGGCGGCGAGCCGATGTTACAGGTTGATGATGCCTTGATCGATGCGCTGCATAACGCTGGTTTTGAAATCGCGATTGAATCCAACGGCACATTGGCTGTTCCGCGGTCTATAGATTGGATTTGTATCAGCCCCAAAGCTGGAAGCGAAACGGTACAGCGCTCCGGTGATGAATTGAAACTGGTTTGGCCTCAGCGCAATAGTGACTGGAAAACCATGCAGGATTGGGATTTCAGGAACCACCTGTTGCAACCTATGGATGCTCGAGGGGATCAGGCTGCTAGTGATGCTAACTTAGCTGCCGCCATTGCCTTTGTTCAGGCCAATCCCAAATGGCGTCTTTCGCTGCAAACCCATAAAATACTGGGCTTAGCTTAAACCTATTCGTCAGAGTCCTCTGATTCTTCTTGATCCCCGTCTTCAGAGCCTTCGTCTTCTGCAGACTCATCTCCGGTTTTTTCTTCATCCAGATCCACCATATCGTCGCTGATGGTTCCATCGAGAACATCAACTTCATCCATGCGAGTTTCTGTTACGGTTTCCGCTTCCGGTACCTCCGGATCATCAGAGCATGCAGCGAGGGATAGGATAGCGACGGTTACCGAAGCGGATTTGATCAAAATTTTCATGGTCTTTCCTGTTCCTTTTCCAGCACCAGACTATCGTTTCGTGCTTGTTTATCAATTGCCATTAAGAATTTGGATGCGGTTTGTTTCAACGCTGCATCAAAATCGTCCAGTGATGCATCAATTCCCATCTGTTTCAGACTAGTAACAGGATATTCGCTGATACCGCAGGGAATAATGCCGTCAAAATGGCTGAGGTCAGGATCGATATTTACGGAAAAGCCATGCATGGTTACCCATTTGCGGATGCGAATTCCTATCGCGCCGATTTTTGCTTCCTCTCCTTGCGGTGTATCGCACCAGATGCCGACTCTGCCCTCAACGGCTCTAGCGTTGACACCAAATGTGGCTAATGCTCTGATGACCCAATCCTCTAACGAATGGACGAAATTCCGGACATCTGCTTGCCTTTTCTTGAGGTTGAGCATGATGTAACCCACCCGTTGGCCGGGTCCGTGATAGGTATGGCGCCCACCGCGACCTGTTTTATAAACCGGAAAATCCTGACTGAGTAGCTCTGCAGAATCGGCACTGGTCCCAGCTGTGTATAGCGGTGGATGTTCCAGCAGCCAGATGAGCTCGGATGCTTCGCCCAAATGAATTGCCGCGTTACGGCTCTCCATTTGTTCCAGAGCATCAGGATAAGCGATCTTGTCTTTGCTGACACGCCATTCAATATCAGACAGGTTGGTCATAAAATTTCCGTGCACAATTGGCGCGCTGGTGGCAAGGGTGAGAATAGTGAAATTGAAACCTGAAGGTTAGGCCAATGAAGCTCAACTATATGCAATGCTGGAACGGTGCGATGATATTATTGCGCGATCACAAGGAGGCGATTCTTGCGATTGCCGGAGTTTTTGTCTTTCTACCAACGTTGTTAATGGCTCAATTTGTGGGTGAGCCCGCATTGGATGGTACCGAAGACTTGAACGCAATCACCGCAGCCTATTCGGCATTTTTTGGTGAAAATGCGCTTTCGATAATTCTATCTAATCTGTTGATCAGTTTTGGCGGTTTCGTGATCTTTTTTATTATCGCGCCTTCACATGGTGGAACGGTGGGAGACAATTTGAGCAAGGCGTTGCGCTTATTTATTATCTTTTTGCTCGCCAATATTCTCACTGGTTTGGCAACATTTGCTGGTTTGCTGCTCTTTGTCATTCCAGGGCTTTACATAGCTTGCCGCTTGATTTTGGTGCCAATCATCATCGCAGATCACAATGAAACAAATCCACTCGAAGCGTTAAAGGGCAGTTGGGACCAGACAAAAAATAACGGTTTTTCGATTCTTTTGCTGATTCTCATGATCGCGATTATTGGAGCCATTACCGTTGGTGTAGTTCAGATGCTCATTGGTGTCATAACCGGGCTTGCTACTGCCGGAGCGGGCTGGCCATTGATTCAAAATGTGGTGTCTGCCCTTGGTGGTTCAGCGCTGCAAATTTTATTTACCGTTATTATCGGATCAATATATTTGCAATTGACTGGCCAGGGCTCAGACGTTGGCGAGGTTTTCAATTAGGTCCTTTGATAATCGGGACGTGAGGTCCGGCATCCATTGACAGGTGGCCGGTTATTCGTGGATCGGGATGTATGTCGATTTCCCGTTTATATGCGGTAAATCCTTCACGTTTGTAGAAGCCCGTAGCCCGTTGAGAATCGTTGGTACAAGTATGTAACCAGACGCGGTTGATGTCATCTTTCCACGCTCGCTTTAGCGTTTCAGCCATCAATGCATTGCCATATCCTTTGCCATTCATTTCCGGCACCAATCCGAAATAGACAATTTCACATTGTTGCGATTCGCTGAAATCAAGCTCGGCAAAGCCGACAATATTGTCGCCATGCTGCACACTGATGATTTCGGTTGCCTCATCATGAAGGATAGCCTTCAATTCGGTGTCCGACATTAGCAAACGGCCAAACCATAACCATTCTTCGCCTATCCTATGAAACAGGCTTTTGTAAGATGCTGGGTCCGGGTGGTCCCAACTACGAAAAACAAGGTCGGACTGTTTTTCTTTGGCAGGTGGCTTTTGCATCATTTCAAAATAAGTGACGATAACTCCCAAGCTGTCGGGCGGTATTTCTATCGTTGACATAGGGAGGTTAGCTCCATTTTGCTTGGGGCGGCAGACTCATCAAAATCGCGTCGACATTACCACCCGTTTTCAGGCCAAAGGTTGTCCCGCGATCATAGACCAGATTGAATTCTGCATAGCGACCTCGCCAGACAAGCTGTTTTTCTCTCTCATCCTCGGTCCAGGGTAGGCCCATCCGCCGCCGCACAAGCTTTGGAAATATATCCAGAAACGCGCGGCCGACATCCTGCGTAAACGCGAAATGACGGGAAAAATCATCATCGGATTCGATTTCCAAATGATCATAGAATATGCCGCCCACACCGCGATGCACTTGTCGATGAGGGATGTAAAAATAGTCATCTGCCCATTTTTTATATTTCGGATGATAGTTAGGATCATGAACATCGCAAGCCTGTTTCATCCGCTTATGAAAGTCCGCCGTGTCCTCTTGATAAGGAATAGGTGGGTTGAGATCCGCGCCGCCGCCGAACCAGCGCTTGGTCGTGCAAAGAAATCGCGTGTTCATATGCACAGCGGGTACGTGTGGGTTCGCCATATGGGCCACAAGACTGATGCCGGTTGCAAAGAAATGCGGATTTTCCGATGCACCGTGAATGGATTTCGCAAATTCTTCATTAAATGTGCCATCAACAGTGGAGATATTGACGCCGGCTTTTTCAAAAACTTTGCCCTTGATCACTCCGCGAACGCCACCGCCGCCAGGGCTACCGTCAGGATTTTTACGATCCCATGGCAGATATTCAAAACACGCATCGCTGCCAGCTTCGGCTTCTATCGCTTCAAACTCCGCGCAGATATCGTTCCGAAGTTTTGCAAACCATGTCTGGGCCTGCAATTGCTGGTCATCCAGTGGCTTGTCATTGTCTGGAATAGGGGGCTGTGCTGTCATTTGGAGAACTGTCCTGTCTGTTTTAGCGCTTCACCGAGCGCCATGCCTGCAGAAACGGCAAGGTTCAATGACCGCATGCCATTTTTCATTTTAATGGTGATTCGTTCATCGGCGCGTTGATTGACATCAAGTGGAACACCCGCGCTTTCGGACCCGAATAGCAATATATCGTCAGGCTGAAATGTGAACTCATGATATGCAGCGTCTGTTTTGCTAGTCAGCAAGATAATTCGAGCCGATTGTGAATCGACGAAAGCAAGAAACGCATTCCAATCTGTGTGCCGCGTAAAATCGACATGGTCAAAATAGTCCATTCCAGCTCGTTTCAGGCTACGGTCGCTGAACGGAAAACCGCAGGGTTCAATGATATCAACGGGTACGTCGAGACAGGCGCATGTCCTTAAAATCGTTCCCAAATTTCCCGCAATATCGGGTTGGTAAAGAGCTACTCTCATAAGGGTTTTAGCATGGGGTTGATAATTATGTTTGGTCAATCAAAAATTGACTGTTGGCAAACCATAGTCTTCGCGGCTATCAGGCGCGCCAATACCTGCCAATTGAAACGTATTGAGGGTTCAGCCTCGATCTGGCAGACAGGGAATATAACAAACGTAAGGGCGTGTTTGCATGGCTAGTGTTGATACTGCGGTTGAACCCAATGATTCGGCTGGATCAGAACCTGAAATTGGTGGCGTGCGGCGCCGCGACTTTATCAATGTCGCAGCAGTGAGCTTCGGCAGTGTTGGCGTTGTCGCGACTGTTTTCCCGCTGGTGAATCAGATGAATCCCAGTGCAGACGTGTTGGCGCTATCTTCCATTGAAGTTGACATTTCAGCGATCGAGCCCGGACAGGCGATTAAATCAAGTTGGCGAAAGCAGCCCATTTTTATTCGCAACCTGACAGAGGCAGAGATCGAAGCTGCAAATGCGGTGGATCTCTCTGGATTGCGTGATCCAGAGACGCTGGCTGACCGGACGCAAGAAGGCAAAGAAAATTGGCTCATAACTCTTGGCGTCTGCACACATTTGGGCTGCGTTCCGCTTGGTGCTGCACAGGGTGAAGTCAAAGGAGAGTATGACGGCTATTTCTGCCCTTGCCATGGTTCACACTATGATACGGCAGGCCGCACCCGCAAAGGGCCAGCACCGACCAATTTGGAAGTACCGGAATATAGTTTCCTATCAGATACCGTCGTGAAAATCGGCTAGGGGCAAGAAAAATGAGTTTTCCTTGGGCACAGCAATATAAACCAGCTACCGAATTCGGTCAGTGGATGGATGACAGGCTACCAATTGGTAGAATGATCTATAACAGCCTTGGTGCTGGCTATCCGACACCGCGCAACCTGAACTACATGTGGAACTTTGGCTCGCTCGCCGGGGTGTTCCTGGTCGTTCAGATCGTTACTGGTATTATCTTGGCGATGCACTATGCCGCCAATGCTGCCATTGCGTTTGACTCAGTTGAGCACATCATGCGTGACGTCAATAGCGGCTGGATGATCCGCTATGCACACGCTAACGGTGCCAGCTTCTTCTTCATTGCCATATATCTCCACATCGGCCGGGGCCTTTACTACGGCTCTTATAAAGCGCCGCGTGAGATGATCTGGCTGCTCGGTGTGGTTATCTATCTGCTCGCCATGGCGACGGCTTTCATGGGCTATGTTCTGCCTTGGGGCCAAATGAGTTTCTGGGGCGCGAAAGTGATTACCGGTCTGTTTGAGGCGATACCGCTGGTCGGCAAACCAATTCAGGAACTGCTATTGGGCGGGTTTGCGCCGGATAACGCAGCCTTGAACCGGTTTTTCTCGCTTCACTATCTGCTGCCATTTGTGATCGCAGGTGTGATCATCATGCATATCTGGGCGTTGCATATTCCGGGATCTAACAACCCAACTGGCGTCAACGTTAAAGGGCCGCAAGATACGGTTCCATTCCATCCTTTCTATACCGCCAAGGATGGCTGGTTTCTTGGCCTTGCGCTGATGTTCTTTACGGCAATGATGTTTTTCATGCCGAACGCATTGGGTCACGCGGATAACTACATTCCTGCCAACCCGCTTTCAACGCCGGCTCATATCGTTCCGGAATGGTATTTCTGGCCATGGTACGCGATTCTGCGGGCCTTTACCTTCGACTTCCTGTTCGTTCCGGCGAAACTACTCGGCGTGCTGGCGATGTTCTCTGCCATCTTGGTCTGGTTCTTCCTGCCATGGTTGGACAAGTCACCTGTGCGGTCGGGCGATTACCGCCCCCGGTTCAAGAAGTTCTTCTGGTTTGGTCTTATTCCCTGCATTGTCGTACTTGGCATTTGCGGCGGTGCGCCGGCAGAAGAGCCTTATGTGATGTTGAGCCAACTCGCCAGTGCCTATTATTTTGCGCACTTCCTGATCATATTGCCGCTGCTTTCCCGGATTGAAAAACCGGAGCCGTTGCCGAATTCGATCACCGAAGCGGTGACCGGCAAACCACTCGAACAAGCCAGCTAAGAAACAGGGATCTGAGGTAATGGTAAGATTTTTTGGTATTTTGATCGGTTTGTTCTTCGCGGGAATGCTGATCTATTCATTTGGTCGCGGCGCGGTGGAATATGTCAGCAATCCGCCCGTAAAGGCTGTGGAATATCAATTCCACGAAAAGCCGAAGAAGGTCTCTTTCACAAGCGATGGGCCATTCGGCAAATTCGATAACCAGCAGCTTCAGCGCGGGTTCCAGGTTTACAAAGAGGTGTGTGCAGCCTGTCATGGCATTCGTTTGGTTGCTTTTCGTAACCTGGCGGAACTCGGTTATACCGAAGACGAAGTGAAGGCTATCGCTGCAAACTGGGTAATTGAAACACCGACAATTGATCCCGATACCGGTGAAGCGTCAACACGTCCTTCGATTCCGGCTGATAAATTTCCGGAACCATTTGCCAATGATGTTGCTGCGGCAGCGGCTAACAACAATGCTATTCCGCCGGATCTTTCGTTGATGACCAAGGCAAGAGTAGGCGGCGCTCCGTATGTTTACTCGCTGCTGACCGGATATAGCGATCCACCAGCCGAGTTGCCGGAAGCCAATCGCCCTGGAACCGGCCTGCATTACAACGCCTATTTCGCTAACCTAAATATTGCTATGGCACCGCCAATTACGGGTGACGATCAGGTTACATATTCAGATGGAACAAAGGCGACTGTTTCACAGATGGCTGAGGATGTTTCCGCATTCCTGATCTGGACTGCTGAGCCGTCACTGGTCAAACAAAAGCAAACGGGTTGGGCCGTATTGGCCTTCCTGCTCATTGCAACCATCTTGGCTTTCTTGTCGTACAAGACAATCTGGGCGGACGTGAAAGCAGAGAAAAAGAAAAAAGAAGCCTAAGCTGTTTTGCAAAGCGAGAATTTAAGAAGACCCGCCAAATGGTGGGTCTTTTTTTGTGATCAATTCCGGGTTGAACTGAAGTGTTGATGATGTGGAGGGCAGTCCGCGGCGACTTAATTGCGCTATTCTTGCTGTGGCGGACTGGTCAGTTTGCCAGAGACTGTATCCGAGGAGTTTGTCCTAATTTGACTTGTATCTGGCGATCCACCCATATTTGAAGCGAAATACCAAAGCGCGGCCCAGGCGGCTGCGACGATCACCACAAGTAATGCAATTTGTCCAAATCGGCCTAAGCCAACTCTAAACTCCACCATTGTTAATTTCCCACCCCTGAGAAGACAATTGCAACATCTTATAATAATCTTTCGGGCAAAGTCTATTGTCCGGTGATGAGCAGTAATCCAATTTGTTGGGAATGCTGATAAAAAAGTTTACATAGCTGTAAAGTTATCTTGATGCGCTGATTGATGAATGGATCAATGATAGCAGCGACAAATAATCTATATATGTCAATTTGACAGCACGCTTTGGACGGCTTTCTGCCATCCCGCCAACCGCGCTTCACGCCTTGAAGATTCGATGTTTGGCTGATGTTCTTCTAGTCCGGATATCATACTTGAGGCCTCCTCAAGTGATGCATATATTCCACACCCCACCGATGCGAGCATCGCGGTCCCTAAGGCGGTTGTCTCAAAAAACTCTGGGCGCTCGACAGTAATATCCAAAATATCGGCCAAGTCCTGCACAAGCCAGTCATTAGCCACCATACCACCGTCAATTCGTAGGCTTTGCCAATCCGTGCCGTCTGCTGAAAATGCCGTTTTGAGGTCATGGCATTGATAGGCCATCGCCTCCAAAGCAGCTCGTACAATATGAGCCTTTGTAGATGAGAAGCTGAGTCCAGAAATTGTCGCTTTGGCATCAGCTTGCCAATGAGGTGCCCCCAAACCAGAGAGGGCAGGGACAAGGTAGACGCCACTGGTCTCGTCAACGGATCGCGCCAGGTCCTCACTTTCGCCTGCGAACTTCAGCATGCCGATATCATCACGCAGCCATTGCATAAGGCTGCCAGCCACAAAAACCGAGCCTTCCAGCGCATAAATACGTTTCCCGTTCAGTTGAAAAAGCACCGTGGAAAGAAGACGATTTTCTGATTTTGGTGGAGTCTCGCCACTGTTAGTAAGAATGAACGCTCCTGTACCAAAAGTTGCCTTGGTTTGGCCAACTTCAAGGCAGGCTTGTCCAATGGTCGCAGCTTGCTGATCACCAGCAGATCCCGATATTGCTATGGGTGTGCCAAATAGTTCGACCGATGTTCGACCCAAATCGCCAGCACAGTCTACAATTTTTGGTAGTGCTTTTTTGGGAATACCAAATAATCCAAGCAATTCATCATCCCAATCGTCACCATCCAATGCCATTAACATAGTACGACTGGCATTGCTGGCATCAGTGATATGATGGTCGCCGGTAAGACGGTAGATCAGGTATGACTCTATCGTACCAAAAGCCAGATTGTCGCCAGCAGTAGAGATTTCGGGCCAGTTTTTGAGCATCCAACTGATTTTGCTACCTGAGAAATATGGATCAAGGAGCAACCCGGTCTTAGCCTGAACCATGGGTTCGAAACCCTTGGCTTTTAACTCGTCGCATATACTTGCTGTTCGCCGGTCCTGCCAAACTATGGCCTTGCCCAACGGTTCACCAGTGCGTTTGTCCCAAGCGACAATAGTTTCGCGCTGATTGGTGATACCTATGGCCGCAATTTTTTCTGCGCCACCGGCTTGCTCAATCATTTTTTTGCAACAGCGTAGTGTCTTGTCCCAGATTTCAGCAGCATTATGTTCCACTAGTCCAGGCGCAGGATAATATTGCTGCAACTCCTCTTGCTGGGATCCGTGAAGCTTTCCGTCTGCTCCAAACAGCATAGCACGCGTCGACGTCGTACCCTCATCAATCACCAATATTTGTTGTGCAGCCATTGCAACCCGCTCCTGTCATTTTGTCGGCACGCTAAATTATCGCCCTCAAAACGCAAGTAAAAGCAAGGCTTGAGCACGGCCACGAAGATTTGATTTGGTTGATATTGCACTGCAACATTGAACATCTGGCTAGAATCTCTATGAGGCTGCCTATGTATGATTTGGCAATTATTGGCGGCGGCATAAATGGCGTTGGAATCGCAAGGGATGCTGCGGGCAGGGGGTTGAAAGTTCTGCTTGTTGAGCGTGATGATCTTGCGGCACATACCTCCTCCGCAAGCACGAAGTTAGTCCATGGCGGCTTGCGCTATCTGGAGCATTATGAGTTCAGTCTTGTACGCAAGGCGCTGCAAGAACGCGAAGTGCTACTCCGCAACGCACCACACATCATCTGGCCGATGCGTTTTGTGTTGCCGGTGGATCAAGGTATGCGGCCTGCCTGGTTCCTGCGCCTTGGTCTGTTTCTCTATGACCATTTGGGATCGCGGTCATTGTTGCCGGGAACAAAGAGCCTTAATCTGCTGAGAGATTTTCGAGGGAAACCTCTACAAAAGCGATTGAAAAAGGGGTTCGCTTATTCTGATTGTTGGGTTGAAGATGCGCGGCTGGTTTCCCTTACGGCACGGGATGCGAAAGAGCGTGGTGCAGATATTCGTGTAAAAACGGAATGTGTTGGAATTAGACGGAGCGCGGACAGTTGGACGCTACAGTTGAACGGACAAGATGGCGAAGCTGAAGAACAAGCAAAAATACTAATCAATGCTGCAGGCCCTTGGGTCGATCCGGTCACGGCGCTGTACGATCAGAGCAGCAATGCGGCCAAGCTGCGTCTTGTTAAGGGCAGTCATATAGTCATCGCTCGAAAATTCGAAGGTGATCATAGCTATATTTTCCAAAACAAGGATGGCCGTATCATCTTCGCTATACCTTATGAGGGCGATCATACATTGATCGGAACGACAGATCAGCCGTGGAGCTATGATGAAGGTCCAGCAAAGATTAGTGATAGCGAAATTGATTATCTTTGTGCGGCGGCAAGTGAATATTTTGCAGAGCCCGTTATGCGCGACGATGTCCAATGGACTTATTCCGGGGTGCGCCCATTATTTGACGATAAGAGCCAATCCGCATCCACTGTGACGCGCGACTATGTGTTCGATTATAATGATCAAGGCGGTGCACCGGTTCTTTCGGTTTTTGGTGGAAAAATTACAACTTATCGCGTGTTGGCGCGGCAGGCGATGAAGACGTTAAAAGGTGCGTTGCAAGTCGAGACGGAAGACTGGACCAAAGACGCTGCCTTACCTGGTGGAAACTTCTCTCCCGATGGCTTTGATGATCTGGTATCGCAATATTCTCAGCGTTGGGCTTTTCTCGATAATGCTGTGATCAATCGATTGGTGCGCGCCTATGGCACTGACGTTGCGGAAATGCTGGGTAAAGCCGATGACGTGGCTGCTTTGGGCCAGTTTTTCGGCGCTGGCCTATATGAGATTGAACTTCGATGGTTGGTTGCCTACGAATTTGCAACAACGGCTGAAGACGTGTTGTGGCGCCGTTCTAAGTTGGGATTACATATGACTGACGAAGAGAAAAGCGCAGTTGCAGAATGGTTTGCCGCCCAAGATGCGAAAACAAAGCTATCGAGCACCGTTTCCTGATTGACGCGCCGCAAAAGCAGTGGCAATAGCGCCGCTTGGAAATAGGCGGGTGTAGCTCAATGGTAGAGCAGAAGCCTTCCAAGCTTACGACGAGGGTTCGATTCCCTTCACCCGCTCCATCTCACAAACCGCGCCCATCACATGCTAGACATGTCTACGGACAGCAGTTAGCCTGAAACCTGTTCAGGGAGATGGTAGATGTATCAAGTTGCGCTTACAGAATCTTATTTTTCAGCGCAGGGCGGGCCAGAGCCAGCGCCGATGACTATCGGCGATATGTTACGCCGGTCAGTCGAGCGTGCACCTGAACAGATTGCTTTAAAAGAACTCACTTATGACGGCTCAGTTGACCGTTCTTGGACTTATTCGCAGTTGCTAGTTGATGCCGAGCGGCTTGGCCGCGCTTTGGCCAGTCGTCATGCGGAGGGATCAAGGGTTGCGGTTTATGCCAACAATGTTCCGGAATGGGTGCTTTTGGAGTTGGCATGCGGTCTGGCAGGTGTGACACTGGTGACAGTTAATCCGGCTTACCAGAAGCGTGAACTGAAATATGTCCTCGAACAATCGCGCTCTGAGGCAATTTACTATGTCGCTGACTTTCGTGGTAATCCGATGCAGGAAATTGCAGATGCGGTCTGCGATGAAATACCAGCCATAAAGCATCGTATCTTGCTGAACGATCATGAAGCGCTTTATGCAGGTGAAGAGAGCGGTGCTCTTCGCGATCCGAAACCAGACGATCCTGTGCAACTCCAATATACATCCGGTACAACAGGCTTCCCGAAAGGTGCTGTGCTGCATCACAACGGTCTTGTTCGCAACGGTATCGATACCATGACTCGAGGCGGGATGGAGCAAGGTGATAGCTTCATCCATATGATGCCACTTTTTCATACAACCGGATGTGCAATTCTTGTTCTGGGAGGATTGGGCCGGTGTGGTACAATGCTACTCGCGCCGATGTTTGAACCGGCGGTCATAGCGCAAGTGATTGAGAAAGAACGTGCAAAGTTCATTCTTGGCGTGCCGACGATGTTGGTGGCGCTAATCGATGAAATACGGCGTTCGGGGCAGGATGTTTCATCAACGCAGCGCATCATGTCAGGCGGTGCGATGGTTGCACCGCAGCTCTGCCGTGATGCTCAGGACGTATTCGGTGCGCCGATCCAGATTGTCTATGGTCAAACCGAAACCTCACCGGTTTTGACTCAGGCTTGGTATGAAGACTCACACGAGGACTTGACCGAAACGATTGGGCAACCGGCTGCGCATACAGAAATTTCCATTCGTGACCCTCAGTCCAATAAAGTTCTGCCAATTGGTGAACAGGGCGAGATTTGCGCACGCGCTTACAGTGTTATGTTGGGCTACAATGACAATCCGGAGGCAACCGCAGCAGCGATTGACAGTGAGGGTTGGCTGCACACTGGCGATCTTGGGCGCATGGATGCGCGTGGTTATGTAAAGATTACCGGGCGCGTCAAAGAGATGATCATTCGTGGTGGTGAGAATCTGTTTCCTGCTGAGATTGAAAATGCGATGCTGGAACATGATGCGATTGATGAAGTTGCAGTGGTCGGCATTCCTGATGAAAAATGGGGTGAGCAGGTCGCATGCTTCTTTCGCAGCAACTCAGGTCAGAAACTGCATGCTGATGATCTGAAGGCATTTATTCGCGAAAGACTGTCGCCTCAGAAAACGCCAGCTTTTTGGATAAGTATATCAGATTGGCCGTTGACGGGCTCTGGAAAGATTCAAAAATTCAAACTGGCAGAGGCTTTTGAGGCCGGCGAATATAATTTGCTAAGCTAATCTGGGTTCGAGCAACCTTTCTATTGTCGAAGAACACCCAGTTCACCTCATACCTTTAGCTAATGGAAAATTCGGGTCACCACATGCAATATAGGGTGAGGAGTTTGCTCTGGAAATTGATGAAGTCATCTTGTTTTTAAGACGGCATGCGCCGTTTGATGCGCTTTCGGCGGATGTTGTCAGCGCACTCGCGCGGAAAATCGAGGTTCGGTATTTCCCGCGAGAGACAATGATTATTGATGCCGGCAAGGAAAATCACGCGCTCGGCATCGTCCGGTCCGGAGCGGTGGAATTGCGGTTGGGCGGCACGGAACTGAACCACCGGCTGGGAGAGGGCGGTGTTTTTGGCTATCCCTCGCTGCTCCACCACGAACGTACGCGCAATCAGGTCATCGCGCATGAAGACAGTCTGATCTATCAGCTTCCAAAGCCGGATTTCCTGGCATTGCTAGATAGCCATGAAATGCTGAGAGGCTTTTTTGCCAAAGATGAGGCCGAACGCTTGCGCCTCGCTGTTGAAGGCCTGCGGCGATCTGAAGCGGGGCATGGCGAAGCCGCGATGATCGCCGTCAAGCTGGGCAGCCTTATGCGCCGGAATGAGGTGGTTACGGCCAGTCCGGATGACAGTATCAGTGATGCCGCGAAGCTTATGGCGCGTGCTGATGTTTCCACCCTGCCGCTGACCGATCAGGGCCGGCTGTTGGGGATCATCACCGACAAGGATTTGCGCCGCCGCGTGCTGGGAAAGGATGTACCGCTTGATGAACCGGTGTCCCGCGTGATGACGCAGGACCCGATCACGATGTCGCTTGAAGACGATCTGCTGTCCGCCATGCTGATCATGTCGCAGCATAACATCCATCATCTGCCGATCGTAAACGACACCGAGAAAATTGTCGGTGTGATCAGCTCCAGCGATCTGCTCAACCGGTTTGGTATGAATGCCCTGCAGGTAGTCGCCGAGATCGAGGCTGCCGGTGATGCCGCCGCGGTTGCAAGAGCGGCCCGGCGCGTGGATGCGGTATTGGCGCATCTGATTGAGTCCGGGGTCGATGCCGATCATGTCGCAAGGTTCGTCTCGAATATCGGTGAAGCAACCCATCGGCAATTGCTGAAACTGGGGGAGCAGCAGTTAGGCCCGCCGCCGGTTCCCTATGCGCTGGTTGTATTTGGTTCTCTTGCTAGACAGGAGCAGGCTGGCGGATCGGATCAGGACAACGGTTTCATTCTGGATGATGGCTATGACGAACAGGCGCATGGCGCTTATTTTGAGAGGCTCGCAACCTTCCTGTGCGATGGCCTGAACAGCGCAGGATACATCTACTGCCCGGGCGATATCATGGCTACCAACAACAAATGGCGACAGCCCTTGGAAGCTTGGAAAGAGCATTACCGTAACTGGATTGACAGGCCTGATCCGGAAAACGTCCTCAACACCACCATCTTCTTCGACATGCGATGTGTGGCAGGTGAGGAAGCGCTGGTTGAAAGTTTGCGGAAACAGATTTTCGCGTGGAGCAGTGCCAACAGTATTTTCCTGTCATTTATTGCAAGAGCGGCAGCCCATACCAAGGTTCCACTTGGCTTTTTTCGCAATTTCCTGCTGCAACATGACGAGAAAGAGGGCGATGTGCTCGATCTGAAACATCAGGCCATTGCGCCGGTTGTCGATATTGCCCGGGTTTATGCGCTGGCACTGGGACTGAGTGAAGTGAACAGCCAAGAGCGCTTGAAGAAAGCAGCCGAACTTGACGAACTGAGCGAAGAAGCGGTGTTGGATATAGTCGACTCTTTCGAGTTTATCCGCAGCGTCCGGTTTCGCCATCAATCGGAGCAGATCAGACAAGGCGCAGCGCCAACCAACAATCTCTCCCCCGCGCTGCTATCCCGGTTTGAACGAGAGCATCTAAAGGACGCGTTTCGCGTGATCCGCGACCATATGGACATTGTCGGCCGCAAATATGCTGGCAATATCCAGTGAAACTCGGCTGGCAAAACTGGTTTCAGGAGAAACGCTTTGCCGCCCAATGGGAACGCGCGAAGGAGGCAGCGCAATCAACCCCAATGGCGGATTATTACAACGATCTTCTGTCAACCGACCAGCATCTGAAAGACGCACCGCTTGTCGCGCTTGATTTTGAAAGCGACGGGCTGGAGGAAAACGCCCAGCTGCTCGAGGCGGGATGGGCCGCCGTTGAGGGGTGTGCCGTGAAATTGAGCAGTGCCCGGCGTTTGCGTATCCGTGCGGAAAGCAAGCTTCAGGGCTCGGCGGTGGTAATCCACCGGATTACCGACGATGCTGCGGCCGAAGGGCAGTCAGAGCAAGATGTCTTGCTGGCGCTGCTGGCTGACTTCAAGGGAACGGCGATTATCGCCCATGCGGCGTTTATCGAGCAGTCTTTTCTGAATGCCGCTTGCCTGCGCTGTTTCGGCGTGCCCTTTGTCGGGCGTTTCATCTGCACGATGCGATTGGAAGACAGATGGTTTCCCAAAGACCGGGCGGCAGATGGCCTGCGGTTGGGAAAATTGCGGGCGCAATATGGTTTGCCCTACTACCGGGCCCATGATGGGCTGACCGATGCTTTGGCTTGTGCCGAACTGTTTCTTGCCCAATGCGCACGCGGCCAGGCCGAAAACTTGCTAGTTGAGGACGTGCTTATGCGGGCCTGAATGGCTTGGCCGCGCATATTAGACGAAAGTCTCTCTATCAAAATTCTCCATCTCCGCTAGCGTTCTTGAGAATGGCCGGAAACCGGTCAAGATAGGAAATAAGGAAGGGGAGGATATGATGACTGACAATGATCCATCGGTCCCGGAGCCGAATGACGGTACTAATGTCGGCGGACCGGAACCAGACACCGAAACAAACTCCAATGAAAAGGCCTATTGGTCAGAGAATATCCGATTGCTCTGCTCGCTCATGGCCATCTGGTTTGTCGTGTCATTTGGCGCAGGCATATTGTTCCGTGATTTCCTCGATCAGTTTTCGCTTGGCGGCTATCCGCTCGGCTTTTGGTTCGCCCAGCAGGGCTCCATCTACGTCTTCGTTCTGCTCATCTTTTACTACACGTGGAAGATGAAAAAGATCGAACGCAAATATGATCTTGATGACTGAGGGGGGCTGACATGGATACGCAAACACTCATCTATATTTTCGTCGGCCTTTCTTTCTCGCTCTATATCGGCATTGCGATATGGTCGCGGGCTGGATCGACGAAGGAATTTTATGTTGCTGGCGGCGGGGTCAATCCGGTCGTCAACGGCATGGCAACCGCGGCCGACTGGATGTCGGCGGCAAGCTTCATCTCGATGGCGGGTATCATCGCCTTTTCCGGCTATGATGGCTCGGTCTATCTGATGGGCTGGACCGGTGGTTATGTGATGCTGGCCCTTTTGCTTGCGCCCTATTTGCGCAAATTCGGCCAGTTTACCGTGCCGGATTTTATCGGCACGCGTTACTATTCCAAAACTGCGCGGGTGGTGGCGGTGATCTGTCTGATTTTTATCAGCTTCACCTATATTGCCGGTCAGATGCGCGGGGTGGGCATCGTTTTTTCTCGCTTCCTTGATGTGCCAATCACCATGGGCGTGATCATCGGCATGGGTATTGTTTTCTTCTATGCCGTGCTCGGCGGGATGAAGGGCATTACCTATACGCAGGTCGCACAATATTGCGTGCTGATCTTTGCCTATATGGTTCCGGCCTTCTTCATCAGCTTTCTCGTTACCGGCAATCCCATCCCGCAACTGGGTCTGGGGTCGACGGTCAATGACGGGTCGGGCTTATATGTCTTGCAGAAACTGGATCTGGTGCTGCAGGACATGGGCTTCGGCGCCTATACGGACGGGTCCAAATCGATGATCGATGTGTTCTGTATTACCGCGGCACTGATGGTCGGTACGGCAGGATTGCCGCATGTGATCGTGCGCTTCTTCACCGTGCCCAAGGCTTCGGATGCCCGCAAGTCGGCTGGCTGGGCACTGATCTTCATCGCCTTGCTTTACACCACGGCTCCTGCGGTTGGCGCTTTTGCCCGGATCAACTTCATCGAAACGGTTGACCAGACAGAATATGCCAAGGCACCCGCCTGGTTCAAAAACTGGGAAAATAATGACCTGATCGCTTTCTATGACAAGAATGATGACGGTGTTATGCAATTGAGCAGCGGCGATGCCTTCAAGGGTAGCCCATCCTATGCCGACACAACCGGTACCGCTGGGCAGCGGATGGTGACCAATCCTCCGAATGAGGACAGCACCAACGAGGTTTATGTGGACCGTGACATCATGGTGCTTGCCAATCCGGAAATTGCCAATCTGCCCGGTTGGGTGATTGCACTGGTGGCAGCTGGTGGATTGGCAGCGGCGCTGTCAACGGCAGCGGGCTTGCTGCTGGTGATCTCGTCATCAATCAGCCATGATCTGCTGAAGAGTACCTTCCGTCCGCAAATCACCGAAAAAGGTGAATTGCTGGCAGCAAGGATAGCGGCGACAGCAGCTATCGTGGTGGCCGGCTATCTTGGGATCTATCCTCCGGGATGGGTCGCACAGGTGGTTGCCTTTGCTTTCGGGCTGGCAGCAGCATCTTTGTTCCCAGCCATCTTCATGGGCATCTTTTCAAAGTCGATGAACAAAGAAGGAGCGATTGCTGGTATGGTCAGCGGACTGGTGTTTACGTTCAGCTATATCGCTTATTTCAAGCTGGTCGCACCGGATGCTAATGTCGCCGCCAACTGGTTGTTCGGTATCTCGCCAGAAGGCATTGGTGTTGTCGGTATGATCATCAACTTCGCGATAGCAATCGCGGTGTCGAAGATGACCGATTCACCGCCCGTCGAAGTGCGCAAGCTGATCGACTCGATCCGCGTACCGCGCGGGGCCGGAGATGCGGCAACGCATTGATAGCCTAACTTCCCAAGACTGAGAGGGCGGCGCTTGGCGTCGCCCTTTATTTTTGCTTTAAGCATCGGGGGAGAGAAATATGATCTTGTGGATCGCGCTGATAGTTTCGGTGCTCTATTCCGCTGGCTTGTTCTGGCTGGCGTTAAAGGGCGATGGTGGGCGTATCTCGCCAGGGCCGCGCGCGCAATCATGGATTTATGGACTGTCACTGGCGGTATATTGTACCAGCTGGACATTTTACGGAGCAGTCGGCACTGCAATATCCAGTGGTTGGCATTTTCTGCCCATTTATCTCGGGCCGATTTTGTTGTTCACGCTGGGATACGGCATTGTCGCCCGGACCTTACAGCTCGGCAAATCGCATCACAGCACCTCCATCGCGGATTTTCTCTCCACACGCTACGGGAAAAGCGGGGCGGTGGCGGCGCTGGTTACTATCATCGCCACGGTAGGCCTCTTGCCCTATGTTGCATTGCAGTTAAAATCGGTCGGTCAGACGCTGTCTGCTCTGTCGCCGGATATCGGCGCAGCGGTAAATCCGGATGATATCGTTCTGGGCGTCGCGGCTATTATGGCGTTGTTTTCGATATTATTCGGCGCGCGGCAGCTTGATCTCACCCAGCATAATCGGGGGATGGTTTTGACCATCGCCGCCGAAGCGATTGTAAAGATGCTGGCCTTGCTGGCGGTTGCGCTGTTTGCACTACTTCTGTTCACCGGGAGCGATGCGATACAGACTAATGCGAATAGCAGTTTCAATGAGATTTTTCGCGCGGATCAATTTGACAACCGCTTTATAGTCCTGACTCTGATCTCCGCTTGCGCAGCCCTATGTTTGCCGCGTCAATTTCACATGACCATTGTAGAGGCGCAAAAAGACAAGCCAGATCGATTGATGCGCTATGTGTTTCCTGCCTATCTTGTACTGATCGCGTTGGTGGTTTTCCCGATCACTATTGTGGGAACATCGCTGCTGTCGGGCGGTCAGGCTAGCCCGGATATGCTGATGCTGGCGCTGCCGCTCAGCACCAGTACTGATTGGCTTGCGATATTTGTTTTTATTGGCGGCTTTTCTGCCGCGACCGGCATGGTGATTGTCACGACTGTCGCGCTATCCGGAATGATTACCAATGACCTGATTGTCCCGCTTTTTTATCGCCGCAAGACCAATCACGCAGCGCTTGGCCAGTCATTGCTCTGGATAAGGCGACTGACCATCATCGGACTGCTGTTCTTCGCCTATCTCTATTATCGGACGATTAGCAGCGCTTCGACCCTCGCTGGACTGGGTACTGTTTCTTTCGCCGCCGTTTCGCAGTTCGCGCCCGGACTGATTGGCGGATTGTTTTGGAAAAATGGCAACCGGATCGGGATGATCGCGGGACTAATATTGGGCTTTGCCGTATGGCTCGCTTTGCTGATTGTTCCGACCTATCTTGATGCCAGTCCTTTCATCCAAATTGCCGAGGACCAGCTAGTGTCAGCAGTCATCATCAGTCTGGCCCTCAACATTGCCGCTTACGTAATATTCTCGCTCAACAGCCAGGCGAATATCATCGACAAGGCGCAGTCGGCCGCTTTCGTCACGATGGAATATCGGTCTGCAGATGGCAGCCGACCGCCGGAGAAAATGCGCGTTGCGGATTATCGATTGCTACTCCGTCAGTTTGTTGGCGATGAGCGCAGCCGCACCGCCATGCAGCATCTGGGGCATCAGATAGGCCGGACTTACTCTGATTTGGACCCAGCCGATAACAGCCTGATTGAAATGGTCGAACGACAGCTTTCCGGCGTGCTCGGCGCTTCTTCTGCCCGGGCGATTATCGGTTCGACCATGGAAGGCGACCCGATACCGCTGGAACAGGTGGTCGCGATGTTTGATGAGACCTCTCAGCGCCTGCAATTTAGCGGGGAACTGCTGCAAACGGCGATTGAGAATATTGATCAGGGTGTCGCGGTCGTGGACAATGACATGCAGCTGGTTGCCTGGAACAGCCGCTATGTCGACATGTTTTCGCTGCCAAATGATCTGGTTACTATTGGTCGGCCTATATCTGACCTCATCGGGTATAATTTACGCCGCAATGGCATGGAGCAAGATCAGGTTTCTCTAGCGGTGGCCAAACGGCTCGATCATATGCGCGCAGGCCGAAAACATGCCCAAGAGCGCGAGCAGGCGGATGGCCGGATATTGCGAATATCGGGCAATCCCACGCCGACCGGCGGTTATGTCACGAGCTATACCGATATCACCGCGGACAGACGGTCAGAACAGGCGCTGGAGGCCAAGGTTGAGGAACGCACCAAACAGCTGACCGATGCCAATAGCGCGCTGGAAAAAGCAACCCGTTCCAAAACCCGCTTTCTGGCGGCGGCCAGCCATGATCTTGTGCAGCCCCTGAACGCCGCCAGATTGTTCACCTCTGCACTCGACGAAGAAATTGGTGCACAGCAACCCAAGGCCAAAAAACTGGCGCATGATATTGATCGGTCGATCGAAATGGCGGACCGGTTGCTTCGTGCGCTGCTTGATATATCCAGGCTGGATGGCGGCGGTCTGCAACCGAAAATATCCAGATTTTCCCTTGGCCCGCTATTTGATGACCTGCGGTCGGAATTCAATCGGGCGGCAAAGGAAAAAGGCCTAAAACTGCATGTAGATGACACAGATCTTTGGGTTGAAACGGATCGCAATCTGCTGCTCAGCATTCTCCAGAATCTTGTCTCTAACGCCGTGCGCTACACTGAAAACGGTTCCGTTTCTCTTGAGGCAAAAGGAACGGTCGATGCCGTCGATATTCGTGTCATAGATACGGGGGTGGGTATCGAGAAAGCGCAACATGAGAAGATTTTCGAAGAGTTTCAGCAAGTAGGATCGCATATCAAACGGGAAGGGGCCGGCCTGGGGCTGTCTATCTCTCAACGTATTGCCGCTTTGCTGAAAACCGCCATCGCGGTTGAATCCAAACTTGGCGAAGGCAGCACATTTTCCCTGCATGTCCATCAGGTAGAACCGCAGTCCAGTTCCGGCAAACCAGTCAAAAGCGGAAAGTCGAACGCTTCGGACCTTGCCGGCAAGACCGTGCTCTATATCGACAATGATCAGGATGCGCTCGATGCGCTATCGGCATTACTGGAGCGCTGGGGCTGTGATATCAAAACCGCTCTGGGGCCGGAGCAGGCCCTTGAAGCTTTTGCCCATCCGCCTGACTTGGTGATTTTCGACTATCAGCTGGATGGTGGTTGGACCGGCGACCGATTGTTCGAAAAGTTGATCGATGATTGGAAACAGCGCCCGTCGGGCATTTTGGTAACGGCGGAAGATTCTGATCGCACGAGTCAAGCGGCAGATGCATTGAATGTGGAACGCCTGATCAAGCCCGCCCCGCCAGCGGCGCTCCGCGCACTCGTCAGTCAGTTGTTAAGAAAGGCCTGAGATCAAACCGATTTCACTTCGGGCAGTTCCACGTCCAGCTGTTTGGCGACGAGCACGGCCTGTGTCCGGTTGACCACATCCAGCTTGCGGAAAATCGCGGTGATATGAGCTTTCACCGTCGCCTCGCTAATCTCCATCTGATAGGCGATTTGCTTGTTCAGCATGCCTTCGCTGACCAGGTTCAAGATACGTCGCTGCGCCGGGGTTAGACTGGCCAGCTTCTCGAACAATATGGCGTCGTCTTCATTATCGATAATGTCGGCATCAAACCAGACATCGCCATCCCTGATTTGGGCGAGCGCTTCACGCATGACATCCAGATCGACGGATTTGGGGATGAAGCCCGATGCCCCCAAACTTTGGCAAGCGCGGACAACGCGGCTTTCTTCACTGGCCGACACCACCACCACCGGAAGCGCGGGAAAATCGTGGCGGAAATCCAGCAAGGCGGTCAACCCGTCGCTATCTTCCATATGTAGGTCCAGCAACAGCAGATCCGCCGGCTCTGCATTCACCGCATCACGGGCCGCGGCCACGGTTTCCGCTTCCACCAGTTCAGCTTGCGGCCATAGTTTCAGCACCGCCTGACAGAGCGCGCCCCTGAAGAGGGGGTGATCATCGGCGATAATGATGCGGGCCATAGCTTATCGGTTCATCCTTCCGTCGATGAGTGTGTCGACGACTGTCGGATCTGCAAGTGTTGAGGTGTCGCCAAGTGTACCGAAGTCGTTTTCCGCTATTTTGCGCAAGATTCGGCGCATGATTTTGCCGGAACGCGTCTTGGGAAGGCCCGGGGTGAAGTGGAGATGGTCAGGAGTTGCAATGGGGCCGATCTCCGTTCGCACATGGTTTCTAAGTTCGGTGGTAAATGCGTCATCGGCCTCCTCACCGGCATTCAGCGTGACATAGCAGTAAATGCCCTGACCCTTGATATCGTGGGGATAGCCGACCACGGCTGCCTCGGCGACCTTGGGGTGAGAAACCAGCGCGCTTTCGACTTCGGCTGTGCCCATACGGTGGCCGGAAACATTGATCACATCGTCGACCCGGCCAGTAATCCAGTAATAGTCATCACCATCACGGCGGCAGCCATCACCGGTAAAATATTTACCCTTATAGGTGGTGAAATAGGTCTGGATGAAGCGTTCGTGATCGCCATAGACGCTGCGCGCCTGACCCGGCCAGCTTGCGGTGATGCAGAGGTTGCCATCAGTGGCCCCATCCAGCACTGCGCCTTCATTGTCGACCAGTTGCGGCTGGATGCCGAAGAATGGCTTGCCGGCACTGCCGGGCTTCATTCCGTGGGCGCCGGGCAGGGTGGTGATCATCACCCCGCCGGTTTCGGTTTGCCACCAGGTATCGATAATGGGTGATTTGGCTTCGCCCACCACATCATAATACCAGCGCCAGGCTTCCGGGTTAATCGGTTCGCCCACTGTGCCCAGCAAGCGGATGGAAGAACGGTCATGGGCTTTAACCGGCGCATCTCCTTCGCGCATCAGCGCGCGAATGGCTGTCGGCGCAGTATAGAAGATATTGACCTTATGCTTGGCGACTACTTCCCAGAAGCGGCCATGGTCTGGATAGTTGGGCACGCCTTCAAACATGACCTCGGTCGCGCCATTGATCAGCGGGCCATATACTATGTAGCTATGGCCGGTGACCCAGCCGATATCGGCGCTGCACCAGAAGACCTCGCCTGGCTTATAGTCAAAGACATAGTGGAAGGTGGTTGCCACCCATACAGCATAGCCGCCGGTGGTATGGAGCACGCCCTTGGGCTTGCCGGTCGAGCCTGACGTGTAGAGAATGAACAAAGGGTCTTCTGCACCCATCGGCTCGCACGGACATGTCGTGGGCACATCGGCGGCCACTTCATGATACCAGTGGTCGCGGCCCTCGGTCATCGCGATATCGCTGCCGGTATGATTTATGACCAGCACCGCATCAACATCCGCGCCGTCCTTCTCCAGCGCAGCATCGACATTACTTTTCAGAGGCACCGGCTTGCCGCCGCGTAGCCCAGCATCAGCGCACACAACAAATTTGCTCTGACAGTCTTCAATCCGCCCGGCCAGCGCATCGGGAGAGAAGCCGCCAAATACCACCGAATGGATCGCGCCAATGCGCGCGCAGGCCAGCATGGCCACGGCACCTTCGACTATCATTGGCATGTAGATTGTGACCCGGTCGCCTTTCTTCACGCCCAGTTTTTTGAGCGCGCCAGCCATGCGAATGACCTCAGCTAGCAGTTCAGCATAGCTCAACGTCCGACCAGCCCCTTCAGGGTCATCCGGCTCAAAGATCAAAGCGGTTATATCTCCCCGGCCAGCTGCGACATGCCGGTCCACCGCATTGTGGCAGATGTTGAGAACCCCGTCTTCAAACCACTTGATATCGACAGGATCATAAGACCAGTTCGCTATCGTCGCAGGAGACTCCATCCAGTCCAGACGCTCGGACTGTTTGGACCAAAAAGCGTCCGGATCAGACAGACTCTGGGCGTACAGGCGATCATAATCTGCGGCAGCACAATGGCTTTCGGCATCTTGCCGCGGAGAAGCAATGATTTCCGGCTCATCCTTTGTTGCTTCCAAACTGTCTGACATCATCATCCTCCCGCCTATATGGTTTTCCAAGCGATTATATTCGAAATAGCTATACGTATTGAATGCGACATTGGTCGTATAGACCATTGGCTAATTTTCTTCTCCCTGATCGCCTGACATCCTCAATCAAAATAACAGAGAGGATGGATCATGGCGCAAGCTGGAAAGAATGTCATCAGGGGGATGTTATTATCTGCGACGATACTGAGCGCTTCTCCCGCATGGGCGCAAAATAACGATGTAGACGCCCGGTTGGATAGACTGGAGGCTCTGGTATCGGGTTTGATTGAACGAATGGATGCGAAAGATCAGGCCAGCGCGAGTGATGTCGCTACTGCTGAGCAGGCAAGACAGGCTATAAGCGAGACGAGAGCACTTGCCGAACGGACGAGCGCGGTGGAGGGCAAGATTGCCGAACAGGCGGCCGTTACCCAAAAAGAAGACGCAAACGGCTTTAATGTTGGCAAGACCCGCGTGACTTATGGTGGTTATGTAAAGCTTGATGTGATTACCGAACGCACAAGTGGCGGCCAGGTGCCGTCAAACAGTATCGCAAGGGATTTCCTGATTCCCGGCGCTATTCCGGTGGGAGGTGAAGCATCGGGCTTCGATACTGATTTCAGTGCACGACAAACCCGCTTTTTCTTAAAGACGGAAACCGACGTGGGAGATGACCATAAGATAGGCTCGCATATCGAGCTGGACTTTATGGTAACCGATGGCGGTAACGAACGGGTGTCGAACAGTTTTGCCCCGCGCGTCCGACAAGCCTATATAACGTTCGACAACTGGCTGTTTGGCCAGACCTGGTCGACGTTTCAGGATGTGAGCGCCTTGCCAGAGGCTATGGATTTTATTGGCCCTACGCCCGGTACGGTATTCGACCGGCAACCGATGATCCGTTATACAAATGGCGGTCTCCAGATCGCGCTCGAACAACCCGAAACCACGATTACAACACCAACGGGCGCCCGGATTGTAGCGGGTGATGATAGCTTGCCCGATATGGTGGTGCGCTATAATCACACAGGCGATTTTGGTCATCTGACTGCTGCCGCAATCGGCCGGGTACTTCGTGTGAATGAGGATGATTTTGGCCTGATAAATGACAGCAGTATCGGATATGGCATCAGCCTGTCCGGTAAATTGAATATCGGTGAGCGTGATGATTTCAGATTCATGGCTACAGCCGGCGAGGGGTTAGGGCGTTATATCGGGCTGAACATCGTCAATGATGCCGCGGTGCGTGCTGATGGATCTTTATCACCCATTGCTACCTATTCGGGTTTTGCGGCCTATCGGCATTTCTGGACTGAAAAGTGGCGGTCCACTATTTCAGGTTCCTACTTCAAGGCTGACAACCCGGTCTTGTTGACAACAGGTCTGGTAACCGACGAGAGCTGGAACGTGTTCGGTAATTTGGTCTACTCGCCCGTAGCACCGCTCGATATTGGCATCGAATATATGTATGCTAAGCGCCAGACTGAAGATGGTGCATCGGGCAATCTGCAAAAGATCCAGATGTCGGCCAAATATAAATTCTAGCTGTTATCACCGGGCAAATTTGTACTTTGCCATGTAAGGCATTGCAGCTTCTCAATCTTGCAAACTGTCCAGTAAATGAACGGTTTGCTGCTTGTGATACAATTTGCGACAATTTTATCCTGTTCTGACAAACTTGAGGGACATATCAACCTTAGAACAATATTCATGGCGGCCAAAAAGCACCGCCTCCCTGAATGAGTAGATAAGGATGAATATTATGAAAAAGACAATTTTGTTCTCAAGTGCGGTCGCTATGTTGGTTGCTGGCGGCGTTGCTATTGCTGCACCCGGTGGCGGCAAAGGCATGATGCGTGCGGATGCCAATAATGACAATCAGGTCACTCGCGCTGAAATGACCGCAGCGCTTGAGGAGCGCTGGACAAAAATGGACGTCAATCAGGATGGCCAGATTTCCAAGGCGGATCGCGAAGCGCGCAAGGCAAAGCGCTTTGCAGAAATGGACGCAAATGGGGATGGCGGTGTTTCCCAGTCAGAAATGGAAGCCTATCGCGCTACTCGTAAAGCCGAGCGCTTTGCTAAAGCGGATGTCGACGGCGACGGCACGCTAAGCCAGGAAGAAATGCAGAATATGCGCGGGAAACGCGGTGGCAAAGGCATGGGCAAGCGCGGCGGAAAAGGTAGATTAGGCCGCATGATGAAGCGTGCCGATACCAATGGTGATCAAATGATCAGCAAAGCCGAATTTCAGGCCGCTGCTATGGCTCGTTTTGATAAAGCTGACGCTAATAACGATGGCATTGTAACAGCTGAAGAGCGGCAAGCAGCCCGCGAAGCACGCCGCAGCGCACGAAACAAAAGAGGCGGTTAATCCCTGGACCACTCTTTTTGTGAACGGATCACCGGCAATATCCCTCCCGTAACAGCGCCGGTGATCCGTTCTTTTTTTCCAAACCTGTGTTAGGTGAAGCAGATGACGGGACAAACGCATATCTTATTGGTCGATGATGAGGCTTCGTTGCGCGAACCATTGGCCGAATATCTGACCAAGCAAGGCTTTCGCGTTCAGCAAGCCAGCGACGCGAGCGAAGCGCGTTCGGTAATGCATGCGTTTAACTTTGATATTATATTGCTCGACATCATGATGCCGGGAGAAGACGGGCTCAGCTTTTGTCGCCATGTGCGTGAAAAAACCGAAACGCCCGTCATATTCATAAGTGCCAAGGGGGAAGAGCTGGAGCGTATTGTTGGTCTGGAACTGGGCGCTGACGATTATGTGACCAAGCCATTTAGCCCGCGGGAATTGGTTGCGCGCATAAAGGTTGTTTTGCGGCGTACCCATAACGGGAATGGCATCAAGGTGGGTAATGGTTCCGTGTATCAGTTTTCTGGTTGGACGCTTAAAACCGATCAACGGAGTCTGATTGACGATGAAGGCGTTAATGTTCCGCTTTCCAGTGGTGAATATCAGATGCTTCTCGCTCTACTTTCGCGTGCAGGCCAGGTGCTGAACCGCGATCAGTTGCTCGATATAACGCAGGGCCGCGAAGCGCATGCTTTTGATCGGGCCGTGGACAATCAAATCAGCCGCCTACGCCGAAAAATTGAGGCAAATCCGAAGAAGCCTGAGATCATCAAAACAGTGTGGGGCGGGGGATATGTTCTGGCTGGGGACGTCAAGACATTATGAAGCGATTGCTTCCCAAAAGCCTGATTGGGCAATTGCTGGCTCTGGTGGCAATCACTTTGGCGATTGCGCAGACGATCAATATCGTGCTGCTTTATCAGGGCGCTCAAAACCAACGCATAGTTGAAGCATCGGCGTCAGCAGTCGCGCGGATTGCTGGAGAAGTCGAACGGATTAACGAGCGCGGCTTTCGGGAGCGGCGTTATCGCCGCGATGGCAGTTTGCGGGTTCGCCGAAATCGCCCCAGTGTGACTGCACAGAGTGCAATAGATGAAAAGCAGGAAAGACTGCCAGCGGTTGAAGACCGAGCGAATCGAGCATTTGCAAATATGGGCTTAGCTGTCCTGTCTGTAGAAATTGCGCAGGCGGAGAAACTGCCCGCCAATATGACAAATAGTGTCATTGGTTTGGGGCGGGAGCGTCTCAAATTGCGGGCGATTGCTCACGGTAGACAGCAGAATAAGATAGAAGGCTTCGTCATCGTGTCTGCGCAGATCGAAGAGGGGCTATGGCTGAATATCGCATCGGTTGTTCGTGACCGCAATCCACGGCTTGTGCGGACATTATTGTTTCAGACAGTGGTTATTTATCTGATATTGTTGATCCCGTTGATCTGGCTGGGGCGGCATATTTCTCGTCCCTTGAAAGCGCTGACGAAGGGAGCACAGAATTTCAAACCCGGTGCCGGTGAACCACTTGAAGAAACCGGTCCTCCTGACACAAAACAACTTATTGCTGCTTTCAATGATATGCATGGCCGCGTCAGTGCAATGATGGATGAGAAAGATGTGATGCTGGGTGCCATAGGTCATGATTTGCGGACGCCGCTGGCTGCGCTGCGTGTGCGCATAGAAAGCGTCGAGAATGAAGACGAGCGCGAGAGAATGATCGCAGGGATTGATGATATGGACAAAACGCTTGATGACATATTGTCGCTGGCACGATTGGGGCGATCGGGAGGATTGGCCGAAAAAACCGACATCAGTGCGTTGATCGAAACCGTTGCGGATGAGTTTACTGATATGGGCGAAAAAGTCTATTTTTCACGGGGCAGACGCATCACCGCGAATATTCGTGCAACACTCGTCCGCCGTGCCTTGCGCAATTTGATCAGCAACGCTGTAAAATACGGAAAACAGGCTGAGATTTCTGTGGATAAAACGGATGACAAGTTGTTGATCCATGTGGATGATGTGGGGATAGGTTTGCCGGAGGAACAAATTGAAGCCATGTTCGAACCATTTGCCCGCGCCGAAGCATCGCGCAACCGCGCCACCGGCGGATCAGGCCTGGGCTTGACTCTGGCACGAGCAATTGCTCGCGATCATGGCGGTGATGTCATGTTGGAAAATCGTAAGGAAGGTGGATTACGCGCGTCGCTAATTCTCAGTTTAGATTGAGTTCAGAACGCCATCCCAGCGTTATAGAGATTCTCCGATTGCGGGGATCGTAAATGTCGTCGGGCGTATAGGGTTCGCGATCTGCGACGCCTTCAATTTTGAAAAATGAATCCGAGTCAATTCCGTTTCGATGCAATTCTTTGCGCGTGGCTTCAGCCCTGGCGGTTGACAGCATCCAATTATTCATGGTGCGCCCAGAAGAGAAGGGCAGGGCGTCGGTATGCCCTCTAATCATCAACGGATTGGGCGCCGGCTTGATGGCGTCGGCAACCTCAGCCAGCAATTGACGCGCGCGAGGGAGTAACTCATCCGTAGCGAGTGCAAACATTGAAAAATCGGCTTCATCAATCAGCTCGATCCGCAGGCCTTCTCGCGTTTCGGTGAAGCGGATATTTTTGTATAATTCTCTCAAGCTTTCATTTTCTTTTAGCCGCTGCTCAATCCGGCGCCTTATCATTTCAAACTGAGTTTGATCCTGCCTCTTTATATCGCCGTCACCGAACCTGTTTGTGCTGCTGCTTTGTTTGGGGATGCTGAGCGAGCGTTCTCCAACTTGCATTGCACGACTGCGATAATCTTCGTCAGATATGATTGAATCTCCGCCAAACATACCATCGGCACCAGCACTGTTATCCTGTAACTGAACCAATGTAGGGGTGAAATATTCCGCCAACGCCTTGCGCTCTTCATCATCGGTTGCGCTCAATAACCACATCAGAAGAAAAAAGGCCATCATCGCTGTTACGAAATCTGCATATGCAACCTTCCAAGCGCCGCCAGGCCGCGAGAGAGTCCGTGTCGCCGCAATTTTCCTAACGATTATTGGTCGCGGTTTTTCGGAATTCTTTCCACGTGCCATTACTAGTTGCCACGCATGCCGTCAAAAACATCGGCGAAATCCGGTTGATTGGCAAATGCCAGTCCGGATCGCGCGGCTTCGATAACTAATGGTTGCGGGTGACCATGCAAGGAAGCGACGATAATCTGTTTGACGATATGATAGATTGCATTGTCGCTTTCAATAACTTGACGGGCGCGACTGGCCATAGGGCCGACGAAACCATATGCTAACAACACACCAAGAAAAGTCCCGACCAACGCTGATCCAATCATGGCACCCAATATTTCGGGTGGTTGATCAATTGCGCCCATCGTTTTGACAACGCCGAGCACGGCGGCAACAATACCGAGCGCGGGCAGGGCATCCGCAAGATTTTGGAGCTTGTCTGCTGGCGCAATCGCTTCATCATGCCTGGTCTTCAGACTGTTATCCATGACCTCTTCGACTGCATGAGGGTCAATCACCCCGGAAGAAACGACAACAAGCCTCAGCGTATCGCAGATCAGGGAGATCAGCTTTTCGTCTGCAAGCAATCTTGGAAACTCGGCAAATATTAGGGAACCATGAGGGTCTTCAATATGCTTCTCCAACACAAGCGGGCTCTCTGAGCGCAGTATCTTTATCAACTTCGAAACCAGAAAAATGCAATCGAGAAAGTCGGCCTTATTATATCTAGGGCCACGGAAAACTCTTGCGACACCGCCGAGCAGATCCTTCAAACCATCAATGTTGTTACCCACAACAAGCCCGCCAATAGCGGCCCCACCAATAATACCCATTTCGATCGGGAGCGCCTGCATCACGGCACCCATATTCCCCCCCGAAAGAGTAAATATTCCAAAGACCATTACCAATAGGATGACGATACCAATCGCTGCGAACATATCTAATTCCTGGCAGTTAGATTTGGAGGGAGTTTAAACCATGCGGCTCACCTTCCTCGCTTTCAAAACGGATATTTGTGATCCGTTTTTTAACGAAGTTGATCGAAGAGACTGGATCGTTCGATCCGGGCATATGTGGCTTGGGCTGCCTCAAGACTGATGAGCATTTTTTGTACTTCGGTGATCGCCAGAGTAAGATCAGTTTCCTCCAAAGTTGCGCGATATTCGCTTACGTCTATCTTCCTGTCTTCGAGACGTGCAGCACCGTTCGTAAGCTTTTCATTCTCGATGCCATGCTTGCCTAAGATATTTGCCGTGTCAGATATTTCAGATTCCAGCGGAGTAAGAAGTGCGCTGCGTTGAGCAGGAGTTCCGGTTCGGATTGTAGCTGCAATGGTCGTAACCAGTGGCGCTATTGCGCTGAACTCGAGTCTCGACGGTGCCGCGGTTACCGTTGCATTGTCATCAATCGGAATCTCTAGCGCGGGCCCGGCACTGAATAGCGGCCGACCATATGCGTTTTCTTGCGAAAGCAGGTCCGCAATTGTTTCGCCTACGCTTTCCATCTGCTGAGCTATGGTTTCCAGATCGGCTTGAGAGATGGTTTGGCTACTGGCTTGTATGACCAATTCCTTCGCTCGAATGAGTTGGTCAGCAATTTCATTCATCGCACCATCGGCTTGAGCGGCAATGGATTGACCGCGATCGATATTGCGGAGCCATGCGCCGATATTGGCTTGGACCTTTGCAATATTTGAAATTTGTGACCAGGATGCAGGATCATCAGAAGCGTGCTCCAAACGTCGTCTGGTCGAAATTTGTTGCTGGCGGTCTGCGATTAGCTGCGCAAGGTCATTTTGCAATATTATCGCGCTGGATGGACGATTACGATTGATGGATTGCATGAGAAGTTCCTTCCAATTTAGAACAAGGCGAGAATATTTTGCATGTTTTCGCGTGCGACCTGAATGACACGAGCGGATGCATTATAGGCTTCTTGAAAACGCAATAGATCAGCCGCTTCTCTATCGAGGTTGACAGAGGACAAGTTGTCGCGTGCCTCGCGAGCAGCTTCATATTGCGCCTTGGTCGCCGCATTTTCGCTCTCAGCCGCTGCCGTGACAATGGCTTGTGCTCCGACGATATTCGTCCAGACTTGCTCAATACCATTTGCGCCGCGCAGAGAGGAAAAATTCGTGATATTGCCATTCGCCGCTCCTGGCGTGGCTAATGCGAGATCTGCCGGATCACGAGTTGCCATCGCTAATGCTGCAGCACCGCCTGCGGCATTCAGGATAGGTTGGCCAGGCGTTCCCGCGTTGGTCTGACCAGCCGCCTGCCAAGCGTTGATGTCGGTTGCAAACTGATTGGCTAAACTGTCGAGTTCCGCTCGCCTCTGAACGGTGGTTGCTGCGCTGGATATCAGTGCTGAAACTGAACCACGCGATGGAGGTGCCACTGAATTGCCGTTGACGCTCAGACTGATTGTAACATTGGCTGCGGTCACCACCGATACACTGTTTGTCTGTCCGATATCGACCAATGACTGTCCATCATAGGTGATATTTGCGATACCTTTATCCGCAAAGCTGATTGTTACGTCCATACGTTCGCTCAGCACAGCCAATGCAACATCGCGTTGGTCAAGCAATGCCGCCTGTTTTGACGATCCATCGGCCGCCGACCGGAGCGCCAGATTGGTCTTTGCCAGATTTTCCAAGGCTTCGTTAAACTCGATCACTTCTTGCTCGGCCGCAGCGCTGATCTGATCGGACCGATCAGCCAAATCATTTGCAGTACGATTGATGGCTGTAACAGCAGCTTCGATGTCGCTGATGAATTGATTGCGCAGTACGTTACTAAACGGTGCGCTGGAAAGTTCTTCCGCAAGGGCAAACATAGTTTTCAGCTTTGTACCAATACCATGCGCCGTATCACCCAATGCGGTTTCGACATTCTGCATCCAACGTGATCGCGTTTCGGCTCCATATAAAGCCGCGCCGGTTAGCCTGACATTGGCTTCTAGAAATGGGTCGGCGGCCCTCATTATTCCTGCCGTTTCAACACCACCAAAGCCAGTCTGCTGGAGCAAGTAGGGGTTGATTTCTGCCGAGCCTGATAGCTCTCTCAACCGAAGATTGCGGCGAACATAGTTGGGGTTCTCAGCATTGCTGATGTTGAGTGAAATAGTTGACAGGGCGCGTTGATAGGCACGGATTCCGGAAGATCCAATTGAGTACATGTCCGTCATATTTTATCCTTCCATTGTGCAACAAGAATGTCTGCTATCCCGAACCCTTTTTGCTCAGCGATGTGATCGGCAACCTCGTCATCCATCATCGTGCGAAATTGATCGGTCGCGCTATTGCCCAAGAGATCATCACCCAGACTGGCAGATCGCATCGCACCAATCATGTTGCGCACAAAAATCGCTTCAAATGCTTGCGCGGCCTGCTGCAATTTCTCTTGATCTGTCGATGCTTCAAACCGAGCAATATTGGATGTGGGGGAGATGACTGGTGTCATTGGATGAGTAACTCCGCTTTCATCGCGCCGGCTTGCTTGAGTGCCTCAAGGATGGCGACCAAATCACCGGGCGTTGCGCCAATGGCATTAATGGTTTCAACAATCTCCGCGAGGGAAGCACCGCGATCAAATGCGAACATGGGTGCGTCTTTCTCTTCGATTTGAATCTCGCTATCGGGTTCCACTGCTGTTTGGCCGCGGCTGAACGGGGCGGGTTGAACGACCAATGGACGTTCCTTGATTTTCACCGTCAGTTTGCCATGGCTTACCGCAGCGGGTGTAATTCGGACCATCTCGTTTATTACCACGGTGCCGGTGCGCGCATTGACGACAACACGTGCTGCGCTCTTGGCCGGACTGACTTCAATATTCTCGATCAGTCCCATTTGCATGATGCGCTGTGCTGCACCCGGTTCGGAAACAATCTGAATGGAAACCGCATCTATCGCTTTGGCGGTTGCACCAGCGGTTTGACGGTTTATCGCGTCTGCAACGCGAAGCGCGGTTGTAAGGTCAGGCTCCGCCAGGTTGAATGTTAGATAGGGAGAATCTGCAAAACCGGATGTTACACTGCGCTCAACCGTAGCCCCGCCGGGTATCCGTCCCGCACTGGGTGTATTTACCAAGGTTCGAGAACCATCATTCGCATCAACGCCCAATCCACCCACGGCCAGATTGCCTTGGGCCATCGCATAAATTTGTCCATCGGCACCGAGCAAGGGCATCAGAATGAGCGTGCCGCCACGAAGAGATTTGGCTTTGCCCAATGCCGACACCGTAATGTCCAATCTTTGCCCCGGCTTCGCAAAAGGGGGCAGCTCTGCTGTTACGATTACTGCTGCAGCATTTTTCAGCGAGGGATTTATTGCAGGCGGCAATGTCAGCCCAAATCGCGATACCGTTCCTTTGATGCCCTGAGTGGCATATTCCAGACTGTCATCACCTGTACCAGCCAGCCCAACCACTATTCCATAACCGGTCAACTGGTTTGTTCGCAGCCCTTCAAAGCTGCCAATATCTTTGATCCGTGTTGCGTCTGCCGGAACACTCCAAAGCGTGGCAGCAACAACTAACAGACCAAAAATGAATCTGGCTTGCCAAAAACACAGGAAGAATCTCAAGTTCATATCCCGACCTAGAAGGGAGAGATTGCAGAAAAGAATTTCTGCAACCATCCCTGCTTACTGGCACGAGCAATTTCACCCGAACCGGAATAAGAGATCCTGGCATCCGCGACACGGGAAGATAGGACGCGGTTGTCTGTACCGATATCAGCTACCCGAACGATCCCGGTCATTTGAATATATTCCTCACCGCGGTTCAAGTTTAACAATTTTTCGCCTTTCACTTTCATCGTGCCGTTGGAGTAGATTTCCGAGATCGTGACACTGATTTCGCCGAATAGGCTGTTCGCTTGTGCCGCGCGCCCGGATCCTGAAAACGACTGATCGCCGCCAATATTTATGTCACTCGATTCGAAAATTGACAGTGGGCCCGTAGTCGGCGGTGTCAGACCAAATTCACCGCTTCTGTTAGTGGCCGCACTGTTACTTTTGACTGCTGAAGTTCGCTCCACGAGTTGAATGGTCAAGACATCGCCAATCCGAGAAGCGCGTGCGCCACTGGTCAATGCAGCATAGCCGTTAGTGGCCTGAAATATAGCGCCATCGTCTGATAATGGAGGCATCGTCGCAGGCGCTATTGTTGGTGAAAATCCCGGACGCGGGCCCTCATCCTTTACACTAAAACAAGCGGATAGAGACAATGTGCAAACGGCAACGATCGATATTCTCAGTAAGGAATGGGTCATAGTTGCTGGTTCACAAATTGCAGCATTTCATCCGTGGCAGAGATCATTTTGCTGTTCACTTCATAGGCGCGCTGTGTCTCAATCATGTCGACCAGCTCCTCTACAATGTTGACATTGGATTGCTCGAGAAATCCGGCACGCAGACGACCGCGACCCTCTTCGCTCGCTGGGCCCGCCTGGGGCTCGCCGCTTGCTTCACTCTCGACCAATAGATTATCTCCAATCGGTTTGAGACCAGCCGGGTTGATGAATGTTGCCGTTTCTATCTGTCCCAGTTCAGTAATTTCCGCAGCGCCCGCCAAAGCGGCAGAAACCGTTCCGTCGCTGCCGATGGTAAGGCCGGTAGCTCCTTCCGGTATCTGGATTTCCGGGACAAGGGGCAGGCCGCCTGCTGTAACGACAATTCCTTCGAAGGTACGGCTGAAGTTGCCTGCTCTGGTGTAGCCGATTTCTCCGTCGGGCATTTCCACCTGAAAATAACCGGGCCCTTCAATAGCTATATCGAGACTGTTACCGGTTGTTTGCAACGTGCCTTGTGTCTCGATCCGCGCTGTTCCCTGAACCGCGACGCCAGTGCCAAGCGACAATCCAATCGCGTATCGGTTCTGGGCATCTACCGGAGCGCCGGGTGTTATGTTGTGTTGATAGACCAATGTTTCAAAACTCGCGCGTTGCCGCTTGAAACCGTTAGTGTTTACGTTGGCCAGATTGTTGGCAATCACTCGCATCTTTAGATTTTGAGCGTCCAATCCAGTGCGTGCGACCTGCAAGGCTCCGTTACTCATATTCCATTCCTTTCTAGCTATTGGGCAATTGCATCAAGCTGGCGCCACTGCTGTCGATATCTTTGGCTGTGGAGAGAAATTTGACCTGGGTTTCCCATGCGCGACTTGCCTCGATCATATCGACCAGAGCAGCAGTCATGTTGACATTGGACCCTTCAAGTGCGCCAGCTGTCAGACGAGCATCGACATCAATGGGCAGAACACCGTCATCCCGCACACGAAACAGATTATCATGGCCTTTGATAATATCGCTGCTCGTAAAAGAAACCAGAGCGAGACGATCAATCTGCTGCATCTCTCCATCAACATCACCCTGCGGTAAGATCCATACACCGCCATCCTTGGCTATGCTGATCTTGTCAGATGGGGGGATGATGAGAGGACCGGCTTCTCCCAACACGGGGTCACCGGCACCGGTTGTTACCAATCCGGTTTCGCTCAGCTGTAGATCGCCGCGTCTTGAGTAAGCAGGTTCTCCATCATCGCCCAGAACCGACAACATGGCATCGCCATCCAGCGCTACATCCAGTGAGCGGTCAGTTTTCTTGACCGATGCAGCGGTAAGATCAGTTGCGAATACGCGTTCATAGGCAATCGCTCGACTGTCGAATTCCGCACTCGAAAGGTGCCTGGCTTTTGCATTGACAATCTCGGCCCGAAAACCGGTCGTATCTGCATTGGCCATGTTATTCGCAATCGCGGTCTGCCGTGCCATAATGCCTTGCATCGTGGTCAGGCTACTATGGATCATCTTGTCCATTTTCATACTCTCCGGTGACTATCAAACCTGAAGATTAATGATGGTTTGGGTCAGTGTATTTGCTGTTTCAATGGCCTGGGCATTGGCCTGAAAATTGCGCTGCGCTCCGATGAGGGAAACCAGCTCTTCAGTAAGATCGACATTCGCTCGTTCGAGCAGACCGGATCGAACTTCGCCAATCGAACCTTGACCGGCACCATTGAGCTGCGGATCGCCGCTCTCACCGGTGGCTTGCCAATGGGCATCGCCTATCGGACGCAGACCTTCTGAATTGGCGAAAGAAGACATCGCCAATGATCCCAAGTTTAACGTGTTGCCATTGGCAAAAGTTGCCGTGACCAACCCGTCTTTTGCGATGGTAATATTGGCAAGCACAGCGGTCGGATCTGCGGGATCGACATCCGGAATCTCGAAATCGAACATGCTGCCTATGGCTGTTGAAGTAACGTTGCCATTGGCATCGACGGGCAAAAGTTGAACTTTGTTACCCAGGGTATCGATAACTTCTCTGTCTGAATTAGTTCCAAAAACACCGTTGCGAGTGAAGCTAGTTTCAGAACGAGGAGGGGCACCGCGAACAACGAAGAATCCTTCGCCTGCAATGGCGATGTCCAACGTCCTGCCCGTGGATTCCAACGTACCTTGAGAGAATTGCTGGGTGATTCCGTTCAGTCTTACACCTTGTCCAGCTACCGTTTTTGTGGACTGAGTCGGGGCGGCCGCAAAAAGGTCGCCAAAGACAGCACGGCTCCTTTTAAACCCAACAGACCCGGCATTGGAAACGTTGTTGGAAATGGTAGACAAGTCGGTCTGAGAGGCTTTGAGGCCAGATAGTGAAGTGTAGAAAGACATGATCTTTTCTCCTCGATTTGATGATGGGAACTAGCGGAGGCGCATTGCATCAGAGAGCCAATATTCTCCGTTGGTTGTTATCAGGCGCGCATTGGCCCCATCTGTGGGGGACTGCACAGCCTCGACTTTCGCCCAGGATGAAAGCCCGACAATAACCCCGCCATTCACTCTGACTTTAAGAGGGCCGTGGTCTAGAGGTTTGCCATTGCCGTCCAGCGCATCCCATTCGAAAACAATCGGCCCGGCTTCTTGCTCACCCAATTCTATTGCCTGAACGATCTCCCCGCGATCATTCAGAAAATCGATAGATAGGTCTTTGGTAGGAGCGGTCAGATAAAATTCACCGGCATATTGGCCTGTTTCATTCGGTACCGCTTTATTTCCGGGGACAAGCACATTTCTGCCCAGCCAGCTTGATGCATCGCCAATACGATTATTTTCATTCAGTTTTCTAAGCGACCCATTCATTTCTTCAATGCCGGCAACGGTCGAAAATTGTGCCATTTGTGCAACCATATCGTTACTATCCAATGGTTTAAAAGGGTCCTGCATCTTCAATTGAGCCGTCATCAGGCGCAAAAAATCGGCCTGATTGAGACTGCTTGCGGGAAGCGGATTGCTTCGCGCGGTGGTAGTATTGAGGGGGGAAGTTTCAGCAATCGTGGTCATTATTTACCCATCCTTATCGTTTCCAAAATTAGTGACTTTGCTGTTTGCAGCACCTGCACATTGTTCTGATATTGTCGGGCTGCTTCGATCATCTCGATCATTTCGGTGGCTTCATCGACGCCCGCTTCCCAAACAAATCCATCAGGATCCGCCATCGGATTATTTGGATCATGTCGTTTCTTCGGCTGTGTGTCGGACTGCACGATCCGTTCAACATCGACCGTGGCAAAATCCGAACTTTCAACATGGGTTCGAAAAACAGGTTTTAGCGCGCGGAAAGCCTCGTTTTCGGTACGCGCAACCGAACGGGCATTGGCCATATTCGATGCCGTCGTATTCAATCGCGTCAGTTGCGCGGCCATGGCCCGTCCGGAAACGTCAAAGATGTTAATTGGATTGGTCATTTATTCACCTTTCATCGCGCGGCGCAGCGTGCCAAGGCGACCATCGAGAAAGGATAGGGTGGTGCGATATTGCACCGCATTTTCGGCAAAGAGCGTTTGTTCCGTAGAGAGCTCAACTGTGTTGCCATCCATCGCGGCTTGTAATGGCACGCGATAACCGGTGTGACTTTTCACGCTGTCATTTTGCGCTGCTCCATCGGCAATTGATGCGATAGCTTTATCAAAGTCCAGGTCGCGTGCTTTGAAATGCGGTGTCGCCGCGTTGGCGATATTGGATGCCAGCATGTTGAGGCGTTGTGATCGCAGCGCCAGTGCATCACCGTAGATACCGAATATCTTGTCCATAGCCGGAACTGATGCTCCTTCTTGTCACAGTTAAACGCGCATCCATGCCATCCGTTTTGAAAGGCAGAGAGCTTGTTTCAGTCCATCAGCAAAGCGTGTGCCAAAATCCCAATGTCCAGCAATTCTGCCCCATTCCCGATAGGAACACTTGAAAGCGTCAAAAAACCGCGACGAGTTTTTGTCACCTGCCGCCATTTTTTTGTCGTTTTGAAAAATGATAGCGTGGGGGAACAAAATGCAGCCAATCGTTGAGCTATTTGATCCACTGGCATTTGGTCTGGTCTGGTTCGGATCGATTGCCGTCGTTGGGCTGCAAGAGGGGCGGGCCAGTTTGCTGCAAGGCTTTTTCGTGTGGCAAATATTGTTTCGCGCAAATCCGACACGGGATGCACAATCGTCACGGCAAGCACTTACAAGAATAAAGGCAGTGACCGATGCGAAAGGCCTGCAGTGTATCGACCATGTTGGATCGAAGAACCCTTTTGTGGCCCGTGCATCAGCCTATTTTGCAAGTGACCAGAATACCGATCGATTTGCGTCATGGGCGAACACCCATCTTCAGGAACGCGAGGTGCTTCAAACGGACGTTGTCCGATTTTGGACCGCTGTCGCAGATGTCGCGCCTGCTATAGGAATGATTGGGACCATAATAGGGCTAGTCCGTCTTTTTGCGGATATCGATAATGCTGCCAATCTGGGTTCTGCAATGGCATTGGCGTTGCTGACAACATTATACGGACTGCTTCTTTCGAATGTTGTTGCTGCACCGATATCGCATCGATTTCAACGTCTCTCCGCGGAAGAGTTGAAGTGGCAAAGAATGTTTGTTGATGAGCTGACCGCATTGGCAATGCGTTCCGAAAAATCAACATGAAGATGCAACGAGCCGATCGCTGGTCACTTGCCTTTGCTGACTTGAGTCTTTTGATGCTTGGATTGATAGTCCTTTCTTTCGTTCATCCGGCAAGCGTGGCGGAAGTTTCCAAAACCGATGTGCCATCGAGGGCGTTTGAATGGACAACGGCGTCTTTGTTTGAGTCAAATGAAGCAATGCTTACTTCAGCCGGGAAAGAGAAAGTCTCGCTTGTGATCGCCTCTCTCAGTGAACGTCCCAAAGAGGTGACATTGTCAATCACCGGAAATTCTGAATCTTCGGCAAGACTAGACGAATGGGAACTGTCTTCGGCCCGCATGGCGTCTTTTGCCAGATCATTGAAAGCAAATGGTTTGGAGGGATCAGCTATAGTTTTTGGCGAACAACGCCGCTTGAATAACGAGTCACCTCAGCAATTGATTGTCTCGGTCCGTTACCACTGAACTGACCTTTGGGCATTAGATGGCATGGGGTTTGCTTCTTCAAAATGGAAGAAATGGAGAAGAAACTATGCGATTGATGAATCAAGCCTGTCTGATTGGGGCAATCTGTCTTGCCAGTGCAAACGTGCCAATATGTGCCAAAGCGACCGAGTCTATCCCGGCATTAGAAAAGCGGTTGGCAGATTTTCTGAGTAAGGAGAAGGGTGAGATTGGTGGTGCGCAATATAATATCGATCAACGCCTCAGACTAAAAAAATGCACTGAGCCAGTCATTTTTAAGACACGACGCAAAGATCTCGTTGTAATAAACTGTGTCCCGCAAAATTGGCGCGTTCCTGTCACCCTCAAGAGACCATCGGCTAATCGGAAAACATCTTCAACCAAATCATTGATCATCAGGCGCGGACAACCGGTTATACTTGTTGTCGAGAAAAATGGGTTCATGATTTCACGTCAAATGCAGGCAGATCGGAATGGCGGCCTGGGTGATATCATCCCTGCACGTGCGGGGAGAAGGTCTTCACCGATATTGGTCAAGATAACAGGGCAGGGGCAGGTTTCATTGCCATCTCACAGCATCAATTAAATTTCAGGAACGGCGGCCCGTATTAAAGGGCGAGCATGCTAAACAGGAGATTGTCATGATAGACAGGATCAACGCTTCCCGCAGTTCGTCGGTAAATACTGGAAAAGTCAATGATACCCAGCCGATGACCAAGCCGGTCGAACAAAATCATTCCGAAGTTGATAACAAGGGTATCTCTCTAGCCAAGGCTGTTGAGCAAATGGTTCAGCAAGGGATGCCTGTTAATGTCGCACATATTCAGTTTGTCACCGAGGCAATTGCCAATGATCGATATCCGATCGATTCTATGATGATTGCTGAGAAGATTATTGCGTTTGATCGACCAGAAGCAGGCAGCTTCTGACCATGTTGTTGCTGAATCGTCTTGAGCAGGCTTTTAAAGAATTGAATGATGCACTGGATGGGCAAGACCCAGAACATATAATTGCGGCTGCTGCAGCCATCCGGCCCTTGGTGTCTGAGATAGAAGAGACCGGTGTTTGGACTGAGGATCCAGCGATGAAAAAGCGGCTTGTTGCGCTTATGCGATTGATCGACGCTGCTCGTTTTCGAGTCAATAAATTGACGAATTTGAACGAACGACGCGCCATAAATTTGGCACTTGCTTTGGGAGCTGGAACTTCACCGACATATGACAAATTGCTTTAACCAGCGAATTCAAACCACTTAGCGACACATCTGATCCCATGTAACTCGCTTGGCACGTGCTTTGCTGATCCCAAATCAAACAAATCTGGGATCATTCATGCGCCAAAGCCAAGCAACATCCATAGTTCACGGAACCGGATCGTGATGATGTTCCTGTCATCTCACCAACAGAAACTGGGCAATATTGCCAAAGCAGGAATCTTACCTGTAGCGACGTTATTGCTGGTGATATTCATGGTCCTGCCGGTGCCAGTCACAGTTCTTGATATCGGTTTCATAGCTAATATCACAATTGCGCTGGCTGTTCTGATGGTTGCATTGAATGTTGCCAAACCTCTCGATTTCTCAAGCTTTCCAACAGTGCTTCTATTCGCAACTTTATTGCGGCTTGCTCTAAACGTTGCATCGACGCGTGTTGTGCTCGTTGAAGGATATGCGGGGTCACATGCAGCCGGCCAGGTTATCGAGGCGTTTGGGAATTTTCTGATCGGTGGTGACTATGTGGTCGGTATCTTTGTTTTCACTATCTTGATGATCATCAATTTGGTGGTGATAACCAAAGGTGCGGGACGAGTGTCGGAAGTCACCGCACGCTTTACCCTTGATGCGTTGCCAGGCAAGCAAATGGCAATTGATGCGGATCTGAATGCCGGGCTGCTCTCACCAGAAGAAGCGAAGCAGAGGCGTCAGGAAGTTGCGACAGAATCTGATTTTTACGGATCGATGGACGGGGCATCGAAATTTGTGAAAGGCGACGCAGTCGCGGGTGTTTTGATCCTGATCATCAATATTATTGGCGGAATGATCTTGGGCGTATTCAGTCACGACATGGCTGTTAGCGATGCCGCTCAGACCTACGTGCTGCTGGCCGTTGGTGATGCGTTGGTCGCGCAAGTGCCGGCATTGCTTCTGTCGATTGCTGCAGCTGCGATTGTTACCAGAGTGGCATCACCGATGGATCTTCCCGGGCAAATTGGTAGTCAATTTGGAAACCCCAAAGCCTGGATTCCGGTGGCTGCGATACTGACGGTCGTGGGATTGTTGCCGGGTATGCCGCATCTCATCATTCTGCCCATTGCTGGGATTTCCGGATTTGTCGCGTGGCGCATGCTGAGCAAAGAGAAAAAACACGACGCGGAAGAACCGAGCTCGCAAACCCTCGAACAGAACAATCATATCGCCTGGAACGACGTCACCGATGGCGCGGTGCTGTCGATAGAGATTGGTTACGGTTTGGTGCCGCTGGTTGATGATCGTAAAGGTGCGCCCTTAATGCAGCGTCTAACCGGGATCAGACGTCAATTATCTCGTGAACTTGGCTTTGTCATTCCGTTGGTGCGAGTAAAGGATAATATGGCGCTTCCGCCTAATGCGTATCGGATTCAAATCAGCGGTGTGACTGTGGGTGAAGATCAAGCCTGGCCAGATGATCTGTTGGCGCTCGATAGCGGAGAGATCGATTCCGTTGTTGATGGCAAGGCTTGCAAAGACCCCACGTTTGGCCTGGAATCCTTTTGGATTTCTCCAGAGAAACGCAGTGAAGCGGTGGTTTCAGGCTATACCGTTGTTGATGCCTCAACCGTAATCGCGACCCATTTCAATCACCTCATTGGTCTCAATGCAGCTGAATTGTTCGGGATGGACGAAGCGCAGGGCTTGCTGGACAATTTGAAGGATATTGCTCCCCAACTGGTGGAGGGGCTTACGCCCAAACCACTTACACTTTTTCAGATCACAGCGATTTGCCGGTCTCTGCTGGGCGAGGGCGTGCCGCTGAAAGACTTTCGGAGGCTTAGTGAAGCTATGATTGAAGCTGCGGTCGATCAGGCATCTGATGAGAGTCCATCGCTCGATAATATTGTTGATGGCGTGCGAAAGCGGATCGGGTCGCTGATTATCCAATCGCTCGTTCCCATCAACATGCCCCTGCCAGTGATTACGCTCGATGCAGAGCTCGAAAATCTATTGGCACAGGCGATCGAAGCAGGCGGTGGTGCGTCTCGTCCGGTCGAGCCCGGGCTTGTTCAAAAGATTGTTTTGTCGGTCGAGGATGCCGCGCGACCAATCATGGCAGAGGCAAGACGTTTTGCAGTTGTCACTTCGCCGATCGCCCGCAGGACTTTGTTGAAAATTCTAAAGTCTAGTTTTCCAGCAACACCTGTTTTGTCTTTTGAAGAATTACCGGATGACAAAGCGATCGAGGTTGTCGCTGTCGTTGGCAATCATTCGCGAAAGCCTGCGTCCTCAAACAGTTTTGATCCCGCAACTGATCAACACAAAAAGGATCCCGCATGACATATCTTGATCCCAATTTTGCAGACTTGACCTATGGCCCCAGCGCGACGGCGGCCAGTCAGGAAAAACTGATTGAAAGCCACTTACCGCTTGTTCGCAAACTTGCTTGGCAGGTTCATTCACGTCTTTCGACAACTGTCGAAGTCGAAGATTTGCTGCAGATTGGAATGGTTGCGCTGGTCGAAGCAGCACAAAGCTTTGAAGATCGCGGCCTTGGTTTTACCAACTATGCGAAACTGCGAATTCGCGGTGCGATGATTGATCAATTGCGCAAGCAAAGCAGTATCAGCAGATCTGCCATGCAATTCCAAAAACAGCTGCGTGAAGTTCAAGAAGAGTTGGCGCAGAAACTGGGATATGCGCCCAGTCAATCTGAGCTGGCGGCGGCCATGGATATGGATCAGAAGAGTTTTCAAACTGCATTGCATAATTCAGAGTCGATAGACTTGCAGTCGATGGATGAAGTTTATTCCGATCACAATATCTGGTTCTCTGACTCATCGGAAAGAGCAGATGATCGTATTGAACGCCATCAAAAGCAGCAGAGGATTGCAGATGCCATAGATGCCTTGCCTGAACGGGATGGTTTGATCCTGCAGCTCTATTTTGTTGAGGAAATGAACCTGGAAGAAATCGGTCGTACGCTAGATATCGGCGCATCGCGTGTATGTCAGATCAAAAAGGCGGCGCTTGAAAAGCTCCACACAATGCTGGCTAAACCGCAATAGCGGATCGAAGCAGCGCTATCTGCCACTTTGATATTCAAGAACTGAATATTTTAGAGTCCAAGAAAGGTAGCCACCGACGCCCATAGTGGGGTTTGATAGGCGCCGGTGACCATAAGACCTGTTAAGCGGACCAGTGACTTAACGGATCAAACTCAGGACGCCCTGTTGTGTCTGATTGGCCTGCGCAAGCATGGCCGTTGATGCCTGGCTCAAAATCTGTGCCTTGGCGAGGGCAGTGGTCTCACCAGAAAAGTCAACATCTTCGATCCGTGACCGGGACTCAGTGATATTGGCCAAGCGGTCATTCAGGTTAGATACGGTCGCCTGCAACCGGTTTTGCGAAGCACCCAGCGATGCCTGCGCCGTGGTCACCGCAGTCATGGCGGTATCAAGTGCTGTCAGCGCCGCGCTCGCACCAGCAACCGTGGCGATATCGAGTGTGTCAACGGACAGGTTTGCTGCTGTAACGTTAGCAAGTGTGATGGTTACAGTTTCAGCCGCTTTTGTTCCAGTCTGGATATCCAAGGTGGCATTGGTGCCATCAAGCAGAGCAACATTGTTAAAAGTGGTGCGCGAAGCCACATCATCAATTTGTTCAATCAAGGCTGCGACCTCGACCTGTAGGTTGGCGCGGTCCGTATTGTCCAATGTGCCGTTGGCAGACTGGACAGATAATTCCCGCATCCGTTGCAACATGCTATTGATCTCGTTCATTCCGCCTTCCGCGGTTTGAGTCAGTGAGATGCCATCTTTGGCATTGCGGTTCGCCATGTTGAGGCCGCGGATTTCCGCTGTCATGCGAGTGGCCACCGCCAGTCCAGCGGCGTCATCGCTGGCGCTGTTGATGCGGCGACCAGTTGACAAACGTTCGATAGATTTGGCGAGACTCATCTCAGCGCTATTGGCGGCGTAGTTTGTGCGTAGAGCCGCAACATTGGTTCCGATAACTGTCATATATTTTTCCTTTCAAAAACGAACGGGTCGCCAATTGTTTCGATGAGTGGCGGCCTCATGCAGAAAGAACGGATCGCTTCGGATTAGGTTTAACGCAGGTTCCAGGCGACAGAAAAATACCGCTTTGTCAGTAGTTTGACGGTCTGGAGTCATGAAATTGACTGGGCACGCAATGTGCCCAAATAAGTATCTGAAAAATAGTGATAATTGGAAATCCTATAAAATGGCATAGCGATTGCAAAGTCATCTTCAGCCGCATTTCGAGTTTCAGTTGCGGCTTTTTGGACCAGATATTGGGGAAGATGATGACTGGAATTATGGTGAGTTTTGCAACGTTTGCGGACAGGATTTCAATTCAATCTTGCCTCCTTCGCTTGCAAAAATTCAGCGGTCTTGTCGAAAATCATGTGCACAAATTTTATTCCCACATGGGTGCATATATTTTTCACAAGGCAGAACCAAACCACCATCGCCATTGCATCTCTTATTCCGATAGGTGCTCGCCCGCACTGGTCCGGGTGAGCCATGGCCTGCCGCTGCATATTGCGTCCCTTTCACCAAAATGCCCCTTGGTGCGAGTGCAATATGCAGCGGATCTGGCGAAGGATGTTTGAGCTATGAAGATGATCGACACTGCCGGAGTCATGGCTATGCGCCAGGACATAATCTCGCAAAATGAAGTGTTGCGCAAAACGATCTTGCCCAATGCTGCCGATGGAACGGCTGCTGTTCAGAAAAATTTTGGCGATGCGATGAGCGCCGCCTTTCATCAGATCAGCGATCTGCAGCATGCCGCTGGTGACCTCACGCAGGATTACACCATGGGTAAGACGACCGATATCGCGGGCGTTATGATGGCGCGGCAAAAATCGTCATTGGGCTTCGAGCTTACACTTCAGGTCCGCAACAAGCTGCTCAAAGCCTATCAAGACATTATGAGCATGCCGGTGTGATATGAACGAACTCAGTCTCACTACCGATCAGCAGATTGATCAACCGATTCAGGATCTGACCCCTGTTTGGCGAGCTAAGGGTTCGGCAAACGACACAAGTCTCCGTGAACGATTACAGGCGTTTGTTAAACAACCTGCCGTTTCCCGGGCTTGGCCATGGCTGGCATTGCTTGCTGTGGTTGTTTTGGCCGCGATTTTATGGCTGGCGCTGCGCGATCCGCCGCAACGTGACTTGTTTCGTGGTCTTCCAGAATCGGACAAAGCCGCAGTTGTTGAGGCGTTACAGCAATCCAATATCCGATATAATATTGACCAATCGACCGGCACATTGACCGTGTCTCAAGATGACTATCATCGGGCCAGAATTGCACTGGCATCACAAAATCTTCCCAGGTCCGCGCCGGATGGCGACAGTTTGATCACGGCAATGCCGATGGGAGCAAGCCGGGCGGTGGAAAATGAAAAGCTCCGTGCCGCACGCGAACTAGATTTGGCGCGGACGATTGAGGCTATGGACAATATCGCATCCGCGCGTGTTCACCTTGCGGTGGAAGCTCCAAGCATATTTGTGCGGGATCGCGCTGAACCATCCGCATCTGTAATGCTCACACTGGTGGGCGAAAGCCGGTTGAGCGAAGCGCAAGTGCAGTCGATCACCTATTTGGTGGCAAGCTCTGTTCCAGGCCTCTTGTCAGAGGCCGTGAGCGTGGTTGATCAAAATGGTCGACTGATGTCGCGTCAAGGATCAAGTGCATCCGATCAGGTCGAACAGAATCTTTTGGTGCAAGCGCAGGTTGAAGAAAGATACCGCCGCACGATTACGTCGCTGCTGACGCCAATGATTGGTGCCGATAATTTTACCACCGAAGTAACAGCGGAGATGGACTTTTCTGAAAATCAGGCAACCCGCGAAAGCTTCCCAAAGGAAGATGCGCGTATCCGTGCGGAACAGGGGAGTTGGTCCAATGAGCCTGGGCAGCGTCCTGGCTATGGTATTCCCGGCGCACTTGCCAATCGTCCGCCAGAAGAACCGGAATTGACCGATGAGTTTCAAGGTGATGATGGTCCTGAGGAAACGGAGGAAACAAGCCGCACATCGGAAAAATTTGCGCGCCAATTTGAACTGGGCAGAGAAGTCTCGGTAACCAGGCAAGCCACCGGAATGTTGAAGCGCTTGTCAGTTGCGGTCGCACTCCGTTCGCCAATGGGAAAGGCTCAACGCTCACCAGAAGAGCTGGCGGCCGTGGAGGCCTTGGTTAAAGGAGCCATCGGTTTTCAGGAGCAACGCGGTGACGTTGTCGCAATTGAGGCCCGTACATTCCAGCCTGTGGAAAAGACCGTGGAAAACTGGTGGGAAGCAAGCTGGGTTTCGCTGCTGGTGCGCAATATCTCCGCATTGCTCGTAGCGCTCGCATTGATCTTCGGCATCGGGCGACCGCTCCTTAAAAGGATCCGTGCTAACAATGCTGTCTCTTCTGACGCAGAGCGACTGCAATTGGCATCGGAAATTGGCGAGCAATCGCACCGTGACGATGCAGTGGCAGAGCAGCCTGTAGACCCGGTTTCGCTGGATATGATCAGTTCAGCCGATGGCTATGCAGAGCGCGCAACATTGATTCAGGATTTCGTGCGGCAAAATCCTGATCATGCTGCGCTGACGGTGCAGGATTTACTGGCCGAAACCGATACAGATCAAAGCGCTGGAAAGGATGGGACCAATGGCTGATCCCGTCACTGATGCTATAGTTCCCACATCCAACTTACCAGAACCCCAGACGGCAGATATTGCCTCATGGTCGGGTAGTGAAATTGCAGCGATTTTGCTGATGACTTTTGGCGAAGATGAGGCTGCGGATATCCTGTCGCGTTTGCGTCCACCAGAAGTACAGAGCCTGGGTGCGGCGATGTTAAGCATTAGCAAAGTTGGCGAAGATGATGTGAACTTCGTTTTTGACCGCTTTGTTCAGCAAGCGCGCAGCCGAACCAGTATCGGTTATCGCGCGCATAAACAGATATCGACTATGATGGACAAGGCTTTTGGTCCTGGCCGCGCCGCCAATTTATTGACACGGATCGCCCCGCATCAATCGCGATCAGATCTGAGTCATCTGCACCGTCAGCTGGACTGGATGTCAGCAGATGAAATTGCCAATATGGTCGAGGATGAACATCCTCAGATGGTGGCTGTAATCCTGTCTTTTCTGGAACCAGATGTCGCGGGAGATGTACTGCAGAAACTGCCAAGCGACATACAGGATGATATTATATTTCGGGTAGCAAATATGGGACCTGTGGGAACGCAGGCGCTGGCAGATATCGAAGCCTTGATTGCGCGTCAGTCTCAGATACCCGCAACCACAGCCATTCAAAAATCCGGCGGCGCTAGTGATGCAGCCGCTATTGTGAACAATGTCGAAAAGCCAATCGAACAGCGGATCATCAAAGCGTTGCTGAAGCGCGACAAGACACTGGGAAGAAAAGTTGAAGAAGAGATGTTCGTCTTCAGCGATATGATCAGTTTGGAAGACAAAAGCCTGGCGATGGTATTGCGGTTGATCGAAAACGCTATTCTGGTTCTGGCCATCAAAGGCGCGGATCCTGAACTTGCAGCAAAGATGTTTGGCTGCATGTCAAAGCGGGCCGCGCAATCAATCGAAGACGAAATTGCGGACATGGGACCAGTTTCAAAGGAAGATGTGACCGCTGCCCAGAAACGGGTTGTCGCGCAAGCCCGTATACTAGCGGAAGAAGGAAAGATCGTTTTGGGAGGACAGAATGATGAATTTGTCTGACGACGATTTTTCCACATCACAAGTGGTGAGCAATTTTAGCGAGACTGATTTTTCGCAGCGGTTTGATGAGGGCTTTTATCCGAAATATGATTGGCGCTGCAACCATGAAGAAGCGTTGGAAGAGGAGATTGTCGAACAACCCGCGGAGCCAACCGAGAATGTAATCAATCAGCAAGTCACAGAGGCTTATGCGCAAGGCTATTTGAACGGACAGCAAGCGGCGATGGTCCATCATGACTATCGTGATGAAGCCAAAGCCAGCTTGGCAGCTGCGCTCAATCGGTTGAAGGTCGTCAATGAAGATAGGCTTGCCAAACCATTATGGGAAACAATTCTGGCTTTGTTCGAAAAGGCCGTTGGGCATGTAGCGGCTGACCGGGAGCTGGTGCAAAGACGATGCGATGCCGCGGTCGCTCTATTGCAAGAGGCTATTGGAGAGCCTTGCTTATATGTTGCAGCAAGCGATGCAGATATTTTGAAGGATTATGACTGCGATATCCGCGTTGAGACTGACAGCACATTATTGCCTGGTTCCGTTCGTCTCATCCATGCAGAAGGGCAAGTCATATCCGGCACAGCTGCGATTGCGCATGCGATTGAGTCTAGAATTGAGTCAGCGGAGTGCGGCTCATGCTAGATATCGAATATGATCGGCTTGCACGGCTTTTGCTGGAAACAGGGGCCATTACTCCAGGCCCTGAAAAATGGGGTAAGGTAAGAGCCTATTCCAGTGGATTGTTGCACGCCTGCGGTTTTAATTATCCGGTTGGTTCCGGTGCGCAGATCGAGTCCGAGAACGGGCGGTATATTGGCGCTGAAATCGTTGGCTTTGACGCCGAGATGACGATGCTGGCACCGTTCGATCAACACATCGATATCAGCGTCGACGCCTGCGTTCGACCAACTTCACAAGCACCGATGGTAGCTGCGGGTCGCACATTGCTGGGACGTATCATCGATCCTTTGGGGCGGCCGTTGGACGACAATGGGCCCATCCGTACCGATGCACAATGGCCCTTGATGACCAAGCCGGCAAACATCTTGAACCGTGGTCGTATAACGCGGCCTCTGGATGTCGGTGTGCAGGCGATAAACGCACTTTTGCCTGTTGGATGTGGGCAACGTCTGGCGCTTATCGCAGGATCTGGTGTCGGAAAAACCGTACTGATGCGACAGCTGACAGCCGGTACGCAGGCGGATGTAATTGTTGTCGGCTTGATCGGAGAACGTGCGCGCGAGGTCAGTGATTTCGTTGCGGCAAGTCGGGAGACCGAGATTGCCCATAAAACGGTAATCGTTGCCGTGCCAGCCGATCATAGTCCGATTTTGAGGATCCGAGCGGCGCAAAGAGCGGCCGCTGTTGCCGAGTATTTTCGATCGGAAGGCAAGAATGTGCTGTTGGTAATCGACAGCCTGACTCGCATTGCACATGCTCAGCGTGAAATAGGACTGGCCGCTGGTGAGCCGCCAACTATGAAAGGTTATCCGCCCAGCGCCATAGCGCTTATTCCGCAGCTGCTGGAGCGCGCGGGATGCGATAGCGCAACAGCAGGTTCCATCACTGCCCTCTACACGGTGTTAGCGGATGGCGATGATCTCGACGATCCGATTGTTGATGCCGCGCGCGCTATTGCGGATGGCCATATTGTCTTGTCACGCGAGTTGGCCGAGCAGGGGGTCTTTCCGGCCATTGATGTTGGCAAGTCCGTAAGCCGCGTCGCTCAGGATATCATTGCGAAAGACCATGCAGTTGCATTGCAGGCCTTTCGATCCCTTTGGAGCCGCTATACTGAAAATCGTGATTTGATCACCATGGGCGCCTATCGATCTGGTAGCGATGATCTGCTGGATGAAGCCATCGCCCGGCGTCCAGAACAAATTCAATTTTTGCAACAGGCTGTCGAAGTCCAAATCAGCCGCGAAAATTCGGTTCGCAAACTTGTTGAGGATTTTGGATCATGAGTGACTTGCGATCCAAAAAGAGGGTGCTGGGTATTTGTCGTCTGCAATCCAAAATGATGCGACACCATCTTGCGCTGACTGAAACGAAGGCTGCGCAACTGGAACAATCGCGCGCGCAGATTCTCGCAATGGCTGATGATATGTTCGCTTTGGCTGCTTGCAATCAATCTGAGCTTCTCGCTTCTCAGCTGGAATTTGGTCATCGCTTGATTGCTCTAAATCATATCCAAAAACGAAAAATTGCAGAGGTTGAAGAATCTTCTGCTCTGCTGCGATCATCTGTTCATCGGTCTAAGCTTCGCGAAGAGCATGCGGCCTCCAATCTCCGCCAGGCTGAAAAGTTTCAACATCAAAAACGCGCCGATAGGCACCTGCGCCAGATGAGCAAACCGGATCTCGCGATCACCCGTTTCAGGAAAGGAGTGTCATGATGAACGACCTGTTCCGCCTATTCGAAAATTTCGGTCCAAAGACAATCAAGGTGGCGCACCCGCAAGTATCTGATTCTCTTCAAGAGCAAGCATTTGAATTGCGCTTTGCGGATGCCTCATCGGCGATGGATGAAGCGTTGTTTGATGATGAACCGTTGGCTGCGATGGTGACCGGACAGGAAAAGGTTGATCGATTATCGTCCGAGTTGTCTTTCCAGCCCGAGGGCATTGGAAACGCTGACCAGTCGTTTGCTCAGTCCGTCATCGCAGGAGCGAGTGATGTCTCAGCAATAGCTCCTGATGAGGAGATGAAATCAGCAGAGAAGTTGCAACATTCAGCGACAAAGACTGATGATTTTGGGGATCAGAATTTGAGACTGGCTCTGGCAGACGCCACAAAGACTTTGTATTCGGAAAAGATACTTTCGCCGCTTCTGTTAAGGGAACCAACCATTGCAAGCAGTTCTGATGAAGCAGACGCAGCTTCATCATTAGGACCAGTTTTTCCCGCAGGGACAAAGACACTTTCGGGCAATCGCGTTGAACAGATCATAACCCAAGAAACAATAAAAGGATTGGCTGCATTAGATGATGGAACGTCTCTCCCAGCAAGAACTTTCGATTCCGCCAATATCAGCATGCCGTCAGCGCAATCAGCAGCGCATTTTTCGGCAATGGAGATTGCTGGTCTTTCGCAAAAGGCTGCCAGAACTGGTACTGTAATAGCAACGCCCTTAGACACGCTGGATATCGAAACGGGTGATCAATGGATCGGTCGATTGGGGATGGAAGTCAGCAGGCTAGCCGGCGAAAAGACAACACTCAGCTTTCAATTGAAGCCAAATAATCTCGGTAAATTGCAGGTTGAAATAACCTCTGATGGTGCAGGGAATATTGTACGTCTGGAGACGGAAAGTGAAACGGCCAGGCAGCTAATAGTCGGAGCGCAAGGCCGATTGGAACAGGACATCCGGCTTGGCGGTTCAAAACTGGTGCGCGTCGATGTCACCTCACAAGAACAGTCGCAACCACAGACAGGCGATCACAATGCGGATTCGCAGGCTCGCAGACCCGCTGCAGAGCAGCGTGGATATGGAGTCTCTGAAGGCTCTCTTGTTGAGCCGGTCACATTGCCCGCGTTCGGCTCAAAATTCGGTTCTCAATTTGGCGAACGATACGCGTGATCCTGTAACAGATTATCGGAGAATTTTATGGCTGATGCGATTGAAACGAAGTTGAGCAATCCGGCTCAAAATAATCGGTTTCGCAGGATGATAGCAGGAACAATATTTGTGGTCCTGCTAAGCAGCGGAGCTATGGCTGCAGGCTATTTCATGGCCAATGGATTTGGGTGGCAAAAAGATACTGCCAAACCACAACTGGTCGCAAAGGAAAAGACCGCTCTACCCGTTGGACTGTCCGATCTTAAAGGAGACAGAAGGGCGCCAAAATTTACGGAACGCGCTTTCAAGGCCACCTACTATCCGATCGAAGGGCCTTTCACATCCAATCTGAAACATAGTAACAGCTTCGCACAAGTCTCCATCTCCATTGCGACCTATTATGATGATCGTGTGCTGGAGAACATCAGAGAACATGAAACGGCCATTCGGTCTGCGGTTCTAATGACGCTTGCGGAACAGGAAACAGAGATGCTCAGCACGCAAGCTGGCAAGCATCAGCTGCAAGGAGTTCTGACCAGTACAATTAACAAAGTTCTCGAAGAAAAAACCGGTTTTGGCGGTGTTAACAACGTCTATTTTACCAGCTTTGTGGTGCAATAATGACAAAGGTAACAACGCACCGGTTTGCCGAGAAAACAAACCCTGTCGGCAGTGATGTATCTCCAATTCGCAGGCTGTCGGACAAATATGCAAAGGGCCTCGCGGCTGCCATTGAACAAGTCGCCGGCGGCAAGGTTGATGCGGTCGCACAGGATGTTCAATTTCAATCTTTTGGCAATTGGTCGGGCAAGCTGGAAAGTCTCTCGAGCTTTTCCATCTTCCGATTGCTGCCGCTGCGCGGACAGCTCATACTCCATCTGCCAGAGGAGATGATCAACAATCTGGTAGAGCTCTATTTCGGGGGTGATCTCGGACCGGCTGTTGCACGCAGCAAAGATGGTTTTCGTGACACAGAAATACAACTTATCGGGAGGCTTCAGCAAACGCTCATCGACCTTTTGGTGGATGAGTTCTCCGAATATGCAATCATGAAGCCAGCTCTGCTGCATCATGAGAATAATCCCATGCATCTGACGGTCTGCAAACCTGATGAGCAGATCATACGCCAGTCATTCAAACTGTCGATAGGCTCAGATATCTCGTGGGACTTGGAATGGATTTATTCCGCCGAAGCGGCAGAAAGCACCATTGAGCTCCTCCAGAATAAGAGCGTCGAAACATCCGAGGCAATCGATCCGGAATGGCAGCGCGAATGGTATCAGGGACTGCAGCATATTCATCTGCCGCTGCGTACCATTTTGGCGCAACCAGTCATGACCTTGCCAGAGCTTTTTGAGATGAAACCGGGCGACGTCATCCCAATCACACCGCGCGTGAAACCGCCGCTATTTGTCGCCAATCACAAATTCGCAATTGGCACATTGGGTGAAAAAAATGGCTGCGCTGCCTTCAAGATTGAACATATCGAAAGAGGAGACAGATTGTGAGTGATCCGAAAGAGGCACAGGCGCCCAAGAAGGCCAAAGGCAACGATAAGGCGCCATGGGCTGATAATGAAAATTTTCGGCTACTGGCGGATATTCCGGTGCGCTTGTCCGTCGAAGTCGGTTCAATATCGAAACGGCTTGCTGAGATCATGGCCTTTCAGGAAGGCGAAGTCGTGGAGCTGGATCGTCAGTCTGAAGATCTGCTGGACATCATGATCAATGGGACCCTGGTCGCCAAGGGTGAAGTGGTCACTATTGATGGCCGTTTTGGCGTTCGCATTGCAGAATTAGCCAATGATGGTTTGAGCTTCCCGGCGGTGGAAAGACGCTGATGATAACCGCTTATCTCATCAAGCTGCTCATCTTGCTGCCGATCATGGGTGGTCTGATATTTGCGGCCTTGTGGCTTTACCGCAAATATCAGCCAGCGCTTATGAGCGCGCAAAAGGATCGCCGTGTCAAAATTCTGGAAACGCTTCCCATGGGCGGTTTTGCGAAACTGGCGGTGATAGAATTTGAAGGCGAAACGCTGTTGATATCCATCAATCGTAACCGGATTGATAGGCTTGCTTCAAAGGTCAGTGGATCATGATTTTTTTGTCTCAGATCACCAGGCTGGTCGTCATACTGATCATAGTGTCTTTCGGCGCAACTGACCCGGCCTTCGCACAGGATGACCTGTCCACCGGTATGGGCCGCGCATTGGAAGATATTTCCGGTGATGGCCGACCCCTGACTTTGTCGCTGCAAATTTTATTGCTGATGAGTTTGCTGACGATATTGCCTTCCGTCGTCTTGATGATGAGCAGTTTCACAAGGATCATCATCGTCCTGTCCATCCTGCGTCAGGCACTGGGACTACAGCAAACACCTCCCAATCAGGTATTGGTCGGTTTGGCTTTATTCTTGTCGCTGTTCGTTATGCGCCCGGTGATCGACACTATCAATGTCGAAGCTTATTCCCCCTATGGTGAAGGAGAGATAACAATAGAAGAAGCGATCAGCCGATCGGGTGACGCTTTGCATGGTTTCATGATCAAGCAAACACGGCAATCGGATTTGAAACTTTTCATGGAACTGGCCGACACGCCGCCGGTTGCGCAGCCAGAAGAGATTCCCTTTTCAATCTTGTTGCCTGCTTTTGTAACCAGCGAGCTGAAGACGGCTTTCCAGATCGGGTTTCTTATCTTCCTGCCGTTCCTGATTATCGACCTTTTGGTTGCATCAACCTTGATGGCATTGGGCATGATGATGTTGTCACCGACAATCATCTCTATGCCGTTCAAGCTTCTGTTGTTCGTGCTGGTTGATGGCTGGGCGCTGACCATGGGCACGCTGGCTGGTTCCTTCGCAATTTAAGGATGGGAAATCATGGCAGACAGCAGTGACTTTTTCATCGGCATGGCACAGCAGACGCTCTGGATCACAGCTTTGGCAGCCGCACCGATATTGGTACCGGCGTTACTGGGCGGATTGTTGCTTGGCATGATCCAGGCCGCGACATCGATTAATGAAGCAACGCTGAGCTTCGTACCGAAATTGTTGATCGTAGCCATTATGCTGGGACTTTTTGGCGGCACGATCATGTATCTGATCGTAGATTTCACTGTCGATGTTTATGACCGGATCCCGGCGCTGCTGGTGTGACAAACTGAAATGATCGCGCCCGGTTTCGCTGGATTGGAAGATCAATTATGGTTGTGGCTCTTCGCCATGATCAGACCGGGTGCAGCTTTTTTTGCGGCACCCGTTACCGGATCCAGATCGGTCCCTGTTCAGTTACGGTTGATCATTGCTTTGGCGGTGGGAATTGCTGCGGTTGGGGGAGCGGGCATCAAGCTGCCCGATGATGGTCTGATCAGCATTTCCGGTGTCGCCATGATTGCTGGAGAGATCATCATCGGTCTCGCGATCGGTTTTACCATCCAGATCGGCTATGCCGCTGCTTTTGTAGCAGGCGAGACAATCAGCAACGCAATGGGCCTTGGTTTTGCATCCATGTCTGATCCGCAAACCGGCCAGTCAACGCCGGTAATTGGCCAGTTCCTGTCGATAGTCGCGACGCTTATCTTTCTGGCGATGGATGGACATTTGATCCTCGCATCGACCATTGTTGGCAGCTATCAATATATGCCGCCCGGCAGCGGTTTGTTCGCGGCAGATGCCGTGTTGAGGATGGCCTATTTCGGCGGGTCCCTGTTCGTCGCTGGGCTCGCCATTGCCTTTCCGGTTGGATCGGCATTGCTGCTGGTGCAGATCATCCTTGGATTACTTGCCCGGTCTGCGCCGTCAATGAACCTTTTCGCTGTCGGTCTTCCCGCGACACTTACATTGGGATTGGTCATGCTTGCCATGGCAGCGCCGTTGATGATCGATGGTATTGGGCAGGCGCTTACCCAGTCGCTGGAAGAAAGCGACCGTCGGGCAAGGGGGCAATAGTGGCGGATGAACCGCCGGGCGGCGGCGAAAAAACCGAAGCACCAACGCCTAAGCGGCTCAAAGACAGCGCCAAAAAAGGAGACGTCCTGCAATCGAAGGAGTTGAGCGGCGCCATGGTTGTCGTGGGCGGAGCAATGGGCTTTGCTATCCTGGGTGGTTATCTAATGGATGCAATAGGTCAGATGCTGACAGGCGGCCTGACGATTGAACGGGGCGATATCGAGAATTTCGATCCGGGGGAGCAAACCTATCGCCATCTCGCAAAAATCCTGTTTCCCTTTCTGGGTCTTTTCGGGATGACAATGGTGATGGCCATCGCCACGCCGATGTTGCTGGGGTCATTGGGTTTTCGTTGGTCGGCAATGAAGCCAAAAGGCGACAAGCTAAACCCGTTAAATGGACTGAAACGGATGTTCGGAACCCGCGGCCTTATAGAGCTGGGCAAGTCGCTGGCGAAGGTCATATTATTGGGCTGTATTGGGCTGTGGCTGGTCTATGCAAATCTGCCGTACATGTTCGCCTTGGGTAATCAAGACATGCGTGGTGCCGTCCGGCAATTTGGGGACCTGTTTGTGATCATCATGATGGTGATGGCCGTCGGTTTTTTTGTGATTGCGGGTATCGATGTGCCAGCGCAGATGTTTCAACGCGGCAAACGGCTGCGGATGACAAAACAGGAGGTCAAGGACGAGCACAAGGACATAGAGGGCGCACCGGAAGTCAAATGGGAACAGCGCAAGCGGCAACAGGAAACATTGTCTCAATCGGTTCGAAAAGCCATGGAAGAGGCAACCGTTGTGCTGAATAATCCAACCCATTTCTCTGTCATTCTGCGATATCGACCGGGACTCGATGCGGTACCGACCATGTTGGCAAAGGGTCGCAACGAAGTCGCCGATGCGATCCGTCAACTGGCCGACGAGCAAGGCGTACCCATGTTGCAATACCCGATGCTGACACGGGCGATTTATTTTACCACACCGGTTGGCGGTGTAATCGACGAACGTCTTTATGTTGCGGTCGCCACCGTTCTGGCCTTTCTGTTTCGGCTTGATGCGCAGATTTCAAGTGGGTTGGAGCAACCGCATGTCGATCTGCCAGAGGAGCTGCGTTTCGACAGTGATGGCAATTGTTCAAATTGATCTAAAACTGTTCTGGCTCTGACCGTTTTGAGGATCATGTTTGATTCCATATCCAATTTCATCGGTTCCGGCACAGGCATAGACAGCCGGAAACTCATCGCAGACTTACTGGCCGCGTCCAGGGAACCTAAAGAAGCGGTTTTACGTAGCCGGGAACAGGCCAACAGCCTGAAAATTTCAGCTCTCGCATCGGCGTCTTCGTCACTCGATACGTTCGCGGCGGCGCTTTCTGACTTGCTGGATGGACGCGCCTTTGCCGGTAATCTTGTATCCAGTGATCCCGCGCTGGCGACCGTCAAGTTTATTGATGGCGTGCGTCCACAAGGGCTTCCGGCAAGTTTGGAAATACAACAACTGGCATCCGCACAGCGGCTTGCTTCGGCTGTTGTCGCGGATGGCGATGTTTCGCTCGGCGCAGGAACAATGACCATCAGCAACGGTAGCGGCAATTTCAACATTACTTTGGTCAATGGAGCTGACAGCCTGAATGATCTTGCCGAAGCGATAAATCAGTCTGGCTCTGGCGTATCGGCATCCGTTATTACCGACAATAGTGGCGCTCGGCTTGTACTGGAAGGGCAGGAGGGTGCGGCAGAGACGTTCACGATCACTGGTGATTTTGCAGACTATAACTATCCAGCTGGAGGGGGCGGCATGACACTGGTCAGCAGCGCCGCCGACGCCTTGATCAGAATTGATGGCGTAGATCTGCGCTTTGGCAATAACACTATCGACAATGCGATCCCGGGCGTATCGATTGATTTAAAAGCGGCGGCACCTGGTACGCTAATAACGATCAGCGGCGATCAACCGACAAAGACGATATCGGCTTTGGTTGGGGAATTTGTTGACGCTTATAATCAGCTACGAACCGCGCTTAATGAAGCGACCGCATCGGGCGGGGAAGGGGGCTCCGCTGGACCGCTCGCAGGCGATGCTGGAGTACGCGAAATGATGCGCTCCCTCAGTCAGATCGGTGCCACTGCGCTGGTCGACAATGGCCCATATCGCGCTTTGACGGATATTGGTGTCAAAACCAATCGTGATGGAACATTGTCGATCGACAAGGATCGGCTTGATGCTGTGTTGGCGGCTAATCCAGAGGCGGTGTCCGATATGCTCGATCCTATAAACCCCGACAGCAACAACCCGGGAATTGCCGGTGTCCTGCAATCGATCAGAGACCGGTTGCAAGGCGAAGATGGCGCGCTGGAAGCATCGCAAAACCGTTTGAAGCAGATTAGGGAAAATCTGTTGGATGCACGAAATAAGTTGGACGAGGATAGCGCGCAATATGAATCCCAATTGCGCAAAACCTTCGCCAATATGGATCGTCAGTTAGCGGTGCTGCAAGCGACGCAAAGCTATCTGACGCAGCAAATCGCCATTTGGAATGGCGATAACGACTGATCTTTCCCAATAGGAAAACGACCATGAATATGATCCATGCGGAGTCATCCGGTTATACAGTTGCTGGTAAAAACGCTCGCGTTTTAAATGCCGATGCGCATCAGCTGATCACGATATTGTTCGAAGAGCTATTAAATCTGCTCGATGAAATCCGGGTCATTCAAACGCGCGGTGAAACTTCGGAAATTACCGATCAGCAAGTTATGGCGTTGAGCATCGTTGATTCCCTTATCGTCAGCCTGGACATGGAAAATGGCGGTGAAGTAGCAGCAAATCTAAGGCGGACCTATGGTCAGGTGCGCGCGCTGATCGCAGCTGATAATCCGACCGACCGTTTGAAAAACTGCCAAATTGCGCGTCAGATGGTTGCGGAAATCCATGACGCTTGGATGGGGATTGGCGAAAGCTAATTCCCGCTCGAAACGATCTTTCGCCACAGCCGATAGCCCTTATAGACAAGGAAAAGGCAAAGGATCAGCAGCACAGACGCGATAATCAACGCAGCGATGGGATTGGCAAATGCGAGGAACAACAGACCGCCAGTTGCAACATCTTCACCGGTTGATACCACCGCGTTGCTAACCGGTTCCGGGCTGGTGTTTACGATTGCTCGTGCGCCCGCCTTAGCGCCGTGGCTCATGAACGCAGCACCGCCGCCTAGCAGGAAGACGATCACTTGCCACGCCGGATCGCCGGCATCGACCACCGCCAGCGCCAATAGCGCGCCGCCTAATGGACGGATGACCGTGTGGATCGTATCCCAAATGCTATCCAGCCATAATATCTTGTCCGCGAAAAACTCCGCCACGGCACCAAGTGCGCTGATGCCCAGTACCCATGGATTGGCCAGAGCGTCGAGCATCTGTAAGTTTTCAGGCAGGCTGATCCATTGCAGCCGCATCGCCAGTCCGGTCACAAAGACGGTAAGGTAAAGCCGCCAGCCAGATAAAAGGCTTACACTGCCGGCCAGGCCCAAAAGTTCAATAATCCCCATGACGCCATGATTGCCACGATCTGCATGGCTTGGCAAATTTGGTCATGGGCAAGCGATCCTGTGCAATCGCTTTACAATGATGACCCATGCTGTTCATATAAGCCTATGACAGATAACAAGAATGAACCGAACAGCATTGATGCCCTGACCGGAAAGCCGATGCCAAAGCCTATTCCCGCTGCGACATTGGTTATTTTTCGTGATCAGCCCGGAACCACAGCACCAGACCTGTTGATGGTGGAGCGGTCGGCGAAAATGGCGTTCGCGGCGGGGGCGGCGGTTTTTCCCGGGGGACGTGTGGACGATGCTGATTTTGATTTTGCCAGATCGCTCGGCCACGAAGATGTCGATGAATTTGGCGCACGTATAGCGGCCATTCGCGAGTCCATAGAGGAAACGGGTATTGCTGTTGCGGTGGATGGCGATGTCGCGGCACGACGCGTAACAGAAGCGCGAGCTGCATTGCATGACGGAACCATTTTATCGGAAATATGCGCCCAGTTTGACTGGCAACTGAATCTGGACAAGCTTGTTCCGTTCACACGCTGGTGTCCGCCTTTCGCAGAGAAAAGGGTATTTGATACGCGTTTCTACATGATCGCGCATGAAGATCATTCGGCCGAAGCAACCGTTGATGAAACCGAAAATTACAATCTCTTCTGGAGCAGCGCCCAAGGGGTATTGGAAAAGGCCAATGCCGGGGATGTGAAGATCATCTTCCCGACCAAACGCAATCTTGAGCGACTGGCCCAATTTACTTCCTTTGACGAGGCAGCCGACCATAGCGCACGCCATCCGGTGACCATGGTTTCACCGACGGTCGAAAAGCGTGAAGACGGCGTGCATCTTTGCATACCGGAGGGGATAGGATATCCGATCACGTCGGAACCCATGGAAGCGGTCCAGCGCGGCTTCAGCAAATAATATCGCGATTGTAGCGAAGAAGGATCGGCGCGCCGGGCAGGGGGGCGTTAGCTGATGCTCGAATCATACTCAGTCCAACACCATCCACGCCAATTTGTTCTTCTTAATTTTACCGTAACTTGATTCCATTTGGCCTCAGAAATACGCTCGTCGTAACTAGCAAATCTTGATTCAAAAGTGCAAACTGCGCGACTTGTGTCTTTCGCCACCAAATTGCATTGGAAGTTTCTATTTTCAGATTTTCCTACTGCAATCTCCAGATATTCTAAGAAGGGGCAATCATTTTCAATCAGACAGGCGCAACTTCGTTCTCCATCGACATCAGAAAAATCTGGCAATCCGCTATACATCGAACAACTTGTCGAAAGCGTCAAAGTTGAGAGTAAAAGTACCCATCTGAGTGCGAAAATGCTCATTGAAGAACGCTATCCAGAATTGAGGTTGGCTGCAACAACCAAGAGATAATATTCGTTTCAAATCTAACCTCCGCTTTCGCGCCCAATGCAGACACTATCATCGCTCCATTGCCGCAAAGCAGCTATCGAATTTCCATCTAATCGATTGTTCCGCAGATCTCGGTTTTATTCCGTTTATGAAACGGCCCGGATTTCCGACGGCTCAACGAGACTGACCGAAACCCAAGAAAAGTTGGCGCGCCCGACAGGAGTCGAACCTGTGGCCTCAAGATTAGAAGTCTCGCGCTCTATCCAGCTGAGCTACGGGCGCGCGCCATAGAAATCCTGCTTATTCGCAGTTTTCTGCGGCCTAGCGCGTAGACAGGATCGCACGTGATGTCAACCATGAGATCGCATTTGTTGGTGTCCGCTTTGGGCGCAAAAGCGGACATCAACTCAGACTTGCGTTTCGTGATAGATGATGATCGCGTATCTGTGACGTTACGTGTGGATATTGCTGCGCAACCATTTGTGCCCCGGATCAAGGGTATCACGAGTATGCCAACCGCAGTATATTGCGAATGGGTCAACTTCAATCGGAAGCGGCTTGGTGATCATCTGCTTACCTAACCTTGAGGCGAGCTTTTCTGGGACAGCCATTATTGCGTCGCTTTCACTGAGAACGCTTTGGACCAACAGAAAGCTGGGGAGAGATCCAACAACTCGTCGTTCGTGGCCCAATTCCTTCAGCTTAATATCAATCGCTCCTTCAAAACTGCCTCCACTGGGAGAGACAAGGAAATGGCGCTGCTGACAGAAGGATTCTAGAGTCAGGGTCTCAGGGGCCATTGGATGCTCAGATCTCATGACGACAATAAACCTGTCTTCGAACAGTTTTAGCGCAGGAATCGATTGAGGAATTAGACGCTCGGATGTGATGATCATGTCCAGTTCACCGCGATCCAATTGGCCATCTGCTTGCACTGTGTCAAATGGCAGGGCTGCTATTCGGACGCCCGGTGCATGATCCGCTATCCGTTCGAGTAGCGGTGCGAGTAAAACCGCATGGGCGTAGTCAGTTGCGCCAATTCGGAATGTTCGCTCGGCCGTTTTGGGATCGAATGGAGAGGTTGTAAATGCCAGATCTGCCAGACCAACCAGATGCTCTCGAAGGGGTTCGGCGATTGCAGCTGATCTAGCTGTTGGGATCATTCCATTTTTACCCGCGACCAACACTGGGTCATCGATCCTATACCGTAGCTTGGCGAGCTGTGCTGACATGGCTGGCTGACTTATTCCAAGTCGCTGCGCCGCGCCGGTGACACTGCGCTCTTGCAGGAGTGCATTCATCACAACGAGAAGTGACATATCTGTTCTCTTAATATCCATAATATGGATGGTAGTTATTTGATCTATCGATTTCAATTATGTAAAACAATTTTCTATTTCTCGATCATAGTCAAAAAGGAGAAATGAAATGAAAGCTTGGACCCTCGAAGCGCCGGGCGGCGCACTAACCTTGATGGACAGGGAAGTGCCGGAAGCACTTCCCGGCACGGTGGTCATAGATATGAAAGCCGCACCTCTTCTCAGCTATTTGAAGTCCTATGTTCAGGGAGAAATGCCATATTGGTATCCTGATCGGCCCTTCACACCGGGTACCAATGGTGTCGGCACCGTCCGCGCCGTTGGCAAAAATGTGTACCATGTTCAACCTGGCCAGCGCGTGACAGTAAATCCCTATCTGATCGCGGGAGAGCCCGTAGCCGAGCCTGCGCAAATCCTCATCGGGCTTACAGGTATGAGCGAAGATAGCGGTCACATGCTGGGAGAATGGGCTGATGGGACATACGCAGAAACTGTTCGTATGCCAGCCAGTACAGTCCTGTCCCTAGAAGGTATGGACGCAATCCCAGATAGTCAGCTTGCATCGCTCAGCAAGATAGTTGTGCCATTCGGCGGGCTTAGTCGTGCAAATATGCGCGTGGGTGATCGGGTTATCATTCATGGCGCAACAGGATATTTCGGATCAGCGGCAATCCTCGGTGCGTTGGCACTCGGCGCGGATCGCGTAGTTATTGCCGGCCGAACTGCGAAAACCCTCGAAACACTAGCATCTTTATTGGGCGACCGCGTTATTCCGGTGATGATGACAGGTGATGTCGAAACGGACGCTACCGCACTCCGAAAGGCATCGGGCGGAGGCGCGCACATCGCTTTTGATCAAGTCGGCAATGCAGATTCAGCCAACGGTACGCTCGCGGCGTTAAGAGCATTAGAGCGCAACGGAAAACTTGTGTTGATGGGGTCGATGGCGGTGCCCCTGCCAATCCCTTATAACGAAATGCTTGCAAATAATTGGGAAATCATTGGGCACTTTATGTATTCCGACGCAGATTATCTAACGGTCATTGACCTAGTCCGCTCTGGCAGAATCGACTTGGGAGTATTGAATATATCAGAATTTGATCTGGTTGATCTTGGCGCTGCTATGGATGCTGCAGGAAAGATGCGGAGCCTTGATAGCATAGTACTGCAGATCGCCGGGACTTAATTTGGCCACGGACGTCAAACAGATTGCCGTCCACCATAAAGAAGGTGGGCGGCGATAATGTCCGCTTCCGGGATAAAGCGGCCATCTTCGATTTCTCCGATATCCCTTCTTTCCTACAATGTACCAGATAGGTTATATCCATGCTTTTCTCCCTCAACAAAGGAAAGCGCTATGACCGATCAACCTTCACGCGATGACTTCACCGATATCCCTGCCACCGATGATCTGGCCCATCCCAGGGCGCGCCATGATGGCTGGTCGCCGGATAAGCAGGTGGTGTTTCTGGAAGCTCTGGCGCGCACGGGTAATGTAAGGGCAGCGGCGCGCTATGCCGGGCTGTCTCGGGAGAGCGCCTATAAGCTGAGGCGCAGACCGGATGCGCGGGCCTTTGCCCGGGCGTGGGATGCGGCGATTATCCATGCGCGGGATATTTTTCAGGATGAGCTGATGGACAAGGGGCTGAATGGCTGGCGCGAAGCGGTCTGGCATCAGGGCGAGGAAGTGGGCACGCGCGAACGCTGGAGCGCGCCCTTGTTTTTGGCAGCGCTGTCCCGGCTCGACAGGATGGCCGACGGGATTGATCTGGCCGGCAAGCCGGCGCGGGTGGCGGCAGAGAAGTTTGATGATCTGCTCGACGGTATCGGCAAAGGTGAGGATTGTGCAGAGCTGGTCGAAGAGATTGACGCATCAGGCCAGACGGCGAGTGAGAAAGCCCGCACGGATGGCGACGGCTTGACCAATGCCCAGCTGATGAACGCCCTGCGCCTGCAGCACGGTCGTGAACAGATCGAGGCGATGGCGCCGGAGGATATAGACGTGTCTGACCTTGATCTGGCCGATTGCGAAGAGTGGGATGAGCTTGACTGGGAGCGGGCTGATCGCAGCGGGTTTTTGGAGCGCAGCGGTTTTTATGACGAGGAAGAGGGTGAGCAGGCCGTGGAGAAAGAGGTGGTGAGAACTGTGTGAACTTTGGGGAGGGGAATGAGGAGTCTTTATTGATGCCCTCAGGCGCCGGGCGCGGGCATCCGCCCGCTTGGCTATCGCGCCAATAAGGCGCGGCGCGCAGTCGCGCTTGCCTCCGCTTCGCGTCGGTCCGGTGCCTAACTTGAGGTGACACACTGATCTCCTCTCCCCTTGAGGGAGAGGACAGTGAAGCTTGCGGCCCTGGGCTTGTCCAGGGGCGCTAGCGAAACTTGGAGAGGGGTGGGCGGGGATTTTTTATTGAACCTCAGGCGCCGGGCGGGCACATCCGTGCCCTTGGCTACGCGCCATAAGGCGCGGCGGCCAGTCGGCCTTGCCTCGCTGCGCTCGGACGATGCTCTGTGACGTTGCGTAGAAGGTCGCGCTGATCCGACGCGAAGCGGAGGCAAGCGCGACCGCGCGCCCGAGCTTATGCGAGGATAGCCAAGCGGGCGGATGCCCGCGCCCGGCGCTTGAGGTTTAATAAACAAGAAAGCTCCATTTTACTCGCCAACAGTGATTCTTCTCGCTTCACCACTTGCCGAGTGCGGTCTTGCATCCTTATGTGGAACGAAACGAATCTAGGATGGAAATATGACCGAAATACATCGTACCAAAATGCTGATCCTGGGCTCTGGCCCTGCTGGCCTGAGCGCTGCCATTTATGGCGCACGCGCTGGGTTGGAGCCAATTGTTGTCCAGGGGCTGCAGCCGGGGGGACAGTTGACGATTACGACTGATGTCGAAAACTATCCCGGTTTCCGCGATGTTGTGCAGGGTCCATGGCTGATGGAAGAAATGCAGGCGCAGGCGGACAAAGTCGGCACACGTACCATGTTTGACACAATTGTTGATGTTGATATCTCGCAGCGCCCGTTCCGTATGACGGGTGATGGCGGGACGGTCTATGAAGGGGATACGCTGGTTATTGCCACGGGTGCGCAGGCCAAATGGCTGGGCGTGGAAGGTGAGCAGGAGCTTGGCGGCAAAGGCGTATCGGCTTGTGCAACCTGTGACGGGTTTTTCTATCGCGGCAAGAAAGTGGTCGTCATTGGCGGCGGCAATACGGCGGTTGAAGAAGCTCTCTACATGACCAATCACAGCGATGACGTGACGTTGATCCATCGCCGGGACAGCCTGCGCGCGGAGAAGATTTTGCAGGACCGGCTATTTACCAATCCGAAAATCACCGTTTTGTGGAACAAGACAGTGGAGAAATTCGTTGGCGGCGGTGATCCTGAAGGTCTGGTTGGTGTGGACTTGGTCGACACGCAGACCGGCGAGAAAAGCCACTTGCCAACCGATGGCGCTTTTGTTGCTATTGGCCATGCGCCAGCCACCGAGATTTTCAAGGATCATCTCGATTTGATCGATGGCGGCTATATTGAAGTAAAACCCGGTACGCCAAAAACAAAGATTCCCGGCCTGTTTGCCTGCGGTGACGTCATGGATCATGTCTATCGCCAAGCGGTGACGGCGGCAGGGACCGGTTGCATGGCGGCTCTGGATGCGGAGCGTTTTCTGGCGTCGGAAGAGTTTGAACTGCTCGCAGCCGAATAGTCAGGCGTTTTTCAAGGCCTCCAGAAGGTGGTTCTCCAGCCATCTTCTGGAGGTTTCATCCGCAAAGCTGTGAGACGCGCTGTCCAGCTTTTCGATCACAATATGCGACGAAGATCGCGCGCCGGCAAAATCTTTGCTTTCCCATGCCGCGACGAAAGCCCGGGCGGTGGTATCACGACTGGCCAGCAATATTTGGGTAGGTTTTTTCAGTCGAGCAAGGCTTTCGCTTAGTCGGATGGCGAGGCCTTTATTGTCTTGTTTTTGAGTCGCTTGCCGCAGCCCCTTGGCAAGTTTTCTCAAGTCTATCTTTCCGGTGATCAGATCGATTATCGATTGGGGGTTTTTCAATCGGGCCCAATAGCGGGACCGTATCGCCGATGGCGGCGGAGCAGCAGGGCTTTCGGCCGATCCACCATTGTCTTCGATAACCCACGGGTTGGCGAGGATCAATTGATCAACGGCGATCCGGTGATTGAACAATGCCAATGCGGTTGCGGCATCGCAGTTACCGAAAGCAACAATCTTGGTCAGACCGGGGTGTAATGTGCGGAAATATTCGGTCGCCGCCGCAATGTCGGCGCATGATTCCAAAAAGCCCTGATTGATTCCGCTGCTATCTCCAATGCCCCGGCGATCATAGCGAAAGACGGGAAAGCCCTGATCCGCAATATGGTTTGCCAGCCGGGCCATACCAGCATGGGCGCCAGCTTTGACTTCATTGCCGCCGCTGACGATGAGTAAACCGATCGGTTTTGTGCCTTGGTCCAGCGTACCAGCCAGCAAGGCATCCTCGCATGAAAACTGATGAAAAGACCGGGTCATGCTGACATCCACGAGGTCAGATCTGTTGCTATGGCGCCGGATAGCAACAGATCATCACCTGGCTCAGCGCGCAACCACAAGGCCGAACCTGAGAGGCGGATATCTGCGGCCTTGGTGTCATTTTCCAGTTGTGCCGTCCGCACTGCGCTGGATGACGGAGGCAGGGCGTTTTCCAAGTCTGAGAAGAGGGCAGTGCCGATAGTGTTACCCGCCAGATTGACTTGGCTTTCTGCCGCCTCGGTGGTCAGCTGTGCCATAGTGGTGGCCATCCCTGCTTCTTTGTCGGACGCTATCCGGGTGCGCATCATGGTTCGCAGGAGCGTCAGGCCTTTGACGGGCGATAACCGCCATTTTGCCACGTTGTCGGTAAAGTCGTCGACCAAACATCCACCACGAAAAGAGGCAATCTTATATGGTTCGGCCAATGTCTTGGAACAAGCATTCAGGGCGTTCCGCCAGATTGCCAAACTGGTCTGATCTTGCGGGAAAACGCTTTCATTCGTACCGGGCAAGTCAGGCAAGATACTGCCAATGGCCCGTTCGTCGAGCAGGCGCATTACATCGACCAGCATGCGCCGCATCCGATTCATTTCATCGAAAAGCGGCGGAATGATCAATATGGTTTTGGAGTGAACGGCGCCCGCTCGCAGGCAAAGCTCATCATTTCCGTTAAACTGGTAACTCGAATATTCGAGCGATAAACTCACTCAGCTGCTTTCATCTCGGTAAAAGCGACCAGATTGCCGAAAGTTTCGAACAGCTCGCCATCAACCTCGTCATCCTCGATCATGATATCAAGGCGATCTTCCAGCTCGGTAAGAAGCCCTGCAACAGCCATGCTGTCCAGTTCCGGTAGAGCACCAAAAAGCTCGGTTTCTGCTTTAAAAGCAGCAACCTGGGCCTCGTCCAGGCCCAATATGTCCTGCATGACTGCGCGGACAGCAGCTTCTGGCGTCAATTCGGTATTTTCCGACATCAATAAACCCCCGACTCCGGATAACCGCGCTTCCCTAAAGGGATCAGCGCTTTCCCACAAGAGCTGACATCTGGTAACGCAGGATAGGCAGCCACGATAGCGGGTTATTGGGCCAATACATGGTGAGACGATAGCGGGTACGGACATCTTCCATCCATTCGCGTTTGTAAGGATCATTGCCGGTGCCAAAATCGATCAAATTTACGCGATCAACATCAATGACATGTTGAAACATGGCAGCTGAAAGCAAAGTACCGGGTGATGATTTGGTCGCATCGGCAACATGCGCAAGCTTGTGAATCAGGGCTTCGCCATTTTCGACCGTCCAAAACTGCGCCGCAACGGGTTGGCCGTCGATATAGGCAAGGCCAAGCCGCAAACATCCAGCCGCCGCTTCCTGTTTGGCGATACTTTTCAGGAAGTCGGGGCTACCTTCCTCGGGTTTCCAGCTTTTGCTGTATACGTCGCAATAATCTGCCCAATGTTCTTCAGAAAACTCGGTTTCAACGCGAATGGAAACGATATTCTTTTTGGCTTTCCGGCGCACCGTGCTGCGCAGCTGGCCCGGCCGCTCCGCCCAATATTGGTCAAATGTGCGGCCGTTCACGACAAGGATATGATTATCATCCGCCTTGGATTTGAAAACCACCCAACCAGCTTGTTCAAAGGCGCGTTCGGTCAAACTGGCTACGCTATCTTCTTCTGGAACGGGCGCAATTTCAATATGATGTGAGAAGGATCTGAGCATTTTTGCGACACTTGCAAGCAACGCCAGCTTGTTGACTTCATCAAGTGCACCGACGAAAATCGGCCGATAGGTAAAATTATACCAATTTGCGAGAGCAGTGTAGTTCCCGAACCGCTTTTTCATCAGGAACATCCAGGCTTGCGCATCTTTTTCGGTGCTACGAACGATCAACGGCTGATTGTCGGATAAGCATAGCTCATGCAGTTGTTTCAGCCAGTCCATACGGTCGAACAGCGACTTTTGACCGCTACGGCCAAGCATTTCACCAGCTTCGGCTTGCGCAGACTGGAAATTATCGTGATATTCACTGTTCATAGCTATCGTTATATCTGTCACAATTTTCTACTTTTTCCCATAGGCGCAAGCATTTGACTACTGAACACACAGATCACGCGTTCCCATTGGACCGACTTGCCGTTGGAAAAGATCCCGACGCCATGGCGTTGGTCACGCGTACGGGCTCTCTTAGCTACAAGATGTTAAATCATCGTGTGGGCCTGTTGGCGCGTTGGCTGTTGGATCAAGATTTTGAAAAAGGTGACCGAGTGGCGACATGGCTGCCGAAGACGGAATTGGCCTGTATCATGCCGCTTGCCGCTGTTCGTGCCGGGCTAGTGCATGTTCCTGTTAATCCGATCCTGAAGCCAGCCCAAGTGAAACATATCATCGCAGATAGCGGGGCTAAACTGCTGATAACCAATGCGGGTCGGATAAGGTCTTTGATTGACATGCCCGTCGACAAGAGTTGCATTGTTTGGGATGATAGTGCGGTTTCAAGTGATACGGACGATATCACTGATCCGGTAGGTGCTGGCGAGATCTCGGACGATATCGAGGCATTAGCGGCCATATTATATACCAGCGGATCAACCGGGCGACCGAAAGGCGTCATGTTGACCAATACTAATCTCAGCCTTGGTGCCGTTAGTGTCGCTCAATATTTGAAGCTGAAACCGGATGACCACACGTTATGCGTTTTGCCGCTGAGTTTCGACTATGGCCAGAATCAATTGCTTTCGACCTGGTTCGCCGGTGGTTGTGCCTATCCACTGGATTATCTGACACCACGGGATGTCATCAAAGCGTGCGCACGCGAAGCTATTACAACATTGGCTGCTGTCCCGCCGCTTTGGGTGCAATTGGTGGATCAGGATTGGTCTGACGATGCTGTTAGATCTATGCGACGGCTAACCAATAGCGGTGGTGCCTTGACGCCAACGCTGGTGAAGCAGCTACGGGAAATTTTCGGGGGAAAAACTGATATCTACGCGATGTATGGCCTGACAGAGGCTTTTCGATCGACCTATCTGGATCCTGCGCTGATTGACGACAATCCAACCAGCATGGGAACCGCTATACCCTTTGCCGAAATCATGGTGGTCGGTGCGGGTGGCGAAATAGCAGCGGTTGGACAAGAAGGAGAGCTCGTCCATGCCGGGCCGCTTGTCGCACAAGGATATTGGCAGGACGAAACCCGTACTGCCGAACGGTTCAAGCCCGCTCCAGCAGCGTCCCATTATGGCGGAACGGCAGTATGGTCGGGTGATACGGTGCGGCGGGAAAGCGATGGACTGCTCTATTTTGTGGGGCGGACCGACAATATGATCAAAAGCTCCGGTAACCGGATCAGTCCGACAGAGGTTGAAGAAGTGGCCGTTGAATCAGGACTTGTTGCCGAAGCCGTCGCGGTTGGTGTTCCGGACGAACGGTTGGGACATGCGATTTGTCTTTATGTTCGGCCCGCTACGTGGGAAGAAACCGGCGTCTTGGAAAAAGATTTGGGCACCTATTTGAAACGGAATTTACCGAATTTTATGCACCCGCGCGATATTGTTGTGATGCAGGAATTTCCCAAAAACCCGAACGGCAAATTGGATCGTAACGCATTGGCAAAGGCTGGGAATATATGAGCAAGGTTAAGCCCATCGGCCCGATTCCCGACGGCTATGAAGGCCGCGATGGAGAGCTTGTTGTTGGCGGTTTGTCAGCCAGCGAGCTGGTCGCTCGACACGGATCGCCACTTTTTGTCTACTCGAAAGGCCTTTTGACGAAGCGGATCGACGCTTTGCGCGCAAACATGCCGGAACAATTGCATATTCATTATGCGATGAAGGCCAATCCCTTTGGGCCTTTGCTTTCGCATATGATTGGCCTTGTCGATGGCATCGACATTGCTTCGGGTGGTGAATTGAAAATGGCTTTGGAGGCGGGCGCAGATGCGGGCCATATTAGTTTTGCTGGCCCCGGTAAGCGGGATGATGAACTGCGACAGGCCATAAAGGCTGGCGTGACGATCAACATCGAATCACCCAGCGAATGCGATCGGGCGCTGGATATCGGATCGCGAGAGGGGATCAAACCACGTCTTGCGGTTCGCGTTAATCCGGATTTCGATCTGAAGGGCTCTGGTATGAAAATGGGTGGTGGCGCCAAGCCATTTGGCATGGACACTGATCTGGTGGCGCCCACCGTGCAGAAGATAATCGCGGCGAATGCCCATTGGCGGGGCTTTCATATTTTTGCTGGTTCGCAAGCTCTGAAAGCTGATGCCATTATCGAAACCCAGGCACAAACTATCGCGTTGGCTGCACGACTTGCGGAGGAAATTGGCCATAGTCCGGAACATGTCAATTTGGGCGGCGGCTTTGGCATAGCCTATTTCCCCGGCGATCAGCCTTTGGATATCAAGGAAATCGGAACCGCCCTGAAGCATCAGTTATCTAAGCTGCCTGCGATTTTATCGCATACGCAATTCGCATTGGAACTTGGCCGCTATCTTGTAGGAGAGGCGGGGATCTATCTCACTCGGATTGTCGACCGGAAGCAGAGCCAGGGTGAAACGTTCCTGGTCACCGATGGCGGCCTGCATCATCAACTTGCCGCGAGCGGGAATTTCGGAACGGTGATCCGTCGGAACTATCCAGTGGCAATTGCCAATCGCTACGGTAAACCGGCGGAAGAGGTTGTATCCATTGTCGGTTGCCTCTGTACCCCGCTCGATCTGTTGAGCGATCGTGCGGAAATGCCGGCTGCACAAGTTGGTGATATTGTCGCGATATTTTGTGCCGGCGCTTATGGTGCAACGGCTAGTCCGGCAAACTTTCTAGGGCAGGGGGCTGCTGACGAACTCCTGGTTGATTAGAGCAGCGGGACTCTACAGTCCCGGCAAAACTGCGAAATATTAACCCTAATTTCTGTCAATCCTAACGCTATCTTCACTATTTTCTCGCATAGCCTTCGCAAGACTAAGCGTGATTGGCCGATTTCCGTGCGGAATCGGTGGATCGGCAATTGCTGTTTGCGAGGATATGAAAATGACTGCTGCGTTCAAAAAGAAGAAGCTACCGAAATATCTAATGGGTGCCGGTTTGGCTTCCCTGGCGGTTGCCGGATGTTCGTCTACCTCTTCTGGCCCTCAGTTACCGCCTGCATCTTTTGTGTCGATGCAGGAAGGACCGGGCGAGGAATATGTTATTGGGCCTCTGGATGAGCTGACCATCTTCGTTTGGCGGAACCCTGAATTGGGTGCCAAAGTTCAGGTGCGTCCGGATGGTCGAATCACGACACCTCTGATCACTGACATGCCTGCTGTCGGCAAAACGCCTGCTATGTTGGCTGAAGACCTGAAACTGCAGCTGTCGGAATATATTAACGAGCCAATTGTTTCGGTCATTGTGAACAATTTCTCCGGTACATTCTCGCAGCAAATCCGTGTTGTTGGTGCGACCGAAAAACCGGCTTCGATACCATATCGTGCCAATATGACCCTGCTCGATGCGATGATTGCCGTTGGCGGTCTATCCGAATTTGCATCCGGCAATAAAGCACGCCTGGTTCGCTATAATCGCGGAACCGGAAAGCAGCAGGAATATGCTCTGCGTATCGCCGATTTGCTCGATCGCGGACAGACAAAAGCCAATGTCATGCTGCGTCCCGGCGATGTGATCATCATCCCCAAGAGCATGTTTTAATCCGCCTCGAAGCAGAACCTATAGGGATCGAAAAGACCAATGAACGGCCTTTATGATGAAATAAGAATTGCGTTGCACAGCGTCTGGAACAGACGTTGGCTGGCATTGGCTGTCGCCTGGGGTATTTGTCTTTTGGGCTGGCTGGTCGTGGCGCTGATTCCGAACAGCTATGAATCCAAGGCTCGTGTATTTGTCGAGATGCAATCGATCCTGTCTGACAAGGTCGGTATCGAATCCCGCGATCGTAAGAGGAATATGGACCGGGTTCAGGAGACTCTGGCATCTACCATCAATCTCGAAAAGGTTGTGCGCGGCACGGATCTAAACCTTTCAGTTGCGAGTGATCGTGAGCTGGCTGGCAAAGTTGAGATGCTGCGCAAGAATATCGAGATCAAGTCTGAGAAGGACAATCTCTTCGAAATCACCGCGACAGCTTCGGCAGGCAACTTGTCAGATGCCGAGAACGCCATTCTATCACGTGAAATCGTCCAGAAGATGATCGATATTTTCGTCGAAGAAAACCTCTCCGGAGATCGTGACGAGACAACGCAGACGCTGAAATTTCTGGATGCACAGCTCTCCACTCGGGAAAAAGCTTTGCAGGAAGCCGAACAAAAAAGGGTGCAGTTCGAAACTGAAAATCTTGGCCTTTTGCCAGGCGTAGGATCCGTCAGCCAGCGTATTGAAGCATCTCGTGCTGAGCTCAGACAGATCGAATCGCAACTGGCTTCGGCTGCCAGTTCACTGGCTGCTTTAAACGGTCAACTATCCGGGACGCCGCCGACAATTGCGACACCGGGTTTTGGGGGAGCGAGTTCTGGCGGAGGAGCACGCGGCCAACTCGCACAAGTGCAAGGTCGATTGGCTTCAGCTCGAGCGCGAGGATGGACAGACAGTCATCCGGACATCGTTGCAATGAAAAGTGAAATCGCTGCCTTGCGCAGTCAGATCGCGTCTCAGCCCAAAGGATCTGGTTCTTCAGGTTATCGAACCCCTAATCCAGCCTATAGCTCGCTCCAGAGCATGAGAGCCGAGCGCCAGGCATCGGTTGCAGCGTTGCAGGCGCGGAAAAATGCGATTCAAGCAGATTTAACACAACTTGCTTCGAAGCAGTCGCTTGAGCCGGGCATCGCTGCGGAAATGGCCCGGATTAACCGCGATTACGATGTGTTGAAAAACCAATATGACAAGTTGCTGCAAGATCGTGAACAAATCAAATTACGCGGCCAGGTGGAATCTGAAACGGACTCGGTAAAATTCAAAGTCATCGATCCGCCATCCAGCCCAAGGTCACCAGCGGCACCAAATCGACCTTTATTGCTTGCCATGGTGCTGTTTGTTGGTCTTGGCGGCGGCGTGGGAGCGGCATTTGCCATGGGGCAATTGCAGACCAGCTATCCAACGTCTGCGCGGCTTGAAAAGGCAAGTGGATTGCCGGTCATCGGATCGGTTTCGCAAATAGTGACCAGCAGCCAGAGGGCGATAAGGCAAAAGAAAATGCGGCTATTTTACAGCGCAAGCGGTGCGCTGGTGGGTGTCTTTGCACTGTTGATGGTCGTCGAATTTATCCAGCGCGGCATGGTGGCCTGAGGAAAGACAATGAACAAATATAATCCTCTTAGCAAATCCAGTTCACTACTTGAACGCGCGGCGCAAGTTTATGACTATATGCCAGCGAAGACTGGTGGTCCGGTAAAGGATATTGGGCCAGAATTGCTGCCACCTGAATCTGATGCCCGGCAAGTTGTGCCGTCTAAGTCTCAACGTGCTCCCGCTTATGATGGCCCACGCGTTATCGTCGATCGGGAAAAGCTGCTGGAAGCAGGGTTTGTCGTTCCTGATGGCCCTGTGACTGGCATTTCAGAAGAATTTCGTATCATTAAGCGTCAGTTGCTCATGGCTGCCAAAGGCACTGCCAAGCAGCCGCAGCTGCCACATGGTGAGCGCATCTTGATCTGTTCGGCACATCCGAATGAAGGCAAGACCTTTTGTGCGTTGAACCTGGCTTTGTCGATTGCGGCTGAGAAAGATAATGAGGTGCTGCTTGTCGATGCTGACTTCGCCAAGCCCAGCATCCTCTCCAGCCTTGGTCTTGAGGGCAGCAAGGGTCTGATGGATGCGTTGGCTGATCCAGAGCTGTCCGTCGAAGATTGCATCATTCATACCGATATTGCTGGGCTGGCGATACTGCCCGCAGGTGAGCAGACCAATGCTGACACCGAATATCTAGCTTCATCGCGGACCCAAGAGGTGTTGGGCCGGTTGACCCAAAACAATCCGAACCGGATCGTTATTTTTGATTCGCCACCTGCATTGTCGGCTTCGCCAGCATCTGTGCTTGCGACCCATGTCGGACAAGTGGTGATGATCGTGAAAGCTGACGAAACAACGGAAACAGCCTTGCGCGATGCGCTGAGCCTGATGGCTGGCTGTGACAATATCCAATTGCTCCTCAATGGCACGAAATTCTCGCCAACGGGACGAAGCTTTGGATCCTATTACGGATATGGAGAGTAACCGTGGCCGAGAGTAAGCGTATGAATGTGTCCAAAGCGGCATTGGTTTTGATACCGATCGCTGCTGCTGTGCAGCCGGTGCAAGCCAAGGATCGGAATGTAGAAGTCACGCCTTATCTGGAAGTGCAGCAGGTTTTGGTTGCGGATCTGAAGAACGGCTCGGATGTATTGACCTATACGACCGTGGCCGCTGGTGTGGATTCATCGATACAAACGCGCCGGGCAGAAGCACAGGTAAACCTGCGCTACGAACGTCGCTTTTTCTATCAGGACAATATCGGTGATGACGATATTCTGAGCGGCCTTGCGCGCGGTAGTGTTCAGGTTGTGCCAAATGTCTTGTCCATTGAAGCGGGCGGCATTGCAACGCGCAGCCGGATTGATCTTCGGGGCGAAGCGCCATCGAATACGGTGGGCGATATTGACAATGTGACACAGGTCTATTCGGTTTATGCTGGGCCCTCACTGTCAACGAACATTGGTGCGTTGGATGTTAACGCCAATTATCGGGTCGGCTATACCAAGGTAGAAAGCGAAGATACCGGTATTTTGCCTTCGGGCCAGTTACCTATTGATATTTTTGACGACAGCGTAAGCCATTCAGCTAGCGCGAGCGTCGGGATGAGGCCAGGGGACTTGCCCTTTGGCTGGTCGGTCAGTGGCGGCTATGAGCGTGAAGATGCCGGTCAGCTTGATCAGCGGTTTGAGGGCAAATATGCACGCGCAGACGTAACAGTTCCGGTGTCGCCAACCGTCGCTCTGGTTGGCGGTGTAGGCTATGAAGATATTGAGATTTCGGAACGCGATGCGGTTCGGGATGTGAATGGCGACCCCGTCATCGATGAAGATGGTCGACTGGTTACAGACGAGACGTCTCCGCGTCTATTGTCTTACGATCAGGACGGTCTGATCTGGGATGCAGGCGTGTTGTGGCGCCCAAGCCGACGGACATCGCTCGAAGCCCGTATTGGTCGCCGCTATGGCAGCACGACATATGCCGGCAGCCTTGGTTATCAGCCAAATGAGAACACGTCCTTGAACGTATCAGTTTATGACACCGTGTCGGGTTTTGGCAATTTGCTAAACGACAATCTGTCATCTCTGGGCACTAGCTTTACCAGCAGCCGCAATCCTTTGAGCGGAGAGCTGAACGGCTGTGCTTTCGGTCAAACCAGCAGTCTTTGCTTCAACGATGCCTTGCAATCAGCCGCATCATCATCTTTCCGTGCACGGGGTGTAAATGCGCAGCTGGCTTATGGGTATAATGGCTGGAACATGGGGGTAGCCGCCGGTTACTCGCGCCGCCGCTTCTTTGCCTCGCAAATAGGCGGTCTTGCCGGTGTCGATGGCCTGGTCGATCAAAATTATTATGCCAATCTTTCCATCGGACGACAGCTTGATGCGCGGTCGGGCTTTAACACCAATGTCTATGCCAATTTGCTGGATAGCGGTTTTGTCGGGGCGCCCAACGTACTCGCGCTGGGTGCGAATGCGGCCTATTATCGTCAGATCATCCCAGGGCTAACGGGAACAGCAGCCGTGGGGCTCGATAGCTTCCAGCAAGACGGCTTTGACAGCGAGCTCACGGCATCAGCTTTGCTTGGCCTGCAATATGAATTTTAACAAGATCACCGCAAGCGTAGGTGGGAGAAACCAGTATGTATGAAGAATTTTATGGATTGAAAAGTCGGCCGTTCCAGCTGACCCCGGATCCGCATTATTATTTCGAGAGCCTGACTCATCGAAAGGCATTGTCCTATCTTGGCTATGGCTTGGCTCAAGGCGAAGGTTTCATTGTTATTACTGGCGATGTTGGTGCTGGTAAGACGACATTGGTTAGTCACTTGATGGCAACCATTGATCGCGAACGCCTTACCGCTGCCAATATCGTTACGACGGCACTCGACAGCAAAGACATTGTCCGGGTTGCTGCCGACAATTTTGATATCGACACCGAGAATATGGACAAAGCGCAATTGCTCAGCGCTTTCGAAGAATTCTTGCACAGTGAGGCACGCGCTGGGCGGCGGTGTTTGCTGATCGTTGATGAATCTCAAAATCTGCCAACCGGCGCTTTGGAAGAGCTGCGGATGCTCTCCAATTTCCAATTGGGCGGCCAGGCATTGCTTCAGATCTTCTTGCTCGGCCAACCAGAATTCCGTGACACGCTGCAGAAGTCTGATCGGCTGGAACAATTGCGTCAGCGGGTCATCGCTCATCACCATCTTGAGCCGATGGAAGCCCATGAGATTGAGCCTTACATCACGCACAGGCTGTCCAAAAGCGGCTGGTCGGGGCGTCCGAAAATCACATCCGATGTATTTGCTTTGCTATTTGGCGAAACCGGCGGTGTACCGCGCAAGATCAATACATTGATGAGCCGTGTCTTACTAATGGGTGCGGTGGAGCATGCTGAGTTGATTGACCAACCTTTGGTTGGCCGTGTTTTGGCTGATTTGAATGGCGAAGAAGTCGACATCGCGGAACCGGAACTGGAACCGGAAATCGATCTTTCCAAAGCAAAAAGCCCCTTATGGGAGAAGCCTGCGCGCTCTGCCAAAAAAGAAGCGGATCCCGAGCAGCTAGCGGATCCTGCTGTTCCCGAGCCTGTTGCCGTGGAAAACTCCACGCCGATAGCTGCAGAAGCGGTTCAGTCTGAACATGAAGTTGTGCCACTCAGAAGTGTTGATCTGGTTGCAGAGCCAGTTTCAACGGAACCCGAACCGGACCCCGAACAGATAGCGCAGCCGGTTGCTGCCGAGCCGGTTATGGATGATGCTATCACTTCACGATTGGATAGTATCGCCGAACAACTGTCCGGGATTGAATCCCGTATGGACGGTCAGGAAGAAAGTCTGCACCGTGTTCTGACGATGCTTGTGGATTGGGTTGAAAGCGATATCCAAAGCAAGGAAAGCCATGTCTATGCAGGACGCGCAGCCTGAGCAGATAGACAAGGCGAGAAAAGCGAATGCTTTGCTCAATGCCATGTCGGTCGACATTGAGGACTGGTTTCAGGTAGGTGCCTTTGAAACGGTCATTAGTCGTGCCGATTGGGATAGCTTGGAACATCGGGTCGAAACCAACAGCAATGCTGTACTTGATCTGTTCGATGAAATGGGAATCAAGGCGACTTTTTTCACGCTGGCATGGGTGGCGGAGCGCTATCCCAAACTGATGCAACGTATCGTGTTGGAGGGGCATGAGGTTGCCAGCCATGGTTATGATCATGCGCGCGTATTCACGTTAACTCCGGATCAGTTTCGCGAAGATCTGGAGCATAGTCGCAAGATTTTGGAAGACAGCACGGGGCATCCGATAGTCGGTTATCGTGCGCCGAGCTTTTCGATAGACCATCGCACACCCTGGGCGCACGAGATTTTGGCGGAACAGGGTTATCGTTACTCCTCAAGCGTCGCTCCTATCAAGCATGATCATTATGGCTGGGCAGGGTCACCGCGCTTTGCGTGGAGACCGGTTGCTGGGTCGGATTTGATCGAATTGCCGGTGACCACTGTGGAGATAGGCAATCATATATTGGCGGCCGGTGGTGGCGGATTTTTCAGACTGCTGCCTTACATGCTCTATGACCGGGCCATCCGCAAAATGCAGAAAGATGACGGTCGCGGTGCGATATTCTACTTTCATCCATGGGAGATAGATCCGGAGCAACCTCGGGTTAAGGAGGCTCCACTCAAATCAAAACTGCGCCACTACACCAAGCTCAAAGCCATGCGGTCCAAATTGGTCAGAGCGGGTAAAGACCACAGATGGGGCAGAATGGATGAACTGGCAGCGCTGGAAGGGCAGCTATTGCCATGAACATGCCTTTCTCGCCTGAGACATTTTTTGTTCGCATATTGAATCAAGACGATCCGAACGAGTTCGCACGGATTGATATGTTCGTTGGTTCTCATGATCAGGGGACGGCTTTTCATCGTCCGGCTTGGGTGACCAGCGTTTCAAAGGCTTGTGGCCATGATTGGTGTTATTTGATGGCGGAAAATGCAGAAGGGGAACTACAGGCGATTTTACCCCTTTCGCTTATTCATTCAGCGCTATTCGGGCGGGCGCTGGTTTCATCCGGATTCGCAGTTGGCGGCGGTATATTGAGTGTGACCGATCAAGCCACTCAGATGCTTACCGACGCGGTATGGAGTTTCGCGGAAACTTATAGCTTTCCCAGCGTTGAATTGCGGGGAGGTCCAGTTGCGGATGACAAATGGCAAAAGAAGCATGGCGTCTATGCTGGCTTTGTGACCGATCTGGCTCAGGATGATGAAAGCCAATTGCTATCTATTCCCCGGAAACAACGGGCTGAGGTGCGAAAAGGTTTGAAGAACGATTTGGAGGTCCGGGTTGGATCAAATCGGCAAGATCTTTCGGATCATTATGACGTCTATGCGGAGAGTGTTCATAATTTGGGAACGCCTGTATTCCCGAAAGCACTTTTTGAATCAGTGATTGACGCTTTTGGCGCCGATGCAGATATTCTCACCGTTTCTAATAGCGGCAAACCAGTAGCGAGCGTGTTGAGCCTATATCACAAGGGGACAGTCCTGCCTTATTGGGGCGGCGGTACCTTCGATGCGCGGCGGCTCCGCGCCAATGATGTGATGTATTATGCGCTTATGAACCATGCGCGCAAACGGGGTTGTGAGCGGTTTGATTTTGGTCGCTCCAAAATCGGAACTGGCGCTTATGCCTTCAAGAAGAACTGGGGCTTTGAACCAGAACCATTGTCCTATGCCATTCGGACGGCAGATGGCGAAGAAGCTCGTGATGTTAATCCGATGAGCCCCAAATATCGATTGCAAGTTTTCCTATGGCAAAAGCTTCCATTGTCTTTGGCCAACCGTCTGGGACCGATAATCGCCAAAGGGCTTGGCTGATGGGGGATATATTGTTCCTGACTCACCGTGTGCCCTGGCCGCCAAATCGGGGAGATAAGATCCGCGCGCATCATATATTGCGCAAACTCATGCAATATGCCCCGGTACATCTGGCTTGCTTTGCTGATGACGAAAAAGAAACAATAGAAGACAGCGTGGTGAAAACCGGTCTGGCCTCCGTGGAAATTGTCAGACGAACCAAGTCTAATATGCAGGCAGGGATAGAAGCCATAATTTCGGGTAAGCCAGTCTCGCTAACATCGTTCGATAGTGACAAAATCCGAAAATATGTGACCGATACAATCAAGACGTACAACATTGATTGTATTTTCGTCTTCTCCGGTCAGATGGCACAATATATTCCCGCAAATTTTTCCGGTCGAGTGATCATGGACTTTGCCGATGTCGATAGCGCCAAATTTGAAAGCTATGCTGATGAAGGCGCTGGCCCGATGGCCTGGGTTAATCGGCGCGAGGGCAAGATGCTCGGCGCTTTTGAAAGACAGGTTGCCGAACGGGCTGACTATTCCCTTTTCGTGAGCCAAGCAGAAGCGCAACTGTTTCGGCAGCGCTCGGGACTTGATGATCAGAAGGTAAAAGCCGTTGGTAATGGAATCGATCTCGATTTCTATGATCCGAACAAAGCAATTGCCACTGAACTGGAAAGTGGAGGCCCGCTGATCATCTTTACCGGACAGATGGACTATCGTCCCAATATCGAAGCGGTTATCAGTTTTTCAAAAGAAGTGATGCCAGATATCCTGAAACAACATCCTGACGCAAAGTTTGCGATTGTGGGGCGCGCACCGACGGCAGATGTTGCTCGGCTGGATGGACAATATGGTACGATAGTCATTGGCAGTGTGGACGATATCCGTTGCTGGTTGAAGGCTGCCGATATTGTTGTTGCACCATTGCGTATCGCAAGGGGCATCCAGAATAAGGTGCTCGAAGCTATGGCCATGGGCAAAGCTGTGGTGGCTTCATCCGCGGCAGCGCAGGGCATAGAAGCGGTAGATGGGCATCATTTCCAAGTTGCCGCCAGTCCCGCCGAAGAAGCGAAACGCGTATGCGAACTTTTATCCGATCCACAAAACGCCAAAACTTTGGGCGATAATGCGGCCGCGCTGATACGTGAGACCTACAGTTGGGATCATCGCCTTGCGGATATAGCGTGCCTTTGTGGTCTTGATGAACCGGAACGGCTTGAGGCCGCGGAATGACCAGCGCTGTGATTGACCAATCTTCTGATGCTTCACCCGATAAGGTGAGTGCTTCACAATGGGTGAAGCATTTGCGTTTGTTGGGCCTGGCTGTTGCCGTCATAATCACCCTGTTCTGGAAAGATGGACTGGCGATGCTCGATGCCTGGTGGAACGTATCCACCTATAATCATTGCCTTCTTATCGCACCGATTATTTTCTGGCTGGTGCTGCAGCGGCGGGACGAGCTGGTGAAAATAACACCAGCTATATGGGCGCCTGGACTGTTGTGGATAGGTGCCGCTTCCGTAGGCTGGCTGCTCGGCGAAGCAGCAGGCGTTTCCTTCGCACGTCAACTGGGACTGGTGATGATGCTGCAGGGGGTGGTAATCACATTGCTTGGCCCCAAGGTTGTGCGTGGATTGATTTTTCCGTTGTTCTACAGCTTCTTTCTGGTGCCATTTGGCGAAGAGTTTGTTCCCTTCCTGCAGACTATCACGGCAAAAATGTCGATGCTTTTCCTCGGCTGGGCTGACATTCCTGCCTTTATCGATGGGGTCTTTATATCCACGCCCACGGGCTACTTCGAAGTGGCCGAAGCCTGCTCGGGCGTGAAGTTTCTGATTGCGATGATCGCCTATGGAGCATTGGTCAGCAATCTCTGTTTCCAGAATTGGCAACGGCGTACACTGTTCATGGTCGCGGCGGTGGCTGTGCCGATAATCGCCAACGGTATTCGCGCTTTTGGCACGATCTATATCGCACATCATACGACGACGGATTTTGCTACGGGTTTTGATCATATCTTTTACGGTTGGTTTTTCTTTGCGTTTGTATTGGTATTGGTGATGGCCGTCGGTTGGCCATTTTTTGATCGTAAGATCGACGAACCAATGATCGATGGAGATGCGATTGAAAGAGCCGCTTTGCGCCCATCGAAACTGTCCTCTAAGGCGGCACTAATCACCGCGGCTTTGATTATCGCGACACCTGTGATTTGGACTTCGGCCTTGTCTGCCGGGAGCTCTCCTGTTCCGGAAAAAATTGCTTTGCCAAATGTGACAGGCTGGGAGCAGGTTGACTATCGTCCACGATTTGACTGGCGGCCGCGATTTGATGGTGCCAATCACCAATTGCTTGGCCGCTATCGCCAGGTGTCGAGCGGTGCTGAGGTCGATCTCGCCATAGCGGTCTATGACCGACAAGAAGATGGCCGCGAAATTGTTGGCTATGGACAGGGCGCGTTTGATCCCGGGACGGATTGGTCATGGAGCCGTAACCTTGCTGCCCCTCTATCGGGCAAGGCGGTACAGATAACCGCACCGGGCCCGGTGGTGCGGGATGTGCAGTCCTTCTACCGTGTCGGCAATATATTGACTGGCAGCGGATCGGCGGTGAAGCTTGAAACGCTGAAGGCCAAGTTGCTTGGTGGTAACCAGCAAGCCGTGGCGATCTTGATATCGGCTGAGAATTTGGACGAAGAGGGTCCGGCGATCGCCATGACTGAATTTCGCAACGCGCTCGGACCGCTTGATAAATTGGCTGACGAAATGGCAGGTCTGCGCTAGGGCGCACTATATGTGCGGAATTGCGGGAATATTTCATCTGGAGACAGCCAAACCGGTTGATCCTGGTCGTCTGCGCAAAATGACGGATAGTCTCGTGCATCGTGGGCCCGACGGTTCCGGGATATGGACTGCACCAGGTGTTGGACTGGGGCATCGCCGCCTCTCGATCATCGATCTGGAGGGCGGAGCGCAACCCATGCTGACGTCCGATGAAGCACAGGTGATCAGCTATAACGGTGAAATCTATAATTTCCAGGACGTCCGGGTGGAACTGGAATCGCTTGGCCATAAGTTTGCAACCAGCAGCGATACCGAGGTCATTCTCTATGCCTGGCGCCAATGGGGTGTCGATTGCCTGAAGCGACTCAATGGCATGTTTGCCATCTCGATATTTGACCAGCGAACCAAGCAGCTTTTTTTGGCGCGAGACCGACTTGGCGTAAAGCCGCTTTTCTATGCACCGGTATCGGATGGCAGCATATTGTTCGGTTCTGAACTGAAAGCTCTTCTTGCCAATCCGCTGTTGCGGCGGGAACCGGAAATGCGTGCAGTCGATGACTTTCTTGCGTTTGGATATGTGCCGGATCACAGATCACTCCTGAAGGGCGTAAAGAAGCTGCCTGCTGGCCATTACGTGCTGCTCGAACAAGGCAAGCCGGAGCCGCCACCGATCCAATATTGGGATATGGATTTCAGCCAGCGCCGCAACGCCTCGGCGGCGGACCTTGAAGAAGAGTTGGTTGCGTTGATGAAGGATGCCGTTGGTTCTCGCATGATTTCCGATGTGCCGCTGGGCGCTTTTCTGTCCGGCGGTGTCGACAGCAGTGCCGTCGTGGCATTGATGTCGGAGAAGAGCCGGCAACCGATCAAGACCTGTTCCATTGGCTTTGATCAGGCAGCCCTCGACGAAACCAGCTATGCCGAACGCGTAGCAGAGCGTTTCCGGACCGATCATCGTTCGCGGACGGTTGCGGCAGATGATTTTGATTTGATCGACAGGCTCGCCGACCATTTTGATGAACCCTTTGCCGATGGCTCTGCTTTGCCGACCTATCGTGTGGCCGAACTGGCTCGAGAAAAAGTAACGGTTGCACTTTCTGGCGATGGCGCGGATGAAGCGCTGGCTGGCTATCGCCGTCACGTGTTTCATCATGCCGAGGAGCGGGTGAGGGGGCTTTTGCCGCAATCATTTCGCGGCCCTGCATTGGGCTGGCTCGGAAAGATTTATCCCAAGGCGGATTGGGCGCCGCGACCATTGCGTGCCAAGTCAACCTTGTTGTCTCTCGCGCGTTCTGGACCGGAAGGCTATTCTGAAGCCGTTGGGGTGACAACGCCAACAGGAAGGCACGCGTTCTATTCCGACGCCATGTTGAAGCAATTGGGCGACTATCGGGGCGAGACATTTATGATCAACCTGATGGAGCAAGCCCCGGCGCGCAATGGACTGGATCAGGCGCAATATGCCGATATGAAAATGTGGTTGCCGGGCGGGATCCTGACCAAAGTTGATCGGACCAGCATGGCGGTCAGCCTCGAAGCACGCGAACCCTTGCTGGATTACAAGCTGATGGAATTTGCCGCGAAGCTCCCGACGAACCTGCGGGTACGCCGCGGAACTGGCAAATATCTGCTGAAAAAGTCGATGGAACGCTATTTGCCGCAAGATATCCTCTATCGCCCGAAAATGGGTTTCGTCACGCCGATAGCAGCATGGTTTCGGGGACCACTGGCCGATGAGGCGCGGAAAATTTCCAGTGCCGGTGGACTGGCCCGTATGGGCTGGTTTGATCAGCAGGCTCTGAGCAAAGTGGCCGACGATCACATTGCTGGAACGTCGGATAATAGCCGATTGCTTTGGCAATTGCTGATGTTGGACAAGTCTCTCCAACGTCTATTCGGCGTCTGATTTTTCCTCGGACTTCGGGTAAATGGCATCGACAAAATAGAGGCCATCTGGCGGGGCGTTGAACCCCAGCGCGTCACGATCCTTGGCTTCCAACGCTTTGCGTAAATCATCACGCGTCCACTTGCCATCACCGACCAGTTTCAGGCAGCCGACCATCGAACGCACCTGATGATGCAGGAAAGATCGCGCGGCGACCTCCACCTCAATCTCTTCGCCAAAGCGGGTGACCGAGATGCTGTCCAAGGTCTTGATCGGGCTTTGCGCCTGACACTGGGTTGAACGAAAAGTCGTGAAGTCATGTTGCCCAACCAATAGCTGCGCGGCGTCATGCATCAAACCGGCATCCAATGGCCTGGCGACTTGCCAGCTTTGCCCCTTGTCCAATGTCAGCGGTGCACGGCGGTTGGTGATCTTGTAAACGTAGCGCCGACCTATGCAGTTGAAGCGCGCATGCCAGTCATCATCGACAACATCACAAGCGAGAACCGCTACGGGATGCGGTCGCAGGCCAGCGTTAAGCCCCTCCATCAGCCGGAATGGTGTCAATCTGGTCTCCAGGTCAAAATGCGCCCGCATTCCAAGAGCATGTACACCGGCATCTGTACGACCAGCGGCAAAGACACGGACATCTTGCTGGGTGATTTTTTTAATAGCATTTTCAACGGCTTGCTGGACACTGGGGCCATGGTCTTGATGTTGCCAACCCATGAAAGGGCGGCCATCATATTCAAGTGTGATCGCGAAACGGGTCATTGAAGCGATGTACCTACAGGTATCTTTGTTCCGTTTAAGAAAGCTTGTAACGGCATTGCCGGTTTACCCGCTTTCTGGATCAAAATGGGTTTGATGGCTTGATCAGCACAGCCGATTGTCATTTGATCGTCGATCACTGTGCCCGCCGGACCTGACTCAGCAACGATTTCGGCGGAATGAATGCGATAGCGTTCGCCCTCATGTACAAAGAACGCCCCCGGTACCGGATTAAACGCCCGGACTTGATTCAGCACGTCTGCGGCGGGTTGATTGAAGTTCACATGGGCTTCTTCCTTGGTGATCTTCTTGGCATAGGTTGCGAGCGCGTCATGCTGAACCTCCGGCAGATAGTCGTTCGGAGAAGCCAGATATTGCACCATGAGATCGGCGCCTGTTTGCGCCAGCTCTTCGGTGAGGGCACCCGCAGTCTTTTCTGCAACTGGGGTGCTGGATTTTAGCAGCATCGGTCCGGTGTCGAGACCGGCTTCCATTTGCATGATGGTGATGCCTGTCTCGGAATCGCCTGCTAATATCGCGCGTTGTACCGGAGCCGCACCGCGCCAGCGTGGCAACAAAGATCCGTGGATATTCAGGCACCCCATTTTGGGCGCATCCAATATGGCCTGCGGCAGGATTAGGCCATAGGCCGCTACGACCGCCGCATTCAGATCAAGAGCGTCAAATTCCGCCTGAGCCTCTTCGCTCTTCAAGGAAACCGGTACACGGACTTCCAGTCTCAATTCCTCAGCGACTTGCTGGACAGGGGAGGGCGTTAGCTTCTTTCCTCGCCCGGCCCGGCGTGGAGGTTGTGAATAGACGGCAACGATATCATGTCCTGCGGCATGAAGTGCGCGCAGGGCTGGCACAGCAAAATCTGGTGTGCCCATGAATGCGAGCCTCAGTTTTGTGGGTGTCTCAAGCGTCATGGTCGCACCTGCTTTAACATGGGATCTACTGCAAAGTTCACACACATCACACAGGCTTTTTCATATAATGTTTGGCCAAAGTTCACACGATTTACAGCGCTGTTTTGCATGTGTTTTGAGCCCCGGCGGATTTCAAAGTTCACACAATTCTCACCCATCTCGCCCGGTTTGGGAAATAGGGAGAAATTGAATCCTAACGCCTTGAATGTCGCGAATTTAATGGGTTTGTGAGTCATGCTGTCTCCCTAACCAAACTCGCTCGTGTAGGACAGCATGATTTTATATTGGCAGCACGTGCATCATGGCCCTAAAGGTCAAATCATGGCATCGCAGGAAATCGAAAATCTGGTTCAGGCACTGTCCAAACTTCCCGGCTTGGGGCCGCGGTCGGCCCGGCGCGCAGTGCTGCATCTGCTCAAACGCCCCGAAACGACAATGAAGCCGATATTGGCCGCGATGGAAAAGGTCGATGCGAACCTGGTTACCTGCAATATTTGCGGCAATGTTGATACGCAGGACCCTTGCCAGATTTGCAATGATCCCCGGCGCGACCCCAAAGCACTTTGTGTGGTGGAGGAAGTATCCGACCTATGGGCGCTGGACAAATCTCGCCTGTTTCCCGGAAAATTCCATGTTCTGGGTGGACGTCTATCGGCACTGGATGGTGTACGGCCCGAAGACATTGCCATCGACAAGCTGATCACGCGGGTTGAGCAAGGCGGAATTGATGAGGTTGTCCTGGCCATGAACGCGACACTGGAAGGGCAGACAACGGCTCATTATATCGCCGAGCGGCTTGAAAATTATCCGCTGCGTCTCAGCCAGTTATCCCACGGCATACCGGTGGGCGGCGAGCTTGATTATCTCGATGAAGGCACATTGGCCCAGGCGCTGCGTTCGCGCAGGCCAGTCAGCGGCACCTGATACAAACGACTCCGGTTTTTTAAGTCTTGTTTCGCAATGAAAAACACAAAACTGGTCTGATATATTTGTAACAATTCAGGCCGTCCGAAGCCGTGAAAGCTGTGTGCGACCTTCTTGTGACCTGCATGTTTTGGGGCTTTTATGCCAATAATTAAACGCCTGATTAAACCCTCTTGACGTAGCGGCAATATTGAGAGCACATTGTAAAACATAATAATAAAATGTCGGTCCTCCCCAAAATATAAAAAGACTGACAAACAGGAGAGAGCATGATGAGGAAACCCGTTTTACGCAACAAGTGCGCCTTCGGAGCACTGACCTTTGCATTGGCAATGATGTCTGGTCTGGCCCAGGCACAAGATATTCAAGATGCACAGGATGGCGCCGATGATGACAATATCATCGTTGTGACGGGGTCCTATATTCGTGGCACACCCGAAGATGCTGCGGTTCCGGTTGATGTTTATACCAGCGCCGATCTGGCGCAAAACGGGGTATCTTCACCACTCGAGTTTATCAAGGATCTGCCAGAAGTCGGCAGCGTTCTGGGCGATTCCAACCAGTTTTCGGCCAATGCGCAGGCCAACCAGGGCTTTGGTTCGGTCAATCTTAGGAACCTTGGCCCAACCCGGACGCTGGTGTTATTCAATGGTCGGCGGACGCTGACTGCTCCGGGCGCTGTAGGCGGCGGATTTGGCGATACCAACTCCATCCCGCTTTTTGCGCTCGAGCGTGTCGAAATACTGAAAGACGGCGCTGCAGCAACTTATGGTTCCGATGCCATTGCTGGCGTTGCCAACTTCATCACCAAATCTGGCTTTGAAGGCGTTGAACTTCAAGGCGACTATGACTTCATCAAAGGATCAGACAACAATTACACAGCATCAATTCTGGTCGGTCAGAATTTCGGTGATCTGAATATTATGGCTGGTTTCGGCTGGCAGCACCGTTCGGAATTGCCGTCTACTGAACGTTCCTATGGTTTCCAGCCATATGCCATCAATCCGTCTGCTTGGTCTGCATTGGCGACGCCAGGATTCTTCATTGTCCCGGGCGTTGGCCCCAGACCGGATGTCGGCTGCGCTGAAACCGGTGGTACGCCCGATGGCATCTGCCGCTTCAGTTTCATTCCGTTTGATAATCTTGTAGAAGAAGAAGATCGCTATCAAGGCTATGTCCAAGCGGATATTGACTTGACCGATACGTTCCGTTTCCACGGCGAATTTACCTATGCGCAAACCGATCTGGATCGCATCGGAACCTCGCCTGGTTACCCACCGCTGCAAGGGCCAGGTGGTGCACGCCTCGGCGGTGGATTCACAATTGACCCAAATAACCCGGGGGCGCAGGTATTTGCTGATCAAATCGGTCTGACCACTCCTATTGCGGGACCAATTGGCGTGTTCCTGTGGCGGCCCTTCGGTAATCTGGGCAATCCAACAGACCCGGGTCGCGGTTCAGGACGTCAAACCGCGAATAACAAGGCTTTCCGGATATCGGGGACGCTGGAGAAAGACTTTTCAGATACCTTCCGTGGCCAATTATCAATGACCTGGGCCAATTATGAGCGCCGCCGCAGTTCACCCGGCGTCGTCGGTTCCCGTCTGCAAGATGCGCTTAACGGTCTGGGCGGCGCAGATTGTGATCCAGCAACTGGAACTCCGGGCGTTGGAGGATGTCAGTGGTTCAATCCTTTCATCAACGCGGGACCTGGTAATCCGTCACTTGGATTGACGAACCCGTTTTACGTACCCGGTAACGAAAATTCGACAGACCTGATCGAATTCTTGCAAATCACCAACGGGGTGGAAGAGACCGAAGACACATTTGTTGTAGATCTGATTTTCTCTGGCGAGCTTGGTATCGACCTTGGTGGCGGCAATATTGGCTGGGCTGCCGGTGCACAATATCGCAAGCTTGATTTTCTCTCGCGTCCACTGACTCCAGAATCGAACCTTGATTTGAACCCTTGTGTGATCTTGGGTGATCAAAGCTGTATTGGCGGTGCGTTGGATGGTGCGGGTTCGTTCATCTTCCTCGGCGGTTCTCGGCCAGAACGACTGGATCAGGACGTTAAGGCTATTTTTGTAGAAGCCGCCATTCCGTTGACCGACACACTGGAGATTACGGCCGCTGCTCGTTTTGAGGATTATGGTGGATCCATTGGTTCTACCTTCAATCCAAAGGGTGCCGTGCGTTGGGAGCCGACTGACTGGTTGGTGCTAAGAGGCTCTGTCGGGACAACCTTCCGTGGTCCGTTGGCGGCACAGGTTTCCAACAATGCCAATACTTCGCTTGCGGCCATTAGCGCTGCCAATGGTAACTTCAAAGCGGTCGATATTGCCGGTAACCCAACTGACCTTGGACCGGAAACAGCATTCAGTTACAATGTCGGTGCTGTTGTCGATTTTGGCGGGTTTAACTTCTCCGTCGACTATTGGAGTTTTGACTTTGAGGACGAGATCACCACAACTGACGCGCAGGCAATTGCCAACAATGTCGTGCCAGTGGCTGGCGGTTTGGCCGATTGTTCCAACCCGTTCGCATCCCTGATTACCTTTGACGGTGGCGCTTGTGTTCAGGGTACGACAAACGGTACGAACATCTCCCGTATTTTGACACAGTGGGTTAACGGTCCGAAGACAAAGACATCAGGCCTGGATTTCGCTGCAAGCTATACGACTGATATAGGTCCTGGGGTTTATTCAATCGGCGTCAATGCTAGCCATATCCTGACCTATAAGGTGGGTGACTTTAATTTGAATGGCACTCTTTTGAGAGAAGGCTTCAACGCTGTCGGCCTAGCAAATCTAGACCGTTTGCCTGGTACCATCGCGCCATGGCGGGCCAATGCCTTTATCAACTATAATGTTGCTGGCCTCAACCTGCGTTATGGCGCAACCTATATCGCGCCGGTTCGCGATGAGCGCTGCGATGGCCTAGAATTCTGTGCAACGACCAACTTTGGTGGCACGAATTTTGGCCGGAAAATCCAGAATTATACGCAGCATGACTTCCATGCCGCCTATGATCTGCCGATCAGTTCCTTTGATGCGCAGCTGCAATTCTCGATTGAAAACTTCACTAATGAGGAAGCATCGGCCGCTCGGGTGCCGTTAGGTTATAACCCGTTTGTTGGTAATCCACTGGGCCGAGTTTTCCGTCTGGGAGCGAAAATCGGATTTTAAATAGTTAGAATTTAAGTGGAGAAGGGCACGCCATGACCGGCGAGCCCTTTTTCATTTGTTTGGGATTAACGCGGCGCTGCTTGACGAATCTGCGCAAAATACCTAAATTTCGGTCATGGCTATATTACCGATCCTTGAAGTTCCCGACCCGCGTCTGAAAACTGTTTCAGAGCCAGTGACGGTGTTTGATGATGAGCTGAAAACGCTGATCGCCGATATGTTTGAAACCATGTATGACGCGCCTGGCATAGGTCTTGCGGCCATTCAGGTTGGGGTTCCCAAACGCATTTTGGTGATCGATTTGCAGGAACCAGCGCCGCATGATCACGATCATGAACATGGCGAGCATTGCGATCACGAACATGAAGTGGTCCGCGATCCGAAAGTGTTCATAAATCCTGAAATTCTCAACCCTTCAGAAGATTTGAACGTCTATAGCGAAGGCTGCCTGTCGGTGCCTGAGCAATATGCGGATGTCGAACGCCCGGCAACTATCACTGCGCGTTGGCAGGACGAAACGGGCAAGCAATATGAAGAAGAGATGGATGGCCTGCTCGCCACCTGTCTGCAGCATGAGATGGATCATCTCGAAGGTATCCTGTTCATCGACCATCTTTCTCGCCTGAAACGGCAGATGGTGCTGAAGAAACTGGCCAAGCATCGCAAGGAAGCGGCTTAAGCCTTAAACGCTTTGCGGCCTGTTCCACCTAACAGCCAAAGGGCTATTGCATGTGAGGCAATGGCAGTCTAAGTTCTCCTTTCGTTCCATCTGAAAGGATCTGTTTTGGACGCTATTGTTGCTCTCCTCATTGCCATCGTAACCTTGCTCATCGGCCTGGCTACAGGCTGGTTTGTCGGCGGGCGGGCTGCAGCTGCGGCAACCAAAGCGGCGGAAGAAACGACGGCTTCGCTGCGCGGGATGCTCGACGGGGTTCAGGAAGAACGGGACGCGGCGCGAGCAGAGCGTGACACGATCCGGGAAGACCGCGACCAGGCCCGGCAGTTGCTTGCTTCATTGGAAGCAGATGCCCGCAATCACGAGAAGCAATTGCAGCAATTGGTCGAGGCCAAGGAATCCCTTTCCGCACAATTTTCAGAAGTCGGGGCAAAGATGCTCGAAACGGCACAGCGGCAATTTCTCGAACGGGCAGATCAGCGATTTGATCAAGCGAATGAGAAAGGCGGAGAGAAAATTGCGAAACTGCTTCAGCCGGTGCATCAACGGCTCGCGACCTATGAAGAATCGATCAAGAAGATTGAGAAAGAACGCACCGAATCCTACGCCGGAATTACAGCGACGATTGAGCAGGTACGGCAGGGGCAGGACAGGGTGCAACAGGAAGCAGCGCGGCTCGTCAACAGCCTGCGCAACGCCCCCAAATCGCGGGGGCGTTGGGGCGAACAACAGCTTAAAAATGTGCTCGAAACTTGCGGCTTGTCCGAACATACTGACTTTGTCACAGAGCACAGCATCGATACGGATGAAGGGCGCTTACGTCCGGATGCGGTGATCAGCGTTCCGGGTGGCCGGAAGCTGGTGATCGACGCCAAAGTTTCTCTCAACGACTATCAGGATGCCTTTGAAGCCGAAGATGACGATGCGCGCAGCTTCGCGATGGCTCGGCATTGCAGTTCCATGAAGACCCATATCGATGGCTTGTCCAAAAAAGCCTATTGGGATCAGTTTGAGGAAGCGCCAGATTATGTGATCATGTTCGTCCCAGGCGAACATTTCCTGTCTGCTGCTCTTGAGCATGAACCAACGCTTTGGGATCATGCTTTCGAGAAAAAGGTTTTGCTCGCAACACCAACCAATCTAGTGGCCATCGCGCGCACGGTTGCGGGGGTATGGCGGCAAGAAAAAATGGCTGCAGAAGCCAAGCAAATCGGTCAGTTGGGCAAAGAAATGTATGATCGGCTTGCCGTCGCTGGTGAGCATCTAAAACGCATGGGATCCGGTCTGGGCAGTGCAGTGGGTAATTATAATAAATTTGTCGGCAGTTTCGAACGCAACGTCATGGCAACAGGACGCAAATTTGCTGAGCTCAACGTCGAAACGGGCAAGAAGGAACTGGAGCCCGTTGCCGAGGTTGAGGCATTGCCGCGCTATTCAGGCGAGGTCGAAGCTTCGCTGATAGAAGATGATCGCGTGGTAAAGGACGAAGCGGCCGAATAGTGGCCTTGATCTAGGTGGCCTCTGGATCCGACAATATCTCGCCACCACAGCCATTGTGATGACCGCTTCCGCTAACCGAAACTTTTACGGTATCTGCATATACGCGATCACTCATCCCATCGTTGCACTCTTCGCCAGATGTGATGGTCACGGTGATATTATCTTTGTCGGTAAAGCCTTTGATATTCCAACCGGTTGCGGTCTTTTCCATTCGCTGAACCGCAAGACTGAAATCATTATTGCCTTCCTGTGACGTATGGATGATCTGGTCATCCTTTATTTCCACTGTCCAGCCTGGCTCTGTACCAAGGGCCTGATAGGCGGTCAGTTTTTCTTGTTCCGCAGGTTCGTTCTTTGCTTCCTCACCACATGCGACCAGCAAAACTGGCAAAAATGGTGCAGTTAACAGTGCTTTTCTCATATATCTGTCTCCCCCAGGAAACAGAATAACATATTGGCGAAATTTGCCAATCGGCAATTAAGAACGCCGCTGGTTGAGCACCTCATAGGCCATCACGGCGCTTGCAACCGCGGCGTTAAGGCTATCTGCTTTCCCCATCATCGGCATCTTTACCAGGACATCACAGGCAGTTTCATAATCATGGGGCAGGCCTTGCGCTTCATTTCCGATCAGCAGAAAAGTGGGGGCGTCGTAGCGAACGGCTTGATAATCCTTATCCGTGTTCAAACTGGTTCCAACCAATTGCCCGTTTCCGGAACGCCGCCAATCGAGAAACTCTTGCCAAGGTGCTTGTGCGATTTGCTGTGTAAAGACGGCCCCCATGCTGGCGCGAACGGCTTCAACGGAAAAGGGATCAACGCAATCATCAATTAATATAAGCCCGCCAGCGCCAACTGCATCGCCGGTTCGCAATATCGTGCCCAAATTGCCGGGATCACGCAGGGCCTGCGCGACCAGCCAAATATCTGACGCGCTGCGATCGAGGTCGGGTAGGGGGGTAGGGTGATCCTCATATATGCCGATAATCGATTGCGGATTGGATTTGCCCGATAGCTTGGCGATAATTGCCTCGCTGGTTTCGATCACTTCGCCGCCCGCAGCAAAGGTCGCCGCTTCGATTTTCTGCGCGAGCGGATGAAGCTCCGTTCCTTCGACAACCACGAGTAATTTCGGCGTTTTTCCCGCATCGAGCGCCTCGGTCAGAATCCGCAGACCTTCAGCGAGAAAATGGCCTTCCCGTTTGCGATGCTTTTTCTCTCGCAAGCTCTTGAGTCGTTTTATTGTCGGATTGGAAAAACCGGTTATCTGACGGCGTTCAGGCAAAGACACGGATATCAATCCTCGCCAAAGCCGTCGACGACCAATCCGGCAAGTTTCTCCAAAGCTGTTTCAGCCTGATCACCTTCAACAATAATCTCGACGCTATCACCTTTGGCGGCACCCAGCATCATTAATCCCATGATCGAGGTGCCGGTTACTTCGGTTCCATCCTTGCCAACTTTAACCGAAAGTCCTTCGGGCAATTTGCTGACATAGGTAACAAATTTCGCGCTGGCCCTGGCGTGGAGCCCGCGATTGTTGGTGATGGCGACAGTCTTGCGATGCTCGCTCACGCATCGCTTCCCAAAATTTCGGAGGCGACGCTGATATATTTCTGTCCTGCCTCTTTGGCCGCGGCGACGGCATCGCTCACGTCCATGCATTTGCGTGCGCCATCAAGGCGGATCAGCATGGGCAAGTTCACGCCGGCTATGACCTCAACCTTGCCCTTGTCCATGAGTGAAATGGCAAGATTGGAGGGGGTTCCGCCAAATAAATCGGTGAGAATGATGACCCCTTTGCCGCCATCTACTTTTTCGATCGAGTCAGCAATTTCCTGGCGCCGGTGTTCCATGTCATCATGGGGGCCGATGCAAACCGACATAATTGCCTTTTGCGGTCCAACAACATGTTCCATCGCCGTAACAAACTCAACCGCCAGACTACCGTGGGTAACAAGAACCAAACCGATCATTGCGATTAAATATCCTTATTCCCGTTCAAATTCTGCATGTTTTCCAGCGCTTCCATTGGCCTTGACGCCAGATTGCGATGGAGGACAGTGGTCGAAAATCCTTGCTCATGCAAGCTTTTGCGAAGGGCTTCTGCAACATGTACCGATCTGTGACGCCCACCGGTACAGCCAATGCCGATATTCACATAGGCTTTTCCCGCCTTGATATATTTTGGCAAAAGAAACGCGAGCATATCTTCAAACTTCTCCATCGCTTCAGCATAAGCGGGGTCTTTGGAGATATAATCACCAACAGGCTTGTCTAAGCCTGTCATTAATTTCAGCTCGGGGTCCCAAAACGGGTTAGATAAAAATCTGACATCGAACAGCAGGTCAATATTATTGGGCAGGCCCCGGGAAAAACCAAAGCTGGTTATCGTGACAGTCGTGATCTTCGTATCCTGCAGCGTGAATTGCTCGCGAATTTGGTTTTGCAGATCATTGGCTGTCAAACCACTGGTATCGAGAACATGATCCGCCCAACGCCGAAAAGGTTCGAGTTGACTGCGTTCCAGCGCGATACCGTCCTTGGCAGGGCGGTCCAGTGCCAATGGATGGCGCCGGCGCGTTTCGGAATAGCGTCGTTCCAGCTCATCGCCAGCACAATCCAGATAGAGTGTCGATATCTGGTAATTGTCGTTCTGCTGCAGGTTTTTCACACGGTTGATCAATTTATCTGGGTCAAAACCCCGGGTTCGACTGTCAAAGCCAAGGGCCAGCGGCGGATCTACATCATCACGTGAACTGGACGGCGGCGTGTTCAGCAGGCCTTCGACGAGACGGATCGGAAAATTATCGACTGTCTCCCAGCCAATATCCTCGAGCGTTTTCAGAACTGTCGTTTTTCCAGCACCAGAGAGGCCCGTGACCAAAAGAACATGTTTAGTGTTCGCCATGCTCAATCGTCCTGCGTTTCCTGCAAAAGGCGTTGCAGCGCCTTTTCGACCTTAATTGGTGCGCTAGCTTCAGCAGGATTGATCGTGATCGTAGGTATGGCCATGGTCATGATCGTCTCTAGTTGATTGTCCAAGGGAAAGCGTTCGGTCTTTGATTTGAGTATCACTTGCAGCCTTAAAGGGATATTTGACACATGTTTACAGTCAAAAATGCCCAAAGACCGAATTTCGATTTTTCCGGCGATCTTTGCCGGCGCGTTTAAGCGTATCTGGTTACCATCATCGTGCAATTCAACATAGTCATCGCTGATCAGCGTTGCTCCGCGATCGATCAGACGCAGAGCAAGATCAGATTTTCCCGCTCCGGATGGGCCAGAAAGCATGATGCCAGCAGCTTGAATTGCCACACAGCTGGCATGACGCGTTTCACCAGGATTGCTGTGGGTCATGTGGCTGGTGCCTTCGGTAGACGGATCTCGAAACAGGCACCTTTTTGACCATCTGGCCGGTCGATGGATTTGATGGTGCCTTCATGCCCCTCGATAATTGTCTTGGCAATGGCAAGGCCGAGGCCACTATGCTTGCCGAAAGCTTCCCCCGCCGGACGATCGGAGTGGAAGCGTTTGAATATATTCTGACGCTGCTCTTCGGCAATGCCTGGGCCGGTATCGGAAATTTGGATCACGACTTCACCGGCATCTGGCGTCGCGAGAATCTCGATCAGTCCATCTTCTGGAGAAAATGAAACCGCATTATCGAGAATATTGCTGAATACGCGCTCCAATCGGTCATCATCGCCCATTATTGTGGCGACACCCCTGCCAGGGCGAGCAAAGGCGATTTTCACGCTTTCATTGGTATCTCGTTGCTCTCGGGCAGCGAGCAATTGGTCGAGCATCTGGCCTATATCGACTTTCTCAAATTTCGTTCTGGCAAGCTCGGCATCGACACGGGACGCTTCGGAAATATCATTGATCAGCCGGTCAATTCGGCGAACGTCATCATTGGCAACATCCAATAATTGTTTTCGCAGTTCCGGATCATCAACCCGGTCGAGACCTTCCAGCGCGGAACGCAAGGATGCCAGGGGGTTTTTGATTTCATGACTGACATCAGCGGCAAAAGCTTCTGTTGCATCGATCCGATAGCGCAGGGCGCCGCTCATGTCAGCGAGTGCGCGCGCGAGTTGACCAATTTCATCGCGCCGATCCGGCATGCGTGGAACGGTGATTTCTGGTGCACGGCCCAGCCGGACGCGCACTGCCGCGCGCGCAAGTTTTCTGATCGGGCGAACAATCGTGCGGGCGAGAAATAGAGAAAGAAGAACCGAGACCAACGCGGTTAGAAATATCACCAGCACGACATTGGATCGCTCTGCACGAACAATTCGGGTAATGTCCCGCGCATTGCTAGTCAGGAGCAGACGGTGATTGCCACTGGGAACATGGGCGGCTGCAATGATGACAGGCGTGCGATCCGGAGCATAACGGACAGCGCTGTTTGGTTCCTGATCGGCAGACAGCAATTCCAGCTCTGGCCAAGCCGAAACCTGATCAATTTCTGGTTCCGCAAAGGCCGTAATTGGCGCACTGAGCACGATAAATTCTATCGATTGATCGAGCGTTCGTGCGACGTCTTTTTGCCAAGGTTGCGCTTCGGGATCTCTAAAACGATAGGTCGGTTCTGCGAGATCAAAACTATCTACAATTTTTGCACCACTATCGTCATAAAGCCGCAATCTGCTTTCCAGGTCAGTGGCAAATTTCGTGATTAGATCTTCGCGATTTTCCGGCGTCTGGCGATCGAGGGCATCGCTGATAATCTTGGTTTGAAGGCGCGCCTGGCTCAGCCGTTCATGGGTAAGCTCATCCCGGTAGTTATCCAGATAGAACAGGCTGCCCGCCAGCAAAGCAATGGCAAGGATATTGACCGCCAGAATGCGCGTCGTCAGCGATAGCCGTGCGGACCATCGCAGTGACAGCTCAGGATCGTCGATACTGGCTGTTGGTTTATTCGTTGTAGCGATAACCAGCCCCATAGAGCGTATCAATGGCATCGAAATCAGCGTCAACTTCACGGAACTTTCGGCGGAGGCGCTTAATATGGCTGTCGATTGTCCGATCATCAACATAGACGTCATCTTGATAAGCCGCGTCCATCAACTGATTGCGGCTTTTGACTACACCGGGGCGATTGGCGAGGGTCTCCAGAATCATGAATTCGGTCACGGTCAATGTCACGTTTTCGCCATTCCATTTGACGAGGTGCCGTGCTGGATCCATTTCCAGTCCGCCACGCACCAGAGGCTCTAATCCCTCAGCATTGGCGTCTTCATCCGATAATTTGACCAGTTCAGCCCGGCGCAAAATTGATTTTACACGCGCAATGAGCAGGCGCTGTGAGAAGGGTTTCTTGATATAATCATCCGCTCCCATGGCCAGGCCCAGCGCTTCATCAAGCTCTTCATCCTTGGAGGTCAGAAAAATAACCGGTAGATTGCTCTTTTCTCGTACCCGGCGGAGCAACTCCAAACCGTCCATTTTGGGCATCTTGATATCGAAAATGCCGAGATCCGGCGGGTTGTCCAAAATCGCCTGAAGCGCCGCCTCACTGTCAGAATAGACCCGCGTTACAAAGCCTTCCGCCTGCATCGCGATCGATACAGAAGTCAAAATATTTCGGTCATCATCAACAAGAGCAATATTGGCAGCCATCTAATGCGTTCATCCCGTTGTCATTTGCAGAGCTCAACAATTTGTTGCGTTTGACGGACTAATTCAAGCGTCGCCGTAGCACAAGGACGCATGTGTCAAATGACAGGCTTTCGAAATGACCATCGTTGTCATTTTTCCCATAACGAAACATGCGGTTTCGCTGGCTAATCTGGTAATTTGACCGACTCGTTTTCGTAAGTTAAGCGCCTCCTCAAACTTGCCGAATCCGGCAATCATCCATTCCTGTTTCAAGCCATAGGGGAATAATCGTGCCACAAGTTTCGTCCGTAACTTTAAATGATCAAGGCTTTGCCACATCGGCAGAGCAGCATTGGAACCTGGGCGCCCCTGCATTGGTCGAAGCGGCCGTGTCACGCGGCGAAGGCCATATCGCAAAAGACGGTCCACTGGTTGTCGAAACTGGCAAGCATACGGGGCGTTCTGCCAACGATAAATTTATCGTTCGTGATGGCGAAACCGAAGACAGCGTTTGGTGGGGTAAAACCAATGTGGCAATGACGCCCGAGCATTTTGCAGCGCTGAAGGAAGATTTCCTGGCCGCCGTCGCGGACAAAGAAACACTTTTTGTCCAGGATCTCTTTGGCGGTTCGCAGCCAGAACACCGCGTGAATGTGCGGGTGATCAATGAACTTGCGTGGCATAACCTGTTCATCCGGACCATGCTTGTCCGTCCAACCAGTGATGAACTGGCCGGATTTACTCCAGAATATACCATCATAGATTTACCGAGCTTTAGAGCTGATCCAGAGCGTCATGGAACGCGCAGTGAAACGGTCATTGCCGTAAACCTGACCGAGAAGCTCATATTGATCGGTGGTACCGCTTATGCTGGCGAGATGAAAAAATCCGTTTTTGGATTGCTCAACTATCTGTTGCCGCTCGACTCGGTCATGCCGATGCACTGTTCCGCAAATATGGGACCAGAAGGCGATACAGCGATTTTCTTTGGCTTGTCAGGAACCGGCAAGACGACTTTGTCCGCCGATGCGAGCCGTACGTTGATTGGTGATGATGAGCATGGTTGGTCCGATACGGCAGTATTTAATTTTGAAGGCGGCTGTTACGCCAAGATGATCCGTCTGTCAGAAGAAGCCGAGCCGGAAATCTACGCGACCACGCGCCGTTTTGGTACGGTCCTGGAAAATGTCGTGATGGATCCCGAAACGCGAGAGCTGGATCTGGATGACAACAGCAAGGCGGAAAATACCCGCGGCGCTTATCCCATCGATTACATCCCCAACACGTCAGAAAAAAATATGGGGCCGGTGCCCAAAAACATCATCATGCTGACGGCTGATGCTTTTGGTGTGTTGCCTCCGATTTCACGTTTGACGCCCGAGCAGGCAATGTATCATTTCCTTTCTGGCTATACCGCTAAGGTGGCTGGCACCGAAATTGGCGTGACTGAGCCGGAAGCTACTTTTTCAACCTGTTTCGGCGCACCATTCATGCCGCGTCATCCATCTGTTTACGGCAATCTGCTGAAAGAGCGTATCGCCAAAGGCGGTGTGCGGTGCTGGCTCGTGAACACCGGTTGGACTGGCGGCAAATATGGCGAAGGAAACCGTATGCCGATCAAGGCAACCCGGGCTTTGCTAAATGCAGCACTGGATGGCAGCCTGAACGACGGTGAATTTCGTATCGACGACAATTTCGGTTTTGAAGTGCCGGTATCTGTGCCTCGCGTAGACAGCGCGATCCTTGATCCGCGTTCAACCTGGTCAGATGCAGCGGCTTATGACGAAACCGCCCAGAAGCTGGTCAAATTGTTCATCGATAATTTCGAGCAATTTGCAGAGCATGTTGATCAGAATGTTCGCGAAGCGGCACCAACTGCGGCTTAAACAAACGACACATTCTATTCCAGTTGTCGCGGCTTGCCCGCGACAACCATGACATCGACAATAGTCTGATCTGCATTGGGGGTGAAGGATAGGGTCTCGCCCGAGGCAAACCCTTCCGCTTCTGTTGGCGTGTCTATCTTGCCATTGGTTGCAATATCATGCGCAATCCGGACCAATCGCTTAATGACCTGGTTTTGCGGATAATCTGCAGGCGCGTTAAGTCTGACTTCCTGACCACTGAAGTAGGAAAGCCCGAAAGTCTGAAATCTGCCTTTTGAATCTTCGGAAATGGCGATCTGAACCAGCACCGGAAATGGGCCGCCTTCTGAATATTGACTGGTCGCTTCAACAAAATAGTCAAAACCAACATGGAGCCTGGCGGGTTGCCAGACTATACTGGTCGCATCGAGTGTCTGGCCGATCAGTCGCGCCAATTTCAGAAAATTGCGATTGACGGTCGTGTCATGTTTCGCACCGGCCATGTGATCGCTGAGGCTTATCCCAATAGCAGGTGCCGGGCATTCAGGGGCATGGCAGAAAATATGATCGAGCTTTTGGGCGGAAAAATGCCGAAACGCATCTTGCGCCAAATGCTGCGTCAGCGTGAAGCTCATGCCACCCATTACCGCTTCAATGATGTTCAGATCAGAATATTTCTCAACATTGAGGGTAATTTGTGTCGCCAGTTCTTTGGGCAATGCCAGCTGGGACAGCCGGAATTCCGCCGTTTCCGGAATCATAATGAGCAAAGGTGGTTCGTTTTGCACCATTAGTGTCTGTCTTCTTACCCCCGTAACGCCATATGTTCTTTTTATGTTCCATATAGCATATATCCACATCTCTATAGAGTGGCATGGCCATATAGGTCCACAATGAACCGAAAGTGATCATTGCTTGATATCGGTAATTTATCTCGGCATTATTGGCCGAAAGGAGCGGAATATTGGCTAATTGGGTGCTGTCTATATTAATGTTGGCTGGCTTTGGATTGATGGCTGGCGGCATTTATTTGATCCGAAAAGGAATCAATAAAAAGCAGGGCGTACTCATGTTGATCGCCTCAGCCGTCATGTTTGCCAATGTGGGAATCTGGACAATACCAACCGCTGACTCCTCTCCGGAATCAGGCAATGATTTTCCAAATAAGCCGAATTAGACCTATTTGATCGGCGAATCTGGCGCCAGGCGCATGTCGAGATAATTGTCGACCGATCCCATCAGCAATTCCATTTCATTTTCATAAAAATGGTTTGCCCGGGGAATTTCATCATGATGGATGGTGATATGTTTTTGTGTCCGCAATTTGTCGACCAGCTTTTGCACAGCGCTTGGTGTAACCACTTCATCATTCACACCCTGGATGATGATCCCGGATGAGGGGCAGGGGGCAAGGAAGTTGAAATCATACATATTGGCCGGAGGAGATACGGAGATAAAACCGCGTACTTCGGGCCGGCGCATCAAAAGCTGCATGCCGATCCAGGCACCAAAGCTATAGCCGGCAATCCAGGTTGTCTGTGCTTCGGGGTGGATGCTTTGTACCCAGTCCAGCGCCGAAGCTGCATCGGAAAGTTCGCCAATGCCATTGTCAAACGTGCCTTGTGATCGACCAACCCCGCGGAAATTAAACCGCAATGTTGCAAAACCGCGATTCACAAATGTTTTGTACATTGCCTGCGTGATGCGGTCGTTCATCGTGCCACCTGCTTGTGGGTGGGGGTGAAGGATCATTGCAACCGGTGCGCGATCGCGCGGTCCTGGGCTAAAACGGCCTTCGAGGCGACCTTCTGGTCCGGTAAAAATTACGTCAGGCATGGCTTTTTCAATTCTATGATCAAGATTACAATTTCTATGGCATCAAAAGGCAGATTAGCTTTTGCGCTAAATGAAGCGTCTATATAGAGAGAGTGAAATATTCCGCAACTCAATCCCGCAATTGTCAGAGGGTTTTACGAACTAAATGTCCGAACAGAAGCGCATCTATCTGGACTATGCCGCGACAACGCCAATGCTTGACGTTGCCCGGGAAGCCTGTCTGGAGGGATTCGCGCACTGGGCCAACCCATCATCACCCCATGCGGATGGGCGAGCCGCAGGTTCAATGCTCGAAAATGCTCGGAAGCGCTTCAAAGCGGCATTGGACTGGGATGGTGAGGTTATTTTTACCAGCGGTGCTAGCGAAGCGATTGCGATCGCGCTGAAGCAAACCAAAGCCGAGCAGCAATATGTGTCGCCGGTTGAACATGATGTGGTGCTTCGCTTCTCCGAAGGAGCGACGTCCATCCCGGTTGATCTGAATGGTCTTGTGGTGCCCATGCGGCTGAACCACATGCTGAAGAGCGCAGAAGAACAAGCCTTGGTGGTCGTGCAATCGGTCAACAATGAAACCGGCGTGATGCAGGATATGCAAGCATTAGCCAAAGTCGCGCGGGATCGAGGAGCGATTTTTGTGGCGGATTGTTCGCAGTCAGCCGGGAAAATGCCCTTGCCGGACGCGGACATGATCATCATAGCCGGTCATAAATTTGGTGGACCGCCTGGTGTTGGCGCTTTGTTGATCAAAGATTTGAACCTGCTCCACGCGCATGGAGGTCAGGAACAGGGCTATCGTTCCGGTACGCAAAATCTACCCTATATCATGGCCATGGTCGCGGCATTAGAGGCGCCAGCCAATTGGGCTGGTCGGGCCACAGAATTACGTGAGCATCTCGATAATGCGATCAAGACGGAAGGCGGCGCGATCATTGCCGAAAACGCAGCGCGCATCGCGACCATTGGCAGCTATCATATGCCCGGCGTTGCTGCGAACACGCAGTTGATCAAATTCGATATGGCGGGTTTTTCAGTTTCAGCCGGCAGCGCCTGTTCATCGGGAACCTTGAAGCCAAGCCATGTTCTCGAAGCGATGGGAATTGACGAAGCAATGGCGCGAGAAGTTATTCGCGTCAGCATCGGCCGCGATACGACCCGCGCTGAGATTTACGATTTTATTGAACAGTGGAAGTCGATTTTCCACGCTTCGCGCAAAGCCTGACCCGATGAATAAAGCCATTATTTATCTGGACAATCAAGCAACGACGCCGCTGGCGCCTGAAGTATTTGAGGCCATGGTTCCCTGGTTACGCGACAATTTCGGCAATCCACACAGCGCTCACGCGTTGGGACGCAAGGCAGCAGCTGTCATTGAAGTAGCCAGGGAAAATATATTGGCAATGCTGCCAGCAAGCGGTGATCTGCTATTTACGGGTAGTGCGACAGAAGCGATCAATCTAGGCTTTGGCACCGTACGTGCATTGCAAGAGGCCGGACGGAACAAGATCATTGTGCTGGACAGCGAACATGCCGCCGTGCGCGATACGGCTTTGTCTTATGAAGCGCATGGCTTCACGGTTGAAAGACATCCCCTCGGTGCGGACGGTATTGTGTCGCTAGAGCAATTGGGTGCGTCCATTGACGAGAATACAGCGCTAGTCGCGGCAATGCTGGTCAACAATGAAATTGGTGTCATTCAACCAGTCGAAGCAATCGCAGCGCTGGCGCATGAATACGGTGCCCTGATGCTGTGCGATGTCGTCCAGGGCTACGGCCGTGTTGATATACCGGACAATATCGACATGGCTGCGATTTCTGCACACAAGATATATGGCGCTAAAGGCATAGGCGCTTTGTGGGTCCGCAAGGGGATTGATCTGCCGCCCATGATTCATGGCGGCGGGCAAGAACGGGGTATTCGTTCCGGAACTTTGTCACCGGCCCTTTGTGCTGGCTTTGGTCAGGCGGCTGCGCTTTGTTTGGAACGCAAAGAGATCGATGCAGCTCATATTCAGGAACTAGCCGATAAGGCGCATAGCTGTTTTTCAGACTGGACCATCAACGGGTCAATGGATCAACGCTATATGGGCAATCTCAATATCAGAAGAGACGGTATCGATGTGGCGCGCCTGATGTCCGATGTACGCGGCGTCGCTTTCTCCGCCGGATCGGCCTGTGCCAGCGGGTCTGGCAGACCTAGCCATGTTTTGTCAGCATTGGATCTTGAACCGGCACAGATCAAATCGTCAATCCGACTGGGCTTTGGTCGATATAACAGTCTTGATGATGTTGAAGTGGCAGCAAAACTTATCAATGAAGCGGTCGAGGCACAGCTTGCATGAGCGATATCAAAGTAAATTTCATCAGCGCCGACGGCGAACAGACCGCAACGGCGACAGCATCCGAAGGGGATGACCTGCTCACCATCGCACAGATTAATGACCAGCCGCTTGAAGGCACATGCGAAGGGCAAATGGCCTGTTCGACCTGCCATGTGATCGTTGCTGCGGAAGATTTCGACAAACTGCCAGAAGCGACCGAGATGGAGGAGGATATGCTCGATCTTGCCGCCGGCGCGCGCAGGACCAGCCGCTTGGCTTGTCAGATTACACTGACGCCGGACCTGGATGGCCTGACGGTTCATATCCCGGCCGAAAGCCGTAACATGCAAGGAGTCTGACCATGATAAATCGGCGGAACTTCGTTACAGGCTCTTCGCTGTTAACGGTCACTGCGGCTTCGCCCAATGCTTTGTCCGCACAAGAGCCTGCGGTATTAAAATATCAAGACGCGGCTGCAAAACGGGAGCTGACAAAGCTAGAGAAGCGCATAGGTGGCCGTCTTGGCGTGGCGTTGACAAACGCGCAGGGCGGCATTGCTCTGGCTCACCGTGGTGATGAACGCTTTGCGATGTGTTCTACGTTCAAGGCACCGCTTGCATTTGCCCTGTTTGACGCTGCTGACAAGGGGCAGGTTGACATGAAGAAAAGCTTCGCGGTGACGGAGGGGGATCTGGTTCCTTATGCGCCGTTTGTCGAACAACAGTTAGCGGCAAAGAAAATGGTGACGCTGGAACAATTAGCCAAAGCGACGGTCAAATCGAGTGATAACGCTGCGGCAAATCTGATCTTAAAAGCCATTGGCGGCCCGGAAGCCTTTACGGATTTTGTCCGTCGCCGTGGGGATACGATCACCCGTCTGGATCGCATTGAACCGTTTCTGAATGAAAACAAGGTTGGCGATCCACGCGATACGACCAGTCCGATAGCCTTTGCGCAGCTAATGCATGGTTTGATGAGTGGAAAGTCACGAGCGCCAAACTGGGCCATAGTGTATGACGCAATGGCATCGAGCAAAACCGGCCTTGGTCGTATCCGCCTGGGTCTTCCCTATGGCTGGCCGGTAGGCAATAAGACGGGAACAGCGGGAGATGGTCTGGCCTACAATGATGTCGCGATATTTTGGCCATCATTTGCGGGTTATGAAGGCGATCAGCCGCGATCTTTGGCGGTTTATACGGACCGCCCGACTGCGTCGGCTGCTGTTGTGGAACGTACGATTGCCGACGTTGCGAAAATTGCGGCCTGGGTAGCACCGCGCCGGAATTGACCATAAACGCAAAACTGACTTGAAACCGCTGGCAAAGCTCGCCATATGCGCAGCGGGAGTCGGGTGGACGTAGTGTTCGCCAACCCGGTCAGATCCGGAAGGAAGCAGCCGTAACGATTTTTCTACGGGTCGCCCGGCTCCTACTCACAAAATATGCACAGGCTTTTATCGATCACCATGGTTTAGCCTTCGACAAGCTGGCGGCGAGCGCCTAAACTCATCTCATGTCCGATTCACCCGACATATTTGCCGCTGGCGGCGTCGAAGCGCCACTTGATCCTGCGCCTGCTGCTGCGCAGCCTTACCGCGTGCTTGCGCGCAAATATCGGCCATCCAGCTTTGCCGAGCTGATCGGGCAGGATGCCATGGTGCAAACGCTCGGGAACGCGATCAAGCGCGATCGTCTGGCTCATGCGTTTCTGATGACCGGCGTGCGCGGGGTCGGCAAGACATCCACGGCCCGTTTGATTGCCAAAGCGCTGAATTGCATTGGTGAAGACGGGCAGGGCGGACCGACCATTGATCCTTGCGGGAAATGCGAACCATGCCGCTCTATCGCTGAGGGCAGCTTCATCGACGTTATCGAAATGGATGCCGCGAGTCATACCGGTGTCGATGATGTCCGCGAGATTATTGAGGCTGTGCGCTATTCCTCGGTTTCTGCACGTTACAAGATATATATTATCGACGAAGTCCACATGCTGTCGAAAAACGCCTTCAATGCGCTTTTGAAAACGCTGGAAGAGCCGCCGGCCCATGTGAAATTCATCTTTGCGACGACGGAAGTGAATAAAGTACCAATTACGGTGCTTTCCCGGTGTCAGCGCTTTGATCTGAAGCGTATTACACCCGATTTGTTGGTTCAAAACTTCCGAATGATCTGTGAGAAGGAAGGAGTAGAGGCAGACGATGATGCGCTGAACCTCATCGCTCAGGCTGCTGAAGGTTCGGCGCGCGATGGCCAATCGATACTTGACCAGGCGATTGCCCATGCGGATATGGACGGCGGAGGTGGCGTTAAAGCTGGTCAAATCCGCGAAATGCTGGGCCTGTCAGATCGTGGAGCAGTCCGCAGACTCTTTGGATTGCTGCTGGAAGCGGATTCTCAGGCGCTGCTTGATGCGATTGATGAACAATATAGCGTGGGCGTAGAGCCTCTGTCACTTATGAATGGGCTGTTGTCGCTTTGCCATCAGGTGACTTTGTACAAGGTCGGGCGGGCCAATGACCCGACATTGTCAGATGAAGCCAAAGCGCAGATCAGTAGATGGTCAGAGCAATTATCCTTCCCGGTTCTTCACCGGTTATGGCAACTTCTTCTGAAAGGCTTTGAAGAAGTACAACAAGCGCATATTCCGCGGGAAGCCTGCGATATGGCGCTTTTGCGTGTGTTGTGCGCAGCCGACATGCCGGATCCTGGCGAGCTGGCAAAAATGGTTCAGCAAGGCACGTCTCAAGAGACTCCGGTTACAAACTCCACTCCGGTCGAGACTGTACCTCAACCTATTACAGCGCCCGTTCAAGAAGCGCTCCCAGCTCCAGCACCACCTGTACCGGTGCCTGATATGTTGGTTCAAAAACCAGAAGCGGAATATGTTGAGCCTCAGCAGCACGACGCCAAAAACGGGCTGCCACAGGATTTTCAGGGTGTGATCGACATTATTGGCCGAATTTCACCGGTTTTGGAAAGCATATTAATTGCTGATATGAGAATTGTGAGCTTTTCGGCACCAAATATCATATATCAATCAGCACGCCCCATTGCGTCTGCCGATTTGAGAAAAATTGCGGATGCACTGAAAGAGAATACGGGAACAGCCTGGACTATAGAAGAGGGGCAAGGCGATGCGAAACCGAGCATTTCGGAACAGGCACAGCTTGATCAGGAAGCCGCAACGCAGGCCATATTGGATACACCGCTCGTAAAGGCCGCTTTTGAAGCCTTTCCTGATGCGGAACTACTGGAAAATGAAACGGATCAGGTTGCTGCTGAATCCCGTTCTGAATCAAGGAGCTCGCAAGCATGAAATCTATGGAAGAAATGATCAAAGCCGCGCAGGAAGCTGCGCAGACCGTGCAAACACAGATGGAGGAAGCCCAGTCGAAGCTCGACAGCATTGAGGTCGAGGGCAAGTCCGGTGGCGGCCTTGTTTCCGTCAAAGCAACCGCGAAAGGCCGAATATTGGGTGTCAGCATCGATGAAAGCCTTATTAAAGCTGATGAAAAAGGCATTTTGGAAGATCTGGTCGCCGCAGCGTTTAACGACGCCCGTGATAAGGCGGACGCGGTAAGCAACGAAGAAATGAGCAAAATGACAGGCGGCATGGGCTTGCCAGCGGGCTTTAAGCTACCCTTTTAGCGGTATTGAACATTTTTTGCTGCGATGTTTTATTGCGGTTGAAGTCAATTCAGAGCGCCCCATATAGGCTGTTAGGCGCCAAATTTGCGCCATAGTTTGGAGTATCAATGTCCCAGTCCGAGTCCACATCTGCCACCAACCCAGAAGCGAAATCGCTGCCTTTGCTGCCGCTGCGTGATATTGTGGTTTTTCCCAATATGATCGTGCCGCTTTTCGTCGGACGCGACAAATCTGTGGTGGCTTTGGAAAAGGCCATGGACAGCAACAAGGAAATTTTCCTCGTGGCGCAGCTGGATCCCGCTGAAGATGATCCGGTTCGCGATCAGCTTTATGATCTAGGTGTGGTTGCGACGGTGCTGCAGCTGTTAAAGCTGCCCGATGGCACAGTACGAGTACTTGTTGAAGGCAAGCAACGCGCGAAGCATTTGACTTTGGACGAACAAGATGACGGTTTTGTGCTGGCGACCGTAGATCTGATCGAAGAAAAATCGGTTGAGGGGCCAGAGGCGGCCGCGTTGATGCGCTCTGTTGTTGAGCAGTTTGAGAATTACTCCAAACTCAATAAAAAAATGCCGGCCGAAACGGTCGTGCAACTGGGCGAGATTGAGGAAGCATCGCGTCTCGCCGACGCCGTAGCAGCCAATATCAATGTGAAAGTGGCTGACAAGCAAAGCCTGTTAATCGAAAGCGATCCAGTCAAGCGATTGGAAATGGCCTTTGCCTTCATGGAAGGTGAACTTGGCGTTCTGCAAGTCGAAAAGAAAATCCGCGGACGCGTCAAGCGCCAGATGGAGAAAACCCAGCGCGAATATTATCTGAATGAACAGATGAAGGCGATTCAGCGCGAGCTGGGAGACGGCGAAGACGGTGAGGGCGACGAAATGTCGGCGCTGGGTAAAAAAATTGAGGAGATGAAGCTCTCCAAAGAAGCCAAGACCAAAGCCAATGCCGAATATAAGAAGCTCAAGGGCATGCAGCCCATGTCGGCGGAAGCGACGGTTGTACGCAACTATCTCGACGTCTTGTTGGGGCTGCCCTGGGGCAAGAAATCCCGCTTAAAGAAGGACATCAAGCAAGCCGAAAAGGTACTTGATGATGATCACTTCGCGCTGGAGAAAGTGAAAGAGCGGATTATCGAATATCTCGCGGTTCAGGCGCGGACCAACAAGCTGAAAGGCCCAATTTTATGCCTCGTTGGCCCACCCGGTGTTGGTAAAACCTCGCTGGGCCGGTCGATTGCGCGGGCAACCGGGCGGGAATTCGTACGGCAGTCGCTTGGCGGCGTACGCGATGAAGCGGAAATCCGCGGTCATCGCCGGACCTATATCGGTTCGCTGCCCGGCAAGATTGTGTCCAATCTGAAAAAAGCCGGCACATCCAATCCGTTGTTCCTACTCGACGAGATTGACAAGCTTGGTCAGGATTTCAGGGGTGACCCGGCATCGGCGCTATTGGAAGTGCTGGACCCTGAGCAAAATGATAAGTTCCAGGATCATTATCTGGAAATAGATATAGATTTGTCGGACATCATGTTTGTCACGACCGCTAACTCCCTGAATCTTCCGCAACCGTTGCTCGACCGGATGGAGATCATCCGGCTTGAAGGCTATACGGAAGACGAAAAGGTGGAAATCGCCAAACGCCATTTGATCGACAAACAAATTGATGCGCATGGCCTGAAAAAGGGCGAATTTGCGCTACAAGAAGACGCTTTGCGTGACCTGATCCGCTATTATACGCGCGAAGCTGGTGTGCGGACGTTGGAACGCGAAATTGCCAAGCTGGCCCGTAAAGCGCTTCGCCGGATCCTTGAAGGTGAGTATGAAAGCGTTGAAATTACGCCAGAAACGCTCTCTGAATATGCCGGGGTGCGCAAATATCGCCACGGTGTTGGTGAAGAAGAGAACCAGGTAGGCGCTGTAACCGGTTTGGCCTGGACCGAAGTGGGCGGTGAACTGCTGACTATTGAATCAGTGACGGTGTCCGGCAAGGGCCAGATCAAGACAACTGGTAAACTGGGCGAAGTAATGACTGAGTCGGTTCAAGCCGCTCTGTCATTCGTGAAGGCTCGCGCGCCATCTTATGGCATCAAACCGAGCATTTTTGGTCGTAAGGATATTCATATCCACTTGCCGGAAGGTGCCGTCCCGAAAGATGGTCCTTCGGCGGGTGTTGGACTGGTAACCGCTATTGTCTCCACGTTGACGGGTATTGCTGTTCGCCGGGATGTTGCGATGACTGGCGAAGTGACATTGCGCGGACGTGTTCTGCCTATTGGTGGCTTGAAAGAGAAGCTTCTTGCCGCTTTGCGTGGGGGCATCACGACGGTTTTAATCCCTGCAGAAAACGAGAAGGATCTGGTCGAAATTCCGGACAACATCACATCTTCGCTGAAAATCATACCGGTCAAGCATGTGGATGAGGTGCTCGCTGAGGCGCTCGCGGAAAAGGTTGAACCAATCGAGTGGAGTGATGCCGACGAGCTGGCCAGCCATGCCACGGCTCCTGTTGCGGATGAAGCAGGCTCTTCTGCAGCAAGGCATTAATCGCAATTATCCGCGAGTCGCAGCCGGCAACTATTGCTAACGCCAACGCGATTCACGCGGAAACACCGGTGGTTGAAGTTCTGAATCGTAACAAATTTAACCGTTTGGCATAAATATTACATCTTTGACCCAGAATTTGGCGGTTTTCCTTTGACTCAAAGGGGTAATTTGTTCTTACTGCGCTCAGACAAAGCCGCGATTCAATCAAGAGTTGCTTTTAGAGAAGGGGGGATACCCAATATGAATAAACAGGATCTTATCAGTAGCGTTGCAGATCACAGTGGTCTCAGCAAAAGCGATGCCGGCAAAGCCGTTGACGCAGTTTTCGATTCCATCACAGGTTCACTGAAGAGCGGAAATGAAGTCCGTCTCGTCGGTTTTGGAACATTTTCTACATCAAAGCGTAAAGCTTCTACAGGCCGTAACCCACGCACGGGTGAGCCAATGCAGATTCCTGCATCTACACAAGCAAAATTCAAAGCCGGCAAGGGCTTGAAGGACGCCGTTAATAAATAAATAAATCGGGGGAGTGTTTAAAGCGCTTCCCCTTTTTTTCGCGCTTTGTTTGAAAAAATTCAGGCGGGTTCCTCAGGAGCTCGCCTTTTTTCATGGGGTTTCGAGTTTAAGCGATTGCTTTACGTTGGAGATATTGCAGGCCTCTGTTTGCTTTGATCTTGCTCAATGGGATGGCGAGAGCTTCTAAGGCCTGGAGAAACGCAATCCTTAACTATCCCTTTCATTGTCATGGTTTCTGCCAAAGTCCACTATTTCCCGAAAGTGGACGTTAGAATTGACATGTTTGAACGATGGCATCTGCTAAGTGAAAGCGTCCCTTTTAAAAGCCAATCGCATTCATCAAGGTAACGACGACATGCGACTGGTATACGAAACGCCGAGCACAATGAAGATGAGCAGGTTGATGATATTTAAGATTACCGGGTCGCCATGTGCATGATGAGCGATGATCGCAGTCAAAAGGAATAGTGTAATTCCCGCATAGGCCCATTCTTTCATTGGATCCGGTGTAAAGGGTAATAGAATTACGATCCCGGCAGCAATTTTTAGGATGGCCAGTTCGATACGGAAGAAATCGGGGAAACCCAAATCGCGGATGCCCGCCATCGTTGGCTGATGAAACAGATAGGATGCAGAACTAGCAAAGAGATACAGGCTGATTAGAGATGTAGAAGTCCAGTAAATCATGACTTACCCTCCCTATTCGTTTCTTTGGGTTATTCGGGCAACGTACCAAGGTTCAAACTATCCCGTTAGCAGACTTTCAATCAGTCTCATTGCACCTTCCTCTTCTTATTGCATTTTCTGATCTCAAATCGGTGCATGTCTTTTTTGAACCCTTGAGTAAGCTGAGCGAAACGGACCTTCCTCATGTTCGGATTGCTGGGTAGATTGAAATGGTCATAGCTAACATCAAAATCCTGATCTTCTAAAATATAGTATAGATTGATGCTTCTGTGTTTGTAGTCCTGCAATGTCCGATCGTTTCTTATTCTCGCTAACTCACCACGCCTAAGGTATATTTGGACGTTAGCTCGCTGTTGAGGAAAGTCGATTATGTTGATTCCAGGCTTCAACATATTCCATCCCCAAGTTCGAAATTTTGTCACGTTTTCGGAGTGGGTTTCCACAGCATATGCGACCGGGATGGGCTTCTTGCATGTATTCTCGATACTTACCTTACGGATGATGGGCCTGTTGTCTGTGCGAACGATGGTTTTTTTGCCGCCTCTTAGAACTCTTTCTAATCCGTTATCTGGAGCAGGTGCAGAACTAGGTCTCTGCCTTACGGGCGGCGGAGGCGGCGCAGGTGTCTGTGCTTCCCATTGTTCAGCATTTGACCGGTCTGTCGAGTAAGCACTGCTTGAACAATATTGATATTGCTGAGTACAGTAACCCGGCGATTTACAGCCTCCCTGACGGGCTGGACAAGCCTTTTGCAGTTCAGCACGGCTTGGCCTTCGGCCGCATGCCTTTAGGACAGCCTCTTTTTTCGCACGGTCCGCATTGATTGTTCTTTGTAGTTGATTGGCTCCGGGGTGGCTGCGTGTTTTGGGTAGAGTCTGGATTCGGCGGCTTTCGCAGCGTTTGTAACGATTGACGACGTTCGCCCTGCACTGTTGGGTTAGTCTATCTTCGTAATCATAGTTGGATTTACAACGGCTGGCACTGATGAGGCAGGCTTCGCGATCAATCCTGCATTGGTTTTCCGCCTCACCGACTGTTTGGAGAAGCATCACTGGGATCGCAACATTGGACGCTTTGGTGGAGTTTCCCGACGATGAGGCAGGAAACAAGCTGAAACCTAGGGCGATGATGGCAGCAAGAGGTCCACCAAATCTAGTTCCGAAGTGCATTCCGATCCCCCCTTCCGCGGATCTAGCACAATTAGCCCATCTTGGCATGTATGAAATGTGAATGCCAATTGGCCGATTAGTTTTCAGTTCACTTTTGCGCCCATAACAGAAGTCAGTTTGAAGCAGCACATGAGACAGGTTTCTATTCGCTTTAAAAATCCATTAGAAACGCAAACTCAACCCGGCATTGAGTGATATCGCTTCCGGCCCGACAAACCCCAATGTCTGGGTTGCAGAAAGGTTTAGCCGCAGATTTTCTGAAAGCCCGAAAGAGGCCGATCCACCGACTTCCATCCAGACGTCTCCTTCGCCAGGAGCATTACGGATCGCCGCAAGCTGCGCGACCCTTTCGCCTCCGGTTCCGGGAGAAAACACGGTGCTGTTGCTGCTCGCCACGATGGCAATATAGGGTCCAGCGCTATGGGCCGCAGATTCTCCGAACAGATGAACGTAGCTAAAAGCTAGAGATCCACTGAAACCGTCCTCGCGTTCTTCGACGGTCAACAGCCTGCCATTGGGTGCGGTTGCCAGCCGGCCAATATCGACACTGTCATAATCTACCGACACCGAAGGTGAGAAAAAGCCATATTCGCCCACCGGAATATCATAGGTCAGTGTTAGTCCTGCGCCGAAAATCTGGCCGCTGCTGTCCACCAGAACGGGCGTATCTTCACTGCCGAGACTTTCGGTATCAAATTTGCGGCGCCCCAATGAAACGCGCCCGCCAAAACTGACCGCATTCAAGCGAATGCCGCCAAACAGGGTTATCTGTTGTGTTCGTGCCGGGACTGTCCGCAAAAACCCTTGAGTCGCGGTCGGATCGGTAAAACTTGCCGCGATACCAATATAGGCATCGCCAATTTCGCGCGTTACAGATCCTGCAATATACGACTGATCGTCACTATCGCCGATCATAGTTGTGCCGCCGGATATCCCAATTTCCCATCGATTATCCTGTGTTTGCTCCGCGGCAAAAACAGGCGTGGAAACCGCCCATATCAGCCCGGCCAGACAGATATTTCTCATAATATTCCCCCTAAAAATCATACAACTATGATGGGAAAACGCGGCAACACGCAAAACCCTTCAAAAAAATTCGAAGGGTTTTAAGACTTGGCGCGTATTATGGGTATTAAGGGGCGAAAAGCCGCGCAGGCGGAGTGGGATATTTGGAGACGGCAAAGGCGATAGACGGTCAGGATGACGATGCGCTTATGCGCAGCATCCGCGCGCGCGATTCTGAAGCGTTGCGCAATGTCGCTGATCTTTATGCCGAAATTCCGTTTCGCATAGGTTGCCGCATGCTCGCTGATCCAGTGGAGGCAGAAGATATCGCGCAAGAAACGCTGCTTCGTCTGTGGAACCATGCGGATCGCTGGGTGGAAGGTGGTCCGGGCATTGCCGCCTGGCTCAGCCGTGTTGGGACCAACTTGTGCATAGACAGGCTGCGCAAGGCACGCCGCCAAAGCAGTGATGAGGCCCCTGATCGCGCCGACGAAACGCCACTTGCGGACGCGGCAATAGAAAGTGATGAAGTGAAACAAGCGGTAATCGAATGTATAGGCGACCTTCCCGAACGGCAGCGGGCGTCGATCATTCTCACCTATTATGAACAGCTTTCCAATCAGTTGGCCGCCGACAGTCTGGATATGAACATTAAGGCGTTCGAGTCACTGCTCTACCGTGCGCGCGGCATATTGAAAGACTGTGTCGAAGGCAAAGGCGTGGTCAAAGATGATGCGGGAAGGATGTGTCTATGATGAGTGCATCTGCCAACGCCTTTTCCCCCACGATGCGCGCGGCGCTGGATCATTATGATGTGCCAGCGTTACCTAGCGGTTTTGCCGACCGTCTGGTTGCCCGGGTAGAATCCGAAGCCAGCGGAAAGCCGGCCGTTCACAAAAGTGCGCAGCCGCGTCGTCGCTCCCCAAGCCCCTGGCGCCGTGCTGGACGCTGGGTGGGTTCGGTTGCCACCGTCGGGCTTATGTCCGCAACCGCCGCAGCGATGGGGCTTTTAGGCGAGCCTGTCGAGGTGCCGGTTATTTCCGATATCGCCCGAAACCTAGATATAGTTGTCAAGCCGGAGCCCGCCGCCATTCCATTGGCGCGTAATGCAGAGTCGCCGGGATCAGGACAGCAGATTGAAAAATCAGAACCTATCGTAAAAGAAACCGCACTGACAGAAGGCCAGATAAACGCGCAAAATATGTTGGAACGGGTTACCGACGCACCCCGTTTCAAACAGCTGCGCCCGCGTCAAAAAGCAGCGGTACTAAAAGCAGCATCAAGAAAACTGATCCGTTCGGGCAAAGCCACGCCGGAAGAGCTGCGGTCCGCCGTCAAACAGGTTCGTGCAGAACGGCAAACCAATAGAACGCAAACGCGAGCCGAGCGCATAAGCGAAAAAATTCAGAACGCGACGCCGGTGCAAAAGGAAAGGCTGTTGGAGCGGATCGAGGCACTACCGCCTGAACGGCAAGCTATCGCAAAAGAACGATTGGCCGGTATATTGGCCGAGCAGCAAACCTCTTCATCTGAGCCTCTGTCGCTCGCGCCCTCTGAACCAGCAGAACAAACCACGACATCCATTGAGGCCGCGGAGCCTGTAGTGACGCCTGAAATCAACGCCGACGATGTCATGACCGACGATTCCACACTTTCGTCAACACCGGCGGCGGCGATTCCGGTTGCGCCGCGGCGATTGGAACAATTGCGCGATCGCTATCTGCAGGCAACACCAGCCGAACGCGCTCGCATGCGCGAACGTGCCAAACAGATTCGCAAGTCCGCGAAGCCGCGTCCGAACCTGAAGGAACGCCGCGCGCAGATACGTCGCCGCCGCAATTAGGCTGGTCATAAAATTTTTCGAAGGGTTTTCCGTTCTCAAGCGTTGAACAGACAGGAGCGGCAAAGAAGCTGCGACTGAATAGAGTATGGAGAGTAAAATGAAAAAGATCATGTTGTTACCCTTGGCTGCCTTGATAGTTGGTGGCCCGGCGCTGGCCGAACGCACCAAAACAGTTTCCGTGGACAATGACCGGGTCATCGGCACCAAGACTATTACCCGCGACGGTGCTGGCAATGTTGTCGTTGACGGTGATATCACCCGTAAATCGGATGGCGCAACTGCAAGCCACGACTATAATCGCACGCGTACCGAAGCGGGCTGGACGGCTAGTGGCCAACAGACCGATTTTAAAGGCCGGTCACGCGGCTTCGATTATCAACGCGACCGGACGGACAATGGTTTTGAAGCGAGCGGTTCGGCCTATAATCGTCGCGGTGATCAATATGACTATTCCGCTTATGGCACGCGCGGCGAGAATAGCCGCGAACGCGGCCGGACGGTGACCCGGAATGGTGATGTCGTTTATGATCGTCTGGACAATGCTTCGCGTGTCGACGGGAAGATCGTGCGCAATACGCAGGTGACGCGCGATCCCAGTTTCCGTCCGAAAAAGCGGATAAAACCATTGCGCGTCAAGAACCCAAAACCACGGAGATTTCGCCACGATCGCTAGATCGCCGAAATAAACTGCGGCTGGCACTAATCCTTTCACTCAATCGGCCAGCCGCAGCTTTATTTTCCAGCTGAAAACAGGAGAGAGGCCATGAAACAGACGAATATCATGATCATTGCAGCCATTTTAATTCCCGCACCGGCGCTGGCCCAACAGGAAAGTGTTGAGGCAAATCCCGCGCAGGCTGTGGAATCCGGTATGCAGATTGGCGTCGAAACCGATTATCCGGAGAACAGATCAAGCGGCCCCAACTGGAAGAAGATAAACCGCAAACTCAATGCCCGTGCGAAAAATGCCATCGAAAACGGAGCAAGGCCGAAAGTTGTTCGCCAAAAATTGCAAGTTCATAAGCAGAAGCTGCGCCGCCGCTGGACTGCGTCCCAATAGATATGACTATCAATCAAAATCCCCCAACGGGACCAATACCTACGATGGTCCCGCATGCTTCAGGTGTGAAACAAAGTTCACAGCCAGAAGCCGACGAAGGGCATGACGAAAGTCATGCCCTTTTCGCTAATAGATTGGACCAGCAATTCCATTTCCGTAAAGCTTCCCAGAATTGTTTCCCTGCCGGCTGTCCCTCTTTTTCAATGAGTTAGCCCTTGGGTACCGCGATATTGCGGTAATAGTCACGCAGCACAAACCATGCCTTCTTGCGCCGACCTTCAGGTGAAGTTAGGCCCTTGCGGTTCCACAACTCCTGGAAACGACCATGCCATCGGCGAGGGGAACGGAAATCCTTCAACAGCCAAGGCGAAAGACCAACACAGTCCGGTGTCTCGGCAATGATTTTTAAGGTCTCTTCGTACAGCCACGCTTGATATTCCTCGGTCCACCGTTCTTCACGTGGTCCATGATTTCCATAGGGCGCGCCTGCACCAAATTCGGAAAACATCAATGGTTTGTCATAGCCATTGCGGAAAGATACTTGCTTAATTTCGCGGGGATCTCGTTTGCCATACCAGCCTTCATATTGATTGATCGCGACGACATCGAGATCCGCAGCAAGCTCGTCCTGTACGGTTATGATACTTTCGCCGTCGCGAACGCCGCCAACATCGACATTTTTGTTGAGCGCTGCCGTTACCAGTCGGGTAGGGTCGAAGCGCCGGACGTCGGCAATAACTGTTCGCAAGAAGCGCGTGCGCACGGGTGTTTGCGGTGTTTCATTTGCGACCGACCACATGACCACACTTGCCCGGTTGCTGTCGCGGCGGACGAGTTCTGCCATCATGCCGCGAGCCAAAGCCAGCGTACCTTTATCACTATAGTCGATTTCTTCCCAATAAACGGGAATTTCAGCCCATAGCATCAGCCCCATCTCGTCCGCGAGACGCGCGGTGTGAGCTGCATGAGGATAATGGGCCAACCTAACGAAATTACAACCCAGCGCCTTTGCTTCGGCCAGAAGCGCACGTGCTTCCGCCTCGCTGACCGCGCGCTCGCCCTTTGCGCCGAATGCTTCTTCATGCATCGCAATACCGCGCAGGAATATCGATTTGCCGTTGAGCAGGACCTCACGCCCTCTCACTTCCACCACTCGGAACCCAATTTGTTCGATCGCTGTTTCGTTGCCGCAGGTGATGGTGAAATTGTAGAGATGGGGATCATCAGGTGACCATAGTTTCAGATTGTCCGGTGCGGGGGCAGACAGGGTAATCTTGCCATCTTCTCCTGCCGAGCCGGAAAGTGTCAAACCCAAGGCGGGGCAGTTGAGTTTAACTGATGTGCCAGCATCTCCATCGACTTCTATCGCAGCTTCTATCTGGCTATTACGCAAGGAAATGAAGCTGGACCGGATAAAGTTACGCGGCACCGACAGCAATGACACAGAACGCGTAATACCGCCGCAGTTTTTCCAATCGAAATCGAGGCCTGGCAATGTCTTCGGGCCGTGCCGGCTGTCAGCGCGAACCACCAGGCTGTGGGCAGTACCGGAACGGATGCAGTCGGTTACTTCGATCGAAAAGGGGGTGAAACCGCCCTCATGCCGACCGACAAGATTCCCATCAAGCCAGACTGTGGCAGCGTAATTTACCGCTTCGAAATGTAAGAAATGGCGTTTCTCTGCTTCGATCGGCGCGGTGAACAGACGGCGGAAATAAACCGGTCCCTCATAATAATCTAGCCGTTCTTCCGCATCGTTCCACGCGGCGGGCAGCATCATGCGCGGGCTACTGTTCCATTCATATTCGATCAGTCCGGTTGCCGGCGTTTCAATCGTGTTTTCCCAAAAATTGCGGCGGGCCTTGGGCTTGCGGCCAGCCACATCGAACGGATCGAGAATATAATGCCACGCGCCATCAAGCGACAAACGTTCCCGACCCTCCAGTACATGTAGCGCGCCGCTATTATTACTTATGATATCCTTCTCAACAGAGCTGGAAGGTTGCGCCGCCAGTTGGAACGGGATCGCTGTACCGAACAGAGCCACGCTTCCCAGCAAATGCCGACGTGATAGCTTCATGGTGATTTGCTTCCGGTCAAATGAGCATTTACATTTTCACCACGCAGATCACGCAAATAGAGCGCCATGAACCGGAGAGCGAAAGTGCTGCCTACGTCACGCTGGATCAATTGAGCCTTACCGCCGCCGGTTTTGTAACGTGTATTTATAACAGCGCCTGCGATGTTAGGATCGGCATGGTCTGGCGAAAAGCGGTTGGCTGCCAACCATTTGGCGGTCCGGTTTATCGCCTTGTCGAAACCGGTTTTGCCATAGTCACGCAAGCGCAACATCAAGATACCGTTAAACGCCACCGCCGACCCGGTGATTGAACCGCGCTGAGCCGTTCCATCAGTATTTAACCGATAATGGATCGTGCCATCTTTGGTGGCAATATCGCGGTAAAAAGTTGCAGTACGCTCTGCTCCATCCAGAAACCGATTGTCACTGGTCAGTGCATAAGCTTCAAGCAGCGCTTCGGCATTCCAGATGTTAAAGCGTGGATGGACGTTGCCAGTCTTGGGATCATTTGGCTCGAATTCCATCCACAAGCCATTGGCGTGCTGGCGAGCGAGCGCGAACTCGGCTTGTTCGAGGAACCGATCGCACCATAGGCGGTCCCCTGTATGGCGGCACATATCGGCAAACAGAAACCCTTCTATATTGGGCCGCGCCAATTCCTCGATCGGGGGAGAGCCGTAATCGACTCTTTGATCATACACCGCGCCTTGCTTGTGCGGATTCCAGTCGGTGACAACAACCCCGCGCGACGGATCAAATATGTTATAGAATAGCCCTTCGCCGCCTTTGACGCTATCCGGTACGCGCGTATTGCGCCACAGCCATTTGCCGGACCGGGTTGCGCTGTCGGCATAGCGCGGGTCGCCAGTTGCACGCGACAAAGCGAAAAGCCCTGGCGTACCATCGGCAATGGTCGTCCAGTTGAGTAGTGGTCCCAACCGGTTGCCATGAGCGGCATCGACGAGTCCTGCAAAAGGGTGCAGATCCTGATATTCAGTTGATATCCACCAGTCGCCGGCCCGTTTGGCTGCAGCTTCTAGCGAAGGATCATTCAGCAACGCAGCGCTTTCAACCAATCCCCAGATGGCTTGTCCGGTATGCCAGTGCGTTTCATAATCAGACCATTTGCCACTGACGAGGTCATAATCTGTTCGTCCCTTGCCCGACGGTTGAATCAGGACTGTCGAAACATAATGAGCCGTTTCCGCCATGGCTTGCCGGATGCTATGCTCGCGTTCCGATATATCAGCCTGATCATCCCGATGTGATTGGTTTTGCGCTTTAGCAAAAACCGGCGTGGCAATCAGAGCTGCGGCAACTATCCAAGAGTATATCTTCACATTATGGCTCCCAATTGCCAGGGAACGAATTCCATATCGCCAAATCCCAGAGCCTCAGATTTGCTTGGCGAACCCGATGCAATGGCAAGCATCATTTCGAAGATCTCAGCACCCATGTCATCGAGGCTGCGTCCATTGAGTACAGGCGAGCAATCAATATCCATATCCTCATCCATTCGTGCTGCCATGGCTTGGTTTGATGCGAGCTTGATGCACGGCGCGGGACGCGAACCAAAGACCGATCCACGTCCGGTGGTGAATGCCAGAATATTAGCGCCCGATGCCATCTGTCCGGTCGCCGAACAGGGATCGTAGCCGGGTGAATCCATAAACACGAAGCCAGGTCGATCTATCCGCTCGCCATATTCAAACACATCTTGCAATGGCGCACTGCCGGATTTGGCTACGGCACCAAGCGATTTTTCAAGAATGGTGGTCAAGCCGCCAGCAATATTCCCGGGCGAAGGGTTGTTGTTTAATTCCGACCCATGCCGAGTGACATAATCTTGCCACCATGCCAGTCGCGCGTTTAGCTTGTCGCGAACGTCATCTGACACTGCACGCCGCAGCAAAAGTGATTCAGCGCCATAGATTTCCGGCGTTTCCGACAGGATGACAGTACCGCCGGCTGCCACCAGCATATCGGCGGCGCGGCCCAGAGCCGGGTTTGCCGTGACACCTGACCATCCGTCTGATCCACCACATTGTAGCCCCAGTGTGAGATGTTTTGCAGAAACGGGCGCACGCTCAATATTGCCTGCCTCCTCAACTAACTCGCGGATCAGCTTTTTGCCCGCCTCGATGGTGCGCAACGTACCACCTTCATCCTGAATAGTAAGGCGGCGCAGCGGCGGGCCGCCCGCTCTTTCTTCTATGCGACCGACCTGATTAACTTCGCAGCCTAGCCCGATAATCAGTAGTCCACCGAAATTGGGATGTGCAGCATAGCCTGCCATGACCCTATCGAGAACAGCAGCCGCTTCACCGTCCGCCGGGATGCCGCATCCTGTTGTGTGTGTCAGTGCAACGACACCATCGATAGTATTATGATTTGCGAACATTTCATCTGGAAAGGCGTCCGCAATTTTGCGTACAACATGGGCCGAACAATTTACGCTGGAAAGGATGCCGACATAGTTACGCGTCGCTACTCGCCCGTCGGGGCGGGCATATCCGGCAAATTTGGCGACCACCGGTTCGCGATCGAAACCCGGAGAAGCAGGGGAAGCCGAACTGGACGGACCGCTCTCCAAATTATGTGTATGAACATGCTCACCCCGAAGGATAGCTCTCTTTGCAAGGCCAATTATTTGTCCATATTTTCGTACAGCTTGTCCGGCATCAACGGATTGAATTGCCATTTTATGACCCGCAGGGATCGGATCGCGCGCTTCGATACCAGCAACCAATTCTCCGGGAGTGATGGCTTCTACCGCCAACGCAACATCGTCATCACTATTCAAGGTAAGCAAGCGCAGGGTCATCGGGCAAAATCCCTGACAACCGAGGCAGCACCCTTTTCCATGAGTGAAGTAAGGTGCTGCGTCACAGAGTTAGGAAATTCATCAGACTGCGGCAGACCAGTACCGAAAATTTGTTCGATGTTCAGCATTGCACGGACAATGGCTTGGGGGTCATCATTGCCCGCTGCGATCGCCTGTGCCGTTCGGTTTGCCAGTGGATCGTCCACCGTGTAACGCTTGCCTGCCTCATCGACACCGAATTGCCAGCGTATCCAGGCGGCAACGGATAGCGTCAGAGCCGGGCTGGTCTGAGCTGATTCTTGTCTGTCGCTGATTGATCCGAGCAACCGCTGGGGAAGCTTCTGGCTGCCATCCATAGCAATTTGTACGGTCCGATGTTGCAGTGCGGCATTGCGGAACCTCGCATCAAGATCGGTGCGATAGATTGCTGTATCAAGTCCGTCTACCTCAGGGAGCGTTTCCTCTGCTTCATCCCATAGAGCGGATAGCAGTTCCGGGAAGCCGGGTGCGGCCATCGCTTGGTGGACGAAATCATGTCCAGCCAGGGCGCCGAGATAAGCAAGCATACTATGCGCCCCATTAAGTAACCGCAATTTGGCCATTTCCCAACCTGCAACATTGTCGGTCATCTGGACGCCCGTAGTTTCGAGTGCAGGACGTGCGGCGCAGAAATTGTCCTCGATCACCCACTGTGTAAAATCTTCGGTTTTCACCATTGCTTCGTCTCGATAACCAGCGCTTTCAGTGAGTGCGGCGATATCGTCTGACGTGGTTGCAGGTACGATCCGGTCGACCATGCTGCTTGGGAAGCTGACCTCGCGTTTGATCCAGTCGGCGAGATCGGCGTCGACCTCGCTGGCGAAGGCAAGTACGGCGCTACGAGTACGCTTTCCATTGTCGGGTAAATTGTCGCAAGACAAGATGGTTACAGGGCCGAGGCCTTCTTCGTACCTGCGCGATAAGCCAGCGACGATAAAGCCAAGGGCCGTACGCGGACGGTCGAGCGATGAAAGATCGGCGGCGAGGTGCGGATCTTTACGAATGAGCGCGCCACTGGCTGGATCGATCAGATAGCCCTTTTCGGTTATGGTCAGTGTTACCAACGCTGTTTGTGGTGCAGCGATCGCAGCAACCAGCGATTGCGGATTGTCCGGCGCGAAGATTACATCAGATATTGATCCCACAATCAGTCTCTTCTCGCTGTGGTCAGAACGGACTACGGCAGTGTAAAGACTGTCCTGTGGATCGAGCTGTTGCGGCACTGTCGCGCTCCGCAAGGATGCGCCACAGATCATCCAGCCCTCGGCACCATTTGTCATGAGCTGGTCGAAATAGAGCGCCTGATGGGCGCGGTGGAAGGCACCAACGCCCAGATGTACGACGCCTGCAGATTGACTGCGGTCGTACCGGGTAAAGTCATAGGTTTGGGAGCTTAATCTGGGGTGGTTCACTGGAAAATACTCGGAAGCCATAGGGAAAGGGAAGGGACGTAAGCGGTCAGCAGCAGCACCGTTATTAGCGCGCCATAAAACGGCCAAATCGTGCGCACGACCTGTTCCGGTTTTGCTTTACCCACCGCACAGCCGACAAATAACACCGACCCAACTGGCGGAGTCACCAGTCCGATGCCCAGATTGAGCAGCATAACGATACCGAAATGGACAGGATCAACACCGATATCCATTGCCACCGGCAAGAATATAGGCGTGGTGATAATGATAAGCGGTGCCATATCCATGAACGCACCAAGAATGAGCAAGATCAGAAGGATCATGAGCATCACAATGGCCGGTTCGTTCGACAATGCTGTCAATGCACCAGCAAGTGCTTGCGGGCCTTCAAGCACGGCGAACAACCAGCCGAACATACTGGCTGTACCGATGATCAGCATGACCATGGCGGTGGTACGCGCTGCACTCATCGCAGCTTCGAGAAACCGTTGTGGACCAAGTGAGCGATAGACAAAGGCACCAACCAAAATCGTATAGATGACCGCGACCGCACTGCTTTCCGTGGGTGTGAAGATACCAAGAAGGATACCAAATATGATGATAAGCGCTGTCATCAGGCCCGGAAAGGCGACCACAAATGCTCTGGTGAGAGAACCCCATCCGGGGAAGGTGCCTCGCGGATAGCCGCGTTTAGACGCAACCAGCCAGGCGACAGTCATAAGCGCTGCACCCGCCAGTAAACCGGGACCAATACCCGCTAGAAACAGATCGCCGACGCTGACACTGACCGGTGCCGCCGCCGCATAGATGATCATATTGTGCGAAGGGGGGATCAAGATGCCAAGGATCGCGGCCGTTATCGTGACGTTGACCGCATAGTCGGCATCATATTCGCGCTCCTTCATCATCGGGATGAGTGAGGATCCGATGGCCGACACCGATGCAACTGCCGATCCCGAGACCGCACCGAACATCATGCTGGCACCGACATCAACCTGACCCAGTCCTCCGCGAGATCGACCAAAAAGTCCGTCGGCTACACGGACCAACCGTTCCGCAATGCCGGTACGAGCCATCAGATCGCCTGCGAATACGAAGAACGGGATCGCCATCAGCGTAAAGACGTTCATGCCTGCTGCCATCCGCTGGAACGCAGCAATGGTAGGAATGCCAAGCAACATAAACAGCGCAAGGCTGGCTGCGCCAAGCGCGAAGGCAACTGGAACGCCGATCGCCAGCAATAGAAGCAGCAGTAATAGAAGCAAGCCTAGCGCCATATCGGTTCAACCGTGCGATTGCGGCGCAGAGCAACTATATGCTCCAGTGCGAAGGTGGCAATCAAAGCACCGGCTCCGATGATTGGTAGATAGGCTGTGCCGCGCGGGAGGCCGAGCGTGGGGATTTCGTGTTGCCACGTGTTCACCGCTAGATCGACGCCGCCCTTGGTCATAGCGACCCCGAACAGAAGAACAACCATATGGCTGATATAGAGCAACCGCCGTCCGGCTGTTTCAGTTAGCGATTCCTGCAACAATGAAAGTCTTATGTGAAAGCCTTCCCTGACGCCGGCAGCAGCGGCGAACAGAATGAACCAAAGCATAAGGAACAGCGCTGCCTGCTCTGTCCATGCGGGGGATGAATTGAGAATATATCGGGCAAAGACTTGCCATCCGATAATTATAGTCATGCCCACAAGGCCGATCGCTGAGGCATAAAGGGCGGCAATACTGGTTTTGCGCGACAAGTTAGCGAGAAACTCAGCCACTGATCGCCACCATGTCTTCGGCGAGCTTGCGCAAATGTGGTGTCGCCAGGAATTTGTCCCATACAGGTTGCACTTTTTCGGAAAAAGCACGGAAGTCCGGTTCGATTACTGTCACACCCGCCTCAGCCAGCCGCGTTTTGGCATCGTTTGTCCGCTGGTCCCACAGGGTGCGCATCAGCGGTACGCTCTCCTTGGCGCTTTGCCGTATGAGTGTGCGATCGTCTTCAGACAGCTTGGCCCAACTCCGTCCGGACACCAGCAAAACTTCAGGCGCCATAACATGCCGGGTCAGACTATAAGTGCCAGCGGCTTCGAAATGACGGCTGCTTTCATAGGATGGCCAGTTATTTTCCGCTCCATCTACAACACCTTGCATGAGACCTTGATAGACCTCACCATAAGCCATTGGCGTTGCATCGCCGCCAAGCGCCTCAATCATTGCGACATACAGATCACTGTTCTGGACGCGAATCTTGAGCCCTTTCAGATCCGCTGGTTTGGTGATCTCCCGGCTTGAGGTATAGAAAGATCGCGCGCCGCTGTCGTAAAAGCACAGGCCGATCAATCCATGCGGACGCAGGGCTTCCAAAATGGTGTGTCCGGGCGTCCCGTCCATGGCGGCGCGCATGTGGCTTTCGTCGCGGAATAGGAAAGGCAGCGCCGGGACAAGTGTTTCTGGCGCTATGGAGTTGAGCGGCGCGAGATTGACACGATTGAAGTCCAACCCGCCGAATATTGCCAGTTCCAGGGTGTCCTTTTCTTCACCAAGCTGTCCGCCTGTATAAAGCCTTACGTTAAGCCGCCCATCAGTCTGTTCTTTCAGCCTGGCCGCGATCGATCGGACCGCTTCAACGGTCGGATAACCGTCAGGGTGCGTATCTGCCGCGCGCAAGACACCGCCTTCACCAAGCATGGCAGCGGTGCGGTCGCAGCCCGCTAGCGCCGCAGCGCCCAAGCCTGCGGCTCCAGTCAAAAGAGCGCGCCGGGAAAGCGGAAAGCTAGTCATCAGAGCCGATAGGCTTTCTTTGCGAGGTTATAAGTAAGGTCGGCAGCGATTTGATGCGCTTCGTCCCTATCCATTCGATGTTCTGCCACAAGCCGCGCCAGGAAACCGCAATCCATCCGCCGCGCGACATCGTGCCGGGCAGGAATACTGAGGAAAGCCCGGGTGTCATCGTTGAAACCGACCGTGTTGTAAAAGCCTGCGGTTTCGGTTACTTGCTCACGGAAACGGCGCATGCCCTCTGGGCTATCATGGAACCACCAAGATGGCCCCAGCTTGAGCGCAGGATAATGTCCTGCAAGCGGTGCCAGTTCGCGTGAATAGCTTGTTTCGTCTAGCGTAAAGAGAATGATGGTCAGATCGGGATCGTTACCAACCGCATCCAGCAACGGTTGTAATTGGCGGACGTAGCCAGTCTCCATGGGGATATCCGCTCCGCAGTCCCGGCCATATTGTTTAAACAGCGTTGCATTGTGGTTGCGAAATGACCCTGGGTGAATTTGCATGGTCAGACCGTCGGCCTGGCTCATTTTGGCCATTTCGGTGAGCATTTGACCACGAAATAGCTCTGAATCCTGGGCGTTGGCCTTGCCATGTCGCACGCGTTCGAACAGAGTGGCCGTATCGTCCTGGGAAAGATTGCTCGTGAATGCAGTTGGATGACCATGATCAGTGCTTGTGGCGCCATGCTCGGCAAAGAAGGCCCGGCGATTCCTAAGCGCGTTTAGATAACCGCTCCAAACTGTGACATCCTCGCCAGTCAATTTGCCGAGAGCAGCAATATTATCCGCAAAGCCTTCATATTCGGGATCGCAGACATTGTCGGGGCGAAATGCGGTAATGACTTTTTTGCCCCAGCCATCGGCTTTCAACTGTCGATGATGATCAAGCGGATCAAGCGGGTCCTCCGTCGTAGCTATTGTTTCGATACCAAAGCGATCGAACAGGGCGCGCGGCCGAAACTCGTCACGCGAAAGACATTCGGCGATCTGATCGTAGTAAAGATCAGCAGTTTCCGCCGTTAGCTCTACATCGAGTTCAAAAATTTCTGAATATACATGGTCATGCCACATACGTGTCGGCGTGCCTGCGAACAGATGGTAATTCTCCGCGAAGATATGCCATATCTTTCTTGGATCTTCTTCCACTGGTCGATCGCTGCTGCCCGGTGCGGGTTTGAGGCCTAGATCTTCTAGAGCGATTCCTTGACTGTAAAGCATCCGGTAGACGTAGTGGTCAGGCTGGATCAGCAATGCAGCAGGGTTGGAAAAGGCTTCGTTCTCGGCGAACCAGCTCGGATCAGTATGGCCGTGTGGGCTCAGGATCGGCAAATCGCGTATATTCGCGTACAGTTCTCTAGCGATTTGCCGTGTGTCGTTGTCGGCGGGAAATAGCCGGTCCGGATTGAGGCGAAGCGGTTTCGTCATTCCATTCCTATCACACGGTATTTTTTACGGTTTTCGGCAGCTTCGACACGCGCTTTTTCAACTGCTTCAGCTTCGGTTGCAGCAAACAGCATATCAGCTACGCCGTGAAGATGTGTGCGCATCGCGGCACGTGCAGCATTGGCATCACCGGTTTTCAGAGCATCAACAATAGCGCGATGCTCGTCAATTCTCGGTTTGACGCCCTCGACACGAGCCTTTTCCAGAAATTTGATCGTCTGAAGCGATCTATGCCGTGCTTCCCACAGGGATCCCACAACATGGACCATACCACTATTTTGCGTGGCTTCGGCGATAGCCATATGAAAGCGATGGTCAGCATCTTCTGACATGACGACGTCGCCACGGGTGTTCTCTGCTTCCATTTCGCCGAGCAATTGTTCCAATTCTTCAATTTGATCAGGTTTGATGTGCGTCGCGGCAAGCGCACATGCTTCGCCTTCGACCAGCGCCCGCGTTTCAAGCAGTTCGAACGGGCCAATATCCATCGGTGCGGCCTTGCCGCGGCGTTGTAGCGCCCGGACATAGACGCCTGAACCCGTGCAGACTTCGACCAGCCCGTCGACCTCAAGTGCGATCATAGCTTCACGAATGGTCGGGCGGCTGACGTTGAACTGTTCAGCCAACACACGTTCTGCCGGGAGGCGGTCGCCGATCTCATACTGACCTCCCAATATTTGGCGGGCAATTTCTTTTGTGACGGTTTCATAAAGCCGACGCGGAGGTTTGGTGGGACGCTCATTCATTGTGTTTTCCTAATGGCTAAAAAATTGGCCTTACCAGAATTGAAAAGTTGACAGACCAAATGCGGAATGTCAAGCGAACCAGAACATTATAGATAGAAGGAGGGAGGGCAAGATGATTATTCGTAACGCCAAGGTGATTATATGCTCGCCTGGTCGGAACTTCGTCACTCTGAAAATCGAAACCGATCAGGGCGTATATGGGATAGGTGATGCAACACTGAACGGCCGCGAAAAAGCTGTCGTTGCTTATCTTGAGGACCATGTTGTGCCGTTGCTTATCGGCCGTGATGCCAGTCGTATAGAGGATATCTGGCAGGCATTATATCGCGGTGCTTACTGGCGGCGGGGGCCCATAACGATGACGGCGATCGCAGCGGTTGATACAGCCTTGTGGGATATCAAGGCGAAGGCCGCAGGTATGCCGCTATATCAATTGCTGGGCGGTGCCTCTCGCAATGGTGTGCTGGTCTATGGTCATGCCAATGGTGCGGACATTGCTGAAACTGTAGATCAAGTCGGTCGCTATAAGGATATGGGTTATCGCGCCATTCGCGCGCAATCCGGAATTCCAGGGGTTAAGGGAGCTTATGGGGTAGGGCGCGGTGACATGTACTATGAGCCAGCCGATGCAATCCTGCCGACCGAGACGCTGTGGGATACATCATCTTATGTGACCTTTGCGCCGAAATTGTTTGAAGCGATTCGTAATGAACATGGGGATGAAATCGAACTGCTGCATGATGTCCATCATCGGCTGTCCCCGATTGAGGCGGGACGACTAGGTAAATCATTGGAACCCTACCGTCTTTTCTGGATGGAGGATTGTACTTCTGCGGAGAATCAGGAGGCTTTTCAGCTTGTTCGCCAGCATACTGTCACGCCGTTGGCAGTAGGAGAGATTTTTAATTCGATTCATGATTGCCGCGAGCTGATTCAGAACCAGTTGATTGATTATATCCGTGCCACTGTCGTCCATGCCGGCGGGATCACACATATGCGGCAGATTGCGGGACTGGCCGCGCTTTATCAGGTACGAACAGGCTGTCACGGAGCAACTGATTTATCGCCCGCAAGCATGGGGGCTGCGCTGCATTTCGACTTGTGGGTACCCAATTTCGGTATTCAAGAATATATGCGGCATAGCGAAGAAACCGATGCTGTTTTTCCGCACAGTTACAATTTTGAGGACGGCTATCTACATCCAGGAGAAACACCCGGCATTGGCGTGGATATCGATGAAAAACTAGCCGCAAAATACCCCTACCAGCCCAGACAACTGCCAATTGCTCGCCTTCGCGACGGTACAATGTGGAACTGGTAGGGCGGATGGTGTTCAATAACTATATCACCAGTGAATGGATGTCATGAATATGCGTCCAGAAACCAACGGCTTCCGCGAGGCCATTTCTCTTGATGGTATCTGGTATTGCCGCGCAGATAAAGATGGTTTGGGGCATAGCAACGGTTGGGCTAAGGGTTGGTCAGTTACTGACCCTGACAGCCACCCCATTGCTGTTCCAGGCAGTTGGAACGAACAACTGGCCGAAGCGGGTTTGATGAATTTCGAAGGGCCGATGTGGTATCAGCGTCAGGTCCGTATTCCGGAGCGAGCGGCCGGAGCAGATATCATGCTGCATTTCGGTAGCGCAGATTACCGGGCAGAGATTTTTTGCAACGGACAGCGCGTCGGAAAGAGTGGACCGCTGATGCTGCCTTTTGCAGTTGATATTGGGGCAGTGGCGCGACCAGGAAAGATAATCACACTTGTTGTCAAAGTCACCGCGCGACTACCAAAACATGGTCCAATGCAGGAGGTCCGCAGTGAGGACTACGTTGCGGAGGGGCGTGCTCGTGATGAGTATTGGCCAGCCGTACGGTTCGATTTCTTTCCCTTTGGTGGCCTGAACCGGTCGGTTCACTTGTGTCTTTTGCCGAAATTGCGGATTGAGAATGTGACTATCGACACCGGTTGGTCGGGCGGCAAGTCGAGCCTTGGAGTTAGCACCGAAACGAAGGGCGGTAGCGGCAAGCTACGGCTCCTGATCGACGGCGAACGGCTCGACCAGCCTTTCGAAGCGGGCATTCAAGCGCGCTTCACGCCCTATGTACAGCCGTGGTCACCCGATAATCCGGTGCTTTATGATTGCTCCATCGAGCTGCTTGGCGAGACCGGGCAGGTGCTCGACCGGATCGAACGCCGCATTGGTTTCCGTACGTTACGGGTTGAAGGATTGCAGTTGCTGCTCAACGACCAGCCCATCATACTTAAGGGCTTTGGCAAGCATGAAGACACGCCTGTTCATGGGCGCGGTGTAAATTTGCCGATGTTGGTGAAAGATTTCGGTTTGCTTGACTGGATCGGAGCGAATTCGGTGCGGACATCGCACTATCCCTATGACGAGGCGTTTCTCGATATGGCGGATGAGCGCGGCATTCTCGTTATCTCGGAATGCTTCTCCGTCAATCTCGACTTCCGCAAAATATCGGATGAGGATCAGAACGCCCATCGCAGTGCGCTTGAAGCGCAATTCGCACGCGACCGGCATCATGCCAGCGTCGTTGCATGGTCGCTGTCCAATGAACCGGGCTATTTGGCCGAGCCGGAATATGGCGCACGATCCGGGCCTTATTGGCGAGACCTTTTCGACTATGCGCGGCAGCTCGATTCCTCCCGTCCGATGACGGTTGCCAACGTGCAATATGCGGGAAATGCCGATCCGGCGTTCGACTATTGTGACTTCCTGACCATCAACCGTTATCATGGCTGGTATTCGGAGCCCGGCCAGCTTGACCGCGCCAGTTCTGCGCTGACTGAAACGCTGGACGATCTGGCAAAGGCACATGAGAAACCGATCTTCATTTCCGAATTTGGTGCAGATGCCGTTGCCGGAATGCATGCGACCATCGATCAGATGTGGACCGAGGAATATCAGTCCGATTTGATCGCGCTCTACTGGCAGATCATTGCCGAACATCAGAATTGCATTGGCGGGCATGTTTGGAACTTCGCCGATTTTCGCACCGCACAACACGGGCGGCGGGCGGTGATGAATCGAAAAGGCGTCTTTACACGTGAACGCGATCCGAAACGGTCTGCCTTCACTCTCAAAAAATTATGGGGAGCGGGGACTTGAGTGCAGGCAAATTACGGTTCGGTCAAAAACTTGGCTGGGGTATCGGAGATTTCGGCTTTAACATCTATTGGCAGGCCCTTAATCTGCTTCTGATGCCGTTCTACACGGATGTGCTGGGCCTCGATCCGATTCTGGCGGGCACGGTATTTTTGGCGGCCAGCTTGTTCGACGGCTTTGCGGACAGTGTAATTGGTGCGGTGGCCGACCGCACCCGGTCGAAATATGGCAGCTATCGGCCTTATCTGATTTTTGTCAGCCCGCTGTTGGTAGTCGTTTTCATGGCCTGTTTTATCGGTATTGATGCCGGGCAGGGCGGTTTGTTCGCTTATGCTCTGTTGTCGCAAATGGCTCTGAGAACGGTCTATTCTCTGGTTAATATCCCATATTCGACGCTCTCGGCACGCATTACCGATGACAGTGATACGCGCAGTCAGCTTGCTGGCATTCGTATTGCGTTCGCGATGTTAGGCGGGATTACGGTAACATTCCTGTTGCCTACCATCGTTGATGCCCTGCAAGGGGAATTCGGCGGCAATGGAAATATTCCCTATATTATCGCAGCTGGCATTTGCGGGATTCTATCCCTGCCGATCTTTTGGATATGTTTCCTCTCCACGAGTGAGCCGGAGCAGCTGGAAGATGCCAATCCCGAGGGATTCTATTGGGGCGCGGTGTGGGAAGATCTGGTTTCGGTTGCACGGATAGCGCGAACCAACACCCCGTTGCTGCGCGTATTTGGCTGTATGATCGTATCCTCGCTTGCTTTCACGATGACCAACAAGTGCCTCACATATTATATCAACCATTATCTCGAAGCGCCTGAACTACGATCCTATCTTTTGCCCTTCGCGCTGTTTATCAACATGCTGTTCTGTCCGATCTGGGCCTGGGCCGCACAGCGTTGGTCCAAGCGCCAGGCATGGCTTACCGCAAATGTAATTAGCATACTCGGCTATCTCGCGTTCTTCCTGTCGGAGAGCCGGGATCCGGCGGTGGCAGCGGTAATGCTCGGTATCGTCTCTGCGGCCAATGCGGCCTATGTCGTATTGGTATGGGCGATGATCCCTGACACGGTCGAATATTCCGAATGGACCACCGGTCAGCGCCATGATGCGAAGGTTTTCGGCATTGCCAGCTTCTCTAAACAGGCGGCTCTGGGACTGAATGGGATTGTCCTGGGGTTGCTCTTGTCCTGGGTCGGTTATCAAAGCGGCAGTGAGGTTCAGTCTGCCGACGCTATCGAAGGGATTAAGTCGATTATGACGCTGGTGCCGTTATTGGGCATTTTGCTGTCGGCACTGATCATGTGGAATTACCGGCTCGACCGCACCATGCATGCGCAGATCTCGCGCGAACTGGTGGAGCGCCGCGCCGCTGGCCAAGGAGGATGATGAAGATGACCCATCAACACCTGATTACCGCAACCAAAGCGGCGTTCTTATTGAGCTGTGCTGTTCCCATCTCGATGCCAGCTGTGGCAAAAGACAGCGATAATGCTTGCAACCCTGAAACGCACGGTGCTGTACCGAATGATGGCAAGCTGGATATGGTGGCGATTCAGGCGGCGATTGATGCGTGCGGCGGCACGGGGGGCATCGTTCGGCTGAGCGCAGGCGAGTGGCATACTGGCCTGCTTACCCTGCGACCGGCGATGGAATTTCATCTTGCAGCTGGTGCGGTGCTCACACTCGTTCCAGATATGAAACTCTATCCCGAACGGATCGTCAAAAGGCCTGACGGAACAGTTGAAGATTTCCATACGGCGATTCATGCCCCTGATGCCCGTGATCTGGTGATTAGCGGTCCGGGACGGATCGAGGGCAATGGCGAGAAGTTCTGGGATGCCAATTTCTATGAACTGGGCATTCCCCGATCCACGTTGCCACGCCCGGCGCCGTTGCTGTCCATTTCCGATTGTTCCAATGTGTCAATATCCGGCCTGCAGTTTAACAATATACCGGCCTACGCATTGTCAATTAATCGCTGCGAGGATGTGCGCCTGGTTGACATCACCATTCGCAACGATCCTCGCAGCCCCAATACGGATGGTATCCAAATCCGGGACTCCGCCGATATTTTCATCACGCGCGCAGATATCAAAACAGGAGATGACGGTATTGTACTGAAATCGCGACTTGCTCCGATAGATAATCTGGTCGTGACTGACTCGATCATTGAAAGTGATGATGCGGCAATCAAGTTTGGTACCCGTTCGGAGGTCGGTGTGACCAACTCGATCTTCTCCGACATTGTTATTCGCAATAGTCGTTATGGCATTGCTATTTTCCAGATTGATGGCGGCGCGCATCTCGACAACCGGTTCCACAATATGCTTATCGAAACAGGTGGCCGCCATGCGCGCCAATATCCGATCTTCATTGATATCGATCGGCGTGAACCGGATGATTCATGGGGCCGTGTTGAACGGCTGACTTTCAGCGATATCGACATCAAGACCACCGGAGCATCGTTGCTTGCGGGCAATGCCAATGCGCCTATTCGCGATCTTGTACTATCGGACATCAATGTAAATCTACCAAACGGAGAAATCGACCTGTCGACCGGGAGAAAACCGAGAGGATCAGTGACGATCGCAGCGCAAGAGGACAGCGCGGACTATTCTCGGCAATCGGCTCATTTTGCGTTTGCCCATATCCAGGGACTAGTGCTCGACAATGTTTCCGTGAATCCTGGCGCTAAGGGAACAAAGCGCCAGCCAAGTTTTATGAACGATGTGACAGCGGTCGGGAATGTTGATGTCATTGGGCCTAAGCAACCCATCATGCAGGATTGAACTTTGGAAGCTGGCTGCTTTTAAAAAAAGAAGGCCACCGGATTGCTTCGGCGGCCTTCAAAGGCGGATCTGCATTGGGGGGCAGACCTTGGGAGAACTCTAGAAGCTGGCCGTGACACCAAACTGAAAGGTTCGGCCAAAATCTTCGATCCGGTTAAAAACTGGCCCATCATTGCCGCGATAGAAGCGTTCCTCCACCTCACCGGTCAGGTTGCTTGCGTCAAAGAATATACGAAACCTGTCCATCACGTTCATGCGCAGAGAAAGATCGAGCGTCAGAAAATCGCGTGTGAAGACATCTGCAAAGGCATCATCGCCGTCGACAGACACCAGCTGTTTGCTGCGATAATTGCCGGACAGCCGCACCAGGAATTTCTCATCCTCATAGCCGATTGAGGCGTTGCCACTAATGTCCGATTGCCGAGGTAACGCGAATTTCTCACCATCGCGGATCTGGTCCGAGCTTGTGCTTGCTTCAATGAGCGTCAGGTTGCCGGTTACAAAAAACCCTTCTGCTCCGCTGAAGAAATGCTCTGCCGATATCTCAACACCATAAAGCTCACCGGAAGAGCCGTTAATAACGGTGCTGGCTTCGGTGAGCGCAATACCGGTGACCTGATCAATCGGATCGAAACCAAGAGCCGCGATGGACTCTGCTGTTCCTGCGCTTGTTCCAATAAATGTGTTCGTTAGATCCTTGTAGAATGCTGCCAATCTGATGCTGGTGTTGTCATTAGGATACCAGCCAAACGTCACATCGACTTGATTGGCGGTAAGGGATCTCAGAAACGGGTTTCCACGTTCCAGTTCTGCGCTTTCCACCTCCACTTCTGTTGGTACACCATCGATATCGTAAGTAATGATTTGCCTGCCTGGATCGCCGCCTGGATCGGGAATTTCCAGTTCGAAACTCGCTTCCTGAAGCGCCCGTGCATCGCCAAAGTTCGGCCGGACTTGGCTTTTGTATAGCGATAGACGAGTTACAATTTGATCGTTTGGCTCCCAACGAAAATGTAGCGCCGGAAACCATTTGGTATATTCATTGTCGAAGCTTTCTTCATTTTCGAATTGGTCAGCAAATATATCGTCATCACCTTCCGCTACGTTCACAGTTCGAAGGATGTCGCCGACAGTATCATATTTGGTATGCTCAACCCGCACACCGCCGATTATACTGAATTCTTCACTGAACTTGACATCTGCCATCAAGTATCCCGCCAGCGTGTCTTCATCCGCCGTGAAATCGCGACGCCGGTCGCCGGCTTCGAGATCTAGCGCATCGCGCGTCCTGAGCAGGAGGTCACGGAACGGTTCAAGCTGCGGAAAAGCTCCATTGTCTGGTAGTCCGCCGCTACTGCTCAGCGCGCTGTCAGGAACGAAGGACGGAACGTCCGCCAGAGTAAGATCGCCAATACCCGTGGCATCATCTGGATCACCTTCGCGCTCGCCCCTCAGAAATTCGCGATCGCGCATGCGATGTTTGAAACCGCCTTTTAAGGTGACATCATAATCACCAAGGTTAAGATAGGCCTCCAGATCGGCATTATATGAGAATATCTCATCCGTCCGGCTTTCATCGATGATAAAGATCTGATCATAATTCAAATCATCAAGACCCGGCCGAAAATCGAAGTCCAGATCATCTGGTCTGTCATTATCTCCTTTACCCGCAATAGTGAAATCGGCACTGTTCCGATCCCAATTGGCATCCACTATCAGGTCGCGTTCGCGAAATCGGCCCCGCAGACCGTCATTCAAAGTAAATTTGTTTTTAGAATAATCCACCGCATAGCTGAGTCGGAAATTGTCACTGATCAAATTCGAACCATCGAAATGGATGGCATAGGTCTCTTCAACACGCGGTTGGAAAAACACCAGGCGTTCGAGATCAACATCGGTGAAGCGACCAGAATTGGCACCGATGGAGATGGTTTCACTGTTGCTGGAGTCGCGCAGTTCGACCTCCTGCTGAATGCGAATGTCATCATCGTCCAAGCGGCCGAAAAGGCCACTGAGATTGAAAACATGGTCCGTGCCAATTCGATAGTCGAGTGAAACACTGGCTCCGAAACGCTCACGTTTTCCAAGTTCGAGTCGCTGATCAAGTTCCTGCGGGACGGCAAATCCATCTCTTTCCGCAATCCCGCCGCCGGAACTGCTTTCTAGACGGTCGAGTTGAATGGATCGTTCGAAGTAATTGCCTGCAAATGCAATCCCGAATTCGCCAGCACCGATATCCGTACGATAGGTGATATCTCCTGCGATCTTCGGATCAATTTCGCTTGCAAACTCGCCAATTGTGACTTGCCCAGTCAAGCGAGCCGTAAAGCTGTCGGGGCGGGAAAAGGCAGAAAGCGGTTCCAGGTCGATCTTGGCACCCAGGCTATCGTGATCCTGATCCGGCAAAAGAGTTTTGTTGACCGTAACTTTGCTTAGAAGATCTGAGGGAATGACATCAAGCGCGACCGTACGTGCACCGTCGGGATCGGATGACCCTATCTGCGCATTGTTTACGGTTACCTGTGTGAAGTCGGAGGGAAGGCCGCGAACCGTAATGAAACGGCCTTCGCCTTCATCTCTTATAACAATAAGGCCAGGGAGTCGCTGGAGCGACTCGCCGATATTCTGGTCGGGGAACGAGCCGATATCATCGGCGGTAATAACGGATACGACGTTGTTTGCACTACGCTCAATCTCGGCGGCTTCCAGTAGTTGTGCGCGATAGCCAGTAACGACAATTTCCGATGCAGTGCTTTCTGTGGACTGGTCGTCATTGTTGCTCTGTTGCGCATAAGCCGGGGCTGCAAGGGCAATTGCCGTACCAGTTAAAAGCGTTTTGCTGAAAACATTCTGCCACGAATCGAAACCTGTTTTTTTCATGATAACCTCTCCTCACTCAACACAATCACGTTCGATGGGAGTTAGTGGCTAAGGCCATCATCTGGTCTCCCCCGTCATGTGATCGGATGCATTTTTATGCTGTCTAACCACATTACATTATTGGTCTGACCAAAAATTATCTATTCGTCAAGTGGCTTTGGTTTAAGGTTGCCATGCTTTTCCGTTAATCATGACATTGGTTGCTTGTATTTCATCAGCATATTCGATGATTGCAGCGCGGGTGGCGCTAGTGATTGCTATGTTCGATAAGGCGATTTTTTTTACCGGCATTTCTGGTAATCCGACAATTTCTATGCCGGTACCGGCATTTCGACAGGTGATTTCTGCAATGTCGAAATTACGAAATACAGGCGGCATGTTGCCGGAACTTTCCTTTTTATAGTCGGTGGTGAGGTGGATCAATTTGTCGCAATCACTTACGACTAAGTTGCGCGCATAGACACCATCCACCACCCCGCCACGATCCTTGTTGGCCTTGAAGTAAAGCGCGTAGTCGGCTCGCGAGATACGAAGGTTCTCAGCAAATATATCCGACGCGCCTCCGGACATTTCGCTGCCGATACCAACGCCTGCGGCCGTTTGCGTCCGCATGTCACAATTTCTCACCAAAACTCTTCGTGTGGGTCGTCCGACTCGTCTGCCATCGGCATCGCGTCCTGATTTTATCGCAACGCAATCGTCGTTGACATCAAAGGTGCAGTTTTCAATGAGGACATCCTCACAGCTATCTGGATCGATCCCGTCGCTGTTTAACTGTGTTCCACGCAACGTGACATTGCGTATGGTCACATGATTGCAATAGACCGGATGGATCATCCAAAAGGTGGGATCAACGAAAGTCGGCCCGTCAACCAGAACGCGCTCGCATTCATGAAACTGCACAAAACCTGGTCGCAGAAGGTAGCCTTCGCCAAATATCCGCTCTTCGATTGGAACGCCGGTTGCACCCATTTGCCGCAATCGACTCTGACTCGGTTTTTGTTCCGGCCGCCAGCGGAAGAACCCTTTGCGTCCTTGGCCATCAATTCTTCCTGTCCCGGTAATTGCTACATCGTTGGCTTTTCGCGCATAGATTAATGGCGAGTAATTATAGACATCGGTTCCTTCCCACCGGGTCAAGACAACCGGGAGATAATCGGCCGGGTTAGTGCCAAAGCGCAGTGTAGCTCCTTCAGAGACGTGCAAATCAATGCCCGATTGCAGGTGAATAGGACCGTTGACGAGCCAGTTGCCAGGAGGGATGATGACACGCCCTCCACCCGCTACAACCATTTGATCGATTGTATCTGCCACTACGCCGCGAATATCGGAACCTTGTGTCAGATTTACCGTGTTTATCGTTTGAACTTGCCGTGGGATTGTCGGTTGACGAACATTTGCCGCAACCATCTGGGCTGACCGCCAAATATGATCGGCTTTATTGGTTGTTACCTGTGGCAGGGAATTGCAACCAACTAGTGCGGTGGCTGAAACGAGTATCGTGCGACGGTCGATATCTATCATTGCATGTCTCCAGCATCTTCACGATCCAGTCTTTGATTGGGTTCGCAAAGGCATCTCGCAGTTTCTCCTTGATGCATTGTGAAACAAAATGTGGCGCAGAAAATACCATCTGTCAAATAGGACTTACCAATTCAACATATGATTGAATGGACATGTAAGGAGTATTCAGACGCCTCATGGCATGGCAGCAAAGGACGGAACCAAGTTCAAGGAAAGGCTCGAAAATTCGAGATTTATTGTGGAATGCAAGGCGTGATGATGGTCATATATAACCTACACCCTCCGTAAATGGTATTTTCAGGGATTAACTTACAAATTTGTTCAACAGCTGATCCATGTGCAAAGAAAATGCTTGATAATTGGTAATGCCAATATACGATAAGTGGCTAAATAGATAAATGGGAGGGAGTTTTGCTGCGTGACTTGTTTGACCGCAATACGCATTTTATTTTTTGCTGTCGTAATGGTCTGATCATGCGCGGCATAAACATTATATCCGCTAACGCTGCACGCAGTGTCACCTATTTTTTTGATAAGAACAATTTCTCGTCAGCAATACCGCATCTTATAGGTAAAGTGCGGCATCAGCTTGTCACGTGCGGCAGCATGCTATGAGCAGCACGCAGGCGGAGACGAAGAAGAAAGTAGCAACGGCAGGTCATGCTGGACAAATTGGTCTGTTTTCCGGGCCAATTATCGCTGGCTTCATGCTGCTGATCGGTCCGCCGGACGGGTTAAGCCAGGAAGGCTGGATTGTTGCCGCGATGGCGGTGCTTATGGCTATATACTGGACAACTGAAGCCATCCCGATCGCTGTTACCTCGTTGCTTCCGCTTATCATTCTGCCGCTTTCGGGCGCACGGGGCATGGCTGATGCCGCTGCGCCCTATGCCGACAAGATAATCTTTCTGCTGCTTGGAGGCTTCATTCTCGCCAAGGCACTGGAGCACAGCAACTTGCACAAGCGCATCGCGTGGTTTGTACTGAATCGCACGTCGGGCAGCCCGGCGGGGTTGATCGGCGGTTTCATGATCGCCTGCGCGCTACTGTCCATGTGGATTTCGAATACCGCAACCGCGCTGATGCTGGTCGGTATCGGCGTGGGGATATTAGCTGCTCTGGACAAGAATAATGGCGCTGGCGCCAGAATTGCGCCGGCGCTTTTTCTCGGTATCGCCTATTCCGCCTCCGTTGGCGGGATGATGACACCAGTCGGAACGCCAACAAACTTGCTGGCGCTCGGCTATGTAGAGCAATTGCTTGGCAGAGATGTAAGCTTTGTCATGTGGATGGGTTTTGCCGTGCCAGCCGGTTTAATCATGCTCATCGCGATTTGGCGTCTTTTGGTCTTCATGCATTTGCGTGATCTGTCGGCCAAAGACATTGGCAGCGAAGACATCGGTGCCCAGATGTCTGTGCCAACCCCAATGCAACGCCGCATCTTCATCATATTCCTATGTGTCGTCACGGCGTGGATATTGCGGCCTTATCTACAGAAATTGCCTGGCCTATCAGGGCTTGGTGATGCGCAGATTGCGCTTAGCGGCGCAGCTGCGATGTTCATACTACCTTCGGGTGGTCGCAAGGGTGAACGGTTATTGACCTGGGAAGCTGCAGTACAACTACCCTGGGGCATTGTGCTTCTGTTTGGCGGGGGTCTCGCTTTGGCTTCCGCAATATCAGAAAGTGGGCTGGCAGCTTACATGGGAACGTATCTCGCTGCATTAACCAGCCTGCACCCATTGCTCGTGCTGATGTGCGTTGCGGCGATTGTAGCAGGCCTGACCGAGGTGAGCAGCAACACGGCAACCCTTGCGGCCTTGCTCCCAGTCATTGGTGCCTTTGCGCCTGATGACGCGGCAATTACCTTGATGGTGACACTTGCAGCAACACTGGCGGCGAGTTGCGCGTTCATGATGCCGGTCGCTACTCCGCCCAATGCCATCGTCATGGCATCTGGACGGCTATCGATCATCGATATGGTGCGTACTGGTATATGGCTGAATATATTGGGTATAGTTGTGATTGCCTTTGCCAGTTGGCTTATCGCACCGCAGCTATTTACCTGAATAAACCGGAGAACAAGCGTCATGATATTTGATCGAAGACAGATTTTGGGGGCAGGTGCCACAGCTGCTGCAATCGGTATGATGGGCGCAGCGGGTCCAGCATGGGCGGTTGCCAATACGGGCCGCGCGAGAATTGCTGAAGTTGATGCATATATCGTGCACAAAGGTGTTTTCGTGAAAGTTACCGCTGATGACGGGACGACCGGGTGGGGGGAGGCTGGGCATAACGGACGGCCCTTGGTGAAAACCATGGTCGATACGGTGCTCGACAGACTCTGCAAAGGCAAGGATGTGTTCGACATTAATGGTGTGTGGTCTGCCATGTATTATGAGGCGGATGAGCTTGGTCCCGGCGGTATCGCGTCGCAAGCCATTGCTGGCATTGACTGCGCCCTGTGGGATTTGCGCGGTAAGCTTTTGAATCAACCCGTCTGGGCATTGCTTGGCGGTAAATTGCGGGATGAATTTCCGCTCTATGGATCATTCAGCCGCAACGCAGGCAGCGGAAAATACCACTCCCCGAAAAAATGTGCAGAAATTGCCGCATCGCTTGTTGATGAAGGTTTTAACGCTCTGAAAGTGCGTTTGTCCATAAGAGAGGAAAATGCTGACCCTGATCCGGATCCTGCTCGCTCTGTCATTAGCGAGGTGCGCAGAGCCGTAGGAGACAATATCGACCTCTATGTTGATGCCAATAACGGTTATCGGGCTGCACGCGCCATTCAGATCGGAAAAATGCTGTCCGAAGAATTTGGCGTCAGTGTATTTGAAGAGCCTGTCGCTGCCTATCATTATGCGTCCATGTGGCAAGTGTCGGATGCACTGGATATGCATGTATCGGCAGGTGAGCATGAATATAGCAAATGGATGTTCCGCGATTTGATTGAACGGGGCAAACCGGATCTGATCAATCCAGATGCGTCTAAAGCCAGCGGCCTGACCGAAATGATGAAGATCGCAACAATGGCAGAGGTACGTGATCTACCGATATCGGTCCACAACGCGCGGCCCACATTGCTGAACAGTGCACACGCGCATTTCATTGCTGCTGCACCTACTGCCACGCGCCCACAGGAACATCCGGGGCTGCGGCGGTTGAACAAGCAATGGGAATATTTTGAAAATCATCTCAAACCCGTAAATGGCCGGATGAATGTGCCAGATGAGCCCGGTCTGGGGCTTGTGGTGGATGAGAAAAGAATAGCGCAGGGTTAGCAGACCCATGATCCAGACACTCAAGACAGTGAAAATTTGGTCTTAACAAAGAGGTAGGACTTTATGACAATCATTGAAGACTATCTAAGAACCGTTCCGATTGTTCCGCTGATTGAGGCAGATGATCCGTTGGTTGCTGTGAAGACGGCACATGCTTTGGCGGCAGGCGGTCTTAACGTAGTTGAGGTTGTTCTGCGCACCGATGCGGCGATTGATTGCATGGCTGCTATTGTAGCGGACGTTCCGGATATTGTGGCGGGGGCCGGGACCGTATTGACGGTGGACCAGGCGTCTGACGTCATCTCGCGTGGTGCTCAGTTTGTGGTTTCGCCGGGGCTGGTTGATGATGTAGCTCGCTATTGTATGGATCAGGGAGTTCCGATCTTTGCAGGAACGATGACCGCCGGAGAAGTTCAGCGGGCCTATGCTCTGGGCTTGCGCACGGTTAAATTCTTTCCAGCCAAACTGGCAGGGGGAGTGCGGATGCTCAAAGCCTTGTCGTCGGTGTTTCGCGATATGCAGTTCATGCCAACAGGCGGTGTTTCGGCCGATAATCTACATGAATTTCTGGCATTACCTGCGGTTGTCGCCTGCGGTGGTAGCTGGCTGACACCCAAAGACGCCATCGCTGCAGAAGATTTCGAATCCATAACAACCCTGGCGCGCGAAGCCGTCGAGATCGCACAAAAAATACGCACTTAAGCAAGGAGACAGATGTGGCAGACTATCTATCATTTGGTGAAATCATGCTGCGGCTCAAGACGCAAGGGCATGAGCGGTTTTTTCAGTCACCGTCCTTCGAAGCCAGCTTTGGAGGCGGCGAAGCTAATGTCGCGGTGGCATTGAGCAACTATGGCCTGTCTGCAGGCTTTGTAACTGCGCTGCCTGATAACGATATTGGTTCAGCGGCAATCGGTGAATTACGCCGCTTTGGTGTGGATACGTCGCAGATTCGCCGCTCAGGTGACAGGGTGGGGATTTATTATCTGGAGTCCGGGGCAAACCAGCGTCCTTCCAAAGTGATCTATGATCGGGCGCATAGCGCGATTTGTGAATGCGGACCGGGTGACTTTGACTGGAAAGCGATCTTTGGTGGTGCCCGCTGGCTTCACATCACCGGGATTACGCCTGCTCTCAGCCAGTCTGCAGCCGATCTGAGCTTGGAATGTGTAAAAGAGGCCAAAGAAGCAGGCCTTACCGTTTCGTGCGACTTTAATTTTCGTGGGAAGCTTTGGAAATATGGCAAGAGCGCGCCGCAAGTGATGACCGAGCTGGTCAAGCATGTCGATGTCGGCATAGCCAATGAAGAGGATTGCCAGAAGTCATTGGGCATTAGCGTTGATGTCGATGTCGAGACTGGGGAGTTGGACGCCAGGAAATATGAAGCTTTGTCAGAGAAAGTGCTGGAGCTTTATCCTGACATGTCAACCATCGCTATTACCTTGAGAGAAAGCCATAGCGCGGATCGCAACGGTTGGTCTGCCTGCTTGCGAGACCGGAACAACGACTTTCTGCTTTCCCGCCACTACGAGATCACCGATATTATCGACCGCGTTGGCGGCGGCGACAGTTTTGCCTCGGCCTTGATTTATGGCTTGAACAGTTACGAGGACCGTCAGCAGGCACTGGAATTTGCCGTCGCAGGAAGTTGTCTTAAACATTCCATCCTTGGCGATTTCAACCGCGTTACCGTCAGCGAGATTGAAAAGCTTATGGCTGGTGATGGATCGGGGAGAGTGCAAAGATAGGTGTCTCGCTGAGATCGCCAAATCGCAGGTACCGACGTTATCCATGACCTTGCTCGGGGTAACTATTGGGGAGCGAGGTTTGCAAGTCGATTAGGTCATCAAAATAAACGAAAATGGTAGACGCTACAGGGTTCGAACCTGTGACCCGCTGATTAAGAGTCAGCTGCTCTACCAACTGAGCTAAGCGTCCGTAATTCCATATGCGATCGATATAGGCGCGATTTTGCGAAGAACAAGCGTCTGATAGGCTATCTTGACATTATCCAAACGTTCCGCTGCGCCGCCCTGGATGACGATCGATCGCCATCAATATTCCAATACAGATCATGATTGTCATCATGGATGAACCGCCATGGCTCAAAAAGGGCAGGGGTATGCCAACGACTGGTGCGAGGCCCATGACCATCATTAGGTTGATCGCAACGTAGAAGAATATGGTGGTTGAAAGGCCCGCTGCTAAAAGCTGGGAAAAACGGGTCTTCGCTTTCATGGCCACGCCAAGCCCCCAGCGGAACAATAGGAAAAAACCGAACAAAACGGCAATCCCGCCCATTAAACCCCATTCTTCTGCCATCGTTGCAAATACAAAGTCGGTATGGCCTTCCGGTAGATAGTCCAGATGGCTTTGCGTTCCGTTCAAAAAACCTTTGCCGAAAATGCCGCCAGAGCCGATCGCGATTTTGGATTGGCTGATATGATAGCCGGCACCCAATGGGTCATTTTCAGGGTTGAGAAATGTCGTCACACGGCGTTGCTGATAGTCTTCAAGCGCAAAGAAATAAGCGAGAGGAGCTATCACGGCAATCGCAGCCGCCCCTCCGATAAATAGACGCATCGGCAAACCTGCCAAAAAAGCGACCGTCATTGCACCTGCCACTACGGTGATAGTGGTGCCGAGATCAGGCTGCATCAAGATTAGGGCGCAAGGAAAAGACAGCAGTAACAGCAAGGGCCAGATTGCCCCCCATGTCCTAATCTGCCCCGCTGGCAAGAGATCATAAAAACGCGCTACCGCCAGAATGATCGCAGGCTTCATCAGTTCCGATGGTTGAATCCGAATGAATCCAAGGCTTAGCCATCTCTGACTACCACCGCGTACTGCACCAAGGAGTTCGACGCCGAGAAGCATGATGACCACGACGATGTAAACGGGGAAAGCGATTGTTTTCCAGAAATTTTCCTTCAATCGCGAAAATATGATGGCCATTCCCAGAAACACCAGAAACCTGACCATGTGGAGGCCGGCCCAGGGAGTCAGGCTGCCGCCAGCCGCAGAATAGAGCACGACGAAGCCGAAGCTTGCCATGACCAACAGCAGTAAAATTGTCTTCCATGGGAGTTGCGCAATGGGCGCAGGAATAAAATCGTTCAACGCCTATTGCCCCACTTCAGCAGCCGAACTCTCACCCGTTGCCTCGGTTTGAGCTGGTGGGACCCGACCTTCGGCTATCGCCTTTTCCAGCTCTTTCTGAGCGCGATAGGCGGCGAGTTGGCCGTCCATCCGTTCCGAAATCGTACCGCCCCAACTTTCTTCCAATACGGCCAGCTTCTCCATCGCCTTCTCGCGGTCGTAGATGAATGTCATGACGTCACGCGCAACGGGATAAGCGGATGAAGAGCCGCCTCCATGTTGGATGACGACGGCCGCTGCGTAACGGGGATTATCAACCGGCGCAAAGCAGACGAACAGCCCATGATCCCTAAATTTCCATGGGACATCGCGGCCGCCACGACCATATTTGAGGCTGACGACCTGCGCGGTGCCGGTTTTCCCCCCCAGTTGTATGTTTTCAAGCGGCAGTCGAGCGCGTCGTGCTGTTCCGACGCCGTTTACAACCTCGCTCATGGCGTCGCGAACATAGGAGAGATGCTCCGGAGAAATATCAAGAGGTGTTGCTGCTGGTCGATCCTGTTCGAAAAGCAATTTGGGCTCCAGCTTCCGTCCCGATGCCATGCGGGCGGTCATGACGCAAAGCTGCAAGGGGTTGGACAGGAAATATCCCTGACCGATCGAGCTATTGACTGTATCAAAAGCGGCCCATTCGCGCTCATGTCGCTTTTTGATCCACTGTGTATCCGGAACGGTGCCATAGCTTTGTGAGGCGACCGGCAGATCATATTTTGCACCTAGCCCCAATTCACGTGCCATCAACGCGATGGAGTCATAGCCGACGCGCAGGGCCATTTTATAGAAATATGTATCGCAGCTTTGTGCGTTCGCTTTCTTCATATTCACACTGCCATGCGTGCTGTGGCAGTTGAAGAATCGATTGCCTACCCTTAGCCCGCCGGGACAGCTGACGGTTTCCTCCGGATCAATACCGCCGCGCAGCAAGGCGAGTGAAACCATCGGCTTTATAGTAGAGCCGGGGGGAAACAGTCCCTTGAGCGATTTGTCACGCAACGGAACATGATCATCATCGCGCAACATGCCATATTCAGTCTGACCGATCCCGTCGGAAAAACTGTTGGGGTCAAAGGACGGCATGGAGGTCATGGTAAGTATGTCCCCGTTCTGACAGTCCATCACGACGACCGAACCAGACTCCGGACCAAGCCGCCGAGCTGCATATTCCTGTAAATCGGCATCAAGTGCGAGTTGTAATGGTTTGCCAGGTATATCCGGACGTGTGTCGAGTTCTCGAACGATCTTCCCGCGAGCAGTGACTTCTACACGCTTCGCACCGGGCTTTCCTTGCAGACTATCTTCAAATGTTTTTTCAAGGCCGTCTTTGCCAATCTTATATCCTGGCGTGACCAGTATCGGGTCAGGATTTTCCTTATATTCCTCAGCAGAGGCTATGCCGACATAGCCGACCAGATGCCCCACTGCTGCTCCTGTCGGATAAAATCTCGAAAATCCCTGCCTTGGCGAAACGCCAGGAAGATCCGGTAAACGTACACTGACAGCTGCGAATTTTTCCCAATCCAATCCTGTCGCGACTTGGACCGGTTGAAAGCTGGAAGCCTGTTTCAGTTCCTTGTCAATGCGGTCAATTTCTTCCTGATTGAGAGACAAAAGCTCTGCCAGTGTCGCGACAGTTTTGTCCTTATCGCGCATACGATCGGGAATGAGATCAACCCTGAAATCTGTTTTGTTATTCGCAATCGGTTTGCCATTGCGATCAATCAGCCAGCCGCGTCGGGGCGGAACAAGCGTGAGGTTAACGCGATTGCTTTCCGATAACAGCTGATAGCGTTCATTTTCTGCGACCGAAATATAGGCCATGCGACCAGCCAACAGAACGCCTATACCGATCTGTAGCCCGCCCACAACCGTAGCTCGCCGGGAAAAAGTGAGCGCCTGTACTGCCCCGCTAATGGTTTTGCCGCCGGAAATACTCATCGCGCAAGCCGCCAATTATCGATAGCCCCGATAAAGCGCGTTACGAACGGATATAAAAGGATCGAAAGCAATATTTGCGGCACCAAGATTTCCAGTCGGAGCAAATTGCTTTGAAAGTCAATTATGAGCATACCGCCTATTAACACAAAAATGATGGAAAGGGAGGCGATTAGCCAGTCTTGCCAATAATCCCTGCCGACACCGCGGCGGTCGAGGGTCTCAAGCGCGATAAATACTAATGACCAAAGAAAGGCAGCACTGCCAAAAGGTTGCCCACTGAACATGTCATCGACCATTCCCAATGGAAATCCAGCCCATACAGGCCAATAGCCAGGTCGGATCAAGCGCCAGGATAATAATATCAGCAGACCGAATGGCGGTAATACAGGATAGTCGGTGATAAGAGGCATGGCGGTCACCATCGAACCGAGGATGACCGTAATGGACGGTATGAATTTGATGCGAAATTGCGAAGGTTGCCGGTTGATGCGAGAACGATAGGATTTCGCCATTATTCTCCGCCTTCGGCAGCGCTTTCGGCCTGATCAATATTCTCCTGTTTGATCGCGGCGACCGTCTCAGCCTGAAACATCGGCTGCACGATCACGTGGCTGACTTTGGCAGAATTGGCTAATATTCGAGCAATTGCCCCGGTGTCGGTTTTGCGAATAACCACCGCAACGGGGATACCCGGTGCATAAAGTCCGCCACTGCCTGAAGTGATCAACAAGTCTCCGCCCTTAAAGGGGTTTGTTCCCAGATTAATGGGACGCACCTCAACGGTGCCGTCGCCGCGACCGGTTGCAAAGGCGGGCAATTCATCGCTGGCGCGTTTAACAGGAGTCACGTTTTGGCCGTCGGAAACAAGTAAAATGCGTGCGGTTGTCGGACCAGCTTCCAAAACCCGGCCAACCAGGCCTTCCGGCGCGCGAACGGGCTGTCCGATCAAAATACCATCAGTGGTTCCCAGGCCGAGCGTAGCCATACGCCGGGAACTGGATGAAGTGGAGCTGATAAGACGTGCCATGCCAATGTCATCAGGTACTTCCTGATCAAGATCGAGCAAGCGTTTCAAACGCTCATTTTCTTGTTTGAGGGCGCGCGCCTCCAATATCTCGATGCGGCTGCTCTCCAATTCCCGCTTCATTGCGGCATTTTTGGAAGCGGCGTTAAAATAGGCAGAGATATTTTCTCCGGCATCGCCTGTGGCACCGCCAATTTCGGCGAGTGTTTTGCTGACGGGAGCGGTGGCTTCTGCGCCAATAGTGCGAAGAACGGCAAAACCTTGAGGGTCAACAATCGAGATAAGCAGCAAGAGGAGCCCGACAACAGCTCCCAATATGCCCAGTAAGTAGCTCGCGAATATACTATATTGCGCCCGCTTGGAAAATCCTGGGCGCCGGTTATTTGGCGGCGCCATTCCTGTTTATCCTTCCACTCTCTTCATGCCAGTAGGTTTGTCCTTTAAGCTGTTGTGAGAACACCGCGGAACATGTCGTCTTCCATCGCTCGGCCTGTTCCTATGGCAACACAGGCGAGGGGATCTTCGGCAACGGTTACCGGCAATCCGGTTTCATCGCTGAGCGCTTCATCAAGACCAGAGATCAACGCGCCGCCACCGGTCAGGACAATACCTTGATCGACAATATCTGCGGCCAGTTCCGGCGCTGTATTTTCAAGAGCAATCCGGACGCCTTCGATAATCGTACCAATAGGCTCGCTCAGTGCTTCTGCAATCTGTCCCTGATTGATCGAGATTTCCTTGGGCACGCCGTTGACCAGATCGCGGCCTTTAATGTGGATTGTGTGGCCGACGCCGTCCGCAGGTGCTTGCGCCACGCCGAAGTCTTTCTTGATCCGCTCCGCCGTGGTTTCACCGATCAGCAAATTGTGATGACGGCGGACGTAGGAGACAATCGCTTCATCCATCTTGTCGCCACCAGTGCGAACAGATGTCGTGTAAGCCAAGCCGCGCAGCGAGAGAACGGCGACTTCCGTTGTCCCGCCGCCCACGTCAACGACCATAGAGCCGATCGGCTCGGTCACTGGCATATCAGCGCCAATGGCGGCTGCCATGGGCTCTTCGATCAAGAACACTTGGCTGGCGCCTGCATTGGACGCAGCATCACGAATGGCGCGGCGCTCGACCGATGTGGATCCTGAAGGCACACAGATTACGATTTCGGGATAGCTGAACAGCTTGCTCTTGCCGTTCACTTTCTGGATGAAATGCTTAATCATCTGTTCGGCGACATCAATGTCGGCAATCACGCCATCACGTAGGGGACGAATCGCCTCGATGCTGTCAGGCGTCTTGCCCATCATCATTTTTGCGTCATTGCCAACGGCTTTCACTTTTTTGATGCCGTTGACTGTCTCAATGGCAACAACCGATGGTTCGTTGAGTACGATTCCCTGACCACGTACGTATACAACCGTATTGGCTGTCCCCAGGTCGATTGCCATATCCTGCGATCTGAACTTGAACAGATTAAATGCCATATTTTTACCCGTGTTTTCTTATATCTACAGCGAATGCCGTTCCCTAAAGCTATAGCGAAATTCTGACTGAACGGGGGATGAAATTAACCATATTAGTCGTCCAGCAAATACCCCCAAAAAACTAAGTCGCAATCAAGGGTCGCTTGGCATGTTCGCTTGGGCTAGGAAAGCCCATATGTCAATAAGAAGACTCCCAAATAGCCTGATCAATCGAATCGCAGCCGGTGAAGTGGTCGAGCGTCCTGCCAGCGCGTTAAAAGAGCTGGTTGAAAACGCAATTGATGCAGGATCCAGCCAAATCAATATCCGCCTTGAGCAAGGCGGACTGGATCTGATCGAGGTGGCGGACAATGGTTGCGGCATGACCCGTGATGATATTGCACTGGCCCTAGAACGCCACGCGACGTCAAAGCTGCCTGATGAAGCCATTGAAATGGTCGCGACGTTGGGCTTTCGCGGTGAAGCACTGCCGTCCATTGCGAGTGTTTCGCGGCTGACCATCGAAAGCCGGGTAGAGGGTGAAGATGGGTGGAGCCGCATTGTAAACCACGGCGAGGTTGAGAGTGACGGACCCGCAGCGATACCGCCGGGCACAAAGGTGCGGGTCGAACAGCTATTCGCCAAGGTGCCGGCCAGACGAAAATTCCTGCGCACGCCGCGCAGTGAATATGCGGCCTGTGTTGATGTTGTCAGGCGGCTTGCCATGGCACGCCCGGATATTGGCTTCGCACTCACGCATGAGAATCGCAGGGCGATTGCCGTGCAAGGTGGTGAAAGCGGTCCGGACCGTGTGGCTGCGCTGACCAACAAGGAACTGCGCGCCAATAGTGTGGCAGTCGATCTGGTACGCGAAGATGTTCGATTGTCCGGTGTAGCGGGGCTTCCGACCTATAATCGCGGTGTAGCGGATCATCAGTTTCTGTTCGTCAACGGACGGCCTGTCAAAGACCGTCTTTTGGTTGGTGCGGTACGCGGAGCCTATGCGGAAATGCTCGCGCGGGATCGTCATCCTGTTGTGGCTCTATTTATCGACATGCCGCCGGACCTTGTGGACGTGAATGTGCATCCGGCCAAAACCGAGGTTCGTTTCCGCGAACCGGCGATGATTCGCGGTATGATTGTCAGCGGCTTACGGCGCGCGTTGGATGAAGGTGGCTTTCGGGCGGTCCAGCGTCCCGCTGAGTCCGCATTGGCCAATTGGCAGACAGAACCGCCTGCACCCGATCCACAGACGAACATATTTACAGCGCAAGGGCCGATTGGGGGCCGAACGACGATCCAGTCACAACCCTATCCATCTGCGGCCAGCGCTGTGCAAGATAATGCGAGCGCCTTTCGTGCGCTGAACCCTGATGAGCTGGCGCCATTGATGGGACGCGCTGAAGAAGCGGTAGAACCGGTTCCCGAAGCGATCAGTCATCCGCTTGGCATTGCCCGCGGGCAAGTTGCAAAAACTTATATCGTTGCCGAAGCAGAGGACGGGTTGGTCATTGTCGATCAACATGCAGCGCATGAGCGATTGGTGCTGGAGCGCATGCGCAAAGCGGTTGAAGGAGGTTCTGTCGCTTCTCAGGCTCTGCTTATGGCCGAAGTGGTCGAGCTTGATGAAAATGCTTGTGACCGATTGGAAGCACGCGCGGTTGAGCTTTCAGAATTCGGTCTGGAACTGGAACGGTTTGGACCCTCTGCCATGTTGGTGCGGGCAACTCCGGCAATGCTCGGTTCTGGCGACGTGAAGGGACTGATTACCGATCTCGCTGACGAACTAGGGGCGTATGACGAAGCCTTGTCGCTTAAGGAAAGGATCGATCATGTGGCATCTACCATGGCTTGCCATGGGTCGGTAAGGGCAGGGCGCGTACTCAATGTCGCGGAAATGAATGCGCTTTTGCGCGAGATGGAAGTGACCCCGCATTCCGGACAATGCAATCATGGGCGCCCGACATGGGTTAAACTGGCGCATGGCGATATTGAAAAACTCTTTGGGAGGAAGTGATGAGGGTGGTTGGTGCTTTGATTGCTGCCGCAATAGTGACTGCCTGTACCATGGCTGACAGCAAAGAGCCCAGCTTTCCGGTAGAACCCGATGGAGGAATTGGTGACGGTATAAGCCGTCCAATGCTCGAAACAATCTCGCCGGATCAATTCAAGCGTCCATGGCGTGTTTTTGAAGCCCCCGTTGCGTGTATCTTTATGGCGCAAGGGAATGTCGACCCCTTGCTGGTCGCAACGTCCCAGCAAGCCAATGGTGCAAACGGCCAGGCTATTATCAGGATAAACAGTAGGGTCATTTACTTGACCGACAATGCAGGTGTCTCAGGGCGAATTGAGAAAGGCGGAACTTTCAGTAGCGAAGCGATTGAGATTCACCTTGAACGCAATGGTGTTGAAACGCGGCACAAGACCCAAAATACATTTTTCTGGCCAGCCATATTAAAAATATCTCAGGATGAAGGCGGCTCTAACCTATATGAAGGTCACTATGAGTGCGATGCCAGTAAAGCTGGGGCTTAGTCTCCGCGAACTTCGATCAATCCTGTACTCTCCATCGTCATAACCGGCTCATCATGCTGATTAAGCACCGTGATCTTGCCCTTCATAATCCCCATTTCCGGGCGGCTTTCTGACTGTCGTTTTTCCAGTGTCACATGCTCACAACGTAGCGTATCGCCCGGATAAACGGGCTTTAGCCAGCGCAGATTCTCAACGCCTGGTGATCCCAATCCGGCCTGTTTATTGGCGGTCATCTGGTCAACCATCATGCGCATCATCATCGCCGCGCTGTGCCACCCACTGGCGGACAGGCGGCCAAAATGGGTTTTTGCAGCAGCTTCATCGTCTAGATGGAAAGGCTGCGGATCATATTTGGAAGCAAATTCAATCACTTCCTCACGAGTGACTTCATAAGAACCATATTTCTGAACAACATTGATCTGGATATCTTCATAATAGAGCATAGGTGCAATTCTTCCGTCGTGCCGAACCATATTTGAATGACGATATAGCGCAGGTTTCAGGGTTTTAGCGCCTGTTCAAATGAAGAGATATCGCCGTCACTTGCATTTGGTTTCACGTCGACCAAATGCGCTATCAGCGAGTAGATATCAACATTGTCGAAAGTTTCTATTTTACCGTTGCTCTGAATATCCGGACCATTGGCAAGAAAGAAGGCGATCATGTCCGGATGCAGATGGTCATAGCCATGACCACCGCCAATTCCGGTCATCCATTGCGGTTTATCCTGATAAATGACCCAGCCGGTTTCGGGTAAGCAAAGGATAGATGGGACACGCGGGTTTTTCCCATATTGAAAGCGCGCCGGAATATCTTCTCTTTTCCAGCATTCCATATTCTCATGCGGCTTCAGAAACGCTGTATTGATCGCGCTCATGTCATCTGTCAGTGGCTCTATGCCTGCATAATTGCCATCGACCACCAATCGATATTGGTCACGTGGCAGGATATTGTCGAGATAGATGACGCGGTCAGGATGGGTTTCCGCCATGCCATGATCAGACGTGATTATGAAATTGACCGGCTGACCGAGTTCCAGGAGTTGGTTTTTCAAAACTCCGATATTTTGATCAACTGCGCCGATCGCAGCATGCAGTTTTTCACCCGGTGCGGGCCCGAAAAAATGCCCGGCTGTATCGACGGTGTCGAAATAGAGTGTGATCAACTGAGGCCGTGTCGCTGCGGGCCGCCGCATCCAATCAACAACGGCATTGATTCGGCGGTCGTTCGAAAGAGCTTGCGAAAAGGGCCACCAGTCGCCGGGACGCGTGCCATCCAGTTCGACTTCCGATCCCGGCCAGAACATGGTTGCGGATCTCACGCCCTGTTTTTCGGCAGTGATCCAGATCGGTTCCGCTTGATTCCACCAAAATGGGTCCTTGTTGGACATTGTGAACCGTTCGCCGGGGCGCGCCTTATCTTCCATGCTGTTGCCAACAATGCCGTGGTTATCCGGTCTTTTACCCGTGACCAAAGTCCAATGGTTGGGGAAGGTCTTGGTCGGGAAGCTGGAGCGCATATCGGCATATACGCCCGATGCCGCCAAGGTGCTGAGATTGGGGGTAATGCCGCGATTCAGGTAATCGGGACGAAAGCCATCGATCGATATCAAAATCGTGACAGTCTCCCGATTCTGTTGCGCGGAAAGAGGGGTGTCTCCGGCTCCGGCTGTTCCTGAAGACTGCGTAGCGGCGCAGCCGGCCAGAAGCAGGCCGGTTATAAATAGCTGTAATATGTGACGAATCATAAATACCCCTTCAGACTGATTTCAGTCTAACCGGCTTTTATGACAAGTCAGACATTGAATTTGAAATTCATGATATCGCCATCCTGGGCGACATAGCCTTTGCCTTCCTGGCGGAGTTTTCCGGCATCCCGCGCGGCGCTCTCACCCCCCAAAGCGATATAATCATCAAAGGCGATGGTTTCGGCGCGAATAAAACCGCGCTCAAAGTCGGTATGAATTTCGCCAGCAGCCTCGGGGGCCTTGGCACCTTTGTGTACTGTCCAGGCCCGCGCTTCTTTGGGACCCGCAGTGAAGAAGGTTTGTAGGCTGAGCAGTTGATAGCCTGCCCGAATGACGCGTGCAAGGCCGGACTCTTCCAGTCCCAGTTCGGCGAGATATTCGGCGCGTTCTTCGGCTTCCATGCCGACTAGCTCAGATTCGATTGCAGCAGACACGATGACCGCTTCAGCGTTTTCGGCTTTTGCCTTTTCGAATACGGCCGCACTCAGCGCATTGCCGGTCGCTGCATCGCCTTCGTCCACATTGCATACATAGAGCACTGGTTTGGCGGTTAGCAGCTGTGATTGATCAAAAATGCGTTGCTCTTCATCATCATTGGGCTGAGTCAACCGTGCGGGCTTGCCATCGCGCAACAACTCCAGTGTCTGGCCCAGAACACTGGCGGCAATCTTGGCATCTTTATCGCCACTGGTCGCCTTCTTTTCAAAGGCGGGTACGCGCTTTTCCAGGCTTTCGAGATCGGCGAGCAACAATTCGGTTTCGACCACTTCCGCGTCTGAAATCGGATCGACCTTGTTGGATACATGCTGAATGTCATCATCTTCAAAACAGCGCAAAACATGGACAATGGCATCGACTTCACGGATGTTGCCGAGGAACTGATTGCCTAAACCTTCCCCTTGAGAAGCGCCTTTTACCAGGCCGGCAATGTCAACAAAGGCGAGTTGGGTTTCGATGATCTTTGCGCTACCAGCAATTTTCGCAATTTGCTGCAAACGTGGATCCGGCACCGCAACCTGACCGACATTGGGTTCAATGGTACAGAATGGATAATTGGCTGCTTGTGCCGCCTGCGTCTCCGTCAGTGCATTGAACAGCGTTGATTTTCCGACATTGGGGAGGCCAACGATACCGCATTTGAAACCCATTTTATGACTCCGTGGAATTTAGCGTGCTCGATAGCGGGCCTCCTTTGTGATTACCAGTGGCAACATGCCATGGAGATTGCTTTCCTCCTTAAATCGGTGCAGGTTAAGGAAAATTAACGATAATATAAGGGGAGAATGATCATGAAAGCTCGATTTCTAGGAGCAATTGCTGGCGGTTTAATGCTCGCTACAGCGGTTCCCGCCCATGCTGAACGTGATACGGAAAAATTTACGTCTCTGACCATATTTGGTGATAGTCTCGTCGATGCCGGCAATGTTTTTACAGCTAGTGGAGGCATGTTTGCTTCGCCTGCAGACGGCTATTTCAATGGCCGTTTTACCAATGGTTATGATTACACGGATCTTTTGAGCATCGAGCTATTTGGTGCGCCTACTGTCGCTTCGCTTCAGGGTGGGACCAATTTCGCATTTGGCGGTGCTCGGGCTTCTAACACCAATATATTTGTGCCCGATCTGGGCGAGCAACTTGGCCTTTATGCAGGCTATCTCGCTGATCCTGCCAATGAAGTGGATCGTAACGGACTCTATATTCTGAATTTCGGGGGCAATGACATTTTCAACGCGCCCGATGATCCTGTAGATGCCGATCTGTTTATCCGTCAGTCTGCGCGCGATTATGCGGCGGGAATTCAAGCGTTGAATGATATAGGCGCCAGAAATCTTTTGCTGACCGGTTTTCCTGTAGCTGATCCGCTGAGCTTGAATGCAGAACTATATCTGACACAGGAATTGGCGGCGCTCAGTCTTACCAGCGACACAACTCTATTCCGTTATAGCTATCTCGACTTTTTCAATCGCTTGGCAACCGATCCAGGCTCATTTGGACTCCCACCGCAGCGGTTAGATATTACATGTCAGCTTGCTGGTCCGGCTGCAATTGCGAACGGGTGTGAAGGTATCTTCTCATTTGATGGCGTCCATCCCACAGCGCCGATCCATCGCGCGTTGTTCCAGGATATCAGTAGCCAGTTTAACCTGCTTGGCTCCGTGCCAGAGCCGACAACATGGGCAATGATGATATTTGGTTTTTTCATGACGGGCTCAGCCATCCGCCGACGTCAGAAAATCAAAGTCAGCTACGGCTAATTCAGGCTTTTAAAGAGCTCTAGTCGTCCTGCAGCCGCAGGGCGACATCACTAATAAACCGCGCATCATCGTCTTTGGCGAGCCAATCGGCTTCTGATGCGATAGCACCAAGCATTCCGGCAAGCGGATCGATTTCCGCTTTGCTGTAATTGCCCAGAACATGGCCGTGAACGCGCGATTTATGCCCCGGATGGCCAATGCCAATGCGCACCCGCCGGAAATCGGGGCCAATATGAGCGACCAGCGACTTGATGCCATTGTGCCCGGCTGTACCTCCGCCGCGCTTCACCTTGATCTTGAATGGTTCGAGATCCAACTCGTCGTAAAAGACGGTTACGTCTTCAGGCTCCAGTTTATAGAAGTCCATGGCCGCACGAACACTGCGGCCGCTTTCATTCATAAATGTAGCGGGTTTGAGCAGCAACAGTTTCTCAGAACCTAAGCGCCCTTCAATGGCCCAACCCTGGAATTTCTGTTTGGGGGCAGGGAAGCCATGTACTTCTTCCAACGCATCGATCACCATGAACCCCACATTATGGCGGTGAAGCGCATATTGTGCACCCGGATTACCCAGGCCGACCCAAAGTTGCATTTTGTTTTTCCTTTCGGTCAGCTCATCAAACAAAAAAACCGTCCATGCTGCATATTGCAAAGCATGAACGGTTTTTCGTTACATTGTTTTTGGGAAAAAGGTCTAGTCCTCAGAACCGCCTTCGTCGTCGCCGCCTTCAGCTGCTTCGCCTTCAGCGCCTTCTTCACCCTCTTCGCCTTCACCTTCGGCTTCTTCAGCTTCATCTTCGGAAGATTTCAGTGCGGATGGTGCGGTTACACCGGCAATGGTGAAGTCACGATCGGTAATCGAGCTTTCCGAACCTTCAGGCAGGGTAACGTGGGAAATGTGGATCGAGTCACCAATTTCCAAACCGGTCACATCGATTTCGATCTGATCGGGAATTTTGTCGGCGTCACACATCAGGTCAAGCTCGAAGCGAACAACGTTCAACACGCCGCCACGTTTCAGACCAGGTGAGTCTTCTTCGTTGATAAATACAACTGGAATATTGACCTGTACCTTCGCGCCTTTTGCCAGGCGGAAAAAGTCAACGTGCAATGGACGGTCGGTGACCGGATCAAAAGCAACATCTTTTGGCAGGGTACGGCTTTTTTCGCCCTTTACGTCTACCATGACCAGCGAGTTCATGAATACGCCAGTGCCAAGCAGTTTGTTCAGCTCCCGCTCTTCCACATGAATCGTCAATGGGTCTTTCTTATCGCCATAAATCACGGCGGGGATGCGGCCTTCGCGACGCAGTGCACGGGAGGCTCCCTTGCCAGCCCGTTCGCGAGGCTCGGCTGATAATGTCAGCTGATCACTCATAATGTTGCTCCAAAAAAATAGGTTTTTACGATATTTCCGCCACGCCTCCAGGGTGCTCATGGCAGGAAAGGGGGCGCTATAAGCAGAGATTGGCGTAAAAGCAAGGCAAATTGCTGTCCGACTGCGGACTAAATCGCCTTAGCGGAAAAAGCCGATCTGGTTGCTTGTCGCTAGCAGCGTTCCGGTTTTTGACCAGAGCTCGACCCGTTGGTCCGTTGAACTGTTTCTGACCGTCGCACCGGAAACACGAAGCAGCAAATGATCTGCGCCTGCTGCGGCTATGTCTTCCTCGCTTGCATATATATAGGTGGACATTGAAACCGTTGATCCCATCCGCGGAATATCAGACAGAAAGAAGGTCCGGGGCATCGGCGTGTCACAGATCGCAACGATGCTTATTCGATCAATCGGACGGCCATCTTCCTGCTTTATCCAGGTCATGGTGTCCGGGGAACCATTGTCGGAAAACGGTTTTCCCTGCACCATATATTGCTCATAGGTCGCGACCCAGTTTGGGGTCATTGGTATGTTGTCGATCTTGATACCGTTTTCCATAGCGTTGGCGTCGGGGCGGGTGAGCTGAAAATCAATGTCAGTCGGTTTGCGGTTGCTGGTTACGATATCCGCCGTATTGGTGATCGCCCCACGCTGTAAGAGTTCGGCACGCCAAAACTGTGTGGAAGCCCCTGATTTAAGCAACGTAATCCTGATGTCGACTTCACCAGGCGCCACCGCCGACAAATAGGACATTTGCAAAGACACAATTGGTGCAGCGCAATCGGGATGTTCTTCCACAGCACGTGCCGCAACGGCAGCTACCCAGCCACCGAAAGCTGCGCCTGATGGATTTTGGAAGATCTCGCGACATTCGGCGACAAACTGATTGTCTTCGCGCGGGAAAAGCGCGGTTTCGCGATCGAACAAGAATGTCATGAATGTACCCTGTGCTTAATATTACTGAATTTTTTCAATCTTATATCCACGCTTTTCGAGCATGGCCTGAACAGCGTCTGGCCCAACAAGATGCGCGGCGCCCACTGCTACAAATGATATGCCGGGGCTTTGCAGTTTTTTGTCCAGCTGTTCGGTCCAGTCCTGATTGCGGGCCACCAACAGTTTTTCCCGGGTTTTGGGATCTTCCAAAATCCCGCCGTTGGATAGTTCGACAATCTTGTCAGTATCTCCGGAAATCCAGGCATTGAAAAGCTCTTCAAAGGCGCTTTTCGTATCCGCCGCTTCCTCGACGACGCTGGTCAACATGTCGCGCTGCTGCGATTCAGGTAGTTTATCGAAATAACCAAGCTGCTGTTCGATCGTTTCCAGGCCTTCAACCGGTTTCTTGAATTCACCAAATTGTGCAACCAGCTTTTTCTCCACGCCTTCGCTGGAATCAAGGCCAAGCGCATTGGTTTGCGCTGAAGCCAAAGACAAAGCTGCGGCCCAACTTTCCATCCGGTTTAAGGCAAATTCGGGAATGTTGCTTTTGTCTATCACGGCATCCAAGTCATCGCGCAGCGAAGGCTTTACGCGTGACTCAATCTCAGGCTGATTGGGAGAGATGGCCAGTTTGGCGAATATTTTTGCCGCGTTGTCCGTATCCTCGAGGCCTAGGACTTCGATAATCAAACGGTCCGATTCCTTCATAGCGGACTCCAGCAAAGGCGTTCGCCAGTCCACATTTTTTGGCAAAATGTGGATCGTCCCAAACATATAGGCCGTGCCGATCTGTTCGGGCTTGGAGCCGGTGACCTTCCAGAGCGCTGGTTTGCCTTCCTTCATTGTATTCAACTGGACCGGTTCCGATGTGTTGGAGCAAGCGGTTAAGCTGACTGCGGCAATCATGCTCAATATTATGCGAAGAAAGGTCATTTTCTATATCTGGTTATGATCGCTCAAAATGCAAAGATAGCGGTGTCGAAATATCTAATATTTTATGCGCTTTACCTTTAAATCTCGTTTTTTCAGCATTGCTTGCAGACTATCATCACCGGCAAGATGCCCGGCGCCCACGGCCATGAAGACGGTTCCAGGCTGTTTCATACGCTCTTCAACCCAGGCTGCCCAATTGGCATTGCGATTGGATAATAGCGTTTCGTAGAGGATTTTCTCCTCCAGGCCGGCATTCATCAATTCAGCAAGAGCGCCGATATTGGCATTAGCCCAGTGGGCGACCATATTTTCCATACCATCAGCCATTTCACCGATTGAATCGACATTGAAATTCAAGAATCGAATTTGGACATCTTCCGGCAAATTGTCGAAAAAGCCGAGCTGTTGTCGCGGCGTTTCCAGGCCGACAATCTTCATGTTCCGAGCCTTGGCATGGGAATTCAAGGCATCTTCGACGCCGCTATTGGTGTCATAGCCGCTTTGCATTAGCGGCACGAGTGACATGCTGACACTGGCAAACCACGGGTCCAGCGGATCAAATGCGTTCACGGGTATATTCAGCGATGTCATCGCCGCTTCATATTTTTCCCGATCTTCCGGCGTCAGCTTGTCGCGTAACGGAACGCCGGTTGTATCGATCGCCATTTCATTGACGATTTTCATCATTTCTGCTGGCTCTGGTTCTATCATTTCGATCACCAGCTCGTCCGATGCATCAAATGCGTCTTTCACAGCTTCATCAAACCAGCTTAGCCCTGGCTTCAAAATATGGACGGTGCCGAAAAGATAAATCGTGGTGTCTTCATCCTTAAGCACCCAAAGCGCCGGATCAGGATCATCCGGTATAATCGCAATTTGAGCAGATTGAGGCGCGGTATCTCCCGCGGATTGCGGCGGCTCTGGTTGGCAGGATGCCAATCCCAGAGTGAGAGGCAAGAAGAGCAGAGCAGAAAACCAGCGGCGGAGCATCAATTTTTTCCATTTCAACTATAAGGTCAGATGACCTGTTAGGGTGTCTGTCTTAATCCGGCAATCATTACTGAAAGCCTAGTGACATACAATTTGGCAAAAAGGACATGCCGCCGGTAGTCATCGCTTGAAGAGTCTGCTAATCGCTCAGTTAAATTAGGAGAATAGAGATGAGCCAAGTTCATGCCCGTACCTGTCATATATGCGAAGCCAATTGCGGTTTGCTGGTGGAGGTTGAAGGGCGTGACATACTCTCGATAAGAGGCAATCCGGATCACGTGTTGAGCCGCGGGCATATCTGCCCGAAAGGAACGGCTATCGCGGATTTGCAAGATGATCCGGACCGCCTGCATAAGCCGCTGAAAAAAGTGGATGGGGCGTGGCAGGAAATTGGTTGGGAAACCGCGTTTCAGGAAATTGCAACGAAGCTGAAAGACCTGAAACAGGCGGGCGCCAAACCAGCCATGTATATGGGCAATCCGAGCGCACATGATTATGGAATCTCAACCCAGGTCAGCACGCTCCGCCGGGCGATCGGGCTGAAAAATATCTATTCGGCCTCCACGCTGGACCAGATCCCCCATCATGTTGTGCAATATCGCATGTACGGCCATGTCAGCCTGGCCCCGGTACCCGATATAGATCGCTGTCAATATCTCGTAATCATCGGCGGAAATCCCGCAGCATCAAATGGCAGCATCTGGACAGTTCCGGATTTCAAAAAGCGTGTGAAAGAAATGCAGGCGCGCGATGGCAAGCTGATCGTCGTTGACCCGCGCCGGACAGAGACAGCCAAACTGGCCGATGCCCATCATTTTGTGAAACCCGGCACTGATACTGCTTTGCTGATCGGTATCCTAAAGTCTGTCTTTGACAATGGTCTTGCCGATATTGCGCGCATTCAAGATATCATGGACGACAGCTGGAGTGCGATAGAGCCCGCAATCGCCGGGTTTGATATGGACCAACTTGCGGCATATTGCGGCATATCAGTCGAGGATATCCAGGATATCGCAACCCAATTAGCCGCCGACCAGCCAGCGGCGATCTATGGCCGCATGGGCGTGTCGGTTTGTGAATTTGGGACGCTCAACCAGTGGCTGATACAGGTAATCAATATCGCGACTGGCAATCTCGACCGTGAAGGCGGCACAATGGTGGCCGAACCAGCGCTCGATACAATCAATCTGGTGGGCAGGGGATCGGTGCGGACCGTCGAAACTGTCCGCGGTGAAATGCCGGTCATCATGGGCGAACTGCCGACGATCACCTTGGCTGATGAATTGCTGCGTGAAGATGAAGAGCGCATCAGAAGCCTGTTCGTGATCACCGGCAATCCTGTGCTGTCTTCACCGGATGGAGCGAAGCTGGATCGGGCGCTGGAAAAGCTCGATCTGATGGTATCATTTGACATGTATGTCACAGAAACAAGCTGCCATGCCGATTATATCCTGCCGCCCTGCGGGCCGCTGGAGAAAGACCATTATCCGTTCTTTTTCGGCCCTTTGGCCATCCGCAACTATGCCAGCTATTCGCCTGCAATCTTTGACATTCCCGAAGGCGAGAAGGCCGATTGGGAAATTATTGCGGAACTGGCGCGCGAGATATTGGCAACCGATGGACAGGACGTCCCGAATATTCGCGAGCCGCGCGATGTGCTCGATAATATGTTGCAGAGCTCTCCCGCTGGCCTGACCCTGGCGGAGGTAGAAGCTGCGCCCAATGGCATCGACCTGGGCGCTTTGCGTCCGTGCATGGCTGATCGGTTGATGACCGAAGATAAGCAGATTCAATGCGCTCATCCCGACTTTCTGGCTGAACTAGAACGCTTTGGATCGGCGCTCCATAATGAGCAGCCAGATAGCCTACGACTGATAGGCCGGCGCCATGTCCGACAGAATAATAGCTGGCTGCACAATTCCAGACGTTTGGCAAAGGGGCCCAATCGTTGCACATTGATGATTCATCCAGACGACGCGGCCAGTCAGGGCTTGGAAAATGGCGACATCGCAACGGTTACCAGCCGCGTAAACAGTGTGGATATTGTCGTCGAGGTAACGGATGACGTCATGGCGGGTGTGGTGTCCATCCCCCACGGATTTGGCCATGGACGCGAGGGCGTAAAATTGGCTGTTGCGCAGGAAAATCCAGGTGTTTCCATAAATGATCTGACGGATCCAGAAGCCTTCGATCCTTTGTCAGGCAATGCGGTTTTGAATGCTATACCGGTGACGGTCAAAGCTGTGGCTAGCGTGCACTAGACCTTTCTATTGTACGCGCTCCAGTTCATATCCTTTGCTTTTAAGCGCTGATCTCAGGTTGTTTTCGCCGAACAGATATTCCTGATTGACGACAACCAAGCTGGTTCCACCGTCATCAAGCATTGCGCTTATTTTATCGGGCCATCTTTTCATACGGTCATTACGGATGTGATTTTCAAAATCTCGCAATCCGGGAGGCATCATTGCCACAGCTTCAGGCGCTTTGCCCTTGGCCCAGTCAATAGCCCGCTGTTCTCGTGCAGATAGCGGACTTGTTGCGCCATTGTTGCCGCGTTTCCTGGTTGCGTATCGCTCGGATTTGTCCACTGCGAGTTCGGCCCGGACAAAATCATTGAGCCATTTTCGCTGTGTCTTCTCATCGACCATGTTCAAAAGATCTACCAAATGAGAAGGATCTTCCAAGCTGCTGATTATAAGCTCGCTTTCTGTGATCGTCCGTCTGATTTTATAGTCGAGATAACGATTACCGCGCGTTGGCTGAAACATGTGGTCAGTCTCGGCGATAAATGCGACCAAAAACCATGTTGGCATGAAATCGCCAATTACCAGAAAGTCCATCTTCATATCATCTTTGATCTGGTCAAACAGACCGGGTGCAAAGCGTTCCTCCACAAAATCGCGGTCATGGCGGATTATCTTGCGGAATGTTTGCCGTTCACTTTGCCTTCGCGCATCCCGGTTTGAACGATCAAAATGCGACGTTTCGAAATAGACTTTGTTGGCACTGGCAAGTGCTTCAGTGAAGGCTTTGCTCTCCCATTTCAACTGACTGGGAAGGCGGTTTGTGGCCCCGAAAATATAGACGGTCGATTCTGCCTTGGTGATTTTCCAAAGAGCCGGGCTGGGCGCGAACGCAAACGCGGCTACACGGTCCTGACGCCGTTTTTCACGCTTAGTGATGGGCGACTCATCGCGCGCCAGCTCGGGCGGTGTTTCCAATGCTGCTTCCACAGCCTCGGCTGCCGCCTCAGCTGCTTCTTGAGCTGCAGACTCTTGCGCCCTTCCGGGGCTTACTAGGAAAGCGGCTGCGATAAGCGCAAATAAAGTGAGAATGTAGGGCGATGCTGGCAGGGGTCTAATCATAGGCACTGGTTGGTATATATATACCGAATGCGGGGTCAATATCGTTAGTCTTAAAAGGAGCACTTTCCGCATTTATGGATATGGGTTCTTGACCAGTGAGGCACCATAAGCCAAAGCGTGGCCGACTATATTGCACTCGCGAAGAAAGCTATCATCTTGACCGAACAGAAGCCCCTCAGCTTCCAGCAGATCATCCTAAAACTCCACGATTATTGGAGTGAGCAGGGCTGTGCAATCCTGCAGCCCTATGACATGGAAATGGGCGCTGGCACGTTCCACACGGCAACAACTTTGCGTGCGCTTGGTCCCGATCCCTGGAATGCCGCGTTTGTGCAGCCTTGCCGTCGGCCTACCGATGGCCGCTATGGCGAAAACCCGAACCGGCTGCAGCATTATTACCAATATCAGGTGATCCTGAAACCTTCGCCGCCGGATATCCAGCAGCTTTATCTCGACAGCCTGACCGCCATCGGCATTGATCCGATGCTCCACGACATTCGCTTTGTCGAGGATGACTGGGAAAGCCCGACCTTAGGTGCCTGGGGTCTGGGCTGGGAAGTCTGGTGCGACGGCATGGAGGTGACGCAGTTCACCTATTTCCAGCAAATGGGCGGTTTTGACTGCAAGCCAGTGGCCGGCGAACTGACCTACGGGCTCGAACGGCTCGCCATGTATATTCAGGGTGTCGATAGCATCTACGATCTGGATTATAACGGTGCTGGAGTCAGTTACGGCGATATCTTCCTAGATAATGAGAAGCAGATGTCGGAATGGAATTTCGAAGTCGCCAATACCGAAACGCTGTTTGACCTGTTCAACAAAGCGGTGGGCGAATGCGAAAACTGTCTCGAGGCAAAACTACCTATTCCGGCCTATGAACAAGCGATCAAGGCGAGCCATGTGTTCAACCTTTTGCAGGCACGCGGCGTGATCTCTGTTCAGGAACGGGCCAGCTATATGGGCCGCGTCCGCGATCTCGCCAAGGGCAGCTGTGAAGCCTATATGGCCAAGAACGGGTGGGCGGCATAATGGCTGATTTCCTCCTCGAACTGCTCTCCGAAGAAATTCCCGCCCGCATGCAGGCCAAGGCGCGTGCGGATCTCGAACGCTTGTTTGTCGCGCAACTGAACGATGCAGGCCTGAAAGCCGCGGATGTCATCGTTTACTCGACGCCAAGGCGGCTTGCGCTGATTGCAAAGGACCTGCCGGATCAGACCGAAGCGGTGAGCGAAGAAGCCAAGGGGCCACCGGAAGGCGCGCCGGATCAGGCGGTTGATGGCTTCTGCCGCAAAAATGGCGTGACCCGCGATCAGCTGGAGGTTCGTGACGTCAAGGGCCGGGCGACCTATTTTGCCGTGATCAACAAACCGGGCCGCGATACCAAAGACGTTCTTTCGGAAGCTATCCCCGCGATCATAAAAGCCTTCCCATGGCCCAAATCGATGCGCTGGGGCGATGCGAGCCTGTCGACCGAAAGCCTGCGCTGGGTGCGGCCGTTGTCTGGCATTGTCGCAATATTGGGCGATGTTCTGGTGGAATGCGAAATTGACGGTGTGACGTCTGGCTATGAAACCGTCGGCCACCGCTTCCACCATGACGGAGTGGTAACGATCGGCAATGCCGGTGATTATGCCGAAAAGCTGCGCGCTTGCCATGTGCTGGTCGATCAAACCGAACGCGAAGCGATTGTACGCGAGGGTGCAGCCAAGGCGGCAGCGGACGGCGGGCTTGAGCTTGTTGCCGATGAAGGTCTGGTAATCGAAAATGCCGGGCTGACCGAATGGCCTGTGCCTTTGCTGGGCGGTTTTGATCCGGCGTTTCTGGATGTGCCGGAAGAGGTTATCCAGCTCACCGCCCGGGTGAATCAGAAATATTTCATTTGCCGTACCCCCCTCCCGCTCGCGGGAGGGGCCGGGGGTGGGCCTGAAACAGCAGGCCATCCCACCCCTAACCCCTCCCGTAAACGGGAGGGGAACCTGGCACCGAATTTCATCTGCACCGCCAATATTGACGCCACCGACGGCGGCAAGGCAATTGCAGCGGGCAATGAAAAAGTGCTGGCGGCAAGGCTTTCCGACGCCAAATTCTTCTGGGAGCTTGACCAGAAGACGGCGCTGGAAGATCATGCCAAGAAATTGAGCAACATTGTGTTCCATGAAAAACTGGGAACGGTTGCCGACAAGGTAGAGCGTGTGGCCAAGTTGGCCGAGTGGTTGGTTTCTTTAGAAGGGAATGGTTTTGACCAGTCCAGCCCCGGCGATACATTTCATAGGGAAGTGTCTGAGGCCGCACGTCTCTGCAAAGCCGATCTCGTCACCGAAATGGTGGGCGAGTTCCCCGACCTGCAAGGTCTGATGGGCGGCTATTATGCAGAGAAACAAGGCAAGTCCAAGGCAGTCGCGAACGCGATCCGTGACCATTACAAACCGGTTGGGCAGGGCGACGAGGTGCCGACCGATCCGGTGACCGTGGCGGTGAGTTTGGCGGATAAATGGGAGACTTTGATCGGTTTCTTCGGAATTGACGAAAAGCCGACTGGCTCAAAAGATCCTTTCGCTTTGCGTCGCGCAGCTCTCGGAATGATCCGTCTGATCTTGACGAATAATTTGAGGATAAATTTATATCAATATTTTGCCGGAATTTCGGGTGAAGAGTTGATAGAATTTCTACATGAGCGCCTTAAAGTACAGCAGCGCGAAGTCGGTGTTCCACATGACCTTATCGATGCGGTGTTGGATGGAGAGGATGATTTGGTTCGACTGTTGGCTCGTGTGAAGGCTTTGCAGGCTTTTGTCGAGACATCGGACGGCGAAAACTTGCTTGCCGGCTACAAACGCGCTTCGAACATCTTGAAGAAGGAAAAAGCGGAGCAAAGCGACACAAAACCGCTTTCCTACACGCCCGAAAAAGCCGAAAAGGCACTGATCGACGCGCTGGACGCCGCGCAGCCGGATGTAACCGCCGCCATTGAAGCGGAAGAGTTTGAAAAAGCGATGACCGCACTGGCCAATCTGCGCGCGCCGATTGACCAGTTTTTCGAGGATGTAACTGTGAATGACAGCGATGCGGACAAAAGGGAGGCGCGGCTTGCTCTGCTGGCCCGTTTTCGCGCGGCGGTGCATCAGGTTGCTGATTTTTCGAAGATCGAGGGCTGATGTGACTGGCGATCAACAGTCTGTGAATTGTGTGAACTTTGGGAAAAGGCCACGTCAAAAGTTATTCGGTGGTTTGTGCTCCGCACTTGATGCGGAGCCCAGAGTAGAAGAGCGTGACAGCCATCCTAGGCTCCGCATCAAGTGCGGAGCACCGTTGGGGGCTAATTTGAGCGAGAAGAGCCCTGTGATGTGTGTGAACTTTGGAATTACGCCGGGTCTGGAAGAGATCAGGACATGCTCGACATGACGGTCAAAAAATACCCTGTGAACCGTGTGAACTTTGAAACCGTAAAATTGCGGAGTGGATCATAAAATGACCCAATATGTATATCGTTTTGGTGGTGGAGTAGACGCAGACGGCGCGCCAACCGACAGCACCGAAGCCCGTAACCTGCTGGGCGGTAAAGGTGCCAATCTCGCGGAAATGGCCAATATCGGCCTGCCAGTGCCTCCAGGTTTCACCATCTCAACCGAAATGTGCACGCGTTTCATGAATGAAGGCGGGGTATATCCTGACAGCCTGACCGAGGAGGTGAAGCAGGGCGTAGCGCATATCGAAAAGATCACTGGCAAGACATTTGGTGATGCCGCTGATCCACTGCTCGTATCCGTCCGTTCCGGCGCGCGGGCGTCCATGCCAGGCATGATGGACACGGTACTCAACCTCGGCCTGAATGACGAAACCGTAGAAGGTCTGGCGAAAACCTCTGGTGACGAGCGTTTCGCCTGGGACAGCTATCGCCGGTTCATCCAGATGTACTCCGATGTGGTGCTGCAGCTGGATCATGATTCATTCGAGGAAGCACTGGAAATAGCCAAGGAAGATAATGGCTTCTTCACGGATACTGAGATGGAGTCTCAGCATTGGAAGGCGCTGGTGGCCGAATATAAGGGCCTTGTGGAAGAGCAATGGGGAAAGCCTTTTCCGCAAGATGTGAATGACCAGCTCTGGGGCGCAGTCAGCGCCGTTTTTGGCAGCTGGCAGGCAGAGCGGGCCAAGGTCTATCGCCGGCTCAACGACATTCCCGCCGAATGGGGCACGGCTGTCAACGTACAGGCGATGGTTTTCGGCAATATGGGCGAGACATCGGCAACCGGTGTGGCCTTTACCCGCAACCCGTCAACCGGTGACAGTGCCTATTATGGCGAATGGCTGATCAATGCGCAGGGCGAGGATGTCGTCGCGGGCATCCGCACGCCGCAATATCTCTCCAAAGCCGCGCGTGAGGAGGCCAATGCCAAGCCGCTTTCCATGGAAGAGGCGATGTCGGAAACTTATGGGGAACTGACTAATGTTTTCGATCTGCTCGAGCGCCATTATCGCGATATGCAGGATATCGAATTTACCGTCGAACGCGGCAAATTGTGGATGCTGCAGACCCGCGCGGGCAAACGGACCGCCAAGGCGGCGCTGAAAATCGCGGTGGATATGGCGAATGACGGCCTGATTACCGAAGAAGAAGCGGTGGCGCGGGTCGATCCCATGGCTTTGGACCAGTTGCTCCATCCAACGCTCGATCCCGATGCCAAGCGCGACGTGCTGACCACCGGTCTGCCGGCCTCTCCCGGCGCGGCTTGCGGGATCATCGTGTTCGACTCCGACACCGCCGAACACCGCACGGAAATGGGCGATGACGTGATATTGGTGCGGGTAGAGACCTCGCCGGAAGATATTCACGGCATGCACGCTGCCAAAGGCATTTTGACAGCCCGTGGCGGTATGACGTCACATGCCGCCGTGGTGGCGCGGGGCATGGGTCGTCCCTGTGTTTCCGGTGCCGGCGGGCTGAGTATCAATAATGAGACAAAACTGCTGAAAATCGGGGATCGTGAGCTGAAAGAAGGCGACACGCTGACTATCGACGGCAGCAATGGTCAGGTGATGGCGGGGCGCGTGAAGACGATCCAGCCCGAACTGGTAGGCGATTTTGGCGTCCTGATGGAATGGGCCGATAAAGTCCGCCGTCTGGGCGTTCGCACCAATGCCGAAACGCCGCAGGATTGTAAGGTTGCTCGGGACTTCGGCGCCGAAGGTATCGGCCTGTGCCGCACCGAACATATGTTTTTCGAAACCTCGCGGATCACGGCCGTTCGCCAGATGATCCTCGCCGCCAATGAAGCGGGCAGGCGGGAAGCTTTGGCGAAACTATTGCCCGAGCAACGCGAGGATTTCCGCCAGATATTCGAAGTCATGGTCGGACTGCCGGTGACTATCCGCTTGCTCGATCCGCCATTGCACGAATTTTTGCCGCATCATCAGTCAGAATTTGAGGAAGTGGCAGCCGCGGCAGATGTCGGTGTGGAAACGCTGAAACAGCGTGCCAATGAACTGCACGAGTTTAACCCGATGCTCGGCCATCGCGGTTGCCGGCTTGGTGTGACCTATCCCGAAATCTACGAAATGCAGGCGCGCGCGATATTCGAAGCGGCCTGTGAAATCGCCGAATCTAGCGGTGAAGCGCCCATTCCAGAGGTCATGATACCGTTGGTAGCTACGGCCCGCGAACTGGAGTTGATGAAAGATGCCGTCGACCGGATGGCGGAAGAGGTCTTTGCTGAGAAAGGCCGCCGCATCGAATATCTGGTCGGCACCATGATCGAGCTGCCTCGCGCTTCCTTGATGGCCGGGAAAATCGCTGAGCACGGCGAGTTTTTCAGCTTTGGAACCAATGACTTAACCCAAACTACTTTAGGCGTGTCTCGTGATGACGCTGGACGTTTCCTCACCCAATATGTTGATAAAGGCATTTTCCCACGCGATCCGTTCGTTAGTCTCGATGTGGAAGGTGTCGGGCAGTTGATCGAACTGGCCGCAGAGCGGGGCAGGGCAACGCGAGGCGACATTAAACTCGGTATTTGCGGTGAACATGGTGGCGACCCGGCATCAATCGCGTTCTGCGAGGAAACCGGTTTGGACTATGTCAGTGCATCCCCATATCGGGTGCCAATAGCGCGGTTGGCTGCGGCTCAGGCGGCGCTTGCGAAAAGAGGATAGAAAAACATATAAAATGGCTTGCCAGCGGGGCCATCTGCCCCTATCTGACGGCCTTCAATGCGCGCCCGTAGCTCAGCTGGATAGAGTACTTGACTACGAATCAAGGGGTCGGGAGTTCGAATCTTCCCGGGCGCGCCATTTTTCCCTTCAATGGATGATACGGCACTACGTGCACTTGTACTGGGGTTCAGGGAAGCCTAAGTTATTGGCATTATGTGTGCTTAACTTGCGTAAAGGATTGCCTTTTGGCCGACTATTCTGACACTTTTGAAGATGCCCTTGCTGCTCGTGAAGCAGCCAAAATACCTGTGCCAGATGAAGTGCAGGAAGCGGTGAAGACCCTTTTGCGTTGGTCCGGTGAAGATCCAGAGCGCGAAGGCCTGCTCGACACCCCGAAACGTGTGGCGCGCGCTTGGAAAGAATATTGCGAAGGCTACCAGGAAAACCCTGCCATACATTTGGCACGAACGTTTGAAGAAGTCGGCGGATATGATGAGTTGGTGCTGCTCAAAGACATTCCGTTTCACTCGCATTGTGAACATCATATGGCACCGATTATTGGCAAGGCCAGTATCGCCTATATGCCAACAGACCGGGTTGTCGGGATATCGAAGCTGGCGCGCGTGTTGCACGGTTTTGCACGGCGCCTACAGGTTCAGGAACGCCTGACGGCGGAGGTTGCTCAATGCATTTGGGATAACTTGAAGCCCCATGGCGTTGCTGTAGTGGTCGAAGCCAGTCACAGCTGCATGACGGCGCGCGGTGTACGCACGCCGGGAGTTGGTATGACGACTAGTCGTCTATTGGGCTGCTTCCTCGACGATGCTCGTAGCCGCAAAGAAGTTATGAGCTTGATGGGATATTAAGCCCGTCAATCCATCCACATACGCATGAGATTATATTGCAACGCTTGCATGCGCATGTAATTCTCGTCTTTCATGTTCAGCCCTTCAAGAGCGGCAACTTCGTTCAATTCATAAAGCAAATTGCGCTTCATAACATCGCGCACTTTGCTCTGAATGAAGGTGATGGCAACAATGCGTTCGCCTTCAGAGATGGGCTCGACTTCATGAAGCGTATGGGAGGGATAGACAATAGCAGTGCCCGGAAGTCCCTTGAAGCGCATTCCGGCTTCGCCCTGAGTCACATGCAAAGCGCCGCCTTTACTATCGTTGGGACCGCTCAGGAAGATTGTGCAGCTAATGTCCGATCGAATAGGGCCGTCGGGAAGGGGGATGATAGCGCTGTCCGCATGAAGACCATATTGCATGCCTGGCTGATAACGGGTGATCAGCGGTGGCGCGATTTTTTCAGGGAAAGCGAAGTCGGTAAATTCCGGATTTGACATCAGGGCGTCGTGAAGGATTTTCGATGTCTTGTTATAGGCCTCGAGGTCATGCAGCTGGAGATTATTCTTCACTTTTGAATGGGGGTTGCTGATTTTCCCATCCACAAATTGCGCGCGCGCCGCTATTTTTTTGACCTCGTTGACTTGGTTCTGATCCAGTATTTTTAGCTGTTTGAACATGTTTTTCTCGTTTCAATCCATTGTATCGCTTCGCCAACCAAGGGATGTGCGGCCGCAATTTTTTCTACCCACAATATCGCCGCGCGGATATCGGCGGCGTGTTTCTCATTTGCTTCTTTGAGCAGTTCTTGCCTTAAATCAGGACTATAATCATGTTCCGGTGCTTTGGAATAGGATGACATGATGGGGCTGGATATTAATTCTGTCGCCCTTTGTGCAAGTAAGTCCTGTTTGAAATGGGCGGCTGCATTCATTAATTGCTCTTCAGGTGATTGCAGAAAGGCCTCGAAGTCCATCCATAAAATATCGGCGGAAGGGTTGGTTTTCTGTGCCGCGAACAGGGTTACCAACTCGCTCATCCAGCTCATTGCGACGCGCTGGGCCAGCGTTAGTTCCCATAGTCGGGCAGGGGCTTTGCCGAGGTGACGGGTCAGCCGCTTCAATCGTGCACCCGCCATCATATGGGTTTCCTGCACGGATGCTTCGCCGGCCAATATCGTGGGGATATAGCGGTCGAGCGGGGCATACAGGAATAACGCGTCGGTCTCTTCAGCCAATAGTTCTGGCGCCAATTCACTCACGAAGCTGCTGGCTTTGATCATAACCTGTTGTTGAGGATGAAATGACCGTGACAACCAACGCACGGATTCCGAAAAGCGCCGCTCATAGGATTCCGGTGACCATGGGCTGTCCGGTTCGTCCCGTATCTGGGAAATCTCGCACAGGGTCCTCAGAAGTTGCGGCTCGCGAAGCGCGAATACTGTGTCGATCTCCCCAAGCAGACGTGAAAGCAATGTCGATCCGACATGCCCGATGTGAAAAATATACTGCGGCTTGGAACTTTGAGGCAGATTGACCGCTGACAGCTCCGACCATGGAACCAGCTGTCGTCGCAATTGCGGAGTAATGATGCGCTGGTCGAGGAAACTGGCCTTGCGATAATCTTCTTCGGTCAAATGCGATAACAGCACCTGATCCTTGGGCAGATCCACCAGATGCGGCAGGAGCCGAGCATCCTGAGAAAACTGATTTTGCCAGCTATTGGTCAATATGCCCTCAATCCTATGAAAAAGCCCGAAGGCGGATTGTTACTCTGTAACGCACCAGCTTCGGGCTTTTCAATCACTTGCAGACAAATATTATTCTTTGTCTTCGGTGCTTTCTTCTGATTCTTCAGCTGTTTCCTCTGAAGCCGCTTCATCAGAAGCTTCTTCGGTATCAGCCGCTTCTTCTTCACCGTCATCTTCGCTTTCCGGTGCCAAAGCCGCAGCAGCCAGTTCAGCCTGCTCTTCTTCAAACATCTGGGCGATCACGTCGATGCCGTCTTTCTGCAGTTCAGCTTCATCGTCAGAGCGAGCCACATTGACCTCGACGGTGACAGACACTTCAGGGTGCAACCGGATGCGAACGTCGAAAACACCAAGCGTCTTGATTGGTTTTTCGAGGATGACCATGCTTTTTTCAACATGGGCGCCATCGGCATTGAGCGTTTCGACAATGTCGCGAACCGAAACCGAACCATAAAGCTGGCCGCTGGCGGAAGAGGCGCGGATCAATACGATCTGTTTGCCATCAACATTGCCGGATGCCTTTTCAGCATCTTTGCGCTTCGCTTCATTGTCCGCTTCAATCTGCGCACGATTGGCTTCGAAAACCTTCTTGTTCGCGTCGTTGGCGCGCAAGGCTTTCTTGTTAGGCAGCAGATAGTTGCGCGCATAACCGTTTTTCACGGTTACGACATCGCCAATGCCGCCCAGTTTTTCGACTCGTTCGAGCAAAATAATATCCATGTCTCTTGCTCCTATTTCACGAGATAAGGCAGCAGGCCGAGATGGCGGGCGCGTTTAATTGCCTTGGACAATTCGCGCTGCTTCTTGGCGGAAACTGCGGTGATACGACTAGGTACGATCTTGCCGCGCTCGGAAATATATCCCTGCAGCATTTTTACATCTTTATAGTCGATGGGTTGTGCGTTCTTGCCGGAAAAGGGGCAGCTTTTGCGGCGACGGAAAAATGGACGTCCCATGTTTATTACTCCTTTTCTAGCTTAACTGTCGTCGCGCTCACGGCGAGGGCGGTCACCACCACGATCTCCGCCACCACGGCGTGAGTCACGGTCTGGCTTGCGCATCATGACTGACGGGCCTTCTTCATGCTCGTCGACGCGGATGGTCAGAAAACGGATCACGTCTTCGTTGATACGGGTCTGACGTTCCAATTCGGCAATCACGTTGGTTGGCGCATCGAGACGCAGCATCACGTAATGGGCTTTGCGGTTTTTCTGAACCTTGTAGGCCAGCGTACGCAGGCCCCAGGTTTCCGTCAAAACGACTTTGCCTTCATTGGCTTCAACAATTTTTGTAGCTTCCTGAGCGAGACTATCGACCTGAGATTGGCTCAAGTCCTGACGCGCGAGGAAGACATGCTCATAATGCGGCATGCTTGATTTCCTTCATGTTACCGATCGCTGACGCCGCACCATGCAGACACGCCCCTCCGGCTTTCTTCTCTTTCCCGTGATTCTTTTGAAGGAATCGCCGAGAAGCGCGGCCTATGGCGAAGTTTTTCCTACAATGCAAGAGCTGGCTGACTTTCATCCGGCCTAAATGGCTTGATCCTCAGATACACCATTCCAATTCATGCTCGGTAGCGCTGCGATTTTCGGCTTTTACCCGGTTAGTGACCATTCGATCATAGAGCTTTTTCACTAGGTTGCTGCCGGTTTTTTCAAAGAGAAATGGAAAAATACCGTGCAAAAGACAGGCAAAGCCAGCGGCCATCATTGGAATGCCAAAGCTAGAGGCCATCATGAAATGTTCGGCATAGGTTTCCCCAACTGTTTTCGGATGTTCGGTAAAAAGCTTCATGTCTGCTCCTGATTTAATCTCAGATAGGGTAATAGTTGATCCAGCGACAAAATCTTTGCCAAATTTACGTGCAGACAGTGTCGTTATAGAAAATATTCCCTCTTATTTGATAAAAAACAGAAAATAATTGGAATCTGGTGCCAGTTCCCAGCTTACAATAATTGAATGGCGAGCATCGAGAGCAAGAACGCCATCGCCGTTGTCATGATGACCGGCGCAAAGCAATGCCAGCCATGTGACATCAATCCGGCCAGATTGGATTTTATCGCGGCTGCCACCACGGCAAACAGCAACAAGGTGCTGGCCAGCCGGTTGCCTGCATCAACCAGAGAAGAGGGCAGGGCTACCAGGCTGTTTAGAGCCACCAGCATGATGAACCCGATGATGAACCAGGGCATGCCCTGACGAAGGCCAATTTTGCGTGATGTCGGGTCGGTGTCCTTCACAGCCATTTTCTGAAGCACCATCGAGACGATAATCAAAACGGGCGCAAGCAGCGTCACGCGGGAGAGTTTTACCACAGTTGCAACCTCTCCGGCTTCGGGAGAATAGGAAAATCCGCCCCCTATGGCTTGAGCCACATCATGAATAGACGCGCCGATTAAGAAGCCTGCTTGTTTATCATTCAGGTTCAGAAAGCCTGCAATGGCGGGATAGAAGGTCATGGCAAAGGCGCTGGCGATCGTTGTCCCGAGCAGAACGATAGTGAAGCGCGACTGATCTATCCTCTTGGTGCCAATGATACTCCACAGCGCCAGTGCAGCGGAAGCGCCGCATATCGCTGTCGCTCCGCCGGCCAGCAGACCAAAAAGCGGATCAAGCTTGAACAATCTGGCTGCGATGATGCCGGTGAATATGACAATCGTCATGATAGCAATCAGTGCAACAAAAGGGATAATGCCCAGGCTGCCTATTTCGGCAAAGCTGATCCGCATGCCGATCAATACGATGCCGATGCGCAACAAAGTTTGCGATGAGAAATCCAGCCCCGTTGACAGGCGCTTGTCGGCATTCACAAAGCTAAGCGCAAGGCCCAGCAACAGTCCCATCAATATGGCGGGCGGACCATAATGTTCACTAAGCCAGAGCGCAGCCAGCGAAACAACAGCGACCAGCATAAGGCCGGGTAAGTGAGACAAAAATGTCTTTTTCTGCGTGGGTTCGGCAAGCTGCAGCTCGCCATATAAGTCAGCCACCAAGGGAAGTTGACGATCATGTTGTGACAATCTGGTCTCCGGTTTGATGGTGGCTATATCCCGATCGTCGGCACATTAGGCGAGCGGAAGGGGAATGCAATGCGCTTGTGCCAAGCTCCAGCAAACGTCCAAAGTTCACACATATCACACACGCCTCGACCTAGCCCCTTGCTCTTCAAAGTTCACACAAATCACACATGATTTCTTTCCTTCAGTTTTTCGCCCGCTCACCACCGCTGCCTGCGCAAATCAGTTTAAGCATCGGCGGAGGTTGAAAAGTTCAAATATAGTCTATCGGGTATATTGTAGGAAAGCGTTTTGCCGAGCTTGTCGCACTTTGAATAGCTAAAGAATCGCGGCTAATTATTTATCAGTTTCGGACAAATTTGAATCCATAACGGACATTTCTTTGCAGAAACGATATACATCACGTTACATATATTTACGAGGGAGGGTGGGGCATGCATTAACGCCAGAACAAAGCTTTACCAACTACATCGTGTTGGTGTCACATTCGGGGTAAGAGGGGCAGCTTTTCGAAACGAGTGAATGTCGGATGATACCGGCGTTCTGATCAGGGTTCCTGTTTCATAACCAGAGCATAGCTGTTTCTGCGGATATTGCGATCACCGCTCAGTTGGGGCGCAATCAGTCAACACATTTCATCATCGTGAATAGAACCGACATCCAAAAGCGGGTGTTGGCCATTTCGGTGTTTAATGACTCTCATTCAGAGGAATCCATCATGCATCAACCTTCCAATCTGCTTCGTCCGACTTTTCTTACTGCTACCAGCATCATCGCTTTGGCCTGTGCCACTCCAGCATCGGCAGAAACCTGCCTAATTGATCGCAACAATAATGGAGAGGTCGATCCAGGCACCGATAATGATGGCGGAGCCAATTCGGATGATCAGGATAACAGCATGGCGTGCGGCGTTAATGCATCGGCAACCGGAAATGCGAGCAATGCAATGGGGGCGAGCGCTCAGGCTACCACCAGTAACAGCACGGCCACTGGTTCCTTTAGTAATGCAACGGGCAATGTCAGTACCGCAACCGGATCTTTGGCCACCGCAAGTGGTAATAACAGCACGGCGACGGGGTCTTACAGCACCGCATCCGGGGGGAATAGCACCGCAACCGGATCGCTCAGTTCCGCAAGAGGCGGGAACAGTACCGCGATCGGAAGTTACAGCAATGCCAGTGGAGAACGCGGCACCGCAACCGGCCATCTGAGCGAAGCCACAGGGGCAAATAGTACCGCAAACGGGGTTCTCAGTAAGGCATCTGGCGATGCCAGTGTCGCCATGGGTGTTTTCAGCGATGCCGCGAGCGATAGCAGTATTGCAATTGGGGCAGACACCGATCTTGACGGCAAAGGGGCTGTCGCATCGGCTACTGGTGCCATTGCGCTTGGTAACGACGCTGCGGCGAGCAGCGAACGGGCCGTGGCCATCGGCCTGGGCGCGATCGCATCGGGCTCTACCGCACTTGGCGGTGGTGCACAGGCGACGGGCACAGGCTCGGTTGCGATTGGCAAGGATGCACGCAGCATAGGTGATCGTTCGGTTGCCATCGGCGAAGATGGAAATGATGCTGATACAGATGGAGCCGTCGCTTCTGGGCCGGACTCGACGGCGGTTGGCAATGATTCAGTAGCCAGCCAGATTGAAACCAGCGCATTTGGGTCTTCTGCGCAGGCGGCAGGCTTCAAAGCTACGGCTATAGGGGCTTTCAGTCAGGCATCCGGAGATGGCAGTACAGCCGTTGGCGAAGGCAGCCAAGCATCTGGTGCAAGAAGTTCGGCTTTTGGCGAGGCTAGTCAGGCCACAGGTAATCTGTCTGTCGCAATCGGTTCAGATGGCGGCGGTGATGGAGTGGGGGCAAGAGCCTCTGGCTTCAAAAGTATTGCGGTCGGTAATGTCTCACTTGCTGATAGCTGGTATGCCAGTGCACTGGGAACGGAGGCGCAGGCAACCAACTTCGGTAGCACCGCCATGGGTTCTTTGAGCGAGGCATCGGGCGACAGGAGCGTTGCTACAGGCTATTCCAGTCAGGCGAGCAAATTGTACAGCACCGCTACCGGAAGTTTGAGCAATGCCAGCGGGGCGCTCAGCACGGCGACAGGTAGTCGTAGCGAGGCGTCTAGAGAGAGCAGCACCGCCACAGGTTATGCTAGCAAAGCAACAGGCTTCAACAGCACGGCTATCGGCGCTTCGAGCCAGGCATCTGGAATATCCAGCGCTGCCTTAGGGAATTTAAGTGACGCATCGGGGGAAAGCAGCCTGGCATTGGGCTCGGTTAGCAATGCATCTGCCAGAGACAGTATGGCTGTTGGGGCCTTTAGCGAAGCGACCGCTGTAAATAGTACAGCCATGGGGGTGCGCAGCCAGGCATCTGGTGAAAACAGCATTTCTATTGGCGGGAATAGTAGTGCGGCAGGCTCCGATTCTGTCGCTATCGGTGGTGATAGTTTTGGTGGCGATAGTTTTGGTGCTAAGGCATTGGGCGTTAAAAGCGTTGCCGTTGGCGCTGATTCTCTTGCTGATGGCGAAAGCACTAGTGCGCTGGGAACAGGAGCCCAAGCGAATGGCAATTCCAGTATCGCCATCGGATCCATCAGCAGCTCGCGGGGCTTGAGGAGCAGCGCAATCGGTTTCGGAACCAGGGCGTGGGGCGATAACAGCACCGCGACGGGATATAGAAGTCAGGCAACTGGAGAACGCAGCACAGCGGCAGGGAGTAGCAGTCAGGCATCCGGTGTCCGAAGTTCCGCGGTTGGAGCGTTCAGTAGAGCTACAGGCGATGATTCTATCGCGATTGGTACCGGTAGTTTTTTCGGTGCAAGGGCATTGGGTTCTAAAAGCTTGGCTCTAGGCAACGACTCCTTTGCCGATGGCGACAGAGACAGTGCGCTGGGGATGGCGGCACGGGCTACAGGAGGAAGTAGCACTGCGACCGGTTCGGCAAGTGAAGCATCAGGCCAAAGCAGCACAGCAACCGGTACATATAGCCGCGCGACGGAGCGCAGGAGCACAGCTTACGGAGCCAGCAGCTGGGCGACGGGTGCCGCCAGTACGGCCCTTGGCGGGGCTAGTCTTGCCAGCGGAGACCGCAGTACTGCCATTGGTAATTTCAGCCGGGCCATTGGACAAAATAGCCTATCGATGGGGCAGCGCAGCGAGGCAAATGGCGCGCGCTCCATTGCAATTGGGGGGGATGGTGAGGATTTCGATCTCGACGGTGCTGTAGCGTCCGGTAATGACTCAATCGCCTTTGGCAACGATGCAAGGGCGACAGCGCTTAATGCGGTGGCTTTGGGCACGGGTTCGTTTGCTGATCGCGCCAATAGCATTTCGGTTGGTTTCGTTGGTGGAGAACGAATAATTGCGAATGTTGCAGCAGGCACGCAAAATACTGACGCGGCCAATGTTGGGCAAGTCAATATTGTCGCAGACCAGGCAAGGACAGCTCAGCAAACCGCCGATACTGCCCGCGCCGAAGCCGCTGCGGCTGAGACAACGGCTAACAACGCGCAGTCGGCGGCCGACACTGCACGGACTGAGGCTGCCAAGGCGCAGGCAACAGCAGATAAAGGCATAGCTAAAGCTGACGCTGCGCAGAAGACCGCTGAGACTGCCCGCACCGAAGCCGCTGCGGCTAAGACGACGGCGAACAATGCACAGTCGACGGCCGACACTGCGCGGACAGAGGCTGCCAGGGCGCAGGCGACAGCAGATAAAGGAATAGCCAAAGCTGACGCTGCGCAGAAGACCGCTGATGAAGCTATGAACACGGCCGCCAACGCACAAAATACAGCTGATGCGGCACGCAAGGAGGCGGCTTCGGCTCGATCAACTGCTGATATGGCTCGGAGCGAAGCGGCTGAGGCAAAGGCTGTTGTCAAGGAACTGGATTCAACTGTCACAACGGCGAAAGAAACCGCGATTGCTGCGCAGGAAGCGGCTAATAAGAATAACGAAAAGCTGACCTACTTTGACAGTAATAGCAGTGGTCCAAGCGCTAGGGCTTCGGGCGAGGATGCGATTGCACTAGGTTCTGGCAGTGAGGCGAGCGGGCAAGAATCAGTAGCGATTGGGTCGGAAGCAAAGGCGATGAATGGCAAAGCGGTATCGATCGGTGCCGGCAACGTTGCTTCAGGGGATGGCGCGGTTGCCATCGGCGATCCCAACTTCGCAACCGGCAGAGGAGCGGTAGCGCTGGGCGCAGATAATCGCGCTACCGGAACCGGCGCTGTAGCAATCGGTAACGTTAACGTTGCCACTGGTAATGGCGCGGTTGCATTGGGAGATGGCTCCGTTGCGAATGGCAATGGCGCAGTGGCCATCGGTCCGAATGCCGTGGCAGATCGTGACAATCTGATCGCTCTCGGCGGAGAGGGAGCAACCGTTCGGGTTGCTGGTATAACCTCATCAGCTAGTCAGGCGGCGCAAGAAGGTCCTTTGAGTCTTGTTACCACAGATGCAGCCGGTAATCTGGGTGCGATGGCGATTGACGTCCGCGGTTTGCTCGACTTGGGCAATCGCGTGGGTACATTGGAAGGACAAGTCACGGAGCTTTTCGATCTTGCCAAGGTGGAGCGGCGTGAAACCAACCGAGGTATTGTTGCGGCGATCGCGTTGACGACAGCGCCTTTCCCATCTGCGCCTGGCAAAACCAGCTATACCGCAAACGGGGCTGCCTATCGCGGTGAAGTGGGCTTTAGCTTTTCGGTTGCGCACCGGCTCAATACAGATAATCCCTTCGCTTTAACCGGCGGTGTGTCTTTCGCTGGCGGAAAGAATACAGCAGCTCGGTTCGGTGTTGCAGGAGAGTTTTGAGTTCCAAAGGATCACTCCGCCTCACTTGAAAATATAGACATCTGTCTGCCAATTTTTGCGCATCTGGATTTCTTACGAACCCCCCGCCAATCCGGAGGCGACGGCGGTGGCGGTAGATATGTTTAAACGATTTGTAGCGGGAACAGCCCGAAAGCAGACGCTCGCCCGACCTGTGAATTATTCAAAACGCCTTTACGGGCTTCAAATTCAGATCCCGGAATCGATGGGTGATCAAGATCGCTTCACATGTTATGGCTGGGCTTAGTCGAACAAGTGGGCGATCAAACATCTTGGATATATGGGAGCATTAGATGCCCGTCAGCCCTGAATATAAAGAATTTTTGCAAGAGCTATTTGAAACACTCGGCCCGATCAAGACAAAGAGCATGTTTGGTGTGGACGGCGTTTTCATAACGCTGCCTGACGGTGATTTGATGTTCGGCCTGATCGCAAGCGAGACCCTCTACCTGAAGGTCGATGATACCAACAGGGCGGATTTCGAAGCAGAAAACAAGCGGCCATTCGTTTTCGAATCAAAGAATGGAAAACAGGACGTAAAATCCTACTATGAGTTACCCGACGCGCTGTATGATGAACCTGATGCGTTCACGGATTGGGCGAGAAAATCCTTTGATGTGGCGCTGCGGGGAAGAAAATCGAAGAATAAGCGCAAGAAGGAAAGGTAGTCAGAGAGAACCCACATTTCCTTGATGCGTAGCATGCAGAAGCTCCTGCGATCTGGCCAGCAGGTAGATTCCGACCAAAATGTCAAAGCCAAGGCACATAGGTGCGGCCCACTCTGGCATATAGCTTACATCCGAAAAGTGAGGACTCGCAAAATCCCAAGTGGCATGGATCATCCACCCAATGCCTGGGAAAAATAGAGACCGAGTGAACCCCAAGTAACCCAGAGCTGCGAAAAACAATCCACCTAAGATTTGTGGGACTAGCGCGGTCAGCGTCGCCCCTTCGAAGATACCGAAACCCAAATACCAGAGGCCAATGCTCATAAGCAGGCCTGCGCCTAACAGCTTTTCAACCAGAGCGGATGTCCTTGCAGACCAGATGTAAAGTGTCGCCAAGCCGATGCCTATCCAAAAAGCCGTTGCGAAACCAAACACTGAAATTGCCTCCCCTTGATCAATCCATTATCATTTATCGCATAGTTGATATCTGAAGACATCCTTTGTCAGCAAATCAGGCGGATGCAGAAGCCTGCCTCACTTGATAAATTTAAACATATGGCCACCAATTTTGCGCATCTGGATTTCTTCCGAACCTTCGGTAATCCGGTAACGGCGGTGGTGGCGGTAGATATGTTCGAACGGTTTGTGGCGGGAATAACCCATGCCGCCATGGACCTGCATCGCGCGGTCGGCGGCATCGCAGCATAGCCGGTTGGCGCGGTAGTTACACATGGACACCTGCGCCGAAAGATATTTGGCGACATCGACCTTGGCCATACCGTCCATCTGGGCAGCGGTTTTGTAGATTAACTGCCGCAGCATGGCGGCCTCTGTGTGCAGCTCGACCAGCGGGAACTGGATCGCTTGATTGACGGAAAGCGGCTTGCCGAAGGGTTTGCGCTCTCCGGCATATTTGACCGCTTGATCGATACAATATTGCGCCGCACCCAGTGAAGAGGCCGCCTGACGGATACGGTTTTCATGGACAAAATGCTGCGCGGCGGCGAGGCCCATGTCGAGATCGCCCAATATCTGGTCCGCCGGTATCCACACGTTGGTGAAGCTGCACTTGGGATGGTCGGTGGGCATGTTGAACGTCCACATATATTCGCCAACCTCGAAGCCCTCCGCGTCGGTGGGGACAAGAAAGCAGCCAATGCCCTGGGCATCGCCATCCTTGCCGCGATGGCGGGCAAAGGTCATCACGTGGGTTGCGACATGCAGACCGGTGGTCCACATCTTGTTCCCGTTGATCAGCCAACCATCGACGCCATCGCGCTGTTCGGGAACCGCGGTTGTGTCCATCCATGTCGCGTCAGAGCCATGGTCTTCCTCGGTCAGGCCAAAACACCATTTCATTTCGCCTTTCAGCATCGCGGGAATGCATTCCTGTTTCTGCTTCTCAGTGCCAAAATCCCGAACCATCAGCGGTTGCACAAGATTTCCGACGATGGAATTTTCATTTTGAAGATCATTGTGCAGACCGAGGCCCTTATGCGCCAGATGTTCACGGATGCGCGCCATGCCCAGATTGGAACCATCTTGGCCGTCAAATTCCTTGGGCAGGGCATAGCGGAAATGACCGGCCGCGTCGGCGGTACGGCGCATTTCGTCCAGCAAGTCTTCCCACTCCTTGCTCGGCAGACCGTGATTATCCCAATCGGTCCGGCTGTCTTCCCGGCGATGATCGAAAAAACGGATATTGTCATCACGTTGCTCAATCGGCTTGATTTCGGCTTCGATAAAATCATCGAGAACGGTCAGATAATCTTCGATCTCCTGGGGAATTTCAAAGCTCATTTCATGATCTCCATTTGTTAAGCGCGACCTTCAGGCCAGCATATTTGGGTTGGTCGATGGATAGACGTTCCAGTGCAGAAAGCCTGAGGTGATCCCAAAGGCCGGGATGTTCTGCGGTGATGTTTCCTTGTGAAAGCGCGGCGCAAAGCTGTCCATGATCAAATCCAATAGCGGCGAGGCGTTGGTCGGAAGCCTCTCGAAAGGCAGGGCCTAAGCTAGCCTGTCGCTGGGCAATACCCAAAGCATTACCTGCGACTCTCGACTGGAACCGGTCATGTCCTTTCAGATCAGGCAGCACCGTATCCTTGTTCCATTCGGCAAGGGCGGTGAGCAATTCATCATAGCTGGTTTCGCCTGTCACATCCCCGGCATCGGGCATCTGCCAATCCAGCTTTGTGCAAATATCTGCGGGCAAGATATCCTCAAAAAGCAATGCCAGATCAATTTCAACTTCGGAAACCCGGCGTCCGATTACGGTGCGTTCCAAAGATCGATCGCCATGACTGCGCCAAATTTCCCCCATCACCATACATGCTACGCCCCACCAAAGGGTCGAGTAGATCAGCCAGAAACGAAAGCGGGCAGGATCAACAGTTTCGCCGCTATGATCAGCATATGCGGAGAGGAACGCATCGGCCGTATCAAAACCACCCGCCACTTTGTCATAATGACCGAAACGCCAGCTTGGTGTGCAAAGATAAGCAAGATCCTGAACCGGATCGCCCAATCGCGCCAGTTCCCAGTCCAAGACGGCTGAAATACCTGTGGGGGTAATCATCAGGTTGCCCATGCGAAAATCACCATGCACGAGCTTTTTGGTATCCGCCGTTGGCGCATTTTCCTTTAACCAGTGAAAAGCATATTCATAAATCGGGATCGCGCCGCCGATTTCATCATATTTTTCTTTCTGGAGGCCAATAAGCTCTAACGGCGAGAAATATTCCAACGCATCTGGAAGAATGTCGGCGTCGATATTGTGGATGTTCCAAAGCTCGGCAGCACATTGATTGGTGAGATTGCGCTCGGCCTCAGCAAAGTCCGGATGGCCGAGGATTTTTTGAGGCAGGGTTTCACCCTCGGCCTTATCCATGATGAACCCTTCACCAATGCCATCTTCAGGCGCCAAGCGGCCCCGTACCGTGGGTGCTGTAACACCCGATTGCACTGCAGTTTCGATAATATCAGCCTGCGTGGCGAGTGATATACCGCGTAATCCTTCATCATCGGGCGATATCCCACTCGGCAAACGGCGCAGGACAAAATCTTCGTCCCCATAGGAAAAGGCCCAGCTTTCCATGCTGGCTCCGCCAGAGAGGCGCTTCAAACCGGAAAGCTGTTCGGTAGCGCCAAGTATTTTGTCGCAAAAAACGGCTAATTTCTGTTCGAAATCCGACTGATCCATGGGCAAGGCTTAATTGGTCAATTAAACTTTGGCAATCGTAATAGTGCTAGCGATTTACGTCGTGATACTTGCAAGCGAAACCAAATCCTCTTACCTGCGGCTAAAGCAAATCAACAAACCAATAAGGGGCAAGCATGAGGGCTTTTATTTTTCCGGGGCAAGGTAGCCAGGCGGTTGGCATGGGCAAAGCCCTAGCCGATGCCAGCAACACCGCCCGTGAAGTCTTTGAAGAAGTTGACCATGCGCTGGAACAGAATCTCTTCAAACTGATGTGCGAAGGGCCAGAAGACGAGCTGACTCTGACAGAAAATGCGCAACCCGCTATCATGGCGAATGCCATTGCAACGTTGCGTGTGATGGAAAAAGAAGGCGGGAAATCGCTTGCAGACCTGTGTTCTTATGTGGCGGGTCATAGTCTTGGCGAATATACCGCGCTTTGTGCTGCGGGAGCCCTGAATCTTACGACAACAGCTGAACTGTTGAAACTGCGTGGTCAATCGATGCAGAAAGCGGTTCCAGTGGGTGAGGGCGGTATGGCGGCTCTCTTGGGCGCTGACATCAAAAAAGCTGCGGGGCTTGCGAAAGCGGCGGCACAAGGTGATGTTTGCACCGTCGCCAATGATAATGATCCAACACAGGTGGTCATTTCTGGTCATATGGCGGCAATTGAGCGTGCGATTGCTCTGGTAAAAGAGCATGAAATTAAACGCGGCGTATTGTTGCCCGTCTCCGCGCCTTTTCATTGTTCGTTGATGAAACCGGCTGCCGAGGCCATGGAGGAAGCACTGGCGGAAGCCAGTATCCTGCCTCCGGTCGTACCGGTTTTTGCGAATGTTACTGCGAATGCTGTCGCGGATGTTGATGAAATCCGCCAGTTGCTTGTGGAACAGGTGACCGGAACGGTGCGCTGGCGTGAATCTGTGGTCAATCTTTCGGATGCCGGTGTGGATCAATTTGTCGAACTTGGCGGCAAGGTGCTCAGCGGTATGGTGAAACGGATCAACAAGGAAGTGGAAACGACCAGCTTGATTACGATGGAAGATATTGAAGGCTTTCTGGCCTCGACTTGATGATATTTCCGATAATCCGATAATTAGATAGGAACAAAAATGTTTGATCTCACAGGAATGACGGCGCTGGTAACGGGTGCGTCTGGCGGAATTGGGTCGGAAATTGCCAAGGCTTTGGCAGAACGCGGCGCGACAATTGCCCTCTCAGGCACCCGCAAACTGACGCTTATGGATTTGATTCCAGAGTTAAAGGGCGAAGGCCATATTGTTGTACCGTGCAATCTTTCCGATGCCGAAGAAGTGAACAACTTGGTTCCGGAAGTCATCGAGAAGCTTGGTAAGATTGATATTTTGGTCAACAATGCCGGTATTACCCGCGATGGTCTGGCGATGCGGATGTCGGACGAGGATTGGTCCGATGTCCTGAACGTCAATTTGGAATCTGCGTTCCGTCTGGCTCGCGCAGCGGCCCGGCCAATGATGAAGGCCCGTTTTGGCCGGATCATTTCGATTACCTCTGTTGTTGGTGCCACGGGCAATCCGGGGCAGGTCAATTATGTTGCCTCAAAGGCGGGTCTGGTGGGCATGTCCAAGGCATTGGCACAGGAACTGGCCTCGCGCGGCATCACCGTGAACTGTGTCGCCCCTGGATTTATTGCCTCCCCGATGACCGATGCCCTCACGGACGCGCAAAAGGACGACATCAACCGTAAGATACCTGCCGGAAAAATGGGTGCAGGCGAGGATATTGGCGCGGCTGTGGCCTATCTTGCCAGCAACGAAGCATCCTATGTGACCGGACAGACGCTGCACGTAAACGGCGGCATGGCGATGATCAGCTAAGAAAATTGAAAATATCTTTTAGCCTTTTGCTTTTGGCGATGGTCGAAAATCCTCAGCCGCCTTTGCCAACCGAGGGATTGTTGACGATCGAAAATCTTGACTGTGTGAGTAGCAAAGTCTCCGCAGATCAAGCGCAGGCATATTTTGCAATGGCGCGCGAGGGCAAGGAGATTGAGGCATTTCAGTCCGCCAGCACGCTGACAGAAGACTGTCAGGCCAAGCATGGTTGGACTGATATCCAAACGCGGAGTGCTTTCAGAATATCCATGATGGATGGTTGGCTGTTGCAGGAAGGACTGGTCGAAAAAATTCAGGCATTGGGTGATTTCAAGCCGTTTCTCGATCAATATTATCGCGATCATGTGAAGCCGACGGGGCGATATATGCTCGAAGATATGTTCCTTTCCGGGCAATTGGACAAGGATTTGACCGCTGCCGGCTATCCGGAAGATAAAGAACTGCGCGAATTGGCTTATAATTATTGGGAATGGCGCGGTGCTTTATATGGCATTGAGGAAGATTTCCGGAACGGTGAACTGCGGCAATAGCTGACATTGTTTAGGATACATTCACAAAGCCGCGCTTGCCCTCTTGCAAGCAGCGCGCCATGCCACTAGGACAAAATGGAAATTAATACCAAAGAAGAAGGAACTCTCATGAGTGAGACTGCAGACCGCGTAAAAAAGATTGTTGTTGAGCATCTCGGCGTTGAAGCCGACAAAGTGACCGAAGAAGCGGCATTCATCGATGATCTGGGCGCTGACAGCCTCGACATTGTTGAGCTTGTAATGGCTTTTGAAGAAGAATTCAGCGTTGAAATTCCTGACGATGCAGCTGAAAAAATCGCGACTGTCAAAGATGCGATTGATTTCATCGACAACAACAAGGGTTAATTGATTTTGGAATGCAGCCTGATATCCGGGCTGCTATTCCGGGGCCAATGATCGCTAAATAATTACAAAGCGGCTCACCGGCCTGGGAAACACTTCCTGAACCGGTGGCCGCTTTTGAATTGGGGCTTAGCTAAGCCTGAGATAAGGAGCAAAACATGCGTCGTGTTGTAGTGACCGGACTGGGTTTGGTAACACCTCTTGGTGGAGATGTAGAAACAAGCTGGAGCAACATATTGGCTTCAAAATCCGGTGCTGGAAAGATCACACGCTTTGATGCCTCTAATCAGAAATGTCATATCGCTTGTGAAGTGAAGCCAGCGGACCATGAATATGGTTTTGATCCCAATTTGCGTGTTGATCACAAGGTTCAACGGCAAGTTGATCCTTTCATCGTTTATGGCATTGATGCTGCGGGACAGGCATTGGAAGATGCCGGTCTTACCGAGTTGAGCGATGAAGAGAAGCTGCGCACCGGTTGTTCCATCGGCTCGGGCATTGGTGGTCTTCCTGGTATCGAGAAGGAATCATTGGTTCTCAACGAACGTGGACCTGGACGGGTGAGCCCGCACTTCGTTCACGGACGATTGATTAACCTGATTTCCGGTCAGGTTTCGATTAAATATGGACTGATGGGTCCCAATCATTCGGTGGTAACCGCGTGCTCCACCGGTGCTCATAGTATTGGTGACGCAGCGCGGATGATTGCTCTGGATGATGCAGACATCATGCTGGCTGGTGGTGCCGAGGCAACGATTTGCCCGATTGGTATTGCCGGTTTTGCACAGGCCAAGGCGCTATCCACCAAGCGCAATGACGATCCAACGGCGGCTTCCCGCCCGTATGACAAAGACCGCGATGGCTTTGTCATGGGTGAGGGCGCTGGTGTCGTTGTTCTGGAAGAATATGAACGGGCCAAGGCCCGCGGAGCGACAATCTATGCCGAAGTGGTTGGCTATGGATTGTCAGGCGATGCCTATCACGTGACGGCACCGCATCCCGAAGGTGTCGGCGCCTATAACTCAATGGCAATGGCGCTGAAGCGTTCGGGCCTGACCACTGCGGATATTGATTATGTCAATGCGCATGGCACCTCGACCATGGCGGATGTCCTGGAACTGGCCGCCGTCCGCCGCCTGTTTGGCGATGATATCGCAACCATGTCGATGAGCTCAACCAAGTCGGCGATCGGCCATTTGCTGGGCGGTGCAGGTGCGGTGGAGGCGATATTCTCCATTCTCGCGCTGCGTGACCAAACCGTACCACCGACGTTGAATTTGGATGATCCGGAAGACAGCTGCGAAGGTGTGGATCTGGTGCCGCATGTGGCCAGAAAACGGGAAGTGAAAGCCGTGCTCAGCAACAGCTTCGGTTTTGGCGGAACCAATGCCAGTGTCATTATGAAGGCGGTATAGCACTATCATGCGGCGCTTCGGTTGCCTTATCCTTGTTGTTGCAGCGGTCATTGTCGGCCTGGTTGCCGGTAATTTTATCTATGGGTGGACTGCTGCCGGGCCGCTTGAAGCAGAACGCCAATTTATTGTTAAACCGGGCTCTAGCCTTGGCATGGCGGCCAAAGCTATGGAAGAGGAAGGGGTTATCAAATCCGCTGATGCCTTCCTCAATCGTGCGAAGGTTTTTGGCGGTTCGGAACCGATCAAAGCTGGCGAATTTATCATTCCCGCAGGGGCGAGCAATGCAACGATTTTGAGTATCTTGCAGGGCGGAAAAACGGTGCAGCGGCTGATCACGATACCAGAGGGTACACCGTCGATCATTGTGCATGAAAAGCTCATGGCCGAAAAACTGCTGACTGGTGATATTCCTGTTCCTGAAGAGGGCTCTGTTTTGCCGGACAGCTATAGCTTCGAGCGGGGGGAAAACCGGGCTGCGGTCGTTGGGCGCATGCAAAAGGCGATGAAAGATACAATTGCTGAATTGTGGCCCAAGAAAACGGCTGCCAGTGTTGTCAAAACCCCAGAAGAAGCGATCATATTGGCGGCGATCGTCGAGAAGGAAACAGCCCTTGCGCGCGAACGCCGGACGGTGGCCGCAGTCTATAGCAACCGGATAAACCGCAATATGATGCTGCAAGCAGATCCGACGATTATCTATCCCATTACCAAAGGCAAGCCGCTGGGAAGGCGCATAAGACAGTCCGAAATCGCTGCGGTGAATGACTATAATACCTATTCTATGGTCGGATTGCCCAAGGGGCCAATCGCCAATCCGGGACGCGCATCGATTGAAGCAGTGCTTGATCCGGCGGACAGCGATTATCTTTTCTTTGTCGCAGATGGCAAAGGCGGGCATGTTTTTGCAAAAACCCTGGCAGAGCATAATGCCAATGTCGAAAAATGGTTCGCCATCCGCCGCGAACGGGGCGAAATGTAGGAAAGCCTGATGGCAATATTTGCGATGAATAATCTGTTGGCATCGGTCTTGGCCGTTGCCAGTCCACAATTGCCGGAAAATTCTGAAGACGTTTGGGAGAAGATGGCGCAGACGGCACCAGCTGAACCAGATGGCGAAGCATCACAAAAACTGCTTGGGCGCTATTATCTGCGCGGCGTGATGGAAACCGCATCCGGCCTGCAATTGTCGGAAGACGGCAGCTTTCAATGGTATTTGAGTGTTGGCGCGCTGGATATTTTGACCGGCGGCCGCTGGAGCTTGCAGGACGGGAAGGTGACATTGGTCTATGACCCACCCGCAGAAGGTGCGCGCTATGACCCACTAGGAACGGTTGTTATGAAGATCGATGGAGATAATCTTGTACCGCCTGCCAATATGGGGCGGGGCATATATGTCAAAGCGCAGCCTCGACCAGAGAGTGAATGAAGCAGTTTAGTCTTCGTCACCGTCAACTGCGGCAGCCACGATGATGATCCCGGCATCGACCATATCTTGATCGTCCGAACCGCCTGACGGCATTACAACCATCCTGAGCTTGGTTTTGCCATCCTCATCCGGCGTCCGCCACGACATTGTGTTGAGCGGTGAAAATGGTCCGGGCATGCCATTTTCAGTCATCCCTACGGCGTTGGCGCGCTTGGTCAGTCGTTCCAGAAAACTGGTCCGCTCCACGCCCAGCATCATTGGTTCGTGAGACGGCTGTGATGTCAGAAGGATGCAGTAGCGATCCTCCTCATCCTCTCCCCATGTCACGACATAGCGATCAGAAAACAAGTGAAATAGCGAGTCATTTGTAGCGTAGCGTGGGTGCAGCACGTCCCTGCCTTTGTCGGTAATGGGTAACAGCATCATGCCGGCAAAGGGTGCAATGTCATTTTGAACAAAGCCTAGGCAATCATCGAATATGATCCGCATCACCCGGGGTTCATTGTCTGCAATTGCGTCGACTTCAGATGCAGAAGCGGCGGTTATCGGCAATATTGCGCACAGAAATGTCGATACCGCATATTTCAATCCGGTCCATTTTGTTGTCTGCATCATGTTTTCAATCCAAATGGGATGTAGAGAGAACTAAGGTGAACAGCGGCGTTGTCCAGTCGTTGGATAATCCGGCATCAAGCGATGTTCATTATTGCAAGGAAGCATAAATGGCCTGAACAAGGCCCAAGCCGCGTGGATCGCCCAACAGACCGGATTCCATCCGGTTCATGACATAGGAAAAACAAAGGCGCTGATCCTGATCGACGAGAACTGTAGAGCCCCCATAGCCGCCCCAGAAGCAGGTATTTTTATTCGGGCTGAGCGGCATGAGCTCATTGTTCAACCCATAGCCCATTCCAAATACCATAGGGACGCCAAGAACGAGATCGATGCCAGCAGATTGCTGCTCAAAAATTCGCTTGGTTCCGGCTTCGGACATTATTTTCTTGCCAAATGCAGAGCCATCATTTGCCATGGCTGTCTGGGCCCGAACGATGGAACGGGCGTTTCCATGACCATTGGCGGCGGGAATTTCCGCCGCTCGCCATTTCCGTTCACGCGGTTCGGTGGCATCAACTTTTGGGTTGGCGAAAGTGCGAGAGGCAATGGATTGATTTTCTTCCATTTCGATTGGGTCTGCCGGTGGAATTAAATTCCCGATCCGGTTGTCGAGTTTGGCAGCTGTGCCGATATGAAAGTCGGCGTCAACAGGCTCGGCAATTTCCTGCCGGAAGAAATTCCCAATGGATTGGCCTGTTACACGGCGCACAATCTCACCGATCAGATGCCCCTGAGTTAGCGCATGATAGCCTGATTGTGTGCCAGGCTCCCACCAGGGTTTCTGACCCGCCAGACTGCTCGTCATCCACTCCCAGTCATAAAGCGCGTCACCCTCAACGGGTTCGTCCATGCCCGACAGACCCGCGGTATGGCTAAGGAAATGGCGAACTTCGACCGTCTCTTTGCCATTCTGCGCAAATTCCGGCCAATATTTTGCGGCGGGCGCGTGAAGATCGACCTCTCCGCGATCAGCCAATAAAAGCAGAGACATGGCTGCCATTGTCTTGGTGCTCGACCAGACGTTGACAATCGTGTCTTCCTGCCAGGCCGTTGTCCGCTCGGCATCGAGATGACCGCCCCACAGATCAACCACAAATTCACCTTGATAGGTGACAGCAACCGATGCGCCGATATCGTTATGGTCGCGAAAGTTGGTTTGGAACGCCCTTTTTACCGCCTCAAAACGCGAATCACAGGTTCCGTGAATTTGCTCGGCCATCCGGTCTTCCTCCCGCGCGATTGCTAGTAGTTAAAGCGCTCCACAAGGCTTTCACGGGCCGCCCGATATTCTTCGGTAAACTGATCGACCATTTCTTGCACGGAGACCACATCATCGATCAAGCCAACGCCCTGACCACAGCCCCAAATATCTTTCCAGGCTTTCTTCTCGGTATTGCCACCGGAACCGAAGTTCATGGTGCTGTAATCGCCTTCAGGCAGATTATCCGGATCCAGGCCTGCATTCTCGATCGATTGGCGCAGATAGTTGCCTTTGACCCCGGTAAACAGGTCGGAATAAACGATATCTGCTGCCTTGCCCTCTACAATACCCTCTTTATAGCCTTGGTCGGCATTGGCTTCTTTTGTGGCGATAAAGGCCGATCCGGCATAGCCCAGATCTGCGCCCATGGCCTGGGCCGCCAATATCGATGCACCGGATCCAATGGAACCGGACAAAGCGATCGGGCCATCAAACCATTGCCGAATTTCCTGCATAAGAGCGAATGGTGATAGCGTCCCGGCATGGCCGCCGGCACCGGCAGCGACAGGGATCAAGCCATCGGCGCCCTTTTCAATTGCCTTATGGGCAAAGCGATTGTTGATAATGTCATGCAGCGTAATTCCGCCCCATCCGTGAACGGCCTTGTTGAGATCCTCAATCGCGCCGAGAGACGTGATGACGATCGGCACCTTCCACTTGGCACAGGTTTCCATGTCCTGATCGAGACGGTCATTGGACTTGTGGACAATCTGGTTAACGGCAAAGGGCGCAGCCGGCTTGTCGGGATTATCCCGGTTCCATGCGGCGAGTTCTTCGGTAATCTGATGCATCCACTCATCGAGCAGGCTTTGCGGCCGTGCGTTGAGGGCAGGGAAGGATCCGACGATACCGGCTTTACACTGCGCAATGACCAGCTCTGGTCCCGATACGATAAACAGAGGTGAACCGATAAGCGGCAGGCGAAGATTGTCGAAAATGGCAGGTAAAGTCATAAGGTCCCCAATAGAAAGGCTAAACGGAAAAGCTTAGATCTCCGCCATACCGCAAGATGCAGCGGATTCCACTGTTATTTTAACCGATTGCTTAATATGGGCGCTAAATGCGGTTTACCGCGCTTAGTAGCGCCTCGACTGAGGCTCTGGCCACGTCGCTGTTTATGCCGACACCATAGAATTCACGGCCGTCACCGGTCTTGCATTCGACATAGGCGGCCGCTTGCGCGTCCTTGCCTGATCCGAGTGCATGTTCCTGATAATCCATGATTTCCAGCGTGATGCCCAGTGAAGAGGCGAGGGCGTCGACAACGCTTGATATCAGGCCGTTACCGCGACCGCTCACCGAAGTCTCTCCCTCTGGTCCCTTGACCTTGCCGACGAAAATCCTCTCGCCGCCCGCCTGGCTTTCCTGATAGTCGATGAGGCTGTAATTGCCGCCGCCGTCGAGATGATAGCGTTTCTGGAAAGCGCCCCAGATATCCTCGGCAGACAGCTCGCGGCTTGTCTCGTCTGCCAGTTCCTGCACCGTGCGGCTGAAATTCGCTTGCAGGCGTTTGGGCAGCTTGAGCCCGTAATCCTGTTCCAATATCCATGCGATGCCGCCTTTGCCGGACTGGCTGTTGACGCGGATTACCGCTTCATAATCACGGCCTATGTCGCGGGGATCAATTGGCAAATAGGGAACATTCCACAGCTCGTCATTGCGCTGTTCCTGGGCTGTAAAGCCTTTCTTGATCGCGTCCTGATGAGAGCCGGAAAAGGCCGTGAAAACCAGTTCGCCGGCATAGGGATGGCGCTCTGGCACCGGTAGTTGATTGCAATATTCCACCGTATTGACGATCTCATCCATGTCGGAAAAGTCGATTTTTGGATCAACGCCCTGCGTGTACATGTTCAGACCCAGCGTCACCAGGTCGACGTTGCCGGTCCGTTCGCCATTGCCAAACAGACAACCTTCGACGCGGTCAGCACCGGCCATCAGGCCGAGCTCTGATGCAGCAATGCCCGAACCACGGTCATTATGCGTGTGGAGGCTGATCACGACATGTTCACGCTTGCTGATATGCTTGCACATCCATTCTACCTGATCAGCGTAGATATTGGGCGTAGAGGCTTCGACTGTTGCCGGCAGGTTGAGGATCAGCGGTTTCTCAACGGTTGGCTCAATAATCTCCATAACTGCTTCGCAAACTTCGAGGCTGAAATCGATCTCTGCGGTAGAGAAGGTTTCCGGCGAATATTCGAAATGCCAGTCGGTATCCGGATATTTTTCAGCCTGTTCGCGCAGGATGGTTGCGCCTTCTCTGGCAATGTCCTTCACGCCGTCTTTGCCCAGTTTGAAGACAACATCGCGCCATGCCGGTGACACAGCATTATAAAGGTGGACAATCGCCTGTTTGGCACCCTCCAGGCTGGCGAAGCTGGTTTCGATCAAATCGCGGCGGGACTGGGTCAGTACCTGCACCATCACATCGTCCGGTATGCTGCCAGACTTGACCAGACCGCTGATGAAATCAAAGTCCGTCGCACCGGCGGATGGGAAGCCGACTTCAATTTCCTTGATCCCGATTTTGACGAGCAGATCAAAGAAGCGCTGCTTCTTTTGCGCATCCATCGGATCGATCAGGGCCTGATTGCCGTCTCGCAGATCGGTGGAGAGCCAGCGCGGGGCCTTGTCAATGGTTCGGGAAGGCCATTGCCGGTCGGGCAAATCTATCTGGCCAAAGGGACGATATTTTTGAGATGGAACAGGATGCATGGTCGATACTCTTATGCTGCAAGCGATTTCACGCAAGGCGGAAATTGCTAGTTAATTTCAATTTTCTGGAAAAAATAATCCCTTAGACGAGGCCGCTGCATCGAGCAGCAGCATAGCTACGCCTAAGGGCGCATAAGTCGGTGTAGCTCTAGGTTTGAGACACGTGCCATGGTCAATGTTCTTATCTGCTGCGGTGTAAAAATCAACCATGCTGGTGAATTTATTTTGCAGGAAGTGAAACCTTTTCCCTCGCTTGCGCGAAACCATCAGCGAGCATGATGGCTCAACGAAATTATTTTTACCCCGAATCACAAGAACTTAAATCTTACCAAGGAACTGAAAATGAAAAATCTAATTGTGCCATTGGCACTTGCACTCGCAGCGACAACCGGGACATTCGCGCTTCCGATCGACGCTGCCATAGCCGGCCCAACCTATACTGGGGTTAAAGGTGGAAACACTGCGGTAGGCGGATATGATGTCACGTCTTACTTCACCGGTAGCGGCGTTCCCGTGAAAGGCAGCAAAGCTCACAAAGTCACTTACAAGGGCGCTGACTATTATTTCAGCACGGCTGCCAACGCCAAAAAGTTTAAAGAAAAGCCAGCGCAATTTGCGCCGCAATATGGTGGCCATTGTGCCTGGGCCATGTCACGCGGCTCGCTCGCTCCCGGAGATCCGCTGGTTTACAAAGTGGTCGACGGCAAACTCTACCTTAACGTCAACAAACAGGTTCAGAAAACCTGGCTGACCGATGTTGCCGGCTTCATCAAAAAGGCAGACATTAATTGGCCGAAATTCCCAGACGACGCCAAATTTGGCGGCTGATCGGGTCCCAATTCGTCACGCACCAATCTAACTTAAACACGTATAATGAAGGAAAATACCATGAATAACCAACGTAAACTTTCCACGATGCTCGCCATTATGGGTGGTCTGTCTCTTGCGACACCGTCAGTCGCATTGGCGACATGTGCGGCTGCCGCTCCAGCAGCCCAGGCAGCCTGTGGCGCCTGTGCAGCAGCAGCATGTGCCGCATCCTGCGGAGCCTGTGCCGCCGCTGCCTGCGGTGCCTGCGCCGCTGCTGAATGCGCTGCTGCCTGTGCCGCTGATGCCGGCGCTTGCGCCGCTCAACCAGCTGCTTGTGGCGCCTGTGCCGCCGCCTGTGCACCGCAATAAAGAATAGTGGTTTGAGGGGGTTAGCTTGTGTTACAACCAGCTGCCTCCTCAGTTAGAATTTTGAAAAAGGACTTACCAATGAACAAGACATTCCTCGCAGCCATCATGATGGCCACATTACCCATTGCATGTTCTGCTCCCTCATCTGATACCGCAGAAACCAGCGAAACTGCCGAAACGGCGACCATTGTCGAAGTTTCCGATGACATGAAACTACCCGTTTTCACTGGTCCAGCCGGATCGGAAAATGTGGCTGTCAGCGGCTATGATACGGTCAGCTATTTTGAAGGTGACGGCGTGCCTGTGGAAGGCAGCAAGGATCATCGCGTCAAATATAATGGCGTCGAATATCACTTTGCTTCAGCAGAAAATGCCGCCAAATTCCAAGCTGAGCCTGCGAAATATGCGCCGCAATATGGCGGACACTGCGCCTGGGCCGCATCACGGGGCAAGCTCGCATCTGGCGATCCTAACCTCTACGCGATTGTCGACGGCAAACTCTATTTGAACTTCAATCAACAGGTTCAGAACACCTGGAACGAGGATGTCACCGGCTTTATCGAAAAAGCCGACAAAGAATTCCCGAAAATTCCAGCGGACGCTCGTTACGATGACGCTTAATCGCAGGTCAAATAACTCAAAAGGGCGGTGGAACATGGTTCTGCCGCCCTTTTTATTTTCCGAATAGGTAAAAATTAACCAGAGTCAGATAATCCTGCAAATCTCCAGCGTTTGCAAGGCCCAGCATGTACAGACTTGTCTATATCAGCACGCCAAAACCGGATATCACTCCGGCAGAAATGGCCGATATCTTGCGCGTCGGGCGCCGGAATAATGTCAAGAACGGTATAACTGGTCTTTTGATCCAGGATAAAAGGCGCTTTCTTCAATATCTGGAAGGGGAAGAAGAGCAGGTCGAGGAGACTTTCGCTCGGATATCCGCAGACAGACGCCATTCCGCGATAATCCAGCTGAAAAATGGTTATATCGGGCGCCGTCAATTTCCCAAATGGGAAATGGCATCAAAATATGTCGATGGTGACGCCAGTCTGCTATCGGCAGTCAAGGAACTGGTAAAAAACTGCGATCGCGATGTGGCAAATGAATTGATGAGCTTTGCCGAGGCCCGGGACCGCGCCGCGTAGCTTCCAACAAGCTACGTGCTAGCACGGTCCCAAGTTCATAGTTTAGTTTTTCTCTTTGTCGACAAGCTGATTAGCACCAATCCAAGGCATCATGGCGCGCAGCTCGGCACCGGTTTTCTCGATCGGATGCGCTTCGGCCTGCTTGCGCGCTGCTTTCAGTTCCGGCTGACCAGCGCGGTTGTCGAGGACGAAGTCCTTGACGAAACGGCCCGATTGAATATCAGCCAATACCCGCTTCATTTCAGCCTTTGTTTCATCGGTGATGATCCGCGGACCGGTCGTAATGTCGCCATATTCCGCGGTGTTGGAGATGGAATAGCGCATATTGGCAATGCCGCCTTCATAGAGCAGATCCACAATCAACTTGGTTTCGTGCAGACATTCGAAATAGGCCATTTCCGGTGCATAGCCAGCTTCGGTCAGTGTCTCGAAACCAGCCTGAATCAAATGGGTAATCCCGCCGCAAAGCACCGCTTGTTCACCGAACAGGTCCGTTTCGCATTCTTCCCGGAAATTGGTTTCGATAATGCCGGAGCGACCGCCGCCGACACCGGAAGCGTAGGCGAGGGCGACGTCATGGGCATTGCCGCTCTTGTCCGCATGAACGGCAACCAGGCAAGGAACACCGCCGCCGCGCTGATATTCACTGCGCACAGTGTGGCCAGGGCCTTTTGGTGCAATCATGATAACGTCCAGATCATCGCGCGGTTCAATCAAGCCAAAATGCACGTTTAGGCCATGCGCGAAGGCAAGGGCGGCGCCTGGTTTCATATTGTCATGATAATCGGCGGCATAGATTGCGGCTTGATACTCATCCGGCGCCAAGACCATAACGATGTCAGCCCAGGCGGCGGCATCTGCATTGCTCAGGACTTTGAAATCGGCTGCTTCGGCTTTTTTCGCAGTTGCTGAACCTTCACGCAGGGCAATAGCGACCTCTTTGACGCCGCTGTCGCGCAGGTTCTGCGCATGGGCATGACCCTGACTGCCATAGCCGACAATCGCGATCTTCTTGTCCTTGATAAGGCCAAGATCGGCATCTGCGTCGTAGTAAACTTTCATGTTCTTTCTCCGGTTTTTCGTCATGCCGAACATGTTTCAGCGTCCAAAATGTCTTTCGCGGGACATAAGGCCCTGAAACCAGTTCAGGATGACGAGTGTTTCAATTCCATAATCCGTACTATTCAGGCCGCATCCAGCCCCCGGCCAATGGCGACAACGCCGGTCCTGCCGACTTCGACAAGGCCGACTTCGCGCATGAGGGCGACAAATGTCTGAATTTTATCAGGCGCGCCGGTAATTTCGAAAACAAAGCTTTCAGTCGTGGCATCGACCACTCTGGCACGATAAACATCGGCGAGCCGCATCGCTTCGATCCGGTTTTCACCTTTGCCGGCAACTTTGACCAATGCCAGCTCGCGCTGCACATGTGGCCCCGCTTCTGTCAGGTCGCGAACGCTGTGAACTGGCACCAACCGATCCAGCTGTGCGATAATTTGTTCAATGACATGCGGTGGGCCATTGGTGGCGATGGTGATCCGGCTAATCGCGTGATCCGCACTGATATCAGCGACAGTCAGGCTTTCGATGTTATAGCCGCGCGCCGTGAACATACCGGCTATCCGCGCCAATATGCCAGCTTCATTGTCAACCAATACGGCCAGAACATGCCGTTCAACCCGTTCTTCTTTGATATGCATTACACCAGCGCCTTTGCGTTATCATCCATCGTGCCCGTGACATCTTCTGGCGCCAACAGCATTTCAGTATGCGCTGCGCCCGATGGGATCATCGGAAAGCAATTGGCCAGTTTTGCAACGCGGCAATCGACCAATACTGGACCATCCGTTTCAATCATTTTTTGAATTCCAGCCTCAAGATCAGCGGGATCTTCAATCAAAATACCTGTCCAGCCATAGCTTTCGGCCAGTTTGATAAAGTCTGGCAAACTATCGGAATAACTATTTGAATAACGGCTCTCATAGGTCAATTCCTGCCATTGTCGGACCATACCCATATATTCGTTATTGAGGATGAATATCTTAACTGGAAGGCGATATTGGCTAGCCGTACCCAATTCCTGAATATTCATCTGGATAGATGCTTCACCGGCAATGTCGATTACCAATGCGTCGGGATCGCCCAGCTGTGCCCCAATGGCTGCTGGCAGACCATATCCCATGGTGCCAAGGCCGCCACTGGTCAGCCATTTATTGGGTAGTTCAAAGTCAAAATGCTGTGCGGCCCACATCTGATGTTGACCGACCTCTGTGGTGATGATCGGATTGCGTTCATGTGTAGCTTCCCACAGTTTGCGAATGGCTTCCTGTGGCATGATCTCGGTCTTGCTTTCCGGATAAGCGAGGCAATTTGTTGCCCGCCAGCCTTTGATCCGCGCCCACCATTCTTCATAGTCAGGAGCGCTAAACTTTCGCCCTTTAAGAACCGCAAGCAATTGCTCCATGATCCGGCCAACGTCGCCGATAACCGGCAGATCAACCCGGATTGTCTTGTTTACCGATGAGCGGTCAATATCCACGTGAATTTTCTTGCTGTTCGGTGAAAACGCGTCGATCCGTCCAGTGATGCGATCATCAAAGCGCGCGCCGAGGCAGATGATCAGGTCTGATCTGTTCATTGCCATATTGGCTTCATAGGTACCATGCATGCCCAGCATGCCTAGCCATTGCTCTGATGATGCGGGGAAAGCCCCCAGTCCCATAAGCGTAGAGGTTACCGGCGCACCAACCAGTTCTGCGAGTTCGCGCAATGTTTCACTGGCTTTCGGGCCGCTATTTATGACACCGCCGCCGGTATAGAATATCGGCGCTTTGGCCTGCATGATCATCTCAGCAGCCTGGTTTATCGCTTTGAAATCGCCATCAATTTGCGGCTGATACCGTGAATTGGTTTTCCCGTTATGTGCGCTGAATTCGGCCTCTGCGACCTGAACATTTTTTGGAATATCAACGACAACAGGACCAGGACGTCCTTGCGTCGCGATATGGAAGGCTTCGTTCAATACACCCGCAAGCTCTGAAGGTTGCTTTACGAGATAATTATGCTTGGTGCAGTGCCGAGTAATGCCAACCGTGTCGGCTTCCTGAAAGGCATCTGAACCGATAAGATTTGTTGCAACCTGTCCAGTAATCACGACCATTGGAATTGAATCCATTAACGCATCTGTGATTCCGGTGACCGCATTGGTTGCACCCGGGCCGGATGTGACCAAAACAACACCAGGCTTGCCAGTTGAGCGGGCATAGCCTTCCGCTGCATGAGTGGCAGCCTGCTCGTGGCGTACCAAAATATGCTTGATCTTAGGATGATCATAGAGAGCATCATAAATCGGCAGCACTGCGCCGCCGGGATAGCCAAATACGGTGTCGACACCCAGATCAAGCAGGGTTTGAACCAATATATCTGCACCGCTTTTTTCGGCCACGTGAAGCTCCATTGCCATAGTTAAACCCGCCAAGGGCGGGCGTTTGATAGGCGATGCTGCACTGCAAGGCAATCAACAAGATTGGGCGCAGCATACGCTCGAACTGGGCGGCGCTACATATTTATATATATTGTGTCAAGGCTAATTATTATAATAATCTTACAATATCATCGATATTATCATTATTTATGATCTCCGCACAGCGAAGCCATCCGTCGGGACATTGATTGCGAAACCAGGTAAATTGCCGCTTGGCATATTGGCGCGTTGCAGCCTTTGCCCGTTCCGCTGCTTCTTCGACGCTGCTATCGCCTTTGATTATCGCGATAATCTCGGGAACGCCGATCGCGCGCATGACGGGACAGTCGAGCGGTAAATTTCGATCCAATAGCTTCGCAACTTCGTCGCGCGCACCACTGTCGAGCATGATCTGAAAACGCTTATCACAGCGCCCATAAAGCCAATCGCGGGGTGGCAGCAGGACCAGTGGGCGCAAATTAATGTCTTTCGCTATGCCGCCTGCCATATGACTGTGCCAGTAATCCATTGGCTTGCCAGATGATCGCACCACTTCCAAGGCACGCATGATCCGGCTCGAATCGCGGGGGTATAGGCGCTGTGCAGACACGGGGTCTTCTTCGAGAAGAGCGGTGTAAGCATCGTTCACATCCATCGCCCGTACTGTCGAGCGGATGTTGGAATCAATCTTAGGTATTGGCGCAATTCCATTAAGCAGTGTTCGTACATAAAGCCCGGTGCCGCCGACCAATATTGGCAGTTCATCGCGATCATGTGCCGCAGCAATCTCCGCCTTTGCATCATTCGACCATCGGGCAGCCGAACAAGCATCAGCACCATTAATATAGCCATAAAGACGGTGATCTATGCCTTCCATTTCCTGTTCATTGGGCCGGGCACTGAGAATTTGAAGATCTGCATAAACCTGCGCGCTATCAGCATTGATGATCACAGAGGGTTGCTTTTTGGCCAGCTCCAGTGCCAATGCGGATTTGCCGCTGGCAGTAGGGCCAACGATCAACGCCACGTCTTTATTATCTTTCGGAGAATTTATGCTCATCGCCACGCTAATAGCAGCAGATCAGCTGCAAAAGGGAGAGCTAAGTTCGGCTGCCGATCGTTTGACGGGTATTGGTGGTCAAATTACCCGCATCGGCGATGTTGTCGATGGCAAAACGGCCGATATTGTTTTTGAAGGCGATTTGCCCGCTGCACGCAAAACGCTACCGGTGGACAATGTGGCGATTGATTTTGTCGTCCAGCATGCTGAGCATCGTGAGAAAAAGTTGCTGATATCCGACATGGATAGCACCATGATCACGGTCGAATGTATTGACGAACTGGCAGGCTATGCCGGAATCAAAGACCAGATCGCGGAAATTACAGAGCGTGCCATGCTCGGAGAACTTGATTTTGAAGAAGCGCTTCGGGGCAGGGTGGCTTTGCTCGCTGGCTTGGAACTGTCTGCCATAGATCAGTGCCTTGACGAGAAAGTCGAGCTGATGCCTGGAGCAAAAACATTGGTTCGCACCATGGCGGGACGTGGCGCCAAAACTATCTTGGTTTCCGGTGGGTTCACGAGATTCGCAGACCCTGTTGCGAAAGCCATCGGTTTTGCCAGTGCGGAGGCTAACATACTGGCTGAGACCGATGGAATTCTGACGGGAAAATTGGACGGTCCAGTGGTTGATGCACAAAGAAAGGCTGATTTGCTCAGACAGAGCGCTCTGTCTGCGGGACTTTCTTTAGAACAGTGTATCGCTGTAGGTGACGGGGCCAATGATATTCCGATGATTGCCTTGGCCGGAATGGGCGTTGCTTATCACGCTAAACCAAAGGCTGCTGCTGCCGCGGACCTCGCGATCAAGCATAATGATCTCAGCGCCTTGCTTTATGTGCAGGGCATAGCATCTGAGGACTGGATGACGGATTAGGCCGCACTCCAAACCACGACTATCGTGACTTTACGATGCAATCATTGCCCGAAGCTTTTACAGTGCTGCACATCTTGTTTGCCTGTGCTCTGGTAGAAAATGGACCCGCTTGCAGCCGCGTAATATTGCCTGCAGCCACCAGATAGGGTTGCAGATTGTTCAATCCGGACACCCGTTTTTCCAAACTGTTCCAAAGGGCCTTGGCCTTGTTCTGATCGCCAAATGCTCCCAATTGCACGCGCCAATTGCCCATCGCTGTAGTGCGGACCGGTGTCGCAGCGGGTTTTGCCGTGGGCGCCGCAGCTGTCACAGGAGGTGCCGGTTTTTTGACCGGAGCTGCTTTCACTGCTGGTGCAGGAGCTGGCTTGGCTACCGGAGCAACAGGCTGTGGTTTGGGCGCTGCAGCAGGAGTCGGCACAACTGTTTTGGATGCCGGTAATTGTGCTGTCTGAATGGCTCCGGTTGATTGCACTGGGCGCAGGCCGCCAACTTGAGCGGTTCGGACACGTTTTTCATTTTCTTCCATCTGCCCAGCCAATTGGATGGCCTGGCGGCGCTGGTCGAGTGGAATATATTTGTCCATTTGCGCCATATTGGATGTTGCTTGCGGCAAACCAGCGGCGGAAGCGCGCGTCATCAGGGCATAAGCCTTGATCCAGTCTTTCTCGACAAAATCACCATTAAAATGGCCGGTACCAAGCACATATTGCGCGCGTGGTTCACCGCGATTGGCAGAGGCTTGTAAGTAGGGCAGAGCGTCTTTGCGACGCTGGTTCTGAAATAGGATCAGTCCATAATTATCATTGGCCTGTAAATGTCCCTGATCGGCGGCGCGCTTATAATATTGCTCGGCCTTTGCCAAATCCTTCGGCACACCGCGACCCAGCTTATAAGCCTGTGCCATATTGAATTGTGCATCGGCATCACCGGCGCTTGCGGGACCGCGCCATTCTGCAACGGCGGCTTTATAGTCGCCGCGGCCCCATGCATCGACGCCGTCCTTAACGTCGGCGAATGCTGGCGTTGCCAATCCCAATATGGCCGAAACCATCAACATGTGGCGCGCTGGTCTGGAATTTCTCATGTGTTAAACCCTTGGTCTGCAAAAATTCAGGACATCATATTATCCGTAATTTGTCCTTAACGCCAATTTGCAAATTATTCGTAACCTTGTTTCAAAAACAGAGCAAATTCGGATTCCAAATCTAACGGCGTGTAAAATAGTTTTTGGCCCCGAAAAAACATCACATTGTTGTTAACCCTATTTTAGCCCTGTTCTGTCAGAGGTGTGGATGAACGTAATTCAGACGTCCTGATCAACCCGAGATGAGACTAAGGGGAATAGAGTGCGAGTTCTAGCAATGGCATCCCAAAAAGGTGGTTCCGGCAAAACGACTTTGTCGGGCCATTTGGCCGTACAAGCCCAACTGGCCGGCGCCGGCCCGGTAGTTCTGATTGATATCGATCCTCAAGGTTCATTGGCCGATTGGTGGAACGAACGCGAAGCTGAACTGCCGGCTTTTGCGCAAACCACAGTTTCCCGTCTTGCCGCTGATCTGGCGATATTACGCCAGCAGGGTTTCAAATTGGCCGTTATTGATACGCCGCCAGCCATTACGATGGCAATTCAGTCTGTGATCTCCGTTGCGGAGCTGATTGTTATTCCAACACGCCCGAGCCCACATGACCTTCGGGCTGTGGGTGCGACGGTTGATCTTTGCGAGCGCGCTGGCAAACCGCTTCTGTTCGTTGTCAATGGCGCGACGCCAAAAGCAAAAATTACTTCGGAAGCTGCTGTAGCCTTGTCGCAGCATGGCACCGTCGCTCCGATCACGGTTCATCACCGTACAGATTTTGCCGGATCAATGATTGACGGTCGTACCGTCATGGAGGTTGATCCCGAAGGCCGGTCTTCTCAAGAAATCCAGCAATTATGGGGATATGTCTCCGATCGTTTGGAAAAGAACTTCCGCCGTACGATATTTTCATCACCTGCCATGACGCCCAGCCCGAATGTTGGTGTTCAGAGACCTGGAGGCAATTTTGGCCGCCGGGTCATCGGGTCCTAATGGGAGGAGCAGAGAATATGAGCGAGCCAAAGCCACTAGCATCCCTGTCATCATCTCTTCTGGCCAGAAAGGGCGGCGCAAAGCCCGCCATGCGGCGCCAGGGGATGGCATTTCCAACGCAGTCTGATCATGAAAATGAAGATCTGGGTTGGAACGATATGGGCTATGATGCCAATCCAGACCACAACGCTGCGCCATCGGAAGAACAAGGGCCAGTCGATGCGGACCAATATCACTATAATCCTTTAGCTGGTGCCATTCCGGAAGCTGTTCCTGCGGTTAAGAAGCAGCAGGAAGAGATTGCGGCCAAGTTAAGCCAGCACCCAACGCGCGAAGCGGAAGTTGCCGAGCCAGAACCAGCACCTCAGGCTCAGCCTGTTGCTGAGGAACCAGCTGTTCCGGTTCCCCTATCAATTTCTCGTGAAGTCGCGCCTGTGGCTGAAAATTCCAGCATTGGTGTCGCGCCTCCGCCTCGCAAAAAGGCAGCTGAGGCCAAAAAAGCACCAAAGACACGGCGTCCGGCACAAAAGTCACGGACCCGCAAGGCCAAGGCCGCGTTTACCTTACGTTTGGACGCTGACAGGCACCTAAAACTGCGGTTGGCGACGGCTGTGAAGAATGTTTCTGCACAGCAGTTGGTAACCAAAGCCGTGGATGAATATTTGAGGACTATCCCCGAACTTGACGACTTGGCAGAGCGCATTCCGTCACGCGGCGCTGCATAAACGAAGATATAGAATTTAATTGCGAGGGCATTGATATGAAACGCGATATGATACTGAAATTGGCCGCATCGACCATGGTCATTTCTACAACCCTGACTGGCTGTGGTCCTTTTGGAGGTGGTTCGGTCGCATCTTCGTCGAGCAAACCTGCTACGGTTAAAGATGGCGCTAAATATGCCAAGAAGGCTGAAAAGGCGCTTCGCAAGGGCCAGGTTGAAAAAGCAATTGTTTTTGCCGAGCGCTCTGTCGCCGGCGTGGGTAGCGATCCAGAAACCCGGGCTTTGCTTGGTCAGTCCTATATGGCCGCTGGTCGTTTCTATTCGGCAGAACGCAGTTTTCTTGATGCCATGGAATTGGGTAAAAGGGATGCCCGCACGATTTTGAGCCTCAGTCTGTCGCAATTGGCTCAGGGCAAAGCCAACAAAGCAAAGCAACTGATTGAAGACAACCGTCAGTTCATTCCGACCGCCGACTATGGTCTGGCATTGGCTTTGACCGGTGATTCCAAGTCAGCCGTTGAGGTTCTTGAAGAAGCTATCCGCGGCGCCAATGTTGCGGGCCGTACGCGCCAGAACCTTGGTTTGGCCTATGCATTGGATGGTCGCTGGAAAGAAGCCAAGTTGATGGCAATGCAAGACATGACGCCGGCGACAGTCGACAATCGTATGATGCAGTGGGCACATATGGCGCGGCCAGGGGCTTATGAAGTGCGTGTTGCTTCTTTGCTGAATGTTGAGCCAGTAACCAATGATCCAGGTCAACCGGTTCGTTTGGCCCTCAACGCCGCGCCTGTCATGCCAGCAGTTGCTGCCACACCTGCAGAAGACTATAACCGCGAAGTCGCAAGTTTCGATCGCGATATGCCGCTGCCTGCCGTTGGTCCCGCGCCAGTTGCAGAATCCGAAGTGGATTTCATGGCGAAGGAAAATGATGTCAAAGTTACGACGGTCGATGTTCCTGCGAGTAAGCCAGCCGTGAAGGCACCTGTTGTCAAACCAGCACCAGCTGCTCCAGAGAAAAAATTTATCGTCGAAGCCCCTGCGGCAAAACCGGCGGCTGCGCCAAAAGCGGCTCCCGTTACTTCTGCGGCAGCACAGGCTATCTCAGCGGTTAAACCGGTGTTGCAGAAAGTTGCTTTCACACCGCGGGCACGGTCCATCTCAGGCAACAAGCACTTGGTTCAGCTCGGTGTATTTTCTTCACCTGAGAATGTGGAGCGTGCTTGGGACATCTTATCCAAACAGAACAAGGATCTGGCGTCTTTCCAATATGCTAGCTCTACAATACAGCGGAATGGCAAAACGCTATATCGTCTGGCAGCTATGGGCTTCGGTAACGAACAGTCCGCTAAAGATATGTGCGTCGGCATCAAAGCCAAGGGCGGTGCTTGCATCGTGCGCAATGTGCAAAATATTCGTCCAACCCAGATGGCTAGCAAAGCGCCACGGAAGCTGGCTGCACGCTAAGATTTCAGAAATCTAAAATCTATTGAGGGCGGGAAAGCTACAGCGCTTTTCCGCCCTTATATATGGCGCGCACCCGGCCTTGAACCGGTAGCTTGTCAAATGGCGTATTGCCGGCAGAAGCCGCCATTTTCCGTGTATCAATCTGCCAAGCCGCTTCCGGATCAATGACTATCAGATCCGCTTCATACCCTTCAGCAATTTGACCGGCCTCGACGCCCAATATCTTGGCAGGTGTTGCCGACAGCAGTTCGAAGAGACGTTGAATGTCGATTATACCGTCGCGAACGAGATTGAGCGAAAGTGCCAACAAGGATTCTGCGCCAGCCATGCCAAACTCAGCTTCGGCGAAAGGCAGGCGCTTATCTTCGGGACCGCGCGGGTCATGGCCGGAAGAAATGACATCGATCGTACCATCTCTAACTGCATCGAGACACGCTTGGCGATCTTCCTCACTGCGCAGCGGAGGTGATAGTTTGGCGAATGTTCGGAAATCGCTTGTAGCAATATCAGACAAGAACAGATGAGCCGGGGTTATGCCGCAGGTTACCGGCAATTGCTCACCCTTTGCCGTGCGAATCATTTCAAGGCCTTGGGCGGTGGTTACCTGCCGAAAATGAACATGTGCTCCGCTTTCCCGCACCAGTGCAATATCACGCGCTATGGACAGCGCTTCTGCACAGGCTGGTGCACTGGAGAGTCCCAGGCGTGTTGCCGTCTCGCCAGCTGTCGCTACAGCGCCAGAAGTCAGGCCACTATCTTCGCTATGAACGATCACTGGCAAGTCCAGTGACCGGCAATAGTGGAGCAGTTTAAGCATGATACCGCTATCCGAAATCCAGCTTCGACCTGTCGCTACGCCGCGCGCACCGGCTTGCTTCATCAACCCAATTTCCGCCAATTCTGAGCCTTTCAGCCCTTTCGTCGCGGCGGCAAGGGGATGAGACCAAAGGTCCGGTTTCCCTTCCGATGCATTATGTTTGATCATCGCTGGCAGATCCAGAACCGGAGACTGGTCTGGCATCAGGGCCGCTCTAGTAATGCCACCATAGTGAAAAGCCGGTTTATCGATGGCGAAAACACCCAAGTCGATAATCCCTGGCGCTAGTAACGCACCCGCGCAGTCTACAATCTCGTGATCTGTGGATGGTTTACTGTCGCTGAGTTCCGTAATGCGCTCATCTTCGACTGTGACATTTAAGGACTTGGATGTATTTACTCTGGGAACCAGAACCTGTGCGTTGATGAACGTCTTTTTCATGACCATCCCTCCACACCGCGTGATCGCCGGGTTAAAACATCCAGACATGCCATGCGTACAGCCACACCCATTTCGACCTGTTCTGTAATTGCGGACCGATCCAGATCATCCGCAATGTCGCTGGTGATTTCGACACCACGGTTCATTGGGCCGGGATGCATGACCAGTGCGTCGGGTTTAGCAAGTTTTAGGCGCTCTCTCGTCAAACCATAAAGATGATGAAACTCTCTGGGACTGGGGATGAAATCGCCGTTCATCCGCTCATTCTGTAGCCGCAGCATCATCACGACATCCGTACCTTCAAGTGCTTGTTCAAAATTCGAGAAAGCCTCTACATTCATCCGGTCGAGCGCTGCGGGTAGAAGCGATGTTGGTGCGCAAACCCGCACTTTTGCACCCAATGTGGTCAGGCAGTAAATGTTGGAACGGGCGACCCTGCTGTGCATGACATCGCCGCAGATTGTAATTGTCAGCCCGCTAATGTCGCCCTTGCGCCTCTGAATGGTCAGCGCATCAAGCAAGCCCTGGGTTGGGTGCTCGTGGCTGCCATCACCGGCATTGAGTACAGGGCAATCGACTTTGTCGGCGATTAATTGCACCGCGCCAGAACTGGCATGGCGAATGACGATGGCATCGGCCCGCATAGCATTGAGTGTGACCGCCGTATCGATAAGGGTTTCACCCTTTTTGACGCTGGATTGCGCGGCATGCATGTTGACGACATCCGCGCCCAATCGTTTGCCGGCAATTTCGAAAGATAGCAGCGTGCGTGTACTGTTTTCGAAAAAGGCGTTGATGACGGTCAGGCCGTCAAGCCGGTCGACATGTTTGCTGGATTGGCGGTTCAGCTCAACCCATTGTTCCGCCTCTTTCAGCAAAAACAGTATCTCCCAGGGCTGCAACCCTGCGATACCCAATAGATGGCGATGTGGAAAAGCGTCCGATCCCGCGGGAAACTGATGCCCGGCCGTCGGTGGTGAACCTGTTTGATCAATTGTCATTAAAGCCAGCCCTATAGAGCCATCATTCTATCGCGGCAAGCCCGTCAATCGCTCCCTGAAGAATATAGGCGGCAGCCATTTGATCGACGACTTCGCTGCGCCGTTTTCGGCTAACATCGGCAGCGATGAGATCGCGGGTGACGGCCTGCGTGCTCCAGCGCTCGTCCCAAAGCAGGATGGGAAGGCCAACGGGGCGCAGATTTTGCGCAAAGGATTTCGCTGCCTGAGTCTGTTTGCTCTGGCTGCCATCAAGATTGAGCGGAAGGCCAACGACAAAACCGACAACATGCTGCTGTGCAATGACCACCTTGATTCGTTCGAGATCTTTTGAAAACTTGCGGCGTTCAATCGTCTCGGCAGCCGTTGCAATCATCCATTGGGCATCGCAGAGCGCCATGCCCACCGTCTTGGTGCCGACATCAAGCCCGAGCAAGCGCCCGCCATCGGGCAGGGCCGCCCGAAAAGCGCTCCGGTCGTCTGTCATCAACGCGAGAGAAATGCAGCCATCCTTTTCATCACATCTTCGCGAACGTTACGCCAGAACAGACTGTAATCATAGACATGATAATTATTGCCGGGCAGGGTGTAGGGGCCCAGATCCGGTGGATCCCCGATCAGCAGAAATCCGCGATCGTCGCAGCGCGCGGGCACCGCACCCGCGACCAATGTTGCATCACTCAATTCATCATTGGGGACCAGTGTTCCGAGATTCAGTTCTGCCGGAGATTCGGAATTGGTGTCGCCATTAATCGGATTGGTACAGAGTAGATTTGTGTCCTTGCGCGGCTCGCCGTTAAAGCCGATCGTTGTGTCATAAACCTCGACGATACGGCCATAATCGGCCGGTTCGGCAAAGCTCTCCCAGCTCAAGAGGCAATTGGATTGCTCGGCGGATTCGCAAATGTCGAGGCCAAGCGCCGGGACATCCGCCTCGACCGAAACCGGCCATCCAACCACATAGGCAGCGACGATTCGATTGGCCAAAGGCGTGCCCGCGACTCTGTCCTTCAGCAAATTGGTCAGATGCAGGCTACCCTGGCTATGTCCGGCCAATATGATCGGGCGGTCATCGGGAACTTCGCGAATGAAATAGTCAAAGGCAATCAGAACATCCTCATAGGCGGCGTCCAGAGCTTGCTGCCCCTCCTTTTTCTCGGTCAGGAATGCGCCGAGCGTGGCTTGACGATAGCGCGGTGCCCAGACGTCACCGGCCTTGTTGAAAGCACTGGCCTGTCCGCGCAGGAATATCTTGGTGCGGTCCTCGGTTTCCTTGTCGCCAAGCGGCGCGTTCCATTTGTCTTTATTGATAAATGACGTCGGGTGAACAAAGAATATTGCGGCACGCTGGTCCTTATCGGGAGCGTTTCCGTTCGATTCGTATCCTTGCGGCAGCCACAGGGCAGGGTTGCCTTTCTTGATTTCGGGACGGGCATACCACATCGAAACATCGGCATAGATACTGTCTTCCAGCACTTCCTGAGCCTGAAATTCGGTGTCAGGTACAAACACCACTTCAGCCAGTTCTTCTCCATAGACACGCAGCACAAATGCGCCCGCCAGAACCAGTACGACCATGATCGCAACAAAGTAGAGAAACTTACGCGCCAATTATTTTACTCCAATTTGGGTTATTGCCACTCATTCACCTTGAAGCGGCCTCGCGCCAATGCTAGCGGCACGCGATACACAACGTATCGTGTTATTACCCCAAAAAAGATGAACCGATAAAGAATGAATCATGTCAGTCGATAAAGAAACCGTCAAAAAGATCGCAAGCCTGTCTCGGATCGCCGTAACTGAGGCAGAAGCCGACGCATTGGTGCCAGAGCTCAACAACATCCTTGGATGGGTCGAGCAACTGGGCGAAGTGGATTGCTCAAAGGTTGAGCCGATGACCGCGGTGATCCCCAACAAACTGCGCTTGCGCGATGACGTGGTCAGTGATGGCAATGTCCGTGACAAGGTTCTTGCCAATGCGCCGGTGGCTGAACACGGCTTCTTTGGCGTGCCGAAGGTGATCGAATAATGGCTGAGATTTTTGAACTGGGCATTGCGGGCATCCGCACAGGCATCACTTCTGGCGATTTTACCGCCAAAGAAGTGGCAGAGACATTTATAGACCGAGTGAGCGCGGCAAAGTCGCTGAACGCAGTGCTGGTGGAGACGCCGGACCATGCGCTGGCGGCTGCCGAAGCAACCGACAAGGCCAAAGCAGCCGGCGAAACGCTCGGCAAAATGGCTGGCGTGCCGATTGGCATGAAAGACCTGTTCTGCACCGAGGGCGTCGCAACGACGGCCGCAAGCTTAATTCTGGACGGTTTCACACCACAATATGAATCCACAGTGTCAGCAAACCTTTTCAAGGCAGGTGCTGGCATGCTCGGCAAGCTGAACATGGACCAGTTTGCCATGGGGTCTTCCAACGAAACCAGCGCTTTTGGCAATGTCATATCGCCATGGCGTCGCAATGATGGCGGTAATACCGATCTGGCACCGGGCGGTTCTTCGGGTGGCAGTGCAGCGGTTGTGTCTGGGCGTATTTGTCCTGCAGCCACGGGAACCGATACGGGCGGTTCTATCCGCCAACCTGCCGCGTTTGTAGGCATTACCGGTTTCAAGCCTACTTATGGACGTTGTTCACGGTGGGGTACGATTGCTTTTGCCAGCTCGCTCGATCAGGCTGGCCCGATGGCGCATGATGTGCGTGATTGTGCGATAATGCTGGAATCCATGGCGGGCTTTGATCCCAAGGATTCCACTTCGCTTGATTTGCCGGTTCCCGAATGGGAATCAGGCCTGAAAAGCGATCTCACCGGCAAGCGTATCGGTATCCCCAAGGAATATCGGGTCGATAATATGCCGCCCGAAATTGATGCATTGTGGCAGCAAGGCATTGAGTGGCTGAAAGACGCCGGCGCGAAAATCGTCGATGTGTCTTTGCCGCACACCAAATATGCGTTACCAGCCTATTACATCATCGCGCCAGCAGAGGCATCATCCAATCTCGCGCGTTATGATGGTGTGCGTTACGGAATGCGCGATCTGCCGGACGGGGCAGGGCTGCAGGACATGTATGCCGCCACCCGCGAATCCGGCTTTGGCCCCGAGGTAAAACGCCGTATCATGATCGGCACCTATGTGCTGTCAGCAGGTTATTATGACGCCTATTACACACAAGCACAGAAAGTGCGGACCCTGATCTCGCAGGATTTCGACAAGGCCTGGGAAAGCTGTGACCTGCTGCTGACGCCAACCGCGCCGAGTGCTGCCTTTGGATTGGGTGAGAAAACCGATCCGCTGGCAATGTATCTAAATGACGTGTTCACGGTGCCAAGCTCGCTGGCGGGATTGCCAGCCATGTCGGTGCCCGCTGGACTGGACGAGCAGGGGCTTCCTCTCGGATTGCAGATTATTGGTAAGGCACTGGACGAACAGGGCGTGTTTAACGCCGGTCTGGCGCTGGAAGAACGGGCCGGCTTTGTCGCGAAGCCGGAGCAGTGGTGGTAAATATGACTGAATCAACATATCGTATCCAGGGTGCAACCGGCGAATGGGAGGTCGTTATCGGCCTTGAAGTGCACGCCCAGATCACCTCAAATGCAAAGCTCTTTTCGGGAGCTTCCACCGAATTCGGCGCGGAACCTAATACGCAGGTAAGCCTCGTCGACGCCGCAATGCCCGGTATGCTACCAGTATTGAACAAGGAATGTGTTCGTCAGGCCGTAAGGACTGGCCTTGCTCTCAACGCCCAGATCAACAAATATTCGCGTTTCGACCGGAAAAACTATTTCTACGCCGATCTGCCGCAAGGCTATCAGATTTCCCAACTTTATCATCCGATTGTGGGTGAGGGGAAAGTCGAGATTTCTCTCGATGAAAAAGACCCCGATGCCCATGGCAAGACTGTAGGCGTTGAACGTATCCATATCGAACAGGATGCCGGCAAGCTGATGCATGATCAGCATCCGACAATGAGCTATGTCGATCTCAACCGCTGCGGCGTCGCCTTGATGGAAATCGTATCGATGCCGGACATGACATCACCTAAAGAAGCAGCAGCTTATGTCCGTAAGCTCAGATCAATTCTGCGTTATGTGGGCAGCTGTGACGGCAATATGGAGCAGGGTTCCATGCGCGCAGACGTCAATGTTTCCGTCCGCAAACCCGGCGAAAAATTGGGTATTCGTACCGAGACCAAGAACGTCAACTCCCTGCGCTTCATTCAGCAGGTCATTGAATATGAAGCCCAGCGTCAGGTCGACGTGCTGGAAGAGGGCGGTGAAATAGTTCAGGAAACGCGGCTGTTTGATCCGGACCGGAACGAAACCCGCTCCATGCGCTCCAAGGAAGATGCGCATGATTATCGTTATTTCCCTGATCCCGACTTGTTGCCGCTGGAATTGGAAGAAGACTTTATCTTCGACTGTAAGGCCAGCTTGCCGGAACTCCCGGACGAAAAACGGGCACGGTATAAAAGTGTTCTAGGTCTCAGCGCCTATAATGCAGCGGTTCTGACGGCCGAGCATGAAACGGCACTCTGGTTCGAAGAATTGCTGGAAACGACCGATGAACCAGAAAAAATCGCAAGTTCAGCAGCCAACTGGCTGACATCTGAGCTATTTGGTGCGCTCAACAAAATGGGACTGTCCATTGAGCAAAGCCCGGTATCCCCGCAGCAAGCGGCGGAATTGCTTGGCTTGATCGCGGACGGCACAATCTCCGGTAAAATTGCCAAACAGGTTTTCGAAATCATGCTCGAAACCGGTGATGGCGCCGCCAAGATCGTTGATGAAAAGGGCCTGAAACAGGAATCCGACACCGGTGCAATCGAGAAAGTCATCGCTGACGTCATGGCGGCAAATGAAGACAAGGTCGCCGAATATCGCGGCGGAAAGGACAAATTATTCGGTTTCTTCGTTGGTCAAACCATGAAAGCGATGCAAGGAAAGGCTAATCCACAGGTCGTAAATGAGCTTCTGAAAAAGACGCTTGGTCCAGCAGGCTAAACCGGTGGAGTAAATTAGCGACGCGAACGCGCAAAGCGGGCTTGCCCTTTGGGCACCTTTCCGCTAGGCGCACGCGTCAATCAAAATTCGATAGTGATTTGACGGTGTAACTCGTGCGGGCGTGGCGGAATTGGTAGACGCGCCAGATTTAGGTTCTGGTATCTTCGGGTGTGGGGGTTCGAGTCCCTTCGCCCGCACCAAACACCGAAAAACAGGTCGAAAAAGAAAATATGAAGGCATTAAAGGGTAATCATGCAGATTGTTGAAACGCTGAACGAAGGTCTGAAACGGGCCTATGACATCAAAATCTCCGCGAAGGACATTGAAACACGCGTTGATAATGAGGTCAAGAAACTGGCTCCACAGGTCAATATGCCCGGTTTCCGCAAAGGCAAGGTTCCAGCGAATCTGGTGCGCAAGATGCATAATGATGCCTTGATGCAAGACGCGCTGAGCAGCACCGTTCAGGAAAGCGTTGAAAAAACCATCGCCGACAACAAGCTGCGTCCTGCGATGCAGCCAAGTGTTACGCTCGCTGACGGTTATGAAGCCGGCAAAGACGCTGAAGTGAAAGTTGAGTTGGAAATTCTTCCAGAAGTTCCAACTCCTTCTGTCGATGGTATCAAATTGGAGCGTTTGCAGGTCGAAGCGGATGAGAAAACCGTTCAGGAATCGCTCGACAAATTTGCCGAGAGCCAGAAGCAGTTTGAAACCGCAGCCAAGAGCCACAAAGCGAAAATAGGCGACCAGTGCCTGATCGACTTTGAAGGTAAGGTCGATGGCGTTCCGTTCGATGGCGGAAAAGGCGAGGGGATGGCAATTGAGTTGGGCTCAGGTCGTTTGATTCCCGGCTTTGAAGACCAGTTGGTCGGCAAGAAAGCCAATGACGAAGTGCTGGTTAAAGTGACCTTCCCGGAAGATTATAATGTCGACACCCTGAAGGGCAAAGACGCCACTTTTGATGTCGTTATTGGCGAAGTTCAGACTGCGAAAGCGTCCAAGGCCGATGACGAAATGGCTAAATCCATGGGGCTTGAAGGTCTCGACCAGTTGCGCGAATTGTTGAAAGGCCAGATCGAACAGGAACTGAACGGCCTGACCCGTACGCACATGAAGCGGAAATTGCTGGATCAACTGGCTGCGTCTCATGACTTTGAAGTGCCACCAACCATGGTGGAAGCTGAATTTAACCAGATCTGGCAGCAGCTGGAGCAGGAAGCGGCTCAGGAAGAAGATCCGGAAGCAGCCAAAAAGGAAATGGAAGACGAGAAGGACGAATATCGCGAGATTGCCGTCCGCCGCGTCCGCCTCGGTTTGCTTCTCTCGGAAATCGGACAGGCTAATGGCGTGGAAGTGAGTCAGCAGGAAATGTCCATGCTGATTCAGCAGGCTGCCCAGCAATATCGTGAAGAAGACCGTCAGCGTTTTGTGGAATATATCCAGCAGGATCAGATGGCCGCCGCACAGCTGCGCGCACCGATGTATGAAGACAAGGTCGTGGACTTCTTGTTCGAAAAGGCTGAGATTACTGACAAAACCGTAACCCGCGAAGAGCTGGAAGCAGCGATCGAAGCGGAAGACGAAGCAGAAGCCAAGCCGGCAAAGAAAAAGGCACCAGCGAAAAAGGCTGCTGCAAAGAAACCGGCGGCGAAAAAGGCTCCGGCGAAAAAACCGGCTGCTAAGAAACCAGCGGCTAAAAAGCCTGCAGCAAAGGCAGCGCCTGCAAAGAAAGCTGCGGCTAAAGCGCCAGCCAAGAAAGCACCAGCGAAAAAACCGGCTGCTAAGAAACCAGCAGCCAAAAAGCCTGCAGCGAAAAAATAGTCTTTGATTGATATTATGGCCGGACATTGAAGTATGTCCGGCCAATAATTCAAAAGGTCGAGTTAGAAGCTGACTTCATTCGCCTTGTTAATAACGGAGCCCAAGATACCATATTCTTTGGCCTCTTCTGTCGACATCCAATAATCACGATCAATATCTTTGCGCACGCGATCGATGGACTGACCGGTCGCTTCAGCAATTTTTTGCGCGATGCGTTCGCGCATCTTGACGATTTCCTCTGCTTGAATCGCGATATCTGACGCCTTGCCGCCAGCTCCGCCAGAAGGTTGATGGATAAGAAACCGGGTATTGGGCAAACAGAAGCGCTGTTTCGATGGCACGCCCAGGAAAATATGGGTCGCTATGCTTGCCACCCAGCCTGTTCCAACTACTGCTACGGGAGCGCTGATATATTCGATCAGATCATGAATCGTGTCGCCCGATTCCACATGGCCGCCTGGTGAGTTAATGAGCAAGCGGATGGGATCGTCGCTGATATGATCCAGATACAGCATTTGTGCCGACACGCGCTCAGCCAGTTTTTGATCTACACCACCGAAAATCATGACCGTCCGTGTTTCCAGCAAGCGCTTCATCATGAAAGCCATTGGATCCGAGCCGCCATTATCTTCTTCGGCCTGAAACTGGGGGATAGATGGCGAATATGTGAGCATATATTTCTCCTGAAGTACGGATGTTTTTAAATTTGTAATGTTCATAGCGAGCAGGCAATTGATGCGCAATGTCATCCCATGACCATTATGGTTGGGAAAAAATCCTTAACTGACTTGAACATTGCTTAAGATACACCGATGTAGGGCTGAACGGATGGGGACTCCGGCTTGCGGTGCTCTCATTTTCATATCCTGATTTTCACAGAAGGCACTAAATTACCATGCATGATCCGATCGTCGACGCTCTTGTTCCCGTCGTTATTGAGCAATCCAACCGCGGAGAGCGTAGCTTTGACATTTTTTCGCGGCTGCTCAGGGAGCGGATCGTTTTCGTGACCGGACCGGTTGAGGACGGTATGGCTTCGATCATCACTGCCCAGTTGCTGTTTCTGGAATCGGAAAATCCGAAAAAGGATATCTATCTCTACATTAACTCACCGGGCGGTGTTGTTACTGCCGGTATGGCGATCCACGACACCATGCAATATATCCGCCCACGGGTAGGCACAGTTTGCGTCGGTCAAGCAGCGTCAATGGGCAGTTTCCTGCTTGCTTCGGGTGAGCCTGGCATGCGTATGGCGACAACCAATGCGCGGATCATGGTGCATCAGCCTTCTGGTGGCGCACAAGGCATGGCATCGGATATCGAAATCCAGGCCAAGGAAATTCTGCGTATCCGCAGCCGGATGAATGAGCTTTATGCCAAATATACCGGCAAACCTTTGAAAGATATCGAAGAGGCGATGGACCGTGATACATTCCTCGAAGCGGATGAAGCGAAAGCTTTTGGTATTGTCGACGAAGTCTATGACAAACGGCCAAAACCTGCGGATGAGGATGATAAATAAGGCGTTATCACGGGCCTAAATGAAAATTAAGCCGCTTTTGATAGACTTATGAATAGCATTGGATAGCACCCAAAAAAGCGGTAGCATTTTGTATTTTGAGGGTTAGATTGCAGTTTCTAGCCGAGTTTTGAGGACTTTTTATGACGAAATTGACGGGATCTGATTCGAAGAGCACGCTTTACTGCTCTTTCTGCGGAAAATCCCAGCATGAAGTCCGCAAGTTGATTGCAGGACCCACTGTTTTCATTTGCGATGAATGTGTTGAACTTTGCAATGACATCATTCGTGAAGAAACCAAGGGCGCGATTACCGGTAAAAAAGATGGTGAAGTGCCATCACCGCAGGAAATCTGTGATGTTCTGAATGACTATGTGATCGGTCAGGATCGTGCGAAGCGGGTTTTGTCGGTTGCCGTCCACAATCACTATAAACGTCTCAACCACGCCGCGAAATCGGGCGATATTGAGCTGGCAAAGTCGAACATATTGCTCGTTGGGCCAACAGGCTGCGGTAAAACGCTGCTGGCGCAGACATTAGCGAAAACCTTCGACGTGCCGTTCACAATGGCAGATGCCACGACACTGACCGAAGCCGGCTATGTTGGTGAAGATGTCGAGAATATCATTCTCAAGCTGCTGCAGGCTTCCGACTATAATGTAGAAAAGGCGCAGCGCGGCATCGTTTATATTGATGAAATCGACAAAATCAGCCGTAAGGCCGAAAATCCGTCCATTACCCGCGATGTATCAGGCGAGGGCGTTCAACAGGCCCTGCTGAAGCTTATGGAAGGCACAACCGCCAGCGTTCCACCACAAGGCGGCCGCAAGCATCCACAGCAGGAATTTCTGCAGGTCGATACGACGAATATCCTGTTCATCTGTGGCGGGGCATTTGCTGGCCTCGAAAAAATCATCGGTGACCGTCTGGAAGCCAAATCAATCGGTTTTGGTGCCCATGTTGCGGCTCCGGAAGAACGCAAGGTTGGCAAATTGCTGGCCGATGGTGAACCGGAGGATCTTCTGAAATTCGGTCTGATCCCCGAGTTTGTTGGCCGTTTACCAGTGATTGCAACACTGGAAGACCTGGATATCGACGCGTTAGTTCAGATTCTGCAGGAACCAAAGAATGCGTTGGTCAAGCAATATGCAAAGCTGTTTGAGCTAGAAGATGTTGGCCTGACCTTTACCGAAGATGCTCTGGTTGCCATCGGTAACAAAGCAATTGAGCGCAAAACCGGTGCTCGTGGCCTGCGATCTATCGTTGAGAACATTCTGCTCGATACCATGTTCGATCTTCCCGATCTGGAAGATGTGGACGAAATTGTGATCGACAAGGATGTGGTCGCTGGTACGAAAGATCCAGTGAAGGTTATCGCAAAAAGCAGCAAAGCCAAGAAGGAAGACGCTGCTTAGCTCTTTACTGACATTTCCATATGTGAATCCACTAGCAGTGCAATTGTTCATCTTGCAGTGAGCTGTCTTTTGCCCCATCAAATAGTGGGAGATGATCAAGTTCACGAAAGGATACAGCCATGGAGTTCACTCAAGGCCGTACAGTAAAAACCATTGCCATATTGCTGCTTCTGGTAGCTATTTCGCAACCAATCTACACAGCATTATATTTGGGCGCACCTGATATTGACCGCCAATTCCTATGGGGTTTGGAAGCTCTAATATTTGTGTTGCTGGCTGCTTTTGCGGGATCCGCTCTGGTCATGGCCAAACGTTACACATTGGGTTTTTCGGCGATTGCGTTCAGCGCGGTGCTCAATGTCGTACAGGTCGGCATAGGTCTGACACAATTTGGCCCGTTTCGGACAGCAGCAGAGGCAAATGCTGATCTCGGTGTTCTCGCCTCCTCGGTCGTTGCCTTCTCGTTCTTCGGCTACAATGCGGCCAAAATCCTGCTGGGCCTGGCTGCCGTGGTATTCGGCATGGCCAAGATGAACGAAGGGAATAAAGCCCTGGGCGGTGCGACGGTTTTGGTTGGCGCGATAGCGTTTGTCGCAAACACGTTGGTCATGATGTTCGGCTTACAGGGCTTTTTACCTTCACCTGTAGCTGGCGGCTCTGGAGTTTTAGCCACACTCCTTCTTGCTATATGTTTGTTCAGCGTCAGCAACGAAGACTGAGTATATCATCCGGACCGGAATATCGGGATCGTTCAACAGCGTCCGCTTTTGTGCCAGAAGCGGACACTGGCAAATGCCGAATAACTACTTGTAAACACATCCATCCAAGCCTTCCCGCTTCACCACATTGATCCGGGCCGCAATCGTATTGCCATAGCGCCGCGTGAAGCCGCTGGCGCCGTTTACAGCGCGTTTCTTGGGTAAGGGAAGGGCGGCGGCTATGCGTGCCGCTTCTATTCTCGTCAGTTCCAAGGCGTCTTTCTTGTAATAGCGCTGGGCACCGGCTTGCGCGCCATAGGTTCCTATACCGGTTTCAGCGACATTGAGGTAGACTTCAATAATCCGTTTCTTTCCCCAGATATTCTCGATGAGGAACGTAAAATAGGCTTCGAGACCTTTGCGGAAATAACCTCCTCCTTGCCAGAGGAAGACGTTTTTGGCGGTTTGCTGGGATATTGTGGAGCCGCCGCGGATGCGGCCGCCTTGGGCGTTGCGTTTGATCGCCGAGCGGATAGCATCGCGATCAAAGCCGTCATGACTGCAGAATTTGCTATCCTCCGCGGCAATGACGGCTCTCACAAGATTAGGGGAAATTGACTCCAGTGGTTCCCAGTCCTTGGTAATACCGTTTTCGTCCATGATCATCGTGGCTGTAACCGGGGGCGGCAAGAATGCCATCAATCCTACCCACGCTACGGAGATCAAAAGGAAATAGACGATCAGCTTGAAAAACAGCTTGATGATGCGTGAAGGCAAGCCTTTTGTTTTTCGACGAGATTTTGCGGCCATGGTCATCAAATAATGAAAAAGCGCCCCGAAAACAAATGCCGTTTCGGGGCGCTGAAATCTTTAGATCAATTGAGAGGTTAAGGAATCAACCTGCTGCAAGAAGCTGTTTTTCTCCAGCAATTCGCAGCATAGCCTTTTGCAGCTTCTCAAACGCGCGGACTTCGATTTGGCGAATCCGTTCGCGGCTGACTTCATAGACCTTGCTCAGGTCTTCCAGCGTCTTGGGATCTTCCGACAAACGCCGTTCAGCCAGAATATGCTGTTCGCGTTCGTTGAGCGATTCCATCGCTTCGGTGAGCATTTCATGGCGGAAATCGGCTTCCTGTGCGTCAGCAATCTGCTGGTCATGCAGCGGACCGTCATCTTCCAATGTATCCTGCCACTGGCCGCCATCGCCATCTTCCGACAAAGGCACGTTCAGCGACGCATCGCCGCCCATCGACATACGGCGGTTCATATTGACCACCTCATGTTCAGCCACGCCAAGATCGGTTGAAATCTTGTTCACATCTTCAGGTGACAAATCACCGTCTTCAAATGCTTCAAGATTGTTTTTCATCCGGCGCAGGTTGAAGAAAAGCTTCTTTTGTGCGGCGGTCGTACCCATTTTCACAAGGCTCCAGCTGCGCAATACATATTCCTGTATCGACGCGCGGATCCACCACATAGCATAGGTCGCCAGGCGGAAACCTCTATCGGGTTCAAATTTCTTCACGCCCTGCATCAGGCCGACATTGCCCTCGGAAATCAGGTCCGAGACCGGCAGGCCATAGCCGCGGAAGCCCATGGCAATTTTTGCCACGAGTCGCAGGTGGGACGTTACTAGCTGGGCTGCCGCTTCCTGATCTTTATGCTCAGAATAGCGTTTCGCCAGCATATATTCTTGTTCGGGTGTCAATAACGGAAATTTACGTACTTCCGAAAGATAACGGTTCAGGCTCGCGTCCCCCCCTAAGGCAGGGATTTTTGCCGGAACATTGCTATTATTAGCCATTTTTGTTCCTTCTCTGGTTTGCCGCCGGGCCTCATCAAGCACCCATTGGTCTCATTCCATATAGTATCTAATATCTATACACGCAACTTACTGAATAGTTCCTGCATATCGGGTGGAAAGTTACAGTTAAATAACAATTTTTTTCCCGTTATGGGGTGAACAAATCCAAGAATAGCAGCATGTAATGCCTGTCGGCAAAATCGAATATCTTTTCTGCCGGAAAGCAATGATTTTCGACGAGTACCATATAGGGGATCGCCGATAAGACTATACCCGATATGGGACATATGGACCCGCACCTGATGGGTGCGTCCCGTTTCCAGCCTACATTCGACCAAAGTGGCGCCGTTTAGCGGTTCCTTAGTCGTATAATGGGTGACGGCTGCCTTTCCTTTATCATCACCAACCACCGCCATTTTCTTGCGATCTGTATTGCTGCGCCCGATATTGCCTTCAATTGTTGCCGAATGCGGATTCGGCCGACCATTGCAGATAGCGAGATAGCGGCGCTCGATATCATGGGCGGCGAATAGTGCCGTCAAACCCTGGTGCGCTTTGTCCGTTTTGGCCGCCACCATCAATCCGGAAGTATCCTTATCGATCCGGTGAACAATGCCGGGCCGTGTGACACCGCCGATGCCGGATAATTGCCCTTTACAATGATGGAGCAGGGCGTTGACCAATGTTCCGTCAGGGTGCCCTACTGCAGGATGGACGACCAATCCGGCGGGTTTATTGACGACAATCAGGTGATCATCCTCAAAAACCACATCCAGAGGGATGTCCTGTGGTTGTGCAGGGCCTTCAATCGGCGCGGGAACGGTCAATGCGAATGTTTTGCCCGCGCATTTCTTGGATGCGGGGTCAGTGCAGGTGGTTCCATCAATCAGCAAATTGCCGCTTGTGATCAGATTTTTGATCCGTTCCCGGGACAGGTCGTCAAGAAAGCCCGCCAAAGCCGCATCAAGCCGCTGTTTCTTGTCGGTTTCGGGCACGATGCCGGATTTTATGGATTGCCCCGCTGTCATCGCTTAGATGTGGGCTATGAAACTGGTCATATCAAGCACGATATTGGACGAATTGCAGCAACTCGCCCGTGAAACGGCTCCGGAAGAAGCCTGCGGTTTGCTATTTGGTGATAATGGCCGAGTTTCGAGCTTCAAGGTGACGCAAAATGTTGCAGAAAATCGGTTGCGACATTTTGAAATAGATCCCGTCGATCTAATCTCCGCGGAGCGAGCAATGCGGGATAACGGACCCAGGATCATAGGCTATTATCATTCCCACCCATCCGGCGCGGTTGGGCCATCGCAAACCGATGCAGCCATGGCGGCACCAGATGACCGGATATGGCTGATCATCAATGGTCAGGATGCGGCAGCTTGGCAGGCTGTTGAAAATGGTGAAATATATGGCCGCTTTGATCCAATCACCCTTGATTGCCAAAGCACAAAAGGCCAAACAGCCGACAATTGAGTTTTAACAAGTTAAGGGCCCATTCCCATGTCTCAATCCGGTGTCGATCTCGCTGCGTTGCTATGTTCTAAATTATGTCATGACCTGCTGAGCCCGGTTGGCGCAATAAACAACGGGCTGGAGTTGCTGGAAGATGAAACGGACCCGGAGATGCGGGATCGCTGTCTTGATCTGTTGGCCGACAGCGCCAGAGCGTCTGCGGATAAGCTGAAATATTTCCGTTTAGCCTTTGGAGCAGCAGGCGGCTTTGGCGATGAAGTCGATCCTGCCGAAGCGAAGCAGTTGGTTGAAAGTCTTGTTGGTGATCAGGGTAAGATTACATTGGGCTGGGCTGTTCAAAGCGGCACACTGCCCAAAAAGGCGATCAAGATTTTGCTCAATCTCGCGCTGATTGCCCGGGAAGCGTTAGTGCGCGGCGGGCAATTGGATGTCGGTGCAGAGCATGGCGATAATGGGATCGAAGTCGTTGTTCGCGCTGAAGGCGCTAAAATAGCGCTGGATGAAGGTATTCGTGCAGCGCTGGAAGGCACGTTGCCGCAATCGGAACTGACCGCCCGGACTGCCGCGGCCTGGATGTCGCGTGAACTTTCGTGCGAAAATGGCGGGGATCTGCGGGTGTCGCCGGCATCCGATACAGAATTGTTGCTAGGCGCAATAGTTGCCTGATAGGGCGTGATTGAGGGAGCGCATTGACGATGGAGATGATCTGGACGCCTTCTCCCAATTTTGATGAGCGTAAGCTGCCGGTCAGCATATTGGTCATGCATTATACCGGTATGAAAGATGCGGCCTCGGCAATTGGTTGGCTCGCCAATCCGGACGCCAAAGTATCTGCTCATTATGTCGTGACCGAGGACGGTCAGGTCGTGAACATGGTGAAGGAAGAGCAGCGCGCCTGGCACGCGGGTCGCGGTTATTGGCGTGGGATCGAAGATGTAAACAGCGCCAGTATCGGTATTGAGATCGTCAATCCGGGTCATGAATGGGGCTATGTACCGTTTCCCGAAGAACAGATGGATGCCGTCACGCGGCTTGCGCATAATATCGTCAAACGCCACGATATCGTGCCAACCAATGTCATTGGCCATAGCGACCTGGCGCCGGCCCGAAAGCAGGATCCCGGCGAGCTATTCGATTGGGACCGGCTAGCGAGACACGGCATTGCCCTTAAGAAACCATCCTTGAACCGGGGTGAACCGCCGTGGACCGATGGTGGTTTCATGCTGGCTCTGGAACGTTTTGGTTACGATATTACTGCGCAGAAAGAGGCAGTCGTTGCCTTCCAGCGGCGCTTTCGCCCGAAAAATATCGATGGCGTGATCGATGGCGAGTGCCGAACGTTGCTATTGTCATTAATGCTCGACAGAGAGCGTGGAATCACTAAATAGAGCGCACCAGAGGGTCGGCCAGTCGCGGGAATATGCAAATATTCGCGAGGAAAGTCCGGGCTCCACGATTTAAAGGTGCCGGATAACATCCGGCGGGCAGGGGAGCGATCCCCCGTTCAGGGATAGTGCAACAGAAAGCAGGTCGCGAAGGCTTCGGTCCCGTGACATTGAAAGGGTGCGGTAAGAGCGCACCGCGGGTCTGGTAACAGCCCTGGCACGGTAAACCCCACCTGGAGCAAAACCAAATAGGGGCGGCATATGGCTATTTCGGCCTGCAGCCCGGGTTGGTTGCTAGAGCGGCGCAGCAATGCATCGCCAAGATGAATGACTGGCTATTCCTTGCAAGAGGATGGACAGAACCCGGCTTACAGACCCTCTGGTATTTAAATATGGCTGGAACTGGCGCAGGGCCTTTGTTAGAGAGCGATATGCCAAAAGCAAAACGATCCGATAACTGGGGCTTTCCCCGCTGGGGCAGCTATGAAAGCTCGCGTGAAGCAGAGCAGGTCAAGATTTGCGACCGGCATGGCTGCAACGAGGCAGGTAACTGCCCCGCACCCAAGTCACCCAATAGTCCGGATCGCTGGTATTTCTGCGAAAAACATGCGGCTGAATATAATCGCGGTTGGGATTATTTCGAAGGGCTTGATAAGGAAGAGCGCGCTAAACGCGAAGCCGACGAGCAGCGTGATGCCAATGCCTATCAAGAAGCGAAGCATTATAGCTGGATGGGATCCGGCGACGGCAGCCGGTCGCGTGATGAAATGACGGCTCTGGAAATATTCGATCTGACGCCCGATGTTGATTTTGAGACGGTCAAAAAGGCATGGCGTGCGATGGCCAAGGAATATCATCCCGACGTCAATCCTGGCGATGAAGAAGCGGCCAAGAAGTTCCAGGCGGCACAGGCCGCTTTCGACGTGCTCAAAATCGCTGAAGAGCGCCGGGTCTGGAAGCCGGTTTAAAGCCTTTACGGCGTTTCCGAGCCTTCGGTCATTTGACTTTGTAACTCGGTAGCCTCTTCCAAAGTAAATCCGCCGGAAATCTGGGCCGTGCGGCTATGGACATATTCATTCAATACGGGCGTGCTTAACAAGCGGCCTTTGAAGCAAAGAACGATTTTTTTGCCGACACGTCCTTTCTGTACGGCCAAGAATCTATCGAATCCGCTTTCAGAGAATTCGATGTTCAGTACAGGTTCGTTTGACTGCATATGAAAGCCGACTTGCGCTGATTTTATGTCGGAAGCGATCAGTCGGAACTCAAAATCCTGCCGCGGTTCGGCTAAGCAATCATGCTCATAACCGGGTTCATCCACTGGAGCATCTGGCCCTGCAATCAGGAGCAAAGCCGCCCAAATCATGACTGATACCGTTCTGCGGTTTCATTGATCAGCGCAATCATGTTCGGAATACCCTGGGTCCGATTGGAACTGAGCTGGTTTTTCAAATCAAACGGTGCGAGCTTTTCGGCAATGTCGGTTTTCAAAACGTCATCAATAGGTTGATCCTGAACCGTTTCGAGCACCAGCGCGATGATACCCTTGGTAATGGCAGCATTGCTGTCTGCCAGAAAATGCAGGCGTCCATCATCCTGTTTTGTTGGATAAACCCATACCGAGGCGGAACAGCCACGAACCAGCGTTGCATCGGTTTTCAGGGCGTCGGGCATGGCTTCCAGCTCTTTGCCCAGATCAATCAGAAGCCGGTATCGGTCATCAGCTTCCAAAAATTCATATTCTTCTACAAGATCGTCAAATTTGCTCATCCCCGCCCGCTAGCAGGGCAGGGGATTCGCGTCATCCCTTTTTAGGTTCGGCTGTTAAAGCTCCACTCCGGCGGCGATCGCTTCCAGCTTGCGGATGCGTTCTTTCAGGTCCGCAACTTCAATCCGCGATGTCGCGCTGGGGGGATTTTTCTCGCGCTGTTGCTCCAATTCCTTGGTCTTGAGATCAATCCAGTCCCGCCAACCGCGCAGAGCGATGAGGGAGACCGCCGTTAGTCCGATCAGGGTAAATGCAGCAATCATCAGGTAAAAACTGGGTTCTGGCATGATGCTATCCTTCTTCTCTTCCTGCTTCTTTGAGAGACCGTCCTATTGGTCCCGCAATTTCTCAATTTCATTTTCAAGTTCACGAGCGCCGCGATCATCGGTGGCAATCTTTTCAAGAACGGCGACGCGTTCCTTGAGATATTTGACTTCCTCGCGCAGTCGTCCGGCGTCGGGGTCAACCATGGTGACCGGGTTGCCTTCTTCGTCGGACGCGATGCCATGTTTGGCCTGAATGCGTGTGCTGACCACTTTGCCGACCGTGATAACGATGATAATCGCGACAACCATTTCAAACGGATTCATTTAGTTTATTCCCTCCAATTACGTTTTTGCTCAGCTGTCTCTCAGCTTCGCGATTTCACTCTCTAATTCCCGTGCACCGCGCTCATCAGTGACGATTTTCTCCAATGTAGCGACACGCTCTTTCAGATATTTCATGTCTTCATTCATCTGCTGACCGTCTTTGTTTTGCGGCCCTTTTTTACCGAGCAGCAAGAGTTCTTTCTCTTTGTCGATCATCTTGCTTTGATGACGGGTCCATATCCAAAGACCACCAAGGGCAAACGGAGCAAGAGGTATCAGATAACCAAGCCAATCCATCAGTTCAGTTCCTTCACTTCTGGCTCATCGCGCAGACTTTCAATCTGTCCGGCAACATCAAAGCCTTTGTCCGTAACAATCCTCTCCAGAACCCGGACTCGCTGTTCCAGTTGTTGATTGCTGGCTGCGTATTGCGCCGCTTTTTCGGCAGAAATCTTGGATTGCATCTTCATCATTTTTTGCTGATGACTGGTCCAGATTGCGAAGACGCCCACGCCAATGCCAGCAAAGGGGATCAATATGGCAATATTTTCAATCATTTTGGTCTCCTCAGTTCTTTGGCGCGCGCAAGGCTTCGATTTCGTTTGTCAAGCGATGGCTGTCATCGGTCACAATTCGCTCAACATTGGCAAGCCGATCTTTCATTGATCCGATCTCGGCACGGAGTTCGGCATTTTCGTTGGTCAATAATTTGACCCGTTCAACCGCTTCCCGGTCTGTATTGGGATGGAGCGCATTGCCCCAACTGCCTTCCAATGGATATCCGTTTTTGATCCGCATCCAGGTGGTAACTACCCAACCGGTAACGGCGATGCCCGTAATTACTGCGGCATAAGGCAAAATTTCCAGAATAAATGCTGCTTTGTCCGGTTCCATCATCCCTTCTCCCGCAATGCTTCAATTTCATCTGCCGTCCGTTTGGCAGGATCGGTCGCGATCCGCTCTAACACGGCCAGGCGTTCTTGCAGTCGGTCAATTTTGCCAACCAGTTCTTCATTCTCATTGGAAAGCAACTCGATCTTGCGTTCTGCGTTTGGGTCACCTTTCTTGGTCGTGCCGCCCCATTCATCTTCAAGCGGATAACCATGCTTGGCTCTGATCCAATTGTTGATGATCCAGCCTGCGTAACATACAGCGATGATCGCAATCACAAATCCCGGTCCACCCCAATTCATAAAATATCTCCCTAATTCTTTCGTCTCGTTTAGCGCAGCTTCTCAATTTCGTTGGAGAGCGCGCTATTGTTGGTTGTGTAGTACATTTCCATATCGGCCAGACGGCGGTCAATTTCGCGAAATCTGGACCTGACATCTCGTGCCGTGCGGCGGGGAGATTGGCGAACGCCTTGCCAAAATTCGCGCTCTGACGCGTCTCCATAAAGTTCGATTGGTTTTGGATCGAACGATTTTGCTGCAATCCAGTAAGCGATAAATGTGATTGGAAAAGGAACTGCAAAGGTCGCAAATACGGCCGCTACCCTGACCCAAAACACCTTCATGCCAGTATAATCCGATATGCCCGCGCATACTCCGCTCCATTTTGCGCGCTGTTTATCAAGATAGAATTTCGTTCTTGCAGAAGTCATTGTTAGCGCCTTTCTTTGAGCAAATTATCAAAATTTTCGAGCGTCGGTTTAGGATCGCTACCAGAGGTGGGCAGAGCCGCCTGGCGCCAATTTGGATTGTCGGCCGCCATGATCCGTTCAATGGTTTCCATCCGATCATCTAACCGTCGAGCCATGGTGTGCAACTCATCGAGTAGCTGTTCATCTTCGTTGGTAATCGTAGCCGACGTTTTCCATTTGGTGACATAGTGAAAGATGAGCCAAGGAAGACCGATAAATAGGGTCAGCGTTCCTATGATCGCAACTGCTACAATTTCCTCGGGCATTATTTGTCACCTTTCTTCATGGCTGCCTTCATGGCTTCCAGTTCATCATCAACCTTGTCACTGCTTTCGAGTGCAGCAATCTGGTTTTCCAGTGTTTCAGGTTCTCCGCCCATGGTTAGTGCATCGGCACGGCCCTCGGCCTGGTCTACCTGACGTTCGAGATATTCAAATTTTGAAAATGCATCATGAACCTTGTCGCCATTATACATTTCGCGGATTTTATAGCGGTTCTCTGCACTTTCGAGCCGGTTAACCAGGCTGCTTTGGCGAGAGCGCGCTTCCTGTAATTTCTTTTGCAGCTTGGCGATATCACCTTCTGAAGCGCGCAACGCGTCATCCAGAACCTGTATCTCAACCGTAAGCTGCTCTGCCATATCGGCGGCTTTGCGTTTTTCAATCAATGCCGCTTTGGCTAGATCTTCACGATCCTTGGACAAAGCCAATTGTGCTTTTTCATTCCAGTCTTCGGTAAGCTGGTTCAGCTTATCAATATGTCGGCGCATTTCCTTTTGATCGGCAATGGTGCGCGCCGCAGAAGCGCGGACTTCGACAAGGGTTTCTTCCATCTCCAGGATGATCATGCGGATCAGTTTTGACGGATCCTCCGCCTTGTCCAGCATGTCTGTGACATTGGCAGCGATGATATCGCGCGTTCTTGAAAAAATACCCATGGTTAAACTCCGGTAGTTGCTAGCATTGTGCCTGGAATGGTTCGAACGGTCAGGCTGGTCTTCATAAAATTCTACGTCTTCAATCTGGAAAGGTGGCCGGGACCTAACTTCGGCAAGGGGGTATGAAGGGGTCCCGGCCATTTCGCCTGTCACGCCTTGTAGCTGACAGTTGGGGAAATTGTACCATCTTCAGAGATGGTCGGGCTCTGCGCTTCGACAGGGCCCACGGCGCTGATCAAAATTGTCAGGCTGAACAACAGAACGGAAATGATCGCAGAAACGTCGGTTCTGCTCAAATTCATTGATTTGCCTGTTTTCGTGGTTGCTGACATTTTGTCCTCCATTTGGTCGATTTCCAATCCCTTGCGGGTTTGATCCTAACATTGCAGGAGGCGTGCCAATTTGGTAAATTGCTGAAAAATATAGATATTTTAAATTTTTACCAAAATGAATATAGTATTAATTGCTATTTGTTGGGAAATCGCACTATATCTTGGCCATGGAACGCGAAAATCAATTTGTCGGAGAGTCTGGGGCATTCCTAGATGCAGTGGAAAAAGCCAGTCGCGCCGCCACTTTGGACCGTCCGGTCCTTGTTATCGGGGAGCGCGGTACAGGTAAAGAGTTGATCGCAGAACGCCTCCATCGCCTGAGCATGCGATGGGATGGTCCATTGGTCACATTAAACTGCGCCGCCATGCCAGAGACTTTGATTGAAGCGGAACTTTTCGGTCATGAAGCCGGCGCATTTACCGGCGCGACGAAGAATAGAGTAGGGCGATTTGAAGAAGCAGATGGTGGCACGCTGTTCCTGGATGAGCTTGGCACATTATCTTCTGCCGCGCAGGAGCGGTTATTGCGGGCTGTGGAATATGGAGAAATTACCAGAATAGGGTCTTCGCGACCGCAAAAGGTGGACGTACGGATTGTTGCAGCAACCAATGCTGACTTACCCAAAATGGCGGAGGAAGGAAAGTTCCGAGCGGATTTGCTCGATCGCCTGTCGTTCGAAGTCGTGACCTTGCCGCCACTGCGTTATCGTGAGGGCGATGTACCTGTGTTGGCCGACTATTTTGGCCGGCGCATGGCGGCGGAACTGGAATGGGAACAATGGCCCGGTTTCGGGCAACTGGCGTCTGAGGCACTGGCGCGCCATCAATGGCCGGGAAACGTTCGAGAGCTACGCAATGTAATCGAACGCGCGGTTTACCAATGGGGTGACTACACACGCGCTGTGGATCATATCGTCTTTGATCCGTTTGAATCGCCGTGGAAACCGAAAGAAATGCCCTCCCGGCAATCTCTACCGGCTGAAACCAGTCATTCGGCTGAAAAAATGAAAGAATTACCAGCGCCAGCGGCGCCGGCTGCGAAACCGGCTTATACTGAGGTAGATGACATGAAAGAAGCCGTGGAGGCTTTCGAAAAGCGGATATTGGAGGCGGCCTTGGCCAAATCCCGGTATAACCAGCGTCAAACCGCAAAAGCGCTTAATCTGACCTATGACCAGCTGCGCCATTCTCTCAAACGGCATGATCTTTTGGGATAGCATTTGTTAGCTTTCAATGCCTAGCATCACATATTCCCTGCCTTGAACCTGTGCAGGTAATGATTAACTCAATAATGTACCGGTGAGGAGTGGGGCAATATATGAGCGCACAAGGTGATGTAACGGCGAAGCGGACTCTATGGTCGCGTGCCGAAGAAATGGCCCGCAAAGCACCGCCAGAACGCAATCGCTACGTTGATTTTCTGCGTGCCTTTTCGATACTTGCAGTGGTCATAGGCCACTGGCTGGTGGCGGCCCCTTATATAGAAAATGGAGCGGTGCAAGGCGGTCATTTGCTTGGTATATTGCCTTGGACCCAATGGTTGACTTGGGGGTTTCAGGTTATGCCAATTTTCTTCCTTGTTGGTGGATTTTCCCATGCATTGTCCTGGTCGGCGAACCAGCGCAAAGACGGCAGCTATGCTGGCTGGTTTACCGGACGATTGCGCCGGTTAATCAACCCGGTTCTGCCGCTTTTCCTGATCTGGACACTGTTTGCGCTGTTTGGCACCGCCATGGGTGTTGAGCGCAAGATTGTCGAGCTCGCCGCCCAACTTGCTCTCATTCCGGTTTGGTTCCTGGCCGTTTACCTCATGGTGAGTGCAGTGGTCCCATTGACGCATGGGGCCTGGAAACGCTTTGGCATGGCGTCTTTTTGGGGATTGGTCGCTGGCGCTATATTGATTGATGTCGCGACTTTCTCTTATCAAATTCCCTATGTGAATTTTGTGAACTTTGCCTTTATCTGGTTGGCCGTACACCAGTTGGGATATGCTTGGAGCGAGGGGTATTTTTCTAACCCGATGAAAGCATTGTTCTGGGGGCTTGGTGGTCTGACGGTGCTGGGATTGCTGGTCGGATTTGGACCCTATCCAGTCGCAATGATCGGTGTCCCTGGTGAACCAGTAAGCAATTCCATGCCGCCCACTATCGCATTGCTGGCGCTTGGTATGGCTCAAACGGGCATCGCTCTTGCTTTGGAACCAGCGGCGCGGCGGATGTTAGGCAGCCTTAAAATCTGGACAGCTGTGGTGCTCGTGAACGGCATGATCATGACCACATATCTGTGGCATTTGACGGCTTTTGTATTCGTGATGGTGGTGGCTTGGCTGCTCGGCGGAATCGGATTGGAAGTCGCGCCGGGAAGTGGCGCTTGGTGGCTGGCCCGGCCGATATGGTTCATTCTCTACATCGTTGCTTTGCTCCCGCTCATCATGATTTTCGCGAAATATGAGCAAGCTGGCGCCAATGGAGCCGCAGAAAGAGATGACCTTCCGCATTGGCGATTGATCGTAGGATTGTTGTTCGTATGCGCTGGCCTAGCGGCAACAGCAGCGATCAGTATCGCAAGTCCGCTGGGTGTAACAGGCGTACGTTTGTGGGTTGTAGCGATGCCATTTATTGGCGCCGCCTTTATCGGCTTTGGTCCGGCTCACAAGCTCGCAAAACGGCTTCGATAGGCAAAAAAAGAGGGCCGCGAAGCCCTCTTTCTATAAAAATAATGTTTCGGTTTAGCCGCCGAGATTGGCGTTCACCATGCAATAAAGCATCGGCAAGGATAGCAAGGTGTTGGTGCGTGACGCCATCAGCGCGACTTTCGCGGCCGAAGCTTTTGCATCGGGATCTGCTTCAACCATGCCAAGGACTTTCTTCTGGTTGGGCCAGATCAGGAACCAGACGTTAAACGCCATGATCAGCGCCATCCACATGCCAATACCGATCAGCAAATAGCCTTCCTGCAGCACCAGTGCCTGAACCAGATAGCCGGTCAGATGTGCTACAACCAAACCGGTAATAACCGTGAACAGTGCCGCCCAGCGGAAATAGAAGAGGGCGCTTGGCGCAATATGCTTCGATACTGCGGGCTTCGCTTCATCCGGAATGTTCGGCATTTGCGGTACTTGGACGAAATTGAAATAATAAAGGAGACCGATCCAAAGCACGCCAAAAAATGTGTGTAGCCAGCGGAAAAGGCCGTTTACCTGGTCGCCAAGCGGCCCGATTGCAACGATGACCAATATTGCCAGCAACAAGCCGACAAGCATCACCAGATTCAAATTACCAAAAAATTTTGCCATTATATCCTCCCCAAGATTGGCTTGTAACAATGATGTAATATTATGCCTTCAAGCTTTTTTTGTCACGGAAAAACACTGTTACTTGTGCCTATGCTCTAAAGGACAGTTGCTGATCGAACTTTTTGACACCATATGCGTGTTCTGAAAGTCATTCTAACTATGGAGATAATTCTCAATGTCCTTTGAACTTCCCCCGCTTCCTTATGCCAAAACTGCTTTTGGTGAACTTATCTCTGAAGCAACATTCAATTTTCACCATGGTAAACATCACAATGCCTATGTGACCAAAACCAACGACGCGATTGCCGGTACAGACCATGAAGGCAAGAAATTGTCCGAGATTATCAAGGCGTCCGATGGCGGCTTGTTCAACAATGCGGCACAGGTGTGGAACCACAGCTTTTACTGGCTGTGCCTGAGCCCAGAAAAGAAAGAAATGCCAGCAGAACTTAAAAGCCGCATTGAAACGGACTTTGGTTCTGTTGAAGAATTTAAGGCAAAATTCAAAGCCGAAGCGGTTGGCCATTTTGCCAGCGGTTGGGCTTGGCTGGTGCTTAATGGTGACAAGTTAGAAATCACCTCACTGCATGACGCTGACAGCCCGGTAGCGCATGATATGAAGCCATTGCTGACCATCGATGTTTGGGAACATGCCTATTATCTGGATTACCAGAATGCCCGTCCGGACTATGTCGCTGCATTGCTCGACAACGCGATTGATTGGGATTTTGTGGCCCAGAATCTTGACGGCGAAGGTGTTAGCCGCGCTGATCAGGGCTGAGGGGTCAAACCATAAATTTGAAAGCCGCGCTCCGTTCAATCGGGGCGCGGTTTTTACTTGGCTTCTTCGGCCTCTTCTTCATCCTGACCAAGATCAAGACCGTGGCGCATCAACATCGGTACATTGGCAATCGCAAAGATGAAGGACAATATCGTGATGCCCCAAACTTTCAGTGTCAGCCACATGTCAAAGCTCAAGAAAAGGCGCATAGCCTCGTTCAGTAATGCCATGGCAACGAAGAATATCGCCCAGTTGCGGGACAATTTGAGCCACCCTTCATCGGAAAGTCCTTCATAGGCAGCTTGCAGCAGATATTTCAGCATTGCCTTTCCGCGGAGCAGCCCAACACCCAAAATGACCGCAAAACCGACATAGATTATTGTCGGCTTGATCTGGATGAAGCGCGGATCATTGAAATAGATTGTCAGCGCGCCAAAGCCGATCACCAATACTGCCGAGAGCCAGAGCATGGGTGATATTTTGCCCAGCTTCCATTTCGATACAATCACCGCGATCACAATCGCGACCATGAAGGCGGCTGTGCCATATATTGCCGACAGAACAGGATTATCGCCCGGTACCGCAAATTTGTAGGTCAGGAAAAATACGAGCAATGGTCCGAAGTCGAGTGCGAATCCGAGACCTTTATTTTCCTTTTCGGGTTCTACATTAATGACGTCATCGCTCATTCTTCGATTCCTGCTATAGCTGCGGCAAGGTCATTGGCTTCAAACGGCCGCAAGTCTTCCATTGTCTCTCCGACACCAATGGCATGGATCGGCATTTTAAACTGCTGTGCCGCTGCAACAAGTACACCGCCACGTGCCGTTCCGTCTAATTTGGTCATGATCAGTCCTGTTACCTTTGCCACTTCCTTGAACACTTCAATCTGCGACAGGGCATTTTGTCCCGTGGTCGCATCCAAGACCAGAACGACATCATGGGGGGCTTCCGGATTGAGCCGGCCCAGAACACGCCGGATCTTGTCGAGTTCATCCATTAGTTCAGTCCGGTTTTGCAGGCGACCCGCTGTATCAACGATTAACACGTCAATGCCGGTGGCAGTCGCCTGTTTGACGCCTTCATACACAATACTTGCGCTGTCGCCGCCTTCCTTGCCGCTGATGATCGGAACACCGAGACGTTCGGCCCAGACTTTAAGTTGTCCAATTGCGGCAGCCCGAAAAGTATCGCCGGCGGCCAGCATCACGCCATAATCCTGTTCCAGGAAAAGATGAGTCAGCTTGGCGATAGTGGTTGTTTTGCCTGAGCCATTAACACCGATCACCAAAATGACCTGTGGGCGAGGGAAGGCGTCTATTTCCAGAGGTACAGCTACTGGCTCTAATATCTGTGCAATTTCGGACTGGATTATTTCACGAACGGCATGTTCGCTGAGGCCTTTTTCAAACCGTTCCTTGGACAATTTTTCACGGATGGAAGCCGCTGTGGCTGGGCCAAGGTCGGACACAATCAATGCGTCTTCAATATCATCGAGCGTCGTATCGTCCAGTTTTGCCTTCGTAACCAGCCCGGTCAGATTTTCGGTCAGGCGGCCCGATGTCTTGCTGAAACCGCCAAACAGGCGGTCCTTCCACCCCGGTTTATCACTCATACTATTCTTCTTCCGATCAGGTTTTGGCCATCGGATGAGATGACTTCAACAGGGATGATCTGGCCTTCTGGCATGGTTTCTTCGAAACTTATATGGGCAAAATTTTCCGCATATCCAGCTTTGCCGTTTAATTCGCACAATACATTATGCTTCGTGCCTACCAAGCCGTCTCGCCAGGCCTGTGCCTTATCCGCAATTTTCTGCCGTAAAATCTTCGCACGTTGCTTGGTTATAGCGCCATCTACTTGCGGCATGTTGGCCGCTGGTGTGCCCTGCCGCGGTGAATAGGGAAATATGTGACCATGGATGATGTCGCATTGGTCGATGATATCGACACTGCCTGCAAACATCTGTTCGGTTTCGGTTGGGAAACCGGCAATAATATCTGCGCCAATGGCAATTTCCGGGCGCTTTTCTTTCAATCGCGCAACCAGTTCAATGGCTTGTTCCCGATTGTGTCGGCGCTTCATCCTTTTCAGGATCATATTATCTCCGGATTGTAGCGACAGATGCACGTGCGGCATCATGCGGCTTTCACCTGTAAGAATATCGAACAGCCGATCGTCAATCTCCACACCGTCAACGGACGATAATCTCAACCGTTTCAGGTCCGGGACATAGTGCAATACCCGCTCGACCAGAAGTCCCAGGCTGGGATTACCTGGCAAGTCCGGGCCATAGCTGGTGACATCCACACCGGTTAGAACAACTTCGTTGAAGCCCTTGTCGACCAGCGCCTTAACCTGATCCACAACTTGCCCAGCAGGCACAGATCGGCTGTTACCGCGGCCATAAGGAATGATGCAAAATGTACAGCGATGATCGCAGCCATTTTGAACCTCAACAAAGGCACGGGATCGCTCGGCAAAAGCGCTGACCATATGCGGTGCCGTTTCCTTGACCTGCATGATGTCGGACACGCGAATATCTGGCTGATTGGTTTCGAGGCCGAATTTGAAGTTATCGGCGTCATATTTGTCGAAATTGCCAACCACACCGGATGTTTCCGGCATATTGGCAAACATGTCGGGATCAATCTGCGCAGCACATCCTGTCACGACCACTTCCTTGTCAGGATTGTCGCGTTTGGCGCGCCGGATAGCTTGGCGGGTTTGACGTACGGCTTCATTGGTCACGGCGCAGCTGTTAACGATGATCAGGTTTGAAGCATCAACCTTTGATCCGTTGATGCTTTGTCGGATGGCCTCGCTTTCGGCGATGTTCAGGCGGCATCCCATGGAGATGATTTCAGGGCTGGTCATCCAAAATCATCCCAATTGGCTTCGCCCGAAAAGACATAGGTGGTCGGCCCCTGCATCATAATCGGCTCACCATCCTGCCACGACAGAATAAGCGTGCCGCCGGGCAGGTGCACGTTGACCGGGCTTTCCACCAATCCGCGTTTCAGGGCCGCTACTGCGGTGGCACAGGCACCGGTGCCGCAGGCGCGTGTCAAGCCAACACCGCGTTCCCAGACGCGCAAGTGGATTTCACCTTCATGCACATGTGCGACATTCACGTTCACGCGCTCTGGAAATAGAGGATCAACTTCAATCATTGGTCCTAAGCGATCAAGTTCAACGCTGTTGCTGTCGTCTACAAAAAAGATCACATGCGGATTACCTACATTAACAGCGGCGGGATCTTGCAAATCTTCCCAACCGACAGGCATATGCAACGTATCCATAGCATAGGCGAGGGGAATGGCGTTCCAGTCAAAACGCGGCTCTCCCATATCGACTATCGCACCTGTGTCAGTTGCCTGACCGGATAGCATGCCGCCATCAGTTTCGATTGATGTTCCATCTCCTAGCAGCTTCACAACACAGCGGGTTGCATTGCCGCAGGCTTCAACCTCGCCGCCATCGGCATTGTATATTTGCATGCGGACATCGGCTTTATCTGACGGTTTTAATATAATGAGCTGATCACAACCAATGCCGCTGTTGCGATTGGCAATCGCTGCTGCTTTCTCCGCCGGCATATTCAGCTGTTCTGCTAATTCAGGCGCACGCGCGTCAATAATGACAAAGTCATTGCCCAATCCATGCATTTTGTGAAATTGCCCGCTGCTCATGATGGGCGATTTAGGGGCGCAAGCCTGGCAAGTCCAGCATTTCGAGCGTCAGTGGAAAATCATGTGCCGCTGATCGCTGGTTTTAAACCTAACCGGCTTTTCGTTGTTCGTCTGTCTGCGCCTCGTTTTCGTCTGAACTGGCTTCCGGCGGTTTTGGCAGCAGGTTTCGTTCAGCCAACACCTTGCGGAGTTGCTGCGTCGAAAGTGGGCGACCATAGTGCCAGCCTTGGCCCTTGGAGCAGCCAATGTTACGTAATTCGTCTTCAATGGCCTTGTCTTCAATTCCCTCTGCCGTAATCGGCATGCCCAAGCTTTCACCCAGGCTGGTAATCGCTTTGACAATGGCCGCGCTTTCAGGGTTTTCCAGGATCGATGTTACAAAACTGCGATCAATTTTGATCCGATCAAATGGCAATGCGCGAAGGTGCGCCAACGAACTATAACCGGTCCCGAAGTCATCCAGGGCAATGCGAATACCCTGGTTTTTCAGACTGCCCACAATCGATTGCGCAAGGCTGAGATTTTCAAACAAAGAACTTTCCGTAATCTCGATTTCAAGGCGATTTGCCTGGAAGCCCGTTTCTACGAGCAGTTTCACTATTTTCTGCGCTAACCAAGGGTCGAGCAACTGTATCGGTGAAATATTGACGGCGACAGACAGGCTTGGGTCCCAGTTTTTCGCATCTTCAAAACATTTGCGCATGACGCTGAGCGACAGATCGCCAATCATCCCGGTTTCTTCCGCAATAGGAATGAAAACCTCAGGTGACACAAGGCCTTGTGTCGGTGATTCCCAGCGTGCGAGCATTTCAAAACCTGTTAGCTTGCCGGTAGCGAGATCAATTTGCTGTTCATAATAAGGCACAAATTCACCTGCCGGAATGCCTTTGCGCATACCCGATTCTATCGTGTTGCGGGTTTGCAGCTCTTGCTCCATCGTAACATCAAACCAGCAGAACCGGTTCCGTCCCTGTTTTTTGGCGCTGTACATTGCGATATCGGCGCGGCGCATCAGCACATCGACACCCGCTGTTTCCGCGTCGAAGCGCGATATGCCAATGGATGTTGTAACAACCAGATGGTTGCCGTTTTCCAAAATAGGCATGGCAATGCTGTCGATCAAATCATCTGCAATGCGATCTACCAATTCCGGTTGATCAGGGTCGAAAACAAAAGCACATGCGAATTCGTCACCGCCAAGCCGTGCAAGCAGATTATTGGGCGGAATGACATTGGAAATGCGCGCAGCCACTTCCTTCAATACAATGTCGCCTGCGCTATGGCCATGTACGTCATTGACAGTCTTGAAATTGTCGAGGTCCAGCATCAGGAAAGCTGTGCTTTTACCTTTACGTTGCGCTGTTGCGATCATTTCTGTTGTTTTGTCGGTTAACGTCCGACGATTGAGAAACCCGGTGAGTGGATCTGTAGCGGCAAGAGAATGCGCCAGTTCTTCGGCTGCCGTGCGCTCAACCACCTCTGCCGATAGATCGCGATAGCGGCGCCAGCCAAATAAAATGAGGGCAATGTTGAGCAAAAAGGCAGAAACCAGCATTTTGTCGGTTCCACCGCCATAGCCGGAAAGTGAGGCGATAGCCTCGGTAATAACTGTGCCGCCGGTCCCAACAAACATCAATATCGCGAAGATTACGATTACGCTGGTCACAACATCACGCCGTGCAGAAACGGCATGTTTATTGGCGGACTTTATGTTATTCTCTTCCGACATATTTTACCCCATGACGGCTGTCCTAGATTTTCGAACTTGCCTATTGCATTCATAATCCTCAATTTCTGGTTAATATTGCTTAATCTATGGGAAATAGAGGGTTGCAGGGCGGCGTCAGATCGACTAATGGCACCGCAAATAACGAAGCATTTTTGTTTCGTGATTTCAGTTTCGAGTTCAACAAACTCACACGTCGGTCAGCGAGGTTTCGCCCACCGGCGTTTTTTGCGTTGCTCGGTTTTGAGGTTGTTTTAGGCTGTTTTCAGCTGGTTTGAGAGAAAGGAAGACGCCATGTTTGACAAGTTAAGCGACCGGCTCGGCGGCGTCTTTGACAAACTGCGTGGCCGCGGGGCGCTAAAAGAAGAAGATGTTCGCGGCGCGATGCGCGAAGTGCGGATTGCGTTGCTGGAGGCCGATGTTGCGCTTCCGGTTGTAAAGGAATTTGTTGAGAAGGTTACCGAACAGGCTGTCGGTCAGTCGGTTCTCAAATCAATCACGCCGGGACAGCAGGTCGTCAAAATCGTCAATGACGGTCTGGCGGATATGCTGGGTGCAGACGTCAGTGGCCTCGAACTCGCGGTCGCACCGCCAGCCATCATCATGATGGTCGGTCTGCAGGGTTCCGGTAAGACAACTACGACGGCCAAGATCGCCAAGCGGCTGAAAGATAAAGAGAATAAGAAGGTCATGATGGCCTCGCTCGACGTCAATCGCCCTGCAGCACAAGAACAACTGGCGGTATTGGGCGAGCAGATTAATGCTGCCACGCTGCCAATTGTTGAAGGCCAGCAACCGGTCGAAATAGCCAAACGCGCGCTACAGGCTGCGAAATTGCAGGGTTTCGACGTGCTGATGCTCGATACCGCAGGCCGTCTGCATGTCGATCAGCAACTGATGGACGAGATGAAGGCGGTTGCCGATGTCTCCAAACCGCAGGAAACCTTGCTGGTTGTTGATGCTTTGACCGGTCAGGATGCGGTGAACGTTGCATCCAACTTCTCCGAACAGGTTGATCTCAGCGGTGTGATTCTCACCCGTATGGACGGCGATGCCCGCGGCGGTGCAGCGCTTTCAATGCGGGCGGTTACCGGCAAGCCGATTAAATTTGTCGGCATTGGCGAGAAAATTGACGCGCTGGAGGAATTTCACCCAGAGCGTGTTGCTGGCCGTATTTTGGGCATGGGCGATGTTGTCAGCCTGGTGGAAAAAGCCGCTGCAACGGTCGACAAAGAAGAATCCGAAGCGCTGGCCGAGAAAATGGCCAAAGGTCAATTTGACCTGAATGACTTGCGCTCGCAACTGCGCCAGATGACCAAAATGGGTGGTCTCGGTGCGTTAGCCTCAATGATGCCGGGCATGAAGAAGGCCAAGGCAGCGATGGCGGGAGGCGCGATGGACGACAAAGTTCTGGTGCGCATGGATGCGATTATCGGTTCGATGACCAAGGAAGAACGGGTGCGCCCGGGCTTGCTCAACGCCAAGCGCAAGGTGCGCGTGGCCAAGGGGTCTGGCACCACGGTGCAGGACGTAAACAAGCTCCTGAAAATGCATCAGGAAATGTCCAAGGCGATGAAAAAGATCAAGAAAATGGGCGGTATGAAGGGTTTAATGTCGATGTTTGGCGGTGGCGGCGGTGCTGCTGGTGCGGGCATGGGCGGCCAAGCGGGCGGCATGCCTGGGCTGCCGGACATGTCACCCGGCGGTTTGCCACCTGATCTTGCAAATTTATTGAATAAGAAGAAATAGTTTTAAAAATTACGTATATTATATTGTTTTAGAAAGGTTTATTATGTCAGTAGCAATGAGAATGGCCCGTGGTGGCTCCAAGAAACGTCCTTATTACAAGATCGTGATCGCCGATGTGCGTGCACCGCGTGATGGTAAATTCATCGAGCGTATCGGTAGCTATAACCCGCTGCTCGCCAAAGATGACGAAAAGCGCGTTGTTCTGGACGTTGATCGTGCGAAACATTGGTTGAGCGTTGGCGCCAAGCCGTCAGACCGTGTTGCTCGTTTCCTCGATGCCGCTGGCTTGATGAAGCGCGAAGCACGCAACAACCCGAATAAGGGTAAGCCAGGCGAGAAAGCGACCGAGCGCGCTGAAGAAAAAGCGGAAAAAGCTGCTGCTGCAGAAGAAGCTGCCAAGGAAGCGGCTGCCGCTCCTGCTGAAGAAGCGCCAGCAGAGGAAGCTGCAGCCGAAGCACCAGCTGCTGAAGAAGCGGCTGCTGATGCCCTTGCCGAGGAAGCGAAAGCCGAAGAAGCACCCGCTGAAGAGGCACCAGCTGCTGAGGAAGCAACTGAAGAAAAGTCCGAGGGTTAATCCTTGGCCACTGTTGATCCGGACACGTCCGTCCCCCTGGCCGTCATCATTGGCGCGCACGGGGTGACGGGCGAGGTCCGGCTCAAACTATTCTGCGAGACACTTGATAGTCTAAAGCAGCACAAAGCCTATAATGATGGCGCCTTGACGCTCAAATCGGTCAAGCCGCATAAAATGGGCGCGATAGCCCGATTTGCCGAAATTACCGATCGCAATTTAGCCGAGGCCGCGCGCGGCACCGAACTGGCCATCCCCCGCTCATCTTTGCCAGCGCTGGATGAGGACGAATTCTACCATATCGACATCATTGGTCTGCGCTGCGTCTCCGACAATGGCGAGGAACTGGGCAAGATATTTGCCATCTACGAATTTGGCGCCGGCGATGTGATCGAAATTGAACGTGCCAGCGGCAAGAAATTCATGATTCCAGTGGGCGCGATCGATATGCGCAATGATCCTGCGATCGTGCTATCGGAATTTGTCGAACCATGAACGGTCCGATATTCTTTATCGTTTTAATTGTTATCGTGGTTGCCTTTCCGGCTTTCCTTGGCTGGAAATTCAAGCAGAAATCGGATCAATTTGTCCGTATGGCTAGTACGATAGTGGCAGGACAAGTCATCCTCACGCCTGGAATATTATGGCTCGCCTATTCCGAAGATCGCAATTTTGGTGATAATCCGCTGAAAGCTGTAATCATATATGCTGCCATGGGTTTGATGATTTCCATTATGACTTTTGTGATCATGGAGATCCGGAAAACGAGTCAGGATAAATGACCTTCACCGCCCAAATCCTGACCCTTTATCCGGAAATGTTTCCCGGACCGCTCGGCACATCACTGGCGGGCAGGGCGCTGGAAGACGGCAAATGGGCCTGCAATCCCATCCAGATGCGCGACTTTGCCACCGACAAGCATAAATCCGTTGATGATACTCCGGCGGGTGGCGGTGCGGGTATGGTTTTGCGGGCTGACGTCATGGCGTCGGCGGTCGATCATGCGTTGGAACAGCTACCAGATGCCCCGATCTTGGCGATGAACCCGCGCGGAAAACCGCTAAAACAGGCGCGTGTCCGGGAATTGGCTTCCGGTTCGGGCGTCACCATCCTCTGCGGTCGCTTCGAAGGATTTGACGAACGGATTTTCGATGCACGGCCGATTGAAGAGGTTTCGATTGGCGATTATATCCTCTCTGGCGGCGAAATGGGTGCTTTTGTGCTTTTAGACGCTTGCATTCGGCTGCTTCCCGGGGTAATGGGCGCGGCTTCTAGCGGAGATGATGAAAGTTTCGAAACCGGACTTTTGGAATATCCGCAGTATACCCGGCCTCAGAAATGGGAAGGGCGCATTATCCCTGAAGTCTTGCGATCGGGGGATCATGCGAAAATCGCTGCTTGGCGGAAACAAAGGGCAGAGGAAGATACACGGCTAAGGCGGCCCGATTTATGGGAGCATCACAGGGATGCTCCGGATCAGTCGCCCTCTGGTGCGCAGGAAGAGAATAAGGAATAGGTCAATGAACCTGATTCAGACACTGGAAAAAGAAGCTGTCGAAGCATTCGCAGCTGACAAAGATATCCCCGAATTTCGCGCTGGCGATACGCTGCGCATTGGTGTTCGCGTTGTTGAAGGCACCCGGACACGTACCCAGAATTTTGAAGGTGTGTGCATTGCACGGACCAATCGCGGCATGGGCTCCAGCTTCACCGTACGGAAAATCTCCTTCGGCGAAGGTGTTGAGCGTGTGTTCCCGCTTTACTCACCGAATATTGAATCGATTACAGTGGTACGCCGCGGTGTCGTTCGTCGTGCTAAACTTTACTATCTGCGCGGCCGTACAGGTAAACGGGCCCGTATTGCGGAACGCCGCGTGAACCAGCCAGCCAAAGGCGCTGAAGCAAAGTAAAGAAAGCTTCATAACAAATTCAGGCAGCCGGTTCTCCCCAAAAGGAAAACCGGCTGTTTTCATATTCAGCACAGGAAAAGTTTCATGGGTTACAAAGTTGCAGTTGTTGGCGCGACCGGAAATGTCGGGCGCGAAATGCTGACCATCCTCTCCGAGCGCGAATTCCCGATTGATGAGCTCGCCGCCGTGGCGTCTTCGCGGTCGCAGGGTACTGAGATTGAGATTGGCGACACCGGCAAGATGCTCAAGGTGCAGAATATCGACCATTTCGACTTTTCCGGATGGGATATGGCGCTTTTCGCTGCTGGATCCGGTCCGACCAAGGAATATGCGCCTAAAGCCGCTGCTGCAGGCTGTGTGGTGATCGACAATAGCTCGCTCTATCGGATGGATCCCGACGTGCCGCTGATCGTGCCCGAAGTGAACCCGGATGCGATTGAAGGCTATAAGGCGCGCAACATCATCGCGAACCCCAATTGTTCGACTGCACAGATGGTCGTGGCGCTAAAGCCTCTTCATGATGCCGCGAAAATCAAGCGCGTTGTTGTATCCACCTACCAGTCCGTATCTGGCGCTGGCAAAGGCGGCATGGACGAACTGTTTGAACAGTCTCGCGCCATTTTCGTTGGTGATCCCAAGGAGAACCAGGTCTTCACCAAGCAAATCGCGTTTAACGTGATCCCGCATATCGACGTCTTCCTCGACGATGGTTCGACCAAGGAAGAGTGGAAGATGGTCGTCGAGACCAAGAAAATTCTCGATCCCAAGATCAAGCTCACCGCAACCTGCGTGCGTGTGCCAGTTTTCGTCGGTCATAGTGAGGCGATCAATATCGAGTTCGAGAACGAGATTTCCGCCAAACAGGCACAGGAAATTCTCCGCGAGGCACCGGGCATCATGTTGGTCGATAAGCGCGAGGACGAGGGCTATACGACCCCGGTAGAATGCGTCGGCGACAGCGCCACCTATATCAGCCGAGTCCGCGAAGATCCGACCGTGGACAACGGCCTGATCATCTGGTGTGTATCGGACAACCTGCGCAAGGGTGCGGCGCTGAATGCGGTGCAGATTGCGGAATTGCTGGGACGGAAGCATTTGCAAAAAGGATAGCAACAGTTCATAAGCCTTCGAATGTAACAGGAGGTAAAATTGAAGCTTCTCTCTTTTCGAAATGTCTGGCGCTTCAATGCCATTGCGATTGCATTGATCGTTCTTTTTGGCATTGCCGCTATGATTTTCGTTGCCGTCGATTTTTTGAGCTATCGTCCAGACCATAGAGGTTTCGGCTCAGTATCTTCGCAAAGCTCTGCTACCGAAGATGGAAAAGTTCACCTTGCATTTAGCGAGTGGGTTGATTTGCCGGGAACAACGCTTGCGGCGATGAAATTCGGTGTAACCGACCAATTGGAAAGCAACGGAAGCAGCTTCGGATCTGGAAGCAAGTATAAAAGCAATACGGTGGAAGAGCGTAACATAATTTTGCTCGATCGAGCGGATGGATCATTTCGCCACATAGTTCCTGATAATGATAGAAAATTGCTTAACTGGTACGTGCTGACAGCTGGTGAAAGCAAAGACAATAAGGACCGGAAAGCCATAGGCTTTGTGGCTCAATTTGTTTCTCGTTCCCACACAGAAAACAGTTCAGAGATTGTCATGACGGACATATTGTTAGGCAGTTTTCTGACCGGACGACAAAAGTGGATCATAACCGAGGTAGAGGCGCTCGACTATCCAAAGCTTGTCGAAACAGAGGCTGCAACGATGATCATCTGGAGCGAGGGAAGGGCGCGTTTCTTAAGGGTAGGCCTGGACGATCTGGAAATCGAAATTGATCAAGAAATATCAATGGTCCCGAATTCACAATAACGAAATTTGGCGGGGTGGCTTAAAGCGAACCGTCAAACTCAACTCACCGCTTCGATATTTAAAATGCAACAAAGCTTTTGTAATTGCATCGCAGTTAAAGGAATTTTTTAACCTGGTTTATCCTGTGTTCCGTGTCGTTTATCTTTTTCTTCTCGCTTTCAGTTTGGTTTTGCCCACTAAGGCGGCGGAACCGGCCAAAAGCGGGCCGGAAAAATGGATATTCATTGGCGGTGATAATCCAGCGGATCATTCGGACCTCATCGAGCGGCATGACATAGCCGGGGTGCAAGTAATCCACAGTTGGAAGTCGCTCGAACCGGAAAAGGGTCGCTATGACTTTTCCCGCATTGATCGGGATCTCGTACTGCTTGAAACGTTGGGCAAAAAACTGTTTGTCCAGATACAGGATCGCTTTTTCCTTCCGACCCATCGGAATATTCCAGATTATGTCCTGAATGATCCTATCTACGATGGCGGGCTGGTGCGGCAAGATGACAATGCGGGAGAAGGGCAGGCCAAGGGGAGTGGCTGGGTGACCATCCAATGGAATCCCGCGGTGCGTGCGCGTTATCAAAAATTGCTGCAGGCATTGGGAGCGCGCTATGACGGTAGGATATTTGGGATAAACCTACCAGAAACAGCCATTGAGGTAGAGAAAAACCCGGACAATAAAGGCTTTGACTGTGACGCCTATTTCGCGGCGCAGATCGAAAATATCAGGGTAGCAAAACAGGCTTTTCCGAAGTCGCATGTTGTTCAATATGTCAATTTCTGGCCCTGCGAATGGAATAATGACCGCCGGTATATGGAACGAACGTTTGATTTTGCCAAAGCCAACAACATCGGCTTGGGTGGTCCCGACATCATACCCTATCGCCGCGGCCAGATGAAAAATTCCTATCCGTTTTTCAATCGGTATCGGGATGAATTGCCACTGATCGCTATGGCGGTTCAGGGACCAACGCTGACTTATACCAACCCAAGAACCGGTAAAAAGTTCACGCGTGCCGAATTTCAAGACTATGCAGCAAATTACCTTGGTGTTGATATCATATTCTGGACCGTGAAATCATCCTGGCTTCAGCAAGCGCGCTAATCAATCCTGACTTGTCAACGTCAATCCCGCTGACCATAAGAGAGGGATAAAGCGATCAGGGAGCGGGCAATGACATTAAAAGCAGACGTATATTGGTCCTTTCGATCGCCCTATAGCTATCTCGCCACACGCCGTTATGTCGCGCTGACAGAGAAATATGATCTCTCTATCAACCAACGCTTTGTCTATCCGTTGGCAATCCGCGATCCGGATTTTTTCGAGAAAAACCATCCCAATTGGCTGGGTTATACATTTCGCGATATTTTCCGCGTTGCACAATTTATGGACATTCCGATGGCACCGCCTAATCCTGATCCGATTGTTCAGGATATTGCGACCCGAAAGATTGCCGAGGATCAACCGCATATCTTTTTGCTCACACGGATGGGGCAAGCGGCCGCAAGGCGTGGAAAGGGTCTGGAATTTGCTGATGAAGTCTCCCGTTTGATCTGGGGCGGGGTGCAAGGCTGGAATGAGGGTGATCATCTGGCGCAAGCGGCCGTGCGGGCCGGACTTGACCTTGCAGAGTTGAAAGCGGAGGCAGAAGCCAGCGCAGAAGAACTGGACAGCGAAGTTGCGGCGAACCAGAATGCACTGGAAGCTGCGGGCCATTGGGGCGTGCCGACTTTGGTGTTCGAGGGCGAACCGTTTTTCGGACAGGACCGGATCGAACTGGCGGTCTGGCGAATGGAACAAAAGGGCCTTGCCGAGCGCTGATATCGCGCTGATATTTTGGTCTTTCCTACATCACCGAAAGCGCTTAGCTTTGTCGCATGGTCCATTGCTTCTTCGTTTTCGCTCGGTTCATCGACTATGATATTCGCTTCAACCGAATTTCACCCCCATTTTGCGTATCTTTTGTAGAATTTCTCGAGACGTGATTTGGCAGGCTCAGAAGGGAAAAATCGAGACATGGAGGGCGTATTAACCGGTGGCTGCTTATGTGGCGCAGTGCGTTATGAACTGAAACCCGGTTTCAGAATGCGGCCCTATGCTTGTCATTGCACCGATTGCCAGCGTCGAACCGGAAGCGCATTCAGTCTGCACATGGGTATCATGGCGAAAGACCTGACGATCGAAGGTGAACTGAACGAAGGGACGTTCGTACAACCCAGTGGAGCTATCAGCACCATAGCGGGCTGTGCGAAATGTATGAGCCGAATTTATGCGGCAAATGATCGAAGAGCCGGTCTGGCCAGTATTCGCGTTGGGACGCTTGATGATGCCAAGAATATGAGCCCGGCCGCCCATTTCTGGGTCTCCAGCAAACAGCCCTGGATCACTATTCCCGAAGACATTCCCACTCTCGAAACGCAGCCGCAATCCAGCCAAGAATGGTTGCAATATGTTGGCCCTGAATGAGTGATACACAAGCCGGCGGCTGCCAATGCGGCGCAGTACGCTACACGTTCGACTGCCCTATACCATCCGCTTATGCTTGCCATTGCGGCGAATGCAAGAAGCAGAGTGCGAGCGCCTTTTCGATGTCCATTCCGATGGATTATGGTGCTTTGACGGTAACTGGCTCGCCGAAGCTGTTTGAAACAACCGCGTATAGTGGAAAGCGAAAATATAACTATTTCTGTGGGGAGTGCGGGACGCGGCTTTGGCACAGCGGAACCAATCCGCCGACGGCCGTTACTCTGAAAGTTGGAACTCTGGATCACTCTGCGGACATTGTGCCGGTTGGTCACTTGTGGGTTTCCAAGAAACAGCCCGGTATTCTATTGGACCCCGAAGTGGATCAATATCAGACACAGCCAGACGATGTGATCGCTTGGCGCAACAATTTGGGGCGATGATGGTGGACGTGAAGAGTTGGGACTTCTCCTCCTTTGATGGAATAACATTGAAAATCCATGAAGTGGGGCAGGGGAAACCGGTCATCCTGCTGCACGGGTTATTTTCCAATGCGGAGACCAACTGGATCAAATTTGGTCATGCAGGAACCTTGGCGGAGGCGGGTTACCGGGTGATCATGCCAGACCTTCGCGCACATGGGCACAGCGCGGCTCCGCATACGGCGGATGCTTATCCATCAGATGTGCTCATAAAAGATGCCTTGGCGCTGATCGAACATCTCGATCTGCCGGATTATCATCTGGGTGGTTTCTCCCTGGGCGCCCGGACAACCGCGAAACTCCTCACTACCGATATCGCGCCGGGACGCGCGATCCTCGCGGGCATGGGGCTAGAGGGCTTGGCAGGCTGGGACAAGCGGCAGGGCTTTTTCCTGAAAGCCATTGAGTTGCGCGACACGGCCAAGCGCGGTGACCCGCACTGGATGGCGATCCAGTTTATGAAAAGCCAGAAAATAGACACGGTCGCGGCCGCGCATCTACTCAAAACATTTTCTGATATGGAACCGGATGCCATCGAAATGATCACGACGCCGACACTGGTGCTATGTGGATCGGAAGATCGCGATAACGGTGATCCCGAGGCGCTGGCAAATCTATTACCGCATGGCCATCATGTCGCTGTGCCGGGCACACATATGAGCAGCGTAACAAAACCGGAAATGGCACAGGAGATGCTGCGGTTTCTAAGCGCGGATATCTAGGGGAGAGAATAAAGGATGCCGAAATATATGAACTGGCGCAATTTCTGGATTTTCTGGCTAGGGGGAATAGCGGTATTTTTGTTCAATGTTCTGACCAGTGGACCATTGATGACGGATGTCGCACCAACCGGAATATTGGACCATCAAAGCGCAGCAACGGCGACGCGCGTTGATGCCATACAACAAAGCTGGGCAGCTGCAGGACAGATGAACTATGCGGCATGGTCTATGGCCACCGATCTTGTGTTTATCGGTCTCTATACAATTGGCGGGATTTTAGGCGGGCGGCTCTTGTGGCAGGAGGCACAGTCGCCTTCGCTCAAGAAACTCGGCCTGTTTCTGGTGGTGACTTATTTTCTCTTCGGCCTGTTTGATTATGTCGAAACACTTAGCCAGATCACGCAAGTGTTGCAGGAAAAAGGTAGCGACACGCTGGCGGGTATCGCCGCTTTTGCGAGGCCGCCGAAAATCGCAACGTGGATCATCGGGACAGTCGGTATGGTTGCCGCCCTGATCTGGCGCCACCGCGAAAGACGTGCTTGACGGTTTGCGGATAAAGTTTCAATTCATACCAAAATACAATTCAGAGAGGTCACACTATGAAAATCGCCGGGAAAACAGCTGCGTCGATTATCGCCCTTGCCGCCATTGCGCTCAGCGCGCCTGCGTACGCCAAGGATCACGAAGGCGGTGAAATGGCAGACAAAGCCAATCCGACCGTCGAAGATGCAAAGCAGTTCGTTGAAGAAACCGAAAAGAAGATGTTCGATTTTTCGGTCAATGCGGGCCGGATTTACTGGATCAATGCAACCTATATCAATGAGGATACTGATGCATTAGCAGCCCAGGTTGGCGCGGAAGGCACGACTATGTCGGTGCAGGCCGCGATCGATGCCGCAAAATATAAAGACGTTCAGGGCCTGGATGCCGTCACCACGCGCAAGCTTAACAAGCTGCGCGGCGGCATTGTCCTTCCCGCACCAACAACCGAAGGCGCAGCGACCGAACTCAATACCATTGCGACCAAGCTTAACTCCGCCTATGGCAAGGGCAAGGGCACGCTCAACGGCAAGGAAATTAACGGCTCTGATATCGAAGCCGCCATGGGCACAAATCGCAATCCAGACGAGCTGTCTGAAATGTGGGAAAGCTGGCACAGCAATGTCGGCGGACCGATGAAGGACGATTATGCCCGGATGGTCGAAATTGCCAATGAAGGCGCGAAAGAACTGGGCTTTGCAGATGTCGGCGCAATGTGGCGTTCTGGTTACGACATGCAGGCGGATGACTTCGCTAAGCTTACCGACAAGCTATGGTCGCAGGTAAAACCACTTTACGACGAATTGCATTGCTACACGCGCGACAAGCTCAACGAGAAATATGGTGATGCGGTACAGTCCAAGACCGGACCGATCCGAGCCGATCTGCTGGGCAATATGTGGGCGCAGGAATGGGGCAATATCTATGAAATTGTTGCTCCAGAAGGCGCGGGTGACATCGGTTTCGATACGACCGAATTGCTGACCTCCAAAGGCTATGATGCCATCAAGATGGTGAAAGCCGGAGAACAGTTTTTCTCCTCCCTTGGCTTTGATCCGCTGCCAGACACTTTCTACACACGGTCACAATTTACCAAGCCCGCAGACCGCGAGGTGGTCTGCCATGCCAGCGCCTGGGATATTGACAATGTAGACGATATCCGGATCAAAATGTGTATCAAGGTCAATGGCGATGATTTTGTCACCATCCACCACGAGCTTGGTCATAACTATTATCAGCGCGCCTATAATAAACAGAGCTATCTGCATCTCGACGGTGCCAATGACGGGTTTCATGAAGCCATTGGTGATATGATTGCGCTGTCCATCACGCCGGAATATCTGGTGCAGGTCGGCTTGCTTGATGCAGACAAAGTGCCCAGTGCCGATAAGGATGTTGGGCTGCTGCTGCGGCAGGCGATGGATAAAGTTGCCTTTCTGCCCTTTGGCTTGCTGGTCGACAAATGGCGCTGGCAGGTTTTCTCCGGCGATATAAAGCCGGCAGAATATACACAGGCGTGGCATGATCTGAAACGGCAGTATCAAGGTATCACGCCGCCGGTGGATCGGCCCGCTGAAGCATTTGACCCTGGTGCCAAATATCACATCCCGGGCAATACGCCTTATTCACGCTATTTCCTGGCGCGCATCCTGCAGTTTCAATTTTATAAAGCGGCCTGCGATGCCGCCGGTTGGGAAGGGCCGCTGCATCGTTGTTCTTTCTATGGCAACAAGGAAGTCGGCGCGCGCCTGAACGCGATGCTGGAACTCGGCGCGTCCAAACCTTGGCCGGATGCTCTGGAAGCCTTTACCGGCACGCGTGAAATGGATGGCTCCGCAATGATAAGCTATTTCGAACCGCTGATGGATTGGCTCAAGGAAGAGAATAAAGGCAAATCCTGCGGATGGTAGGCAATGAAAAGCCGGCGGAAAACAGATGTTCCCGCCGGCTTTGGTGATTTGAAATCGATTAAAGCTGGTCGAGCATATAGTCGGCCGCGCTGACTTTGAAATCGCCGGGTGCTTCAACGTTCAGCTCTTCGACAACACCGTTATTGACGATCATGGAGAAGCGCTGACCGCGGGTGCCGAGGCCAAAGCCGGAGCCATCCATTTCAAGACCTACGGCCTTGGCAAAGTCGCCATTGCCATCGGCTAGCATGGTCACGTCTTCGGAACCTGCATCTTTATTCCACGCGCCCAAAACGAAGGCGTCATTGACAGCAGTGCAGGCAATTTCATCAACGCCTTTTGCCTTCAACTCGGCGGCTTTCTCAACATAGCCGGGTAGATGCTTGGCAGAGCAAGTTGGTGTATAGGCGCCGGGAACTGAGAAAAGAGCGACTTTCTTGCCCGCAAAATAGTCGGAAGAGCTGACTTGCTCTGGTCCGTTTTCTGTTGCTTTTACGAGATTTACCTCTGGTATCTTATCGCCTTTGTTGATCATGCAATCACTCCTTTTTGGAAGTTTGTGGAATATCAATATGTCCTATGTGTTTGTGGTGACCGCATTATGAAATTGCAAGCAGTGTGATGATATTGTTCCGTTTATCGAATTTACCATGGGCAGGGCGCTATAAGTGACTTATGTAGTGGAAATGGATGATCCGCTCTATTTCACCGGCCAGTTCCTGCTGGCCACGCCCGGTATGGCTGATCCCCGATTTTCACGATCCATCATCGCTATCTGTTCCCATGATGAAAATGGCGCGCTGGGAATCAATATTGGCGAGATATCCCAAGATATCAGCTTTCACGGGATATTGGAGCAATTTGATATAGAGTCAGAGGCGTTGCCGGATCGCAGCGTATTTGTTGGTGGGCCAGTAGAAATGCATCGGGGCTTCATTCTCCACAGTCTGGATTTCAACCTGTCAGATACTTTGCAGGTCGGCAATCTGTGGGGATTAAGCAGTTCGCTCGATATTCTAGGTGCCATCGCCAAGGATCGCGGCCCTGAAAAATGGATTGCTGCCCTGGGCTATTCTGGTTGGGGGGCAGGGCAATTGGAGCATGAACTCACTCAGAACGGATGGTCGATCACCCAAGGTGAGCCAGATTGGCTCTATGAAACAAATGCAAACGACAAATGGGAAATGGCATGGAAGGCGCAAGGGATCGATCCCGGCATGTTGTCCGGGCAGTTTGGCAGCGCTTAAGTCAATTGAGGGCTCTAAATATCCCATGATTTTAACTGGTTCGATACTGAATATTGCTTAACCAAGGGCTTTAGAAATTCCCTAAGTCCGAAAGAAGAATTTCGTAATCCTCAAAGGGAAAGGGGATTACGGGGAATGTCTAAATTTAGAAAATTGGTATTGGTTAGCATTGTCGGAAGCATGACATTGGCGGGTACGGCGCAGGCAGCGTGTTGGTCACCTGCAGCAGTGGATGCCGCCCATGTGCGGGATTTGCAATCGCGTCTGATGGTTGCCGCCCTACGCTGTGCAAAATCAGAACATGATGTTTTGCCGCATTATAACCGGTTTGTTCGCGGCCAAAAACCATTGTTGAAACTGGGCAACGGTATTTTGCGGAGCCATTTCGCAAAAGGACGGAACAAGAAGCAGGCAATCAAACATTATGATCGCTATGCTGTTTCATTGGCCAATAAATATGGCGCTGGGTCGGGCGATTTGTCGGAGTGCAAAGCGATGAAAGAGCTGGCGAGCTCTGCAGCCGATGGCGATGGTAAAATCTCATCGCTGGTCAATATCTCGCAATTTCACGGCTTGTCACCACATTTACCTAGTGGTCGCTGTGGGATTGTTATCGCATCGAGTAAAAATTGATAATTAAATTACAAATATAAAGACATCTTTATATTTGCTTCCAAAGCCGCAAGAAGCTAAGGAATGATGATACTGCCGCCCGGATTTCCGGCGCGGCAATTCGTCTTTCAAGGAGAATGAATGTGGCTACCGCAGCAGATACAGCGAACCAGGATTATATTATCAAGGACATCTCCCTTGCCGATTTCGGACGCAAGGAAATTGAGATTGCCGAAACCGAAATGCCTGGCTTGATGGCCTTGCGCGAAGAATTTGGCGCGGAGCAGCCTTTGAAAGGCGCGCGGATCACCGGTTCTTTGCACATGACCATTCAGACGGCTGTTTTGATCGAGACGCTGTTGGCTTTGGGGGCAACCGTCCGCTGGGCTTCCTGCAACATCTACTCCACACAGGATCACGCGGCTGCCGCTATTGCTGCTGGTGGAACGCCGGTATTTGCAATTAAGGGTGAAACGCTGGAAGAATATTGGGCTTATGTTGAGCGTATTTTCGACTGGGGTCCGGAAGAAACTTGTAACCTGATCCTGGATGATGGTGGCGATGCTACCATGTTTGCACTTTGGGGTGCGCGGGTCGAAGCTGGTGAAGAGCTGTTCACGCCAGATAACGAAGAAGAAGAAGTCTTTGTTGCCACGCTGAAACGCTTTTTGGCTGAACGTCCTGGTTATCTGACCAAGACGGTTGAAACCATCAAAGGTGTTTCAGAAGAAACCACCACCGGTGTTCACCGTCTCTATGATCTGGCTAAGCAGGGCAAATTGCCATTCCCAGCGATCAACGTGAATGACAGTGTTACCAAATCGAAGTTCGACAATCTCTATGGTTGTAAAGAATCGCTGGTTGATGCTGTGCGCCGGGCCACCGACGTCATGCTGGCCGGTAAAGTCGCCTGTGTGGCGGGCTTTGGTGATGTGGGCAAAGGTTCTGCAGACTCGCTACGCAATGGCGGTGCCCGCGTTATCGTTACCGAAGTCGATCCTATCTGCGCTCTGCAGGCTTCGATGGAAGGCTATGAAGTCGTCACCATGGAAGAAGCGACCAAGCGCGCTGATATTTTTGTGACCGCGACCGGCAACAAAGACGTGATTACTGTGGATCATATGCGCGACATGAAAGATCGTGCGATTGTCTGCAATATCGGCCATTTCGACAGCGAGATCCAGATTGCTGGTCTGCAAAATATGAAATGGAACGAGATTAAGCCGCAGGTTGACGAAGTTGAGTTTCCGGATGGCAAGAAACTGATCATTCTGGCCCAGGGCCGTTTGGTCAATCTGGGCTGTGCAACCGGCCACCCGAGCTTCGTGATGTCAGCCAGCTTTACCAATCAGGTGATGGCACAGATTGAACTGTGGTTGCGGCCTGAGCAGTATAAGAATGATGTTTATGTTCTGCCAAAGCATCTCGATGAGAAAGTGGCCGAGCTGCATCTTGCGAAACTGGGTGTGAAGCTCACCAAATTGTCTCAGGAACAAGCGGAATATATCGGCGTTACGCCGGAAGGACCGTTCAAGCCTGATCATTATCGCTATTAAGAAATATACCGGATGGGCCTAGATCGGCTCATCCGGATTTCCGCTGATTTAGCGTCCCGTAAAGCGCGTCTTGTCTTTGCCGGGCTTTTTCGGGAAGCTCGGCCATTTATTTTGGGCCAGACTGCGCAAGCTGGCAGATTTGATGCCGGCCTGTTTTTCATACATCCAGTAATTCCGCATGATGATCGAAACATAACCGCGTGTTTCGACATAAGGGATGCTCTCCATGTAGAGCAGTGGATCATCATTATCCCGAATTTCATTGTTCCAGCGCTGCACCGATCCCGGTCCTGCATTATATGCGGCCGCGACTTTTGGCAGCTTGCCACCGGTTATCGATGAATCGCTAAGATATTCGAGATAGGATTGGCCATATTCAAGATTGGTCGACGGTTTGAATAGCTGCGATTTCTCGAACCTTTTGCCATTCGCACGGGCAATATCGCCAGCGGTTCCCGGTCGAACCTGCATCAATCCAATGGCATTGGCTGGACTGACAGCTTTGCTGCGAAATGCTGATTCCTGAAGCGTATGGGCATAGACCAATGCGGGATCAACACGCCATCCACCATCCGGTTTCCATTTGGGGGCAGGGAAGCGGGCCTGCGCATCTGGTTTGAACCCGCGGGGCGCGTGATGCGCCAACCACAGCTGTGTTCTGGGCAGATTGAGCTCGCGCGCCAGCTTCAACAGAGCCGCATGATCTTTGGAATCACCGATGCGGGCCTGGTGCCGCAAGACTTCATCAGCCAAGCCTTCTTCACCGATTTCGACCAGAGCGATGGCAGATTTGACATTGTCGTGCCGTTTCAAAGCTTTCCAATCATCCTTCGCAAATTCTGCGCGGGATTTCATGTTTGCAATGTCCATGCCCAATGTTTGCGCGGAAAGCAGACCGTAAAAGCTGTCACTGCGTTTGGCTGCTGTTTGCAATTTGCCTTGTGCCTTTTGTGGCTGACCACAAACAACATCGGATCGCGCGCCCCAATAGAGGCCAGCGGCCTGCAGATCTGCATTTGCAGCGCGTCGCCCGACATTTTCAAAAGCGGCACTAGCGGTTTTGCAGTCTTTCAGGCGCCAGGATGAAAGTCCTGCAACCCAATCGGCATGCACGACCCAGGGGCCGCTGCCTGCTTGGGCTTTTTTTGCCATGCGCTGGGCGGATCGATCGTCATTTTCGATATAGTAAGACCATGCCACGCGCTGTTCCAGCTCTGTACGCGCATCTGATGAAATTCCTTGTCCTGCCTCTTCAAGCAGCGCCTCAGCAGATTGCGGGCTGTCATTCTTGATAAATCCCAGAATACGCCCACGAATGGCGTTGGCTGTATTATCTGATTTGATCGAGCCAGGTTTCTTACGGATGGGAAGGCCAGGAACATAAGAGAGATTGCGGCGTTGCGGCAGATTAGGGAGCAATTCCGCACCCCGTTTCTTCGCCAGACGTCCCAATTGCGCGGCCTGTGGTATATGCGGCGCTTCGTTTACGAGGACCAATAATGGCCCCAATTCCGCACGGGGCGAGTTGGCGGCAAGGAAGAATTCTGCCTGAACGATGGATTTCAGCGGGCCTTTAGGCGCATCGGCAATCAAGTTTTTGGCAATATCCCACTGATTACCGCCCATTGCCTTGAAAATTGCACGGTAATGCTCGGATTGGCTGCGCTTCAATTGTGACGGGATGTCTTTTGCCACAGATGAACTTTTGAATAATACTGCGCCGCCATCTTCGGCTGCCACCGGAGCGAGGGGAATAGCAATAAGAGCGGATGTGAGAGCAAATTTCAATTTTGCCGAATACTGATTTTTCACTAAGCTTGAATCCTTGTAAGCAATTGCAAATCTCTCCACGCTTCCGCTTTGAATTCCGGTCTTTCGATCAAAATTCGCGGATGAAAAGTCGCTATTGCCTCTATTTTGGATGAACTATGGTTAACAAATTGTTTATTCTTGCGTGCAGTGAGCAAATTCTCGTTAAAAAACAAGCCAGATGGCGTGTCGCCAAATATTATGATGCGTTTTGGTCTGACTAATCCAATATGGTGCAACACGCGTTTTTTGAGTGCGTCATGATATTGGGGATCAATACGACCATCGAAGGAGCGTCCCAAAGAGATGGATGCTGAATAGGTTTTTTGCGAATCGCAGCCGATGGCCTTGAGCATGTTGACTAACAAAGCGCCGCTTTTGTCCGAGAAGAGAGAATTTTGGAGCAAACCACTTTGTTCCGGCATTCCCACAATAGTCATAATTTCTGGTTCGATTACACCGTTCGGCAGGATATGATTTTGCGACCATTGTGCTTCCACCAGATTTTCTGGCGCGGACAACCACGCGAGAAATTCGTCATGTTCAGAAGGATAATTTTCACTGAAATTTGCTGTGCCGGTACTTTCCAAATTGGATTGCGGCTTGCTTTCCGTAGCGGCAATATTCTCTACTGGCTTTGGTTCTACGGGCCGGGTGACAGGAACCGTCTCTGTCAAAAGTGAGGCAGGTTCGTCATCATAATGCAGGTCAACACCCGCTAGGCTCCACCAGTCGCGAAGGCTTTCTATCTGCTCCAAAGGCGTGCTTTCAGAGGGTGCAGGCGTAGAAAAATTCATATATGTATAGAGTCATGAGTTGACGAGTTGGTCAATTGGCGGGCAAGCATGTTTCTGTCCAAAGGGTTGCCGTTTGCGGTAGGACGAATGTAAGCAAATAATATCGAGTTGAATACAGGAAAAATGCGATGAGTGAACGAGAATCTATGCCTTATGACGTGGTCATTGTTGGTGGGGGACCAGCAGGGCTAAGCGCGGCTATTCGGTTTAAACAAATGGCCGATGAAGCCGGCAAAGATCTCTCCGTCTGTATTTTGGAAAAAGGCTCTGAAATCGGCGCGCATATCCTGTCAGGGGCGGTTATTGATCCGAAGGCCTTGGACGAGTTGCTGCCCAACTGGCGTGATGAGGATTGCCCGATGGCCGCGGTTCCCGTCACTGACAATCAACATTGGGTGCTGACAAAAAAGAAGAAATTTTCGATCCCGCACATCATGACACCGCCATTCATGCACAATAAGGGAACATATACCGGTTCCTTGGGTAATTTGTGTCGCTGGTTAGGTGAACGTGCCGAAAATATGGGTGTCGAGATTTTTCCAGGCTTCGCGGCCGCCGAAATTCTTTATAATGAGGACGGCTCGGTTAAGGGCGTAGCGACCGGTGATATGGGTGTGGCGCGCGACGGCAGTCATAAACCCGATTATCAGCCGGGACTTGAACTTCACGCAAAATATACTTTCTTTGCAGAGGGTGTGCGTGGACATCTCACAAAGATTCTCAAGAATAAATTTGCGTTGGATTCAGATAGCGAACCGCAAATCTATGGGCTTGGTATCAAGGAACTATGGGATATTGATCCCGATAAACATGCTCCAGGACGCGTGATCCATAGTCAGGGGTGGCCGCTTGGCGAGGGATCCAACGGAGGCGGATTTCTCTACCACCAGGCTGACAATCAGGTAGCATTGGGTTTTGTGACCTGGCTCAACTATGAAAACCCTTATCTATCGCCTTTTGAAGAGATGCAGCGATGGAAACAACATCCGGAAATTCGCAAGATTTTAGAAGGAGGAAAACGGGTTTCCTATGGCGCAAGGGCCATTAATGACGGCGGTTTCCAATCGGTGCCAAAGCTGTTTTTCCCTGGCGGCGCGTTGATCGGTTGTTCTGCCGGTTTCGTGAATGTTCCGCGGATCAAGGGCACGCATACGGCCATGAAAACCGGTATGATGGCAGCAGAGGCCGCTTTTGAGGCGATTGTTGCAGATCGGGCCAATGATGAATTGGCAGCATATGGCACCGCCTATGAAAATAGCTGGGTACGCGAAGAACTGCGTGTTGTCCGCAATGTTTTACCGGCTGCCGAAAAATATGGTGATTTTCTGGGATCAATCATTGCTGGCATCAATATGTGGGCAGAGCATTTCAAAATCAAAATGCCGTTCACGATGAAACATCATCCGGATCATTCACGCCTGAAACGTGCAGAACACTGTACACCGATAGAATATCCCAAACCGGACGGCGTTATCAGCTTTGATCGCCTCTCTTCGGTTTTCCTGTCCAATACCAATCATGAAGAAGATCAGCCCGTTCACCTGCAGTTGAAGGATGCATCCATGCCTGTGGATGTGAATTTGCCGGTATTTGCGGGCCCATCCCAAAGATATTGTCCTGCAGGGGTCTATGAATTTGTTGAGGACGATGCGGGCAATCCGAAATTCCAGATTAACGCACAAAACTGCGTCCATTGTAAAACCTGCGACATCAAAGACCCGAACCAGAATATCAACTGGGTCGTGCCAGAAGGCGGTGGAGGTCCCAATTATCCGAATATGTAAGATATCGGCTTTTGGCATCCTTGCCGTAGCCCTTGCTGGCAGTGCTGCGCATGCAAAACGCAGCAGTGGCGCGGAAGGACTAAACCAATATGTAGAAGCACGACTAGCGGAATCAGTTGATAATCCTGCGGTCGCCGCCGCCATCTATGCGGACTCGCTGAAAAGCCAACCTGATAACCTATTGCTGGCTGGCAAGGCCTATGTGAAGGCCATCGAAGCAGGCAAGTTCGATCTTGCTGTCAAGGCGGTTCGAAGCCTTGATCTGCGCGGTCAAGTTGAGCCGGAAATGCCGTTCCTGTTGTTTGCGGACGCCTTTGCCCGTAATGATTACAAGGCCGCAGCTACAGCATCTATTGAGTTGGAAGCTTTAGGCAATTTCGCTTTTCTTTCTCCATTTTTAGACGCCTGGATTGCACGTGCCACCGGTGAAAGCCCTTTAATTGGCCTGGCGGCAGCGGAGAAAGACAAAACCGCTGCTTATTACCATCTGGAACAATTTATCTTACAGGGTTTGGCTGGCGGGAATGATTTGGACATCATTCCGTTACTCGACAAAATAGTCGAAGCCAATGAAGCGCGCATGGGTCCCGTTCGTATTATCGCAGCAAGGCATTTTCTGGCCAGAAAAGACACAGCGAGGGCAGTTGCTCTTTTGAAGAACGAAAGAACGGGCCCGGAAGCAAAGATGTTGGAAGACATCCGGTCAGGAAACATCAAGAAACTGGCCCAAAAAGTTAATGCTGACATTGGATTGGCGTTCCTTTTCCAAAGGCTGTCCTCGGACTTGCGAATACAGAGAGCGGATTTTCTGGCCCTGATTGGTGCGCAGGCAGCGTTGAGAATATTGCCCAACAACGATTATGGGCATCTTGTGTTGGGTGAGGCCTTTAGCGAGAGTCAGAACGGCCGAGCTGCAAAATCAGAGTTTAAAAAAATATCCTATGACAGCGCCTTTTCTTTATTGGCAATCAGCAAGGAAATAGCCAGCTATGCGGAAGAAAATGACTATGATGGCGGCCAGGTCAGGTTAAATCAGATAATTGATCAAGATCCGGAAACGCCGCAATTACAGATATTGCTTGGCCAATTGTTGCAAATGAGCGGCGATCACAGATCCGCTGCCGATGCATTCAAACGCGCGATAAGCTTGGCCGAACGACGTGATTTTTCCGATGCTGTTTTGGCCAATTATTGGCTGTCACTTGGCAGTGCACAGGAACAAGCTGGATTGTGGCCAGCTGGTTTAGAATCTTTGAAGAAAGCCAATATATTACAGCCCGATTCAGCGAGCATTTTGAACTATTTGGGCTACGCGCAATTGGAACGGCGGGAAAATACTGCATCGGCCATGGATGCTATTCGAAAAGCTTATAAGATGCGGTCATCATCTCCTGCGATTACGGACTCGCTAGGTTGGGCCTATTTTATTGTTGGAGAGCATGAAAAGGCGGTCAATTATCTTGAACGCGCACGTGCTGGAGAACCGCAAGATCCCACAATTAACGAGCATTTAGGCGACGCTTATTGGACCGTTGGCAGAAAATATGAAGCGCGATATGCGTGGAAATCAGCGAAGCTGTTCGCCGATGCTGAAGATATGCAGCGGTTAGCCGACAAGATCGATTTGGGGCTGCGTGCGGACCTTGTTTCTCCCTAATGGTAACAGATTTTGAAACGCTTCGTGACAGTGAGATCGCGTGCGCAAAGATAAATCTTGCGTTGCACGTACGTCGCAGGCGGCCAGACGGCTTTCATGACATTGAGACGGTTTTCGCCTTTCTGGATTGCGGTGACATTTTATCTGTTGCTGAGGCAGATAGTATTTCGCTGTCCATAAACGGGCTGTTTTCCGATGGATTGAGTGATAGCAACAACCTGGTCTTGGATGCAGCGCACCTATTGGCCGATCATGCAAACGTGGCTGCAGGTGCACATATGCACTTGGAAAAGCGCTTGCCGGTGGCATCGGGCATAGGCGGTGGTTCAGCCGATGCAGCAGCGACGCTGCGATTGTTGAACCGATTTTGGGATGTTGGGCTTTCCTTAAAAGCGCTGGCAAGTCTTTCGGAACCTTTGGGCGCTGACATACCGGCATGCGTGATGAGCCAAACATGCCGAGGGGAGGGTATTGGACAGAATCTTTCTCCGATCGGAAAAGTTATGCTGAATGGTCACTATGTCCTGCTTGCTAATCCCTTGATTCCGATATCGACGGCTGATGTCTTTCGCGCCTGGGATGGAGTTGATCGGGGGGCTTTGGCTGGTGAAGATGCCATAGAGGCATCAATAGCCGGCCGAAATGATCTGCAGAAACCTGCGGAAACTATCGCGCCCGCAATCGGGGATGTGTTGATCCGATTGGATGAAACGACACCGGTTCTGGCGAGGATGTCCGGATCAGGAGCGACTTGCTTCGGAATATATGAAACCAGGGAACTGGCGATCGCTGCACAGGCGCAGATCACCAAAGAGTTACCTAAGATTTGGACCATGGTTGGAGAATTAAAGTGACCGAACCATATGAAATATTTGGAGTGCCGCAGGAACGCGGAGTTTTGATTGTCGTTGATCATGCCTCCAATCATGTCCCATCCGATATCGACCTGGGTATCGATCCCGCTCTTTTGGAAGAGCATATCGCTTATGATATCGGCGTCGCTAATGTTGCGCGTTATATGTCTGAGAAAAGCGGTTATCTGAGTATTTTGGGAACCGTATCCCGCCTTGTCGTTGATCTGAATCGGTTTCCCGATGAGAGCGGGGTTATTCCAAAGCATAGCGATGGCGTGGCAATAACCGGCAACATCATTGATGAAACCGAAAGACGAGCACGGCTTGATCGGTTTTTTCATCCCTATCACGACCGTGTTGCCGAGTTGATCCACGATCTCGATCCGGCGTTGATCTTGTTCCTGCACAGCTTCACACCCAAGCTACGCGCTGACGATGCAGAATCCAGGCCGTGGCAGGTTGGCGTTTTATACAATGAATATGAAAAGGCTTCGCAGCTAGCGATCCGGTTGCTTAAGGAGGAAAGTCTGGTTGTTGGTGACCAGGAGCCCTATTCCGGAAAAGACCTGCATGCGACGATGAAACGTCAGGCCGAAGATATTGGAAAAGCCTATACGGAAATTGAAATCCGACAGGATATGGTTGCAGAAGAAACCGGACAGCGCCGTTTTGCTGAAATATTATTGCGAACATGCGATAAAATGCGAACAGGGCTTGCGTGACTACCGCTATTCTGGATAGACGAGCGGCGATTAGAAATAGCCTGTTTAGGACCATTAAATGACCCGTAAGTTCGACAAATCCAACCTGCCAAGCCGCCACGTCAGCGTTGGCCCAGAGCGCGCACCGCAGCGTAGCTATTATTACGCGATGGGCATGACGGAAGAGGATATTGCAAAGCCATTTGTTGGCATTGCATCTGCTGGCAACGACAGTGCGCCGTGCAACACCTTGCTGGATGCGCAAGCCGATATGGCGCGGGAAGGGGTTATTGAGGCTGGCGGAACCCCACGCCGGTTTAACACGATCACGGTGACAGACGGCATCGCCATGGGGCATCAGGGAATGAAATCTTCTCTGGTATCACGCGAAGTTATCGCGGATTCGGTCGAAGTCAGCGTTCGTGGCCATTGTTACGATGCGGTCATTGGTTATGCAGGCTGTGACAAAAGCCTGCCAGGCATGATGATGGCGATGCTGCGCCTCAACGTGCCTTCAATCTTCGTATATGGCGGTTCAATACTGCCCGGTCGTTTCCATGATGAAGATGTTACAGTCGTCGACGTTTTTGAAGCGGTTGGACAACATAGCGCCGGCAACTGCCCGCTGCAGGAACTGATTGAACTCGAGAAGGTCGCATGTCCGGGGCATGGCGCATGCGGTGGTCAATTTACCGCGAATACCATGGCCTGTGTTGCCGAAGCGATCGGACTGTCACTGCCTAACAGCAATATGGCACCGGCGCCTTATGAAAGCCGCGATGATATGGCCGTTGCTGCCGGACGGCAGATTATGGACTTGATAGAGCTCAATTTACGTCCGCGCGATATCTGTACCCGTGATGCTTTTGTGAACGCGGCCCGTATTGTGGCGGCAACAGGCGGTTCCACAAATGCTGCGCTTCACCTTCCCGCGATGGCGAGCGAGGCAGGGATTGATTTTGATCTATTTGACGTTGCGGAAGCCTTTAAATCAACGCCTTACCTGGCTGACTTGAAACCTGGAGGCAAATATGTCGCACGGGACATGCACAATGCTGGCGGTGTTTACATGCTGATGAAAACGATGATGGAGCATGACCTCCTTAATGTTGATTGCATCACCGTAACCGGAAAAACTCTGGGTGAAAATATTGACGAGATTACATGGAATAGTGATCAGAAGGTCATTTATGATGTCAAAAATGCGATTACCGAGACCGGCGGTGTTGTTGGGCTGAAAGGTTCACTGGCCCCTGAAGGAGCCATTGTGAAGGTAGCAGGTATGGCGCGCCTTCAGTTCCGCGGTCCTGCGCAGATATTTGAATGTGAAGAAGATGCTTTTGCCGCAGTTGAAAAACGCGAAATTGTAGAAGGATCTGTAATCGTCATCCGCAATGAAGGCCCGAAAGGAGGGCCCGGCATGCGGGAAATGTTGGCCACAACAGCTGCGCTTTATGGTCAAGGCATGGGTGAAAAAGTCGCATTGATCACAGATGGCCGGTTCTCTGGAGCCACACGTGGTTTTTGTATCGGACATGTCGGACCTGAAGCAGCCGACGGCGGTCCGATTGGACTGGTCGAAAATGGTGATATGATCAACATCGACGCGGAAGCGGGCACGATTGACTTGGAAGTGGATGAAAAAACATTGGAAGAGCGCCGTGCACGTTTCAAACCGCATGGAAATGATTATGGGGCAGGGGCATTATGGCGCTATGCACAAAATGTCGGACCTGCCTATAAGGGTGCTGTAACGCATCCGGGAGCGAAAGCGGAAAAACATGTCTATGCGGATATTTAGCGCTTCTTTAGCTCTATTGCTTGTATCGGGGTGCGGTAAACCGGACAATGCGGTTCTGGCCGAGGCTGAGAAAGATGCAGCTGCCCAGGCGGCTAATGAGGGTTTGATAGAGTGCGCGATAAATGGGGATACCGACTTTTCAAAAGGATGCCAAAGCGAGCGCCTGGCCGGTGAAAATGGCGTGACGCTCATTGTACGGCACCCCGACGGTGGTTTTAGGCGATTCAACATTCTTACCGATGGTCGCGGATTGGAAGCCGCTGATGGATCAGAGAGAGCCCAGGTTGAAATTGTCGAAGAGGACAAAATTCTGGTGAGCGTCGGGTCCGACAAATATCTGATGCCAGCACGCATGAAATCACCCGCGACGGCCGATGCTGCCAACCCAACGGATGGATCAGCACCACAAGCCGGAAACTAACGGTCAGGATGCTCAATAACGGGCATATCCTCACTGCTGCAGAAATGCAGGAAGCTGAGCAGCACCTCATCGCGAATGGATCATCGGTCATCGCGCTCATGGACCGGGCGGGATCGGGCGCCGCCGACTATATCTGGCGAACAGCCCCTCACATACCGACACTGGTAATTTGCGGTCCCGGCAATAATGGGGGGGATGGCTATGTTATTGCTCAAGCTTTGTTGGAAAAAGGTGCGATTGTAAAAATTGTCGCGAGCGCAGAGCCCAGTACTGATGCCGCAAAAACTGCAAAATCCCTGTGGCAGGGGGTGATGCTGTCCTTAGAAGAAGCCGAACCCGAAATGCAGTTTGTTGATTGTTTGTTCGGGACCGGACTGACGCGTCCGGTTTCGGGAAACCTGTTGAAGCATTATCACCGATTATCCAATGGCGCTCAACGGCGGGTGGCGATCGATCTGCCGAGCGGTATTGAAACCGACACCGGATCACGACTGAATGAAGTGTCGAACTATGACCTGACCATTGCGCTCGGTGCGTATAAACCGGCCCATTATTTGAATCCGGCAGCGGCGCTTATGGGAGATCGCGTTGGCGTCGATATCGGTGTTCGTTCGGTTTCACAGACGAAATTGCTGGCACGTCGAACAATTGCAGAGCCAGGCAAGACGGATCACAAATATAGCAGAGGATTAGTAGCGATAGTGGCTGGCCCGATGAAGGGAGCAGCAAAACTATCGGCACTGGCCGCCCAGAGGTCTGGCGCAGGCTATGTGAAGATATTTGCCGGATCTGACTTTGAATCGCCCAACCACAGCATCGTGACTGTACCTTGTGATGACGTGAAACAACTACGTGCAAAACTGGCCGACGAAAGAATTGGCGTCATCGTCATCGGCCCCGGATTAGGCCGTGATTCCAACGCTAAGCAGCTACTGGACGCGGTTCTCGAAATTGAAAAGCCGGTTGTTCTCGACGCAGATGCATTGATGCTATTGGGGGATGAGGTGCATCGCCTGCAAGGCCGATCTTCGCCTGTTGCAATGACGCCTCATAGCGGAGAATTTGCGGCTCTGTCCGGTGGAGGCGAAAGCTCCAAGATATATGCAAGCGTAAAACTGGCCGCACAAAGTGGCGCAGTCGTGGTCCATAAGGGCAGTGATACCGTGATAGCCAATCCCATGGGAGATGCAGTTGTGGCCCAACAAACGTCCAACTGGCTTTCGACTGCGGGAACGGGTGACATTTTGGCGGGTATGATTGCAGCGCGTTTCACAAATGAAAAAGATATGTTTTTGGCCGCTCAGCAAGGGCAATGGCTGCACAGTCGAGCCGCCAGTTTGGCGGGGCCGAGCTTCTCACCTGAGATACTGATTGATCATATCGCGAAAGCAATCCAAGAGTGCCTATGAGCACTGAAATCGATCCAAATGTCATCTTGCGCGTTGCTGCCAAAGGAGACGGCGTTACCGCAGATGGTCGCCATATATCCTTTTCTGCACCGCTGGATCGGCTGAACGAAGATGGCGGTCTGATAAAGGGGCCACATCATGTGGAAGCTCCATGTCAGCATTTTAAGGAATGTGGCGGATGTGCCCTTCAGCATATTGATGATGAAAGTTACGCGCAATTTGTGGTTGATCGAGTAACTTATGCCCTGGAGGGGCAAGGGTTAAGTGCTGGTACCATGCATGCTCCCTATATTTCAAAACCCCACAGTCGTATTCGCGCTAGCCTGCGCGCGGCCTTGATGGGCAAGACCTTTAAGCTGGGTTTCAGCGGAGCAGGGAGCCACCGGATTATCGATCTGAAACAGTGTGAAATCATGCGACCGGAACTGTTTTCCGTGATTGGACCGTTGCGAGATTACTTGAAATCTGTGGCACGGCGCAAACGTGATATGAATGTTGAGATGAGCCTTGCCGATCAAGGCGTCGATATCTGCATCAAGAATTATGAGCCGGAAAATTTGGAACAACGGGAAGGATTGGCGGCATTTGCCAAGGCCAATAAACTGGCACGTTTATCCGTCGATAATGGATATGGGCCGGAAACCCAATGGGAACCAGAACCGGTTACCGTAACGTTTAACGGGATATCGGTAGCATTACCGCATAATAGCTTTTTGCAGCCTACACATGACGGCAAAGCGATATTGGTTGCCGCGATGCTGGAATCGGTAGGCGATACCAAACTTGTCGCGGATCTCTTCGCTGGTCTTGGTACGTTCACATTTGCACTGAGTGAAGAAACAAAAGTCTATGCCGCAGAAGGTTCGCGCGATGCAATCGGCGCATTGAAAATGGCGGCCAACCTCTCAGGGCGGCAGATATTTACCGAACATCGCGATCTATTTCGGCGGCCGCTGAGCCCGGAAGAATTGAACCGGTTTGGCGCCGTGATATTGGACCCACCTCGAGCCGGCGCTCGTGATCAGATTGCTCAGATCGCGCAGTCGGATGTGCCGAAAATCTGCTATATAAGTTGCAATCCGGCTAGCTTTGCGCGTGATGCCAAGCAGCTTTGCGACGCGGGCTATCGGTTGGATGCGCTGTGGCCGGTGGGACAGTTTCTGTGGTCGACCCATGTCGAGCTGGTTTCGAGCTTCACGAAGGCATAGCCGGGATATTTTAGTTTTCGGACCAGTTCACACCGGCTTTTGATCGCGTATCGACCGTCAAGTCAAACACATCCGCTCTAGAGTAATGGCCGTCAACATCGAGCGCCGCCTTTGCCTCTTTGCCAGCATCAAGGTCAATTTCAGCCGCAAGGATAGTGTTCTGTTCACCTGCTTCTGCCACTATGCTCGCATCCGGTGCGACAATGATGCTTTGCCCGAATTGCAACTGCGTATCCGGAATTTCCTTGAACAGCGAGAGTGCTTCGTCGTTGCCGCCCACCAGTTTTAAACCTTCCAGCAAATCATCGCGATGCAATAATGTGCCTGCCGCCAGCACATGACATCCGCCCTCAAAAGCATAATGACGTGAGGCGATCTGATAAGTCTCTCTAACCGTCGGCCAAGCTGCGACATGGACGTCTTCGCGCAGATTATGCATCGCGGCACGGGCGAGGGGCATCCAGTGCTCCCAGCAAATCAGATTACCTGCGCGGCCCCAGTCCGCCTGATGCACGTCTAGGGTCGAACCATCGCCGCGGTTCCAGATCAGGCGTTCCCCATGGGTTGGTACCAGCTTGCGGTGGTTCAGTACGGGCATATCCGGACGGAACAGCATCTGGTTGTTATACAGGCTGGAGCGGAGGCGTTCGTGCACGCCAATGGATATGCAAAGCTTCTTCGCATCTGCCAGGTCCTGTAGTGGCGCCAAACGCGGGTCGTTCTCTGTTATTGCCTGATCCATTAGGATACGGTGCAAGGCCTTGCTGCCCGGATGATCCCACAGCGCAGCCCCTGGTGCCTCGTCAAGCCAGATTGGATAGCCGCCCAGGAATGTCTCGCCAAAGCCAATCATCCGTGCGCCCTGGTCGCTGGCCTTTCGTGCCAAATCGACTGCCTGCTCGATGCCCTTGTCAATGCACAGGGGAACCGGTGCCGCCTGGACTATAGCGACATTCAAAAGGTTGGGCATGGGAAAGACCGTTTCTGGTTAGTGGAACACCGCAAGCGCTGCGTGAATGGCCAGAGCGATAATACACAAGCTTGATAATGCAAATACCAAAAAGCGGTACATGATCTTGTTAATCGTTGCCTGGATAAGGCTGTGCAACACGCGCAGACCAACATAAGCCCATGCAATGGTCAAGTTAAGCCCGTCGCCTTGTCCGACAATCGCCAAGACAATGCACACAGCATAGAATAATGTCGGTTCGGTCAGCAGGTGATTGTAATTATGCGCTTTCCACTGGATTTCCGGCGGTAAGAGAGTATCGAGTCCACCCGCAGTTGACTGGCGACTAAGCTTGTCAGGATCAACTTTCGCCTTGTTCATGGCCGGAATGCGTGTGACGTACATCCACAACCACATAATCATGGTCCACAAGATCAGCGCTACAACAGGCTGTAATATTGGACTATTTTCCATTTGTTTTACCCCCTTAAAAAATCATACCACTGTCGTGAAAAATGCGTTTATCGCCATGATCATCAGACAGATTGTCGATGCCACGAAGAGCAAAAAGCGGACATTCACCAGATTGACCGTCGCCTGCCAGATGCTGTGCGCGATGCGTAGTGCCACATAGGCCCATGCCAGCCACAGATTAATCCCCGTGCCCGCTTCTGCGACGGCCAGGATGACAACCGTCGCATAAAATAGCGTCGGTTGCTCCATCAGATGGGAATAGTTGTGCGACTTCCACGCCACTTTATCGGGCAATTGCGGATCGACATCTGGCCCCCGGCCACCGGGCTTGGCGGTGATATCGATGCCGAGTTTCTTGGCTGCCGGAAGCCGTGTGCCAGCCATCCAGAAAAGCATGATAAGCGACCAGATGACCAACAGGGCCGCCGGTGCCAATATTGCAGTATCCATCTTATCCTCCCAGAAGTTCGGAAGGAACCTGCTTCACATATTGTAAATTGTCAAATGCAACTTAATCAGAGCTTATGCCCCGGGGAAAGACACCACATTTTCTCGGTCAGAGCGATCAAGATTATCACCCACATAAGCGCTGGCCATCGGTTCATCAGCAACATCATAGTCGGCAATCGAACCATAACCGTTAAACTTGGTTCGCATGGCCGATCCATAGGCCCCAAGCATACCGATCTCGATATAGTCGCCTGCCTTTACATCTTCGGGCAGCACGAACGGTCCCGCCATATGATCCATATCGTCACATGTGGGACCATAGAAACTATATTCTGTCGTCGCGACCTCATCAACCTGATCGCCGAGCAGCTGCACCGGAAAACGCCAGCCAATATGCGCTGCATCAAACAACGTACCATAGGCGCCGTCATTGATATAAAGCTCGTTCCCGCGGCGCTGTTCAACCTTCACGATCAGCGAATTATATTCCGCTGCCAGCGCCCGGCCCGGCTCGCACCAAAGCTCCGCCGAATAGCTAATCGGCAAATCTTCAAACGTTCGGTCGATCGCGCTAAAATAATGGTTCAGTGATGGCGGCGCCATATCGGGATAGATGGACGGGAAACCGCCACCAACATTGACAATATCGACGGTCACCGATGCTTCAACAATTACCGTCCTTACCCGCTCCAGAGCATGGACGTAAGCCAGCGGCGTCATCGCCTGACTGCCGACGTGGAAACATATGCCCAGCTGATCAGCGACCTGACGTGCGCGCTGCAGGAGAGGGGTGGAATCATCGACATCAATGCCAAATTTTGAAGCCAGACTGATCTGTGCAAATTCCGACGCAACCTTGATACGGATACAAAGCGTCAAGTCTTCTGCGCCATTAGTAGCACGCTCAATTTTCTCAAGCTCTTCGATAGAATCGAGCGAGAATATCCGCACGCCATGGTCATGATAAGCTTCGCGAATGACCGCTTCTGATTTGATCGGGTGCATGAAGCACAGCACGGCTTCCGGCAGCACATTGTGCACCAGACGCACCTCATCAATCGACGCAACGTCATAATGAGTCATGCCGGCACTGAACAACAATTTCAAAAGCGCAGGCGAAGGGTTTGCCTTAACCGCATAGAGCGACTTGCCGGGAAACTGCTCGACAAAGTAACGCGCTGCGCGCCGCGCCGCGTGCGGACGGTTCAGCAAAACTGGAATGTCGGGACAAAGAGCCTTCGTCAGCTCCTGCGCATCATGGAAATTGTGCAACTCAAGGGACCCCCTTAGATTTAAAGATCGATTGAGCTGCCTTGCGGAATCACCATGCTGAATCGTGGTCGGCCATGGGGCAGCGGAGGCGGCTATATGCTCGCTTTTGCAATCTGTAAAGACTCTATGACCCAGAAATATGGCGTAAATGCGGAATGTTATTGCAATGCAACAATTTGAGTCGAAATTTAACTGAGACGGTCGCGAAATTCAGTCCAGTCAAACTGTTTGACGCAGCGCAGATCATCGGTCTCGCTGTTCCACAACCAGATGGAGGGCAGGGGCACGCCATTAAATGTATTGGTTTTGACCATTGAATAATGCGCCTGATCCAGAAACGCGATCCGCTGACCAATATGGGGCGGTTCCGGCAGCCTATAACCACCAATAATATCACCTGCCAGACAGCTGGGACCGCCCAGTCGGATAGGATCTCCTTCGTTCGCTTCGTCGAGCATCGCAGGGCGATAAGGAGCCTCAATCACATCCGGCATATGACAGGTTGCCGATATATCGGTAATCCCAATCGGCATGTCGTTATCAAACACATCCAATATTTCGCCAACCAATATTCCAGCATCAAGCGCGACCGCTTCACCCGGCTCGAGATAGATATCGCAATCCGATTTGGCTTTAAGGTCAGACAGGAATTGAACCAGCGCCTCCCGATCATAATCATCCCGTGTGATATGATGCCCGCCGCCCAGATTGATCCATTTTAGCTTGTCAAAATGAGGGACGATCAATGGTTCAATTTTGTTCCATGTCTTTTCCAGCGCATCGAAATTTTGTTCGCAGAGATTATGGAAATGCACGCCGGAAATCGCGCTGAAATGCTCTGGCTGTAATTGTGAGATGGGAAAGCCCAATCGGCTATGCTGCTGGCTAGGATCATATTTTGGCGTTTCACCCAGCGCAATTTCAGGGTTCAAGCGAAGGCCGATATCGCAATTGTTCAACTCTTGATCCGCCTCGCTTTTCCATCTTTCAATCTGCGCCGGATTGTTGAAAGTGACGTGATCGGAAAGCGTCAAAATCTCGGCAAGATCTTCCGCTTTATAGGCCGGAGAATAGGTACTAATGGAGCCGTGGAAATGCTCCTTGGCAAGCCTTGCTTCCCACAGTCCCGATGCACAAAAACCATCGAGATAATCTTCGATCAAGGGCGCCAAAGACCACATCGAAAAGGCCTTAAGCGCGAGCAAAATCTTTGCACCGGACCGCGCCTTCACATCCGCCAATATATCAAGGTTCCGGCGAACCGCCGCTTCATCCACCACAAAAGCAGGCGAGGGGACCCGCGCCAGATCAAAATGCGCAAATGCGCCGGGATCGCCTGCTTTGGTTTCCATCTAGAATTCTAACGGCCCATCCAGCTCTTCCAGCGTCCAGGGCAGGCCATGCGCGTTCAGCATCTCCATGAACGGATCGGGATCAAATTCTTCCATGTTGAACACACCGTCGCCGGACCACTGGCCGGACAGCATCAGTGCCGATCCGATCATCGCGGGCACGCCGGTGGTATAGCTGACCCCCTGATTGCCGGTTTCTTCAAAAGCGGCTTCGTGGCTGCAGATATTTTTAACATAGAGCGTTTTCTGAACGCTGTCTTTTTCGCCGGTCGCTATGACCCCGATATTGGTATTGCCCTTGGTCGTTTCCCCAAGGCTCGCCGGCTCAGGCAATACGGCTTTCAGGAATTGCAGGGGAATAATTTCGCGGCCTTCGTACATGACAGGATCAATCCGGGTCATGCCGACATTTTGCAGCACTTCGAGATGAGTGAGATAGGCATCGCCGAAGGTCATCCAAAACCGGATCCGCTTGATTTCCGGGATATGGGTTTTCAGCGATTCAATTTCCTCATGATACATCAGATACATGTTTTTTGGGCCAACAGCCTCAAAATCAAACTCCTGTTTGTGGGACAGGGCAGGGGTTTCGACCCATTCTCCATTCTGCCAATGACGGGCCGGGGCCGTAACTTCGCGGATATTGATTTCGGGATTAAAATTGGTGGCAAAGTGCTGGCCATGGTCGCCGCCATTGCAATCCAATATGTCGAGCGTATCGATCCGGTCAAAATGATGCTTTTTCAGCCATGAGGTGAAGATGGACGTCACGCCCGGGTCAAAGCCGGAGCCGAGCAGCGCCATGATACCGGCGTTCTTGAAACGGTCGTGATAATCCCATTGCCACTTATATTCGAACTTGGCTTCATCGCGCGGTTCATAATTGGCGGTATCGAGATAGTCTGTCTTGGTCGCCAGACAGGCATCCATGATCGGGAGGTCTTGATAGGGCAGTGCCAGATTGACGACGAGAGCAGGCCGCACCTGTTCAATAAGCGCCGTCATGGCAGGCACATCGTCCGCATCAATCTGAGCTGTTTCGATAGCGACACCGGTGCGCTGTTTTACAGACTCTGCAATCGCTTCACATTTGGGCAGCGTACGACTGGCCAGAAATATCTCCGAAAACGGTCCCGTTTTTGCAGCGATTAATTGCGCCATCTTATGCACGGCGACCGAACTGACACCACCTGCACCAATCACCAGAAGCTTGCTCATATTATCCACTCATTTCGCTAGAGGAATCATCTAACCGCATATAGAAGGACGCCATGACAGAGCAATTACTTTTGGACCCGTCCCGAAAACCAAGTGCAGCCGGGGTCGAACGGGCCGCAGCAAAGGTTGCCGATATTCTTCCCAAAACGCCGCTATTGCCATTGACCGTCGATGGAAAGACAATCTGGTGCAAGGCGGAATGTTTGCAGCCTATCGGTGCCTTCAAGATACGTGGTGGATGGCATCGTCTGACCGATTTGACCGAAGATCAACGCAAGTGCGGCGTGGTGGCCTTTTCCAGCGGCAATCATGCACAGGGCGTAGCCTGGGCCGCCCGGCGGCTTGGGGTCAAAGCTACCATCATCATGCCAGCGGATGCACCGCTGGCGAAGCTTGAGAATACGAAGAAACTAGGCGCAGAGGTGATCACCTATGATCGCCTGGCCGATTCAAGAGAAGAACTGGCTGCGGAGATTGCCGGCAAAAATGGCGCGGTTGTTGTGCCGAGTTTTGATGATCCGTGGATTATCGAAGGGCAGGGCAGTACCGGTGTCGAAATTCGGGAGCAGATGATTGCGCAGGCCGGAGCACCGCCTGACCATCTCGTGGCTTGCTGTGGCGGCGGCGGGCTGGCTACCGGTATATCGCTGGTCAATCCGGAGGCAGCCATTACCGTTGTCGAACCGGAAGGATGGGACGATATGAAGCGGTCGTTGGAAGGTGGCAGCATAGTGCCTGTTCAGGATAACCCGCCGCCTACCGAATGTGATGCATTGCAGACGCTTTTGGTCTCGCCGCTAACTTTCGATGCTTTGAAGGCACGTGAAGCGACAGGATTGGTCGTAACCAAAGCTGAGGTGCATCACGCCATGCGGGTCGCGTTTGAAAAACTGCGCCTGGTGGTGGAACCCGGCGGGGCAGTGGCGCTCGCTGCAATATTGTCAGGCAAGGCCGCTGTGACCGACAGAACCGCGATTACGATTTCGGGCGGTAATGTCGACCGCGACCGCTTTGCCGCGATAATAGGTGCTTGAAACTTCGAAAAATTGTCATAGTCTCTGTGCCAGAGACCATGGCTCAGACCAATGAAACAGATCGCGCCCGTGCGCAGCTCTCCGGCCTGATTGGTCAAGCCGCCAATGGCGACCGTCTGGCGTTTCAGGATATATATAATCTGACCTCGGCGAAACTTTTTGGCGTTTGCCTCCGTATCTTAAATGATCGCCAGGCATCGGAAGATGCGCTGCAGGACGCCTATGTTAAGATTTGGCGCAATGCAGCGCGGTTTGATGCACAGCGAGCCAGTCCGATAACCTGGCTGGCAACTATCGCGCGCAACACCGCAATTGATCGGAAACGATCGGGCGGCAATCGAGTGATGGTTTCGGATGATGCCATAACGAATATGGCGGCGAAGGAACAAAATATATTGGAAAGGCTGGAAGCACAGGAAGGTACGGAAATTTTGAACAAATGCCTCGACAGCCTCGAAGCACGGCAGCGTAACGTGATCCGAACGGCTTTCTTTGAAGGGCATAGCTACAATGAATTGGCACAGAAGCTGGGCACGCCGTTAGGGACCGTAAAAAGCTGGGTTCGCCGGGGATTGAAGCGTTTGAAGGATTGCATAGACGATGGTTGATGAACAGGAACCACTGAAGGACGACGAAGTGCCGGATGATGAAACTCTGGCAGCGGAATTGGCGCTCGGGCTCCTCGATGGTGATGAGAAGGCCGCGGCGCTGCGCAAGCAATTGTCTGATCCAACCTTCGCCCGTGCGGTTGATGAATGGAATGACCGGATCGATCCGCTTTTTCAGGAATTTCAGGACGTCGAGCCAGAGGCGTCAATCTGGGATAGTATCGAGAGCCGGATTGATGGCGGGGCCACCCCATCTGGCACAGTGGTTCAACTGAAACGTTGGCGCATAGGGGCAATTCTATCGGGCGCTTTGGCTGCCTGTCTGGCGCTTGCATTGATTGTCGGTCCCGGTCCGTTTGCGTCACCTTCTGAACCCCAGTCCGTTGCGGTTGCGCAACTGACCGGCAACATTGAAGGGCTGGTTTTGGCGGTATCTTATGATCCCAAGACCGCCGAGATGCGGGTTGATGTTGACGGCATGCCCGAAACGGAAACAGAGCCGGAGCTATGGATTGTCGGCAGTGACGGTGTTCCCCGCTCGCTAGGACAGATCGGGCGCGACGGAATCAGCCAGATGACGGTTCCCAGCGATCATCGCAAATTGATCACCTCCGCGGCAACTTTGGAACTTTCCATGGAACCCCCATCCGATACACCCCACGCAAAACCTACCGGAGAGCCGGTTGCGACGGGAAAGATAACAATTATTTGAGTATTTTTGCATCCGATAGAAAACTCGCCCCGTAACTCCTCGCATATCCAGTTTCGGATATGAATTTTTTAGGAGTTACCCCCATGAAGAATATTCGTTTTTCAAAAGTTGCCATTGCACTTGTCGGTTCACTTGCTCTCGTCAGCGGCGGCACCGCTTATGCCGGCAAACATCATGCAAAAATGTCGCAACAAAACATCGTAGAAAAAGCGGCCAGCACCGATGATTTTTCTACACTTGTTGCTGCTGTGACAGCTGCAGATCTGGCTGGAACATTGTCGAGTGACGGTCCATTTACGGTTTTTGCACCATTGAACTCCGCCTTTGCTAAATTGCCAGCTGGTACAGTTGAAACCTTGGTAAAGCCGGAGAACAAAGCCACTTTAACTTCGATTTTGACGTACCACGTCGTTTCTGGTCGTTTTAAAGCCAAAGATGTTATGGGCTTGATCAAAAAAGCACCCAATGGTGTCGCTTCTATTTCGACGGTCCAGGGGGGCGTACTTCAAGCTTCCATGGGTACCGATGGCTCATTGATGCTTACCGATGCCAAAGGCGGAACATCAAAAGTTGTGATGGCTGATGTAAACCAGTCCAATGGCGTTATACACGCAATAGATACGGTAGTGATGCCCTAATCTTCATCAATCAATTCCCCCTAAGCCTGCAGAGCTTTGCCTCTGCAGGCTTTTTAAGTGATTAACTTTTCAAGCGTCACGATGCGATCAGCTTCCTCCGCAGGCTTATCCTTTCTTATTCTGGATATTCTTGGGAACCGCATCGCAAGTCCTGATTTATGGCGTTTGCTTTCATGGATAGAATCAAATGCAACTTCCAGAACCATAGTCTTAGCAACTTCCCGAACTGGACCAAATCGGTTCAGCGTATTTTGCCTTACAAAACGATCAAGCATTTTGAGTTCTTCGTCTGTAAAACCCGAATAAGCTTTGCCAACCGGATATAACTCCCCTTCCTCTGTCCAGCATCCGAAAGTGTAATCTGAGTAGAAAGAAGATCGTTTCCCCGATCCTCGTTGGGCATACATCATGACACAGTCAGCGACTAAGGGATCGCGCTTCCATTTAAACCACAGACCCGTTTTCCGGCCTGAAATATAGCTGCTATCCTTCCGCTTCAACATGACGCCCTCAATCGCAGCATCTCGTGCGCCGTCACGAAGCATGCTGAGATGATCAAAGTCTCGCGCTTCCAAAATAGCTGATATATCAAATCGTTGCGGGTCCAGCATAGGAACAAACGACTTAAGGCTTTTTCGGCGTTCAACCCAACTGTTGTCGCGTAAATCCTTTTCGCCATCGAATAAGATATCGTAAAGGCGAACGAACGCAGGAAATTCGGCCAACATTTTCTTTGAAACTCTTTTGCGGCCCAGTCTTTGTTGAAGAGCATTGAAGCTCGCTGCTTCTCCACCCTGAAATTCTCCCCGCACCAGAAGTTCACCATCTACGACGCCGACCGACTTATAAGCGTCAGCAATATCTGGAAATGAGGCAGTTATATCATCTCCCCCACGGCTAAAAAGTCTCGTTTCCTGTCCTGTTCCGACAATCTGAACACGAATCCCATCCCATTTCCATTCGGCTATATATTCCGCCAAATCGAGAACTCTGTCTTCGAGTGGATGAGCAAGCATAAACGGTCTAAAAAATGGGACTCCGGTTAAGTCTGGACGATCAGCTTTACCTTCTCCCCAGGCAAACAGTTCGGCGTAGGGCGGAGCGAGCGCGTGCCAAACTTCTTCGATGTCTTCAACAACCATATCAAAGGCCTGCGCAAATGCCGTTTTAGCCAACCGAGCTGATACCCCGACACGCATACCTCCCGTCGCGAATTTCAGTAAAGCATAGCGCTCGTTTGCTCCCATGCCATCCATGAATTTAGCGAGTAGGCCAGGTGCATCTGACCGACTTACAGCCGCTAACTCGTCAACAATCTGGCTAACAGACAACATTTCCGATCCTGAAACAGGGTCGGGATCAGGCCAAATCAGGGCTACCGTTTCTGCGGTATCTCCAACAAAATCTCGGCTAAGTCGAAACAGCGTTTCATCCACACGCTCGTTGGCCATCTTGCGCACTGCGGAAGCTTTTACTGTAGGAAAGTCAATCTCTCCGGTTAGCGCTGCTAACACCCATCCCCGATCTGGATCTGCTGCAACCTTCAGATATTCGCTGATCAATCGAAGCTTCCCATTGCGGGACCGGGTATAAATCAGACTATCCAGAAGATTTGCAAACGCCCGCATTTTTTAGTCGTCTTCCTCTTCACGCCCGACCATTTCCAAGGCTCTGGCTTTCATTTGATTGAGCGCGCACCAGTGGATCAATGCATCTTCTCGGCCATGTGTTATCCATGTTTCTTTCGGAGCGACTTCCTTGATGGTTTGAGTCAATTCGTCCCAGTCCGCGTGGTCTGACATGATCAATGGAAGTTCAACGTTGCGCTGGCGTGCTCTTTGTCTAACCCGCATCCAGCCTGACGCCATGGCGGTAATAGGTTCGGGCAAGCGCCGACTCCAGCGGTCATTCAATGCTGACGGAGGTGCCAATATGATGTGCCCGCGCATTTTTTCTTTTTCGGTCGTCATGACAGACTGGATATCGCCCAAATTCACGCCATGTTCTTGATAGAGGTTGCACATTTTTTCCAAAGCGCCGTGCAAAAAAATCGGTTCATGATATCCAGAAGCCCTCAGTTCTCCGATAACACGTTGTGCTTTTCCAAGAGCATAGGCACCCACTAATATACAACGGTCAGGATTCATTTCTTTAGCCGATATCAGCTTTTGGATTTCGACCGACGTGTCGGGATGTTTGAATACAGGGAGACCGAAAGTCGCCTCAGTTATAAAGACATCGCAAGGAATGACTTCAAAAGAAGCACAGGTTGGGTCGGAACGCCTTTTGTAGTCCCCCGTCGCCACAACGCGCTCACCTTGAAACTCCATCAAAATTTGAGCAGAGCCAAGTACATGCCCTGCTGAGTGATAGCTGAATTTCACTCCGCCAAGATCAAAACTGTCGCCGTAGGGCACGGGCTGTCCAGACGCTGTGCCATAACGAAGTTTCATAATCGCGAGCGTTTCTGGGGTTGCCCATACTTTTTCGTGACCGCCGCGCGCATGGTCGGCGTGCCCATGAGTAACTAGTGCACGTGAAACCGGTCTCGCTGGATCAATCCAAGCATTTGCCGGCTTGATAAATATCCCGTGAGAATGAGGTTCTATCCACTGAGCTGCATTGGGCATATGAACTTATAGACACGAAAGCACTAAAAGTTCCAATGGAAGGCGATCAAGCTGCCAGCTGCAATTCCATGCGACCCCAGATTTCAACCAATGCGGTAGTGATATCTGCCATCATTTCTTCGGTGTGGACAGGTCCTGGCGTGAAACGCAGCCGTTCAAGACCACGTGGTACAGTGGGATAGTTGATGGGTTGTACATAGACGCCATATTCTGCCAGTAAAATATCGCTGATTTTCTTTGCCTTAACCGGGTCTCCTACCAGCAATGGAACAATATGGGTTGTTGAATCCATAACTGGAAGACCGGCCTCGGTGAACATGTTTTTCAATAATTGTGCTGCAGCTTGTTGTCCATCACGCTCAATACTAGACTGTTTGAGGTGACGCACACTAGCCAAAGCTCCGGCGACAAGAACCGGGGACAGACTAGTGGTGAAGATAAATCCAGGAGCATAGGATCGGATGACATCGATAATCTTTTGATCGGCTGTAATATACCCACCCATAACACCGATGGCTTTAGCCAATGTTCCTTCGATAATCGTAATGCGGTCCGCCGCTCCATCTCGTTCGGAAATTCCTCCGCCATGTTTTCCGTACATGCCCACAGCATGCACTTCATCGCAATATGTAAGGGCATTATATTTGTCGGCTAAATCACAGATCTCGTGCAGTGGCGCCACATCGCCATCCATTGAATAGATGCTTTCGAATGCGATCAACTTAGGAGTATCGGCTTCCTCTGCCGCTAGTAGTTCCTCCAGATGCTCTAAGTCATTGTGGCGGAAAATCCGTTTTTCACAACCGCTATTTTTGATTCCAGCGATCATAGAAGCATGGTTCAATTCATCTGAAAAGATCACGCAACCAGGAAGAATTTTGGTTAGTGTCGAGAGCGTTGCTTCATTTGAAACATAGCCGGATGTGAACAGAAGGGCGCCAGATTTGCCGTGAAGCTCAGCTAGTTCGTTCTCAAGTTGCACGTGATAATGCGTGTTACCGCCAATGTTACGGGTGCCGCCAGAACCTGCGCCTACGTCATGCAGAGCTTCTTCCATCGCAGCGATTACATCTGGGTGTTGTCCCATGGCGAGATAATCGTTGGAGCACCAAACAGTAACCGGTTTCGGGCCGTTATGGTGCGCAAAGCAGCGAGCGTTCGGAAAGGTACCCTTGTTTCGTAAGATATCAATAAAGACACGGTAGCGACCTTCGCTGTGAAGACGGTCAATCGCTTGAGAAAAAACCTTATCGTAGTCCACGTTACACCATTCCCTGTGTCATTTTCTTACCAAGCGATCCCTCTGAAAGGCCCATTAGCGTCCTTTGTGCTTAATTTCCAGCGCGAACCATTCGCAATAAGCATAGACGCTAAAGCTCATCAAATTCGGTCAGTCCAAAATGGGTAAGTGTTTGATGATAAGGCTGGAGTTGGGTAACCGCGCCAGTTGTCACAAAGGTACCATTTTTAGCGGTTTTCGGCCACTCTGTATCGCTTGTCAGATAGTTTATTCGTTGCGCAATGCCACGTGAACCATCGATAAATTGAATGGCTCTGACAAAAGATTTTTGCAATTCCTCTTGCACCAATGGAAAGTGTGTACATGCAAGGACAACGGTATCAATTTGATCACCATGCTCTTGCTTCAACAGTCCTGCGACCGCATCATCTATGAACTTCTGGTTAGAAGTCTGGCCGCGCAGCTTGGTCTCGGCAGCCTCCACAAGATCTGGTGCTCCAAAACGTATTAGCGTTTTGTCTGACGCAAACTCCGCGGCAAGTCGGTCAACATATGGCTGACGGATAGTCGCACGCGTTCCCAGAAGCCCAATTACTCCAGTTTTCGTCACTAGACTGGCTGGTTTGATGGCGGGGACTGTTCCTACGACTGGTATGTCCAGAACAGAGCGGACAACGTCAAGTGCTATGGTTGATGCCGTGTTGCAGGCGATCGTTACCAGTTGAGGGTTGTAGCGTTCGACCAAGCGCCCCAAAAGCAGAGGAATTCGGGTAGAAAGCTCTTCCTCCGACTTCATGCCATATGGCATTCCTGCATAATCTGCTGCATAAACAATTGGTGCATTGGGCATTAAATTCTGAGCTTCTTTAAGAACCGATAGTCCGCCAATTCCAGTATCAAAAAACAAGATAGGCTGGGTTGCTTTTGATCGATTGCCTGCCATCACTGCACCCCTAGCCAACGGTCAATTCAAATTGTCAATCGTTTCGATTGATCTTACAACTGGTTGAACTTACCTGTTTTTACAATGCAAAACCCTTGCTCAAGACCGTTCTTACAGATAGCTCTCAGAAATTAAAGGGGATTTGGTACGATGCAATCCATGTGGATTGAACCAATTTTGGCTGTTTTCTTCGGTTATATGCTGGGGGCGGTACCTTTTGGTCTTCTGCTCACCAAAATAACCGGAGGAGGTGATCTTCGAGAGATTGGTTCCGGGAATATTGGTGCGACAAATGTTTTGCGGACCGGCAATAAAGCTATAGCTGCGCTGACGCTTTTGTTGGATGTTGGTAAAGGTGCCGTGGCGGTGCTGATTGCCGCGGAAATCGATAGCGGTTTGGGTGTTTTGGCCGGCATGGGCGCCTTTTTGGGGCATCTTTACCCGGTTTGGCTGAAATTCAAAGGTGGCAAAGGTGTGGCAACCTTGCTGGGCATAGTTGCCGCTTTGGACCCTATATTGGGACTAGTATTCGCTGTCATTTGGATCGGCGTTCTGCTCATATTCCGCTATTCATCGGTTGGCGGCATGTTGGCCTCGGTTTCCGTGCCAATCACAGCAGTCGTCCTGAATCACTATTCGTGGATTCCCATGTTTATCGGCTTTGCCTTGCTTGTAATCTGGAAGCATCGCGCTAATGTCGAACGCCTCATGGCAGGCGAAGAACCGAAAGTCGGAGCCTCCTAATTCCCCCTAACCGTTAAACGGTAATGAGATGAACGATACATTTGATCGGCTGCGGCTGATTCGATCTGCGAATATTGGCCCTGTCGGTTATGCCCAGTTGATCCGTCGCTATGGTAGCGCAGCCTGCGCACTCGAGAAAATCCCTGAACTGGCCGCAAGAGGTGGGGGCAGGGCACCGCGCCTGGCAGACCGCGCTGCGATTGAACAAGAAATAGCCCAAAGTGAAAAGCTCGGCGCGCGCTATCTGTTCTTGGGCGATACCGATTATCCCCCTTTGCTTGCAGAGCTCAACAACGCACCACCAGCAATCATCTGGCGTGGTCATCTGTCCTTACTCAACCATCCCACAGTCGCCATCGTGGGCGCACGCAATGCTTCAGCAGCTGCATGCCGGTTCGCACGGGACTTAGCCAACAGCCTCATGAACGAGGGTGTCTCGGTGATATCTGGCCTCGCCAGGGGCATAGATACTGCTGCTCATCAGGGGGCTATCACCAAATCGACCATAGCGGTTATTGCGGGCGGGATAGACGTGCACTATCCGCCTGAGAATAAAGATCTGCAAGAGCGTATCGCAAATGAAGGTCTTTTGCTGGCCGAACAACCTCCCGGAACAGAACCCAAAGCCCGCCATTTCCCTTATCGAAATCGGATCATCGCCGGCATTGCGCAAGGCACCGTGGTCATCGAAGCCGCCCCCAAATCCGGATCCCTTATTACGGCGAGGCTCGCTGGTGAAGCAGGACGCCATGTCATGGCCGTGCCCGGTTCACCGCTTGATCCGCGGTCGCGCGGGTGCAACGGGTTGATCCGGGAGGGCGCGACGCTCATCCAATCGGTCGATGATGTACTGGAACTGATTCAACATTTTGACGAGCGGGCAGCAGGTACGACCAGGCCTGATGACCTGTTCGCTCCGGCCAACTACGATTTTACTTTACGAGAACCGCAAGCAGACGAAATTGATTCTAAAGCTCGGAAACTATTAAACGAGCTACTCAGCATGACTCCGGTGTCGGTTGATGAGCTGATCCGGCAATCCAGCCTGTCAGCAGCGGCAGTGCAAATGTTCCTTTTGGAGCTTGAACTGGCCGGGCGATTGATTCGTCACGCCGGTGCCCGCGTAAGTTTGCCTAGTTGAAATCCTCTAAAATTCGGCTAAACGGCATTTTCGTCGATCAAGGGCTTGACGAACGTCCAACCTGTGCAACAGCCTCGCGCGTATACGTGAGACAAATGAAAATCGGAAAATATGCAGCTAGTAATTGTTGAGTCACCCGCCAAAGCGAAAACAATCGAAAAATATCTGGGTTCGGATTTCAAGGTATTGGCGTCCTACGGTCATATCCGCGACCTGCCGCCGAAAGATGGCTCGGTGGACCCTGACGATGGTTTTTCCATGGTCTGGCAACCCTATTCGGACAAGACCAAGCAACTGAAAGCAATTACCGACGAATCCAAAAAAGCTACCCGCCTCGTTCTCGCAACTGACCCTGATCGTGAAGGAGAAGCGATTAGCTGGCACGTGCTTGAGGTTCTGAAAAAGAAAAAGGCGCTGCCGGAAAAAGTTGATCGGGTCACGTTCAACGCAATAACAAAATCCGCAGTCACCGATGCCATGGCCCATCCACGCACGCTGGATGACGACTTGATCGATGCGTATCGTGCGCGCCGTGCGCTCGACTATCTTGTAGGTTTCACTCTTTCGCCCGTGTTGTGGCGCAAACTGCCAGGCGCGAAATCCGCTGGCCGTGTGCAATCCGTCGCCCTGCGCTTGATTGTTGAACGCGAGCGCGAAATCGAGGTTTTTGATCCTCAGGAATATTGGTCTGTCACATCACAGATGGAACAGGGCGGTCAAGCTTTTGAAGCCCGGCTGACCATTCATCAGGGTAAAAAGCTTGCCAAGATGGATCTCTCCAATGAGGCAGAGGCCAACGTTGCCAAGACGGCGGTTGAAAACGGCCTGTTCACGATTGAAACGGTCGAAACCAAACCGCTAACCCGCAACCCGCCGCCACCGTTCACCACTTCGACCCTGCAACAAGAGGCCGCGCGCAAACTCGGCTACTCGGCCAGTCACACGATGCGGATTGCGCAACAGCTTTATGAAGATGGTGCGATCACCTATATGCGTACAGATGGCGTGCAAATGGACGACAGTGCCATTTCTGCCGCACGCAAGGCGATTTCAGATCGCTATGACGCCAGTTATGTTCCTGACAAGCCGCGCGTCTACAAATCCAAGGCGAAAAATGCGCAGGAAGCGCACGAAGCAATCCGCCCGACCAATTTTACCCGGGACACCATGGGCAGTGGGGATCATGCAAAGTTGTACAGCCTGATCCTGAAACGCGCCATGGCCAGCCAGATGGCGGCCGCTCGTCTGGAACGCACAACCATCGATATGCTGGACGGTACCGGTCAAACCGGATTGCGCGCCACCGGACAGGTCGTGAAATTTCCGGGCTTCATGGCACTCTATGAAGAAGGGCGGGACGACAGCAAGGACGAAAATGGCGGCTTGCTGCCAGCAATGGTAAAAGGTGACAGTCCGGCCAAGCAATCTGTCGAAGCCAACCAGCATTTCACGCAGCCGCCACCGCGATATAGCGAAGCCAGCCTGGTCAAGAAGATGGAAGAACTCGGCATTGGACGGCCTTCCACCTATGCCTCAATCATCAAGACGCTGAAAGATCGCGCTTATGTGCGAACGGAAGGAAACCGTTTCTTTGCAGAGGAAAGCGGGCGACTCTTAACTGGTTTTCTGGAAAGATTTTTCCAACGCTATGTCGCATATGAATATACGGCCGAACTTGAAGACGAGCTCGACGAAGTCAGCGGTGGCCGTGCGGAATGGCAGAAGATTCTCGAAGCTTTCTGGCATGATTTCAAACCGAAGACTGCCGAAGTCATGGAGAAACTGCCGTCCGAAGTGACAGCAGAGCTCGACAAATTCTTGGAACCCTATCTGTTCCCGGAAAAAGAGGATGGTAGCGATCCACGGCTGTGCCCGCGCTGTAACGAAGGCAAACTGGCGCTGCGTGGCGGACGTTTTGGTGCCTTTGTAGCCTGTTCCAACTATCCCGACTGTAAATATACACGCCGCTTCGCTCAAGGCGGCGGTGCCAACGCTGCTGAGGATGAAGGTCCGCAGGATCTGGGCATTGATCCCGATACGGATGAAAAAATCGCCAAAATGGTTGGCCGGTTCGGCCCTTATGTACAGCGTGGTGAAGGTAAGGAAGCCAAACGCGCCTCCATACCAAAAGATGTTCCTGCAGAAGATTTTGGCCTGGAATGGGCGTTAAAATTACTCTCATTGCCTCGTGAAGTTGGCAAACATCCGGAAACGGGCAAGGAAGTGAACGCGCAAATTGGTCGCTACGGTCCCTATCTGAGCCATGATGGCAAGTCCGCGCGGCTTGAAAACACGATGGAAGTGTTTGAAATCGGCATGAACGCTGCCGTTGCGAAGCTTGCCGACGCCGCCAAAAACGGCAAAGGCGGTCGCCGGGGTGCAGAGCCGTTGAAAATCATGGGCAAACATCCACGCACGGATGAAGAAATCAAGCTGATGGACGGCCGCTATGGTCCCTATGTTACCGACGGTACAACCAATGCGTCGCTGCCCAAGACGGTAGACAAGGATCAGTTGACCTTGGAGGAAGCCGCGCAACTGATCGATGACCGCGCGGCCAAGGGACCGGCCAAGAAGCGCAGGAAGAAGGCGGCGCCGAAGAAGAAAGCGGCTACCAAGAAAAAGCCTGCCGCGAAAAAGAAACCGGCGGCGAAGAAGGCGACTGCGAAGGCAAAGGCGGAGTAGACTGGGTTTTTCGGTCGAATCTTGAAGTGATATAGGTGCTTTTCTGATGTCGGCTATGGCGAAAAACCCACAGCATAAGCATTAAGAAGGTTCCGATTTTGTCAACTTGGACAAAATCAAAAGTCTGGTGACAAATTCTCTCTAAGTAGGTTGGGGCAAAGAAACTCAGATTCAAAGAGACTATTAACCCAAGGCAAGGAATTAAATCTCGGATAGATCATCGAACCTTCTGCAAAGTAGGCTGCTCTTAACAATAGTGCTCGAGCTTGATTGAAAGGTAATTTACGAATCTCCTCAATTCCATCAATCAAGGATTGGAGTTCTGAGATTTCTTCAGGAGACTTAGCGTAGTCGATCGCAAATGCATCCGCTTCCGCATGATAATTCAACCTGTCCAATTCAGCGTTGCCAATTTCACCGGCTATATATTTTTCAGCGCCTCTCAAACCGTTTCTCAAACCATCCTGGGGGATGAGGTGTTTGTGCTTCCAGCAGCAAGCGATTAGAAACTTATGCAATTGAGGGACTTGGGTGCGGAGAAAGCGAGGTTGCTCATGATGTAATATCTAGAGCATTTTTGGAGCACTTTTAGAAGATGCCCATTCTTCATTAGTCATGAAATCAATCAGCCTTTGATATGCTTCAGCTGTCTATACGATGGTCATTTGTATTAGGAAGCCCGTCCGTTTTCAAAATAACGCAGACATGCTAAAACGGCCCTTAATCGCTCAACCCAAGTCAACCAACCCTGCACCAAGCTTAAGGCTTCAGTTCGTTGGTGTAAAAATTGGCCAGCCAGTCCGTTATTTGCGGAACGGAAACCCGTTTGTGGAATTTGATGCCAATCTCGGACCCTTTCTGCCATCGAACGGTACCGCTGATGTCCCCTAATTTGGGCACGACCAAGGTCAACTGATTCCCAACCTCACAAAGATAATCGGCATTGATCCGGATTCCCGCAGGCGAAATATCGCAAATTTCCGCTTTTACCAACGTAGAGCCGATACGGAAAACAATGGCCTGCTGCATATGTACGCGCGGCAACCGTGAGAGCTGGTACTTATTGTTCACCCTTAGGCTTGCAAGCAGATCGTTGACGTTGATTTCATTCTTGAATTGCATGCCAACCAGGGCATCCTTGCGCCAACGGATAGTCGCGGTCAGTGCAACGTCATCGGTGAGAGCGACGGTTGCGGTTTCATCCATTTCGAAACTTGGGTGAATCTCAACCAAAACCCCGCTGCCGGAAATATTCTTTATAAATCCCCATCCTTCTGCAGGGCCGGATGTTATTTTTGCCAAACGGAACACGGTAAGCTGCCGCTCTTTTTTCCGGCGCTCTTGGGGAGCTTTGGCATTGCCAAAATTCAGGGCTTCTGTTGCAGCTGGTTGAACATTACCGACCATTTATTTCACCTTGTCCTTATGAGGATAAAAAGAGTGGCTCAATTTTGTGCGAGGTCTGATGTCAGCAATGCTAAGGTCACAGCCCAAGAACACTCTTCTGATAACGGTTGGTTGGTCGGCATCTTAAGGGATGCTTGTCAGTTAAATGTGCGAACGGCTGTTAACCATTCTGTCGCGCCGTCAGTCAGGTGATAATCAAAATATCACTTTCTGATATTTGGGTGCAATTTGACCCGTTCAGCTACTTGACCCAATCGAGTCCCATATCCTGATAGAGGCTTTGGTCTTCATCCCAATTGGAACTTACTTTGACATGGAGATATAGGTGCACGGTCTTGCCCAATATCTCGGATAATTCCGCGCGCGCCCTTGCTCCGATTTCCTTGATCTGGTGACCGCCTTTGCCAAGGATGATGGCACGTTGACTGGCTTTCTCGACCAGGATTTGCTGGTGGATTTCCAGTGAACCGTCCGGACGTTCTTTATATTGCTCCATCGCAATCGCGGTTGCATAGGGTAGTTCGGCGTGGAGCTGGCGAAAAACCTGCTCCCGGGTGATTTCTGCTGCCAACAACCGTTCGCTCGCGTCCGAAACCTGATCTTCGGGAAAATGCCATGGCCCTTCCGGCATTGCATCGACCAGATAGGCTTTTAGTTCCTCTAACCCATCCCCGGTTTTTGCGCTCACGAAAAAAGTTTCCTGAAAAGCGCAAAGGTCGTTGAGCTTCATGACATGGTTCAGCAACTTGTCTTTTGCAGCAATGTCCACCTTGTTCATGACCAGAATAAGCTTTTCCGGACGGCGTTTGATCCGCTCCACGATCGATGTGACTTTAGGGCCAAGGCCAGTGCGTGAGTCTACCAGCATGACTATTATGTCAGCATCTTCCGCGCCTTCCCATGCCGCAGAGACCATTGCCCGGTCCAACCGGCGCCGCGGCTCAAAAATTCCGGGCGTATCAACGAGAAGAAGTTGTGCCTCCTCTTCAATCGCGATGCCCAACAGGCGTGTGCGCGTGGTTTGCGGTTTGGAACTGGTAATGGCGACCTTCTGGCCAACTAGCGCATTGATCAGGGTTGATTTTCCGGCATTCGGCGCACCGATCAGTGCCACTACTCCGCATTTTTGGGTCATGTATGCTTTTCCAGAAATAGCTTCGCCGCCTCGGTCTCGGCAGTCTGTTTGGAGCTTGCTGAGGCTTCCACTGCACCGACCTTGTTGACACTTACCCGAACAGTGAAACGCAAGTCATGATGAGGTCCGGACTTCTCCACAAGTTCGTAGACCGGCATTTTGCGATTATGGGCCGCGGCCCATTCTTGAAGTGCAGATTTGGGGTGACGAATGTCCTGCGCCATGCCCGTTATGCGTTCGCCCCAATATTGGAGGATAAAATGCTTTGCTGCGTCTATCCCATGATCAAGATAAACCGCGCCGATGAGTGATTCCATCACATCGCCCAGCACTTTGGTGCTTTGCCGTGCGCCGTCATCGCGCGCCTGTTTTCCGAGCAGCAAATAATCCGACACACCAATTTCCCGAGCAATGTCACCGCACACCTTGCCGGAGACGAGGCCATTAAGTCGTTGTGACAATTTGCCTTCCGGTTCGCTGGGAAACTGCTGATAAAGCTGCGCAGCAATGGTCAATCCAAGTACGCGATCACCAAGAAACTCCAGACGCTGATAGTCACCATCTCCAAAACTGCCGTGGGTAAAGGCCTGAATGTAAAGCGTCTCGTCCGCCGGTTTTTCCCCGATCAATTGGGCAACCCAGTCGAGAAATGCCTTTTTATTCAAAACCCTCTCCAATGCGCTCCCATCGTGCTGCGCTGAACCATGTCCACGGTTTGATCCATTCTGCAGAACCGTCGGTTGAGAATACCGATACGAGCGCTCGTCCTACCAGATTTTCCTGCGGAACCATACCTATCGCTTGCCCCTCAACCGCTGGGAACCGACTATCGGCACTACGGTCGCGATTGTCGCCCATCAGGAACATATGCCCATCGGGCACAACGAAGCTTTCGGTGTTGTCGCCGGCAGACGCTTCGTTGACGTCGAGTATGTTATAGCTTCTGCCATTGGGCAGCGTTTCACGATATTGAGGATAACGGCAAATTCGTTGTCCCTCGGCGTTAGTGGTTTCGAAATAGGTCGCATAACAGGGGCTATTGGGTGAAACCAAATGCGTATAGTCTTCAATCTTCTCTCGCTCGACAGGAACGCCATTGATCGACAAGGCCCCATTGGTGACCTGAATAATATCACCAGATAGTCCAATGACCCGCTTGATATAATCATCATTGCCGCTTGGCGGGGCTTTGAACACGACGACATCGCCAGGCTCTGGCTTGTTGGCCAATATCCGCCCGGGAATGACAGGCACGCTGAACGGCATGCTGTATTTCGAATAACCATAAGGCCACTTCGCGACCAGCAAATAGTCGCCAACCATCAGGCGTGGCTGCATCGATTCCGAAGGGATATTAAAAGGTGAGACAATGAAACTGCGCAAAATAATGACGAATAACGCCAATTTTACGAGAAAAATCATGAAATCAGCGGTCTCAGAACGCTCTGCAGTTTTATCTTTCATCGCGCCCCTTTGCTTATATTGATGCGTGCGGTCAAGAGACAGTATTTAACGACAATTTTCCCCAATTTGACCTTGTTCACCGGAAAGACGCAATATAGAGCTACGTTCACGAATATGGGGCGTATAGATCATTGTAAATAACCAGAAAGAAATGTGCTTTGGATCATTGGAACGCGATTGAAAATCACCCTGTATCAACCCTAGATGGCTTGTTCGAGAGCGATCCGAAACGTGCTGAAATATGGAGCTTCGAACAATCGGGTATCTATTTCGACTTCTCAAAGACGCATTTGGACAACGGGTTATTGCAGGAATTTCAAAAACTCGCGGATGCAAAAGACCTTTCAGAACAGATTGAAGCACTGACAAGCGGTGCAGTTATAAACATCAGTGAGAACCGTGCCGCAGAACATACCGCTGAACGTGGAACAGGTTCCGCAACCAGTGTCGAAAATGCTCGGTTGTTGAAAAACCGCATGCGCGGTTTGGTGCAGGCGATAGATGACGGTGCTTTGGGTGATATCGAATCTATCATTCATCTAGGCATTGGCGGATCTGCGCTGGGTCCTGAGCTGCTACTAGAAGCCTTGAAAATCGGCGATGAAAAATATCAATTAGCGGTCATTTCGAATATCGACGGCTGTGCGCTAGAACCTGTGCTCGAGCGCTTTGATGCGCAAAAAACGCTACTCGTAATAGCCTCAAAAAGCTTCACCACTGCCGAAACTTTTTTAAATGCCCGATCTGTTATCGATTGGATGACAGAGCAGGGCGTTTCCGATCCTTTTGGGAAAATCGTTGCATTGACAGCCAAGCCCGAAAAGGCCGTCGAATGGGGTATTGATGAAAGCCGGATCCTACCATTTTCGGAAACCGTTGGCGGTCGCTATTCTCTGTGGTCCTCCATTGGCTTCAGTGTCGCGCTTACCCTGGGCTTTGAAGTTTTTGATGACCTGCTAGCTGGCGCAGCAGAAATGGATCAACATTTCAAAAGCAATGCATTTGACCAAAATATCCCTGTGATTGCTGCCTTCTGTGACCAATATTATAGTCAGGCACGCGGATGTGAGACACGCGCTGTATTTGCCTATGATGAACGATTGACCTTGCTTCCCGACTATTTGCAACAGCTTGAGATGGAGAGCAATGGCAAGTCAGTACTGGCAGATGGTACAGCACTGGATCGACACAGCAGCGCAATCGTTTGGGGCGGGGTAGGGACTGACGCCCAGCATGCGGTATTCCAACTACTGCACCAGGGCACACATCTTGTGCCAGTAGAATTTTTGGCAGTGATCGAGCCAGGACACTCGCTGGCCACAGAACATCATCAAGGATTGTTGCTCAATTGTTTCGCACAGAGTGCAGCGTTGATGGCCGGTAGCACATCCGATGATAGTAATCGAAATTATCCGGGTGACAGACCATCAACAACGTTATTACTGGACGATCTCGACGGACGTACCTTAGGTGCTCTCATCGCTTTTTATGAACATCGCACTTTTGTAAACGCGGTACTTTTAGGCATTAACCCATTTGACCAGTTTGGAGTTGAGCTGGGGAAAGAAATGGCGAACGCGCTATTGGCTGGAGACAGTAACCAAATGGACGCTTCGACCGAAACACTCAAAAACCGGGCATTTCCAGCCTGAGTTATCAAGGAATTACAATGTTAGAATATGATTATGACCTGTTCGTCATCGGAGCAGGATCGGGCGGGACCAGAGCAGCCCGGGTATCAGCTTCTTACGGGGCAAAAGTTGCTGTCGCTGAAGAATATCGCGTGGGTGGCACTTGCGTCATTCGTGGCTGTGTGCCGAAAAAAATGCTGGTTTACGGCTCCCATTTTTCCGAAGATCTCGAGGATGGAAAGAATTTTGGTTGGACCTGGGAAAATGCCAAGTTCGATTGGACAAAATTACGTGATCATATCCTGTCCGACGTTGATCGCCTGAACACCGCTTACACGCAAACGCTGAACAACCATGATGTTGAGATCCTTCTGGAGCGCGCTGAGATCGTTGGTCCTCATGAAGTGAAATTAGCCAGCGGTAGGACAGTGACGGCCAAATATATCTTGATCGCGGTGGGTGCGTGGCCGGATGTTGCGGACTTCCCGGGCAGCGAACATATGCTCACGTCCAATGAAATGTTTCATCTGGAGAAACTACCGGAAACCGTCATTATTTCAGGCGGGGGTTATATTGCCAATGAATTTGCTGGCATATTTAACGGGCTTGGCAGCGAAGTTTTCGTCGTCAACCGCTCCGATGTGATTTTGCGCGGCTATGATGAGAGTGTTCGCGATCGGCTGCTGCAAATAGCCATGACAAAAGGCATTAATTACAAATTTAATTGCACGTTCGACAAGATTGAAAAGCGCGAAGATGGTGCGCTTGATGTTTATATGGATGGCAAGCCAGCAATGCGGGCCGATGTTGTCCTTGCCGCTACCGGAAGGCGGCCGAAAATTGAAGGCCTTGGGCTCGAAAATGCCGGTGTCGAAACCAATGAGAAAGGTGCGATCAAAGTCGATGAATATAGCCGTACCAATGTCGAAAGCATTTATGCTGTTGGCGATGTAACGGATCGCGTACAACTGACGCCGGTTGCCATTCGCGAAGGGCAGGCCTTTGCAGATACTGTTTTCAACAATGATCCGAAAACGGTTGATTATAGCTGCATTCCATCGGCAGTCTTTTCACAACCCCCAATCGCATCGGTTGGTTTGACCGAAGGCGAAGCGCGGACGCAATATGGCAATATCAAAATCTATTCATCGGACTTCCGAGCCATGCGTAATGCTTTTGCAGATCGTCCAGAACGCAGCCTTTACAAAATGGTAGTCGAGGCAACGAGTGAGAAGATTCTGGGACTGCACATGATTGGACCGGATGCGCCTGAGATTCTCCAGGCAGCGGCAGTCGCCGTCAAAGCGGGTTTAACCAAAAAAGCGTTTGACGATACGGTCGCCTTACATCCCAGCATGTCGGAAGAACTCGTACTTTTGAAATAGGTTGACGCTACGGCAGTGGCCGTTTCGAATGAAACTTAATTGATCAATTAATTTTCATTGACGATTGCATAATCCTCCGTGCATTGGCTAGGGACGGTTCCGTAGCCAAATCACAGTTCCAAATCATCTTGGGGGATTCATGCAGACGATTATCGATCAACTCGAAGCCAAGCGCGCCGAGGCCCATCTGGGCGGCGGTCAAAAACGGATTGATTCCCAGCACGCCAAAGGCAAGCTGACTGCTCGCGAACGGATTGAGGTGTTACTTGATGAAGGCTCGTTTGAAGAGATCGATACGTATGTCGAGCATAATTGTGTCGATTTTGGAATGGAGGAGACGAAAATACCAGGTGACGGCGTAGTCACTGGTTCCGGCACTATAAATGGCCGTCTGGTTTTCGTTTTTAGTCAGGACTTCACCGTTTTTGGTGGTTCGTTATCGGAACGTCATGCTGAAAAGATCTGCAAAATTCTGGAAAACGCCATGAAAGTTGGCGCGCCAGTCATTGGGATCAACGACAGTGGCGGTGCGCGTATTCAGGAAGGTGTTGCATCGCTGGGCGGCTATGCTGATGTCTTTCAGCGCAACGTTCTGGCAAGTGGCGTAATTCCCCAACTTAGTCTGATCATGGGGCCATGCGCGGGCGGTGCTGTCTATTCACCTGCGATGACGGATTTTATCTTCATGGTGAAGGATAGCAGTTACATGTTTGTCACTGGGCCGGATGTGGTGAAGACAGTGACGAATGAAATCGTGACGCAGGAAGAATTGGGCGGAGCAGTAACCCATACCACCAAAACGAGCGTTGCTGACGTTGCATATGAGAATGACATCGAAGCCTTGCTCGCAGCGCGCGATTTCATAGACTATATGCCGCTGAGTAATCGCGAGGACGTTCCAGAGCGTCCTACCGCTGACCCATGGGACCGGCTAGAGGAAAGCCTCGATACCCTGATTCCTGCCAATGCCAACCAGCCTTATGATATGCATGAGGTCATTCAGAAAATGGTTGATGAAGGCGACTTTTTCGAGATCCAACCAGCGCACGCGGCCAATATCATATGTGGTTTTGGCCGGATTGAAGGACAAACAGTCGGTGTGGTTGCCAACCAGCCTATGGTATTGGCGGGATGCCTGGATATCAACGCATCGAAAAAGGCAGGGCGCTTTGTACGCTATTGTGATGCGTTCAATATTCCTATTGTGACCTTGGTCGATGTTCCGGGTTTTCTCCCCGGCACTTCGCAAGAACATAATGGTATCATCAAACATGGTGCAAAATTGCTGTTTGCCTACGCCGAAGCGACTGTTCCAAAAATCACCATCATCACCCGCAAAGCTTATGGGGGCGCTTATGACGTCATGGCGTCGAAGCATTTGCGCGGCGATTTGAACTATGCCTGGCCGACCGCCGAAATTGCGGTCATGGGCGCCAAGGGAGCGGTCGAAATCATCTTTCGCGGCAAGACCGAAGAGGAAATTGCCGAGAAGACAAAGGAATATGAAGATCGCTTCGCTAACCCGTTTATTGCGGCACAAAAGGGCTTCGTCGATGAGGTGATCATGCCGCACTCAACCCGGCGCAGAGTGGCGCTGGGGTTACGGAAGTTGCGCAACAAGGAGCTGGAAAATCCGTGGAAGAAACATGACAATATTCCGTTGTAAGGAATAAGATATGCCAACCGGACTAGTAGCCCTTCTCGACGACGTTGCAGCCATTGCAAAGGTCGCCGCCGCTTCGATTGATGACATCGGAGCCGCAGCTGCGCGCGCCGGGACCAAATCTGCCGGTGTGGTTATTGATGACGCTGCGGTTACGCCGCAATATGTGACTGGTTTCAGCCCGTCGCGCGAATTGCCGATGATCTGGAAAATTGCCAAGGGGTCTATCAAGAACAAGCTGTTTTTCTTACTGCCCGCAGCGGTTCTCTTGGGACAGTTCGCTCCGTTTCTTATCCCGATCATCCTGATACTTGGCGGGCTTTTCCTGTGTTACGAGGCCGCAGAAAAGGTCTTGGAATGGCTTCATGTCGATGAGAGCACCAAGCATGAGAAACCTGCCATCATCGAAGGGCAGGGGCGTGAAGAGGAAATGGTATCCGGTGCCATCCGTACAGATTTCATTCTGTCCGCAGAGATCATGGCCATTGCTTTGTCAGAGGTCACGGATGAAGTTTGGTGGCAACAAGGGATAATCCTTGCGCTTATAGGTATCGTAATTACCGTCGGCGTTTATGGTGTCGTTGCCCTAATCGTAAAAATGGACGATGTCGGGCTGCATCTTGCGACGGAGAATGACGGTTTCGTGGCTTCCTTCGGTCGCGGCTTGGTGGCATTCATGCCGAAATTGCTGACCACCATTTCGATTATCGGGACATTGGCAATGGCATGGGTTGGCGGCGGATTGCTGGTGCATAACATTGCTGCTGTCGGTTGGCATGGCCCGGAGCACCTGATTGATATCATATCCCATCCTTTGGTCGGGCTTTTTCCCGATAACGCCCAGCTATTTGCCAGCGGGATCAGTTTTGCGATATTATCCGGCCTACTCGGCGTCGCGATCGGAGCAGTAATCGCACCATTGGTTCACAAAATCATTCCGCACGGAGAAACACATTGAAACTAGGCCGTCTCAACCATATCGGCGTCGTAACCCCGTCCATTCCGGACAGCATTACGCATTGGCGTGATGTTATGGGGGCAACGAAGATCCATGATCCGTTTGATCTCCCGGCGCAAGGCGTGAAGGTCTGCTTTGTTGATACACCTGCGGATGGTCCCACTAATGGTACGCAGATTGAACTAATCGAACCGCTCGGCGAAGACAGCCCTATTCATGGTTTTTTGGGCAAGAACCCGCTTGGCGGTCAGCATCATATTTGCTTCGAAGTCCCGGACATTCATGTCGCAAAAGCCGAATTTGAAGCCATGGGTAAGCGCGTGCTTGGCGAACCGCGGATCGGTGCGCACGGAACACTTATCTTTTTTGTGCATCCCAAGGATATGGGCGGGATGCTAACCGAGATTATGGAAACACCAAAGGATCATTGATCCGTTCAATCAAAACAAGAAAAATTGATCGGGAAGCAACTCGGTCTGACACCACTCAAAGGGACGAAATATGGAATTCGAGAATATCAAACTGGAGATTGCCGATCAGGTGGCAACCATCACGCTGAACCAGCCAAGCCGCCTAAACGCATGCTCCCTCGACATGGCAGATGATCTGTTGCTCGCGCTCGACAAACTTGAAGATGCCCGCGCGGTTGTAATCACTGGTGAAGGCCGCGCTTTTTGTGCTGGTGCTGATCTTCAAGCCAAAGAAGGTGATAGTGCGCTGTCCGGCGGGCAGGGGTCCTATGCGGCCCTCAACCAACATTATAATCCATTGATGCTAAAGCTCGCAAAACTTGATATTCCAACCATTACCGCCGTCAATGGCCCTGCAGCGGGTGTGGGCTGTTCGATAGCGTTGGCGAGCGATTTTGCGATCGCTGGCAAATCCGCCTATTTCCTTCAGGCATTCGTTAATATCGGCCTCGTACCCGATGGCGGCGCCAGCTGGATGCTCACTCGTCTGGTGGGCAAGGCTCGTGCCACCGAAATGATGATGCTCGGAGAGAAAATCCCTGGCGAAAAAGCCGCAGATTGGGGGTTGGTTTATAAATGCGTCGAAGACGCAGATTTGATGGGTGAAGCCAATGCGTTGGCCAAGCGGCTTGCTGGTGGACCAACTGTTGCATTGGGCGTCATGCGTCAAAATCTGGCGGCGGCACTGGAAAGCGACTATGCTTCGGCACTGTTGAAAGAGGCAGAGGGGCAGCGCATGGCTGGTGACACAAAAGACGCACGCGAAGGAGCAATTGCCTTCCTGCAGAAACGGAAAGCCGAATTTAAGGGCGAATAATGACCGACAAACCGACGATAGAAGACTGGAAAGCGCTCGCGGACAAAGAAGTCAAAGGGCGTGACCTGACTTGGGAAACACCAGAAGGCATTGCCGTAAAACCGCTATATACGGCAGAAGATTCGGGCGATCCTGGTCTTCCCGGCTTTGGTCCATTCACGCGTGGTGTCAAGGCCAGCATGTATGCAGGGAGGCCCTGGACCATCCGTCAATATGCCGGTTTTTCAACGGCTGAAGAATCCAACGCCTTCTATCGTCGTAACCTGGCAGCCGGACAAAAAGGCCTGTCGGTCGCTTTCGATCTCGCCACCCATCGCGGCTATGACAGTGACCACCCGCGGGTTGTTGGCGACGTTGGCAAGGCAGGCGTTGCGATCGACAGTATCGAGGATATGAAAATCCTGTTCGACGGTATCCCGCTCGATACAATGTCGGTTTCGATGACCATGAACGGCGCGGTTATTCCGTGCCTCGCCTTCTATATCGTTGCAGCCGAAGAGCAGGGCGTCTCGCAAGATAAGCTTGCCGGGACGATCCAGAACGATATTCTCAAAGAGTTTATGGTGCGCAACACCTATATCTACCCGCCTGCGCCATCCATGCGGATTATCTCGGATATTATTGCCTATACGTCAGAGCATATGCCGAAGTTCAACAGCATTTCGATCAGCGGCTATCACATGCATGAGGCCGGTGCTACGGCGGTTCAGGAATTGGCTTTCACAATCGCTGATGGCCGCGAATATGCGAAACAAGCCATGGCAACGGGTTTGGATATTGACGCATTTGCAGGCAGGCTCAGCTTCTTCTTCGGTATCGGAATGAACTTCTTCATGGAAGTTGCCAAATTACGGGCCGCCCGGACCTTGTGGCACCGCGTTATGACCGATCTGGGCGCCCAGTCGGAACGTTCCAAAATGCTGCGCACCCATTGCCAGACATCCGGCGTGTCGCTGACTGAGCAAGATCCTTATAATAACGTCATCCGGACAACCATCGAGGCTATGGCCGCGACATTGGGCGGAACCCAATCACTCCACACGAATGCGCTGGATGAAGCTATTGCCCTGCCAACTGACTTTTCAGCCCGTATCGCGCGCAACACGCAGATTGTTTTGCAGGAAGAAGCAGGCATTACAAAAGTCGTAGATCCGCTTGGTGGCAGCTATTATGTCGAAGCGTTGACCGATGAACTGGTCGAAAAAGCCTGGGAGATTATTGAACGGGTTGAGGCAGAAGGCGGCATGGCGAAAGCGGTCGCCGATGGCTGGCCCAAAGGCATGATTGAGCAAGCCGCTGCTGGACGTCAAGCGCGGGTCGACAAGGGCGATGATGTCATTGTCGGCGTGAACAAATATGTTCTGGAAGACGAAGATCAACTCGAAACGCTCGATATTGATAATGCCAAGGTTCGGCTGGGGCAGATTGCGCGGCTCGACAAGATGCGCAAAGAGCGGGACGAAGATGCCTGTCAGGCCGCACTGAAAGCGATCACGGACGGTGCCAAAGCCGATGGCAACATGCTGGCTTTGGCCGTTGAAGCTGCCCGCAAACGCGCCTCGCTCGGTGAAATATCGGATGCGATGGAAGCGGCTTTCGGCCGTTATGCAACCAAGCCGACGCCAGTTAAGGGCATTTATGGCGCTGCCTATGAAGGCGATCCACAATATGCCCTGGTGGTAGACGGCGTTGATGCGGTTTCGCAGCGCCTGGGTCGCAAACCGAAAATTCTCGTCGCTAAAATGGGGCAGGATGGTCATGATCGTGGTGCCAATGTCGTTTCCAGTGCCTTTACCGATATGGGTTTTGACGTTGTTTCCGGACCACTTTTTCAGACGCCTGCGGAAACCCGTGATCTGGCTTTGTCTGAAAATGTCGATGCCGTGGGTGCGTCCAGTCTGGCCGCTGGCCACAAAACGCTTATCCCGGAATTGATTCAAATGCTGCGCGACTCCGGACGTAGCGATATCAAGGTTTTTGCGGGTGGCGTTATCCCGCCGCAGGACTATGAGTTCCTGCGCAAATCAGGTGTTGTCGGAATCTATGGACCGGGCAGCAATATTGTGGAATGTGCGGCGGACATATTGCGCCTGCTTGGTCACAATATGCCACCGGAAACAGAGGAAGCCGCCGAATGAACGCCCCCCAGATGACGTCCCCCGAAAGTGAAAATATTGTAAGACAAGATTGGACCCGCGAAGAAATCGCGGCCCTGTTCGATCTCCCTTTTGATGAATTGCTATTTCAAGCGGCCACTATTCACCGGCAACATCATACGCCGGGTCAGGTGCAGCTTTCCACATTGCTGTCGATCAAAACCGGCGGATGCCCGGAAGATTGCGGCTATTGCAACCAGTCTGCCCATGCCGAAAGCGGTTTGAAGGCCGAGAAATTACTCGATGTTCGTTCTGTCCTGCAAACAGCGGCACAGGCGAAAGATCGCGGATCTTCCCGTTTTTGCATGGGGGCTGCGTGGCGCAACCCAAAAGATCGCGATATGCCGGCCATCATCGAAATGGTCAAAGGCGTGCGACAAATGGGCATGGAAACCTGCATGACGCTAGGCATGTTGACCAAGAAACAATCGGACATGCTCGCTGAAGCCGGCCTCGACTATTATAATCACAATATCGATACATCGCCCGAACATTATGAAAAGGTGATTACGACGCGGACCTTTGATGACCGCTTGGAAACACTTGAAAATGTGCGGACCAGTGGGATCAACGTCTGTTCTGGTGGAATTGTCGGCATGGGCGAGACGCGAGAAGATCGGGTCGGTTTTGTCCATGCTCTTGCGACACTACCCAAGCATCCAGAAAGTGTTCCGGTAAATGCACTGGTTCCGGTCAAAGGTACCGTTCTGGGCGATATGCTGGCCGATACACCGCTGGCGAAAATTGACGATATTGAGTTTGTCCGAACGATTGCCGTAGCCCGGATCACCATGCCCGCGTCCATGGTTCGCCTATCTGCTGGTCGGGAATCCATGTCCGAAAGTACACAGGCCCTTTGCTTCATGGCAGGCGCGAACAGCATCTTTACCGGCGACAAATTGCTGACAACCGGCAATGCTGGTGATGATGCAGACGAGGTTTTGTTTGAGAAATTGGGGTTGGTTCCGATGGAAGCGGAACCAAGGGAAGATCAACTAGAGGCAGCCGAATAAATATGTTCAAAAAAATCCTAATCGCCAACCGCGGCGAAATTGCTTGCCGTGTCATTCGTACGGCACAGAGAATGGGGATTAAGACGGTTGCTGTCTATTCCGATGCTGATGCGCGGGCACCCCATGTGCAGATGGCGGACGAAGCCGTGCATATTGGGCCATCACCTGCAGCTGAATCTTATTTGATCGCAGACAAGATTATCGCTGCCTGTAAGGAAACGGGAGCGGAAGCGGTACATCCGGGCTATGGTTTTCTGTCCGAACGGACAAGTTTTCCAGAACAGTTGGCCGAAAATGACATCGCCTTTATCGGACCGCCCCCCAATGCCATCGCCGCAATGGGTGACAAGATTGAATCAAAGAAACTTGCAGAAAAAGCGGGCGTCAGCGTCGTCCCTGGTCATATTGGTGAGATTGATGATACCGAGCATGCGGTAAAAATATCCACGGATATCGGCTATCCGGTCATGATGAAAGCCAGCGCCGGTGGCGGCGGTAAGGGCATGCGCCTTGCTTGGAACGAGCAAGATGTCCGCGAAGGCTTTGAAGCGACCAAACGCGAAGGTCTGGCAAGCTTTGGTGATGACCGTGTGTTTATCGAGAAATTCATCGAACAACCGCGTCATATCGAAATCCAAGTGCTTGGCGACAAGCATGGTAACATTATCTATCTCGGTGAGCGGGAATGTTCGATCCAGCGGCGTCATCAGAAAGTGGTTGAAGAGGCACCATCACCCTTTGTTGACCCTGAAATGCGCAAGAAAATGGGAGAGCAGGCTGTCGCTCTGTCCCAGGCAGTGGGCTATCACAGCGCTGGCACGGTTGAACTGATCGTCGGAGCGGACAAGAGTTTCTACTTTCTGGAAATGAACACACGGCTGCAGGTCGAACATCCAGTTACCGAGTATATTACCGGCCTTGATCTGGTCGAACAGATGATCCGCGTTGCCTATGGCGAAAAACTGCCACTGACACAGGATGATGTAAAACTGACCGGTTGGGCGGTTGAAAACCGCGTCTATGCCGAAGACCCTTATCGTAATTTTCTGCCGTCCACAGGGCGTCTGGTGAAATATAATCCGCCGGAAGCCGAGGAAGGCATACGCGTGGATGACGGTGTTGCCGAGGGCGGGGAAGTGTCGATCTTCTATGATCCGATGATCGCGAAGCTGATCACCTATGGCGACACGCGGATTGAAGCGATTGATCGCCAGATCGATGCGCTCAATCGCTTCGAGATTAGCGGACCGGGCCATAATATCGATTTTCTCTCGGCCTTGATGCAGCACGAAAGGTTCCGTGAAGGCAATATCACGACCAATTTTATCGCTGAAGAATATCCTGAAGGTTTTCAGGGCGCACCCGCTTCAGAAGATTTGCTGCGCAATCTTGCTGCGATTGCTGCTTTTGCCGCTACTGCTCATGCAGACCGGGCGCGCCGGATCGATAATCAATTGGGTAATCGGCTGCAACCGCCGTCTGAATGGGAAGTCAAAATTGGTGACAGCGTTCAGCAAGTTTTGGTGTCAGAAGAGGGTATCCTGGTTGATAGCAATGACGTGGATCTGTCGGTTGCCTACACGCCGGGTGACAGCTTAATCCTTGCCAATATTGGCGAAGAGCCGCTTTCAGTCAAAATTTCCAAAACGGCTAGTGGCTTTGCGCTTAACACCCATGGTGCAACGCATAAGGTTCAGGTCTTACCCGCTCATATCGCGCAACATGCCGTGCATATGATTGAAAAAGTTCCACCCGATCTATCCAAATATCTGCTTTGCCCGATGCCCGGCCTGCTGGTCGCACTTCATGTTGAAGCAGGGGACAAGGTCGAGGAGGGGCAACCATTAGCTGTTGTCGAAGCGATGAAGATGGAAAATATTCTTCGCGCGGAGAAAAATGGGGTTGTGAAATCAGTTGAGGCTGCACAAGGGGATAGCCTTGCCGTCGATGCGGTGATACTCGAACTGGAATAAGAACGCTCGGGGGAGGGCAGATATGGCGAGTGAGGCATCCGTTGCAATGCAGCGTGAACCAACGGACAAGGAAATCAGACTCGTAATCGGCGCGTCATCCGCCGGGACCATTTTCGAATGGTATGATTTCTTCATCTACGGAGCTCTCGCCACACTTATCGGTGCAGCCTTTTTCCCATCAGGAAATGAGACATTGCAGATGTTGCTCGTCTGGGCGGGATTTGCCGTTGGGTTTGGATTTCGCCCCATTGGCGCCATTTTGTTCGGCTTTCTTGGTGATAGACTGGGCCGCAAATATACTTTTTTGGTGACTGTGACGCTTATGGGCATCGCCACAGCCGGTGTCGGCTTTATTCCCAGCGCTGAGACTATTGGGCTCGCCGCTCCCGTGTTAGTTATATTTCTAAGGATATTGCAAGGCCTAGCGCTTGGCGGTGAATATGGCGGTGCAGCGATCTATGTTGCGGAACACGCGCCTACCGAAAAGCGTGGTTATTACACCAGTTATATCCAAGCCAGTGTCGCGGGCGGTTTTGTATTATCAATTGGTGTTGTTCTAGCCTGCAGGTTCCTGATCCCGGAGCAGGAATTTAATGACTGGGGCTGGCGGGTGCCGTTTCTGTTGTCGATCATTCTACTTGGCATTTCACTGTGGATGCGTCTGAAGCTGAATGAAAGCCCAGTATTCCAGGCCATGAAGGCAGAAGGCCGAACAGCCAAAAACCCATTCGTCGAAAGCTTCACTTTCCCTGGCAACAAGAAGCGTATCTTTGTCGCCCTGTTTGGGATTACCGGAATTTTGACAACCATCTGGTACACCGCATTTTTCTCCGGCATGTCCTTCCTCCGTGGTCCGATGAACGTCGATGACCTTACGGTTGAGCTGATCCTGTTTTTCTCCGGCCTTATCGCGATGTCTTTCTATCTTGTCGTTGGCAAATGGTCCGACCGTGTGGGGCGGAAAAAACCAATTTTGGTTGGAGCTATTCTTACGCTGCTCCTGCTATTCCCATCATTTTGGGCGCTCGGAAGCCTTGCCAATCCGGGACTTGCATCTGCTGCTGAAGCGGCGCCGGTCAGAGTCGAGGGACAGCAATGCACTACCGATCCTTTCGCCGAGCTGGTGGATAGTAAACCCAGTGACTGCGGAAAGTTGCTTGAAACTCTGACAGCAGCAGGTGTTCCTTATGATGTCGTTGATACCGACGAACTCAAACTATTTGCTGGCGATCGAGAGATTGAAATCGAACAGGACTGGCTAAGTGACGGTTCAGCACGGCGGGCAGGCATCAGGGAAGAACTAACGCAATCAGGTTTTGATTTTAGCGAGCAAAATCTCAGCGCTATGAGAATCTTGGGAATTGTTGCAATTCTGCTGGTCCTCGGTGCCCTCAGCGCGCTGACATATGGTTCAGTAGCAGCGTTGCTTGCAGAGATGTTTCCGCCCAAAATCCGCTACAGCTCGATGTCGATTCCTTATCATATCGGTGCGGGTTATCTGGGCGGTTTCCTACCGCTGATTGCGAGCTATATCGTTGCGCGCTCAGGTGATGTCTATGCCGGCCTCTGGTACACATGGGTAGTTGTTGCCTTCGGTGTCATCATCGCCTGGTGGGGTATTCCAGATGATCCAGAAGCAGCACTCGACGGCGCGGAATAAACTCACTATCGCCACAATATGAGCGACAGGACTATCGAAATCCCACCGACAGCAAAGCTACGTCTGGATAGCGAAGCCTTAGTCTCAAATTGGCGCGTATTAGATGACTTGAGCGGCGCGGCAAGCGCTGGGGCTGCCATAAAGGCGAACGCTTATGGCCTTGGCGCTGTGCAGGTTTTTCGGCGTCTGCAATCTGCCGGATGCCAAGATTTTTACGTGGCCAATTGGCAAGAAGCCGCAGAAATCCAAGCATATACGGATGAAAGCACCAATATTTCCGTTCTTAACGGTGTTAGACCGGAAGATATGCCGTTTGCAGTGACATCATCAGCCAAACCTGTATTGAACAGCATAGAACAAGCCAAAAGATGGCTGCCGACTGGCCGTCCGTGCGACGTGATGATCAACAGTGGTATGAATCGACTTGGGATTAACACGTCCGATTTGATCGATTTTGTCTGGCATGAAATGGACATCGATATTGTAATGAGCCACTTGGCTTCTGCAGACGAAGACGTCAGCCAAAACGCTAATCAATTGGATCAGTTTAAAAACGCATTGCGGCATGTTTCCGGGAAACGTCAAAGCTTAAGCAACAGTGCTGGCATTGCTTTAGGGCAAGCCTATCATTTTGATTGTACCAGACCTGGCTTGTCTCTTTATGGCGGTAAACAGCGATCGGAGTTTGATGGGATAATCCGACAAGTGGTTTTTCCCGAAGCACAAATATTGCAAACGCGTAACCTGAAAAAAGGTGACAAGCTTGGCTATAATGCAAAATATGTGGCCGAAAGAAGCCACACAATTGCCATATTGGCGATGGGTTATGCAGATGGCTATTTGCGCGGTTTTTCTAATACAGGCGCTTTTTATATAGATGATACGAGACTTTCTGTTCTCGGCCGCGTGTCAATGGATCTGATCGCGATCGACATATCTGATGCGCCTCAACTTGCTGAATCAGACTGGGTGAAGGCACAATTTGATTTGCCGACGGCTTCACTTCAGTCAGGAATAGCACAATATGAATTGATCACAGGAATGGGTAACCGCTTCATCCGTTACTGGACCTGATCTGAGCATCTGCCATATCGCAAGTGCACATGGTGCAAAGCCTTAATTTCCGCGACAGTTGCAATATATCGAACTGGTTGAACTGCTTCGGTTGCGGCGATGCACAATTTTGGCTAATAGCTTATGCAACAAATATTATTTTGCGGCCATATCAGCAGAAAATCAGAAAGATAAGGCTATATGGTTCACAGGAGGTAACATGGCGAAGACAAAAAAAGGCGATCCGGACGGCCCAATCATTATCAAGAAATATGCCAACCGGCGGCTCTACAATACGCAGACATCGAATTATATCACGCTGGATTTTCTGGCAGAAATGACGCGTGATGATGTCGATTTTATCGTGGTCGATGCCAAAACCGGTGATGACATTACCCATAATGTGCTGACCCAGATAATTGTTGAAGAGGAAAGCAGCGGGCAGAACATGCTGCCTGTCAATTTCCTGCGCCAGCTTATCTCCATGTATGGCAACAGCATGCAGTCGCTGATGCCGTCTTATCTCGAAGCCTCCATGGAGAATTTCCGCAAAAACCAGAAACAGTTTCAGGAAGCTGTCGAAGGGGCGCTGAATAAGAACCCGTTGGGTCAAATGGCTGTTAAAAACCAAAAGCAGTTTCAGGAGGCGATTGAAAATGCCCTGAAATCGAGCCCTTTTGGCAGCGTCGTAGAAAAAGCGCTCAATCCTCTGAGGATTGGTGAAAAAACGGCTTCCAATGACGAAGAACCGGAACTCGAACCAGAGCCGGAACTGGAAGAGGAAGAAATGTCTGCAAAAGACAAAGAGATCATGGAGCTCAAACAGCAGCTTGCAGATATTCAATCGAAGATCGATAATCTCGACGATTGATCTTGCCTTCGGGCCAATGGATTTTGAAACTTTCCGACAGGAACTGAATACGTGAAGAAAAACGCTTTATCCGTAACCAGGGAAGATGACTTCTCAGCTTGGTACCAGCAGCTTATTGCCGAAGCCGATTTGGCCGAAGAATCCGGTGTGCGTGGCTGCATGGTTATGCGGCCATGGGGTTATGGTATTTGGGAACGGGTTCAGTTTCTGATGGATCAGCGGATTAAGGCGACTGGCCATGAAAATTGCTATTTTCCGCTATTCATCCCGCTAAGCTACTTCGCTAAAGAAGCAGAACATGTTGATGGCTTTGCCAAGGAAATGGCGGTCGTCACCCATCATCGATTGATGAAAGATGATGCAGATGGGCTTGTCGTCGACCCTGAAGCGAAGCTTGAAGAACCGTTGGTCGTCCGGCCAACCTCTGAAACTGTGATCGGAACAGCTTTTTCCCGCTGGGTTCAAAGCTGGCGTGATTTGCCGGTGATGATCAACCAATGGGCCAATGTTGTGCGCTGGGAAATGCGTACGCGTATGTTCCTGCGGACCAGTGAGTTTCTCTGGCAAGAAGGGCATACGGCCCATGCTACACGCGATGAAGCGATGGAAGAGACACTCGAAATCTTGGAAATGTACCGCAGCTTTTCTGAGGATGTCTTGGCGATGCCCGTGGTTGCAGGTGAAAAGCCGGAAAATGAACGTTTTCCTGGCGCTGATGCGACCTATTCGATCGAAGCGATGATGCAAGATGGCAAAGCACTACAGGCTGGTACTTCACATTTTTTGGGACAAACCTTCTCCAAGGCGCAGAACATCCGCTATCAGGACAAGGAAGGGCAATTCCAGTTCGCCTATACCACGAGCTGGGGCACCTCTACCCGTCTGATCGGCGGCGTTATCATGACCCATGGCGATGATGATGGCCTGCGTGTACCACCGCTTATTGCCCCTTATCAGGTTGTGATCATACCCATGCTACGCGACAAACCCGAAGATGAAGCAGTGCTGGAATTCTGCTCCGCGCTGACCAAACAACTATCCGGACTACGGGCTTTCGACGAAAATGTTCGGGTAAAACTGGACAAGAGCGGTGTCAAAGCGTCGAACAAGCGCTGGGCTTGGGTCAAGAAAGGTGCGCCTATTATCTTGGAAATCGGTCCCCGGGACGTATCGGAGGGCAATGTATCAGCCCTTCGCCGCGACGCGCTTTATAAAGACAACGGCAAGCTGGATTCGCAGATTCTTGAGAAAGATGTCTTTGCGGAACAGGTTCCCGCTTTGCTCGAAGAGATACAAACCAAATTGCATGGCGAAGCCAGGCAGCGGCTGGACGCGAATATCACTCGCGGGCTCACCGATTTTGCGGATGTCGAAAAATTCTACAAAGAGAATAAAAAATATCCTGGTTGGCTGGAAGTCCAGTGGTGCCGGGCGACCGGCGAAGAGCTAGACCAGATTGAAGAGCGTTTGAAGAAGCTGAAATTGACGTTCCGGAATGTACCGACGCAAGCCGCTGCGGTTGACGGTGATTGCATATTTACGGGTAAACCAGCGGTCGAGCGAATACTTATCGGCAAAGCCTATTGATGGCAAAATCGTCCAAATCTCACAAGCCAAGACAAGTTCCAACGCGCAAACAGATATTGGACTTTATTGAAAAGTCGGATCAACCCGCAGGCAAACGCGAGATTGCAAAAGCATTTAAGCTACGCGGTTCTGACAAAATAGCCCTTAAGGCTTTGCTAAAAGATATGGCCGATGAAGGCCTGATCGACAGCACCCCAGGCCGTGCTTTTCACAAAATTGGCGGTATTCCCAAAGTCACGGTCCTGAAGATTGTTGAAATCGACGGCAATGAAGCGGTTGGGATACCCGAACGTTGGGAAGCAGACAACGTGCCTGCTCCGCGCCTGCGTATCAAGGAACGCGGCCGCCGTGCGGCCTTGGCGGTAGGTGATCGCATATTGGCCCGTACAGAAGAACGTGGGCAGGGGCATATTGCCTTCATGATGAAAAAGATTGCCCAAAGCAGCGACATGCTGATGGGCATAATCGAGAAAGATGAACGCGACCGGTTCTGGTTGAAGCCCGTTGACCGCAAGCACCGGCGCAGCACCGCTATTTCAGATCTCGGTGAGGCAGAGTTCGGCAACTTGGTCCTCGCGGAGCCCGTTGGTCGCGGAACACAGATCAAGGCCCGGGTAAAAGAAATATTGGGCGATCCGTTTGCGCCAAAATCATTCAGCCTGATCGCGATCCACAAATATGAAATTCCGCGTGAATTCCCTGCCGATGTTCTGGATGAAGCGGAAAATGTGGCCAAGCTGAAGCTTAGCGCAGAAGATCGTGAAGATCTGACCCATTTGCCCATTGTAGCGATTGATCCGGCAGATGCGCGGGATCATGATGATGCGATCTGGGCGGCGTCGGATGATGACCCCGACAATGTGGATGGCTTTCAAGCCATAGTCGCGATTGCAGATGTCTCTTTCTATGTTCGCAGCGGCAGCAAGCTGGACAAAGAAGCCTATAAACGCGGGAACAGTGTCTATTTCCCCGACCGGGTCGTGCCCATGTTACCCGAAGCGCTCTCGACGGACGTGTGTTCACTAAAGCAAGATGTTGATCGTGCAGCTTTGGCTTGTCATCTTAAAATTGATGCCAAGGGTAAGGTCATTTCGTCTCGCTTCACTCGCGCTATTGTTCGGCTGGCCGGCAATATAGCCTATGAGGATGCGCAAGCCGCGATTGATGGTGAACTGAACTATCCCATGAAGACTGTCGCTCTCGAACAGCTATGGGCCTGCTGGAAGCTTCTTGCAAAGGCTCGTGATAGCCGCGAACCGCTCAATCTCGATCTACCCGAAAAACGCGTGGTCCTCGATGAAAAAGGACGAATTGCCGAAATAGCCGTCCGTGAGCGACTGGACGCTCATCGTTTGGTCGAGGACTATATGATCGCGGCCAATGTTGCGGCGGCGAAAATGCTCGAAACCAAAAAGTCGCCGCTTATCTACCGCGTGCATGAAATGCCTTCGCGTGAAAAACTGGTGGCGCTGAAAGACTATCTGAAAAGCTTTGATGTGAATTTCGCTCTGGGCCAGGTCATTAAACCATCCGTGTTCAATCGTTTGATAGAACAGGTTGGAGAGGCGGAAATTTTGCCGCTGGTCATGGAGCAGATCCTGCGCAGCCAGACACAGGCTTATTACGGGCATACTAATATGGGTCATTTTGGCCTGGCGCTGGGCAGCTATGCGCATTTTACCAGCCCCATCCGCCGCTATGCCGACCTTATCGTCCATCGCGCTTTGGTGAGTGCCTGCAAACTGGAACAGCCCAAACCGAAGAACAAAGATATTCCTCCGCAAAGCGGGCTGAGTGAGGATATGGCGGCCAGACTGGAGCCTATTTCCGAGAAAATCAGCCAATTGGAACGACGCGCCATGATGGCGGAGCGCGAAACAGTGGATCGCTACATTTCGGCCCATTTATCCGATCATGTTGGGCAGGTGCTGAAATGCCGCATTACCGGAGTTCAGAATTTCGGGTTTTTCGCGACGGTTGAAGAGCTGGGCGGAGACGGACTTGTCCCGGTCCGCACCTTGGGCATCGAACGTTTTGACTATGATGAGCAAAAACAGCAGCTTGAAGGTGTTGATAGCGGTGTAACCTATAATATCGGCCAAAAACTGGACCTGCGACTGGTGGAAGCCAATGCGGCTACCGGAAGCTTACTCTTTGAGCTGGCAGAGGGGGCTAATCATATGCCCACTGGCCAACAGCCATATCGACGAGGAAAGGGAAAGCCGCATCGCAAAGGAAAACGGGGGCGCCCGGCAAATATCCGCCATCATGGTAGATGACCGTGTGATTGGCCCCTAGCTCAAGCGATCAATTTCTTCCTTGCTCAGCGATCCGGGTACAACCATGACCGGGCAGGGGAGAGAGCCAACTTCCGTTGCGGCAAAATGAGTCACCAAGGGACCAGGTGTCCCATTGCCGGCAGCACCCAGCACGAGAGCAGCCAGGCCGTCAATTTCATCCATCATCTTACGGACATCTTTAGGGCCTTTGCCTTCTTTCACTGTGATGGATGGGCGAATGCCAGTTTCTTCGAACAACGTGCCTGCAGCACTCGATACCAAGGCCTCTGCACGGTTCTTCGCTTCTTCCTCTAGCGTAGCTTGAACACCTCCCCAGGCGACAAAGCCTTCGCTTTCAACCAAGGCTAAAATATGCAGTGCGCCATTTGTCTTCATCGCACGGCGTGAAGCAAATCGCAGGGCTATGCTTGCCTCTTCGGTTTCGTCGATAACCACCAGGTAAGTACGCATGAAAACTCCCCAACTGACTGCGCATTTTTACTATTAAAACCATGCTTGCGATAAAAGCCTGTGATATGCAAGATTTACACGGCTTGCGCTTTCCTGTGATTTGCGCATAAACGCCTGCAACGTTGCTATAGAATAAGGGTTTCCTCTCCATGCCGATCAACCTTCAAATGCCCGCTTTGTCACCGACAATGGAAGAGGGGACGCTGGCCAAATGGCTGGTCAAAGAGGGCGATGAGGTCGCTTCAGGTGATTTGCTGGCGGAGATTGAGACCGACAAGGCGACAATGGAGTTTGAGGCGGTTGATGAGGGCACGATTGCGAAGATCGTCGTGGCCGAAGGTACCGACAATGTCAAAGTCGGCGATGTGATCGCGATCATCGCCGAAGAGGGGGAGGATGTTGGCGCTGCCTCGAAAGTTGACGAAAGTGCCGCAGAGAAGCCCAAGGCGGTTGCGGAAGTTGCTGAAAAGCCTGCGGAACCGGTACAGGAGGTTGCTCCAAAGGTTACAGATGAGGCACCTAAAGTTGCCGCACCGGCATCGGATGGCAACCGGATCAAGGCCAGCCCGCTGGCCCGGCGTCTGGCCGAGCAGAAGGGCGTTGATCTCGGCGCGCTCAGCGGTTCCGGGCCTGGCGGACGGATTATCAAGGCCGATATTGATGCAGCCGAAGGCGGCACCGCACCGGTTAGAAGCGAAGCCGCAGCACCCGCGCCAACAACCGCGCACGCTCCAACACCAGCGGCGAATGACTTCGATATCCCGCACACGTCCGAAAAACTGTCCGGCATGCGCAAGACCATTGCCCGCCGTCTGACCGAAGCAAAACAGACCATTCCGCATATCTACCTGACCGTGGATATCCAGCTCGACAAGCTGCTCAAGCTGCGCAGCGAGCTTAATGCCACGCTGGAACCCCGCGGCGTCAAGCTCTCCGTCAATGACCTGCTGATCAAGGCGCTGGCCGTCTCGCTGATGCAGGTGCCCAAATGCAATGTCTCGATTGACGGCGATCAGCTCAAGACATTTGCCCGCGCCGATATCTCGGTCGCGGTCAGCATTCCCGGTGGTCTAATCACACCAATCATCACCAGCGCCGATACCAAGTCGCTCAGCGCTATCTCCACCGAGATGAAAGATCTTGCCGAACGGGCCAAAGAGGGCAAGCTCAAGATGCACGAATATCAGGGCGGCACGGCGAGCATCTCCAACATGGGCATGTTCGGCATCAAGAATTTCGACGCCGTGATTAACCCCCCGCAAGCCATGATCATGGCCATCGGGGCAGGGCAGAAGCGCCCCCATGTCATTGATGACAGCCTGCAAATCGCCACGATCATGAGCGCCACCGGCAGCTTTGATCATCGGGCCATTGACGGCGCCGACGGCGCGCAGTTGATGCAGGTGTTTAAAGATCTATGCGAAAACCCGTTGGGGATGCTGGCTTAGTGGGAACTTCCCCTCTTCAACGTCGCCTAAGCAACAAGTTGCTAAGGCTTTGGTTTCCTCTCCCGCAAGGGGAGAGGAGTTAGCGTGAAAAATGCGTCGATTTCTTTGCCCTCTCCCCTTGCGGGAGAGGGAGGGGCCCACAGCCCAGCTGTGGGAGGGAGAGGGGTGGACGGCGTCTGCCGTCCCATAGAGCCGGAAACACCCGAAGAAATCATCCGCCGCCGGGCAAAATCGATGCGATCCGAGCCCACCGAAGCGGAAGCCAAATTATGGACCATCCTTCGCGCCAAACGTCTCGGCGGCTACAAATTCAGACAGCAAGTTCCAGTCGATCACTACATCGCCGATTTTGTCTGTTTTACCAAAAAATTGATCGTGGAAGCAGATGGCTCTCAACATGCAGAAAATAGCTATGATCAAAAGCGTGATGATTATCTGAAAGCACAAGGTTTTCGAATTCTGCGTTTCTGGAATAATGATATTTTGAACAATTCTGATGGGGTGGCGACGGCGATACTTGCAGCGCTGAAAGCCCCCTCTCCAACGTCGCCTAAGCAACAAGTTGCTAAGGCTTTGGTTTCCTCTCCCGCAGGGGGAGAGGATGAAAAGGTGCAATATGACTGAAAAATCTTACGATCTCATCGTCCTCGGTTCCGGCCCCGGCGGTTACGTCGCCGCGATCCGGGCTTCCCAACTTGGCCTGAAAACCGCCATCGTGGAGCGCGAAAATTTGGGCGGTATCTGCCTCAACTGGGGCTGCATACCGACCAAGGCACTGCTGCGCTCGGCTGAGGTATTCCACAATATGAAGCACGCCGCGGACTATGGTCTGGCGGCGGAGAAGATCAGCGCGGATCTGGACGCGGTGGTCAAACGCTCTCGCGGGGTGGCGAAACAGCTTAATCAGGGCGTCACGCATCTGATGAAGAAGAACAAGATTGATGTTGTGATGGGCGACGGCAAGATTGTCGAAAAGGGCAAGGTCGCCGTCAAAACCGAGAAGGGCGACGAAGAACTGACCACGCCGAATATCATCATCGCCACTGGCGCACGGGCACGGGATCTGCCCTTTGCGAAAGCTGATGGCAAGCGCATCTGGACCTATCGCCACGCCATGACGCCGCCGGAAATGCCCAAGAAACTGCTGGTAATCGGCTCCGGCGCGATCGGAATTGAATTTGCCAGTTTCTATAATGACATGGGCGCGGACGTGACCGTGGTCGAGATGATGGATCGCGTTGTTCCGGTCGAGGATGAGGAAATTTCGAAATTCCTCGAAAAATCCCTGAAGAAGCAGGGCATGACCATCATGACTGGCGCTGGCGTCAAGAGCATCGAGACATCGGCCAAGGGCGTCAAGGCGGAGATTGAAGACAGCAAAGGCAAGAAAGCCAGCCATGACTTCAGTCACGTCATTGTCGCGGTCGGCATCCAGCCCAATGTCGAAACCATCGGCCTGGACGAACTGGGCATCGAACCGGACGAGCGTTTCCATATCAAGACGGACGCGATGTGCCGGACCAATGTCGAGGGCATTTATGCTATCGGCGACGTCACCGGCGGACCGTGGCTTGCTCATAAAGCCAGTCATGAGGGCGTTATCGCGGTGGAAGCGATAGCGGGCGGCCACCCGCATGCAATGGATGTGAACAATATCCCGGGCTGCACCTATTGCCATCCGCAAATTGCCAGCGTTGGCCTGACCGAAGCCAAGGCCAAGGAAGCCGGTCATGACGTCAAAGTCGGGAATTTCCCATTCATTGGCAATGGTAAGGCCATTGCGCTGGGTGAGACCGAAGGTTTCATTAAAACTGTGTTCGACGCGAAAACTGGCGAATTGCTCGGCGCGCATATGATCGGGGCGGAGGTTACCGAACTGATCCAAGGCTATACCGTGGGCAAGACGCTGGAGACGACCGAAGCGGAATTGATGAACACCGTCTTCCCCCATCCGACACTCAGCGAAATGATGCATGAAAGCGTGCTCGACGCCTATGAGCGGGTTTTGCATATGTGATCAGACGTTACCCCTCACCAACGTCGCCTAACCGCCTTCGGCGCTAAGGCTTTGGTTTCCTCTCCCTCAAGGGGAGAGGAGTTGAGAAGGGAAGTATCGATAGATTCGATCATTTTGGCGCAGATTGGGAGCAGGGATTTTACTTCTCTCCCCCTGAGGGAGAGAAAAGACTTGGCTTGGCAATTTATTGCTTAGCAAGTCTTAGTGAGGGGTAGGCGGCAAACACTGGCTTTGTGCTTAGACGCTACCCCTCACCGACTGCGACTAAGCACCTGCGGCGCTAAGTCTTCGTTGTCCTCTCCCTCAAGGGGAGAGGAAAATGGCCGAAACTGGCAAGAACAACTCTCCTCTCCCCTTGAGGGAGAGGAGAGATTTGCTTACGAACTTGTTCGTTAGAAAATCTTGGTGAGGGGTGGAGGTCAAACGCCAATGGCCGGATATAAACCGCAAACTCTAAAACACGCCAAACAGCTACGTCGCGACATGACACCGCAGGAACGCCTGCTTTGGAACCGATTAAGAGACCGGCAAGTGGGCGGATATAAGTTTCGAAAACAACAACCAATAGGGCCCTATATTGTTGATTTCATATGCCACGAACAGAAACTGATTGTGGAAGCAGATGGATCGCAGCATTATGATAGTGATCATGATCTGGCGCGCGATCAATGGTTGAAAAAGCACGATTACTCTGTTCTTAGATATTGGAATAATGAGATAAATGAAAATTTAGAGGGCGTTTTGGAAGCTATTTTGGTTGCGCTTTCCCTTAACCCCTCGCCAACGTCGCCTAACCGCCTACGGCGCTAAGGCTTTGGTTTCCTCTCCCTCAAGGGGAGAGGAGTTAATGAGGGAATCCAGGATGGCCAAAGGCACGCATGATTATATCGAGGATCCGCGCAACGAAACCATCCTGATCAACGTAAACGGCGTGATCACGCCGCGGGCCGAGGCCATGGTGTCGGTTTTTGACAGCGGTTTCATGCTGGGCGACGGGGTCTGGGAAGGCCTGCGCGTACATCAAGGCAAAATCGCGTTTCTGGATGCCCATATGGATCGTCTGTTTGAATGTGCCAAGGCGATTGCGATGGATATTGGCATCAGCCGGGAAGCCCTGATCGCAAGGCTGTATGAGACCATAGAGGCCAATGGCATGACTGCCTGCCACATTCGCCTGATGGTGACACGCGGCATTCGCTCAACGCCTTATCAGGACCCGCGGGTGGTTATCTCTCCGGCGACGATTGTGATCATTCCGGAATATAAGGAAGCGCTGCCGAGTACGGTAGAGAATGGCATAAGGCTGTTCACCGTGCATGTCCGGCGCGGCGATCCGGCGGTGCAGGACCCCAAGCTCAATTCTCATAGCAAGCTGAACTGCATTACCGCCTGTATTCAGGCGACACAGGCTGGCGCGGACGAGGCATTGATGCTGGATCCGCAGGGCTTCGTGGCGACTTGCAACAGCACCCATTTCTTCATTGTCCGCAAAGGCGAAGTCTGGACTTCCAGCGGTGATTATTGTCTCGGCGGTATCACCAGGAGCAATGTGATCCAGCTCTGCCGCGAGAATGATATCCCGGTATATGAGAAGAATTTCTCCCTGACCGACGTATATGGCGCCGACGAAGCCTTTGTGACCGGGACTTTTGCGGGTGTTGTGCCTGCGACAGAGGTGGATGGTCGTGTATTGAGCAAGGGCAGGGGGCCGATGGTCGAACGGCTGCAAAGCCTCTATAAAGCGCTGGTCGAAAGCGATACGGCGGCATGACGTCATCGCCGGTTCGCATTGCCATGTGGTCCGGTCCGCGCAACATCTCGACCGCGATGATGCGCAGCTTTGGCAGCCGGGCCGATTGCGCGGTCAGCGATGAGCCTTTTTACGGAGCATTTCTGAAAAAGACCGGTTTTCAGCAGCCCATGGCGGATCAGATCATTGCATCAATGGATTGCGATTGGGGATCAGTCGCGCAGGCCATGCGCGGGCCAGTGCCGGGCGGTAAGGTCATCTGGTACCAGAAACATATGCCGCACCACATGGTGGATAAGGTGTCGATTGCGGACTTTCCCGATCACCGGCACGCCTTCCTGATCCGCGATCCGGATCATGTGGTTGCGAGCTATGCAGCAAAGCGGGTCGAGGTGACGCCCGATGATCTGGGTTATGCCCGGCAACTGGAATATTGCGACCAGGCGGCTCAAATGAGCGGAATCGCGCCAATAGTGCTGGATAGTGCGGATACTTTAAAAGATCCTGAGGGACGATTGAAGGAGCTGTGCATCGCGCTCGCGATCGATTGGGATCCGGCCATGTTGAACTGGCAAGCAGGGCCTCGAGAAACGGACGGAATATGGGCGTCCCATTGGTATAACCGCGTCATCGACACAACAGCCTTTGCTGCGCCCTCAGATCATCAACCAAAATTGACCAGCGCGCAGCAAAAGATCGCAGATCAATGCCGGGCGTATTACGATCAATTATTGGAATATTGCCCTAATGCATTGTAATATATATTATAGTTAGGACGGAATCGACCAAGCAAGCAACGCATCGTGTAAGCTGGTTCCTTCTGCGGTTTTACTGGCCTCCTTTCCGAAAAATATGATATGCTGCGCCATAGACTTTTTAGGAGGCATCTATGTTCAGCATATTATCCATCGCCTTGTTCAGTGCAGCCACATTCAGTGCCGCCGATGCGGAGACGGCCAGGGTGAGTTATTCCAATTGTCTCACGGACTTTACGATTACCCATCTCGACCAGAAAACAGCCCGCCGCGCCTTTAACAAGGCCGCGGTAACAGCTTGCCCGGATGAGCGCAGTGCCATGATCGCTGCGATCAAGAAGGACGAGATTGAATATGAAAGCACTGAAGAGGAAGCCACACAATACGCCACAGAGGAAGCGGATGGCGTTATATCTTCCTTTACAGGGGGTTATGCGGCGTATCTGAGTTCCAATACCCGGCCTGTTAAAGAACAATAATATTGCCAGCCCAGGGGGCGGACAGAGGCTAAACTTGCTTGGCGAGTGCAGGAACGGCTTCGTCGCTATCTTCGGATTGTGCGCGCCGCTTGGCGATAATGGCTGCGCGTTTTTCCGCTTTCCTATAGGTGATAAAGCCCGCCAACATGCCAATAGCGATGGCCAGCATATATTGAATGACCCATGTCAGCATGACCCACTCATAAAAGCTGTGCATGGCAAAGATGACCAATGTCACACCAATGCCGACGGCCATGTCACCCTTGGGATCCTTGCGATTGGCCCAAGCAAATCGGAAAGCCGCCACGATGGGGACGAAAATCAGCAGCACAAAGCATATAAGCCCAATGAAGCCGGTTTCTGCCGCGGCCAGCAAATAGCTGTTATGAACGGGTGCCGAGCGGCTTCCCCTGTTCCATATGACGCCTGCTCTTTCGGAATATCCTTCCGTATTCGCGACAACAACATATCGATTGGCGCCTATGCCCATTGGGTGGTCGGCCCAGATCATCTTGGCAGCCCGCTCAAAGGCTTGCCGTTCTTCGTTGCTGCCCTCGGTTGACGTGATCGCAAAACGTTGCTGCAACGAGGAAATAGCGACAGGCGTTGCAATCGCCAGAATGACCAATCCAATAGCGGCAACCTTGGTTTTCCTTGCCGTTGGCTTGCGGACCATTGACAGGAAGATCACGAGCATCACGCCGATACCAGCCAGCCCGATCGTTGCCCTGGACGCACCAAAGGCAACCACAATCAAACCCGCAACCACGCCCAGCATTGGCAACTTGGCCTTTTTCGTAGCCATCAACATCGCGAGAGAGGGATAGAGCGCGAAATGGGTCGCTACGCCCAAGAGATTTTGATGTCCCATTGTTCCACTGGCTTGAACCACACCGGAGAATTTTTGGCTGATAGAAAAACCGGCTTGCAGCGTTATGCCGCAGACCAGGCCTGCAATAATCATCTTGGGACCGTCTTTTGTCATCGCGACATTGGCTACGGCCCAGAATACCAAAAGCACTGTTCCCAATTGCCAGGCATAGAAAAACGATGCCTGCGGGGTCGTTGAGAAGATGATGGATAGTGCTGCTGCCCCAATATAGGCTATGAAAAGCGCTGTGAATGGAAACGACAACGGCGATCTTCGGCTTCTGATCACAATAGCCAGAGCCAGCGCATCCAGAAGGGTGATGATCACGCCCTTTGTTTGTCCCGGCCAGGTCGCCCAGCTGATAATGGCGGCATCCAGATTCCAGGCGGAAATAACAAATGGCAAAAAACCAACCGCAAAATACAGATAACGCCGGTATTTTGCATTTTGTTGCAGCAGAACCATAAAGACCGGAACGGAAAATATGATCACAGCCAAGGCAATGAATCTCATGATCTATATTCTTCCCCTGCCAACCGGCAAATATTGAAACCACCAATGAATGATCAGGCGGCTATAGAATATTCCCCCGAAAATCCATGGGACATTTATCACTATTCGGCGCTCAATATCAAAAACTCTTTAACTGATGCGACTATCTATACAGGGTTCAAGCCAGCGGGTTTTTCCTTGGTAACCATAAATTGGCGTTATGATGGCATTGCACCATGCTGGGAAACGATCAATTTTTGTGATGTATCCTGCATCAACTTGCGATAGGGCACAAAACATGGTCGGGCGGACGAGAGCAAAGGGATAATAATGGTTTCTCGTCAGATGTTATCCCAAATCACTTGGGTTGCCGGTTCCTATGGCGTTTCTCAAGGATTGCGGCTTTTTACCAATATTGTTCTGGCACGGCTTTTGGCGCCTCAGCTTTTCGGCGTCATGCTCATCGTCAATACGCTCCGCACCGGGATAGAATTGCTATCTGACGTCGGCATTGGACAGAATATCGTCAGCAATCGCAAAGGCGATCAACCTGATTTCTACAATACGGCCTGGACCATTCAGATCATCCGCGGGTTGCTGCTTTTTGCGATCGCCTTACTGCTCGCACAGCCAATTGCAGAATTTTATGACAGCAAGCAACTGGTAGAGATCATTCCCATTATATCGGTTGTTTTTCTACTCACCGGATTTCAATCGCCTTCACGCTTCATTTTGCAAAAGCATCAAGAAGTGAGGAAAATTGCGCTATTTGATGTATTTATTGCAGCGGTTTCTGCGGTGGTCCACATCGCATTGGCCCTTTATTCTCCGACCATCTGGGCGCTGGTATTCGGTCTGATCATAGCGACGTCGATTTCAACAACATCCAGCTTTTTCCTGATTGATTTTCGCGTCCACCGGATCAAGATATCCCATGAACATGTCCGGGCGATTATATCCTTTGGTAAGTGGGTATTTGCCTCTTCCGTCGTCTTTTTCTTGGCGATGAATTTCGATCGGCTCTATTTTGCCAAAGAAATTCCGTTCGCGATTTTGGGCATTTACGGCATTGCGCGGACCTTCTCTGACATGATCGGCATGTTGGTACAGCGTGTTGGCGCAATGTTGATTTTCCCTAAAGTTGCAGCATTTGCCAAAGATCGCTCCGAACTCCGGCCGGCGGTATCAGGCTTGCGACTGAAAGCCTTGCTAGTCACAGCTTGCGGGCTCTCCATCGTCGTGGCGTTGTCGGACCTCGTCATTCTGGTATTTTATGATGATCGCTACATTGCAGCGGCATTCATGCTGCCGATCTTGATGGCAGGCGCATGGTTTTCCATTCTCTCAACGATGGGAGAGTCCTTCATGCTGGGAATCGGAAAGTCGGTTCACAGTGCACAGGCTAATTTGGCAAAATTGCTGTGGCTGGTCATCGCGGTTCCTTTGGCGCTGGTATATTCCGGCTTTGTTGCAGCCCTTTGCGTTATCGCGATTGCCGATCTGTTCCGCTATATTTCATTGTCCTTTTCGCAATGGAAAGAAGGCCTCTCATTTCTGAAACAAGATGTTGCTTTACTTGGCCTTTTTGCGGTTCTCGTTATGATGTGGCGCTATCTGTTCATGCAATTGGGATTGGTCGCCGATTTTGCAACCTGGATCGAATATGGGAGCATCATCAATGGCTGATCACAAAGCTCAAGCCAGCAAAGACAAGATGGATGCTGTTTCATCCACAGTGCGTGGCCGCGTTGGGATTGTGGCCATTGGGCGCAATGAGGGGAATCGCTTGATCCAATGTCTCGACTCTCTCGCACCGTTGGGGTTGCCTATTGTCTATGTTGATTCCGCATCGACCGATGGCAGCCCGGCAGCCGCGAAAGCACGGAGCGCAGATGTTCTCGATCTGGACCTGACAATAGCGTTTACCGCCGCACGGGCACGGAATGAAGGTTTTGACAGATTGCTCTCGATTGCGCCTGATATTGAATATGTGCAATTTGTTGATGGGGATTGTGAAATCGAGGACGGCTGGATCGCAGCGGCCGTTGATTTTCTTGACCAACATTCTGATGCTGCCGTCGTTTGTGGTCGCCGGAAAGAGCGTTATCCCGAGGCTTCCTTCTACAACAGGATCTGCGATCAAGAATGGAATACCGATATTGGCCAGAGCAATGCATGCGGAGGCGATGCCTTGATGCGGGTCAGCGCTCTTACCGCCGTCGGCGGCTATAATAGTGGCATAATAGCAGGCGAAGAGCCAGAAATGTGTAGTCGCATGCGAAGTAATGGCCTGAAGATATGGCGCATTGATCAACCTATGACGATCCACGACGCAGATATGCACCATTTCCGGCAATGGTGGCTACGCGCCGTGAGAAGCGGTTTCGGCTATGCTCAAGTCTGGTGGACAACGCGGCAAGTGGGCACCGCGCTCTATGGTCGAGAGCTGGCGCGAGCGATATTTTGGGCCGTGGTGCTGCCACTGCTTTTTCTTGCAGGAGCGGTCTTTTTCCATCCGCTTTTATTGCTGTTGCTGCCGGGAGTATATTTGCTTCAGATTGCGCGCATGGCAGTCAAGCAAGGTGCTGGCGATGGGTTTTCGTGGAAGATCGCAACACTTAATATTGTCGGGAAATTTGGAGAAAGCCTGGGCATATTCCGTTTCATAGCGCGTATGGTAAAGGGTCAACAAGGCGGTGCAATCTTTTATAAATAAACAATAAACAGTCTCGAGATATCTGTAATATCACATTGTAGCGGCAAAATTGCGGTATCTTCTTTACCGCCATCATTTTCAGATGCGATAGACTATCAACTTCACATCCCCACAGGGACAGCAATCATGATTTTCGACCAGTTTGACAGCATTCGCATCATCAACCTTCCTTATCGTACGGATCGCCGTGCCGAGATGGAGGGCGAATTGGCGCGATTGGGTCTGCTCGATGATCCGCGTGTGGCTTTCTTCAATGCCTTTCAGTTTGAAGATGCCGGGACATTCAGCTCGCCAGGCGCTCGCGGTGTTTTTCAAAGCCATCTGGCGATACTGGAAGAGGCGGCGACCAACGGGCATCGTGTATTGATTCTCGAAGATGATTGCGATTTCATTCCCGGTGCGAAAGACTATGTCCCGCCACAAGCCTGGTCGATCTTCTATGGCGGCTATGAAGCAAGTAACCCTGACAATCTGCTCGAGAGCGACATTATTGGCGCGCATATGATGGGATTTGCGCCAGAAACAGCGATGCATCTCGCAGACTATCTTAAAAACCTGGAATATGAAGGTATGCACCCGCCCATTGACGGGGCCTATATCTGGTACCGCCGTGCCCATCCGGATATTGCCACACTATTTGCAGAACCGGCCCTGGGCAATCAGCGGCCATCACGAACTGACATTGCTGAACTGCGCTTTTTCGACAAAATCCCAATAGTGCGCGATTTTGTGGGCGTTGCCCGCAAGTTAAAACGGGCTCTTAACAGATAGTTGTAATGGATTAGTGGGCCGCCTATTCAGTAGGATGTATCGACATCATGCTTTTTGCAGGCAAGATCGATATAAGAGCCCGGGGCAGGGGGCTTATCAAACAAGCCCACTAATCGGCTGTGCCACATATGGACGGCAACGGTATCATCCTCCAGCATGGCTTCGACGACTTCTGCCGGCTCATATAAGTCCCGCGCATCCTTCCATCGAACCGGATAAAAGACGCTTGGCGGCTTGGCATAGGCCTCGAGTTTGTTCTTTTTGATGACATGAGTGACCAGGCCAGAGGAATAAGTACCCCATGGCATTTCGTCCAAACCGATTGGGCCTTTGGTTAGTCTTTGCCAGTAAAATGCCAATGATCGTTTTGGACCGAACCAAGGCGGGCGTGTATTAGGCTGCGGTATTGAGATGAGGTCAGATACCATTGCCGAGCCCTCGGGCGCCAAAAGGACGGCATTATTGACCCAACCTTCATATTCCCAGCAGAACACATGATCGGAGTCGAAATCCAATGGCTTCAGAAAATAGAAGTCCATATCGACCCAATAGCCCAATCCCTTGGCCAGCAGCTCATAGCGCCAGAAATTTGCGCCCAATGCTACCGAACCCGTATCTGCATAGGTCAATAATCTGTCACGGGGCATGACCTCAGCCGCATCCCGCAGTTCGATGCCATCCGGTACACCTTCAAGCTTGTCAGGTTCATAAGACCAGAGGGTAAAATCATGTCCCACAGCCAAAGCAGATTGAAGACACAGACGCTCAAGATAGCTCAGTTTATTGCCGACCCAAAGAGAGTTGAGTTGTTCCAATGCCAATATGTTACTCCACCAAAAACCAACTGCGACCGCGTTTTCCTATACATTGTGTGGACAATGTGTCGATGCGCTTTTTCCGTTAAAATCCAACATGATCGCCGCTCCTGATCAAAAATAGTCGCTTTTCCGATAATGCGCAGTGATTGGGTTAACAGAACGGTAAATCATTTTTATTAAATACCGATCTAAGGTTATTCTCCATTATGTCAAAATATCCACAAATTGTGAATGACGCGCGCGCACTCTGGCGAGCCATAAGACTGCGAGGCTTTTCCTCGTCCAGCGATATCACTATTCCTGATCAGCCAGCATTTGATCCCGAATTTGACGCACTATTTCGCGAAGAAATACAAAAATCAGAATTTTATCTTGAATTTGGATCCGGTGCCTCAACCGTTTTAGCGGCCAAAGCGGGGGTAGAGACAATTTGCGTCGAAAGTGATCAAAACTATGCTGATGCAGTTCGCAGAAAAGTTGGAACAGGCGCCCCTGTTACCATCATCCACAGTGATATCGGACTAACCGAAGAATGGGGCTATCCTGTTTTTACGCGGCCATCGGAAACACGGCACAAGCGCTGGAGAAATTACACAGAAAAGGCGTTTGCCAAGATTGGGCAATCAAATAGATTTCCGGACATGATATTGGTCGATGGTCGTTTCCGCATCGCATGCGCCATGGCTTCAGCACATCATGCGCAGAAGGCGAAAGCCAGCTGCACGCTCTATATCGATGACTATGTTGGAAGACCCCATTATCTGGTTGTAGAAGACTATCTGGGATCGCCAGAGATCATCGGCAGAACCGCTTGTTTTTCATTGGTTCCTGGACAATTGAAACAAGAAATCACTCATGACCTGGTCCACGAATTCCATAAAGATTTTCGCTGATCCAGTCTGTATGAACTCAATCAGCTTCTGACCGATGGATCAGTCGGAATAATATTTGCTATATTCCGAGTTGCCATAACCATAGCCATAAGGATCAATCAGACCGCCAACATAGCGGTTGAGAACCGTTCCAAGGCACGGCGTAGGCTTCAACAGAGAAACCGTGTTGTTCATCTGTTTTTTGGTTGTGATCCCTTGCTCGATAATCAGCATATAGGCATCAAGATGCTGGGCGATCATGATGGTATCGTCATTCGCAAATGCAGGCGGTAAATCACATATTACAATCACATCATCAGGAAGGCTCTTTATCGCAGCCATCAACGCTTCAAACCGCTTCCCAGCCAATAGTTCCGCAGAATTGGTTTTGACACGATAGCACGGGAAAATCGCCAAGTTACTATCACCAATGCGGCGACCGACAGATTGCAGGTCATCTGTTTCGCCAGCAAGATATTCGCCAAGGCCAACTTTGCCTTCTATACCCAAGGCCTCAGCCAGTGATCCGCGTCGCAGATCAAAATCAAACAGATATATTTGCTTCTCAGATAAACGCGACAGTGCCGCAGCCAGATTCATCGACAAAAAAGACTTGCCGGCTGCCGGCGTCGCGGACGTCATACCGAAAAGTTTCCATCTGTTCGCATCAAGCGTCTTCACCACTTGCGAGCGCAACAGGTTGAAAGGCCGTGAACGGATGTCATTGCCGTCAAAACCAACAATATGGTTGGTTTCCAGCGTCGCTTCATCGGGCACTAATGCTTCCAGCTGTGATGGGTTGGGGATCACAACTGAGCCTGAAAAATCAGATGGTTTGTCGTTGCTACTAAGCACTGGGCATTGTCCAAAATATGAGAAATTAGGGTCGCTTAAAACTCTTCGGCATGAGCCTCACGGCGCCGAAAAGGCCATAAGCTAAATCCAGATTTTTCTTCGTTTATCTCTTTGATCGTAGGAACGACAACCATAGGCGCTGCCCCCATGGCATTGGATATCGTTTTCGGATCGCGAATAGGTTGCAAAAACAGTTCGGTTCCAAACACGAGCAAGAAACCAAGCGCAAATCCGGCTCCTAAACCACCACCAGTGAGCAAAAGCCAATCTGGTGAAGATGGCTTGTCTGGAATAACCGGAGGATCAATTACAGACAGTCGCTCGCCCATCTGCTCGTTTTCAGCCTTCACACCGGCCTGTGCCGCCAATAACCGGGTCGAAACACCTTGATACTGCTCGTTCAAGCCGTTTAGCCTTTGCTGCAACTGTTCGATTTGCTGCAAGATAAGAGGGGCCCGCGATTGGGCATTTAATGACGCGGACATCCGCGCATTTTCTTGAGCTTTTGCTGACCGCAAGGTCGCAATTTGCGTGTTGTTGAAAGCAATTTGCTGATTAATCGTATCAACCGGCAGCTTTGACAGATTTTGATCAGCAAGCGCTTTCGCTTCTGCCAGTCTTTGCTGGGCAAGGATAACGTCTGGATGATTATCGGAATAGATCGCCCGAGCGCCAGCCAGCTGTTGTTCTGCAGCGGCTACCACGGGATCGCGGTTAGACGACTTTAACGCATCGTCCCGCTGTGAAATAAGCTGAGAATTTTCGCGCTGTAATGCGGCTATTTGAACATCATAGCCTCCACCGCCACCACCGAACATCACGCCACTATTTCCAAGCACATTACCATTCTGTGCTTTAATCGTGGCAATTTGCCCTTCAATGGTTCGAATTTGAGTTTCCAACCCGGCAGCCTGATCAATTAAAAATTCTTCTGTGCTGCTCGCCTGCTCTGAACTAACGGTGGAATCCAGTTGCAAAATCTGTTCGGTCAAGTCTTGGGCAACACTTTGTGCTTTTACCGGGTCAGAATATTCGTAACCCAATGCAAATGCGATGGTCGCACTCTGACCGCTCCGCACACGTTGCACGTCAGCTGTCATCGGTGCGATTTCAACTGAGTCTCTCATATTTTCAACTATTTCAGACAACGGATCACTGCCGCGTTCTGATTTGTAAAGCTCGTACTTGTTGATAAGCTCGATCAATCCGGGACGACTGAGCACTTGTTGCCTGATGCGGGCAATACGACGGTCAACTATCTCGCTGGCACCATCACCGGCGACATCATCGGGCAGCTGCGAAGACTGCACCAGCAAAATGGCTTGCGACCGATAAACCGTCGGAAGTAGAAAATAAGATGCGATACCAGCTACAGCGCAGAGCAAAAACGGAATGATAAAGAGCCATTTCCGCTGCCAAATGATGACAGGTATCTGAGACAGGAAATTACCGCCTTCAGATTCTTGTTCATCAAGATCTTCTATGTTCATCGATTATTACCAAAAGTTAGACGTATACCGATACTCACCTGAGCATTCGCCTTACGGCTTATAGCGTCTTGATAAGAGTCGGAATAGCCAAAGGATACGAATCCGGTGAACCGCTCTTGGAATTTGTGATTATAGGTCACCGATGTGCGAAGATAATCGAAATCATCTGATATACCGGATACCGAATTGGATGATCTGGAATAGCTTCCGTTCAAACTGATATTGTCATCACGGTTCAGCTTATGACTATAGCCAATGTTGAACGATGTCTGCGACCGGACGCCATCGAACGAAGTTGGCAGTGTTTGGCGGCTGGCCCCAAAGCATAGTTGGTTATTTTCTTTGTCCCGGCAAATATCAAAAGATCCGGAAAAATCGGTACTTTTTGTGCTGCCAACCAGGTTTTTGGACCGTGCGAAGGAAACACCAGCAGATGCAGAAATGGTGAAATCTTCTGAAATTTGATGTGTTATATTTAGTGCAGGGCTGATGATTGACGAATCTCCGGTACGCTGCCCCAAATAATTGATTTGGTTGAAGCCCGCAGAAGCACCGATCGACGTGCGGTCAGACAAAATCCGTGAATAGCCAATGCTCTGGTTGAACGAGTTAAACTCGTCCTGCACTGCGGAATCGGCAAAACGGATTGCGGTTGCACCGGCATCAACACTGATACTGTCCAGCGCGGAAAAGCTGTGAGAAAGACCCACACCCGCCTGGAAGCTATGCCGCCGTTGGTTCAAACCATTTAGAGCAATATCATCGGCTATCGGCGGTAGAAAATTATCATCAATTACATCAGGTGGGTTGAAGAAATCATCATTTACCCCGACGATGCTGCCCCGATAACCCAAACGCCCTCGAATTTCGGTCCGTTCGGAAAGGCCATGCTCGACGCTACCATTCACGCCGAAACTATTATTTGCCCGAAAATCTCGTTCATATTCCTCAATCCGGGCAAAGCCGCGGAGATTAAAAGTTGTCGCAGCCTCCGTAATCCTGAGCCGAGGAGCAACACTGATTGAACCACTGGCTGTTGATTCAACCGGACCGCTCTCCAGATATGGATTGGTGGAAGCCCCAACGCCAACCGCAACATCTGTGACAAATTCGGTTTCTGCCATGGCCGGTGCGGCGCAAAGGATGGTTCCGACCACAAGACTCAACGAACTTGTGTAGTAAATTGATTTATGCACGATTATTCCCCCCAGCGGATATTTCGTTTATGGTACGATGACCGTATCGCCTGTTTGAATAGTTGGAATGGCGCGTCTGGAAACGGCCTTCGCAGCACCGCTGCGCTTAAACAAGCCGCCCAAGCTTGCGCGAATAGTTGTTAAGCCGTTCGGCGTTTTACGGACGATGGAAATGCCATCAAGATCGGCAAATTGGCTAGGGCCACCAGCCAAACTCAACGCTTCCAGCAGATTTACGTAACGTCCTGGCGTGAAGCTGCCCGGAGAGTTAACGCGGCCCATCACAGAAAATTGCAAGCCAGATGGCGTGCTCACCGAAACGGTAACTTGCGGCACCTGCCCACGATATTGGTTTTCTAGGCCTTTGCTAACTACGGCTTCAATCTCATAGGGTAGTTTGCCGGCTGCTTCTATTCTGCCGACCAGCGGAAAAGAAAAGGTACCATCTGGCAAAACCCGGATCTGTCGTTGAAGGCGCTCTTCACCCCAAACATAGACTTCAATATCGTCCCCCGCGTTAATTCGGTAAGCCGCCTGATTTGAAGTCGCAGCAACCGCACCATTTGTATCGGGTGCAGCGGTTTGCGCGTTGGCCGAAACCGCAAAGATCGCGAAAATCACGGCCATTAACATTTTCTTCATTGGTACAACTCATCCATCATTTCTACTTCACAGCCGGGTGCTATATAGCTTAAAGCCTTGGCTTGCCACTGGAAAAGACAGGAAATCCTTATGAAAGGCCGGTCTTAACCATGTATTTTGTTGGTTTATCACACCAATTGCCTCTGTGAACTGTGACATTTAATTATCATGAAAAGAAACATGTTATCGTTAACGCTGCCGATTCGAAGAATTCCGACCTGGATTTTGGTTGGTTTTTTGTCAATCGGGCTGAACGGATGTGATTCTGCTTCTGAAAATGCCGCGCAAGCAGGGTTGGAAGCTCAACAATTATTCGATCAGAAAAACTATTACGGGGCTCGCAAAGCCATTTCAGAAGCACTTGCCGCGCGGGATGACGATCCCAAACTTCACTTATTGAAGGGAAGAATTGAATTGGCTTCGGGGCGGCCAACGGATGCATATTTGGCATATTCTGATGCATTATCGTTGGAAGCAACCAATGCTGAAGCACTCCAGGCAGTGTCGCAATTGGGATTGCGGACGGGTCACCTAAGAGAAGCAGAACGGGCGGCAGATACTATGCTTTCCTTTTCTCCTGAATTACCAGAAGCATTGTTAACGAAAGGGTTGGTTGCACTGGTTCGGCGTAAACACAAAGACGCTTTGGGTTATGCTAACAGAATACTAGCAGTTCGGCCCGGTGATGAAGCTGGGACGATTTTAAAGGCGAGAACCTTAGCGCTGACCAATAGAACCGATGAAGCCCTGGAACTCATTCAAAGCTCTACTGAAGACCAGAATTACACTGAGGGCGCCGATATGACACTGATCGAGTTATATCGTGTGACCAGCAATCTGCCCGAAATGAAGGCTACTTTCGAAAGACTGATGGAGCGCAGACCAGATGATATTCACATGCAAATTGACTATGCGAATACGCTCTACAAATCGGGAGAACCATTGGAAGCGCGCAAGTTAATTGAACCGATGTTGCGTAAAAAACTGACTGACAACAGGGCATTAGTGAAGATTACGAACTTATGGCTCGAATATGATCCAAACCCTTTGACCGAAAATATGTTTTCCTTTCTGTCGAAAGAAGGTTCTCTGGAATCTCGGATCGCTATTGGCCGGTATCTTCTGGCACGCGGAAAAGCAACGGAAGCTAACCGGATATTGCAATCGGTTTCCCGGCAAATTTCTCTTGAAGCCAGCGCGCTTTATGCTCGCACGCTTTATGAGATGGGAGAAACTGCTGAGGCTAACAGATTTGCATCCATCATATTGGATGAAGATGAAACAAATGCGGATGCGTTACTGATCCGAGTGAAGCAATCAATCGCAGACAAAAACTATGCGAAAGCCATAAATGACGCGCAGATAATTGTGAGAGACAATCCAAAACTACGCGCTGGCTATTTGAGCCTGATTGATGTCTACACTGCAAAAAATGACAAAAATGGTGCGAAACGCGTGTTTGTTGACGCTGCAAAGCAACTCCCACAGGATCTGATTCTGTTCGAAAAATATACCGATTTTCTGCTGGATAACGATGATAAGGTCCGAGCAACCATAGTTGCGCGTACATTTGCCCGGGACACAACTGCCTCTGTCAAAGCATGGCAATTATATGAAAAAACTTGTGAAGAAGCAGACTTGGAAAGCTGCAGACAGCAAGCCAATTTGGGGGCGAAAGCTGCTAATATAATCTATGCCATAGACGTACCGCCAGGCACACCGCCGACCCGCGGGCTATTTGGACGGCTTAACTAATGTCAGAAACGGCAGCTCCGATACCCGATATGGACCAGCCAAGGCAGGCAGATAACACTATCTCGTTTCTGGGGATCGATATTGCTCCTCTGAATCTGCAGCAAGCCCTTGATACCGTTGACAATATGGCCAGAGCTGACCAGTTTTCCTATATCGTGACACCCAATGTCGATCACTTTGTAAATTTGTACCCTGAAATACCAGATGCCCGAAATACGGCCTTTCGCGAAGCCTATGAAGCCGCATCTTTGACATTATGCGACAGTCGGGTCGTGCGCGCCTTGGCCCGCTTTGCCGGCATTGACCTGACCGTCGTTCCAGGCAGTGACCTAACGGCATCCCTATTCCAAAACAGGTTAGGGCAGGGGGATCGTGTGGCAATTATCGGGGGCGATGCAAACCTGCTGCGCGATTTATCACGCCTTTACCCAGCTCCAACCTATACGCAGCATATTCCCCCTATGGGCATTCTCACAAAACCCAATGCAATGGTCGATATCGTCGATTTCGTTGCCGATGCAAAAGCGCATTATATCCTCTTCGCCATCGGTGCGCCGCAGAGTGAAATCATCGCCCATCAATGCCAGAAATCCGGTAAAGCTACAGGCGTTGGCTTGTGCATAGGTGCTTCGCTGGAATTTATAACATCGGTTAAAAAGCGTGCGCCTGTATGGATGCAGAAGGCCGGGTTGGAATGGTCATTCAGGCTCTTTAGCGAGCCGTCTCGCTTGTGGCGCCGTTATCTTGTCGAAGGCCCAAGAATCTTCAAAATTTTTCTGGAGCATAACAAGTCTGGCAAGCCTTAGTCGTCCTTGTTTTCAGGAACAGCGGCTTCACCGGAACGTCTTGTTCTAATCCACCGCGTTTCGCTGCCTCGCATGAAGTTCAAATAAACCGGGATTTTCCAAAGGATATAGAGCGGAATTCTCATCAACGCTCCAAAAGTCAAAACCCGGCGTCCCTCCATCAGCCATATTATAACGGTCATCAAAATGGCCAAACTGAACATGCCCAACAGCAAAAGGAAGGGCAGAGGTGTAGCCCCCAGATACGTGGCACCTGCAAGTAACAGGAGCATGAAGATGCCCGTCGCCATCAAAAGTGCCAAGAGCGGAACTAACAAATGCAGCCCTAGAAAAAATTCTGGCCGTGATATCCTGCGCAGCCCAGAGATAACCAAGGGTATGGCATCGCGCTTGGCTGTCGTCAGAAAACCATGCTCCCACCGTGTTCGTTGAACCAATGTGTCTTCCTCAGCTGCCGCTTCACTTGAGACGCTTGCAGATTCAAGGAAAAGAGGTGTCCGGCCTTGCTGGGTAACGGTAATGCCAAGGGCGAGATCTTCGGCGAGGTGGCTGTTAGCAAGCGGTACCGTAGCAAAAACAGACCATGGAAAAGCCATGCCAGTACCCGTCAAAAGAGCAGCACCGCCGAGCCTTGTCATCCCGCGCTGCCTCACGAGATTTTTCACGAGCATGGCGAAATTAGATATCTGCACGACCGGAGGCGCGTCGGGGGCACTGTGAATGAGATTGGTTGCCTGGACAGGCACGGCTTTGGCTAAAGCAACTGATGCCAGTTTGGCCGCGCTATTTTTACCCAGCGCGCAGTCCGCATCCATCACAATGACACAATCTGGCGGATCAGCGGCCAATATGTCGCGACCAAAGTCAAGAGCATGGCCTTTGCCACGGCGCGTTTCGTCCTCACGCTCGGCAACTTTCGCTCCAGCCCTTCGCGCAAGTTCAGCTGTAGCATCGCTACAATTGTCAGCCACAACCAAAATTTCTGCATTGCTTGGGATGTTATCGCTAAGCGTTTCGATGGTCTCGGTAATAATCGATGCTTCGTTATGCGCCGGGATCAAAATAGCAATGTTCAACTTTTCTGATTGGGCAGCCATTTGGGCCTCATCCTGATCATTTCTGCGAAACAGACCAAAAGTCAGCTCAACAACAAAAATAGCGAAGAGAAGGATGAAGGGAACCGCCAGGAGCCATGACGCCAGGGAAAGACCGTTTTCCAGATCGATCATATTTTTCCACCGGTTGCTTGCACGTCGCTAACCTTCGTTTCATGTCCATGGTGGTGCAAACCCGGGTCAGGTGGCGGATCGAATATCCTTTTCTGTCCCTGATTGTTATACCCGTTCCTTGGCTTCATTTGTCTGCCATCCCCCAACTCGCCGCCGGAACAGTTCAGCAACTTGTCTATGCAATTGGCAACCCAAAGCGCCAAAGCCTCATCATCCCAAGCGCCAAACCAATCGGTGTGGAATGTTGACCCCGGCTTTGCAGGTTTCATTCCCGGCATATAATCGGATGACAAATGCCAGCTTGGATTTTCTGGATCCCAGACACCAGAACGATCGAGGGTTTCATCAACATCATACCAAGCCCCCAAGGTGAAAGTTGGCATCCGGTAAGGATGCGTCTTTGGGCATCTGGCCTTACCATCACGACCATATTTGCGATATGCCACATGTGATCGATGATCATCGCTATAGAGGTTGCGGCCATCCCAACAATCTGGCGCGCTGATCAATGCGCCTATTTTGGTACCTACGGGGCAATATTGGGCAGCAGTAACGATATCGGGATAGGTGCCTGACTTCGCGCCAGGACCATCGCAATTAAAATATCCTTTGCCGGTTTTCTCACCAGATTCATTCAACATATCATGACCGAATATGAATCGAAGTCCGCGTGGAATACTGATGCAGATATTCTCTGGTTTTTTGCCGCGCGTCAGGCAATCGGGTGACGATGACGGGATACGTTTGTAATAGATGGTGACATATCGCGGTTTCACGACCTGGCCTCGACCATTCATCATTGCCGGCATCCAATAGGCAGACCGATTCAGACGATTATTGCAAGTACTGTCGCCGGTTTTGCGAAGGCTTTCATAGGTCGAATGTGCATCGGCTTCGGTATTTCCGAAAAACTGATGCAAATGGGATTTACCCGGCTCGCCGGGATAAACAATCGGATCATCATAGCTGAGCTGCCCTGGGCTACACAGAAAACGAAAAGCGCCAACAACATCTGGCGCAGCACTTTTTGGAATTTTCCCGCTCCCCCAGCCCGGAACATATTCGACCTGGGTATCAAAATTGCTCGGAATAGCAGGTAACTCGACACTGGCAGCTTTTGGAGCTGTGTCAGCCAGGGCAGGGCCGATGCTAAATAATGTACCGAAAGCCAGAACGGTTCGAAACAGATTCATGATCGAATATTTGCTGTTCACGACTGTATGTTTCCCATGCGCAAGGACGTAACAAATCCATGATCCTGCGTCACGATGATTATGCATCGCTGCAAATCGATAATTTCCAATTGTTTCAACGGCTACAGATTAAATATATCATCACTATTGCGAGCTATGGCAGCCGTCTGTATCGACATCACACTGATTTCACCGGAGATATTGGCATGAGCCGAAATTACTTTTTACAAAAACGGGTATTGGTCACCGGTGGCTGTGGGTTTCTCGGCTCACATCTTATTGACCGGTTGATTGAGCAAGGTCACGAAGTCCTTTGCGTTGATAATCTTTTCACCGGATCGAAGAATAATATCGCGCATTTGCTGCAACATCCTCGCTTTGAATTCATGCGGCATGACATCTGTTTGCCGCTATTTGTTGAAGTGGACGAGATTTACAATCTCGCCTGCCCGGCGTCGCCAATCCATTATCAACATGATCCCGTGCAGACCACCAAGGTTTCCGTTCATGGCGCGATCAATATGTTGGGCCTTGCCAAGCGCCTGAAATGCAAAATTTTGCAGGCATCCACTAGCGAAGTCTATGGTGACCCCGTCGTGCATCCACAGACGGAGGATTATTGGGGCAACGTCAATCCGATCGGCATCCGTTCATGCTATGATGAAGGCAAACGTTGCGCCGAAACGCTGTTTTTCGACTATCATCGACAGCATGATATCGAGATCAAAGTCGCTCGGATATTCAACACATATGGTCCGAGGATGCATCCGTCCGACGGCCGGGTTGTGTCCAATTTCATCATGCAGGCCATTAAAGGCGAAGACATTACCATCTTCGGAAACGGAAGCCAGACTCGGAGCTTCTGTTACGTCGACAATCTCGTCGATGGGTTGATGAAACTCATGAACAGTCGCGATGGATTCACCGGCCCAGTCAATATCGGTAATCCGAATGAGTTTTCGATAAGAGAACTAGCGGAATTGGTGGTCGAAATGACGAATTCTGGTTCGAAGATCATCGATTTGCCATTGCCACAAGATGATCCGAAACAGCGTCAACCCAATATAGACCTTGCGAAAAAGGAGTTGGGTTGGGAACCTGCGATAGAATTGAAAGAGGGCTTGGAAAAAACCATAGCCTATTTCGAAAATCTCGACACTATTCCCGCTCAGGCCTGATTTTCCATTAATCTGGTGAGATAATCGCGATATTGCTGGGCAATATTGGTCCAAGCAAAACTCAATGCGCGTTCCGATACTTTGGCTGGGGCGGCTGCTCTTGCCGCCAAGGCTTCCGTCAATGCTGTAGTCACAGCAGTCAGATTTTCAGTATCAACCAAAAACTCCTCATCGCCGACAATCCATCGCAAACGCGGCGTATCATGGCCGACAATGGGCAGACCGCAGGCCATGGCTTCCGGAAACACATTCCCAAACGATTCGAGCAAAGACATGTGCAAAAACACATCGGCCGACTGGTAAAGCGTCGGCATTTGATCGGGTGTAACAGTGAGTTGTGTGAACCGCCCCGGCAATAATTCGTTTGCCAGCGCTTTTACTTCGTCGCGCATCGGTCCGTCACCGGCTACCACAAGGTGGGCATCCTCCATCGGTGCAACCGCCCGGATCCCATCCTGCACCCGTTTTGTTGGAATAAGAGCGCTTACCATCAGAATAATCTTGCGATCCTCCGGAAAACCCAGCGCCGCTCTGTCGCCTGGGCCTAGCTTGAAACGCTCGATGGAAATTCCGTTGGGAATGAGCGCGCAGTTCCAACGTTCCTTGTTAGTCTCAAAATAGTCTGGATTGGTACAAACCAGGCCATCACAATCGAAAAATCGATATTCGGCATCATTGGAAACTGCTGGCCATTCACCATTTTGCGTGATGAACAAGTTCAACGGTTTTTTCCCGCCCAAAACTGGACGACGGAGTGCCATGTTGGTGAAGGGAAAGGAGCAAGTCAGCACCGCATCAAAATCAGCTGGCCGGTATCGGAGAGCAAGGTTGGCAGCGAATGTCGCTTCTTCATAAACTGTTTCGCTGCGGAAAAGAGGAATGAAAGGAAATTTTTCAAAATTCTCGCGGCGGATTGAGCCTGCATGAATGAATTTATAAGGATCGTCAGGTCGCGCTTGTCCTGAGCCAATGACTGTCACATCATCGCCCGTTTTCGCTAATTCTTTAGCAACAGATAGCAGAGCAATTTCTGCACCGCGTTCATATTTGTGGAAGCCCGGCAACGCGAACAATAATCTCATGAGCCAAATCCCTGATCGTTCAGGATGCGTTACCGCAACAACTGGCGAAATCAAACGCGTTAATCATCTTTGTGCTTCTTCCAGATCGGAAAGAACCACAACGTCACGCAGAGCAGTCGTAATCACAGCAATTGCCAGTATTGCCCACATCCAAGCAATGGCCATTATCCCTGAAAACTCCCGATAGAGCAGAGCATCCACCTCATGAAATGAAATAATCTCGATCATAAGCAGAAGAACCAAAATTGCTGTTGCGACTATTGGAACTGCGTGGTTTCGCGTTCGCAAGCGGCCGTCATTTTTTGAGATTCGGTAGGCTTGTAAGCAACCAAGTAAGACCAATATTAATATCCCTATCAAAGCCCATTGCATCACTGCTCGGTCGTCGTAAAGGTTCATCGACTGCATGACGTCATTGACCTTCATTCGAACGCCGTGTCGCCAACCCACAAACATTTCCGGCACAAACAAAAGATATATTGCGGAGAGAGAATACCAAAATCGCGAGTTCGTAACGCGGCCAGCAAACAAACAACTCAAAAAAGCAGCGCTGAAGGCAAAAATTCCCAGAGCCTGGGTAGGATTATCGAATAGAGACATTCAGGCTTTATAGCCTATAGAAAGTGCAAGGATAAAACAGGGTGAAACCGAACAGATGAGTGCAGTATCGATCGCATATATTGTATTTATCCTTTTGGGGTTGCTTAGTTTTGCTTTCCTTGCGCCACAAAGGGCTGTCGCAACCGTCTATCTCTCGGGCCTGATATTTCTGCCGGTTTCCTTTTACTCAATGATACCGGCAGAACCAGCAGATGCAGCGGCGCTACCTTCCTACCTCATAATGACTTTGGCTTTGCCGGCGAACGAGCTTGTTAACAAGGCTGTGATTGCAGCAATAACGGCCTTGATCGGCGCTTTGCTGTTCGATCATCGAAGATTCTTGCATTTTCGCCCTTCAATAATTGATCTGCCTATGGCCGGATGGTGTCTTTGGCCAACTGTCCAATCACTTTTCATTGTTACTGAACCCGTCGGCTGGCTGTCGAGCATCTATTTGTTCGTCCTATGGGGCGTACCGTGGCTACTCGGGCGCATATATTTTAGCGAACGGGCAGGGCGGTTGGCCCTTGCCGACATCATAGTGGGTCTCACTTTGTCGCTCCTGCCAATCGCCATCATTGAAGGAGCATCCGGGCAACGGGTTTATGAATGGATATTTGGCGTGCACCCTTTTGCGGATGTCGGTGCTGAGAGATATCTGGGATATCGACCGCTAGCCATGTTTGAGGATGGTAACCAGTATGGGTTGTGGGTTTGTTGTGCGGCGCTATTGGCAATATGGCGCGTTAAAACAGTGCCTTCCAATGACGAGAAAAAGTGGCGGATGGTGGCTGCAGTCACGCTGTGCACTTTGGCAGTAGCGGCTCAATCCATAGGTGCGTTACTGTTGATGGGAGCAGGTATAGCCATCCTACAGTCGGACCGACTGTTGCGCTATTCTAGCAAAATGGCCGTTCCGGCACTGATCCTAATAGGCATAGGACTAGCCGTTTACGGAAGTGGCATCATTCCACTGAGGTCAATCGCCAAGGAAACGGCGGTCGGGCAGCTTGCCATGGACGCATTACGCGCAACCGGTCGCAGTTCCTTCGCCTGGCGGATATCCCAGGACCAACAGACGTTGCCCCAGATACAAGAATATATTCTGGTGGGATCGGGCCAATGGAATTGGTGGCTGGAGCTTGGCAAGCGTCCCTGGGGCTTATTGTTGTTACTCGTCGGTCAATTTGGATTGATTGGTATCTTCTTAGCTCTGTGTTCGCCGATTGCCGCAATGTTGGCTCAGCTACGCAACACGCAATTTAATCAGGAAATTGAGGCGGAACACAATCAACCAAAGAGCCGGCAATCATCAACGCTCGCCTTCTCCATAATTGTGATCATCACACTCACTGACGGATTGTTAAACGCGTTTATCTTTCTTCCGGTGACAATGTTCGCCGGAAGCCTGGTTCTTAATCAACGTTTTCAAGTATCTAGCCGGTAGGAGCTTCCACAGCCTTCTTAATAACATCAGGCGTATCAGCAGCTTCGCTCTTTTCCGCAGGTGGAGCAAAACCAGTCTGATAGGTAATCTCTGCCTTTGCTTTGGCTTCCGTCAAACGCTGTTTCATGATCTTTGCCATCTCTTCATTGCGAATGGCTTTCACTGCAATTGGCCCGGCTTTTTCAGCATCATAGGGCACTTTCTGCTGCCCCTTAATCACGCTGGCCGTCACCGTTGCGCCAGTAGGAATGACAAATGGCTCACCAGGATCCAAGGCAACAATTTGTGCCATCATAGCGGGGGGCACCTGCACCGAATCCATCTGGGCGGATTTGCGCGCAAATTTGATCCCCATCTTGGTCAGAATCCCTCCAACATCTTCCAGCGTTTTAGCGACTTCAAGTTGCTTCAGCTCAGCGAGATCGGCTGGGGCGGGGAAAATAAGCTGATCGACAGCATAAATGGTACGATTTGCAAAGGTAAATGGATTAGCCTCTGTATAACGATCAATTGCGGCCTGATCCGGTACTTTGATTGTTGTTCCAGCCTTATCTGCATACATACGAACCAGTAATGCCTCACTCAGTTGGCGTTGGCGAATGAGATATGCTGGATCTTGATCAATCCCGCTTTCTTTCGCCGCTTGCGCCAAAAGTCGCCGATCAACAATCTGTTGCAGTGCCGATTGTTTTAGAACGTCTTTGTCCGCGCCTTCCGGGATGTTTGCTTCACCCAAAGCAGCATTGATTTCCTGTAGCGTAACCTCTTCGCCATTCACTATGGCTGCCACTTGACCTTCAGCTGTCTTTTCGCAACCTGAAAGAAACAATGCTCCGGCCGTGACGGCTAAAAGCGTGCTTTTTTTGACAGAAACAGTGTTTACCATGGTTACTTCTCCTGAAGTTTTGTCCAGTAAAAAGACAAAACGAATCATTGGCTTGTTTGGCGACCCATAAAAATATACAGCAACTTGCATAGCAACGGAGACTTGAGTTGGAAACCATTTACGATTGGCTGACAGTCGCAATTTTTGGGGGGTTGATTGTATTGTTTCTCGATCGTTCGGTTGAGGATGATCCACCGGACCATCTCTGGCAATATCTTGTCGCTTCTGTTGGCTGCGCGGGTGCCAATTATCTTGGCAACGAAGGATATCAATTTGCTGCTGTCGCCGTAATCGCGACGGTTATCACCTTCATCATGATGGTGTTGAAGCCGTTTGATAAGTTCAACAAACCCAAAGAATAAGTTTCCCAAAAACAAGTAGCAAACTGGACTAAGCGTTGGCCTTTATCCCGCTCAGTAACGCTCTGCCTTGTTTGTTCATGGTGCGATTCAATTCGGCAGCAAATTTTGTCAGATGCGGCATGGCATCATCAACCGTGGGAGCAATCATTGAGGCACGGACCAAAACGCCATCGGGTATCACGCCTTTCAAATTAGCCTTTACAACCGCCAATCGTTGCTGTGCCCACGTTAAGGGAAACTCATTTCCAACACGCGTCCAATAGAGCACATGCTCTGTTCGATCACGGCCCGTGGCAGTAAAAACATTGGCCGGAATGCTTCCACCCAAACCGTTTTCGATGGCTATCGGACGCGTCGGTGTTAGCTCATAACCACCTGCGGGATAACATATTTCCGGACGATGCACTTGCAGCACGCCATCTTGTGTGTTGCTATAGGCCGTTAGAAACATGATGGCTGGATCTTCGGAGGCCGAATAAACCCTGGTGACGAGATTGTCATAGAGACGATCGGACAGTGCATCTGGTGGGGGAAGGACGACACCGCTTGATGTCTCAAATTTCCAAGACCCAATGCTCTTCGGTATCAGCTTTTCAAAATCGTCCTTCTTAATGACGGGAAAAACCACTTGCGGTGTCCGTGCATAAGCCAGTCCCGCAGCCAAACAAAAGGCTCCGCCCAATATCAAATGCCTCCGGTTCACTAGAGGTGAATTCAAGACGCCTTCGTCCTGATTTTCATCATTTGTTGAAGCGTCAACAGTCATGCCGCTACTCCCTTATTCTGGAACCGGCGCCAAATGGGCTCGAGGACACTGTCGATAGCGAAGATCGTCAGAACAGCGATCATAAACATAGTGATCCCAGCGAAATTGTGCATGAACCCTTGGGCCGCCGCTTCACCAGAATGATAAGTTAACAAGATCAATATCAATACCCTGATGAAATTCGCAATTATTGCCACCGGAATAATCATGGTACTTAAAAGTACCGCGTAACGCCAATCTGCCTGATGTCGAACGTAGATGTAAAACAGAGAGATTGCCGATAACGAGACGAGAGAGTTAAGCCCTGAGCAAGCGGCTGCGACAAGCAGTTGATATTGCCCAATTTGAATCATCACACCAGCCCCGCCAATCGGATATCCCAGCGCATGAAGAAATCCGATGGCCGCCTGAGAAATCAAAATTTTCAACGGCTGCGTGATAAGCGCGATAAGGGTGTCCGGCGGCGGAAAAACGAACAACATGTAGAATAGCGGAAACCACATTAGCTTCATGGCCTTCATACCAACCAGGCTATACAGCGCGATCAGCACCAAGCTATACATGAGGTATCCCTCAATCTCCACAATCTGGGTAACTCGCGCAAACAAGAAAAGCGGCAAACATATTGTTGCGAGCAGAACGACAGGCAATGTCGGTGCAGGTTCCATATCAGGCTTCGCAACCAACCACCGGCGGCGCAGCAGCCACAAACCGGTGAACAGAACAATTGGCCCATGAGCTCCGGTTTCCTGTGACCAACTTTCTTGGGATACAAACATCATTGTGGGCACAATGATCGCCACAAGTCCTATCGCCAGCAAGATACTGGATAGATTCATTGAAGGTAGGGAAAAATTCGCTGCTCTACTGGTCATACTATTCTATCTCTGCCGCAATTGCCGGAGCAACATCAAAATGATATCCGACAACCTTGCATCTTTATGTACAGCCCGGTTCTTAGCAACGCATGTCATAACAACTTTTGAGCCATGGGGAAGGGCTTATACTTTCTTGTGAATGATGGCCGTATCATATTCAATCACCTCTTGCCAGAAATACGAATGCCTGAAATCGGTTTGTCGGCATCTGTACTAATTCGATACATTTTCAGTCAATTTTGTTTATTTGCTGACCTGTTCACAGCGGTGATATGATTATATAAGAATTTACGATTTTCTTCACAAAAAATGACTGCATCAAGCTTGTTTTGATGTTAACCGAGTGTATTGGGTCGCTTCAAGTTTATGGTAAAGGTTAGCCGCGATTCATATCGCCAATAGTAAGAACCAATGAATTTATCCGAAGCAGATAAAAACCCTCGAAAACGGGAGAAATATGCCCTGACTTGGCGGGGGCGCTTCAGGACATGGATATTGTTCGTCGTTCTTTTCTGTCTAATACCGCTGACTGGTCTTCTGCTATCAGGAACATCACTGTTCGAGCGAGACGAAATTTCGGCGAAAAACAGTGTTTCTGTCGATCTTGGTCCACCGAACGGAAATGCGGTATCTCAATTGCCTGGATTGCCGACCACAGTCCCGGACATATCTGACGAGTTAAATCTGGAACTCAGCGCAGAAGATGCAGTGAAACTCAATAATGCTGTGCCAGATTCAAAAGAGAAAATTATACCGGCACGCCCGTTTGTTGTTCCAGCAACCGTCAGTTCGCAGTTATCCCGGAATACCGCTATTAACTGTCTTACATCGGCCATCTACTATGAAGCAGCAAGTGAGGCCGAGCGCGGTCAACGCGCCGTCGCACAAGTTGTTTTAAACCGTGTACGTCATCCCGCTTATCCCAACAATATCTGCGGCGTAGTATTTCAGGGATCAGAGCGTTCAACCGGTTGTCAATTTACGTTTACCTGTGATGGGTCACTTGCACGAACACCTGTTCCTTCCATCTGGAATAGAGCGCAAAAATATGCAGCCGAAGCGATCGCTGGTACAGTCGAAGAAAGCGTCGGCACAGCGACGCACTACCATACAGTCTGGATTGTTCCCTATTGGGCAAAAAGTCTCGATAAAGTTAAAACTGTTGGCTCACATATTTTCTATCGTTGGTCTGGCTATTGGGGCAAACGTCAGGCGTTTTCTCAGCGCTATGCTGGCGAAGATCTCGCGGATATCAATGGCACAGAAGGAGTAATTGATGACGTGATGGATTTTGCAGACAATGAACCTTCGTCCGAAGAGACGCCCGACTTGATACCAGAAATTGACCCTATTCTAACCCCAAAATTTGAAGCTGGCCCAAGCACTATCGCGCCGCCAAACGAGACGATTATTGCTGCGGACGGCAATGACAGCTCACTCGCTGCTGACGAAAACAGAGGAACTTTGATTTTAGAATAGGTAAAACAAATAGGAAAAACAAAAGGCCAGCTATCCGCCTTTTTCGTTTTGCAGGGTTGGCTCCTTGTTGGGACGATTGTTTCAACTTCTGTAAAAACTCTCAAAAACCCTAGACTCATCGAACCGGTGGAGATATTCCGCTGGTTCACAAGAGTGCGTAGCTATGTCAGAGACAACGAAAAATCGACTTCTTGCCGCAATACGTGGCAATATTCTGCCGATAGCTGTTGCTTTTTCGCTGTTCGTTTTCCTGTTCCTCTTGCCTCAATCCGTATTTTATCGCGGGCTGATTTCTGTTTTGGCAGAATGGCAATTCAATTGGTTCGGCAACTACCTTCCAATTCTCACTGTAATCTTGCCAGTCTTGTTGCTGACAGTCCTCTTTGTGCTCATCCTTTGGTTGATATTTCGCGTTAGAGGTAAAGAGAAAGATCAAGAAGAGCTATCGCTAGCAGAGCAAGGAAAGCATGCTTTAAGAAAAGCACGCCTCGCGATGCTCAGTTTTTTCGTCCTTGCGGCATTTTCTCTTATTGCTGCCGTAGTTACGCTCGGTCTCATGATGACTTTGCCAAGCGAGGATGGCCCCGTTCAAAAGATCAACGTCGGTAGCCTTCCTTTTGCCGAACCCAAGGAGGGTAAGGCAGAGCTCAATGGTACGCTTGATTGGCAAAAACTTGCGACGATTAAGCGGAACCTCGTTTTCGCAAACCAGCGCACATATTTTGTTCCAATTGTTAGCCGGATAGCTGATCGAAAATCGACGCGTTATTTTGTGCAGGTATTTCGGCCAGAATTCGTTTTACCGAGAAACCAAATGCCGGGCAGGACTCCCGAGCGTGAACATCTTTTGGAACAAGGATTGATTACTCCGACCAAAGATGGCCCTGGCGGGTCCGTCAATGGAGTTTTGCGGCAAGATGGTTTGCCGGATGAAATTGTTTTGCTTTACGAAAAAGCAGGCTTGAACGTCCATCCTGATCACTATGTTCTCTATCGCGATACAGCCGACATGCGCTGGCCATATTGGGGAGCAGCATGGGCCTTTTTCATATTTGCACTTTGCGCTGCTGTGATTGGCCTTTACCAAAAACGCCAGCATAAGCGCCTTAACGACGGTATAAACGAACCGTTACATACTTAATGGCCTGTTTACCCTCTTACTGAAGGGTTCTCAAACTGCCCGTTGTCTAAAACGCATGGATGTTTTTGCAACCCATCCATTTGATTATGAGCGGCTTCACGCTCCTCGGGGCAATGGTGGCCGCGCTACAGGTATCGTTTTTTTCAGCGATACCCTCGGAATCGGCGATGACGGCGTCTTTGGAAAATGTGGCAGAAACTATTGAGCTTGCACCGGCTGGAAAAGAAAAGCCTGCAGCGAAATATCTCGTGAACAGATCGCGCGATGGACTTTTCTATGTCGATGGACAGATCAACGATGTTCCGATCAAATTTGCAGTGGACACCGGCGCATCTGTTGTTGTTCTCAACGCTGCTGATGCAACGAGAGTCGGTTTAACACCTAAACAGACAGCAACACACCGCATTCGGACGGCTGGCGGTTATAGCGATATGAGATGGTCGCATGCAGATAAACTGTCCGTAGCGGGCAAAAAACTTGGACAGATTGAAATTGCAGTCATGGAGGGAGGACCAAAAACCTCCCTGTTGGGCCTCAGTGCATTGTCGCGCTTTGAAACGCTGACAATCAAAAAGGATCAGCTGATTATTGAGTGAACTTCTGCGAGAGAGTTAGGCAGGAACAACTTTCCGTCTACGTCTACGCAGCACCGCACCGATCATTGCAAAACCTGAGATAAACATTGCCCAAGTCATCGGTTCAGGCACCGGTGACATGATCGGCGGATCGTTCACTGGAGGTTCTGGAGCAGGGGGATCAACCACAGGATCTGGGTCGTTCACTGTCCCTGGATTGCCTCCACCAGAACCACCTCCAATACCGCCGGGCGTTCTTGGACTGTTGCGCGACGCAGGCCCATTGATACTAGGCCCCGGATTTAAAATGCTACCGGGAACTGTTTGTGCTTCCGCCAGTTCGGTTGGCAGATCGGCAAATTCGGGAACAGCAGCGGCCGGGCTATTTCCACCGCCTGTCTGTGGGACAAGATCTCGCGGATCAGACGGAATGAAGCGCGATCTCAATCTACGCTCCGGGTCAGTATTGCGAGAATTTATCAAGCGATTCAACAAATCATCCGCCCCACCAATTGAGAGATAGGTGACGGGAAGCTCCTCAGTTACCGCTGTAAAGACAAGTGGTGTATCGCTCTCTGGCACCCACATAGCGCGGTCATTGTGCGGGAAAAGCGATGCCAAGCCTATGGCAGCTCCAAAGACCACGATCGCCGCTCGACGACGACGATTGGCGGACGCAATCAATCCGTACAGATTATCTGACAAAATCTTATTCCCCGATGTGACCTTGAGAAGGCTTTTGGTTGTTAACCCATCTTTAACTAGACGAATTTGCCAAATTTGCAACGCCAATTACCAATTTCCGGGCAGAAAAATGTACTTTCTTGTAAAATCAAAATTGTCGGCATTTTTAAGAACCTACCTGTCCCAAGTGAGGCTATAAATACTATGTTCTCTGCCTTCTTGAGCTCAACCGATTACTTTGTTGCGCAACCAAAACAGAGTTATTTCTTCTCTGTTGGGATAATCTGCTGTCCCATAACTGGACACATCTCTAGAATCGACGAACAGATACCCAAAAAGGTAAACAAAAGGTTTACGAATCGAAGTGAAATAGCTAACTGACGGTCGAGGTCGTGTTTTTCACCAAGCAACAGAACGCTTGGTCCAATGTTAAGGTTCAGTTTTATGTCGCTAAAAAATTTCGCAAAAGCAGCAGGACTAGGCGCATTACTTTGCTCTACGTCCGCTAATGCAGCTATCGTTCTTTCATATGCCCCCGGCGACGCGGTTTATAGTGGTGTTGCTCCGGTCATAGACTTTGACACCCCAACCCCTGAGTTTACGGGTGCTATCGTATCCGGAACTGTTTCAGGTGAGTTCACCGAGCCTCTCGGCGCATCAGGTAACTACGGCGCGGTTGGCCCATTGTTAGGCAGCCCTGAAACGCTTGATTTGAGCGGCATTCCTGGCGATTTGGCAGCCATTAGCTTCATTTGGGGTTCTGTAGATTTCAACAACGTTCTGAACGTTCTCGATGCAAGCGACAGCGTCATCTTTTCGTTGACCGGTAAGCAGCTTCTAGATTTTGGCGCTCCTGGTGGTTTGCCATATACAACAGAAGAGCTCAATCCGATTGTAACGCTTAGCTTCACCGATGGTGACCTGGGTTCTGCGAAAAAACTGCAATTTTCATCAGAAAAGAACTCATTCGAATTTGATAACTTTGCTGTAAACGCTGTTCCTGAACCAGCCACATGGGCGTTCATGATCTTTGGCTTTGGAGCAATTGGCACAGCGATGCGCCGCCGTCGTTCGAGCAAAGTTGCTCTTGCGCCAGCTTAAGTAAATCAAATTGGAAATTACAAAAGGGCCGGTCCGAAGGGGTCGGCCCTTTTTTATGATCTGGTTGGGCGACTGGAGCTACCCCTTTAAATTTACTCCAATTCTGATTTCTTCTGGAATTTTCATGCATTAACGATTGGGAAACCAGTTTCGGGGCAATCTCCTTTTCGGAGGCCCACATATGCATGCACGAAAAATCCGATATGACGATAGTTTCATTGCTGAGAAAGAAACGAAAAATGTCAAAGACGGTGCGAACGTAGCTTCTGTAAATGGATCGTCGACTCAATATACAGCATCGCCAGCACGGCAATTGCAACAGCAGCTGGAAGCACAATATGTCGATCATGCTGAAGCTCAACCGTTTGAAAAATATAGCGGCTTGTCCAGTATCTCGATAATAGTTGCAAGCAGCCTATTTATGTGGGGCGGGCTTATAGCTTTGGGCCTCTACATCGCTCGCTAAATGACTATTGTCTGCCAATCGCAATCTGCAATTTTCCCAACCTATTTTTACTCAAGTCATGAATTGTTGGAAAAATTTGCAAAATCTATTTGCATATACCTGCAACTTTGATCAATATGGTTGCTATAGGGGTTGTTTAGTTGCCTTTAACCCCTTTGATTAGACCGGTTCTTCAGCCGATATAAGACGCAAAAATGCGGATATAGGCAAATGTTGCACCGGCTTTTTAGCGAGGGGTCGTGCAAATATGGCAGTTTCAATTCATACGGATGATCACAACACTGTTGATCAAAAATTCGCTATCATCAGTGAGACAAAAGCGGAGAAGCTCCTCGGAGCTCTTTCTCGTTATGTCGGCTATTTGGGGCTTCTGGCCGCTTTGGCAGCACTAATATGGCTAATTTTTCTATAAAAACCTGCAATAGATCATAGGGTTGCAGGATTTAGGTTAACAAATCATTAGTTTGTGGCCTTACGGCGCTTTTTGCTCTATCGAATAACTGGGTTGCACGGTTATGCGATGATATATGGTGCGTTAGTTGAACGAGAGTTACCCTTTTTCCGAACAACGAATGGACAGTCGGACAGCGGAGCGCTGGTCCCTTAAGTCTGTTCGTCTGTCTCTATATGCATTGCTACAAATTCTCGATGTCGCCGCCATAGTCGCAGGCTTTCTGATGGCCAGCTTCCTGAGAGAAGATAAATGGCTATCACCGCAAGGCTATCATATCGTTTTGCTGGTCGTTCCGATCTTCCTGATGTTCGCCTTCACGAGAGACTCTTATTCAATTGGCTCACTGAAAAGCCTTTCAGAAAGTGTTCGGAGACCGTTTTCTGCGCTTTTTGCGACAGCATTAATCGTAATGATGTTCACATTTTTCTCTCAAACCGGGACCGACATTTCTCGTCTGGCCTTTGCCTTTGCATTTGCGTCCAGCACTATTTTATTGGCTGTTGGGCGTTTCATCGTACATCAAATCATCTGGTGGAAACTACGCGGGATCGTCATCGATCAGCTGTTGATAATCGATGGTGTACCGCCAATCGCTTTTGAAAAAGGCATGTATTGCGTCGATGCGCAAGCTGAGAAATTATACCCTGATCCCATGGACCCTCATATGCTTTCACATCTTTCGGAAGTCGTAAAGGGATATGATCGTATCATCGTCGCGTGCACAAGAGAGCGCAGATCAGATTGGGCTTTGTTCCTCAAAGGCTCTGACGTTACCGGAGAATTGCTGGTTGGCGGCGCCAATAATCTTGGCGCCATTGGCCTTGGAGATTTTGACGGGAAAGACACATTGGTTGTGTCCAGAGGTACATTGAGCCTCGTCAATCGGCTCAAAAAGCGCGCATTTGATCTCGCGATCACAATTCCACTACTGATTTTCTTGGCGCCGCTCCTTTTGATTGTCGCTATTGCAATAAAGTTGGACAGCCCCGGCCCGGTCTTGTTCCGCCAACCGAGGGTGGGGCAGGGGAATCGCATTTTCAACATCTACAAATTCCGCAGTATGCAAGCAGCAGATGGAGACAAAAACGGCGACCAGTCGACAAGGTTGAATGATCAGAGGATTACACGGGTCGGTAATTTTATTCGCAAGACCAGCATTGATGAGTTGCCGCAGCTGATAAATGTGCTTCGCAGCGAGATGAGTGTTGTCGGCCCACGTCCGCACGCATTGGGTTCCCTGGCTGGTGACAAGCTTTTCTGGGAGATCAACCAGCGCTATTGGCTGCGCCATGCTTTAAAACCTGGAATTACAGGTTTAGCACAAATCAGAGGCTTTCGTGGTGCAACAAATCATCAGGAAGATTTGGAAGCGAGACTGCAATCCGATCTTGAATATCTTGAAGGTTGGAGAATGTGGAGAGACGTCACCATCTTGTTCGGTACGGCTAAGGTGCTCATCCACCCTAACGCTTACTAGGCAAAGTCGGGCAGCGGCATTATCGCGGGCTCATCCGACGAAACTTAAAACCTCCATCGGACCACTCAGTCAGAAATCTGGTCATTGGTGCTTCTATTTTCAGATGGAAAACATGAGAGAGATAAACCGATATCGCACCGAATATTGCCGTCATGATCAAAATGGGGACCGATGAAAGTCCAGCGGGTTTAGCAACAGCAATTAGCAGCGTAATCATCAATATATGAGCCAGATAGAGCGTGTAGGAACTATCGCCCAAAGGAGAGAGTTTCCGTACGAATGATGGAACATGATAGTCTTCGACCACCACTACACCCAATATTAGAAGTGCGCTGGGAATTCCCCATATAATTATGCTGGGAAGTGTTTCGTAGCCAACTGCCAAACCTGCCGCAAACAGGCCAATCGATCCAAGGATGGCAGCCAAACCAAGCCATCGTGGCAGTTTCCAATTTATCGTGAGATAGGCGATCCATGCGCCAAAGATAAACTCAATCAACAAACTGCTGGTGACCATAGCCAGCGGCTGTTGGAATGGTCCTGCTGCGATCCCCAACATGATCATTGCGCAGAAAAAAACCGACAGCATCAATATACCGCGAAACAGACCAATCATAAGCGCGACGCCAAATATCAGATAAAAATACATTTCAAACGACAAAGTCCAAGCCGGCCCAATTACGAGCGACGCATGACCGGGAATTAACAGCGACGCAGCAAGCAATTCACCAACGGAAAAATCATAACCATCTCCGATGATGGAATTTACGATGATGTAGAGTGCGAGCAACAACCAATAGATGGGATAGATCCTGATGATCCGTTTTTTGAAAAAACGGGGGGCATCGAAACTCTTACCAGGTTTCGAGTTGGTCAAAACCATAATATATCCGCTGATAACGAAGAAAATATGGACGCCGACCGCGCCGAAACCAAACAGATATAATTCATATTCATCAGCAGGTGAGGGAAGCAACCGATTTGAAATTGCCAAATGAGCATGAAACAGAACAACTAGAGTTGCTGCTACAAAACGCAAAAACTGGATAGAATGAACTTTGCGCTTTTCGTCTCGCATCATTGTTCCCCACTAAGCGCCCTGAACGGTTTCATTTAATATCGACAAATATCATCCTCGCTCTAACCGCTAAAATCGCAGCCCTGCAAGCCCCGCGTCGAAATCGTGCCAATATGAAATCTTATGATATCCGTCTCCACAGCCGAGACGCTACTGGCTAACATCAAAAACACCTTCGTAAATCGAGGCAATTTTTTCCGCAGAATGGACAGACAAATGATTGTGATCGAAAAAGACCGCTTCATTACCATCTACAATCGGGCATTTGTCATCAACACATAATGCTTCATGGGGCCATATGAACTTAACCGGGTATTTATCTGAAATTTCTGCAAAGATTTTTAGAATGACCGCATGTCGTTCGCTATAATTTTCTAGAGTTATATTCTTATCGACATGCTGCAAACCAAGATTCTGAAGATAAAGCCGATATGGCACGTTAAACACAGGTTCCGGTAACGGTCCGACGATATATACCTCTTTATCTGCAGCAATTAGCTGCTCGACTAGGTTGGTGAAGCCTCGGATAAATATCGGCCGGTTATCCGCATTTTCCTTAGCTTCACTCAAATCATCTTCAAGCAAGATTTCGACATCGCCTTCAGCTGGATTATGAGCCTCGCCTATCCGCCAATTGGTCCAACGTGAAGAAAGCACAACAGTCTGAATCCCATTGTCATTAATAGCCAATTCCAGCATTTTGGCATTATAATCATTGCAAAACTGATAAGACTGGCTGGATGTCAATTCACTCGTAGGGCGAATGGCAAAGTCTGCGCCTGGTGGACAATCAGCGGTAGCCGCAAACAGAAAAGATTGATTCTTCGAAACCGCGGCAGTGTTCATTGATGTGGCCGTTACCATTGCATGAGAATCGCCCCAAAGCAGGGTCTTTGGAGCCGTGCTCCGGTCACCCATCAAACATGCGTCACCGGGATCAACAATGACGTTGTCGAGGCTCATGCAAGATTTGGGGTGTCGGGTTTCATCATCGCTGACGCGCACAAACTTGGCGGAACGATCATCAAGCCGCGACGGCATGCCTTGATAGGCATAAATGGCGTAAGATGAGATTGTGACGAGCAACAGCCCTGACACAGCAATTGGAACAGCAAAACTGCGGCCTTTGATCTGACTCCGCCTTTTTCGGAATGGACGTTCGACAAATTTCAGTGAGAGCAAAGAAAGCACAAGAGATAGCGCGCAAACCACCAACGCTTCGAAAGTACTAAGCTCTCCACCGCGAGCATAGATTGCAAACGCCAACAGCGGAAAATGCCAAAGATACAAGGAATAGGATGCTTGACCACATAAGGTGAAAGGCCGGGATGACAAAAGTTGATGAACGAACCCGCCTCCCATAGTACCGCTCCAAATGATCAATGCTGCTCCGATCGTTGGAGGAAGCGCAGCAATCCCTGGGAATACTGTCTTCTCTGTATAGGTAAAAATGGGAACAATAATGAGAAGCACACCCAGAAAAGCAGCACCCTTTCGCATCTGAACAGACTTGATTTCCGGCACGATCCCAAGAGCCAGCAGTGCCCCGATTAAGAGTTCCCAAGCGCGCGTTGGAAGCAGATAAAAGGTCGCGCTTTGCTTATAGAAAACAAGCACGGATGCACCGATAAAAGAAACAACCGCGATGGCTGTCAACAGCGGTATTTTTCGAAAATTTGTCCTGGCCAGAACGATTAGTAGCAACGGGAAAAATATGTAGAATTGTTCCTCGACCGCAAGCGACCATGTATGCAACATCGGTGCTTCAATGGACTCGGTGGCGAAATAGTTAGTGCTTTTCCAGAAAAAGATATTTGAAACAAAAAACGACGCCGCGACTATGCTCAATGCCATGTCGCTGAATTCGTTTGGCCGTTGAAGAAAATAGCCAATAGCCAACGAAGTCGCGAAAACGACCACCAGCGCTGGAAATATTCGCCGGATCCTTCTCTCATAGAAATTGATTATGGAGAATTGTTGTTTCTCCAGGTCCGACTGAATGACGTTGGTGATTAGAAAACCAGAAATAACAAAGAATATATCGACGCCAACAAAACCGCCGCTAAAGCCCGCAATTCCTGCGTGATATAATACAACTGGGATGACAGCTACCGTTCTCAGCCCATCTATATCCGCCCGGTAACGCATTGTTTTAAATTCCAATCTTACAATGGGCTACGGTATTATTTGACATTAGATTTGGAAAGCAAAAAACCATCTTTGCCATATCGGGAACGAAGCATGTCCCGTTTGTAGACGAACTTGATCATCAAACACATAAAACTGGTCGAGGATTGAATTGAAATAGCTGGCGGACAGGGTGGGATTCGAACCCACGGAGAGCTTGCACCCTCGCCGGTTTTCAAGACCGGTGCATTCGACCACTCTGCCACCTGTCCGCTCTAGCCGAACGCCTACTAGCGTCCTCCCTTCAAAAGCGCAAAGATTTTATGGCGAATTTTTCTGGATCTGTAGGACGCTAAATTTACCAAAAAAATGAACCATCTCGAAAAGCCATGCTATAGCGGAGTTTCCGATCGCTTATCGGATAACTGGTTTGCAAATTGCGATATTTGGGGATTCCCCCGCAGTCAGGTTTGTGCGATAACATATTGAAGAAGGGAAGTTTTCCATGCGTTTCACCTTTGCAATTGCTTTTGGCACACTTGCATTTCTTACTTTACCCTCCAGTATCAGCAACAACTCAGCCATCGCCCAGTCGTCTACGAGCTTTGACAACTACATGCAGCAGGTTGGCCGTAAAGCGCTTCAACAGGGAGTCAGCCAAAGGACTTTGGACAGGGTCTTACCGGGGCTTACCTACAACCCTCGCGTTATTCAGTTGGATCAATCGCAGCCTGGCGGTCGGCCCAATAGCGCGATTCCACCATTTGCACCCTATAAGCGCCGACATGTCGATGCAGCTCGGATCAATGGTGGGAAAGCCAAATATCGTCAGCTGATTTCGAAACTTGCTGAAGTCGAACGAGAAACTGGCGTTCCTGGTCCAATGATTATGGCCATTTATGGGCATGAGACGAACTATGGTCGGATCACCGGAAATTTTGATATCCCCCGAGCGCTCGCAACACTCGCGTATGAGGGCAGAAGACGGACGCTATTTGAGGCAGAATTTTTGGCAGTTCTAAAGATGATTGATAATGGTGTTCCACAATCAGCTATGAAAGGCAGTTGGGCAGGGGCCATGGGTAAGCCGCAATTCTTGCCGTCTGTTTACCTCAAGCTGGCCAAGGATGGCAGCGGAGACGGATATGCGGACATTTGGAACAGTGAATTTGACGCGGTCGCATCAATTGCGAATTATTTTGTGAACGCTGGCTGGAGAAGAGGAGAGCCTTGGGGTATCGCTGTTCGCGTTCCGGCATCACTTAGTCGCGCTTCTATAGAAAACAAAACCAAAGCCGTAAGATGCCCACGGGTGCATGAACGCCACAGCCAGTGGAAGACTATGGCTGAGTGGCGCGCTCTGGGTTTGGCACCAAAATCTGGGCGCAGTCTCAAGGATAGCACTATGGCCACGCTGCTTGAGCCCGATGGACCGGGGAAAACGGCATATTTACTAACCGGAAATTACCGTGTGATATTAGATTATAATTGCTCAAATTTTTATGCGTTATCAGTGGGGTTGTTGGCAGATGAAATTCGCAAATAGAGTATTTCAGGCAACTGCATTTACAGCGCTTCTTACAAGTTGTGGTTCGATCGACGGCATTAATGACAATACTGACAATCGGATATCACGCGCTTCCTCGGCTCCGATTGCAACCGCTATATCAGATTTTCCGGTCAAAATTGGAAAGCCTTATGCAGTGGGCGGAAAAACCTACACACCGGAAGACGTCGCCAGCTATGACGAGGTTGGATATGCCAGCTGGTATGGGCAAGAACTTGCCGGAAATTCAACCGCCAATGGAGAAACCTTCAATCCCGACGGAATAAGCGCAGCGCACAAAACCCTGCCGCTTCCAACCTATGTCGAGGTTACCGCCTTGGACACCGGGCGTACAATCCTCGTTCGGGTAAATGATCGCGGACCTTTTGCAAATGATCGTCTGATTGACTTGTCACATGGCGCTGCAAAACAACTTGGCATTGATCGCAAAGGCGTTGCTGGCGTTCGCGTGCGAAAGGTGAATCCTAACGAACAGGAACGGGCTGTGCTTCGCAGCGGTGCGGCTGCAACCCAACGCATTGATACACCGGATTCACTATTGTCCATCCTTCGGAAAAATCTCGCCAAGCTGCCCACTGCAAAAGCGCCCGATCGACAGATATCTCGACCGGTTGAGACTGCGCAAGTCAACAATAGCGGCGTTGGTGCTTCTTATGTTCCGGTATCAAATAATGTTCCGATATCTTCACAAAAAAATGCCGGCAAATTCATCGTCGAACAGGCCGGGAAACCCACTGTTTCAAAGCCTAAACCTTCTCCAACAAAAAAGACCTCTTCATCGGGTCAATATGTTGTCCAAGTTGCAGCCTTCTCAAACAAAGCACGTGCAGACGCCCTGGCCCGGCAAATCGGAGCTAAGGTAATATCTGGTGCAAATGGTAGCATTTGGCGGGTTCGTTACGGTCCTTATGCAACGACAGATGATGCAAAAGCGGGACTCGCACAGGCACAAAAGCGCGGCTATAACGAAGCGAGAATCCTGCGGGCAAACTAGCCAGGTGCAGGATGCCTTTACTGATTTGAAACCGGGATATTGATGAACAAGATCTATTTGGCTTCACTGCCACTTATCGCTATTTCTTCCATTGCCATAGCGGCGCCGAAATATGAAACGGAAGCACCCATAGCCTATATGACGGACCTGTCATCGGGCGCCATTTTGTTCGAAAAAAATGCCGACAAGCAGATCCCACCAGCATCGATGGCCAAAATGATGACTGTTTATGTGGCATTTGATCAAATAGCGAAAGGCAAGCTGGAGCTCGATAAAAAGGTGAATATCCAACGCGCTACTTGGCAAAAGTGGCAAGGACAGGGATCTACTATGTTTCTGGGCGTGAACGACCAACCGACGGTCAAAGACTTGTTACATGGTGTCATCACGCTTTCTGGCAATGACGCGAGCGTAGTTCTTGCGGAAGAGATTGCGGGCACCGAGGAAAACTTCGCGGACATAATGACCAAAACGGCCAAACGTATCGGGATGAAGAACAGCCGGTTTGGAAACAGTACCGGATGGCCTGATGAAGGTAAAACAATGGTGACTGCACGCGACCTGGGTATGCTTGGCAAGCGTCTCTACGACGATTTTCCTGGGCTTTATAAGGACTTTTTCGGACTTACCGAATTCACATGGGGCAAAACGAACAGCGGAGAGCCAATCACGCAACCCAATCGCAATCCTTTGCTCGGCAAGATCGCGGGAGCCGATGGTTTGAAGACCGGCCATACTGAAGAGGCTGGCTTTGGATTTACGGGATCTGCAGAACAAAAAGGGCGGCGGATTGTTTCCGTATTGGCCGGTCTCAACAGCTATAGCGGCCGCAGTGCAGAATCCGTAAAGTTCATGAATTGGGGCTTTAACGCCTGGGAACAGAGAGCCCTGTTTAAAAAAGGAGCAAAAGTCCAGACTGCAGAAATTCAGTTGGGTGACTCTTCTTCAGTAGACCTTCTTGCACCAAAAGATCTTTTTGCCACTTTGCCAAAAGGTTCGGACGGTGAGTATTCCATGAAGGTAAGATATAATGGACCTATCAAGGCTCCGATCGAAAAAGGTCAAGCAATTGCAACGCTGATCGTTTCCACAGCAGATTCCGGCGAACAATCTATGCCGTTGGTTGCGGCTGAGGCAATTGATGAAGCCGGCTTTTTTGGACGTGTCTGGATTGGACTGAAATCGCTATTTGGCATTGGATAGAAACATGATTGGACGTTTCATAAGCCTGGAAGGTGGGGAGGGGACTGGTAAGTCCACACAAGCCAAAGCGTTAGCCCGTTCGTTAGAAAGTAAGGGTATCACTGTTCACCTTACTCGTGAGCCAGGTGGGACACCAGGTGCAGAAATAATCCGAGATCTCTTGCTTACGGGCCATGAAGATAAATGGAACATGCGCACGGAAGCCTTGCTTTTTGCTGCTGCACGAGCGGAGCATTGCCAGTCCCTGGTCGTACCAGCTCTCGAAAGAGGAGAGTGGATCGTAAGTGATCGTTTCATTGACAGTAGTCGCGCTTATCAAAGCGTTAGCGGACTATTGAATGACGCTGACATTATGGCGCTCCACAAAGTCGGCAGTGGCGGCTTGATGCCGGATCGTACATTCATTCTAGATTTGCCAGAGGAAGTCGCCGCACGCCGTGCAGAAGCACGTGATCGCGGTGACAGCGATCGCATAGGAGGGCGTGACAGTGACTATCATCATTCCGTGATGGCCAAATTTCGGGAATATGCAAAAGATGAACCTGACCGCGTGAAGCTAATTGATGCTGCGCAATCACCGGAAGATGTTACAACAGATATTATGCACATCTTAAACGATCTGATAGGTTGACGGCATGACGTCATTCCTAGGTCATGAGAAAGCACAGCGCATATTCCGTCAGTCTTATGATAAGGGAACGCTGCATCACGCGTGGATATTAGCCGGACCGAAGGGAGTTGGGAAAGCCGGCTTTGCAAAGCAAGCAGCTCAGTTTTTGTTGGACTCGCAGGCCAGAGAATTATCGACCAGTGATGGTTTTGACCTGAACGATATGAGCCAAAGCGCCAAGCTTCTCGCAGCGGGCTCTCACCCCGACTTCAGGCTTGTCCAACGCGGCGGAAAAACCGACAAAGAGGACAAAAAGGCGCGTGAAGAAGGGATAGCCTCCCTCGAAGAGCATGAACTAAAGCGCAATATCTCAATTGCTCAAATTCGGAGCCTTCAATCGCTTTTCTCCACACAGGCTTCCATTTCCCGGTACCGTGTTGTCGTCATTGATGCGATTGATGATCTTGAACGTGGCGGTGCCAATGCTTTGCTCAAAAATCTCGAAGAACCGCCGGAAAATACTATTTTTCTGCTAGTCAGCCATACGCCTGAGCGCCTACTCCCGACTATCAGGTCACGGTGCCAGATTTTGCGCTTCGATCCTCTTAACGACAGTCAAATGGAGCGCGTTCTGACAACGATTTCTCCCGAATTGCCTCAGGATGAACTGAGCGCATTAATAGCAGCAGGTGAAGGTGCACCAGGTAAGGCTTTGCAATATATTGATGCCGGTCTCGCTGAATTGGAAAGTCTGGCTCGCGATATCATGCACACGGGCGACAGAAACAATCAAATCAAGAGTGATCTTGCGCGCAAATTATCTCTAAAAGCGGCAACACCAAGATATCAGGCATTTTTGTCTCGAGCACCGAGCATGATTGCACAACATATTAAAGCTGAAGCAGTCCCACCTGCGAACAATCCATCTTTTAAATCCATAGATACGTGGAAAGAGGCTTGCGATCTAGCTGCGATGGCCGTTCCCAAAGCGCTCGACAATCAGGCCGTCATATTTCGTTTAGGCAGCTTGATGGGATCGCTTGCCGAACCCGACAGGCGCGCATAAAGAGAAGCGATAATCGGCAGCGCCGTTCAAGATTCGAGAAAGCCCATCATGTCTCAGCCTTTTTACATAACAACGGCGATAAGCTACCCCAATGGTCCACCACATATCGGCCATGCTTATGAAGCCATCGCAACAGATGCTATTGCGCGGTTCCAACGATTGTCTGGCCGAGAAGTTCGCTTTCAAACGGGAACAGATGAGCATGGTCTAAAAATGGCGCAGGCTGCCAACGAAAAGGGTAAATCGCCTCAAGATCTTGCCGATGAAATGGCAAATCAATTCATTGTGATGTGCGATAAACTTAACGTGTCTTATGATCGTTTTATCCGCACCACCGAAGCCGATCACCACAAAGCCAGCCAAGCCATATGGCAAGCAATGCAAGATAAGGGTGACCTGTATCTCGACAAATATGAGGGCTGGTACTCCGTTCGCGACGAGGCCTATTATGACGAAAGCGAGTTGATAGAGGCCGAAGGGGAAGGGGGAAACAGGGAAAAGCTGTCACCCCAAGGTACACCGGTCGAATGGACCGTTGAAGAGAGCTGGTTCTTTCGTCTATCCAAATATCAGGAACCATTGCTGAAGCTTTTCAAGGAAAATCCAGGATTCCTCAAGCCTGATAGCCGGCGCAATGAGATGATCAAATTTGTCGAAGGCGGCCTCAAAGACTTGTCGATCTCTCGCACCAGTTTCGACTGGGGCGTGAAAGTACCCGACAGCGAAAATCATGTCATGTATGTCTGGGTCGATGCTCTGACTAACTATCTTACAGGTCTGGGTTATCCAGACAAAACAGAGCTTTATCCGAAATTCTGGTCAAACGGTGGCGATATCAATCACATTATCGGTAAAGATATTGTGCGTTTTCATACCATTTACTGGCCCGCTTTTCTGATGAGTGCGGATTTGCCATTACCCAAGCAGGTATTTGGGCATGGTTTTTTACTCAACCGTGGAGAAAAAATGTCCAAATCAGTTGGCAATGTGGTGGATCCGATCGCACTTGCTGACGCTTTTGGTGTGGATCAATTGCGCTATTTCCTTTTGTCCGAAGTGATTTTCGGAAAAGATGGAAGCTATTCCGCAGACATGATCGTTACAAAGACAAATGCAGATCTTGCCAATAATTTCGGAAATCTAGCACAGCGCAGTCTCTCGATGATCGCCAAAAACTGTGATGGAAAAATACCGATAGCAGGCGAAAAAACCGATGCAGAAGAACAGCTTATTGGCGAATTGGAATCCTGTTTCACGGATATAAGATCACTGATGGGTAATGGCGAATATCCGATCCACGCAGCCATTGATCTGCTGCGCGAGAGGCTCAGCGCGACAAATCAATATTTTGCAGATCAGGCCCCTTGGGCTTTGCGGAAAACTGATCCTGCGCGAGCTGATACGGTACTCTACTACACGGCGGAATCTATTCGTCAGCTTGCTATAATGCTTCGTTGGGTCATTCCAGAGAGTTGTGACAAGATGCTGGGCCTGCTGTCGCAGAGCCCTGACAAACGATCATTTTGTGACATGGGGAATGCTATCGAGTCCGGACTGACCCTTCCAGCTCCGAACGGAGTCTTTCCACGTCTGGAAATGCCAGCATCTCAAGCGGAAGGTTAGACCAATGCTCGTCGACAGCCACTGCCACCTAAATTACAAAGGTTTGGTCGAAGATCAGAGTGCTGTGCTTGATCGCGCACGCGGCAGCGGCGTTACTGCTATGCTGAACATTTCAACTCGTGAAAGCGAGTGGCGAGATATAGTTGCCACAGCAGAACGTGAGAGCGATGTTTGGTCCAGTATAGGCATCCATCCCCACGAGGCCGACGCCCATCCTGACATTGATTTGGCCAAATTGGTCAAAGAAGCCGAACATAAACGCGTCGTCGCCATCGGTGAAACCGGCTTAGACTATTATTATGATCACAGCGATCGCGATCAGCAGAGGCAAAGTTTTCGGACGCATATACATGCCGCACGCGAAACCGGATTACCGATCATCGTGCATACGCGAGATGCTGAAGAAGATACGGCCGCCATTTTAGCCGAAGAAATGGAGCAGGGTGCCTATACCGGCGTCATACACTGCTTCACGGCCAGCGAAGATTTTGCTCATAAGGCTTTGGATTTAGGGCTTTATATCTCAATCTCGGGTATTGTAACTTTCAAAAACGCCAAAGATTTGCAGGCTACGGCGGCGGAACTACCTCCGGATCGTTTGCTGGTCGAGACAGATGCTCCTTTTTTAGCACCTGTACCGCATCGTGGTAAGACGGGCGAGCCAGCTTTTGTTGCCGATACGGCTAGATTTCTCGCTGACTTACGTGGAGAAAGCTATTCTGAACTTTGCGGGGTAACCACAGAGAATTTCTACAATTTGTTCAACAAGGCACGTCCTTAGTTTTGGCTCTAAAGTTGATTATTCTGGGCTGTGGCACGTCTTCTGGTGTGCCGCGAATTGGCAATGACTGGGGCGATTGCGATCCAAATGAATCCAAAAACCGGCGGAGCAGGGTGTCTATCATCGTCGAAAGCTCGACCACTCGTATATTGGTCGACACATCTCCCGATTTACGTTTTCAATTTCTGGCCTGTGGTATTGATTCAATAGATCACGTCATTTGGACGCATGACCATGCCGATCATTGCCATGGCATTGATGACTTGAGACAGGTTTTTCAGAAGAAACGTGAACCGATTCCTGCCTATGCGCGTGATTTTGCACTAGATAGTTTAAAACGCCGTTTCAAATATGCCTTTGAAGGTCACAAATATTATCCTTCCATCTGCGATGGCCATATTCTCGAAAACGTAACTGAATTCGGAGATATCCGAGTAAAAACCGTTGACCAACCCCATGGGGGAATAACTTCTGCAGGGCTCCGGTTTGAACATGACGGAAAGTCCATTTCCTATGCGACCGATTTTGGCGAAGTGACAGACGGCATGCGCAATATCTTTTCGAATAGTGATGTCTTTGTCGTCGACGCCTTACGTGAAAAGCCACATCCGACCCATGCTCATTTGGCAATGACGCTTGAATTCATTAACGCCGTGAAGCCTGGTTTGAGCTTGCTTACGCATATGGACAAATCGATGGACTATAATCATCTTTGTTCCATATTGCCGAAAGATATTCGCCCAGCATATGATGGTTATGTGATAGAGATTTAGTTGTGACGGAAGATCAAAACATAAACCTGGTTTTTGCAATCGGTGCCTTGGTACTGGTGGGTAGTGCGCTGTTTTCGCGGCGCATTGGTTTTGGCGAGATTGTCCGTTCAGCACTAAGCTGGGTGGTGATTTTCGCGATCTTTATTGTCATTTTTTCATATCAACATGAAATTGTCGGCGTCTGGAACAAAGTTACAGGAGAACTAACCGGCGCAAATGACCAGCAAGTCGTGGGTGATACATTGAAAATCCGCCAATCGGCTGATGGTCATTATTGGGCGGACGCAGAAGTTAACGGCATGCCTGTGCGGTTTTTGATCGACAGCGGCGCTACAACGACCGCGATGACTTTGAAAACCGCCCGTGCTGCAAAAGTTGAAATCAATGAAGGTGGTTTCCCAACATATCTGGATACAGCCAATGGTACAGTTGAAGCGCAGCGTGGAAAGATACAATCTTTGCGTGTTGGACCAATGATGGCTTTGGACCTACCAATCGTGGTGGCCGAGGCATTTGGCGATTCTAATGTACTTGGAATGAATTTTCTGTCCGAAATGAAGAGTTGGCGGGTAGAACAGGGTGAGATGATATTGGAACCGCCCGCCCGCGCACGTAGAGAATAATTTAACATAATATATATTATCAATCTTTTTAATATTGGAATGGATAGTTAGTTGATTTCCCCTCTTCTCGAAGTCATGCGCCGCCTACGCGACCCAGATACTGGTTGCGAATGGGATACAGTCCAAACTTTTGAAACGATTGCGCCCTACACAATCGAAGAAGCATATGAAGTCGCTGATGCTATAACGCGAAAGGACATGGACGCGCTCAAAGACGAGCTCGGCGATTTGTTACTACAGGTAGTTTTCCACAGCCAGATTGCATCAGATAAAGGCCATTTCTCGTTTGAGGATGTCGTCCATGCTATCTGCGAGAAAATGATAAGGCGGCATCCGCATATCTTTGGAGAAAAACAGGAAAGCCCAGGCTGGGAAGAGATAAAAGCCGCCGAACGCATAGAAACCGGCAATTCGAGCGCATTGGATGGCGTTGCCTTGGCCCTGCCCGCTCTACTGCGTGCACAGAAAATTCAAAAACGTGCCGCCCGTGTCGGTTTTGACTGGCCTGATAAGGCACCGGTCAAAGCCAAGCTGCTCGAAGAACTTGATGAGGTAGAGCAAGCCAAAAGCGAAGACGAAATTCATGAGGAAATTGGTGACCTGTTATTCTCGGCAGTAAATCTTGCGCGGCACTATCGGGTTGATGCCGAACAGGCCTTGACCGAAGCGACAGAAAAATTCTCGCAGCGCTTTAGAAAAGTCGAGAAGTCTGTTTCACAAGACATGAACGACATGTCGATCGATGAACTGGAAGAAGAGTGGCAAAGGGCCAAAACGTCACTTTAGAGCGAATGGAAACGCCCCCAGTTTCTATTGGACATCTGCACCGCCAGCACCAGATCATCATTAGCTTGTTCCGATTCCAAAACGCGGCCATGTTCATGCAACCATGCCAGACGTTTTCCGTCAGAAACTGGTAGCGTCACAGTTTCTATATTGTGATTTCGTGACAGATTTTCTGTTATCATCTCGATCAGATTATCTATCCCCTCACCTGTAACAGCTGATATCAAGCAGACATTGTCAGGAATATGTTTGGGCAGTTTCACAGCATTTGGCTCGTCTGAGTTTATCAGATCAATCTTGTTCCAAGCTTCGACGATAGGGACACCCTCCCCATCCTGCAGCTCAACGCCCAAATCCTGCAGAATTTGCTCAACGTCTCTCGCCTGCCCTTCGCTGGACGTATGAGATATATCTCTAACGTGGATTATTACATCGGCTGCGGTCACCTCTTCCAGTGTTGCTCGGAAAGCTGCTACCAATTGTGTGGGAAGGTCAGATACGAACCCAACCGTATCCGACATAATCGCCTTATCATAGCCCGGCAGTGGAAACTGCCGCATGGTTGGATCTAGTGTCGCAAATAGCAAATCTTCAGCCAACACTTCTGCGCCGGTCAAACGGTTGAAAAGTGTCGACTTTCCAGCGTTTGTATAACCAACCAGTGCAATTACGGGCCACGGCGCTTTTTGACGCCGTGAGCGATGAAGCGTTCGGGTTTTCCGTAAATGGGAGAGATCTTTACGCAGTTTTGCCATGCGATCGCGGATCATCCGTCGATCAGATTCGATTTGAGTCTCGCCAGGACCGCCCAAAAAACCAAAGCCGCCACGCTGACGTTCCAAGTGAGTCCAGCTGCGCACAAGCCGCCCAGCTTGATAATCGAGATGCGCCAATTCGACCTGCAGACGACCCTCCGCCGTCGCAGCCCTGGCACCGAAAATCTCTAGTATCAGACCGGTACGATCAATAACCTTGACCTTGAGCTCTTCTTCCAAATTGCGTTGTTGTATCGCACTTAAAGTACCGTCTACGATCAGTATGTTGGCATTTTCCTGCGCCAATATTGTCCTGATCTGCCCAACCTGCCCTGAGCCAAATAGCGTGCCCGGTTTTGGATTGCGAACCGAGAAATATCGTGCAGACGCAGTTTCAAGGCCAATTGCAAGCGCAAGACCAATAGCTTCCTCCAACCGATAGTCTAGCGCGCTCTGCTTCAATGCTCCCAAGTCGGGATGAATAATGACTGCTAGGTCTTTGGTGCCGTCTAGGTCATTTTTTTCAAATGGTATCAATGGGAGCCTTCATCGGTGTGATTGTAATCGGCCAAATTGATGGCACCACTTGGCTGGATTGTGGAAATTGCATGCTTGTAAACAAGTTGCGCCAAGCCCTCTCGTTCAAGCAAAATGCAGAACAAATCATAAGCTGCAACTTCACCTTGAAGCATAACACCATTTACGAGAAACATGGTGACGGGATCATTACTGTCCCGAACGGCTGTCAGGAAAACTTCTTGAAGGACCCCATTTTTAGCCTTGGCACGATCCATCAGATCAGAAAAAGCCTGCATATCGAGACTTTGTGACGGCATGATCGTAGAAATGGCATGCTTGTAGACCAGTTGTGACTGGCCATCACGCCGCAGCAAAACGGAAAAATTGTCAAACCATGTGACAATGCCCTGCAGTTTCACTCCTTTTACGAGAAACATGGTGACTGGCATTTTTGACTTACGAAGAGAGTTTAGAAAGAGATCTTGCAAATTGTTTGATTTATCGGTCATTTTTGACTTCCGGTTTTTGGCGGCACAATGGCCGCAGACAGGGTTTGTTGGCGGTTTCAAGTGATTGGGGGTACCGCTTATTGGATATATATGGATTTGTTGCCGAAGCTACAACAGCAATCGGGCAACAGGTTATTCGACGCTCTGCTTCTTTTTTGTCGCAAGTCCCAGGATTTTGAGCTTTCGATGCAACGCTGAACGCTCCATTCCGATGAAATTCGCGGTTTTTGAGATATTTCCGGAGAACCTTCTGATCTGAACTTTCAGATATTCTCGCTCAAAACTCTCCCGAGCTTCGCGCAGTGGAGATCCCATTAGCGATGCCACTCCTTGATCCAGGTCGTCATCATTACCCAATATTTCAGGCGGCAACATCTCAACTTCGATCTTGGCAAAATTGTCTTTCGGAGCCAAAATTATAGTCCGCTCAATTACATTTCTCAATTGGCGAACATTTCCAGGCCAATCGCAAGCCTGAAGTGCGGCCATGGCTTCAGTTGAAATCTCAGGAGGATTCAATCGCTGATCGGCAGCAAAGCGGGCTGAATAATGCTCGACCAATGTAGGAATGTCTTCGCGACGCTGATTAAGAGGTGGCAACTCGACGGGAACAACATTTAATCGATAAAATAGGTCTTCCCGAAATCGTTTTTCCTCAATCTCTTCGTCCAAATTTCGCGACGTAGCAGATACTACTCTGACATCGACTTTTACTCGCTGAGTCCCGCCTAAACGAACGAAGCTTTGCTCGGTTAAAACGCGCAGGATTTTGCCTTGCGTATCAAGCGGCATATCCGCCACTTCATCGATGAACAATGTCCCGCCATGGGCCTCTTCAAGCAGGCCGATTTTTTCTACCGTGCCGTTTTTCTCCGTTCCGAACAGCTCCTCTTCAACACTTTCAGGTGATAGCCGAGCCGCGCTGATGGTGACGAAGGGAGCATTAGCACGCGTACTCCAATTGTGCATGAGACGCCCTGCAACCTCTTTGCCGACACCCGCTGGCCCAGAAATCAGCAATCGACTACCCGTCCCCGCCACACGCTTCAAAGTCGCACGCACGGCATTTACCGCGGCACTATTGCCGGTAAGTTCGTCAGCAAAGCCGACCCTCGCCTTTAGTATCTCATTCTCACGCCGCAGGCTCTCCGTTTCTGTAGCCCTGGCCACCAAATGCATAAGATGCTCTGCTTCAAAGGGCTTTTCGATAAAATCAACAGCGCCCTGGGATATTGCGGCTACAGCTGTATCGATATTTCCATGGCCAGAAATCACGATTACAGGCAATTTTGCATCAATTTTTTTGATTTCGGTCAACAGCTCCAATCCATCGAGACGCGACCCTCTCAACCAAACATCGAGCAACACGAGAGATGGTTTGCGCTCTTTCACAGCCGCCAATGCGGAATCGCTGTCACCCGCGACTCTCGTTTCATAGCCATCATCTTCCAGAACACCGGATATCAATTCACGAATATCGGGTTCATCATCAACAATCAGAATATCTAATGCCATGTTCTCAACCTCTAAACTGGGGGTAATTTTTCTGCTTGTGGACGCTTTTGGTCCGTTGTTTTGGATAATGTTTCGGTGCTCTGTCTCGCCTTATCCGTGACCGAGCTCTCTTGTCTTAATCCTTCCGCTAAACGTTCAAGCTTCGAAGGACAGAGCCTTATTGTAACCCGTGTTCCACTGCCCTGCTCGGATGAAACAGAGTCCGTAAACGCAATTGTTCCAAAATGTTCTTCAACAATTTTCTTGACGATAGCCAAACCAAGCCCAGTACCTTTGTCGCGCGTAGTCATATATGGCTCGACAATACGTTCACGCTCTGCCGGCAATCCAATTCCGTTGTCATCCAATTGGATCTCGATATCTTCCTCTAATCGACGGACCGCCATCATGATCTGACCATCATCAATCGAATAATCAGCATTCCCCGCCGCCTTATGCTCGATAGCTTCGACAGCATTTTTCACGATGTTAGTAAGCGCCTGACCCAGTTGTCTGCGATCGCAAACCAGGCTCGTATGCTGATCATCCGCTTCAAAACGGAACTGAATTTTGGGATGGGCAACCTCTTGCAAGAACATCGCTTGTTTCACGATGTCGGTAAGATTTTCCTCACGAAAAACGGGTTTTGGCATCCGCGCAAATGAGGAAAACTCATCAACAATATTTCGTAGATCACCGACTTGTCGCACGATCGTGCCCGTGAGTTGAGAGAACACGCTTGCCCCTTCCTCAACATTCCTACCAAAGCGCCGTTGCAATCGTTCAGCTGCCAGTTGAATAGGCGTAAGCGGATTTTTGATTTCATGCGCAATTCTTCTGGCCACATCAGACCAAGCGGCACGCCGTTGATCCAAAAGCCGCTGCGTAATATCTTCAAAAGTAATTACATATCCCGACGTTCCGCTGACAATTTTTACTTCCAACGTGCGAACTTCATTACCAGTTGAAAACTGGATAATTGAATTCTCAACACCATCGTCAATGAGAGCAGCAAATTCAGGGGCTACTTCTGATATTTGCGATTCTAGAAGGTTCTCGTTCTGCCTAGCCAGTAGAGCCTGTGCCCGAGAGTTAAACAGGCTCACATTTCCGGACTTGTCCAAACTTATTATACCAGCAGTCACAGATTCCAGGACCGTCTCAATAAAAGCACGGCGGCTGCCTAACTGCTCATTTGCTGTCAGCAGCGCGGTGGTTTGAGTCTCCAAACGCTCGGTCATTCGGTTGAACGCCCTGCCCAATGTACCGATTTCATCTTTTGTAACCGGCGTCGGCACTCGCGTTGCCAGATCGCCTTCCGTAATCCTTTTTGCTGCGTGGACAAGATCTCCAACGGGGCTCACCATTCTGTCAGCGACCGCCAATGCAATCCACAAGGCCAAGCCTACGATAAAAAGCGAAACCAAAAACAAGGCGATGTTGAATTGTAATTGAAGACTACGAGAACGCGTAAAGAGATTATCATAATCCTCAAGAACAGACTGTGCACGTTCCCACTGGCTTAGAGCCAACATATCAGAATCACGCGCGGCATAGAGAAAAATACGAGATTCGATGTCCAGTGCCGTTACCGCTTCAATCTTATTGGGCTTAGCCGTAACAACGTAATTTTGTCCGTCAAACAACTTTCGGAGCACGTCTTGTGAAATTTTCGCATCCTGATCTTCATTATCTGGATTTACCGCTGCAGCGGTGCGCGCAACATCGTCTTGTCCATATTGAATGATGGCTGATTCATTCAGTTTTCTGGTGAGCACTTGAAAAGAATAATTTTCCGCAAATTCAGGATGATTAATCCCTTTTTCCGCCAGAAAACTGCGCAAATCACTAGCCATCGTGATCGTCTCTTCGCCTACATCCTTCCTGTTTTGATCATAATATCCGCGCGCCAAACTGTTCGCATTTTCGAGCATTCCCCGCGCTCGGTCTGAAAACCAGAACTCAACACCATATTGAAACAGCAAGGAAGCGAATATGACCACCAATAACATGGGGACACTTGCCACAAGTGAGAACAATGCAACTAAGCGTACATGCAGACGACCGCTGCTTCCAACCGCCGATTTTGCCGCCCTACCCTTAGCCATTCGCCGACCAAGCAACACCAGCAAAATAATGGCTGGAATCAAATTTGCTACCAGCAAGGCTGCGGTGAGCGGCGGAGAGATAAAGTCAGTCCGTCCAGACTGAGAGCTCAATAGAGCGTAGCTAGCAGCTGCCGTTGCAAGAAAGAGAAGGATGACACTCCACTCCACCCTCTTCATCGCTTTATCGTCTTCAGCAAGCAGCGTTAAACGCCTAAGCCAAGCAGGAGGGCGTTTTTCAGGAGAGGGCGACGACAGGTTCATTGTGGCTCTGATACAACAGTTTCGTTGTAAAAACAGCACTATTGAAGCCAAAATGTCACGCTTTAGCGCAGTGACGAGTCAGTTCATCGCGATTGCGATGGATCTATGCCATACTCCGTCAGTTTTTTCCGCAAAGTGTTCCGGTTGATACCAAGCATATTGGCGGCTTTAATTTGATTGCCATTCGCTTTGCGCAACACCTCTTCCAGCATGGGTCGCTCAAATTTTTCCAAAGCTCTGACATACAGCGAATTGGCTTGATCTTTGTCCGCCATCAAATCGCCGATCACTGCCCTGACGCGATCCGAAAATCCTGCCAACGTATGATCATCATGTTCGTCACTATGCTCGGATTGTATTATTTGTCTTACCGCTGTTTCCGACAACTCCTCTTCGCGAGCGGTAACAACCAATCGATAGATTAAGTTTTTCAACTCCCTTACATTTCCGCGCCAGCTGTGGCGGGAAAGTAACTCCATCCCCTCATTTGTCAGAACCTTTTTCGGTAGCCCTTCCGAAACCGCAAGATTGAGGAAATGATTGGCCAATGCCGGTACGTCGCTGGCACGATCACGAAGCGGGGGTAATTCAATAGGAACCACATTGATCCGATAATAGAGATCTTCGCGAAACTTACCTTGTTCGATTAGGTTCAAAAAATCCTGATTGGTAGCCGCAATAATCCGCACATCCAGCTTGATTAAGCCTTTCCCACCAACACGATTTATCTCTCCTGACTGAAGGGCGCGCAACAGCCTGGTCTGGGCATGCATTGGCATATCGCCAATTTCATCCAGAAATAACGTTCCGCCTTGTGCTTGTTCGAACTTGCCTGCAGCACTATTCACTGCACCAGTGAATGCACCTTTCTCATGGCCAAAGAGCTCAGCTTCAATCAAATCAGTGGGAATGGCCGCCATGTTGATGGGAATAAAAGGTCCAGCTTTCCGATGCCCCAGAGTATGGATAGCCTCTGCCACCAATTCCTTCCCTGTGCCTGATTCTCCCAAAATAAGAACAGACAGGTCGTTACGTAGCAGTCGAGCAATCATTCGATAAACGTCCTGCATTGCCGGACTACGACCAACCAGCGGGAGATTGTCCTCCTCAAGATTTTCTGCCTGTAGTTCAGAACTACGCGGCTTCATGGCTTGTCGAACAACTTCGACAAGTTCATCAAGATCAAAAGGTTTAGGAAAATATTCAAACGCGCCGGTTTCAGAAGCGCGAACGGCGGTATTGAGGGTATTTTGTGCCGAAATAACGATGATCGGCAAATCAGGATCGCGAGCCTTCACAACATCCAGCGTTGCGATACCATCCTCTTCTCCCAAGCCAACATCGGTAACCAACAAGTCATATTTACCACTCGCCAGCAAAGCGTCACGATCCCCGACGGACTTGCAACTATCAACCGCCATTCCTTCCGCCTTTAATGCGGTCGATATAATGTGGCTGACGGAAGGATCGTCTTCGACCAACAAAACACTTTGCTTTACCATAGAGCTAACCTCACCCTGCTACTGGCAGGAACAGGATAAACTGCGTATCTTTTGCGTCACCTGCTCTCTCATATCGTACTCGCCCATTCATATCGTTCATCAGCTTTCTCACCAAAGCCAGGCCAAGCCCCTGCCCATCCGTTTTTGTCGAAACAAATGGTGAAAAAATCTCTTGCTCCAGTTCCTTGGAAACACCCGGACCATTATCTTTCACGATGATCTCAACCGGTAACCGAACCATTTGATCCGATCCATGAACAGAAAAAGCAGCACCGAAACTGTAGCGCGTGATGACTTGAATATCTCTGCAGTCCATATTCCGGGTGGCATCGACCGCATTGGATAACAAATTCGTCAAAACCTGCATCATGGCGTCCGGATCGACCAAAACCTCAGGCAGAGAAGGATCGAAACGATCGCTGATCTTGAGGTCGCCATTATAGGCTGTTTCAATCGCTTGTCTGGCACGATCAATTAGGGAATGGACGTTGACGGCCTGCACCTTAGCCGGCTGTTTGGTTGAGAGGCTTTGCATCCGATCAAGTAGAGACGCAATCCGTTCAACCTCTACTTTTATCATATTGGTCAGAGACCTTTGTTCCTCGTCAAGCGAACGATCCAATAGCTGCGCTGCCCCCTTTATGGCAGCTAAAGGATTTTTGATTTCATGCCCCAATATATCTGGAGCACGAACTGAGAACTGATCCTGTTCGCCTGATAATTTTTCAACAACAGGCCCACCTGCCGGTAACGGTGCAATTGAAACAATGCGCCATCGCTGATCCGTTGGCACCGCGTGAATATCAAAATTTACCAGGCCAGCTTCACGTCCTTTCACACTAACAGGAACTCGGCGTGCCGCTAAATTTGCATCCCGGTCAACCAGAGCTTTGACTAATCGATTATCTTGAAACTGGATTTGCTCTGCAATATGGGTGCCTATTAAGTGCCGGGCACTTTGCCCAACAAAACTCTCTGCAACAGGATTTACTTTTGCAATTTTATGATGCTCATCAATGATCAGCAAAACGTCAGGCAGACCTGCAAATATCTGTTCTGCCGACGGTAAGTCGTTCATTAAGCAGCCGCTTTATCAAGCCACGGAGCATAGAAATCCCGCAACATGGCAAGAACTTTTGTAGCGTCCATTTCCTTGTTAGCCTGGTTTCGAAAATCTGCAGATCCAGGAAGCCCTTTGGTATACCAACCGATATGTTTACGGGCTACTTTAACGCCAATATCTTCTCCATAGAGATCAAGCATGGCACGATAATGTTCTTCCAGAACGGCATATTGAGCCTGCAAGTCCGGGTCTGGCAGTGCAACTCCATGCTCAAACCAATGCATAACCTGTCCCAAAAGCCACGGCTTCCCATAAGCTCCTCGACCAATCATCAGGCCATCGGCGCCACTCTCGGTCAACGCCTGCTCACAATCGTCGATCGTACAAATATCTCCGTTAACAATAACGGGGACTGAAACGGCATCTTTAACCTGTCTTACAAATGTCCAATCAGCACTACCTTTATACATTTGGCAGCGCGTTCGGCCATGAACAGTTATCATCTTTGCGCCAAGATCTTCGGCAATATGAGCAAGCTCTGGAGCATTCAGGCTATTATGATCCCAACCCATTCGCATTTTGACTGTTACAGGCACGTTCACCGCTTCCACGGTCGCTTTAATAAGGGCAGCAGCAAGCGGCAGATCCCGCATTAAGGCCGATCCAGCATCTCCGTTGACGACTTTTTTTACAGGGCACCCCATGTTGATATCGATAATATGCGCGCCACGATCTTCATTCAGCTTTGCCGCTTCAGCCATGGCATCTGGCGAACACCCAGCCAATTGCATGGATACAGGCTCCTCAATGGGATCCCAAGCACATTTCTGTAACGATTGTCGGGTCTCGCGGATCATTGCCTGACTGGCTATCATTTCAGTCACATTCAGTCCGGATCCAAATCGGCGGACCAGCTTCCGAAACGGTAGATCCGTGACGCCCGTCATGGGTGCAAGCAGCACTGGGTTTTTGATCGTGATATTGTCAATCGAAATAGGTTTTAATGTCATGTCTATTGCCTAAAATTTAAGCAGCCTTTATCGACAAAGCCGCTGGCAGGCAAGAACGGACTGAGCTAGATCACCAGCAATGACTGATTCTGAAACGCGCTCTATCCGAAATCACGCCTTAATTGTTGCGGCAGGACAAGGCCAGCGTTCCGGCCTGAACATGCCCAAGCAGTTCTCGAAAGTTAGAGGCAAGCCTATGGTCCGCCATAGCGCAACAGCGTTCCTAACGCATCCTCGTATTGCGAAACTCTGGATTGTGATCGGAGCCGGTCAGGAAGAACTATTATCCAATGCATTGGTTGGGCTGGAAGGCTATGAAATCGTTTTAGGGGGAGCTTCAAGACAAGAAAGCGTAAGCAATGGTCTTGCTGCTATTGCTGAAGCCGGCGGGGCACAGCATGTATTGATACATGACGCTGCTCGCCCCTTCTTATCGCAGGGGATGATTGATAATCTGCTGGAAACAGCTCAATCTGAAGACGCGGCCATTCCTGTTTTGCCAACGGTCGATACAACAATAAACATAACAAATGGATATGCAGACCAAGCTGTAGATCGAAATACTCTTTGGCGTGTTCAAACCCCACAGGCTTTTGATTTTCAGAAGCTCATCAACGCTCATGATCGTTGGTCTCTTGAACCGAATGCGACCGATGATGCCCAAATTTTCAAGGCTGCGGGATATCGCATAGCTGTTATTGAGGGTGATGAAGCATTAAAAAAATATACAACGGCCGCCGATTTTGCTGAGTTTCCAGGGAATGATATGACACAAATACGGACTGGAATGGGCTTTGACGTCCATCAACTAGCGACGGGAGAAGAGCTTTGGCTAGGCGGATTGAAGATTGAACATGATAAAGGGTTGGTTGGCCATAGTGATGCAGATGTCGTTCTCCATGCGCTAACCGATGCCTTGTTGGGGGCAGCCGGTGCAGGGGATATCGGCGATCATTTCCCCCCTTCAGACCCGCAATGGCAAGGTGCGGCATCTGACAAATTTGTTAAATTTGCCGCTTCGGTCATCAAACAGAAAGGTGGCCGCATCAATAATGTCGACATGACAGTGATTTGCGAAGCGCCAAAAATCAGACCACACCGGGAAGCCATATGTCGAAATATTGCTGAGATGCTGGAAATTTCGGCTGATCAAGTCAGCGTCAAAGCTACGACAACCGAAAAACTTGGTTTTACTGGTCGTGGTGAAGGCATTGCGGCACAGGCAATCGCAACAATTTCTATGGAGTATGCGTAATGTTCAAAAAATTATCTGCCGCATCGGCTATGATCGCTTTGATCACCGGAACATCTTTGCAGGCCGCTGAAGCGAAGCAATGCATTCCTGCAGAACAAGCGGAATCCCTTATAACTTACGTGCTACCTGGTGCTCTAAATGCGGTAAGGACGAAATGTTCTGGCAGCCTCCCCGCCACGGCTACATTGTTGCAAGTCGATTCAGCACAAATGCAACGATATGAGGCAGATTCCCAAAGAGCGTGGCCAGAAGCAAGCACAGCCATAGGACTACTTGTCGGGCAGGATTTACCGGAAAACATGGAAATGGATGCCATGCGTCCGTTCGTCGACGCGATGATTCCAGCGATGCTTGCACAAGAAGTCAAAGCAAAAGACTGCCCTACAATCGACAAGGTTTACGGATTGCTTGAGCCTATGCCCACCGCAAATCTCGCTGCTCTAACAGTGATGCTTGCTCAACTGGGTAGCAATGACGAAAAAGAAGGCCGCAAAGATCCTTTCAATATTTGCAAAGCACCTATCGAATAGGCTAGCGGCGTTAAATGCAAAATCTATTGCCAGAAGAACTCGTCAAATTGGCGGAACGGGTCATCGATGCCAATCGGAAGGCTGGCAAAAGGGTTGCCGTCGCAGAGAGCTGTACCGGTGGCTTGGTCGCTGCGGCGCTTACAGAAATTGCGGGTAGCAGCGACGTGTTCGATTCTGGATTCAACACTTATTCCAACACAGCCAAACAGAATATGTTGAATGTTGGCGATGATATGTTGGAGACCTTCGGTGCCGTCTCCATCGCCGTTGCTTGGGATATGGCACGAGGTGCCCTGGAAAAGTCAGGTTGCGATGTAGCGGTTGCCATTACCGGTGTTGCCGGTCCGGGCGGTGGCACCGAGAAAAAACCTGTTGGAACAGTGGTTTTTGCCAAAGCTGAGAAAGGCAAAAGCGTCGATGACGTCGTTGCTGATCGGCATAATTTTGGCGCTGATAAAAGCCGCGCAGATATACGCTTTCAGGCAGCGCTAGTTGCGCTAGAACTGTTACTACCCGACACGTCCGAATAATTGCTGCCATAAATCTCACCAGCGCGCTCCACAAAGGCGCTGGTCATCTTGTGCAAAGCTTTGGCAAACATCTGTCCGGCCAGCTTTTCGAACATCCGGTTCTTGAACGTGAATTCGACGTAGAAATCGACATAGCTGCCGCCGCCATCCCGTTCACGAAACACCCACTCATTGTGCAATTGCTTTAGCGGACCATCAAGATAATCCACCTCAATTGTCCGGCTCGCGGGGCTTTTCACAACACGAGAGGTGAACTGCTCCCGCAGTCCTTTGAAACCGACAATCATGTCTGCAACCATTTCAACATCGCTGTTAGACCGAACGCGCGTTCCTACAACCCAGGGCAGAAACTCTTCATACCGTCCCACATCCGCCACTAGTGCGTACATTTGTGCAGCACTGTGAGGAAGTTCGCGAGTCTCTCTATGCGCCGGCACGGGCTAGCTTTTCCTCTCGCGCCTGACGCAGTTTCGCAAAATCATCGCCCGCATGATAGCTTGAGCGGGTCAGCGGGCTCGATGCGACAAGCAAAAATCCCTTGGCACGGGCAATAGACGCGTAGGCGTCGAAAGCCTGTGGTTTGATAAACTCGTCTACTTTCACATGTTTCGGCGTCGGCTGCAGATATTGGCCCATCGTCAGGAAGTCAATATCCGCCGAGCGCATGTCATCCATCACCTGATGCACTTCGAGCCGCTGTTCGCTGAGGCCAAGCATGATGCCGGATTTGGTAAAAATCGACGGATCAAGCCGCTTCACCTGCTCTAGCAGCCGGAGCGAGGCATAATATCGCGCGCCGGGGCGAATATTCGGATATAGCCGCGGGACCGTCTCAAGATTATGATTATAGACATCGGGCCGAGCGGTAACGATCGCCTCAACCGCCGCATCTGCTTTGTTCCGGAAATCGGGCGTTAGAATTTCGATTGTCGTGTCCGGTGTGGTCCGGCGCAGCGCCTCAATCACTTTCACAAACTGGCTGGCACCGCCATCCGGCAGATCATCACGATCTACCGAGGTAATCACAATATGCTCCAACCCCAGTTTCGCGGCCGCATCTGCTGTATGTTGGGGTTCCAGCGGATCAACTTTCAGCGGCATGCCGGTTTTCACATTACAAAATGCGCAGGCACGCGTGCAGACGTCGCCAAGTATCATCACTGTCGCATGCTTTTTGGTCCAGCATTCGCCAATATTCGGACATGCTGCCTCTTCGCACACTGTATTCAACTTATGCTCTCGCATTAGTTTGCGAGTCTCTTCAAACCCCTTGCCCATGGGGGCCTTCACGCGAATCCAGTCGGGCTTGCGCTGCCGAACGGGTTTGCCCGATGGGGGTGGTATCTTTGTAATTTCGTTCATTTCTATCAGATAGCGATGACTAGCGCGCTTGCCAACCGCGATATGGCTGCTAATCCCTATCTCACCTGAATAAATAGTGGGTCACCATGATCATTGAAACACTGACTTCCCCCGTCATCCTGTTTTTCATTCTGGGCTTTTTGGCCGCTGCCATCCGTTCGGATCTTGCCATCCCGGAAGCTTTTGCCAAAGCCATGTCCATTTACCTAATGGCAGCAATCGGCCTGAAGGGTGGCGTAGAGGTCGCTTCCACCGGTTTTTCGATTGATCTCGCTACGGCGGCCGTTTCCGGCATATTGCTTGGCTTCACTCTTCCGGTTCTCGCTTTCTTCCTGCTTCAGTCTTTCGGCAAGTTGGGTGCAATTGATGCTGGCGCTGTGTCTGCGCATTATGGCTCGGTCAGTGTTGTAACCTTTGTGACAGCCATAGAATTGCTGACGGTGCAGGGCATTAGACCAGACGGTTTCATGGTCGGCGTGATGGCGCTGATGGAGATGCCGGCCATCATCACCGGTCTGCTGCTCGCACGGGCTTATTCAAAAAGGCTCGAGGAGAACAATCCTGCTGGCGGCGGCCCGGGTTCCAATCTAATGCACGAAGTGCTTACCAACGGATCGGTTGTTCTGTTGCTGGGCGCTTTCATTATCGGCTTTGTCGCCGGTACGGACGGTTTCGCGCCGATCAAGCCGCTATTTGATGTCGGCTTTAAAGGCGTCTTGTGTCTCTTTCTGCTCGATATGGGCCTGATCGCAGCCCGCCGTTTGCTGGAAACCCGCAAGATTACCTTTCGGCTAGCGACCTTGGCGATATTATTACCAATCATCAACGGAGCTATCGGAACCGTCGTCGGAAGCCTGATCGGCCTCGATCCTGGATCGGCTGCCATACTGGGCGTGTTGTGCGCTAGTGCTTCTTATATCGCGGTTCCGGCGGCAATGCGCCTTGCCCTGCCCCAGGCCGATCCGGGCATATATCTGGCCATGTCCCTTGGCATAACCTTTCCATTCAACATATTATTCGGTATTTCTCTATTTGCCGCACTCGCAAAATTTCTGGGATAAGTCATGGTCGCCACTGTTCAACGCAAACGTATTGAGATCTTAGTGGACACCCCGCTGGTGCCCAAGATCATCGGCTATGCCAAGCAGGTCGATATTTCCGGGTGGAGCGTCATCAAAATTGCATCCGGTGGCGGGCGGGAGGGCCGCTGGCAACATGATGAGATTACCGGTGCGGCCGCCAAATCGATCATCCTTATGATAGCCAACGAAGAAAAGGCAGGACAGTTGACTGATGCGCTGGCTCCGCTACTGGACAGTCATAGTCTATTATTGACCATCGCTAATGTGGAGGTCGTCCGGGGGGATCGATTTTAATGCCAGAATTTCATGCGCTACTAGAAGGATATAAACGTTTTCGGGAAGATTCTTATCCCAAACAACGGGCACGTTATGACGCGTTAGCGAAAGAAGGCCAGGCGCCGCCAATCATGGTCATTTCATGCTGTGACAGCCGGGTTGATCCTGCGACCATTTTTGACACCAGCCCGGGTCAGATGTTTGCACTGCGAAATGTAGCCAATCTTGTGCCGCCCTATGACGATACTGGCGGATTACATGGATCATCAGCGGCAATAGAATTCGGCGTCACCGGCCTGAACGTAAAGCATATCGTTGTACTCGGCCATGGACAGTGTGGCGGAATCAGCGCGGCGTTACAAGGCGGCGAACTCGGCCTTCCTGGCTACACGTTCATCGACGAATGGATGTCGATTATCACAGAAGCCCGCGATCAGGTGATAACTGATGCCCCAGCCAATCCGCAAAGAGCGCTGGAACTTGAGGCAATCAAACTCAGTATCGAAAATTTGCGCAGTTTCCCCTTCATTGCCGAGCGTGAACAACGCGGAGAAATAAAGCTTCACGGTGCCTGGTATGCCATTGGCGAGGCCACTCTCTTCACTCTTGACGAGGCGACCGGGGCGTTTAACGCAGTGGAATGAGCGGCCAAGCTGACCAGCCTTTTCTCGATGATTTAAGTCTTTCTCTGGACGAAGCTTGGAAGTTGCTGGTTCGCGGATCTCGAGACCGCAAATCGCCGCTGCACACACCCGCTGTAGCATCGGTTCGCCGTGACGGGAGCCCCAGCCAGCGGATCATGGTTTTACGCGAAGCGACGCGCGAAAGCCGGATGCTTCGCTTTAACACCGACAGACGAGCATCCAAGGTTGATGATATTAACGACGGCGCACCAATCGCGATTCTCGGATATCATCCAGGAGCCAAGGTTCAATTGCGCCTTTCAGGTGTAGGACGGATTGAACATAGTAGCGCAAGCTGCGATGCGGCATGGAATGAAGCAACGCTTTATGGAAAACGCTGCTATCTCGCTCATCCTGCTCCCGGCAGTCCTGTTGATGCTCCAACCTCCGGCCTTGATCCGGAGATGGAAGGACGCAAGCCCGAGGGTTTTGAGGTCGCCCCTGCCCGCGAAAATTTCGCAGTATTGCTGGCAGAAATCGATCAGATCGAATGGCTGTACCTTGCCCATACCGGTCACCGGCGGGCACTGTTCACTTGGGACGAAGAAAAAGGACAATGGACCAGTCATTGGCTAGTCCCATAAATCGCTGCCGAACCCTTTTCTGAACGAGTTTATACAGCTTATACACAGAATCGGCCTAAAAACACGGGCATCTGTTCATTAAAAGCCACCACATTATGAACGCACCGAATATTTCAAAGAGCCGCGAGCAATCTATAAAATCAAACCGATGTAGGAAAGCCGATATTTCCGCTTGAACACCTCCTGCCCCAGGTACATCATCGCGAGATGAGCAAATTACATAATGACAATATCGCCCTGCTGATCGATGCCGATAATGCCAGTCATGCCGGAATTGATCCGGTTTTGACGGCACTGGCAGAGTTGGGCACCGTGAATATACGCCGCGCCTATGGCAATTGGCGCAAGCAATCGCTCAAGGGTTGGGTCGATATTCTGCACAAATATGGCATCGAGCCACAGCAGCAGTTTGACATGACCAAGGGCAAGAACGCGACCGATATGAAAATGACGATCGACGCAATGGACCTTTTATTCCGCGGCAAAATCGGCGGTTTCGGCATCATGAGCAGTGATAGTGACTTCATGCCGCTGGCGATGCGAATCCGTCAGGAAGGCATTGATGTCTATGGCTTTGGCAGCAGCAAGACACCGGACGCCTTCAAGCAGGCATGTAGCCGGTTTATAGATGTCGATGCCTTGATCAAGACGGACAAAGTCGATGAACCCAAAGCGGCCGACGATGAACTTCTGAAACTACTGATAGATGCCTATCAGGCCAGCAAGCGCGATGCAGAAGGCTATGCGAGCCTATCTGAAGTTGGAAAGATCGCTGGAAACCGTTCCAGCTTTGATGTCCGCAACTATGGATTTTCAAGGCTGTCTGACATGTTCGAGCAAGTTCCGAACTTTCAAAGCAAACGCGATGATAATGGTCAATTATTTGTCAAGCGGCTGCGCTAAACGATCTGGCAACAAAAACAGCAACCAGCTATTTCCACCGGACCAGTTTTAGCCCGGTCAGCATATTGTTTGCCTCCCGCGCATCGCGAATCTCGGCAAAATCCGGTTTGCCTTGCAACGCGCCCATATTGATTTTCATATCGAGCAGCGCGATCTCTCCCTCGGCAAGGGTCAGCTCATGAGACACGGCAGCTGATTTCGAACCGCTGGACATCTGGGCTTCGATCTCATGCTTACCGGGGTCAACTTCTGCCATCAGGAAATATTTGCTTCTTATCTGACTGTTCAACGCACCATCAATGGTAATGTTCATCCCCTGCTGCCCCGCAACAAAGCCTTTCCGCATGACATATATCCGTGCTTTTCCAGCGGCCGGAATCATTTTCATGGCTTCCACTGTCTCCTCCGGATCCGCTTTTTCCCCTGACTTGTTACGTAAAAGAATGACAACGACGAAAATTGCCAATGGGATTAACAGCCATGCGAAACCAGAATATTGAAAACCCAGAAAGAGACCAATGATTAAAGCGCCTATAAAAATTGCGATATTTTGCGGTGTCATTTTCATTTTCTAAACCCTCATTTTTAGCAGATTTCCAGATTACGTAGCCATTTATCGCGTCAATTTCTTATAAGCCACCCGTGTCGGCCGATCCGCAGCATCGCCCAGTCTCCGCCGTTTATCTTCCTCATAGCTCTCAAAATTGCCTTCAAACCATTCGACATGGCTGTCGCCTTCAAATGCCAGGATATGGGTCGCCAGACGATCGAGAAAGAAGCGGTCATGCGAGATGACCACGGCGCAGCCGGCAAAGCTTTCCAGTGCTTCTTCCAGCGCGGAAAGCGTTTCGACGTCCAGGTCATTGGTCGGCTCGTCGAGCAGCAGCACGTTGCCGCCTTCTTTCAGCATCCGCGCCATGTGCACGCGGTTGCGTTCACCGCCCGAAAGCTGGCCGACATTTTTCTGCTGGTCCGTGCCCTTGAAGTTGAACGCACCAACATAGGCGCGGGTCGACATTTCATGCTTGCCGAGGGTCATGTAATCGGCTCCGTCGGAAATCGCTTCCCAGACATTTTTGGATGGATCGAGTGCATCGCGGCTTTGGTCAACATATCCAAGCTTCACCGTATCGCCAATTTCCACACTGCCGGTATCTGGCTCTTCTTTGCCGATAAGCATCTTGAACAGCGTCGTTTTGCCGGCGCCGTTTGGGCCGATAACGCCGACAATGCCGCCTGGCGGCAGAGTGAAGCTCAAATCTTCGAACAACAACTTATCACCATAGGCTTTGCTGAGATTATTGGCCTCAATCACCTTGCCTCCGAGGCGTTCCGGGGTCTGGATCAGAATCTGTGCCTTGCCAGGATCGCGGTTTTCCTGCGCTTCGACCAGCTGGTCGAAACTCTTGATACGCGCTTTTGATTTGGTCTGGCGGCCCTTCGGATTTTGCCGGATCCATTCCAGTTCGTCCTTGATCGCCTTTTGCTTGCCCTTGTCCTCGCGCGCTTCCTGTTCCAGTCGCTTGGCTTTCTTGTCGAGATAAGTCGTGTAATTACCTTCATAGACATAATAGCGACCGCGATCGAGCTCGAGCATCCAGTTCACGACATTGTCGAGGAAATAGCGGTCATGGGTCACCATGATCACGTTACCGGCATATTCGCGCAAGTGGTTTTCCAGCCATGCCACCGATTCGGCATCGAGATGGTTGGTCGGCTCATCGAGCAGCAATATGCTTGGTTTTTCGAGCAACAGCCGGCAAAGCGCGACGCGGCGCTTTTCACCACCTGACAGGTTATCCACAGAGCTATCCCCAGGCGGGCAGCGCAGTGCTTCCATCGCTATTTCCAGCTGGTTATCCAATGTCCAGCCATCGACCGCGTCAATTTTTTCCTGCAACACGCCCATTTCTTCCATCAGCGCGTCAAAATCGGCATCTTCCGGTGGATCCCCCATCAGCGCGGTAATCTCATTGAAACGGGTGATATGGTCAGCAATCTCGCCAACGCCGTCCATGACATTTTCCTTCACCGTCTTGCTGCTATCCAGCTCTGGTTCCTGTTCCAGATAACCGACGGTAATCCCCTCACCTGCCCAGGCTTCACCGGTAAATTCCTTGTCCGTTCCGGCCATGACCTTCATCAAAGTCGATTTACCGACACCATTGGGGCCAACAATGCCGATTTTCGCATCCGGATAAAATTGCAGGTTGATGTTATCGAGAACCGGCTTCTGCTTGTTGGGATAGGTCTTGGTCAGACCCTTCATGACAAAACTATATTGCGCAGCCATTTGGCGGTGTCCTTCATTGCAAAGATCAGAGATTTGTCGCCCGCCTAGCGAAGCTGCCCGAGAGTCGCAAGAGAGCATTGGCAAAGTCATAAATGCGGGCTAGGCAGTGCTCATGAAATCACTTCTAAAAATATTCGCTATCGCATCGACGATGATCGCCAGCCCTTCTGTTGCTCAATTGGATCCGGACGTCGTTCAACTGCAAAATGACGCGCTGACTGACGAACTGGCTTTTGAAATTACCGAGGGTCTGACGACGGAAATCGGTCCCCGTCAGGGCGGCACGGAAGCCGAGGCGAGAGCACGCACATGGTCTGTCAAAAAGCTCACAGACCTTGGCTTTGCTAATGTACGAATTGAAAAATTCATGATGCCGACCTGGGTACGGGGCACAGAAACGGCCGTCATTACTACTCCGTTTCCACAGAAGCTGACCATTACCGCATTGGGGAATTCGGGCAGTACCGGCGCGGACGGATTGGAGGCGGAGGTCGTTTTCTTTCCCACCCTGGGCGCTCTGGCAGCTGTTCCGGATGGAAGCCTGAAAGGCAAAATTGCTTTTGTCAGTCATCAAATGAAGCGGAGTCAGGATGGGTCCAGTTACGGTGCTTTCGGGCGTGTCCGCTTCTTTGGACCCAATATCGCGGCACAAAAAGGCGCGTCCGCTATGGTTATCCGGTCTGTGGGAACCGCCTATCGCCGCACGCCGCATACCGGCAACACAAATTTCTCGGCCCGTGTGACGCCTATTCCTGCTGCGGCGCTGTCCATCCCGGATTCTGAAAACCTGCGGCGCATGATTGAGCGATCCAATGAACCGGTGAGAATGAAACTTGTTTTGACACCGCAGGATATTGGTCAGCAAGAGTCGGGCAATGTCATCGCCGAGGTGCCGGGAAGTGACCCATCGCTCCCCATGATATTGATTGCATGCCATCTCGACAGCTGGGATCTTGGCACTGGCGCCATTGATGACGGAGCCGGATGCGGCATTATCACGTCTGCCGCGCACCGCATCATGAATAGCGGTACGAAGCCCAAACGCACAATACGCCTGTTATGGGCTGGTGCAGAAGAAGTCGGTATTTGGGGCGGCAAGGACTATGCGGTGGTTCACAAAGATGCACCGCATGCGATCGCGATGGAATCGGATTTTGGCGCTGACCGGGTTTGGCGCGTGGAGTTCAACTTCCCTGAGGCAGCCAAGGCAACGCAGGACAAGGTCATCACCAACCTCGCGCCGCTGGGCATTGGTCATAATCCCAGCATTACGGCAGGTGGCGGTGCGGATGTCCGTCCGATCATCGGCGCGCAAAACCTGGCAATAGTCGACCTTCAGCAGGACGGCACCCGTTATTTCGACTTGCATCACACACCGGATGATACGCTGGACAAGATTGACCCGGAACAACTGCGTCAGAATGTCGCCGCGTGGACCACAACATTATCGATCATTGCAAATAGCGATGTCGATTTTACCATGCCGGCCAAAGAATAAAATATGCTAAAATACTATCTCCTTTGCACCAGTATTCTACTTCTTGGGGGCTGCTCAGACGCGCCGCGGGATGATCTAGGTGAGGACGAAGCGACTGCAATCGAGAAGCAGATCGAAGGCGATGCAAAATCGTTAGAAGCGGCCGCGGATGAGGCTGTAAAAGAACTGAAATCTGAAATCGAAGCAGATCTTTCAGATGACGGAATAGCAACTCCAATTCGGTCGATCCCTCCAACCGAGTGAAGCAACTACTCTCTTCAAAAATAATACGGTATATCCGGATATTAGTTAATGCGTTGCGATTTCTGTTAACCATATATGGCTATTCCAGTTTAGCGCCGAACCGCTAGCTTCCTATTTCCGGACAAACGCCGGTGCCATTTGCCTTTTCCATTTTCGGCAAATTTTGGAGAGCGAAATATGATTTATGGCGACTCACTACATATCGATGCGCAGGTGAAACAGAGCAACTCGGCAGCCATCCCTTGCATCGTGACAACGATTTCCGACACGATTATCAAGATAGAGTGCGCAGCTCAGCTCAATCCTGATATTGGACTTACATTAAAAATTCCGGAAATGAGTATTTTGACAGCCAACCTGCTTTGGAAAAAGCATGATGAATATGGATGCCAGATAGATTACACTTTCCATCCAGCAGTCATCAAAAGCATGATGGAAAGACTGGATCGCAAACGTATGGCCGCACAAACCTGCTGATATTCAATCAAAGAATCTAGCGATCTTTGCGACGCTTTGCCCTTCGCTCTTTGCGAACAAGTATAATGCCGGCGACGCAGATCATCACCATTAGTGCAATTAAACTGTATCCTATCAACAGCTTAGTGGGCATGTACAATCTCCAAATGCCCCTGTCCGTTCAATATATACAGTTACACTGTAACATCAGGTAAAATCGAACCGGTTATCTGGAAACGAAGGATACCCATTATTGCAGAAATCACGTTTTAATGGGCTGTGATGCCCTACTGTTGTGATATTTTCTGGGAGAAGGTAGCCGCCAATTCCTCGGATTTACATCAATCCGAGAAATTGGTCGGGGAGACAGGATTCGAACCTGCGACCCCCTGGTCCCAAACCAGGTGCGCTACCAGCCTGCGCCACTCCCCGACGCGCGCTTCCCCTAAGCTGTGATTTAGGGAAAAGCAAAGGGTTTTTGCGTCTTTTTTTGTCCAACTTGAAATGGAACGAGCTTGCCACGCTGTTTCAAGTAAGATTGGTGGGCCCGGAGGGACTCGAACCCCCGACCTAGCCGTTATGAGCGGCCAGCTCTAACCAACTGAGCTACAGGCCCCAGAACAATGACATTTGGAGAAAGCCATTCCTCAAGGATCGCTGCGATAGCTGAAGCGTGGTTGATTTGGCAAGCGGCTAAAATAAATAAATGATGACGTCAGGATTTCATCAAGCATATCTTTGCCATCAGTCTCTATTTGGGAGCAATAGCACTCGCTGTCATGAGTTCATCAATCCCTATTGGTGACACCCCTCGCTCCAGCAGATGGTCTATGACAGACCGCCACCAATCATAGAAACGATCCAAGTCCTGATCTGTTTGTACATATGGTGTATGACCAGATGAAAGCGACGGTGAATGAAATGAAAATACCAATAAATTAAGTTGATCATCTAATGCAACATCGATTGCTTCTTTGGCTTCACGGGCCGACACCCCCTCAGGTGTCAAGGGAATGCGTTCAAGTATTTTTAACTTAGAGAACAGTCCCCGGATCAGCGATGAGCGGTTGAAGCTCGCTGATAGAATATCCGCCTGCTTCCGCAAAAGTCCTGAAAAAACCGTGGTCAAAGGTAGCTCCAGAAGGCGACGATTCTTATCAAGCCAGAAGGGTTCGGGACCGATGTGAGCGAAATCAGGTCCAGACTCACTGCTGTAATCGAAACGGGAACGCACACTGCTGTCGATGGTAAATCCATGCTTCAACAAAATCTCGATGCTGTTTGGACCAACCCCATAACGACCTGCTCGATAGACTACCGGTCGTTTCCCTGTTTTTTCCTCAATAACTTGGCGGAGATTCAATATCTTCTTTTCTTCGAGTTCCTTGGGTAAATTTCCCGCAAAGCTATTGAAACTATTTACTTCTTCCTCAAACGGTGGATTGATCCAAGGATGCAGATGAACCCCGATTGAAGCGGTATCTCGTTCCGTGACTGATTTCAAAAAAGCCGCTGCTTCGTCATCTTCAACAATGGAATAATCGACAAAATAAACCGGCTTAATGTCAAATTTTTCAACAAAAGATTGGAACCGCTGAAGCTTCTTAACAGAGATATTTGTATGCCCGCTGCGCTGAAATGGCCCATCCCAGTCAAATTCTTCCTCGGTATCGATGCTTATCAAAAACCGACAACCAAGATCTTTCGGCCATATCGCATGGCTATTTTTGCCGAAGCTTTCATTGGCTTGCTTCACTTTCGAAAACACAGCGGCTCCGCTCTTCAATCAGTCAATTTCAGCCCGATTATTCTATTTCTGTTTCCCTAAGTCCAATTTCGCTAGTGGCCGCAGCAGGTAGGGTCAAGCTTATCCTGTCATCAGTAATCGTCATAGATCCATTGGCTGATGTGGCCAAATTACGGACCAAACGAAGAGAGAAGCCGAGTCCCAAAAGCGGTGTATCGCTGTGATCTCCGTCTATCCCTTGGGATGGATCGAGCAATTGCTCTTCGGCTATACCCTTTATTCGGGACGGACGAGAAAGACTAAAATTGTTGACTGGTTGCCCGCCGATTTGCGTCCGCACGTCTGCATTAAGCTCTTCACCATTTTCACACGCGATTATTGCCGCTGACAGCAGTCTGGCAAAAATGCGTTCCACTGATTCGCTATCCAAAGCAAAAGGACGTACGGGCTCTGCCTTGTTGATGTGAAGATCGACAGACTTGCTCTCTGTCAGACTTTGCAGCCGTTGAGATAGACGTTCCAACAACCAATCCGGTTCGGTCAACCCAGAAACGCTCTCCACTTGTCCAGCATCAATTTTTGCTGCAATATCAATATCTTCAAAGCCGGTAAGCAGGCGTTGCGCTTCATCTGTAATACTACGCGACAACGCACGATATTCAAACGAAGCCGGCCCAAACAGCTGTTGTTCGATTATCTCGCTAAATCCAATTATGGCGTTGAGAGGTGTGCGAAGTTCGTGAATCAGTTGCTGCAATTGTTCACGCCGTTCGGCATCCAAATCACTGTGACCGGCATCTTCTGCCGCATTCGGACGCCGCATCACGCCTCGATATCCTTTAAATCGTCCCGTTTCTTCGCCAAAATAAGGAACCGCAGACATGCGCCAGTCTCCAGCGACAACCGAAGCTCCACACAGTCGCATGCGAGCGTTTTCTAGAGGCATTCTCTGACGAAATGCTGCAGCGCCATAAGCATCGGGACCAGGACCATCATCAAATGTAGGTTCTGAGATGGTCACTCCGACAATCGCGCCTTTGGGCGGACCTTCAGCCCAGATGATCGTACCGCTATCATCAGTTTCAAAATTAATCACATCGATGGTTTCAACGAAATAGCTTCGATGTTCCAAATCCTGTCCAGGCGCGTCGGTTGATCTCTTTTTTTGATAGTCCGCAATTTTTGCAACGAGCGTGCTGATTTGTGATGTCTCTTCCGCTTCAGTCTCAGGGACATCATCTACCAAGTCAGCGGCTTTGGTATCCTTGACCAGAATCAGTGTTTCAGATGCCCCTTTTTCTGTTGAAATCGCCTTCAGAGACTGCTCCCCCAAGTCCGTACGTGTTCTGAGGATTTGTTTCCCGTAAGATGACAGCTGCGGAATGACATCCAGCCAATCATCATCTGTCAAATCGGCAGCCAGAATAGCCGCCTCACAAATAGGATCATTGTCGGCACAGAGATAAACCAAAAGCGGTGCAGAACGCAGTCGCCCGTGCAACGCCCTAACCGCTGCGATCCGATCCGTTTCATCCACCCGGTCATGCAAGTCTCGCAACCGAGTCAAGCCGGATTGGACATCGGTATTGACCAAGCGTCCTGGCTTTTGTGCCATAAGATCCGCCACTTGACGCCACTGCAAGGCCGCAGCTGATCCTTCAGGGAAAGCCCCTTTTAGCACAGTTTTTAAGCGATCATCGTAGCGCAATTAATATCTCGGAATTTCAGACTGGTTATCGTGTTAACAAGTTGATAACCGCAATATTTCAAAACAGTAACCCCCGATAATGCCGCGTCACAATGTGGGACAAGTAAGCGGGCATTGCGCGATCTACTAATTATATTATATGAATATGATGATTCGCGAACGGAAGTTGCAAATATTATGGCTGACATCAATTTGGATGAGATCGATTTACAGATTTTGGAACGACTTCAAAATGAAGGGCGTATAACCAATGTAGAATTGGCTCAAAGCGTCGGACTAACAGCACCACCTTGCTTGCGTCGTATGCGTGCACTGGAAGATAGCGGTATAATAACTGCATATCACGCGGCCATTGACCCAGCAAAAATGGGCTTCACTATCACTGTTTTTGCCATGGTCAGCCTCAAAAGCCAGGCCGAATCTGATCTACAAGCATTTGAGGAGCATATTGAGAAGCTTCCCGAAGTTCGCGAATGCTACATGCTCAATGGCGAAATTGATTTCATGCTTAAAGTCGTTGCGAAAGACCTTCAGGAATTTCAAAAGTTTTTGACGAGCGAACTAACTTCTGCACCCAATGTTGCTAGCGTAAAGACATCGCTGACCATCCGCTCTGCCAAAAATCTTCCCGGTGTGCCTATTCAAGAATAGCTGGTTAACATGACTCAAACAAAAGGGCGCCGAAGCGCCCTTTCTCAAATTGACTATAGTTTTGTAACTTAGCTAGCAGTTGGTGCTGGCTGAGGCGCAGCGGACCCAGCTGCCTGCTGATCAATCCACAAGGTCCAGAAATCTGCAATGCTCTTTCTTGACCCGGTCACGCCTGCAAACGCCTGTTTGGCACCATCCCAATTGCTTTGCCCGACCTGTGCAATGCCCAGTCCCATTTGAGCGCGAGCAACATCAACTCCACCTTTGGTGATTGCAGACTGATACAAAGTCGCTGCCTTCGTATAATCCCCATAGCCCAAAAGCGCATCTGCTGTTGCAAGAGCAATTTTACCGTTAGGAGACCTATTGGCATCCCGTTCTGAAGCGCCAAGACTGGCTTTGTCCGCAGCAACCGCTCCACGGGCTGCAGCCAGTGTTTCTCTCACGTAGCTGCTCGATGACGGCACGTCACCATTGGCGAGACCTTCTTCTAACAGCGAAACAACTTCACCAGGCAATCTGCGCGGATCGGCCGCATCAGCATATTCAAAATAGTCGCGCTCGCTCTCCATGGCGTCTGCTTTACGCATCAAACGCATGAGCTCTAGATTTTCCTGATTGGACAATTTGGGGTTTGCAGAATCCCGATAAACCGAGAGCGCTGCCCGCCAATTTTCGCCAGTAGGATAAGCTTCAACAAGTTTATAGGTCCATTTTCCTGCTGCACCATTGACGTTGTTTTTCATCGCCATGCCAGCACCGCGCCGATACCAGTCTTGTGGCGCTTTGCCTCCGCTGGCTTTTTCCGCTTCAAGAGCACGATCCAGTGCATTCAAACCTTCTTGGATCTTATTCTCTTTGAAATACGCCTCGGCAATTAGAGCACCAATATTATTCTGCCGATATCCAGCATCAAAAGCCTGTTGAAGCCTTTGTTGTGCTTCAGCGTAACGGCCTCCGGAATAAGCAAAATTACCTGAGAAGAACAAGAAAGATGGTTGCTGCTCTGCAGATGTTTTCCCACTATCAAGCGCAGCATTAATACCTTTTTCCTGCAGGCCGGTGTCTTTCAGAGTCGTCCCCAATTGAATAGCAAGCTGACCAGCCACAAATTTATCATCTGGGGCAAGGTTTTCTGAGAGAAGTGTTTCAACAAGCGGTTTGGCGGTGGTAGGCGTTTCACTGCCCATTGCCTGCTGGATTTCAGCAACCCTGGGTCTGATCTCTTTGCTGATCTTGATTTCTGCTTCTTTGCTCTTTTTCTTTTTTTTCTGAGCATGTGCCTCTTGCGGCACTGCTGATATGGCCAGAGTTCCAGCGGCAGCTAGAGCAACAGCCATAGAAAAATGAGATAGAAAACGCATAAAATTCCTCCGAATAAAAACTTTGTTGTAACCGAACCGATGTAGGGGCCCGAATATGGTTGCACCATAAACTGTCTTGGCTTTATTACCAAGTTTCACACGCTTTTATAGGGTTAATCCGCTGAATAAATGTTGAACGGTGCCCCTAGGACGGCGGCCTTGCGCCTGAATTATGTATAAGGATGTAAAATCCCAATTTGAAAAGGTTAGTATAACGTGATTGCCATTATTTCACCTGCCAAATCTTTAGACTTTGAAAGCGCTGTGCCAGCGCATGAATCAACACAAAACAGATTTCCCGAAGAAACAAAGCGTTTGGCGGGTGCTATTTCGAATCTATCGAAAAAGAAGCTCAAATCGATCATGCCGGTGTCTGACAATCTAATTGATCTCAACCACGGTCGCTATAACCAGTTTTTCGACCAACCAGAGCGCGCCGCCATTTTCGCCTATAGTGGTGATGTTTACACCGGCTTTGAAGCGCAAAGTTTGGATAAGGACGGGTTGGATTTTGCAAAGAGCCATCTTCGCATCCTCTCAGGGCTCTATGGGCTGTTGCGCCCGTTTGATCCAATCAGGCCACATCGTTTGGAAATGGGCACAAAATGGGCACCTCGATACAAAAAACTGACTGATTTCTGGAAAGACAAGATCGCAACGGAACTAGCCAATGATCTGAACCAGTCCGGTGAACGCGTGATCGTCAACTTAGCGAGTAACGAATATTGGGCGGCAGTCAAACCGCATGCCGATAAGTTAAACGCTCGGATCATCGAAGTTGATTTTCGTAAAGATGGCCCCGACGGCCCAAAATTCATAAGCTTTGAGGCCAAGCGCGCTCGCGGCATGATGGCGCGCTACATATGTGAAAATCATCTACAAGATGTGGAATCACTCAAAGGCTTTGATAGCGATGGTTATCAATTTGATGCAGCGGCCAGTACAGAGGACAGCTTGCGCTTCGTGCGATCATGACTGGCAAAACAGCTGTTGTTATAGGCGCCACCGGAGGCATCGGCGGCGCTATGGCCGATATCCTGGCGCAAGAAGATGAATATCAACAGGTGATTGCTCTATCTCGTGGCCCTGAAAGCCCTGTGTCGCTGGATATAACGTCCGAAAAATCGATCATATGCTCAGCAAAATGGCTCCAGGAACAGAATATCAGTCCTTACCTAGTTTTCGTCGCCACTGGACTACTCCATGAAGATGACAAAGGTCCTGAAAAGAGCATAAGGGATTTAGACGCAGACTGGATTCTGAAGAATTATCAAGTCAACGCCATCGGCCCAGCGCTTATTGCAAAACACTTTCTTCCGTTGATGCCGAAAGATCAGATCATAAAATTTGCAGCCATTTCAGCTCGCGTTGGAAGTATATCTGACAATCGCTTGGGCGGCTGGTATGGCTATCGTGCAGCAAAAGCCGCACTCAACATGATGGTCCGGAATCTCTCGATCGAATGGTATCGCAAAAACAAGCGCAGCATCATTGTAACATTGCATCCCGGAACCGTTGACACCGGTCTCAGCAAACCATTTCAAAGCAATGTGCCGCCTGGGAAGCTCTTCGATACAGAGCGTGCTGCGTTACAGTTGCTCGATGTTCTGGATGGCTTGAAACCCGCCGATAGTGGCAAAATTTTCGCTTGGGACGGCGAGGAAATCAGCCCCTGAAATTGGGCACTTTTTTTTATGTAAATTCAACCCGAAAAGCTGGCTTTTCAGTGCTGCTTCCCCTAGAAGAATCGCAACAAAAAAACACATAAAAAGGCCCGTTTGTGAACGAACAAACCACAGCACCAGAACCTTCTGATATCGAACCTATTGATATCGTCGATGAAATGAAATCCAGTTACATGGATTACGCCATGTCGGTGATTGTCAGCCGCGCCCTGCCCGACGTGCGGGATGGCCTGAAGCCGGTTCACCGCCGCATTCTTTTCTCTTCTCAGGAAGGTGGATTTGTCGCGGGACGTCCCTATCGCAAGAGCGCGAAGATTGTGGGCGACGTGATGGGCAACTACCACCCTCATGGTGACAGCGCGATTTACATGGCGCTTGCACGCATGACGCAGGATTGGTCCATGCGGGTGCCGCTGATCGACGGTCAGGGTAATTTCGGTTCGATGGACCCCGATATGCCGGCGTCCATGCGCTATACAGAAGCGCGATTGAACAAGGTTGCTAACAGCCTGCTCAACGATCTCGACAAAGACACTGTCGATTTCATCGATAATTATGATGGCAGTCGCCAAGAACCCAATGTACTGCCTGCTCGTTTCCCCAATCTATTGGTTAATGGCGCCGGCGGTATCGCGGTGGGCATGGCAACCAATATTCCTCCGCATAATCTGGGTGAAGTCATTAACGCCTGTCTCGCTTATATCGAGAAACCCGGCATTACGGTTGATGAACTTATCGAGATTATTCCAGGGCCAGATTTCCCGACCGCACCTCTGATTCTTGGCCAATCCGGCGCAAGAGCAGCTTACAAGGATGGCCGCGGCTCCATTATGATGCGCGCTCGCCACGAAATTGAAGAAGGACGCGGTGACAAACGATCAATCGTCCTGACCTCAATTCCTTTCCAGGTTGGAAAGTCCGCTCTTGTCGAAAAAATCGCGGAAGCTGCGAAGGACAAGAGAATTGAAGGCGTTTCTGATATTCGTGATGAATCCAGTCGCGCCGGGGTTCGGGTTGTTATCGACCTGAAACGCGATGCAACCGCTGATGTTGTACTGAATCAAATCTGGCGCTTCACCCCTGCCCAGTCCAGCTTCCCGGCGAATATGCTGGCAATCCGCGGCGGACGACCTGAAGTATTGAATCTGCGCGACATTATCGAAGCATTCATCAAGTTCCGCGAAGAAGTTATCACTCGGCGGACCAAGTTTGAACTGAATAAAGCACGCGAACGAGCGCATGTATTGCTTGGCTTGGTTGTGGCCGTCACCAACATGGACGAAGTGGTCCGGATCATTCGTGGATCATCTACTCCAGCAGAAGCGCGCGATACACTCCTGGCACGAGAATGGCCGATTGCTGAAATTGCTGGTTATATCAAATTGGTCGAAGCGATCGAAACTGAGGTCGAAGGCGATACCTACAAGCTCTCTCCGGTCCAGGTTAAAGCAATTCTGGATCTTCGCTTGCAGAAGCTTACTGCGCTTGGCCGAGAAGAGATTGGCGATGAACTAAAAGAGCTTGCAGCCGCTATTGAAGAATATCTCTCAATATTGGCAGACCGCGTGAAGCTATATGCTGTGATGCGCGAAGAACTGGAAGCCGTTCGTGATGAATTTGCGACCCCGCGCGTTAGCGAGATTACTGCGGCTTGGGACGGACTCGAAGACGAAGACCTGATGGAACGTGCCGAAATGGTCGTTACCGTCACCCATGGCGGTTATATCAAACGCACCCCGCTTGATACCTTCCGCGCACAGCGGCGCGGCGGTAAAGGGCGCGCGGGCATGGCGACCAAAGATGAAGATGCTATCACAGAGCTTTTTGTTACGTCGACACATACGCCCGTGTTGTTCTTCTCCACTCACGGCAAAGTTTATCGTCTCAAAGTGTGGAAACTGCCGGAAGGAGGGCCGCAAACCAAGGGACGACCAATGGTCAACCTGCTACCGCTTGCAGAGGGTGAAACCATATCTACCGTTCTGCCCCTGCCCGAGGATGAAGCAGAATGGGGTTCTTTGCATGTGATGTTCGCGACGGCAAAAGGCAGCGTGCGACGTAACAGCATGGATAGCTTCACCAACGTCCCGTCTAACGGCAAATTCGCAATGAAATTTGATGAGGACAGTGATGATCATTTGATCGGTGTCGAACTGCTTACCGATGATGACGACGTCCTTCTGGCAACCAAAAATGGTAAAGCAATCCGCTTTGCTGGCGATGCCGTGCGCTCCTTCCAAAGCCGTACATCTACAGGCGTACGCGGGATCGCGCTTAAAGGAGATGATGAAGTAATATCTCTTTCTGTCTTGCGTGGTTTTGAGGCGACAACAGAGGAACGCGATCAATATTTGAAGGCGGCTCCTTGGAAAGAAAATGAAAACACATCGGAACTTTCTACTGAGCGCTTGGCCGAATTTGCTGAAACCGAAGATTTTATTCTGACAGTATGTGCCAACGGCTACGGCAAACGTTCCAGTGCCTTTGAATATCGCCAATCCGGACGCGGCGGTCAGGGTATCCTCAATATAGACAATATCAAACGCAACGGCACGGTTGTGGCCAGTTTTGAAGCAAAAAATGAAGAGCAGATCATGCTGGTAACGGATCAGGCTAAGCTAATTCGGATGAAAGTCGCTGATATGCGAGTAATTGGTCGTAACAGCTCTGGCGTAAAACTGTTTGATGTCTCGCCCGGTGAAAAAGTTGTTGGCGCCGCCAAAATTGATGAAGAAGATGAACCGGAAAACGAAGCAGAAGAGTTGGTCGCGGGAGATGTCGCAGCAGATGCGTCGCAGGAAGGCTCCTCTGATTCTGAAACTGGAGATGATCCCAAAACATGACGCCCGATGCGCCGGAATTCCTGGTTAAAGACGGCGCATTAAGCTGGCCAGAAATAGCGGATATGCGGGAACGTATTTACCCGCCAGAGAAGCTCATCCATACACCGATGCACGGCATAGAATGGTCGCATTCGCAAAGACGCGTTTTGCTCTATGTTGATGAATCGGTGCGCGCTGTTGCCGGCATCCACGAACGTGAAGTGCTGTGTGATGGCCGGAAAACGCCAGTCGCAGGCATTGGCGGCGTCATGACCGAACCGAAATTCCAAGGTCAAGGGTTTGGCAAACTGGTGATGCATCACTTGATGGATCTTCTTCGGGCAGAGGCCAATAATGCATTTGGCCTGCTGTTTTGCGAAGATCATAACGTCGCATTCTATCGCAAATTGGGCTGGACTCTGTTCGAAGGCGACCTTGTTGTGGAGCAACATGGGAAATCGGGTTCATTTGCATTCCGGAACACCATGGTGCTACCGATAAATGAACCGGCACAAGTAAAGGGCCATATTAATCTATGCGGCCTACCTTGGTGATAACTCACCATTCTTGTGACGATTGAGGGAGAGTATCATATGTCCATCACCGTCACGCCCACGGGTCAAGCTTGCGGTGCAACAGTTACAGGAATAAATCTTTCAGAACCACTGGATGTCGAGCAAGTGGAAGATATTCGCTCTGCATGGTTGGAACATCATATATTATCTTTTCCTCACCAGGAACTGTCCGACGATGATCTAGAGCGCTTTACACTCTATTTCGGCGGATTTGGTCATGATCCTTTTTTTGATCCGATTGAGGGCCGTGAGCATATTGCAGCCATACAGCGCAATGCGGATGAGACATCTCCGCTTTTTGCCGAAAATTGGCACAGTGACTGGAGTTTTCAACAATATCCTCCCGCCGGCACATGCCTGCTTGGAATCGAAATCCCCCCTGTTGGTGGGGACACTTTATTTGCCAATCAACATGCTGCGCTAGACGCCATGCCATCAGAGATGCGCGCTAAATTTGAGGGCAAGATTGCCATTCACAGTGCCAAGATGGCCTATGCACCTGACGGGACATATGGCGAAAAGGACGAAGGACGCAGCATGGCCATTCGCCCTGATGAGTCCGCGCGAGATACACAGCTCCACCCTCTGATCCGTCAACATCCCGAAACAGGGAGGCTCGGTCTATTCAGCTGTATGGGATATATTATCGGCTTTGAAGACATGACACAGCAAGAAGCGCTACCTCTATTAACAGAGCTCTATACCTGGCAAAGTCGGGATGAATTTGTCTATCGTCACGAGTGGGAACCTGGAATGCTGATCATGTGGGACAATCGCTCAGTGTTGCACTGTGCCACTGGCGGCTATCAAGGGCATGATCGGCTGCTTCATCGAACAACAATTTCTGCTTTTGATGGCTAGGGATTGGGAACGTGCATTTCTTTTCGTAATGTCCGAACCACCCCAGTCACGATTAGAAACTGCCCGACATAATATAATGGCCATACCGTCAAGCCTGGAATTCGAGAATTTTCCAAGAACCCCATCTCTGAGAAAATCAAAAGATCAGAGATGATGAATAACAGAGCACCAATTCCGACACGATAGCGTGGAAACCCGCTGGTCCATGCCATTGCCGCCATGACAGCCAGAAAGAGGCTGTACGCTGCAATACTAGGCGCTTCTGCCCGATCAAAAGGAAGCGACCAAGCAATAAAAATCGTGATTGGGATCAATAATGCAGCAAAAGCTTTCTGACTAAAGGAAGTACTCTCACGCCGATGCCGCGCATAAAGCCAGATCGCTACACAATGACTTACGATGAAAGTCACTGCTCCCATCATGAGGTCAATTTCGATAAGCGCATCCCCTAAGGCCCCAAAGGCCATCACTGCAGCAATCAGTTTTCCTTCAAAATTATGAGCTCTGCGTAACGCATAAACCGCAAGAAATCCAACACCTGCCCCCTTCCAAAACATCAAATACATGCCCGGAATGTTGCCATCTTTCACAAAAAAATAGCTGATTCCAAACAGCAAACTGAGCAGCAGATATGGCCTGGACTCGATAATCGCGCGTTTCATGTTTGTCGCCTATCACGCCCTTCCCCACTCTGCCAGATTGACTTTTGTAATTTCCCGCAACACAGAGACGCCATGACACAGGTACATATAATTGGCGGTGGACTCGCTGGATCAGAGGCAGCATGGCAGTTGGCAAAGGCAGGTATAAAAGTGCGCCTTTCCGAAATGCGCGGTGGCGGTGATATGACGCCGGCTCATCAAACAGATGGTCTGGCTGAATTGGTCTGTTCTAACAGCTTTCGATCGGATGACGCTCAGAAAAATGCAGTTGGATTGCTCCATGCTGAAATGCGTGATCTTGGATCAATCATCATGGATCAAGGCGACAAAAACCGTCTGCCTGCCGGTTCTGCTCTCGCGGTAGATCGCGACCATTTCTCAAATGGTGTCACCAAAACCCTCACAGAACATCCGAACATAGAAATAGTGCGCGAGCGGATCGACCGGCTTCCGACGGAAGGCTTAACAATTGTCGCAACCGGCCCGCTTACCGCCATGACGCTGGCTGAAAGCATCGGAGCAGCAACAGGTGAAGACTCCTTGGCCTTTTTCGATGCCATTGCTCCCATTGTTTACAAAGATAGCATCAACATGGATGTCGCATGGATGCAATCTCGCTGGGACAAGGTTGGCCCTGAAGGTGATGGCAAAGATTACATAAATTGCCCAATGAACCGCGATCAATATGAAGCCTTTATCCAAGGCCTGCTTGATGGCGAGAAGACCGACTTCAAGGAATGGGAGAAAAATACACCTTATTTTGAAGGATGTATGCCTATTGAAGTCATGGCGTCACGTGGACCAGAAACCTTGCGGTTCGGTCCTATGAAACCCGTCGGCCTTACCAACGCACATACTGACGAGAGTGCTTATGCCGTAGTGCAACTACGCCAAGACAATGCATTGGGCACTTTGTGGAACATGGTCGGCTTTCAAACCAAACTGAAATATGGTGCCCAAACAGAATTACTGCGCTCCATTCCCGGTCTTGAAAATGCCGAGTTCGCAAGAATGGGTGGGCTGCACCGAAATACATTTATCAATTCGCCGAAATTACTGGATCAGGAAATGCGTCTGAAAAAGGCGCCGCATATTCGGTTCGCCGGCCAGATTACGGGTTGCGAGGGCTATGTAGAAAGTGCCGCAGTTGGCCTCATGGTCGGACGCATGGTGGCAGCAGATATTAAAGGCGAGACATTCGTCTACCCGCCACAAACGACGGCCTTTGGCGCATTGCTATCGCATATAACCGGAGGCGCTGATGCCCAAGACTATCAACCGATGAATGTCAACTTCGGCCTTTTCCCACCTTTTGAACAACGCGTCAAAAAGAAGGAGCGAAAAGAGGCTTACACCACCCGTGCGCGAAAAGATTTTGCAGAATGGCAGGATACGGCAACAAGCAACCCAAAAGCGGCCTAACATTTACAGCGTTGCGCGGCGCGTTTAGGCCTGGTCGTACGAAACTCCGCCCTTGTTAACTGCCCGTCTCCATCTTCATCCGCTCGCTCAAAACGATCACTTGTCGCGACAGCCCATTCCTCGAAAGTCAGCAGATTATCTCCGTTCTTATCCAAAGCCTTGAAAGCTTTGGTCCGGCTGCTCATCATTTCTAGCCGTGTAATGACATTATCGCGATTGCGATCGTACCGATTGAAACGCCGCTCTTCCCGAGAAGCTTTGTAGGCTTTTGGTGGCTCAGGAGGAGGAGGACCAAGTACCGGAGCATTTTCATCGGCTTCGGGTAAACCCTCAGGTTCCAGCTGTTCAGGCGGCGGCGGTGCATCTGGGAGCACCACTTCTTGTCCGTTGACACCAATCCAGAAAAATAGTCCGGCAGTGATCAACAACATCATAGTAATGGCACCGGCGACATATCGTTTCATGTGCCGCTTGCTCCCTCACCTTGATCTTATCTGGTGTTAACAGCCGGAGACGCCGTGCCAGATGATTTTACTAGCAACCCCTGGACGATAAAGATCGGCTGTTAACGAGCCTTTTTTGGCATCGCTTTTCGCCAATTTACAGAAAATTGAGAGCGGCCGACCGCTACTGTCAAAGCGCAGGGATGGCACGCTCTCAAACCGTTCTTTACATTTATCAAAAGCCACTTGGCGCATTCCGGCATCACTACAATGCCGAGCAAAATCCCAAAGCGCCCAACCCTGCGCTCCAATTTTCTGATCGTCGGTCAGATTGTTTGTTCCGCCAAGTGGAAAACCGAAGGCGCCCTCCCCTCGCCTTTCAGCGTATAAGTCAAACTGTTGATCATCCCAGGGAAAGTCGTCCAGCACGAGTTCCCATCCTTCCAACAATGCCATCAAAGACAAAAGATCCGCACCTTGCTGTTCTGCTTCGCTTATCAGCGCCACCAAAGGTTCGCCTGCCGGACGCTCCTTTGCCGCCTTGGTTAAAATATCCCGCCACCAAGTTAACCGCATTTGTCCAATCAATGTTTCGGAGGTGGATTGGATAACCGACGCAAATCTCGAATCCAATGCAAAAACAAGCGCATAGAGCGAATGGTGAGGGCGTTTTGCATAGGCCAAAACCAGTCTGCGTAACGGATCCAGATGTAAAAATGCATCACTCATGACGATGCCGTTGCCAGTTTTCTGGGGTAAATCAAGGTAAAGATCGCTTTAACCAAAGCCATTGGCGCACCGCTAACCCTTTTCTCTCTATCAGACACGCTGAATTGAAATCCATCTGCGTGAATTATTGGCGCAATAATAAAAGGCCAGGGGCATGGTTACAAAGAACGAGAGAAAATCGCAGAAGTCATTTTTGCAACGATTGCGGTCTGATACCACTGGTAACACTTTTGCCATGGCTGCTGCAGCAATTTTCCCGATAATCGGTGTCATTGGTGGTGGTGTTGATATCGGCCGTGGCTATATGGCCAAAGCTCGCTTGCAACAGGCCTGCGATGCTGGCGCTCTTGCCGGTAGACGTTCGATGACAGGCGATACAATGGCCGCCGCCGATAAGGTACAAGCTCGAAAGTTTTTTGACTTTAACTTTCCCGAAGGAACCTTCGGAACAGAACCATTTCAACAAATTGATGGCAAAGACAATCCTCGCTTTGTTGATGGCGTAGAACCGCGGACGGTTGACGGTTTTGCAGAAGCCCAAATTCCAACCACTTTGATGCGGGTTTTTGGCAATGATCGCATGACAATCAAAGTCTCTTGCGTCACCCGACTGGACGTTGGCAATGTTGACGTCATGATGGTGCTCGATTTGTCCGGTTCAATGGATTGGAGACCAAATGGGTCCACCACCAGCGTTGAAACCGAAAAGAGGATCCATGGTCTTAGAGAAGCCGTAAAAGATTTTTATGGTACGCTCGGCACGGGTGGCGGCGGCGGAGCTGTAAACAACCAGATACGCTATGGATTTGTAAACTACAATTCTCATGTAAATGTCGGGCAATTGCTGCTCGACGAAAATCCAGCTTGGCTGGTCGGGGGAACTGCAGGTGATCGCTGGTCTTACCAGACCCGGCGCGGAACGTGGGAAGTCCCGAATCCCAATTACATTCCACCTGATCCTAACTACGATCCACGTACTGATCCTGGTGCGGCACCGATATCAACGGATATTGATACTGATATAGAATTGCTGAGACAGCTAGACGGTCCAGAATGCACGACACAGTTTGGTCAAAACCAAAGCGTTCCAGGCTATTGGACTGCCAATCCAAGTGGCAACCCAATAGTGACGTTGGATACAAGCGGTGAATATTCCGTCTTGGTGACTCGAACCTATTCTTATCACAGCTGGAATGGCTCACAAGCTCAACCACCGGCAAACGCTGTTGGTTCGGCTTATTGGCTAGACTGTGAGCGCGAAGTCGAAATCAAAACCGAAACCTTTGAAAAAGGAGGTGGAAATGGTGAACCTGAGTTTATTACCGTAGACAAATGGCAAGCCGATGCGGTGAGCTTCAGCGGCTGGGAATATGGGCAATTCACCCATGAAGTTTCCGACTATGTAGCATCAATTGACTCAAGTGAAGATCCTGTTCAACGTCCAACAGAAAATAATCTGGAGTTGGATCGTTGGGCTGGTTGTATTGAGGAACGCGATACAGATGCGACTATTACTGACAGCAGCTCGAACATAAGTGCTGGCGCTCTTGATCTCAATATCGACCTTGTACCAACAGACAATGCATCACGTTGGCGCCCAAGCTGGCCAGGTGTTGAGTTCCTAAGAAATAGTAACCGTATTAGCAGCTCTCAATGCACGACTCCAGCTAGACGCTTGGCGCAATATGACTCCATCACCTCACCAGGGCTGGACAGCAATGGCAACCAAGTAGGCGGCAGTCTGGAAGCTTATATCGATAGTTTGACAGCAACAGGCACAACCAATCATACGATTGGAATGATTTGGGGTGCAAGGCTGCTGTCTGAAAACGGCTTATTTGCAACTGAAAACCAATATACTGGAAATGGCTTTCCAATAGGTCGTCATCTCGTTTTCATGACAGACGGAGCCATGAATTTCAATGGCAACAGATATAATGTCTATGGTTACAACCAATTGGACGGCAGAATTGCGCCAACAGGTACAAGCAATGGCGATCTGGATGATATTCAGGAAAATCGCTTTCAGTTAATATGCCAAGCCATTCGCAATCAAGGCGTTACCATCTGGGTTGTTCAATTTGGCGTGACCAACGTTACCCAAAGCATGAGAGATTGCGCAACCAGCGATGATCATGCGGCGCCGGCCACGGACAATGCCACCTTGCAAGCGGCATTCAGTGATATTGCCAAAACCATCGGTGGATTGAGGATTTCACAATGATTGATCGAAAGCAGAACAAATCCAGCATTTTTAGCAATGAGGATGGCGCCACGCTAATGGAATTTGGCTTAGTGGCTGGCCCCTTGATGATGCTCATTTTAGGTATCACCGATCTTGGCTATCGGGGATATCTCGACACTCTCACCAAATCGAAGCTGCATGAAATAGCGCGACAGGCGTCGACTGGTAATTTGCCTGAAGATCAGATCGAACAGATTATTGAGGCAGATCTAGCACCACTCTTACTCACTGGTGTCGATCCAGAAGTGACGGTCAAAAGCTATTTTGATTTTACCAGTATCGGCAAGCCTGAGAAATTGCTTACTGACAATAACGGCGATGGTAATCTTGATCCAGGTGACTGTTATTTGGACGGTAATCGCAATGGCGAATTTGATGTGAACTTTGGTAATAGCGGTATTGGTGGTCCCGATGATATTGTGAACTATACAATTACCATCGAGTCACCTCGGCTTTTCCCATTGGCAAAAATGTTTGGATGGAGCGAGACGATGATCACGACGAACAGTACAGCTGTTCGCAACCAACCCTATGGCGATCAAGCCGACGTTCCAGAAATATGCGAGCCGATAACATGATTTACGATAATATTTCTCATTCGTTGAAAGACATGAAACGGAAATTCGACAACCTGTCGCTTGTCAAAGATACAAGCGGCCTCGCATTGGTCGAATTTGCCTTTACAGCTCCCTTGCTTCTGACATTTGGACTGGGCGGATTGGAAACAGCAAATTTGGCTGTTGCGCACCTACAAGTAAGCCAAGTCGCTATGTTGGCTGCCGATAACGCTTCACGGGTGAGAACTACGATTGATGAAGCAGATATTCGCGAAATATTCACCGGTGTGCATCTGACAGGAAACAGCATCGACTTCTCACCCAACGCGCGCGTCATCTTGTCGAATTTGGAGCATAATGGCCTGTTGGGATCTGACGAAGGGCAATGGATCCGCTGGCAAAGATGCTATGGCAGCAATACGAAATACAGTTCCAGCTACGGAGCCGAAGGTGATGGGCGAACGGATTCCTCGCTCGCAGGCGGCATCGGTCCCACCGGCAAGAAGATTGAAGCAACCGCAGCAACGGCAGTCAACTTTGTTGAAGTCGTATATGATTATAAGCCGCTAGTATCTGACAGGTTTTTTGGCGAAGTTGTGATACGATATCAAAGCGCCTTTGTGTCTCGTGAACGCGCAGATCATGCACTCAGAAATGCAAGTAGCATTCCCGCTTCCGAACTATGGACATGCAATCGCTACGCTACAGTGAGTTAACGATAGCAGACCCTTTTCGCAGCAGCGATGATCCGATCGCTGTCAATTAGGGCTGCTTTCTCCAGGTTGGCAGCATAAGGTAGCGGGACATCCTCGTTGGTTACGCGTGCGACTGGTGCGTCGAGATCGTCGAATCCTTCATCCATACAAATTGCCATGATCTCACTGGCAATTGAACAAGTCGGCCAGCCTTCTTCAGCAACGACCAGACGGTTAGTCTTTGCCAAGCTTTTGAGAACCGTTTCCGTGTCCAATGGACGCAGCGTGCGAAGATCAATCACTTCCGCATCAATCCCCTCACCTGCCAATGTATCTGCAGCTTCCAGTGCCAGTCCTACACCAATAGAGTAGCTTACAATGGTCACATCTGACCCTTCGCGCATGATACGCGCTTTGCCGATTGGCAATACATAGTCATCAATCTCGGGGAGTTCGAATGAACGTCCGTAAAGCAATTCATTCTCCAAAAACACAACCGGGTCTGGACAACGGATCGCAGCTTTCAACAGGCCTTTTGCATCGGCAGCATCATAGGGCGCTATGACGATCAGACCTGGGACACTGGCATACCATGGCCCATAATTTTGGCTATGCTGGGCACCCACCCGCGCAGCCGCGCCATTTGGCCCACGAAATACAATCGGGCAACGCATCTGGCCGCCAGACATGTAGTTGGTTTTAGCTGCAGAATTAATGATATGGTCAATCGCTTGCATGGCGAAATTGAACGTCATGAATTCTACGATCGGTTTCAACCCACCCATAGCAGCACCCGCACCAATGCCTGCAAAACCATGCTCTGTAATGGGCGTATCAATGACGCGCTTGCTGCCAAATTCATCCAGCAAGCCCTGGGTCACTTTGTAAGCGCCTTGGTACTCGGCAACCTCTTCACCCATGACAAACACGCTGTCATCGGCCCGCATCTCTTCGGCCATTGCGTCACGAAGCGCCTCGCGAACGGTAATGCTGATCATTGCTGTGCCTTCAGGGATGGCTGGATCTTCGGCACGAGATATTTCTATAGCGGGTGCAGTCTGTGGTTCTTTTGGAGATGGCTCCGGGGCCGGTTGGGCTTCCACTTTTGATACAGAATCCGTAACGGATGACGTACTTTCCTCTGCATCATCACCAATCAACTCGGCAATGACCGTGCCTACGGCCACTTCATCTGTTCCTTCGGCAACCAGAATCTTCGAAATTACGCCTTCATCTACGGCTTCAAATTCCATTGTCGCCTTATCTGTTTCAATCTCGGCCAATATATCGCCAGAGCTGACCTCATCACCCTCTTTGACCAACCATTTCGCAAGCGTCCCCTCTTCCATTGTCGGTGACAGCGCAGGCATTTTTAGTTCGATCGCCATCAATATTGCTCCACCAATACATCAGTATAAAGTTCCTCAGCAGCGGGTTCCGGCGATTCTTCGGCAAAATCTGCTGCCTCCATCACGGTCTTGCGCACCTTTTTGTCCAAGGCCTTCAAATCCTCTTCTTTGACGCCCTGCTTCATCAACATGGCTTTCACCTGTTCGATAGGATCTGATTTCTCACGAACGTCCTGCACTTCGTCGCGACTGCGATAGCGTGCCGGGTCGGACATGGAGTGGCCGCGATAGCGATAGGTTTTCAATTCCATCAATACCGGACCTTTGCCGCTGCGCACATATTTCAAGGCTTCTTCGACCGCGCCGCGGACTGCCAAAACATCCATGCCATCAACCTGTACGCCTGGAATGCGAAAGCTTTCACCACGGCGATACAATTGATCTTCGGATGACGAACGGTTGACGCTCGTGCCCATGGCATACTGGTTATTCTCGATCACAAAAATGACTGGAAGCTTCCAAAGCTCCGCCATGTTGAAGCTCTCGTAAACCTGCCCCTGATTCGATGCACCATCGCCAAAATAAGCCAGACAAACACCGCCATCTTCGCGATATTTATGTCCGAAGGCCAGACCGGTTCCCAGTGACACCTGTGCACCGACAATACCGTGGCCACCATAAAAGCCGTGCTCCACGGAGAACATGTGCATCGACCCGCCCTTACCCTTGGAAATACCAGACGCACGACCGGTCAGTTCAGCCATAACAACATTGGGATCAATACCGCAGGCCAGCATATGGCCATGATCACGATAACCGGTGATCACGCTGTCCTTGCCCGGTTCAATCGCAGATTGTAGGCCTGTGACTACAGCTTCCTGTCCGATATAGAGATGACAGAAACCGCCAATCAGTCCCAGGCCATATAGTTGCCCTGCCTTTTCTTCAAAGCGCCGAATGAGCAGCATCTGCTCATAAAAATCTATCAGTTCAGCTTTGCTGGCTTTATAAATTGGAGTTTTCAGCGCCGGCAAACGATTGACGGACTTTGTTGTTGCCTTTTTTGGTGCCCTTTTAACCGGCGCCTTGGATTTTGATGGGGCTTTCTGGGGAGATTTTGCCACGCTCGCAGTTTCCTGTCTCTTTTTTGGGTTTACAACATCATAAACAGGTCAGCCAGATTTCCCAAGCCTAATACGCTGGAAAAGACACAAAAAATTGACCAAGAACCAGGATACTATTTGAGCGGAACGATAATCTCGTCCGGGTGAACGAAATTGCCTTCCTTGCGCAGCAATTCCCCCACCAAATCCGGATCAGCACCATTGGGGTCAAGCAACTCTACGCGATTTTTCAAAGCATCACGCTCTGCCTCAAGAGCCGCAAGCTGCGTTCCCCGTTCATCAAGAGCCGTGCGATACTCGCCCCAGGCCAGAATTCCGGTTGGCCCGAGCACAGCATAACCGGCAATCGCGAGCAAAGTCAGCAGAGCAAAACCAGGGCCGAGGGCCGCTTTGATCAATCCACCAATTTTCTCTTTATGAGCCATATTCTCTCTTGAATCAGAATAATGATTCGCTGGCAAGTGGATTAACACTTTAAATTAAAAATAGTGGGTTTGGGTCGCTGAAATGCCACTTGATCAAGACCGCAGTCAAAACCAACTTAGGAGAAAATTGCACGCCCTGCATAGTGCGCAACGGTATCGAGCTCTTCCTCAATCCGGATCAGCTGATTGTATTTCGCAAGCCGATCCGACCGCGCCAAGCTACCCGTCTTGATCTGTCCGCAATTGGTAGCGACTGCCAAATCAGCAATGGTTGCATCTTCCGTTTCACCAGAGCGATGCGACATCACCGCAGTGTAAGACGCATTATGAGCCATACGAACAGCCTCGAGTGTTTCCGACAGCGTCCCAATCTGATTGACCTTCACGAGCAAGCTGTTGGCAAGACCGTCTTTAATCCCCTGCGACAAGCGCGCCGGGTTGGTTACAAACAGATCATCGCCAACCAGTTGGACTGTATCTCCAACAGCGTCCGTCAGCAGTTTCCAACCTTCGAAATCATCTTCAGCCATACCGTCTTCAACCGACTTGATGGGATAGTCTTTGCAAAGCTCCGCCAGATAGCTGGACATTTCTGCGGGTGACAAAATCTTATTCTCTCCCGAGATATGATATTGTCCATCTTTGAAAAATTCAGTTGCAGCACAATCCAGCGCCAGCACTACCTCATCGCCAGCCTTAAAGCCCGCTTTCTCTATCGAGGCCATTACAAAATCAAGCGCGTCACGTGTCGACCCAAGATTAGGAGCAAAGCCGCCTTCATCACCAACAGCCGTAGCCAGACCTTTTTCGGACAAGCCAGCTTTTAACGTATGGAAAATCTCTGCTCCCCAGCGCACAGCTTCAGCGATGCTGTCTGCACCGACAGGCATGACCATGAATTCCTGAAAATCAATTGGGTTGTCGGCATGTTCACCGCCATTGATAATGTTCATCATTGGCACTGGCAAAACGCGTGCGGAGACCCCGCCCACATAGCGATAGAGCGGCAATCCCCTTGCATCTGCAGCGGCCTTAGCGGCTGCCAAACTAACCCCCAATATCGCATTTGCGCCTAGACGGCCTTTATTGTCTGTCCCATCCAAGGCGATCATCGCCGCATCAAGTTCTTCCTGATCCTCGGCATCCAGTCCGAGTAGCGCATCACTAATCTCTCCATTAACCGCTTCGATCGCCTTGAGCACGCCTTTACCGAGATATTTGCTCTTGTCGCCATCACGCAACTCGACTGCTTCATAGGCACCGGTAGAGGCTCCCGACGGTACCGCTGCCCGCCCGAAGCTACCGTCTTCTAACAAGATATCGACCTCAACAGTTGGATTGCCTCGGCTATCCAATATTTGGCGAGCATGAAGATCTAATATTGCAGTCATTTTCGTGGGGCCTCCTGCGGAAGTTAGGATATCGCAAAGCCCTTATCGTCATGATAAGCTCGTGGCAATCACCAGCTTTACAAAAGGTGACATGAACGCGGTGGTTTGCCCTTGAATCAAAAGGATTAGATACCATCTAATTTGAGGGAAAACCGATCGATAAATTTATCGATTAGACTGTAATGGCAAGGGTTTTGAGGAAGGAATATCAAATATGGCCGCCGATCAGGACAAGAAACCAGCAGCTCGCAAGACAGCAGCAAAAAAACCGGCTGCGAAGAAACCCGCTGCAAAAAAGCCAGCGGCTAAACGTACGCAGGCTAAAAAATCCACGCCCGCCAAAGGCGTGAACGTCAAAAAGGCGACATCCGCAAAACCATCCGCGCCGCTCAAGGCGGGTGCGACACGAGCTGCTTCAACCCAATCAAATACCGCGAGCGATTTGAAAGAGCGCGCCATTGATAAAGCGCGAACAACCGCCAATGATGGCAAGGCAAAAGCTGGCGAAGCAATTGAAACGTTCAGCGAGATGATTGAAAACAGCGCCAAAACAATAGATGAGAATGTCGGTGAAAAATATGGCGACTATGCCCGCTCTGCAGCAGATGCCGTTTCTTCCTTTGCCGAAAAGGTCAATTCCAAAGATGTCGATGAAATGGTGGAAGATGCGCGAAGCTTTGTTCGCAAACGGCCAGCAGTTGCTATCGGTGCCGCTGCTGTTGTTGGCCTGCTGGTCTCTCGTCTGATCAAGTCCGGCATGGATGATCGTAGCTAGAATGTGTATCACTCAACCCAATTTGATCGAAATGGGTGATTGTGTTGAACGATAAAACAACAGGAATAGAAGCTGAACAGTCTTGCGATGGAGCGGAAACGGCACAAACCGAGCCGCTCACATCCAATCCAGATGACAGACCACTCAAATTGCAAGTCAGTGATCTTGTCGATGATGTTCGTAAACTCGCAGAAGCAGAAATAGAATATTATCGCGTAAAATTGTCCGTCAATATGGCGGCGACCAAGACCGTATTGGTTCTGTTCAGCGTCGCCATCATATTGGGGATTACCACTATGGTCGCCCTGATTTTGGGAATATTGTTGATTTTATCTCATTATTGGGGACCAGTGGCGGCAACAGGATTGTTGACAGGTGGCGCATTGTTGCTGACGACAATTCTAATGACCATGGCAATTAAACGGGCGCGCAAACTACCTTTGGATGAGAATGATCAATGACCCAAAAAAATGACGATATTTTCAAGCTGCGAAGCCTGGCAATTGAAAAAAAAGAAGCGCGTGAGAACTTGAAGGAAGACATCTCCGAAACGAAAGAACGTTTGCGGCCAGCAAACCTGATCCAGGAAGCTAAAGATAAGGCTCTGGATCGTGTGCAGAAAACAGGTGAAACTGCCTTGCAAGGAGTCAAAGACAATCCAGGCAAGGTAGCATCAGTGGCCGCGGCGGCCGCGCTTCTCGCGCTGCGCAAGCCGCTGACCAACTATTTCACCAATCGCAAAGCTGCCAATGACGGTAAGAACGACGCCAATTCCGAGGAGTGAGCAATGAGCAATTTATCTGACAACATTGAAAAAGCCCGCGCTGCTTCCAGGGAACGCTTGGAGAATGCCAAGGAACTGGCTGGCCAAGGCACGGGTATCGCATTGGAAAAAATGTCCGAAAGCAAAAAACGTGCTGCCGCACTTTTAGATGACGGCAAGACGAAAGCAGCAGAAAGCGTGGCTGCGACCAAGAAAATGGCAAAAACCGCAGCAAGCAAGTCGGAAGAGACCATCACCAAAAGTCCGCTTGCAGTTGTTGCGGGAGGCTTGGCACTTGGCGCGCTGGTTGGCGCGTTGCTACCAAAAAGCAAAACAGAAACGAAATATGTCGGTGGTGCCGGTAAAAAAATAAACGAAACCGCCAAAAAAGCCTATGGCGCAGCGAAGGAAGCTGGGCAGGAGCAGATCGAAACCCTTGGCCTCGACAAGGACAGTGTGCAGGATCAGATCAAAGATCTGCTTGGAAAAGCTGCCGAAGCTGCTAAGAGCGCCGCCGAAGCCGCTACGGAAGCGGTCAAATCGGAAAAATCTGACAAATAGAGACTGGGGCACATATGAGCGAGCGCAGCAAAATTCATCTGGTAATGGGCGGACGGGTCAAAGATCCGCGCGGACTGGATTATGAAAATCTCGATCAGGTCGATCTTGTTGGCGTCTATCCCAATTACGAAGAAGCCGAGGAAGTCTGGCGCTCCAATGCCCAACGCACTGTGGATGATGCTGAAATGAAATATGTCATCGTGCACCTGCACAAGTTGCTTGAACCTGAGCTACCTGCCGAAGACTGATTTCGGCGGTCAGGCGTTTTTAAAGCGCCACTGCAACAATGGCCGCGTCATTACCAATCCGGCAACAAATCCACCGATATGAGCAAAAATCGCGATACCGTTCAGGCTGCCGCGAGTTGCAACGCCGATCATTAACTGGATTCCGATCCAGGCCAGCGTGAGCCATGCAATCCGCACCACATGACCGGGAAATGGCCCTACTGGTTTGACTTCATTGCGGGCGAATAAAAGTGCGTAAGCTCCCAATATGGCGGATATTGCACCGCTTGCACCAACGACCGGAATAACGGAGTCCCCGTTGACAGCAAATTCGGCAAGCGAAGCGGCATAAGCCCCAGCCACATAAAGAACCGCCATTAATTGCGGGCCAAGCGCCTGTTCGACAAAGCGCCCGCAGAACAGCAACATTAACATGTTGAACGCGATATGCATCAACCCACCATGCAGAAAAGCAGACGACATTGGGGTGAGCCAGGCCGGCACCATTCCGTTAATTTCTCCAAACTCGGCAAGCCCGTCGCCCAGTCGTATCGGAAAGAAACCACCGCGCAGAACCGCTTCATCCTGCAAACCCGAAATCCATAAAAACAGGTAGATCACAACATTGGCAATGATAAGCCCGTTGGTCAGCTTTCCGGTTGGCAGGTTCATGTCATATCAAATCAGATAAACTCGATTTTTTCGAGCAGATAATATTTATCGCCAGCAGGCACGGTGACTTCAATCTCATCGCCCACACTGCGACCGATAAAAGCCCGCCCGATAGGGCTGTTATAGCTAATTTTACCGACTTTCGCGTCCGCCTCAGCCTGCCCAACCAGCTGATATTTCACCGGTTTGTCGTCTTCGTCGAGCAGAGTCAGCGTCGCGCCAAATACCGCTTTGTCCCCTGACAGGGTTGATGGATCGATAACCTGGGCCCTGCTCAGCTTGTCTTCGATATCGGCGATAGTAGCTTCAACTTGCCCCTGACGCTCTTTCGCAGCGTGATATTCGGCATTTTCCGACAAGTCACCATGCGCTCGCGCTTCCTCAATCGCATCAACAATGCGTGGGCGCTCATCCTTCAATTCCTTGAGTTCAGCTTCCAACTTGGCATGGCCTTCGGCCAGCATCGGTACTTTTTCTACAGCCATTTTTGGCCTTTCTTCTTCCTACTCACTATGGTTTTCTGGGCCACAGCGTCAAAAATAGTTTCCCGGCGCCCCTCCCTCATGAAGGCTCGCCCGCAGTGTGACAGATTGTCGGGAATTAAGTCTGCGAAGACATATAATAAGACTGAAGTGCACGAACTTCAAGAGTCTCGTCACGCATGGCAGATATTGCCTCCATTGCTGCAACACTTGCAGTCGCAGTGGTATAGTAAGGGATCTTCCCGTTAAGAGCCCCGGCACGGATGGATTTGGAGTCTTTTAGCGACTGCCAGCCTTCGGTTGTGTTGAAAATAAGATCAACGTCACCATCAATAATTCGATCGACAATATGCGGACGCCCTTCGGCCACTTTGTTGACCTTTTCCACCGATATGCCCTTGTCGCTGAGATAGTCAGCCGTTCCACTGGTCGCGATCAGCTTGAATCCGAGTTTTTCTGCCATTCGTGCCGCTGGTTCGATCACTTTTTTATCCGTCTCTTTTACTGAAACAAAAAGCGTTCCGCCATCCGGCAAATGATTGTTCGCACCCAATTGTGCCTTGCCAAAAGCAATGGCAAAGCTCTTATCTATGCCCATAACTTCACCCGTCGACTTCATTTCTGGTGATAATACTGGGTCAATTCCAGGGAATCGATTGAACGGGAAAACCGCTTCTTTCACAGCGATATAATCGATATGCCTATCAATTGACGGCAAGTCTTTGAGCTTTCCTCCCGCCATCACGCGTGAGGCGATTTTGGCAATTGGTACACCAATGGCCTTGGCGACAAAGGGCACCGTCCGGCTGGCGCGCGGATTGACCTCGATCAGATAGACTTCACCATCTTTCACCGCAAACTGAATATTCATCAGCCCGCGTACTTTTAAACCAAGGGCCAATGCCTCCGCCTGCCGCTCCATTTCCGCGACAATGTCATCGCTCAGATTATAGGGCGGAATCGTACATGCACTGTCGCCACTGTGAACGCCCGCTTCCTCGATATGCTGGAGCACACCGCAAACAACGACCTGATCGCCGTCACAAATGGCATCAACGTCGACTTCCACGGCATCGCGCAGATATTGGTCGACAAGGACAGGCTGGTCGCCCGACACTTGCACGGCGGTGTTGATATAATCTTCCAGCTGCGCCGGACCATCGACAATTTCCATCGCGCGGCCGCCGAGCACGAAACTTGGGCGGATGAGTACCGGATAACCGATACGTTCAGCGATTTTCACTGCTTCCTCTTCGGTCCGGGCCATACCATTATCTGGCTGTTTCAGCTTCAGATCATTGACTAGTTTCGCAAAGCGCTCGCGGTCCTCAGCGAGATCAATCGCATCCGGCGTTGTGCCAAGGATCGGAATACCTGCATCTTCCAGTGCAGAGGCCAGTTTCAGCGGTGTTTGCCCGCCAAATTGCACGATCACGCCGACCAACTCACCCTTGCTCTGTTCGACAGCCAGAATTTCAAGCACATCTTCTGCGGTCAGCGGCTCAAAATAGAGCCGGTCTGACGTATCATAATCGGTCGAAACGGTTTCCGGATTGCAATTGACCATGATCGTTTCAAAACCGGCATCGGCGAGCGCGAAACAGGCGTGGCAACAGCAATAATCAAATTCGATCCCTTGCCCGATCCGATTTGGTCCGCCGCCCAAGATCACGACCTTTCGGCGATCAGAGGGCTGTGCTTCATTTTCCGGTTCCCCAAAAATCGGTGCTTCATAGGTGGAGTACATATAGGGCGTCTTGGCCTCAAATTCGGCCGCACAAGTGTCGATCCGTTTGAACACGGGCCGCACGCCCAGCTTATGGCGAAGTTCGCGCACTTCCTTTTCGGTGGTTGCGCCCGCCATGGCGGCTACGGCGTCATGAACCAGTCCATGCCCCTCAGCGACCGTGCGCCCTGCCCCACCTGCGACATGCACCGCATCGACGGCCAGCTTGGCAAGCCGTTCGTCAGAAAAGCCCATAGACTTGAGCTTACGCAGCGCGTCCGCTCCATTGGGCAGACCATTATCGAGTATGTCCTGCTCAGCATCGATTATCTCGCGGATTCTGGCGAGGAACCACGGATCATAATGGGCAATTTCGTGGATTTCCGCATTGCTAAAGCCCTCGCGCATAGCCTGCGCCGCAACCAACAGCCTGTCCGGCGTTGGCCGCGCCAGCTCTGCGGCAATTTCATCCCGGGAAGCGCCCTCAAGTGCCTGCACCCGGTTAAAGCCGTCCAGTCCGGTTTCCAGACCGCGCAGCGCCTTTTGCAGCGATTCATGGATATTGCGACCGATGGCCATGACTTCGCCGACAGACTTCATGGCCGTGGCGAGCAAGGGCTCCGCACCCTTGAACTTTTCAAAGGCGAAGCGCGGGATTTTGGTCACGACATAGTCAATGGTCGGCTCAAACGAAGCCGGTGTTGCGCCGGTAATATCGTTATCAATTTCATCGAGCGTATATCCCACGGCAAGCTTCGCCGCGACTTTAGCAATCGGAAAGCCGGTCGCCTTGGATGCCAGCGCCGATGAGCGCGAAACCCGCGGATTCATCTCGATAACAACAAGCCGTCCGTCTTTGGGATTAACTGCGAACTGTACGTTGGAACCGCCTGTTTCGACCCCGATTTCTCGCAAGACCGCCAAAGAGGCGTTGCGCATGATCTGATATTCTTTGTCGGTCAGCGTCAGCGCCGGTGCAACCGTGATCGAGTCCCCGGTATGCACGCCCATCGGATCGACATTTTCGATGGAGCAGATGATGATGCAGTTATCCGCCTTGTCGCGAACCACCTCCATCTCATATTCTTTCCAGCCAATCAGTGATTCATCGATCAGCACTTCGGTGGTCGGAGAGGCTTCCAGCGATGTCCGCACATAATGGATAAATTCTTCGCGGTTATAGGCGACGCCGCCGCCGGTTCCGCCCATGGTAAAGCTGGGCCGCATGATCGCAGGCAGGCCGATATCTTCCAGGATTTCCAGCGCCTGCTCTTCGCTATGCGCCACGGCGCTGCGCGGGCTTTCCAGCCCGATCTTGTCCATTGCCGTCTTGAACTGCTCGCGATCCTCGGCCTTGTCGATCGCCTTCGCATCGGCGCCAATCATCTCAACGCCATATTTGTCAAGCACGCCCATTTTGTTAAGCGAAAGCGCCGTGTTCAGCGCCGTCTGCCCGCCCATGGTCGGCAGAATCGCGTCAGGACGTTCTTTCTCGATGATTTTCTCAACAATTTCCGGCGTAATCGGCTCGACATAGGTCGCGTCCGCCATCTCTGGATCGGTCATGATCGTCGCCGGATTGGAGTTGACCAGGATGATCCGGTAGCCCTCTTCTTTCAGAGCCTTGCACGCCTGTGTGCCCGAATAGTCAAACTCGCAAGCCTGCCCGATAATAATCGGTCCAGCGCCAACGATAAGGATGGATTTTATGTCAGTTCTTTTGGGCATTTAAATTCCTAGAGCGCCACGGATTGTCGCAACAGCCGCAACTAGAGCGGTAGTTAGATTAAATTTCGGATGGCTGAGGATTCGGTCAATAATAGATACATCGGGTTCTGTCATTTCACATACTGCTACGAGCGCATCGCTGAGATTCTTAAGGTCCTGACTATCAGAATTACTTTCAAATCGTGTTTCATATATCAATTCCCGCAACCTTTTAGCGCCATCCTTTATCTCCCTAATAACAGCTGCATCCGCCAAGAATATTTTCCTGCCAGTCCACATGGAGCTATCTTGAGAGGAAAAAATATCAGTTCTGGAAGTTGCGGACGATACCGATTTCTGATTTGACGTTCGAGGATTAAGCATTCCTTCGGACGCCATGGCTAAAGGAGATGAAAATCCCCTATCGTTAGTTTGGTTTTCAACATCCAATTCTTGCCCTGCGGTGCTGTCAGGGGCCATTGGAATATTATCCACTGCTCTTTTGTACACATCGGCATAGTTGATACTCGAAGAAGCCCTATTTTGTCCTCGAGCTGTGATACGATATGATGGATTTGTTGTATCAATTCTTGCGTGGTTGATCTCAAGCCAACCAAACTCCTGTAACTCTTTAACAAAGTCGGACATAGAAATATGATCTGGAAGCGTCAGGCCCTGTTCTTTTAAACAAGTTTCGATTTCTGGAACAGTGGAAAAGGCTCCGGGTTGATCGTCGTCAAGTTTATTGAGATGCCTTACCAGCGCTTCGCCAATTTCAATTATCTCGCTCACACTAATTCCCCAACAAGCTTCTGGGACAGATCAAAGCCATAATGCAATTCCAAGCCGGTTTCGGGGTGAAAATTAACGCCCATTCCCACGCCAGATAGGCGGGATCAATATTACTCATCTCTCCCGTTCCTTCATATTTCTCGCAAAATAAAAGCCCTCCCCGCCAGTTTGACGGAAAGAGCTTTTAAATAATGATATTTTTGGGATTATTCCGCCGCTGATGAATCCTCCGCGCTGGGCAGTCCGTCCGTCAACATGTCGCTCACCATTTCGCTGGCGCAGGCCTGCATGCTGCCCATCATGGCTTTTTCCGCATCCGCGACATTGGCGTCCTCGGGAATATCCTTGGTCATGCAGGTGCAGAGTTTTTCGGGGTCCACGGAGCCCGGGAAGCTGTCGGCTTGCTTCATGCACTCGGTCATTGCTTGTTCTTTGACAGGGGTGCAGGCCGCGAACAGAATCGTGGCCGAAATTACGAGAAATTTCCGCATTCTTATTTTCCTTAAAATTTGCGTAGATCTCATCACATAGAAAATGTGAAGTGAACGGCACGAACCCTGCACGGTTCCCATCGCAAGTTTTAAGGTGGTTTGTCACTATTTGAATTTTACTTTTCCGGCCAATTTTGCGTTATTTGCATGATTCATGTTTGCTTTTTACAATCCTGGTCACTTCAGCATGTCGACAAATTTCTGGAACAGATAAAAACTGTCCTGCGGTCCAGGGCTCGCCTCGGGATGATATTGCACACCAAATGCCCGCTTACCGGCGATGCTGATGCCGCAATTGCTGCCGTCGAATAGGCTTTTGTGAGTTTCCACAATCGTATCGGGTAGCGTTTCGCTGTCTACCGCAAAGCCATGGTTCATCGATGTGATCTCAACCAGTCCCCTTCCTCCATCGGCGCTGTCATCCCAATCGCCGCCAACCCGTTGCACGGGATGATTGGCACCGCGATGCCCTTGAAACATTTTGACTGTTTTTGCACCGGCAGCGAGTGCCAACATTTGATGCCCCAGGCAGATGCCGAAAATCGGTATGTCCTTGTCGAGCAGTGCCTTAATCACCGGAGCCGCATATTCGCCGGTCGCCGCTGGATCGCCCGGACCATTGGATAAAAACACGCCTGCTGGCTCCAATGCCAATACGTCCTCAAGCGAGGTTTGTGCTGGAACAACAGTAACTTCTGCGCCAGCTTTCACAAGATTTCTGAAGATATTACGCTTGGCGCCAAAGTCCATTGCTACGACATGCGGTCGTGTCTCCATTTCATCCAGTGGTGCATAACCATGACCCAGTCGCCAGATACCGCTATCCCAGATCTTTGTCTGATGCCCGGTTACTTCGATGGCCAAATCCATACCTTCAAGCCCGGCCCAATCGCGCGCCTTGGTGAGCAGGTCATCAATATCAAACTGACCATCAGGATCATGTGCAATCACCGCGTTGGGAGCACCGGCTTCTCTGATCCGGCGTGTCAAAGCCCGTGTGTCGACACCAGACAGCCCAATCCGTCCCTGATCCACCATCCATTGGTCAAAGGGCTTGCTGTTCCGAAAATTGCTGGGTTCAGTAACGTCTTCGCGAACGATGCAACCCAAAGCATGTGGGGTATCGGCTTCCACATCTTCATCATTCGTTCCTACGTTCCCGATATGGGGAAATGTGAAAGTCACGATTTGCCCTGCATAGCTAGGGTCCGTCATCACTTCTTGATAACCGGTCATCGCAGTATTGAAGCATACTTCACCGACCGCAGAGCCAGTCGCGCCAAAGCCCCTGCCCCAAATCACACTACCATCGGCCAAAACCAATATCCCAGTGGCGCCCTTGGGAGCTGCGGGGATGCTGGTGTCGGTCATGGGCATTTTCCTCATCTTTGGCGGGAACCTTCATGCTCCTGCGCTTCAAGCAAATTTCGCCGTGCCTAGGTGTAGTTTTTTACCGCCACAATCTATGAAAAAAAATAAGTTGCGGCTATGTTGGTAGCTTATTCCAAAATTACGGGGAACGCTATGATTCGCATTGGGATTCGCGATACCGTGAAAGCGGCACAAATTGCAGCCATGAAGGCCGGCGACAAGGATCGCACCGCGGCGACGCGCGCCATGCTGGCGAAGATCAAGGACAAGGATATCGAGCTGCGAACCAAAGATAGCAAGCTTGATGACGATGTCATGGTGACCGACGTGCTCCAGAAAATGGCGAAGCAGCGGCGCGAATCGATTGAGATGTTCGAATCAGGTGGTCGCCAAGAGCTGGCCAAGGGTGAGAAGATGGAACTTGCCGTGATCGAGGAATTCCTGCCCGCTCAGTTGAGTGAAGCCGATACGGCAAAATTGATTGATGGTATCAAGACAGAGCTCGGCGCAGAATCAATGAAAGACATGGGCCGTGTGATGGCGGAGCTAAAATCCCGTCATGGCAGCGAAATCGACATGAGCAAGGCCAGTGGTCTGGTGAAGGCGGCGCTGTCTTAAAATTCCCCTCCCGCCCGCGGGAGGGGTTAGGGGTGGGATTGAAAAGAAATCGCAGTGGTAACTTTCAAACATAGAGATACCCATCGCGCTCGATCCTTGCGCAAAGAGGCGACACTGGCAGAACGTGAACTTTGGAAATATTTGAACAAACGCCAAGTCAAAGGTTATAAATTCAGTAGGCAGATGCCTGTCGGACCATATTTCGCAGATTTTCTTTGTCGTGAAATCAATCTTATAATCGAAATCGATGGTTATTCTCACGACCCGCAACAAGACTATGATGATCGCCGAACAAGACTTTTGGAAGCAAATGGCTATCATGTAATTCGATTTTCCAATCGGGAAATCATGAGCAATATTGAGGGTGTCTTGGAACATATTGGGTTGGTTTTGGAAGATATGCCCACCCCTAGCCCCTCCCCCAGGCGGGAGGGGAACAGATGACTCTCTCCCCCCAATGGCTTGATGAACTGCGCAGCCGGACCACCTTGTCCACACTAATCGGCCGGACGGTCAAGATCCAGAAAGCAGGACGCGAGTTCAAGGCCTGTTGTCCTTTTCACAATGAGAAAACGCCTAGCTTTACGATCAATGACGAAAAAGGTTTCTACCATTGCTTCGGCTGCGGTGCCCACGGAGATGCGATCCGGTGGATGACGGACCAACGCGGTCTCAGCTTCATGGATGCGGTGAAGGATCTCGCGGCCGAAGCCCAGATGGAAGTCCCTGCTCCCGATCCGCGCGCTGCACAGCGGCAAGAAGCCAGAGCGACCCTACATGACGTCATGGCGGCAGCGCAGGACTGGTTTGTCACGCAATTCAACGGCATTGAGGGCATGGCCGCTCGGGAATATCTGAAAAACCGTGGTATTTCGGAAAAAATAATCCGCGAATTTGGCTTTGGTTTCGCTCCGGACTCACGTGGTCGGCTCAAGGAAGCTCTTTCGGCTCATGGAGTCGATCAGCTGGTTGAGGCCGGCCTGCTCATCAAGGTTGACGATCGTGATCCCTATGATCGCTTTCGCGGCCGACTGATGATTCCCATCCGCGATCCACGGGGGCGGGTTATTGCCTTTGGTGGCCGGATATTAGGTGATGGAGAGCCCAAATATCTCAATTCTCCCGATACGCCTTTGTTTGATAAAGGACGCACGCTCTACAATCTTGACAAAGCTTCTCCGGCTTCCCGCCAAACCGGACGGATATTGGTCGTGGAAGGATATATGGATGCCATTGCCTTGGCGCAGGCTGGCTTCGAGGATGTCGTAGCACCATTGGGCACCGCGCTCACCGAACATCAGATAGAACGCATCTGGAAAATGGTCGAAGCGCCTATTCTTTGCTTCGATGGTGACAATGCTGGCCAAAAAGCGGCCATGCGGGCTGCCTTGCGGGCTTTACCTATATTGCGCCCGTCCCATAGCCTCAATTTCATCGCGCTGCCTGCAGGACAAGACCCAGATGATCTGCTGCGATCCGAAGGGCCACAAGCATTTGCTGCTCTAATCGAGCGACCACAAATGCTCGGTGACAAGATTTGGCAAGCCGAGTTCGAGGCTGAACCGCTAAACTCTCCGGAGACCAAAGCGGGCCTGAAAAAACGTTTGTCTGATCATGTCCGCGACATTGCTGATCAAGATATTGCGCAACATTATCGACAGGATTTTCAAGAAAGATATGAAAATACCTTTTTCGCAAAGCGTGATAATCGCTCGCCACAGCGAAAATTTGCGCGATCAAAAAGCGGTTTCAATTCCCAATATGTTTCGTTCAAGCCTATGGACGATACAAAGTCCGTTTTGATCGATGGCCATGACCTGCGTATTGCAAAAGCGATTTTGGGCGGTCTGATCCGTCACCCTTCCCAGATTTCCAAGCATTTTGAAGAACTAACCGTGCTGCGCCTGGCCGATTCGCAGATGCAGGCATTGCTGTCCGAACTAATTCGTGCCGCTATGCGTAAAGAAATGCTTGATATGCAGGGCCTTCTTACCATATTGGAACAGACAGATTGTTATAATGTCGCAAAAGGGCTGTTACGGGCCGATGCGCTGAATTTCTCTTTCAACCGCAAACTGCCAGATCCTGCCCCGTCAGATTATGTCGAACGGGCGCAAAATGATTTGGCGGAAGCGATAAAAGTGATCACAGCGCGCCCTGGACTGGAAGCAGCTTTGGCAGAAGCAACACGGCGAGTGCAGGATAATCTTGATGAAGAAAGCTATGCAGAACAGCAGAGACTGCGTCAGGCAAAGCAGGAATTTCATGAGCGGTTAGTAGAGCTAACGCAGATTGACGACATCGTGTGAATTGTGTGAACTTTGAAGATTAGTTTTTTTAAATTAGGGGCCTTGAAACTTGGCAAGTAAAGCAAAAAAATCAGCAGCAGCCGAAGACGCTCCGCTCATTGATATGAACGGCTCAGCGGTCAAAAAACTTCTCACGAAGGCAAAGAAACGCGGCTACCTTACTTATGATGAGCTGAACGCCGCCCTCCCGCAGGACCAGATGTCCAGTGAGCAAATTGAAGATGTCATGTCGTCTATCTCTGACATGGGCGTCAAAATTGTGGAAAATGACGATGAAGCTGCCGAAGAAATGGGCGGTGATGAAGTCGAATCCATCGACGGTTCCGATAAAGATAAAAAGACGGCTGCGGCCGCAGCGCCCAAAAAAGCGGCTGGTGACCGAACGGATGATCCGGTGCGTATGTACCTTCGCGAAATGGGTGCCGTTGAGCTGCTCAGCCGCGAAGGTGAAATTGCTATTGCCAAGCGTATTGAGGCTGGCCGCGATACGATGATCTGGGGCCTGTGCGAGAGCCCGACAACGTTTAATGCCATTATCGAATGGTCTACGGCGCTTAACGACGGTGAAATGCAGCTGCGCGAGATACTTGATCTCGATGCCATGCTTTCCAAAGATCCTGTCCCGGAAAACTTGGAAGACGAAGACGATGATGACGGGGAAATCAGCGAAAAAACGGCTGGCCCTTCATTCAAGGATGATGACGAAGTCGAAGATGAACCTGAAGCCGCAGAAGGCGAAGGAGATGATGAAGACGAGTTGACCGAGCGCCGTACCAAGCGCGTCGTCGAAGAAGAGGAAGAGGATAACACCCTGTCCCTCGCTCAGATGGAAGAAGCGCTCAAACCAGAAGCTTTGGAAAAATTCGCAACCATCACATCTGTGTTCAAAAAATTCTCCAAGCTTCAGAACACCCGGATGGAAGCCTTTGCCGTTGGTGATGATTTTCCCGCTGCATCAGAGAAAAAATACCATAACTTACGCGAAGAATTGACCGCCTTGGTTGAAAGCGTACAGTTTCACGCCAACAAAATCGAATTTCTGGTCGATCAACTTTACTCGTTCAACCGCCGCCTGACGGCTCTTGGCGGCCAGATGCTGCGCCTTGCAGAGCGGCATAAAGTTCCGCGCCGTGCCTTTTTGGAAGGCTATATCGGCCATGAACTCGACGATGGCTGGCTCGCCAGCATGGCGAAGACGGACAAGAAATGGGCCGCTTTTGCAGAGAAAGAAGCCGTGTCTGTTGAACGGATTCGCGCCGAAATTTCAGACATATCAGCCGCAACTGGTACTTCGCTGGAAGAATTCCGCCGTATCGTCAACATGGTACAAAAAGGTGAGCGCGAAGCCAGAATCGCCAAGAAAGAAATGGTGGAAGCCAATTTGCGGCTCGTTATTTCCATCGCCAAAAAATACACTAATCGTGGCTTGCAATTTCTCGACCTGATCCAGGAAGGCAATATTGGCCTTATGAAGGCGGTTGATAAGTTTGAATATCGCCGCGGGTATAAATTCTCGACCTACGCAACATGGTGGATTCGTCAGGCGATCACGCGGTCCATTGCGGATCAGGCACGGACGATTCGTATTCCGGTCCACATGATCGAAACAATCAACAAGCTCGTCCGCACATCACGACAATTTCTGCATGAACAGGGCCGCGAACCAACGCCCGAAGAAATGGCAGAACGTCTGTCCATGCCACTGGAAAAAGTGCGCAAGGTCATGAAAATTGCGAAAGAACCTATCAGCCTTGAAACGCCTATTGGGGATGAAGAAGACTCCCATCTGGGTGATTTCATTGAGGATAAGAACGCAATCATACCGGTTGACGCAGCTATTCAAGCGAATCTGAAGGAAACTGTTACACGGGTTCTGGCCAGCCTCACCCCTCGCGAAGAGCGCGTTTTGCGCATGCGTTTTGGTATTGGCATGAATACGGATCACACTTTGGAAGAAGTGGGACAGCAATTTAGTGTTACGCGCGAACGTATTCGTCAGATTGAAGCAAAAGCGCTGCGAAAGCTGAAACATCCAAGCCGCAGCCGTAAAATGCGCAGTTTTCTCGACCAATAAAGCCCGGTTTTTAAAGATTTCTAACTATGGTTTGCACTTAGCTAACGCGGCGTAAACCGGGTCTTTAGGTTTATGCATTAAATGCGGGTTTCGACTTTATTTGTTCGGCCTTTACGGGGCGGGCAAATGACCAGCAACTCTAGTGTGATACGAGCGTAATGCCAGAAACCAACCTAATACCATCCGCACGGCCATCTTTGATGGATCATGTCGCAGAACATGGATCACAATCTGCAAGCTATGTTCAAGCCATAGCAAGTGATTTTGAGATGCTTAGTGGTAGCGATATCGCCGACATGGCCCATTTTCTGTGCATACTGCATGGTCGCCATCCGGGCGTGGTTGATCACGCAGCCACGAAAACTGCAGATGTTGTTGCACGTGAATGGCTGGTAAAAGCGATGGAAGCCTTCACAGCAGAGCGCGCCTTTCTAACCCGCTTGACGGTTGCAGCAGGCCCAATCTCTGGCGTTCGAACCGAAGATCAGAGTAACGCAACGGTTCTGGCACAACGCAAAGCTCTCGAAATGCTATCGCAATCCGATCGCAACGGCTGTGCCTTGGGTGCATCTTTCGCACTTGTTCTGGATTGGCAGGCAATCCGGCCATTGCTTGAGCAAACTGCTATCAAACTTGGAGTAGAGCCAAGAGCTCCCATTTTGCCATCTAGTGAAGCAACAACCGCTCTAAATGCCGAGCTATCACAATCCAGCGCCGTCGAGCGTGCAATAAACTTCGGGGTAGATCAGATATTGACCCAGCACCGTGGTCTTTGGCAGCTCTTGGAAGCCCGCAGAAATGCGCGCAATGCGGACTAACTAAAATTATCGCAATTTTGTTTGATTAACTAAATGATTAACTTGCCTCAAAACGGCCTTTTCCCTATCGCTGACTCATTGACGTTTACGGCAAGGGAATATGGAATATGCGTTTTGACGGTACCAAAGATTATGTAGCAACCGATGATTTGAAGGTTGCGGTCAACGCTGCCGTTACGCTTCGCCGGCCTCTTCTAGTAAAAGGTGAACCCGGCACAGGTAAGACCGTCCTTGCCCACGAAATAGCCAAAGCGACCGGAGCGCCCCTGATAGAGTGGAATGTGAAGTCCACTACAAAAGCACATCAGGGTCTTTATGAATATGACGCTGTTGCACGGCTTCGCGACGGTCAACTGGGTGATGAGCGGGTTCATGATATCTCCAACTACATCCGCAAAGGCAAGCTTTGGGAAGCGTTTACAAGCAAAGAGCTTCCTGTTCTTTTGATCGACGAAATTGACAAAGCAGATATCGAGTTTCCCAATGATTTGCTGCAAGAACTCGACCGCATGGAATTCCATGTTTACGAAACCAAAGAAACCATCAAGGCTGCCGAACGTCCGATTGTTGTGATCACATCCAACAATGAAAAAGAATTGCCAGACGCCTTTTTGCGTCGCTGTTTCTTCCACTATATCAAGTTCCCGGATCGTGAAACGATGCAGGAAATTATCAATGTTCATTTCCCCGATATTCAAGGGGTTTTGGTCAAAAAGGCGATGGATATTTTTTACGATGTCCGCGAAGTTCCTGGCCTCAAAAAGAAGCCAAGTACCTCAGAATTGCTGGATTGGTTAAAATTGTTGCTTTCTGAGGACATGCCACTTGAAGTGCTGCAATCGCAAGATCCTAGTAAAGCCATCCCGCCACTGCACGGCGCTTTGCTCAAAAATGAGCAAGATGTCATGCTTTTTGAACGCCTGGCATTCATGGCGAAACGCGAAGCGCGTTAAACGGAGCAGCAGCAATGTTCTTCAATTTCATGGACGAGCTAAGAGCAGCCGGAATATCGGCCTCCCTCAAGGAGCATCTGGTGCTTTTGGAAGCTCTGGACAAGGAAGTTATCCAAAGCCGTCCCGAAGAATTCTATTATCTATCGCGCGCAACTTTCGTAAAAGATGAAGGCCTTCTGGATCGTTTTGATCAAGTATTCTCAAAAGTCTTCAAGGGTATCGAGACCAGCTACGGCATGCAGGAAGAAGAAATTCCTGTAGACTGGTTGAAAGCCGTGGCTGAGAAATATCTCTCGGAAGAGGAGATGGAAAAGATCAAGTCTCTTGGCAGTTGGGACGAGATCATGGAGACGCTGAAAGAACGTCTCGCCGAGCAGGAAAAACGCCACGAAGGCGGAAGCAAGTGGATTGGTACCGGTGGTACGTCTCCTTATGGCAATAGCGGTTACAATCCAGAAGGCGTACGCATTGGCGGCGAAGGCGGCCAGAAAAAAGCGATTAAAGTCTGGGACAAACGCGAGTTTCAAAACCTTGATAACACCAAGCAATTGGGAACCCGCAATATTAAAGTAGCGTTGCGCCGACTGCGGCGTTTTGCTCGCGAAGGTTCTGCAGATGAGCTGGACATCAACAGCACGATCAACGGCACCGCGAAAAAGGGCTGGCTCGACATTCACATGCGGCCGGAACGGCACAACGCTGTCAAACTTCTGTTATTCCTCGATGTCGGGGGATCCATGGATCCCTTTATCAAGCTTTGCGAAGAGCTTTTCTCAGCCGCTACGTCAGAGTTCAAAAATCTTGAATTTTTCTACTTCCACAACTGCGTTTATGAAGGCGTCTGGAAGGACAACCGGCGGCGCTTCTCCGAGCGGACGAATACATGGGATATCCTACATAAATATGGCCATGACTATAAGTTGATTTTTGTCGGCGATGCTTCGATGAGTCCTTATGAAATCACCCATCCTGGTGGTTCTGTTGAACATTTCAATGAAGAAGCCGGCGTGACCTGGTTACAGCGAATGACCAATACTTATCCAGCAACAGCGTGGCTTAACCCGGTGCCGGAGAAGCAATGGGGCTATTCACAAAGCGTCAAAATCGTCAAGGAATTGATGAATGATCGGATGTATCCGCTGACCCTAGAAGGCCTGAGCGATGCGATGAAGGAATTGACCCGCAAACATGGGTCTTGAGGGACTAGGATTCGACCATCAACAAGGTCGTACCTTGATACTTCTCAGCCGTCGCATCAAAAAGATCATATGGCTCAAATTGACGATCTTCAACAACAACGTCTCTCAGTCCGGCGAGTTTAAACGTCCCTAGCTTCAGCTCACGAGGAGGTTGTCCTTCCCGTTCAACGGTAACTGCATCGACATGCATTTCATCATGACGCGTATAGAGAATATGCGGTGCCAAAGTCACCTGGAGCCGGTTATATGTTGCGGTGACGCATTTCTTTAGCGCAACGCCTTCAAAAAATTCTTTACTGGGTAGCATGCGCGTAAAATATCAAAAATGATGAACGAAGCAAGGATTATGTTGCATTGCAGCATTGTCCAAAACGGCCAACCTACTTTTGAAGGGCACCGCAATATGGTAGTATTTCGTGCAGGAGGTCCCCCATGCACAAGATATTCCTGTCCCTGACACTGCCATTACTTGCTGTATCCAGTCCATCAAATGCTGCTTCTGATCCTGCAAGATGTCTGGAAGTTGTTGAGAACGCTAACGTCGATAAAGCCGAAAAGCCAAGGATGCGAACATTAGACAGAGAAGCACCGGCGGCAAAAATCGCTGCTGTTGACCGGCGCGTTGATAATTGTCCGGTACTCGTTGTGTTGGACGATCAACTGACTGGTGAGCCCCGTTGGACCGCTCCTGAATCGCCGCCAGCAGCAAAGAGGCTTCCAGCCTTAGGCGAGTAACATCTCAGTAGATCAGATGCTCTTTTAACATCTGCCCCCACATCCTCTCTTCCGGAGCTGCTATGGCTTCCAGGTCGTTGGCTATGGCCGATGGATTGTCTATCCATTCGCGCAGCGCCGGGCCGCCATTAATGACATCAAAGGCGAGCTTCCCTTCTTCATATTCATAAGCAAAGTCCCGCCAAAGTTCGTAACCGAAATAGAGTTTATTGATAGCTTTCAGTGCCAGCGCCTGTAATCGCCATGGACGAAAAGCAGCGTGATCATAAAACGCTCCCTCGGCATGAATCTGAACGCCATTACAAAGCATGCCAACATGCTTGTGAAAAGTCGGCTCGAACCAGCAATCCCTTAACTTGCAACCTTCAAGCCATTGCGGTGCCTTGCGCTGCATTTCTGCGATCACGGCCCGGGCATCAATATCGGGCGCTCCAAAAAGCTCCAACGGGCGCGTTGTGCCGCGCCCTTCCGACAATGTTGTTCCCTCCAGCATGACGGTACCAGCATAGGCCCTCGCCATCGACAAGTTAGGTGCGTTGGGGCTGGGGTTGATCCAGATGCGATCGGTTGGCCACCCGAAACCAGGACCTTCCGGTTGCCATCCCTGCATTTCAATCACGCGATAATCGACATCAAGATTGAAATGACTGACAAACCAGGCCCCCATTTCCCCTAGAGTCAGGCCATGACGCATAGGCATCGGCGCAGCCCCGACAAAACTTTCCCAGCCCTCTTCCAGCATCATGCCTTCGATAGGCCGGCCAGCGGGATTGGGGCGATCAAGCACCCAAACGGTTTTGTTGTGCTCCGCAGCCGCTTCCAACATGTAGAGCAAAGTCGTGATGAAGGTATAAATCCGGCAGCCTAGGTCTTGCAGATCAATGATCAGAACGTCAAATGTACTCATCGCTTGTCCGGTTGGCCGACGGGAATCTCCATAAAGGCTAAACACCGGAATTTCGTGGATCGGATCCACATAGTCCGGCGATTCGATCATGTTGTCCTGCTTGTCACCACGCAACCCATGTTGCGGACCGAAAGCAGCGGTGAGGTTGATATCCTCAAACTGCGCCAAGGCATCTAGCGAGTGAGTAAGATCTTCGGTGACAGAAGCGGGGTGAGCCAATAGCGCAACCCGTTTACCGGCCAGTGGCGCACGCAATTCCGGTTCGGCGATAAGTCGATCAATTCCAAATTTCATAGATCCCCTGCTGCCTTCAGTTGATGTGAAAAGCAATCTTTGTGATGAAAGTCAGGTTTTCCCGGCGGGTGCGATAAAGCCCAATAGGATTTGGCGCCGCTATTTTCGGCGATCACAGCCGAAAAAGATGCGTTTAGAGGAACTTGCCCCCATATGTCCGGTAAACCTAGAGTTACCTCTAATGCGACATGGGAATCACTCAAGTCCATGAGAATCTCCGGTGTTTTGGACATTGGAAGGTTTTTCATCCCATCACGATAGCCAGAAAACTGATAGGCGGCCCAGCGGGTAGAAGGTGAAAAGTTGAACTCGCAATATCTGCTCGCTGATGATTCCTGAAGAAACAGCTCAAAACAGGTGGTTTCCCACAATCCGTCAGTGCGCTGTGGTTCCTTCCAATCCGGTAAATCAAGATCGTGCAGCAATACCTCGGCATGATATCTCAGCCACAGGCTTTCATGATCCTTCCATTCATAGCTTAGCGAAATTTCATCCACCACAGAGACAGGAGTCAACGGATGGCACTGCAGGTCTAAACGCATATTGCGAGTTTCCTCCGCTGCATGTAACGAACCTCTCCATGACCAATTATCAATCTGATCTCCTCCGCTTACTGAATGATCGCGGCTATATCCACCAATTAACCGATGCAGACGGGTTGGATGCCCTTGCTTCCAAGACGATTGTGCCTGGATATATCGGATTTGATGCAACAGCAGATTCATTGCATGTTGGGAATCTTGTTTCGATCATGCTTTTACGACGCCTTCAACAGGCTGGGCACAAACCTATTGTGGTCATGGGTGGAGGGACCACAAAAGTCGGAGACCCTTCTGGTAAAGACGAAGTTCGCAAGCTGCTCGACAACGATGGAATTAGCGCAAATATCGCATCAATCAGGTCGTGTTTTGAACGTTTCTTGACTTTTGGAGATGGGCCTACGGACGCTATTTTGGTCAACAATGCCGATTGGCTGGATAGCTTGGAATATATACCATTTTTGCGGGACGTTGGTCGCCACTTCACAATCAATCGGATGCTGACCTTTGATTCCGTCAAACTTCGCCTGGACCGAGAACAACCCCTCACCTTTCTCGAATTCAACTACATGATATTGCAGGCCTATGATTTCTTGGAGTTATCCCGTCAACATAGCTGCCGTTTACAATTGGGGGGTTCGGACCAGTGGGGCAATATCGTAAATGGTATTGAACTGGGTCGACGCATAGATGGCACAGAGTTGTTTGGGTTGACCACACCTCTGATTACAAAAGCGGACGGCTCAAAGATGGGCAAATCTGTCGATGGTGCCATTTGGCTGAACGAAAACCGTCTCAGTCCTTATGATTACTGGCAATTTTGGCGTAACGCAGATGACCGCGATGTCGGAAAATTCATGCGCTTGTTCACTGACATTGATCTTGAAGAAATCACTCGGCTAGAAGCTTTGCAGGGCTCAGAGATAAACGAAGCCAAAAAAGTCCTAGCCGATGCGGCAACGGCGATGGCGCATGGCGAAGATGCGGCAAGAGATGCGGCGAGCACAGCGCAACAGACTTTCGAGCAAGGCAATGCCGGCGGCGATCTTCCGGTTTTTGAAGTGACAGACGATGAAATCTCGATCCTCAACGCTCTGGTCAATATCGGATTTTGCGCTTCCAAAGGCGAAGCAAAGAGAATGGTTGCGGGAGGCGGGGCGCGCATTGATGGTGAACCCATCAAGGATGCCGGTGCGATGATCGCTGTTTCAGGCGGCGACATCAAAATTTCCGCCGGCAAGAAGAAGCATGGGCTTTTGCGACGCTCAGAGTCTTAATACGGATTTTTGATACGCCGGTTTACTTTTTATTGGGAAAATTAGGTTAATGAAGGGTTTCACCAATCGATGGAGCGTCCTTAATGCCAAGCGTATCGAAAAAACAAATGCCCGAATTGCGCCGTGCAACGCGTTTTCCGGTTGATTTCGAAACGATTTGTGAAACCCGCAAAGATGGTGAATTTTCTGTCAAACTGAGCAACATCTCTGCTCATGGTTGCCAGTTCATTCATGAGGTCGAGCTCAACAAAGGCGATCGGGTTGTCGTTCGTCTTCCTGTGGCAGGTCGCATCGAGGCTTTTTTGGTTTGGTCCCATAGCGGCCGTTCCGGTTTTGAATTTGAGCGCGTTATTCGCGAGCCAGATTTCGTTGCGCTGCTTGATCAGATCGGACATTCCGACCCAAGCCAAGGTTAACCGCTTCGGATCAGGCTAACACCCCAATCTCTTTCGAACATATATAATGCGATACGCGCCGCCTGACCGCGCTCGCCGCTTAGCCCGCCATCCCTATCCAGTAACAGTCGTGCATCGTCTGTTGCGGCAGAAATCAGCTGCGATATCTGGTCTGGTGTAGCTATCCGAAAGCCGGCATCACCGGATTGCCTTGTGCCCAGCAATTCACCGGCACCGCGTAACCGCAGATCCTCTTCAGCAATTTTGAAACCATCATTGGTTTCCCGCAGCAAAGACAAACGGGCGCGAGCAGTTTCGCTAAGCGTATCACCGCGCAACAACAAGCAGTTGGATTTGACATCCCCCCTGCCCACACGGCCGCGCAATTGATGCAATTGCGCCAAGCCAAACCGATCAGCTGCTTCAATGATCATCAAACTGGCGTTCGGCACATCCACGCCTACTTCAATCACCGTGGTGGCAACCAAGAGCCGGGTCTCGCCGCGTTGAAATTTTTCCATCACGGTATCTTTTTCAGGTCCTTTCATGCGCCCGTGAACAAGGCCGACCTGATCGCCGAACCGCAATTTGAGTGACGCTGCGCGCTCTTCTGCTGCCGCCAAATCGCTCTTTTCACTCTCTTCGACCAGGGGACAGACCCAATAGGCCTGTCCGCCGCCCGCAATATGACGGCCAAGCCCATCTACGACTTCCAGCAGGCGGGCATCTGAAATGACCCTAGTTTCGATGGCCTGTCGCCCGGGCGGCAGCTCATCAATCCGCGATACATCCATCTCGCCATATTGGCTGAGCGTTAACGTCCGCGGTATCGGCGTTGCCGTCATGGCGAGTAGATGCGGTGTATTTTCGGCTTTTTGAGTGAGCATCAGGCGCTGTGAAACGCCGAATTTATGCTGTTCATCAATGATCGCAACCGCAAGTTTCCGATACTGAACCTTCTCCTGAAAAATGGCGTGCGTACCCACAAGGATATCGATCGAACCATCAGCCAGTCCCATCAGCGTCGATTCGCGGACCTTCCCCTTGTCACGCCCCGTCAGGATTGCGAGATTGACAGACAATCCGGTGAGAAGCTTCTGCAGTCCTTCAAAATGTTGCCGTGCCAAGATTTCGGTCGGTGCGAGAAAAGCACCCTGATATCCGGCCTCAACCGCGCTAAGCAATGCCATCAACGCAACCAGGGTTTTCCCCGATCCCACATCCCCCTGCAGAAGCCGGAGCATCGGCGAGGATTGCGCCAGGTCGCCCTCAATTTCCGATATGCACCGTTTTTGCGCGCCGGTTAGATCGAAAGGCAGCTTGATCTGGTCCCGCAGATGCCCATCGCCCTGAATGGGGATGCCTTTCTTGCGGCGATTGCTCGCACGAACAAGCATGAAGGCTAGCTGATTGGCAAAAATCTCATCATAGGCAAGCCGGTCGTCATTGCCAGCGTCCTCATGACTATGCAGCGCAGATATACTCTCGCGCCAGCTTTCCCATTTTTTGGTTTCGAGCAAGCTGGGTTCAATCCATTCCGGAAGCTGTGGCGCCATATCCACAGCTTGCGTAACCAATTGCCCCATCCGCTTGTTGCCGAGACCATCAGAGAGCGGATAGATCGGTTCTACCAGAGCAATGTCTTGCTCTTCTGCCAATTCCAGCACATCCGGGTGCAGCATCTGCAGCTCATCACCATAACGTTCCAGCTTGCCTGAGATGATCTTACTTTCGCCCAGCGGCAATAATTTCTTTGGCCAACCAGTATTTCGGCCGAAAAATGTAAGACTGATATAATTGCCCGCTGCGTCAGTGGACTGCACACGGAATGGACTTCTTGGGCCGCCGCTACGATAGTCCGTCGGAGTCACTTCAGCGATAATCGTTAAGCCGACATCGGCTTCATCCAGCTCCTGCACCCGTTTGCGCCGCATCCAATAGCTGGGTTTATGATAGAGCAGGTCCTTCACACGCGTCAGGCGCAGTTTCTCCAGTGGCTTGGCAAGTGCTTTGCCAACACCTTTGAGTGACTGTGTTTCGCCAAATAATGGATTGAGTATCTCGGGCCGCATGTCTATCCGCCTATATACGCAAGTGGCTCCGATATTCCAGATGGAGTCCGCACTTCATCATGCCGAATAGATATTGGATCAGGAGCAAATATGGAACGCGAAGTCAGGCTGAAACGGCTGCATTTTCGTAGCTGGCATCGTGGTACGCGTGAAGCCGACAATATGATTGGCGGTTTTTTCGACAAATGGGGGGACAGCTGGACAGACGACGAAATCAATTGGTTTGAGAAACTGCTCGAGGAAGATGACGTAGATATAATGGCCTGGGCAATAGGCAAACAGCCGCCGCCCGAACCCTTTCAAACTGAACAAATGGCTGCGATGCAGAAACTCGATTATTTCGATTTTACGAAATAAGTTACGCGCAATCAAACTGAGATAGACTATTTAAGTGTCATATTTAGACAAACTACTCTCTGCTGATAGCGGCTTGACCCTAGCTGGTGCCACAGCCGGTTATCGTCCCTATTGCCTCGCTGATATCGCGAGGCGATCGGGTCGGCGCACTGTATTTATTGTAACTGATGATGCGGCAATGAGCGCGGTAGCGCAAGCTGCTCGATATTTTCAACCTGACCTGGAAGTCTTAGAGTTTCCTGCATGGGATTGCCTGCCTTATGACCGGGCATCGCCCGCACTCCACACCACATCCGAACGGTTGGCAACTCTCTCTCGCTTGGCAGAGCCTGCGCCAGACGGACAACTGATCATAACGACAGCCAATGCAGTCACCCAGCGCGTACTGGAACCTGCGCGAATCAAGGAACTGGTTACGAGACTTGCGCCTGGTAGCATTGTCGAACAAGAGAAGTTGATCTCCTTTCTCTATGCCAATGGATTTGTTCGGGTTGATACAGTTGCCGACAGCGGCGAATTTGCAGCGCGTGGCGGGCTAATCGATCTTTTTCCACCGGGTGCGGATATGCCGCTTCGCATCGATCTTTTCGGTGACGAGATTGAGACGTTACGGCAATTTGATCCGGTGGATCAAAGAACGATCGGAAAGGTTGATGGGTTCGACCTTCTCCCGGTTTCCGAGGTTTTGCTGGATGAAACCAGCATCACGCGGTTTCGGACCCGTTATCGCGAGCTGTTCGGCGCCGTGGCCACCAGCGACCCCATATATCAATCGATTTCCGAGGGCCGAAGGCTATCCGGTATGGAGCATTGGCTTCCATTGATCGAGGAACGTTTGGCCAGTTTCTTCGATTATCTGTCGGATGACACGATCATCCTGCGTGATACCGCAGTAACAGCCGCGGCAGATGCGCAATTTGCTGCAATCGCAGATTACTATAAAAACCGTCTGGAAGCGGACAAAGCAAACTTGTCGAGCTACCGACCATTAGAGCCTAATATGCTCTATCTAGAACCAAATGAGTGGCGAACACAGCAGGCAGACAGCCCCATTCACATCATCAGTGAGTTTGATGAGCCAGAATCAGCTACAATAGTTTCGTTGTCGATATCATCCCCGCGCGATTTTTCGCCAGAACGCGCACGAAACGAGAATATCTACAAAGCCCTCGCAGCACATCTCAATACGCTTACCAAGGCAGGTACAACCGCGATTGTAGCAAGCTATAGCAATGGATCTCGAGCGAGGTTGTTTGATCTGCTGCAGGATCATGGCGTCAACAATGCCGCGATTTGCGACGATTGGAAATCTTGCAGTGAAGCAAATGCATCGGTTGCATTGACGGTTCTGCCATTGGCCTCAGGCTTCCGGTCAGACAATATTGCACTGCTTACCGAACAAGACATTTTCGGTGATCGGCTAGTACGCAAGTCAAAGCGGCGAAAAAGCGGCGATGCCTTCATTGAAGAACTGTCTGCGCTCAGTCAAGGCGACTTGGTGGTACATCTAGAGCATGGCATCGGACTCTATGAGGGCATCGTTTCGATACCGGTCGGAGAAAGCCCGCATGATTGTGTGGCATTAAAATATGCTGGCGGCGATAAACTCTTCGTTCCGGTTGAAAATATCGATGTACTTAGCCGTTACGGCGAAGGCGGCGATGCAGTTGTTCTGGATCGATTGGGCGGTGAAGGCTGGCAAAGGCGCAAGTCGAAACTCAAGGAGCGTATAAGAGCCATAGCGCATGAGCTTTTGAAAACAGCTGCTGCGAGAGCTCTCAAACCCGCAACACCGGCGCGGATCGAAGCAGGTGAAATGGCGGGTTTCGTTGATCGCTTTCCTTACCAGGAAACGGACGATCAACAGCTGGCAATTGAAGAAGTCCTCGGCGATATGGCCTCGGGTAAAGCCATGGATCGATTGGTCTGCGGCGACGTCGGGTTTGGCAAGACCGAAGTTGCCATGCGGGCGGCTTTTGCTGCAGCGATGGCAGGAATGCAGGTCGCTATTGTCGCTCCAACAACATTGTTGGCGCGGCAACATTTCAGCAATTTTGAGGAACGTTTTCGACCTTTTCCTGTAAATCTGGGCCGGCTATCACGTCTCGTACCCGCTGCCGAAGCCAAGAGAACCAAAGAAGGTCTTGCTAATGGCAAGGTCGACATCCTTATCGGGACTCACGCTCTTTTGGCCAAATCTGTCGAATTTCAGCGACTTGGTTTGATAATTGTTGATGAAGAACAGAAATTTGGTGTGACCCATAAAGAACGGCTCAAAGCGATGAAAGCCGATGTCCATGTCCTCACACTGACCGCGACTCCTATTCCGCGTACGTTACAAATGGCGATGACCGGTCTACGCGAACTGTCTGTCATTCAAACACCGCCAGTCGATCGCTTGGCCGTGCGCACTTATGTGATGCCATGGGATCCTATCCCCTTGCGCGAGGCGTTATTGCGCGAACATTATCGCGGCGGGCAAAGCTTCATCGTTGTTCCTCGCATTGCAGATCTGCCGGAAATACAAGAGTTCCTAAAAGAATATGCACCAGAAATAAACTTCGTCGTCGCTCACGGCCAAATGCCTCCTGCACAAGTAGAAGAACGCATGTCGGCATTTTATGACAAAAAATATGACGTTCTTTTGGCAACAACCATAGTGGAAAGCGGTCTGGATATTCCTAGCGCCAACACCCTGATCATTCATCGGGCCGACCGTTTCGGGCTGGCTCAGCTTTATCAACTGCGTGGTCGGGTCGGGCGATCCAAGACTCGTGCCTATGCTTATATGATCACACCGAAAGATCGAATAATCACAGAAAAGGCCGAAAAACGACTGAAGATATTAGGTGATTTGGATAGTCTTGGTGCCGGTTTTGAATTGGCGAGCCATGATTTGGATATAAGAGGTGCCGGCAATCTGCTTGGGGATGAGCAATCAGGTCATATCCGCGAAGTAGGCTTTGAACTCTATCAATCGATGCTGGAAGACGCCATTCTTGAAGCGAAGGCCAAAGGCGCCGGCTTGGATGCCAGCACCGAAAGCTTCTCGCCACAGATTACCGTCGATGCGCCGATCCTGATCCCCGAAAACTATGTCCCCGATCTATCGCTCCGCATGGGCCTCTATCGGCGTATGAATGGATTGGAAAATCAATCAGAAATTCAAGCTTTTGCAGCAGAAATGATCGATCGTTTCGGAGAATTGCCGGTCGAAACCGACAATCTGCTCAAGCTGATGGAAATCAAACTGAACTGCGTCAAAGCTCATATTGCCAAGATTGAAATGGGGCCACGGGGCGCGTTGGTTAGCTTTCACAATGACAAATTCCCGAATGTTCCGGGACTACTTGCCTATGCAGATCGCTTGAAAGGAACTGCTAAGATCAGGCCCGATAACAAGCTGTTTATTGAGCGACGTTGGCGTGATCCGCGATCACGCCTTCACGGCCTTACGCAGTTAAGCACAGGATTGTCGAAACTGGCGCAACAGAAATCGCGCTAGTGTCGCGCTTTTCAGTCACTTCGCAATGCATATATTTCAAATTCTTCCGCAGAAATTGGGCCAGAGCGCAAAAAACCTTGAAAATATTCGCACCCCTGCTCTGCAAGAGTCGTCAGTTGCGCTTCTGTTTCGACACCTTCAGCAATCACCGACAAATCCAGGCTATGGGCCATATCAATGATTGATTTTACCACCACCTGATCCTTTGGGGAGCCACTAATATCTCCTGTCAAACCGCTATCAATCTTGAGATAGTCGAGCGGTAAGTTCTTCAGATAAGAAAGGCTGCTATAGCCTGTTCCGAAATCATCTATCGCAATTTGTAATCCTTGCGCTCTTAACTCCGCAAGACGCTCAGCGGCCCTTGTAATATCATCGATCAGCGCGCTTTCGGTTATCTCCAACGTTGTGCGCATGGGGTCAAAACCGGCCTTTTCTATTTTCTGCATCATATCCGTCACAAACTCGACATTAGCGAGATCTCCAGCAGTAACGTTGATCGAGAGGCGCAAGAATGAAAGACTTTCAGGCCAATGCGCGGCTGTTTTGAGAGCCAGTTTGTGGATATGCGAAGATAGTAAATCCAATAAATTTGCGCGCTCTGCGACCGAAAACAATGTCGCGGCCCCCAGAAAGCCGAGTTTCGGATGATTCCAACGCGCCAAGGCTTCCGCACCGGTCAATTGTCCAGTTGCTACTTTTATCTGCGGTTGCAGTGCGATTGTAATGTCACCACGCTCTATTGCATGAAGTAACTCAGCTTCTAGTTGCTGTTCCACAAGGATATTATTGTCTGAAGAGCTGCTGATCTTCAAAGGCAAAGCATCCGAGCCCATGGCCTCCGCCAAAGCTAGGGTTGCCCGCCTGATCAGTAAGGTCTCATCAACCGGTCCGTCCGAAACGGCCACGCCTGCCCGGGCGACCAGTCCGATATCGCGTGCTTCAACAGAAATCGGATCAAAAACCTGGTTGAGTAGTTTTTCGGCTTGGCTGATGCAGCTTTGGACACCATCTTCATCTGTCTCATCCAATGTCATCGCCACAACAAAATTCTGTCCATCCATCCTTGCAACGAGACATTTTTCGATCGAATAGTCTGTTGTTTTCGCAATCAATCGCTGACCGATGCGGCGCATGATCTCGTCACCGATGACGCGTCCATATGCTGCGTTTATTGTAGCAAAATTCTTTATGCCGAACATAATTAAACCAAGACTATGTCCGTTCGCAAAACGACTGCGCATCCAGTTTTTCGCCGCAGAACCGTTTCGCAGACCGGATGCTAAATCGCGTCCCGCCCAACCCAGGTCTTTTTCATTTTCGGTCACCCGTTCCAGACGACCATGAATCCGCTTGCCGGAATCATGTAGATGTTGGATGACTTTGTTCCCGCCCCGCACATAAGCGACTGCCGCCTGTTTCGCTCCAGTGCGTAGTCGCCCCATAGCTCCTCGAACACGTGCGCGTTCATTATCTGACATTGTTCGGTATATGCCGGTCACTGGATATGCATTGAAATCAACTTCTGGCATTGCTGACTTCAGATTCTCGCTGATCCAATTCTGACTGAGGCTGGACTTGGAAAATGACCATTGCTCGCCAATTTGCGCGAGCAACATATTGAAATCATCAGTTGCTTCCCCAGCCCCGAGCACATTTTCCACATATCTATAGGCAAAATTTATCGCCTGTTCGAGATTCGCATGAGGATTGGATATATCCAGAAAATGAGTGGCACCGGCATCGTAGCACTTTGCTGCAATATCACTTTCCTTGCCTTCATCTGCCAGAGCAAGAATAGCAATCCCGCGATTTTCGTCCAAATTTGCCAGCTCAGCAATCGCGGCCAATCCTTCATCGACGGCTTCGCGCAAATCAACCAGCGCGGTCAGGGCATGGGATGACAGGAAACGCCCTTTTAGGCGATCTTTGCGCCGAGCCGAGCTTACGTGCCAACCACCGGCAGAAATCCTCGCGGCCAGAGGATCCCGGTATTGGAAGGACAACAGAAACAGGTTTCTCATACCCGGTTGGCCTAGCGATGAGTGCGACTTTTGAATAACCTAATCTTCCCCGATTTTCATGTTCGCCGTTTTGACAAACGGCAAAATTCCTATCTTTTTCCATAGCGGCTAAATCTTTATAGGCCGTTGCTTGCATCTCAACAAAACGCTAGGATTTTCGCCGACAATTGATGGGATATGGCGATGCAAGACGGATTTGGCCGCAAAATTGACTATCTGCGAATCTCGGTCACCGACCGATGCAATTTTCGCTGCCAATATTGTATGTCAGAGAAAATGACTTTCATGCCCAAATCTGAACTGCTCACATTGGAAGAAATCACGCTTATTGCCGAACGTTTTATCGGTCATGGGGTCAAGAAAATCCGACTTACCGGGGGCGAGCCTTTGGTCAGACGGGATATGAGTGAAGTGATCCAACGCCTTGGGCGTAAAGTTAAATCTGGTGAGCTTGAAGAACTCACACTGACAACCAACGGAGCATTATTGAGTGAATATGCCGATCATTTGGCGAAGCACAATGTAAAGCGCATAAACGTGAGCATGGATACTCTGAATCCGGCGGATTTCGCAGAGATAACCCGCGGCGGAAAAGTGGAGCAGGTTTTAGCTGGCATTGACGCCGCAAAGCAGGTTGGAATTCAGATCAAGATCAATATGGTGGCCCTGAGAGGGTTTAATCAGGACGCCTTGTTACCAATGGCAGAATATTGCGCCAGAAACGGGCATGATCTGACAATTATTGAAACGATGCCGCTCGGCGATGTTGGAGCAGATAGAAAACTCGAGCATATCCCGACCGAAGAATTTATCGCTCCATTATTGGGCCAATATTCGTCTAATCCAATTTCCCATAGAAGCGCAGGTCCGGCGCGCTATCTTGCGATTGAGCCATTGGGGCTGCGACTTGGTCTGATTACACCGCTCAGCCAAAATTTCTGCGATAATTGCAATCGGTTGCGGCTGACAACCGATGGCAAAATATTTATGTGCCTTGGTCATAACGCACATGTTGATTTACGCGCCGCGGTGCGCAATGAAGGTATCGAGGCTGTCGATCGGTTGCTTCAAAAGGCTTTGAAGCTCAAACCGTTACGACATGAATTTAATGCGCAGCTAGACGGGTCCGCAGAGATATTGGAGCGTCACATGAACGTCACGGGCGGATGAGCGAATCAAAATGGGCACTGGTCGTGTCCCCTACCCCGCAGGCACAGGAAGCGGGAGAGAAGCTCCAGCCCTTGATGGACTGGGTTCCCATTGAAGAAGCGGACAAGGCCGTCGTTCTGGGCGGTGATGGCTTCATGCTGCAAACATTGCATCAAATGCTCAACCGGCGAAAAATCATGCCGGTTTATGGCATGAACCTCGGCACCGTCGGTTTTCTGATGAACAACTGGCACGAGGATGATCTTGTCAGGCGTATCGAGGGCGCGCGACCGTTCAAGGTTCGTCCGCTAAAAATGGAAGTGGAAACAATCTCTGGTGCCAGTTTTGTGTTGCCGGCAATAAACGAGGTTTCCCTGCTGAGGGAAACAAGACAAACCGCTAAACTGGAAATTCAGGTCAATAACCGAATCATGCTCGAAGAACTGGTTTGCGATGGCATATTGATCGCGACACCAGCAGGATCGACCGCCTATAATCTTTCAGCTAACGGACCAATATTGCCGCTGGGATCAAATTTACTGGCTCTCACACCCATCAGTCCGTTCCGACCCCGGCGTTGGAAGGGGGCTATATTGCCAGACAAAATGCCGATCAGCATTAAGGTGTTGAATGCCGAAAAACGGCCTGTAAGTGCGGTTGGTGACCAACAAGAGGTCCGTGATGTTGCCCAGGTGACCATCTCGATAGACCGCAATCAGACCCTGACCATGTTGTTTGATCCAGAGCATGCTTTGGACGATCGGATCGCAATGGAACAATTTGTTGTTTGATGGCTTGCCGGGTGCGAATGACGTTGCTATAGCCGCGCTCGTTGTGATGCAAATCGCTTCTATTCCCCGGTAGCTCAGTGGTAGAGCAATCGACTGTTAATCGATTGGCCGATGGTTCGAATCCGTCCCGGGGAGCCATTTTTCTCACAAATCAAGACCATAAATATATGCGAGTGCGATCGCACTAGATCGATCACGCGCCTATTTCTGCGTCCATTTGATCCCGCAAGCGAACCATAAACCTGCGCTTGTTGTTCACATGGAAAACCGGTTTTGTATTCGATATGCCCGGCTACAAATCTTTTAATGTCAATTAATTAACAATGGATTTGACTTAGGCGAGTGTGACCTTTCGCAAACGCCCACCAGACCGCATCACCGTCTTACATTCGCCAATGTTAAAGAGCCAAGTTGAGCGTAACCCATGAGACGGGTTGTAGGAAAGTAAAGGAATTTCCATTTTTTCTCGCAAGCAGACTCTAGTCCACACTTCCAATACGACCGAGTCTGGGAAGGAAACGTGCCAAACATAGAGTCCGCTGGCAATTAGAAATAATACCTTGAAATGGTTCGGTGGGGTTCTCTTTCGGTTCATAACCTATTACTGGCCCACTTTGATCGAGCTTGCGACGTCAGCTTTGCGCCTTAATTTTGAACGTTCGACTCCTTCTTAAAGGTCCCTCAAAGCTGCGTTTTGGGTGTTTATTGACGTCAAAAAAAGCTAGCGGATTGTTAACCGCAACTATGTTCTGTCAGCCTCATCCTGATCGGCATCAGTACAGCTTCAAGCATAGTGTCAGATCAGCCCCCCCTTCCTCGGCGGCAGCTTCGAGTTGAACTATGACACTCGTAGCATGCAGCCCGCGGCTCTATTGTTTAAAACGAAAGCTCATGCAGTGATCAGCAGTAACTGACGCAAATCATGCTAGGCAAAAACTAGAATCTCTTCTTGATTTTAATCGCGCCGCCAAAGCTTTTCAAATCACCGAATCCAGCATGACCATCTGCTGAAAGCGACCAGCCATCGCCAAAGCCCTGGCTAATACCGCCGCTTAATTGCCATCGATTTTCGATATCAAAACCAAGAGTGGTAAAAGCCGATGAACCCGGCCCTGCTGCAATAAAACGCGAAGTAATGCTGGATTGTGTATCCCCGCGATGGTGATATCCAACAGCGCTCAGCCTTACAGATGTCTGATCCCAATCCTGTTCAAAATTTAGGCCATAGCCGAAAGTGATGCGATCAAAATCAACTGCATCAATTTGCAGATCAGTGATACCATTACCCACCAGTGCTATAGAATCTTGACTAAAGTGATCATATTGGATGCTGACAAATGGTCGAACAGGCCAGACATCTTCGCCGTTACCATCAATGGTAATCTGCAATCCTGCGCCATAAGTCTCACTATCAGCTTTACCTGTCTGGGTGGCTCCGAAACCAGGCACGCCCCCCGCCGTAACCATGGTCAAGCCATTTTCACCAGTCCCGTAGGTCACGGCAAGGTCGATATGCCCAGTCAGTCCTGACGAGCCGCCGCCAAAGCCAGCGCTGCCATGAATACCGAAGCGGAACAGATCGCTGTCTGCGGTGTCGACTGTTCCACGCAAACCACGGCTATCAAAATCGGAATGGCGCGCTGCAAACCCAACTTTCCATCCAGCAAGGTCAATATTGGCAATACCTGCTGTTAGTTCAAATCCATCCGAACGATAACCGATATTGTTAATGGTCGTATCATTGCGATGATAATTATAGTTTACAGAGCCCCAGATGGCAGGGCTTTCTGTCTCGCCACCACTTCCGGTAAGCCCATTCTCAGATCGTCTGTCGATATTGGTAGCGCTACTGCGGAGAACGGATGCCGTGTCGCTATCATTGGAATCGCTGGGTTGATAAATATTCAACAGAGTTTGTAAAAACTGGCTCTGAGTGAACCTGCTGCCATCAATACCGGCATTGGCGATTTCGGGAACAAGCTCGTCAAGCAATGCGGGGAGTGTCGCTTCATCCGCAAGCCCGTCAAGACCCAAAGTAAGAGCTTCAATGCCGCCAACTAGCCTGCCAGCAAGCAAATCGCCGGTCAGTGATTGCGCTGCCGCGCGCTGATTTATTGATAATCCGCCAATACCACTCAAGTCGGTCGGCTTGGTCACCAGGTTCACACCAAAATCTACGCGATCAAAGACCAGTTCCTGGCTGACAAGCACGCCATCAAACAAACCGTTCACGTTATCAAAGCGACCAGAGAGGCCAGTACCGCCATCAATCAAAGTGATAGTATCTGTCTTTGGTATCTCGGACTGGTTAAGTGTCAAATTGCCTGCCAATGTAACATCACCAGATACAGTGATACTATCGAAATCAGGCAGTGTTCCGACATTCAGAGTCAGATCGCCGTCAGTAGTTTGGGTAAAATCACCATTGATAGCAAAATTACCGAACCCGGCCATATTCACGCCAAGGCTACCGCCATTGGTGAGATTACCGTTCAAAATTGCCCCGTTTGCGGCCTGCAAGCTGGCACCAGTTGCAACGGTGCTTTGGACAGAGGATAGCGTGCCTAGCAAGATCGTCTCGCCTGCATTGAAATTGACGTTATTCAAACCAACATGTGAGCCGCCCAGGGTGTAGCCATCAACATTGAAATTATAGGTTTCAAATTCCGCAATGCTATCGCCTGCGCCGCCGCTATTGTTAATGAGGCCAGCTGCTGCGTCAAAGTTGAGCGTGTCGGCATCATCACCGCCGCGAAGCATCTCTGTTGTGCCGCCATTAAAGTTAAACGTGTCCGCGCCTGCACCGAGCATGATCGCGCCGTTAACAGTGCCGCTATCTGCCACTGTGACGATGTCATCACCCTCAAAGGTCATGATCGCGCCGCTCACGGTGCCAAGGATATTGAGAGTGTCGTTCGAGGTTGTGCTGCCGCCCTGCGCCATGGTGGCAATACCAGTGGTGCCGCCGCTGATTATCTGGCCTACAGCGACGGTCAAATCGGTGCCGCGCTCCGTAACGGTGACGATGCCGTTGTCACCGCCGGTGACATCACCGCCGATATCGAGCAGCAAATCACCGGTTCCTGCATCGGCAAAAATACCTGTTCTACCGCCGCTCACAACAGCCGTATTTATAACGACACTATCGGTGCCAGAATGGCTTACATTAATACCATTGAGACCGCCCGTCACAGAGCCGGCGCTGCTGTCGATGCTGATGCCCGCAGATGCTGCCCTACCCGATGCCTCTATGCCGTTACCGGCAGTACCGGTCACATCGGCCGTGGTGATCAAAAGCATTCCGGTGCCTCGGTTAGTAGCCTTAATTCCATCCGTTGAGCCCGTAACTAAGCCAGCGGTTATCACTTCCAAATTTCCTGTTTCGCGACCTGGATTTGCAAACTGGTCCGCGTAAATGCCAAATCCATCGCTAGCTGCTACATCAACCGCTTCAATCGATAAAATACCAGTGCCATAGTTGCGGCCAAAAATGCCTGCCACGGCGCCAGAGACCGGACCAGAGGCTTCTATAATCAAATCCGTGCCCGGAGGTGAAAGGGTAGAAGCAGCCCCGTTTACTGCCAATATACCATAGCCATTTTGCCCTAAGGCCTCATTGACCTGTATGTTAACCTCGCCTGTGCCGAAGCTTCTAGCCTCAATACCTGACCGTAAGCCGGATATCACACCAGTTGTGGTGATTGTTATACCAGTACCAGATGAGCTGCTCGCATCTATCGCTGTGCCAGTAAGTGCAGATACATTTGTAGCAGATACCGTCACGGCCCCACTTCCTCCGTTATTTGCCCTAATACCGATAAAATCGCCTACAACATTGCCCGTTGCATTAACGTCAACGAAGGTACCAAAACCCAACGCTGTGATAGCATTGCCACCAAAGCCAAGCGCTGCCGTGACTGAATTAGTAGAAACCGAAACGCTGCCAGCGTTGGAATTAACAGCGCTAATACCCCCGGATACTATGCCTGTGGTTCGAACTATTAAATCATTGGAAGCCGGCGCTCCGAAAGATTGATTTCGCACATCAATTGCGGCCTGCGAAGCTTCGATATTATTTGCGGTGATGATCGTATCGCCGCTACCGCTATGACGCGCATAAATTCCTACTCGAGCGTTAACATCTCCAGCCGCGGTAATTGAAAGCGCTGATCCAGCAGTCCTTGCTGACACCGCTCGGCCATATGTGGCATCAGTTGCCGACACGTCCTGAGCATGCACCACTGTTGCACCTGCGCCTTCATTCTCAACTCTTATGCCATAAGTACCGCCCGTAACGGTGCCCGTACTGCTGTTGATCGTCAGATCAGTTCCTGAGTTTAAGGCAAATATTCCATTTCTTGCTGTACCCGTTACATCGGCGCTGGTGATAGATAATATACCGGAACCATAGTTTTCGGCGCGGATGCCATCATTGGCACTGACAACATCACCAGCAGTGGTACCTATGACAAGATTTGTGCCTGCGGAACTGTTGCTTGCAAAGATACCGTTGCCCGATGTCCCGGTCACATCAGCAGTCATGACGGACAACAGTCCAGTACCATTGTTGACCGCATTAATGCCGGTCGCACCGCTCACTGTGCCGGTAGTCGTGATGGAGAGATCTGTTCCTGCGGGGCCATAGCTTCCGTTACGCGCGAAAATGCCGGTAAAATTGGTCCCGGTCGCGTTCACGGCATTGATGGCGAGTGCACCACTGCCTTCGTTTCGCGCATCAATACCTGTATTGAGACCAGATGCGGTTCCCGTAACCGTGATATCAAGACTGCTGCCGCTACCATTGGCAAAAATGCCTGCATTTGTGGTGGCGGTGACATTGTTGGCTACAATCGTCTGCGCACCGGCGCCGCTTTGTCTGGTTAGGATACCATAGCCGGAACCGGTGACATTATTGGCGTTGATATTGAGAATGCCGCTGCCATTTTGACCGCCGTAAATGCCATTTCGACCGCCGATGACCGTGCCGGTGGAGGTGATGGACAAATCGGTAGCATTAGCGCCGCTAATAGCATTGATGCCATCGCCAATTGTGCCCGTACTATTGAGTGCGGTGATGGTTGTGCTGCCGAAGCCCCGATTAATGGTCTCGATGCCGTTGGTACCGCCGGTCACATCGCCCGTTGACGAAACAATGATGTCCGTACCTGTGCCCGGATCAAAAAAATTAACCGGGCCAGAAATTACGGCCAAAATACCCGCGTCCGTCGTACCGGAGCTAGTGACGGTCCCGCTGCCTGCATCTACAGAAACGGATCCCATGCCAATAGCGCGCGCAGCTACACCTGCTCCATCGGTCGTAACGTTGCCTGTCAATGTAACATTGACATCACCTGACCCGATACCGTCAACTGCAAATACCGAAAGTGGTCCGGTTGAAATCGCGGTTGTTGTGATATCGCCAGCCGTAATATCAATATCACCCAAATCGGCAGAGCCGAATATACCAATATTGCTGCCCATGACGCTGCTGCCGCTGGAATCAATACTGATCGACCCGGCAACGTCAGCATATGCAACGATACCGGCAAGCCGGCCACTTACATTGCCATTGCTGATGCTATCGCCAATATTGATGTTGCCACCTGTACCGCCGCGTGTATCAGCAAAAATGCCAGTTCCACCAGTTCCTGTAACACCGCCGATAGTGCCCACATCCTGAATGGAGACGTCACCGCCCGCACTGTTCGCCAAAATGCCAACACCACCGGTGCCAGTAATCGTATCAACAGAAGTGATCGTGATCGCACCACCCGCCGAAGCCACATCAATTCCGTCGCCGGCCTGACCGGTTACACTGTCGAGATTATCGATCGTGATCGCTGTCCCCGCGGTGCGGCTGTATATGCCATCGGTTGCGCCGACCACGTCGCCCGAACTGCCCTGTATGGTAATCGTGCCGGTACCAGTGGAGCTGGCATCTATGCCAGCACCGGCTTGTCCCGTCACAACCGCTGTTGAGGCCAGCGTGATGACCGTGTCGCCATCCACTGCATCGCTGTCGATACCAATTGTACCGCCAGTCACATCATCCACCGTCACCGAAACATCGCCTGCGCCTATATCCCACGCACGGATGCCGACGCTGCCCATAACCGTACCTGCGCTGCTGTCCACTGTAACACCACCGCCGTCAGAGCTGAACGCGAAAATGCCGGCACCACGAGTGGCAGTGACATCGGCCGTGGTCACAGAAATCGCACCTATGCCTGTACTCTGCACAACGATGCCGCCCATAACTGCACCTGCGCTGCTGTCCACCATAATGTCGCCGCCGGAGCTGCGCGCAAAAATACCCTGACCATTGGTGCCGGTAACATCGGCCGTGGTCACGGAAACCGAACCTGTGCCGGCATCCACCGCAAAAATGCCGTCGTTACCGCCCATAACCGTGCTAGCGCTGCTGTCCACTGTAACACCGCGGCCAGTGCTGAGCGCGAAAATGCCGTTACCGTTACTGCTGGTCACATCACCAATTGCTGCTGCGTCGCCAATGTTAATCGCCCCCTCGGTCACCGCCAATATGCCAGCGCCATTGATGAAATTTACTCCGCCGATAGTGATGTTGCCCGTACCCGTGCCGGCAATCCCGCCAACCCGGCCGGTGCCCTGTATCGAGATATCGCCGGTGCCTGCAACAGCCAATATGCCATTGCCGCCGGTGCCAAGGATGGTGTCGACATCAGTGATCGTAATATTGCCGCCATTCGACATTGCATCAATGCCGTCGCCTGCATTGCCGGTGATGCTGGCGATATTATCGACCAATATGTCCGCGCCCATTGTGCCGATCTCAAGACCATCGGTGCCGCCCACAATCGTGCCGGAACTGCCCTGAACCGTGATATTGGCCATCGCGCCTGTGGACGTCGCAAAAATACCCTGCTCCGCCGTGCCTTCTACATCTGCAGTTGCACCCAGCGTAATCATTGTTGTGCCACTGCCAGCCCGGGTAAGGATACCAACATCATCGCCGGTCACATCATTCACCGTCACCGAAACATTACCTGCGCCTGTATTCTGCGCACGAATGCCGTCGTCACCGCCGATAACTGTGCCTGCGCTGCTATCCACTGTAACACCGCCGCCTGAGCTGCCCGCGTTAATACCGACACTACCAGTGCCAGTCACATCGGCCGTGGTCACGGAAACCGAACCTCCGCCCTGCGCAAAGATGCCCTCGTTGCTGCCCACAACCATGCCAGCGCCGCTGTCCACCGCAATATCGCCAAAGTTTATCGCGAGAATGCCGGCACCATTCGTGCCGGTAATCCCGCCAACCCGGCCGGTGCCCTGTATCGAGATATCGCCGGTGCCTGCAGCAGCCAATATGCCATTGCCGCCGGTTCCAAGGATGGTGTCGACATCCGTGATCGTAATATTGCCGCCATTCGACATTGCATCAATGCCGTCACCTGCATTGCCGGTTACGCTGTCGAGATTATCGATCGTGATCGCAGCCCCAGCGGAGCGGCTGAATATGCCATCGGTTGCGCCAACCACATCGCCCGAACTGCCCTGAATGGTAATCCTGCCGGTACCAGTGGAGCGCGCATCTATGCCAGTTTCGGTTTGTCCCGTCACGACCGCCGTTGAGCTCAGCGTGATGACCGTGTCACCATTCACTGCATCACTGTCGATACCAATTGTACTGCCGGTCACATCGTCCACCGTCACCGAAACATCGCCTGCGCGTGTATCCGTTGCAACAATGCCCCTGTTGCTACCTATAACCGTGCCTGCGCTACTGTCCACCGTAATGCCGCCGCCCCTGCTGAACGCAAAAATACCCTGACCATTGGTGCCGGTAACATCGGCCGTGGTCACAGAAACAGCACCGTCGCTTGCATCCCGCGCAACAATGCCGCTGTCTCCGCCCACAACCGTGCCTGCACTGCTATTCACTGCAATACCGCCAGAGCTGAAAGCGAAAATGCCGGTACCACCAGTGCCAGTAACATCGGCCGTGGTTACGGAAACAGAGCCAAAGCCTGTCTCCTCCGCACGGATGCCGTCGTTATCGCCCATAACCGTGCCTGCGCTGCTATTCACAGTAATAGACCTGACAGAGCTGCGCACAAAGCTGCGCGCAAAAATGCCGGTACCACCAGTGCTAGTAACATCGGCCGTGGTCACGGAAACAGCACCGCCCCGAGAATCCCGCGCAAAAATGCCGTCGTTACCGCCCATAACCGCGCCTGCATTGCTATTCACTGTAACACCGCCGCCAAAGCTGCGCGCATAAATACCGGCACCACCAGTGCCAGTAACATCGGCCGTGGTCACGGAAACAGCACCGCTGCGAGCATCCTCCGCAAAGATGCCGTCGTGACCGCCCATAACCGTTCCTGCGCTGCTGTGCACTGTAACACCGCCGCCAAAGCTGCGCGCAAGAATGCCGAGTCTATTGGTGCCAGTGACATCATCCACCGTCACGGAAACAGCACCGCCGCGAGCATCCTCCGCAAAGACGCCGTCGTGACCGCCCATAACCGTTCCTGCGCTGCTGTGCACTGTAACACCGCCGCCAAAGCTGCGCCCAAAAATGCCGGTACCACCAGTGCCAGTCACATCGGCCGTGGTCACAGAAATCAAACCTGCGCCTGTATCCTCCGCACGGATGCCGTCGTCACCGCCCATAACCGTACCCGCGCTGCTGTCCACTATAACACCGGCACCCCTGCTGACCGCCTTAATGCCGACACCATTGCTACTGGTCACATCAGCCGTCGTCACGGAAACAACGCTTGTGCCAAAATTTCCCGCCGACACACCGTCGTCACCGCCCATAACCATGCCAGCGCTGCTGTCCACTGTAACACCGCCGCCAAGGCTGACCGCAAGAATGCCGACACCGTTGCTGCTGGTCACATCAGCCGTCGTCACGGAAACAGCACCTGTACCAAGATTTTCTGCCGAGACTCCGTAGCTACCGTTGCCGGTGATCTCGCCCTCTGCAACCACTGTCAGATCACCAACGCCACCGGTAACAATTGTGTCCACACCGCGGTTTGCACCGATCACGCCGGAGCCTGTGTTGACAATGTTCAGCGTCTGGGAACCGCCACCCCGGATAGATATACCATCGCTACTTGCCGAGTTGACGGTGGTCGGGGTCGCCGCATCGCCAACGACAACAGTCAGGTCGTCGACAGTTGTCGCGATACCGTCTATTTCGGCGGGGGCGGGCGCAACACAGACAATAGTGTCGCCGGTCAAGGCCGGATTGGGCGTACATTCGGCCGGTACGGCCTGTGCTTGGGCTTCTGTGTTTAAAGAAAGGGAAAGAGCAACGGTAGAACCGCCTATAAAAAGACTGGCTAAAGCCTGCTTACGGTTTTTTACGATATAGTTGGACCAGTTTTTGCTTGCGCCAGGTATAATGCATCCCAGAATATTGTTACCCTTTATCACGCTAAACTCACTCCCAGTTGATTACGTCACAAATTAAATTGAACGTCTGAAATAATAATTAGAATAATCATTGAATAAACAAATTACTATTTATGGAGTTATATTCTACTGGCAATGGTAATTTTGCTGATATTCCATTTGGTTATTTATTTTATACTTTATGGAATTGATCATCATCAACTGATCGCTTCCGATCGGCTCTCGCAACAGGCAGTTAGTGATGAAATCTTTGAATCGGCTGGTTTGGCGTCAAAGCTGCGGAAACAGAAGCGGGCTATGGCTCTAGCCGCGAACAACGACCGATATATCTGTCAAGGAAAAGACCGTCCGGTCGATTGGTACACGGTCTTCTCCGAGCCCATTGCAGATGGAGCCTTCGAGATATATTCTCAGGCCCCGATCTCCAACGACAATGAGAGCTAAATGGAATTGAATGGAAAAATGACATTTTGGAATTCTACGCACACAAAACAGTCTATTCCTCGCCCTATTTTTCCACGTGAACCCTCCAGACTCGCGGCTTAAGGTATCCACGAAGTTTCAGGCTTCGATACCGTAGATATCACGCGCCGTTGCTGCTGTAATGTAGCCATTTCTTAAGTCGGACAAAACGCTTTCTTGCCGACGTTTTCTTGGCGGGCCATAACCACCACCATTGGCCGTAACCACCTGCACAACATCGCCTTTTTCAAGCCGCAAAGCCGTGCAAGATGAGTAGCGTTCTTCTTTACCATCTTTGCGAACAACATTGATATAGTTCGTGCTGCCCTGCAGCCCACCATTTAGAGCCCATGGACCATTTTTAGAGCGCACATAAACCATTGATATCCACCAATCTTCGCCAATGATGCGGTAGTCAAGATTTATTCCCTTTCCGCCGATATATTGACCTTCGCCACCCGGCGCATCATTCAGGGATAGTCGATCGATCATTAGACCGTTGCGCTGTTCAGCAACTTCGACAGGCACATTAAAGGTTTCACCGTGCTGACCGGTGTAAAGCGCATTAACGCCGTCACTATCTAGGCTTGCTCCCCAACCTCCCAGTTGCGGTTCGACTATTGAATGTTCCTTTCCCGTATCGGGGTGTTTGCCTCCCAAGAATGTTCCGCAGATCGATCCATAATGGCCTGCGGTCAGATGCTGCTCCATGGATGGAGCCAACGCTTTCCAGATAAGATCAAACAAAATCATACCTGTTTCATAATACACACTCGTAGCGGCCGGATATTGTGCGTCAAAAATTGATCCTTCGTCAGTCAAAACCTCAACTGGTCGAAAAGATCCTGCATTAGCAAAAGACTGAGGATCAGTTATTGCTTTAAAGATCATTTGAGCATCCACAATAGTGGCATCTTTAGACGAGTTAAGCGCATTTCCCCCCTGTTTTGGATTGCCGCGTAAATCAACGGTAAAGGCATCTTCAGTGATTGCCACAACTGCCCTCACAAGACGGCCATCCTCCAGTTTCTCAGTCGCTGAGTAGACGCCCTTCGGAAGCTTTTTAAGCCCATTGCGGGCCATGACTTCGCCCAGTGCTATATATTCAGCGATCGCGACACGCACCGTTTCATCCCCATATTTCTTGATGAGCGCCTGCAAACGCTTTTCACCTGAACGCATGGATGCAATGCCTGCCCAGAAATCACCGACGGTGATATCCGGCACACGTGAGTTGCCTGCCAGAATATCTATAACTGATTGATTCTCTTTTCCTTCTTCAATAACTTTAATGCACGGTAACTGAAGACCTTCCTGATATATATCCAGCGCATCCACACTGATACTGCCAGGAAAAGTTCCTCCTACGTCTACCCAATGGGCCTTGTTGGCGAGCCAGCTTATGATTTGCCCCTTGGAGAACACAGGCTGCATCAGCACGACGTCATTCAAATGGCTAACGCCACCATGATGCGGAATGTTAGTAGCAAAGACGTCACCTGGTTTAATATCACCAGGCTCCGCAAATTTCTGCATGACCGATTTAATGCCTGGTGCCAGCATGCCTACAAAGCTAGGAATTCCAGAACCCGAACTCGCCAGTTCACCCTCAGCATCCATCATCGCAACGCCAAAATCGAGTACTTCATAGATGATTGAACTCATCGCTGTCTTGCGCATGGTTGCAAACATTTCATCGGTAATAGCACGCAGCGAACTTTGTATAATCTCTATCGTTATAGGGTCATGTTCAATCACTTTCAGTGTTGTTTTTGCCCTGGCCATGTTGAGCTTCTCCTATATTGTAATATGCAAGTTACCATATTGATCAACCGTTGCTGATTGGTCGGGAAAAATGACCGTCGTAGTACCTGACTCTTCGATCACGGCCGGACCTTTGATATTTGCTCCCGCGCCCAATTTTTCGCGATTATAGATCACAGTCTTGACAATTCCCGCCTCATCAAAGTCAACATCCCTCATCTCTTTGATAGCACCCTTGATATCCATATTCTCGGCGATCGCGGAGAGCTCAGGCTTTTCGATCGTCGCATAGGCAGCAAGATGAAAACTCACAATCTCGACATCATTGTCCAGTCGATATGTATATTCACGTTCATAGGCATCACCAAAATCGCGACGTAATAAATCTATACTCTCTTCGGCGAATTGCGAAGATGTGATTGGTACGCGGACAGAGTGTTCCTGTCCTTCGTAGCGCATATCTAGAAAACGTTCGAAATAGATGTCATCATTGCTGAAACCTTCTTCAGTGAAGGAAGCCAAGGACTCATTTTCCATTTCCACAAAGGCCTTACTCATAGCAGCAGCCTTCAGTATATCGAGCGGCATCGGGCTGGTTCGCACATAGTCGCGACGCAGATCGGATAACAGCATTCCCCAAGCAGAAAAGACCGCAGAATGCGCAGGTACGATGACTTTTGGAATATTCAGTTCCTTGGCCAACGCGGCAGCGTGCATTGCACCGCCACCGCCAAAAGCGACCATGGTGAAATCGCGCGGATCATAACCGCGGTTGGTTGAAACCAATTTCAGTGCATTAGCCATATTGTGATTGGCAATGCGAACAACGCCGCGCGCAGCATCCCGGGGGGGCAAATCGATCCTGTCACCCAATTTTTCAAATGCTGCATAGACTTTTTTCATATCCGCCTGAATTTCTCCGCCAATGAAATAGTCCGGATTGATACGGTTTAGCATCAAGTTGGCATCGGTGGTCGTCGGCTCGCTTCCTCCTTTGCCATAAGCCACGGGCCCAGGCAGTGCGCCTGCGCTCTGTGGTCCGACATGCATTTTGTCATAATTGTCGATCCAAGCAATTGAGCCACCACCGTTGCCGATCTCGACAATATCAACCACCGGCGTCATAATCGGATAGCCTGCAGACATCGTGGTTTTCTCGATCATATATTGGCTGGTTACTGAAACGCGGCCATTGTCAATGAGTGAACATTTCGCTGTCGTCCCGCCAACATCAAAGGCAATGATATTCTGGATATCCAATAGCTTGCCGAGCGCTGCCGCACCCAACACACCGCTAGCTGGACCAGACTCCACTGCCGTGATTGAAATTTTCTTGACGGACTTTACCGTATCGATACCGCCATTGGAGCGCATGACATAAAACGAACCATCAAAGCCATTATCATGCAGCGCATCCTCCATATTGGAGAGGTATTTTTCGGCTATGGGTTGTACATATGCACACAGAGCAGCTGTGTTACTTCTTTCATACTCCCGCCATTCGCGCGACACGTGATGTGAGGCAATAATCGCAACGTCAGGCCAGAGTGATTTAATCTCTGCTGCCAGTGCTTGTTCATGATCGGGGTTCGCGTAGGAATGAAGCAAGCAAACCGCAATTGCCTCCACCCCTTCCTCCTTAAAATCAGTCAGTATGGGGGGCAGCTCTTCCAAAGCCAGACCTTTGATTACCTTGCCTTTATAGTCCAATCGTTCTGTAATTTCTCGGCGCAGATAACGCGGAATGAAAGGTTCGGGTTTTTGATAGCGTAGGTTGAAAAAATCAGGCCTATTACCGCGTGCTATTTCCAAGATATCACGAAAACCACGCGTCATTATCAGCCCGGTTTTCACACCTTTGCGTTCGGTCAACGCATTAATGACAACAGTTGACCCATGAGCAAAAAATACCATTTCTGCAAAGGAGATATTCGCATTTTTCAGCGTATCAAGAACGCCTTCTTCAAAATTTGGCGGGGTAGTATGACCCTTTTTAGTTTGGATTGACTCAATGGCACCGGTTTGGTCATTGACTTCGCAATAAACCAAATCGGTAAAAGTCCCTCCTACGTCGGAAGCTGCTCTAATCTTCATAAACCTAATCCCATAAAATACATGGCAGCATGCAACGCATGAACTGGCATGAATGAGTGAGGGCAACCTACCTCTCAGGCAGCTCTCGTTGACTATATTTAGAAGTTGATACGTCCTTCAATGCGCCAGATTCGAGGACTTGCGGCATGGGCAAATCCGCCTGTCACATATTCGGAGTTATAAGCCAAATCGTTCACGTTTTCGACGGATCCGATAAGCGACCATTTGCCATTTACATCTTCAATACCTGCCCGCAATCCAACCAAGTCAAGCGAACGGCGAGCGGTCGAATTTTCAGGATCCCAGAACTGTCGGCCACGCACTTCATAGTCCATACGACCAAAGAAACCCACAGAACCGGCAATCGCTGTACGATACTGCAAACCAGCATTAAAAGAAGCGTTGGGGACATAAGGCGCCTTATTGCCTACCAGCGTGGGGTCGAGCGAATAGTCCTTGATTTCACTGTCGCTAATCGCAAGTCCAAGATCTAAGTCCAGACCATCTGCCAGATTAGCAGAAAGCTCGAGCTCTCCACCGTGAATTTCAACTTCATCAATTCCCACCAATATCTGCGCTCCAACGGCGCCGACAAAGACGAAATAGGGGGCGTTCTCCACCGTAGTATGATAAGCGCCAGCCGAGATCGTCAAACGGCCTGGCAGATTGAACTTCAGCCCCGCCTCGAGTGTTTCAGTATTTTCTTGATCGTAAATATCCGTAACACCAACTAAGCCCGCGCCAGCCGCAGCTGCGGCGACACCATTCTGATTAAATTGGCCGCTTCGAAAACCACGACCCCAAGACGCATAGATAGAGAAATCATCGGTGGCTAAATACCGGGCACTGACTTTGGGCTGAAATCGCGAAAAAGTTCGCCGATTCACGGCGCCCGGTGTTCCTTGCGGAGCCAACAAATTTCCAGCAGCATCAAAGAAACCGTTCTGAAGGCTAACCGTCTGCTTGCGCCGATCCTCATCATATCGACCAGCAACGGCAATTTCCAACTGATCGGTCACATCATAGGCTGCATTGAAGAACAAGGCCCAGGCTCTGTCGTCATTGTCATCTGCAATAAATCCATTGGTTGGATTAACTGCATTCCCAAGAAATGGAACTCGTAAAACGGGCAGCACGCCTAACCCCAGATCATCGCCTGTCGATGATGAAATAAACCGATTGATATTCAAGTAGTAGCCGCCAACCATCCAGCGAAGCGCAGAATCATCGTATGATGTCAGCCTGATTTCTTGACTGACAGCTTCGACATCGACAAATTGCGTCTGCGTACCATCAGAGAAAGATATCCCGGGATTGACAGTAGTATTGGCGCTATAGGGAAACTGGTCGCCCCCTATAGATTGGCGAAGTTTATCCCAAGCCGTTGCCGATGATAGATTTCCAAAGCCAAGATCATAGTTGATTAGGAGGGATATCTGGCTAACCTTACGATCATCAAAACCCCTGTTGTTAGCCGAAAAACGGCGTTGGACTGCGTTGGCATCAGCCAAGCTCGCAAAGCCAATGACCTCCCCTGTCACGGGGTCAGTCGTTACCCCTTGAAAGGTATAATTGAGAGCATCGCCGTCATTTTCAGTATGGGTTGCACGTAAATCGATGGTAAGCTCATCACTTGGCGTGAAACGCAAATGACCCTTGACATTAAACTCATCGTAAAAGCCGACTTCATCGTCCAAAACTACGTTGGTAAAATAACCGTCCCGACTATAATAGCGTCCCGAAACTCGAAGACCCAACATGTCTTCTACTAGCGGACCTGAAACAGACCCCTCAACGGAGTATTCCTCACCACTACCATAGCCACCCTTTACATATCCGCTGAATTCGTCGCTTGGATCTTTCGTATTGATGATGATAGCGCCGTTAGTGGCGTTGCGACCATAAAGTGCACCTTGTGGTCCCCGCAATACCTCTATGCTCTCCACCTCATAAAGTGGCTGGTCAAAACTGCGCGAGTTCACTTGCAACACGCCGTCAATCAAAACGGCGACAGGCGGCTGCCCGTTACGTGTCTGAGAAACACCACGAATGGTAATGAAATTGGTTCCCGAATCCTGTGAGTTTGCAATGGAAACCCCAGGAGTGAGACCCAAAAAGTCATCAACCCGGTCTATACCTGCGGCCTCGATATCTTCCCCACTAAACACCGTGGTGGACAGAGGGGCTTCGATAAGACTCTCTTCACGACCGCGCGCTGTGACTATAATGATGTCATCGCTATTTACCTGCTCTCCGCCCTGTGCATAGACCTCGGAGCCAACTGAAGAAAGTGATGTGGTTACCAAAAGAAAGGCGAGTGGAATTTTCGTTTTTGCTTGCATCATTACTTCCTTCCAGAAATCGTCATTTTGCTTGCTTGAACGTTTGAGATAGGCCGCTGGGAAACCCGCCTGCAATCTTGATAACGTATAGGTAGGCTCATTTTTGGTATGGCTCGCCCGAAAGCGACCTACTCTTTTGGTCAGGTCGCGTGCGGTTGTTTACGATAGATTCTATTTTACTATTCGCGCGCGGTGAATTGGTATTTCAACCTCAAGCATTTCCGATGCTTCTCTATGCACAAATATTGCCCCTAACACGTTGAAGCCACTGACAATTCTTCCAAAACCTGCAAAGCCATGGCCATCGGAATGTCGTTCCCCACCTTCATCAAGGCTAGGAGTGTCTGCCATGCAGATAAAAAAGCTGCCATAAGTTTCACCAGGGTCGAAACGAGCAGCCGAAACGGTCCATTTTATATGCTGAATTCCCGTTTGTGATGTTGGTTCATGTGCAATGGGTGCAACAGGTTGATTATCTCCTGCCTTCAGACCACCTTGCACAACTTCAATTGGATGGTCTGGCCTACATTCAACATTGTCCTTTCCCACTATTCGAAAGATCGAACTACCATCGAAAGCGCCCACCTCAATCAAGGCCTTGAAATAGCCAGCAGTCACCGGAGCGACACCATGCATCAGCTCCATTGAAAACGGGCCATAGTCTGTTTCAAATTCTGCGATACAATTCTGTGTCATTAGACGAACGCTATTCTATCTCTAGGATCAAACTACTGCGATCCGATTCGTCTGAAACTGATCTTGTCCACTGTGGATTCAACAAAGCGACTGTTCCAATCCGTGGACGATAAATTATTTGTGAACAAGTTCATCGATGCTCTGTTTGATGGTGAAACCCCTCCCGCCATCGTCATCAGACCGTTCGCTGCTCCGTTGGTTTGATACAGCGACAAACTGACGCCTTGTTCTTTAACCATAACACCAGGAACAAAATTTGAGAAATTATCCACCAAACCTTTGACGTTAAATGCTTCACCTGAGGCTTTGTTGAACAAACCACTTACTGTGCCATCTGCAATATCAGCCGTTAAGCGCAAGATATCTCCCGCACTATTTTGCCATGTCCCAGTCACCAAGTCAGATGCTTCGCTTTTATAAGGTATTGCCGGAGTCGGCGTGATCGGCTCACAATAGTTTGGCGGAGTTTTGTGGAACTGGATTGTTTCCGGCCACATTATAGGAGCCTGTTTGTTAAAACCCGGGAACGTAGCTGTCGCGACAATCATGTTCATAATTTCTAGTGTTTCTTCAACAGTGTAAGGCTTTTGGCCGGGAACGCTAACGGTCTGTGCAGGATGAAGCTGCCCACCGAAATTCGACACCCAATGCCATGAACCATCAGCTTTTGAAGCATCGACGTTAATTGCTCGCCAATACATGCTTAGTGCAACCGGGGTTCCGTTCGTTTTCTGGGGATCTTTTGCTGCTACCCCAATATAACCAGTAATCCTGTACGAACCCGCAGAACCAGTATGCGATGTGTACGTTCCCTGCACCAAGTTTCCAGGACCAGCAGTGAGTTCAACTTGAGAGCAATAGGAGTTATACCAAGTACCAGCAATGGACCCGCCATCCGATTTCCCGCTTTGAGCAGCTGAAACGCCAGTCATTGCGGTCAATCCGAATATCGCAATGGAATTTAGAAACCCGTTGACCTTCATGACGATCTCCTAACTTGGATGCAAAGTTCGCTTTTGTTGATAATTGCTTGATTGCCGGCTTGGCTTAGGCCGATGCGGGTTTTACACAACTATATCCGGCGGGCTGCTCGCCCGTTGCCTTCCGAAAAACGGTCATATCGCCTTGGATAAGCTCCGGTTTATCTTTCGTTTGAAGTACGTTGTAACTGTAACGGCTATACACAAGGTCCAGAACAGTTGAACCAACCAACAGGAATGGAAGCCCATCGAGGACGTGAACTGAAACTGCCCAAGTGCCCCTTTGATCGCCCTCTTCGATACGATATGAATATTGATCGGGAGCGAGAGTTAAGACCAGATGTTGTCCATCCACACCTTTACAGCTTTGGCCAATTTCAATTGAAATTGGTGGCAAGTTTGGATGATCTTTTGGTCCCCCTTTGCGATATTTCAGACTGGTCCATTTCTGTGGCGTTCCTTCAAAGGTTCTTTCAAATACCGGCATGCCGTTGCTATCGCGAACTTTTAGGAGCTGGTTCAAAATCGGAATGATATGAGCCGCATCGCCTTTAAAGCGGGATGATCCTGTATCCAGAACAATCGTTGCACTTTCAAAAGCACCTAGCGAAGTTGACCCAACTTTCATTTCATGCAGCTTTGTACCCCACAGATAACCTAAAGGTGTTGAACGCGGGGGAAGATTTACAGCTGTCGACTTGTCGAAGACTTCGTAATTATCGCCTCCCATATAAAAGCTTCCAGATCGGGTGGGGCGGTCAGTAAACAGTGAATATTGAGGATACTGAAGTTTATCTGCGTTGAAATAGAGATCATAGAGCAGGAAGCTAGATGACAAGCCACTAGATATCTTTGAACCTTTTGGTTTTTCAACTGTTCCATCAAAGGTAGGACAAATCGGGTTTGCTGGAACCGACCATACACATCGTGAGTCCGAAGGCAGGGTAATGCCAGCTCCCCACGGCAAATATTCAAATTTCGGACCAGAATAATTCAAGGACAGGGTCAAGTTTTGGTCATAGCTGAGATAAGAGCCGTTGCCATCGGCAAGATTGTAAGTTCCCTTGCCAACACCTACCGCCATTGTTCCCCATGGCCCCCAACTGATGTCCATAGGTGACTCATCGATCCAAGCAATATTACCAGCCGCAGTATTAACTTTTTTGTGGGCATTGCATGCAGGCGTTGTGCATCTATCAGAGGTCGCCCAATTGAAATGCGATCCATTGTCTAGAACTACATCCATTTTGCTTTCCCCAATGCTGAGAGCATCAGTAAACCAGGGAGCAGCGCCGTTGCCCGACAATCCGCCTCGTTGCAGAGGAAGCTCGATGTAATTCATCTGGCTCCTAGGGTATTTATTGCCTTGTTCTTCAGCAGCGTTAACTGAACCCGATACCAATGCCGAGAAGCACAAAAAGGAAATCATATGTGAAAACTTGCAGCCATAGGTATGGGAAAAGCCTGAAGAATTTTTGACCATGACACACTCCGTTTGAGACCCTGTAAAATTAGAAAAAGTACGCCAGGAAATTATCCAGATGGTCTTTCGAACTCACATCCGAATTAAAACCCAAGGTCTCATGGCAAGAACAAATCTGTCAACTACTCGTTCGAGCAGGTTTCTCGTAAAATCATGATATTAATAGGTTTTTACAAGAAACTGAGTGAGAGGTGTTCTACCAACTATACGTATTGCCCAGAGGCATCCTTGTTTAAAGTTTACCAAAAATCTGGTATGATTCTCGCTGCTGGCCGCTTCAAACCACCGCAGGATATGCAATCGTATTCGATTGAAATATAGAAAGCCTGTGTCAGGCGAGACCAAGTCTTTTTGCCTCAATAACTGCTTTGGTCCGAGTATTGATTTTTAGCTTTGCATATATGTTTTTCAAATGAAACTTCACAGTATGTTCTGTCATATCAAGGATACGAGCTATCTCTTTGTTTGAGTGTCCATGAACAAGCTCAGCCAACACTTCCTGTTCTCTGCGACTTAAGAGCAAACCTTCCAAGTCCGATCTAGATGTATTCATCTTGGACAGCTCGGCTATAAGGGATTGGGTGAAATCAATTACCAAAATATCAATAAAGACATCATGAGCGTGTCTTAAAACCGCCCTCAACAGTGGCAGAATGCTATAGTCATGGACAAAGGGTCCACGCATTGATTCTGGAGCAGAAAAAGTCAGTGCCTCTACCAAATCACCAACTGCAGATTCCCGCCGCCCCGCAATATGAAATAATTTCGATCGATTTACCAACAAAACGGTCAAGTGTAAGTTTGCACCAAATGATCGCGCGCACTCGATACCGCTATCGAGTTGTTCGATAGCCAGCGAGCGATCAATAGACGAGAAATAGTGGGCAAGAGAAAGCCGAGATTCCAAATAGGGGAGCCAGCAGAACGGATCGAGTTTCCAACAGTCAAGTGGGAAACTCTCCTGCAATCTTAACGCCAATGACGTCCTATCCGAAGATTCTTCAAACCTGAGTGCAGCCGAGCCTGTCAAATGGCTGAGACGATTGAGCCCTCGCTCTCTTGCGACATTGTCAAATCTCTTTAGAGAACGAGTCACCCTATCAAGAACAGTATGTTCAACAATTAGAGTCGCGTGGTAGATATCCAACCAACCATCATATTGTTCCACTCGGTCAAGATCTCGATCAATTTGTTCTTCAAGACCGCTTTGCTGTCTTCCTGCCCAATAGTTCAGATAAACTGTTAAAAGCCTAGAGATGGCACGAAGTCCAGGGTCGTAGGCAAAATTTTCTTCCGCCATACTTGTAGCCAGGCTGAAATGAGCTTCGGCTGCGCGCAAACGCCCCTGATACATCGCAGCAATTCCCGCATGCAAAAAAGAATAGTTTACGCCTAAAACTGACCCTGCCTCACGCATGCTTCGAACCGCTGACTGTGCCGCTTGTTCTGCATCAGAAAATTGCCCTGTGGCGAGATGGCATACTATTAATTGGGAACTTATAATTGATTTTGTAACAGGATCATTAGCCGGAATCTTGTTCTGCGAAGCTTGAATATCTTTAATCTTATCAGCGGTTATATGGTCATCTTCATAAACAGACAAAAGCGTTCCGACATTTAGCAAATCCCTCTCGAGGTCGCTATCATGCTCGATATCAGAGGATGGTTCACCGTTATTGGCAGTATCAAATAAAGCGCGGGCTTTTGTGAGAAGACCGTCCTTCAGATCAAGATAGGCCTTGGCTACAACAAGCCTAGGGTAGCACTTTATTTCCTCCTGGGGAACTTGCTGTAACAGACCTCTCAGATATCCAATGCCACCAAAAAGGATAAGTTCCCATCCACCGGCTTCTGCAATTAGTTCCGCGCAGCGATCAATGTCATGAGACAATCGAGCATGACGTACTGCCTCTGCAATATATCCGTTATCTTGGTACCAACGTGAAGCTCGGCGATGAACTTCAAGAACTTCTTGATTACCGTGCCTTCGATGAAGTTCTTTGCGCAAATACTCATTAAAAAGATGGTGATATCTGTAGCTTCCTTCCGGCTCGCTGACTGGGACAACTAGAGCATTGAGAAGACCCAGCTGTTCGATCATGGAATCACAATCTGCCCGTTTTGTAACAGCAGCAGCCAAAGGTGACGTATAGTTTTCCAGTTGAGATGTTTGCATCAAAAACATTTGCAGGTCTGTATCAAGCTTGCCAACGATCTGCTCTGCCAAATATGATGCTATATGTCCGCTGCTTCCTTTGAAATTCGCCAATTCGGTATTGTCAGAATTGCCCTTAACCAACAGCTTTGCCAGTTGAACGGCAACTGGCCATCCTTCTGTTCTATGAAATAGTGTTGTAAGTATCTCATCGCTTATTTGGCTATCAAATATCTCTCTCAACTCATTTTTCGAAAATTTCAGATCGTCACTATTCAATTCACAGGCTCGACCCTCTGCAAACAAATGTGAAACTTGAAATGCTGGAGTTGTGCGAGACGATATGACAACCGTAAGGTTATCGGGTGCTGCATCAAGCATTGCGAGCACAACGCAATCAACTGTTGGGGAATCTATCCGATGGTAATCGTCCAACACTATGACTAGGGAGGATTCAAATTCCGCTATCATCTCTAAAATAGATGACAGAGCGTCTAAAACTCCGCCCGCGACGAAACCTTCTTCCGCGCTCGCCTCCAATCCTTTCAATGGGATATTCGCTGACGACAGCGAAGCTATTAAATAGGAAATGAATTGTGTCGGTTCGCCATCAGCCTCATCCAGAGTCAGCCAGGCTACGGCTTTCTCATGCCCAATTTCTCGCTTACTCCACTGCGAGATGGTAGTCGATTTGGCATAGCCAGCAGGAGCAGCAACAATACACAAATCATATTTTAACCACTCATCCATTTGTGACGTTAAGCGAGAACGGGGAACCAGTGATACTTTGCTGCGCGGGATCTCCAATTTCGACTTAACAAGCCAATCATGATTAAGTTGGGGGAGCTTCATTTGACTATCGCAATTCTCTTTTGAATTTGTTCTATAGTTACACCTGTGACCGTCCCACCGCGTTTGAAATTAGAATCTAGCTTATCACAATCATGTAACAAGGAGTAAATGATTAAATCACTAGCTTATGGACCTAGTTTAGCTCAAAGTATCTTGGCAGGTCGACAATCCGTTGTGAAAAGTAAAAGAATATTCCGAAGGCCATTTTCTAAGAATGGTAACCACCATCTTGCGAAAGGCTGAAGTACCCCATCCAATATTATAAATTCCACACGATACCCAGCCTTGCGACAGTTCATATTTTGAACACCGCTATAATATTGACCAGAACACCATCGGAAGAGACCAAAGAGTCACAGAGATAACAAAGATTATCGTAACACGTTTTCGAATACTAAACTTGTCTAAAGAACCCTTATCGGAGACGTGAGTTCCGTCGGTAATGTCAGATGTAGCGGTTTTCTGATTCATGCCTGTTGACAACTCAATCATGGCACTGGCCTCCTACATCAGAAGCTTTTTCCAGTAGATTCGACTTTTTCCCTTTACGGTTTCCTTGCACTGTAGATTGGTGAGGTAGACTCATCTGCGATACACCAAGCACGTTACCTTGTCCGTGCGTGGCACCCGATTTTAATGCTGCTTTGAGATGGCTGTAGGACTCGACACCTTCTGCAACCACAATGGGAGCGATAGTTCGGGCAAGTCCTACCAAATGGTGATAGGCGTCGCGATAACGAAACCCGCTATCAACGCGCCACAAGAAAGATTTATTGATTTTGATGATATCGGGGTCGATTGTCATCATCGCATGAAATGAAGAGTGCCCGATGCCGAAATCCTCCAGCGCAAGGAGGCATCCCGCCTTCCGGAGCCTGTTAAGAAGCAACATGATTGATGGCGCTTTGCGGAATTCTTCAACATCATGAATTTCCAGTATCAGTCGCCCCGCAATATCAGGGCGATCGGCAAGCATATTGAGTTGCTCTTTCCACCAACCATCTTTTAAAAACGAACGCGCCGAAATGCTGCAACCCAAAGCGGGGGTAGCAGGCTCCGTCAGCAGTTCCAGCGCGACCCCCACAATATGCTGATCGAACCTTTGCCCAGTTTGAGCTATGTTATTACTCTTTAAATACTCATCGGCTTCCATGACAGCCCCATCGGAATCATGGAAAACCGCCGAACATTCATGATAAAATATGTCGCTGCAATGGCTATAGATCGCATCGTCATCAAGCACAGCGACCGGCTGATAGGATTCCTGAAACGCTTCGGTCGATTTCAAGATCCGATCTTCTTTCATTCTATCTGGCCGATCCCTGCCGGAAGGCAGTATACCGAGAGGCAAAATCCCTGAGGCCGAAATTGAACGAATAATATTTCCTGTCGGCAAAATTCTGAAATGCAACGCGAAGTACGCCCCCACCCAACAAGCGGTCCAGCAATCGTTTCTCCAACTTTACAAAACCGCTGCATCCGTTCGCACGACACGTCAGCAGGCTGGTGCGAAAAGCCTGTTGTCCATCGATTTGCAGAACCACGCCACGTTCAAGCCCCATACCGAGCGGGATCAGATATTCCATCACCGGGGTGCGCCCAACCATATAGATATTCAGGTTGGTCACTATACCTTCGCCGTTGTTGATGGTGTTGCTCATATTGCAATCACCCTTGCGACAAGACACTTGCCAATCTGACGCCAGTGTTTGCTGCGCTGCAACGGGACTCGCTTGACCAGCGATTAACAGCGCAGCAAACACAAGAAGCCGGGACATGATCATGACAGAGCCACGTCCCGTTTACCCGATCCGGATACAAAGCTTGCTGCGGCCTTGAAAATCAGTGTCGCAAATAAAAGCTTGGGTTTGCCGTTGGAGCACGAAAAGCATCGATTGAGGCAAATATTGCATTGCCTTGATCTCGAAGCCGGCACCTATCAGTGCCGACATAGCCGGTCCAGGCGATTGCGTCTGGGGTGTAGGGGCATCTTCGTTGGAAGATGTTTGCGCGTTCGCCTGGACCGTAATGCATAGCCCTGTAACCAGGGCCGATAGGGCTATGCAATAACGAGTATTTTTGACTAGTTTGATCATTGTTTTACTCTGTTTTCTTTAATTGAATTTTGCGATTAGAATTCCATCGCTATTCCGGCACCGACGGCCACATCACCTTGTGATGTAATACCGACGCTGGTCCGTCCGACGACATTCTCACTGAACCGGCCGTTGGCACCAAATGCCCATCCACCTTCTCCGTTGAACGCGCCGAAGGCACCACCAATGGAGAATTTGCCTTCTTGAGAAAGCTGAGGGATGTTGGCGATCGCAGTGGCAAGCGCGACACCAGCGGTGTTTCGATTGTCCCGGTCGTTCAGTTCGTTGAAGCGATTCCGCACATCGGCACCAAGTTTATTATAGGTTACCGCGCCATCCGCAATGTTTCTGGTATTGATGGCACCGTCAGCAATATCAACAGAGGTAATCGAACCATCCCTGATGTTGATGACATTTGGACCGTTCACATTGGTGTCAGATCCTCCAACAACCGTGATGTTGCCAGCTACTTGCTCAGTAATATCAGCAACGGTAACCGAGCGCATATCACCCTCAGCATTGATGCTGACAATCCGATCGCTGGTTACATCACCATTTTGCAATACGCCCTGAGCAGTGACGGTAGAAGTCGCGGTGCCCAGCACCACTTGATCAACCATACGGGTTTGAGCACCTGCACCGACCGCTGTGGAATTGGCATATGTCGCCTGCGCACCGTTACCTACTGCGGTAGAGTTTTCGCCGGTAGCCTGACTATTGTAACCAAGTGCCGTTGCATTTCCACCAGTTGCAACTGAGTCATTGCCGAATGCATTATTGTTGTTGGTACCGTCGGGCATGTTGTTTGCGTCAACACCGGCGCGGGCATTATCACCCACAGCCGTACCGCCTCCAGCCGCAGCTGATCCTGCCCCCAAGGCAGTTGAGGCAAAGGCGGTCGCCCCGGCACCCACAGCCGTCGTGTTGTCACCTTGCGCAGAGGCATTGTGACCGAAGGCAGCAGAGTCCGTACCCAACGCCTGGGCGTTCTGGCCCGCCGCGATGGCGTTTTCACCTGACGCTATTGCATCAGCTTGATCGGTATTATCAGCCCGGAAATATTTGATCCCACCACCATTGGTAATGTTGTTAATTTCCGTGGTATTGCTGTCAATATCCGTACGGTTATCTGCGATATTTGTTGTATTCTGATCAATATCGGTCCGGTTGTCCGCGATGTTGGTCGTGTTTGTATCGATATCCGTACGGTTGTTTGCGATGTTGGTCGTGTTTGTATCGATATCGGTACGATTGTTTGCAATATTCGTCTCGTTCACCGTCACACGGTTATCGAGATTATCAATATCCGTCCTGTTCTGATCGATATCCGTACGATTATTTGCAATATTCGTCTCGTTCGTGGTCACACGATTGTCGAGATTGGTTATGTTGGTGGTGTTGTTTGCAATATTGGTAGTGTTGGTATCTACCTGCTCCGTCACCTCCTGGAATGCATCAGTCACATTGTCGGCCGTTCCGCCATTAGGTGTTGTAAACGACGGCAAGGTTCCTGCCAACACGTCACCGCTGCCAACCAAGGCATCGATATTCGTTGTCACACCAAATAGCTGCGAACCGTTTACCGCTTCGTTGGACGAAGCAGTCACCGCGCCGTTAGCCACGCCTATCAGCCTGCGATTTGCACCGGCCAAGTTGTTGAACAGCACCTCGGTACCATTGGTCGTCGCGCCCACTGTGATAGGAGCGACATTGCCCGCTCCGGGAACGCCGGCCTGCCGAACCAACCCGACATCGCCGTTGGTGATATTGGTAATATCGGCATCTATCTCATCAAACACCGACTGTACGGTTGTTTGTGCAGTTGCATCATAGGTGAAACCGCCGGTTACCACGCCAGTTGTCGGATCATAGTCACTCGTACCGCCGAATGTGGAAGCTGTCGTGTTACCTTGAGCAGTGGTGATGTCGTCTTGCGCTGTAATTGCCGCGCCGACATTGTCATAGTTCGCCGCACCGACAGTGTAGGTCGGAGCCGTAAAGGCACCGGTCATAGGATCGACCGCCGCGCCGCCGCCAAAGGCCGTAGCGCCAGCCTGTGCCACAGCGTTCAGCTGAGCAACATTTACCGCTTCATCCGCTTCGGCACCGGCTGCAACACCTTGAATTCTGCGATCTCCGATACCTACAATGCCGTTGGCGGGAGCTCCGGTTGCCGTGGCATAACCAGCATCAGTCGATGCTGACGTTCTGGTTCCGAAACCAAGAGCGACATCACCGACATTGGTTGCCGAAGCGCGGAAACCTAGTGCCGTAGCGTTTGCCGCATTGGCCCTTGCATCAGAGCCAATCGCCGCCGCATTGGCAGCATTGGCCTGCGCACCATAACCAATTGCACTCGCATTGCTGCCATTGGCCAGCGCGTCGTTACCAATAGCCGTTGCTTGTGAAGCATTGGCTTGCGAGCCAAAACCGCCAGCCACTGCATCAGGACCTGCATTGGACGGAGCTGCATCCATTGCCGCATTTTCAGACCGGAAAGCACCGGTTGTACCATTGTTAATATTATTAATATTGGTGGTGTTACCGTTGACCTGCGTCGTGACTCTCTGAAATGCCTCGGTCACATTGTCAGCCATCCCGCCATTGGGGGTTGTGAAGCTTGGCAGGGTTCCTGCCAGCACATTACCGCTACCCACCAGCGCATCGATATTATTGGTTACACCAGCAAGCTGCGACCCATTAATCGCTTCATCCGACGTCCCCGTCACAGCGCCATCTGACAGTCCAGACAACACCCGTGTGCCAGCTGTACCATCAAACTGAACCTCCATACCATCCGTGGCAGCAGCAACCGTAATCGGCGCGCCGGCCGCAGCCTGCTGCACCAAACCGGCAGTACCATTATTGATATTGGTGATATCCGTATTGATTTCATCAAACACCGCCTGCACCGTTGACTGTGGAGTGGTGTCGTAAGTAAAGCCACCCGTCACAACGCCGGTGCTCTCATTATATCGGCTTGCACCACCCAGCACAGAGGCTGTTGCATTGCCCTGCGCCGTCGTGATGGCGTCTTGCGCTGCAATCGCCGCGCCGACACTGTCGTGGGTAGCCGTGCCAACCGTGAAAGTTGGCGCTGTGCCGGCAATTACATCGGCGCCGCCGCCAATGTAGCTGTTCGTATTACTCGCTACATCAAACAGTTGCGACCCATTAACGGCCTCGTCCGACGTCCCCGTCACAGCGCCATTTGACAGACCAGACAGCACCCGTGTGCCAGCTGTACCATCAAACTGAACCTCCATACCATCCGTGGCAGCAGCAACCGTAATCGGCGCGCCGGCCGCAGCCTGCTGCACCAGACCGGCTGTACCGTTATTGATATTATTAATATTCGTCGTGTTGAAATCAACCTGTTCGGTCACAACCTCAAATGCATCGTCAATATTATCGGCCGTATTGTTGTTGGGAGTCATGAATGACGGCGCGGTATAGTTACCGGCTGCGTCAAACACATCTTCACCAACCAGCATGTTGATATTGTCCGCCTGACTGGCCAGCTGGCGAACCGTGACCGCATCGGATAAATCGGCGCCGTCGGCGACGCCTTGAATCCGGCGGTTGCCGACCGCCATAACGCTGCTTGGAAGCCCAGCTCCTGTACCATAGGCTGCGCCAACTGCTACCGAAGTATTCGAGTTCGAACCGATCGCTATAGAGCCAGCGACATCAGCGATTGCACCGGTACCCAATGCCACTGCATTATTAGCTGTTGCTTGACTGGTCGAACCAAGGGATGTGGAACCATTTGCGGAAGCCATCGCATCAATCCCGGATGCCAGGGCACCGACGCCATTAGCTGTGGTATTTCTTCCGACAGCCGTACCTGTAACGCTTGCAGTAGCCGCGGAACCCAAAGCCGAGCTGTTGCCGCTCGCAGATGCCCCTTCTCCGAAGGCAATACTAGAGTTTCCGTTCGCGCTAGAATCACGACCGAAAGCAACTGATCCGTCTGCTGTTGAACTAGAATTGGTACCTATGGCGATGGAATCGTTACCTGACGCCTCACTATTCAACCCGCCGGCAAAGGACCGTGATTGGCTGGCTTCTGCTCCAGAGCCCAAAGCGACGCCTGCAAATCCGGTCGCTCGGGTACCGGCGCCAACTGCAAGAGATTGATTGGCAGAAGCAATCGCGCCATCACCGCCTGCCGAGGCACTATCGCCGGTAGCCATCGGCGCAACAGTCGCCGTTGCTGAACTGGTTTCGAAATCTCCACCGGCCGCAGATGCAACAGTTTCCAAGGCATCCAACGCACTTCCGACGTCATTATAATCCGTGCCATCGATATTATAAGTCGGGGCAGTGTTAGTTGTAATATCCGTACCACCGCCCAGATAGCTGCTGACAGTCGTATTGTTGGCAAACAGTTGCGACCCATTAACAGCCTCATCCGATGCCGCCGTCACAGCGCCATCTGACAGTCCAGATAGAGTCCGGGTGCCCGCGGTGCCATCAAACTGAACCTCCATACCATCCGTGGCAGCAGCAACCGTAATCGGCGCGCCGGCCGCAGCCTGCTGCACCAAACCGGCAGTACCATTATTGATATTGGTGACATCCGTGGAAATCTCATCAAACACCGCCTGTACCGTTGTCTGTGGAGTGCTGTCGTAAGTAAAGCCGCCCGTCACATCGCCGGTACTCGCATTATATGCGCTTGTTCCACCCAGCACAGAGGCTGTTGCATTGCCCTGCGCCGTCGTGATGGCGTCTTGCGCTGCAATCGCCGCGCCAACACTGTCGTGGGTAGCCGTGCCAACCGTGAAAGTTGGCGCTGTGCCGGCAATTACATCGGCGCCGCCGCCAATGTAGCTGTTCGTATTACTCGCTACATCAAACAGTTGCGACCCATTAACAGCCTCATCCGATGCCGCCGTCACAGCGCCATCTGACAGTCCAGATAGAGTCCGGGTGCCCGCGGTGCCATCAAACTGAACCTCCATACCATCCGTGGCAGCAGCAACCGTAATCGGCGCGCCGGCCGCAGCCTGCTGCACCAGACCCGCTCCGCTATTGTTGATATTGGTGATATCCGTATTGATTTCATCAAACACCGCCTGCACCGTTGCCTGCGCAGTACTGTCGTAAGTAAAGCCGCCCGTCACATCGCCGGTACTCGCATTATATGCGCTTGTTCCACCCAGCACAGAGGCTGTTGCATTGCCCTGCGCCGTCGTGATGGCGTCTTGCGCTGCAATCGCCGCGCCGACACTGTCGTGGGTAGCCGTGCCAACCGTGAAAGTTGGCGCTGTGCCGGCAATTACATCGGTGCCGCCGCCAATGTAGCTGTTCGTATTACTCGCTACGCCAAACAGTTGCGACCCATTAACGGCCTCATCCGACGCACTCGTCACAGCGCCATTTGACAGACCAGACAGCACCCGTGTGCCAGCTGTACCGTCAAACTGAACCTCCGTACCATCCGTGGCAGCAGCAACCGTAATCGGCGCGCCGGCCGCAGCCTGCTGCACCAGACCCGCTCCGCTATTGTTGATATTGGTGATATCCGTATTGATTTCATCAAACACCGCCTGCACCGTTGCCTGCGCAGTACTGTCGTAAGTAAAGCCGCCCGTCACATCGCCGGTACTCGCATTATATGCGCTTGTTCCACCCAGCACAGAGGCTGTTGCATTGCCCTGCGCCGTCGTGATGGCGTCTTGCGCTGCAATCGCCGCGCCGACACTGTCGTGGGTAGCCGTGCCAACCGTGAAAGTTGGCGCTGTGCCGGCAATTACATCGGCGCCGCCGCCAATGTAGCTGTTCGTATTACTCGCTACATCAAACAGTTGCGACCCATTAACGGCCTCATCCGACGTCCCCGTCACAGCGCCATTTGACAGACCAGACAGCACCCGTGTGCCAGCTGTACCGTCAAACTGAACCTCCGTACCATCCGTGGCAGCAGCAACCGTAATCGGCGCGCCGGCCGCAGCCTGCTGCACCAGACCCGCTCCGCTATTGTTGATATTGGTTGTGTTGGTATTAACCTGCGCCGTGACTCTCTGAAATGCTTCGGTCACATTGTCAGCCGTCCCGCCATTGGGGGTTGTGAAGCTTGGCAGGGTTCCTGCCAGCACATTACCGCTACCCACCAGCGCATCGATATTATTGGTTACACCAGCAAGCTGCGACCCATTAATCGCTTCATCCGACGTCCCCGTCACAGCGCCATCTGACAGTCCAGATAGAGTCCGGGTGCCCGCGGTGCCATCAAACTGAACCTCCATACCATCCGTGGCAGCAGCAACCGTAATCGGCGCGCCGGCCGCAGCCTGCTGCACCAAACCGGCAGTACCATTGTTGATATTGGTGATATCCGTATTGATTTCATCAAACACCGCCTGCACCGTTGACTGTGGAGTGCTGTCGTAAGTAAAGCCGCCCGTCACATCGCCGGTACTCGCATTATATGCGCTTGTTCCACCCAGCACAGAGGCTGTCGTGTTACCTTGATTGGTAACAATAGTATCCTGTGCGTTCAGCGCACCGCCGACAGTTATCTGAGCAACCGTACCGACGGTCGCGATAGTTGCGTCTGTCGCGTCGCCATTGGCATCAATCAGGTTAGCCGCCCCCAAAAGCGCATCAATCTGGTCCACCTGATCGGAAAGCTGAGCAACATTGACCGCATCTGTGGCATTTACACCTCCAGAAACGCCCTGAATCCGACGGTTGCCGATCGCCATAACGCTGCCCGGAGCCGCGGCCTGCGTGCCATAGGCCAAGCCGCCTGCCGCGACGGTTGTCGAACCTTGACCAAGGGCTACATCACCCACCGCCGTGGCAGCCGCATCCCTACCAATTGCAACCGCATTTTCGCCGGAAGCCGTTGAGTCAAAACCTGCTGCAATGGAGAATTCACCGCTGGCTTCCGAACGAAGACCGATCGCCGCCGAAGACTGAGCTGAGGCCTCTGCAAATGCACCCAGCGCCAGCGAACGAGTACCCGAGGCAACCGCACCATCACCGCCTGCTGACGAACCGTTACCTGACGCGTCTGCCGGCGGCGCACCGCCGAAATTGCTGGTCACGAAGTCACCACCGCCCGAGCCGCCGGTCATCGCCGCCGCCTCAATCGCTTCCTGAACCGTCCTATAGGCCGTGCCGCCAACGGTTGCGACTATGCCGTCGGTTCTGATACCATTGGGACCAATCAGATCGTTGCTACCGATCAGTGCATCAATTTGCTCCGCCTGATTCGACAGCTGGGCGACGTTGACCGCATCACCCGCATCTGCGCCCGGCGCAACGTTAGTAATCCGGCGCACAGTATAGGCTCCACCGCCTACAGATACCTGAGTCTGCACCGTCGCACCACCGACGCTATAAGCTGTACCGGAGACAGAAGCGGTATTTGTTGACGCAGCGCCAAGGGCGACATTACCCGCAGTACCGCTGACGCGTGCAGTGCTGCCAAGGGCCGCCCCGTCCACAATGTCCGCCCCCGAACTCTGACCAATCGCCACTCCGCGCTCGGCAGTGGTCACAGCCAAAACCCCCACAGAAATACCCCGACTGGCAACAGCATCTACTCGGGCAGAAGGTCCTATCGCTGTCGTGTTTGCTCCAAGAGCGTTTGCGGATGAACCGATTGCCGTGGAGACATTTAACGCCCTGGCCTGGACTCCGACAGCGACCGTCCTGGATCCCTCAGCCCTAGCTCTGTTACCGATCGCAGTAGATTCCACACCGCTGGCCACGACATCGAAACCCATAGCTAATGATGATTCAGCAAGGGCCTGCGCGTCGATGCCGCAAGCGACAGAATTTTCATCTTGGGCCACGGAACCGGAAGCGACATTATCACCGGTACCGCCCGGCTGGTCAATAGTCCGGCAGACTACCGTCGCCATCGCAGTATCAGTGGGCACGACCATCATCGTGCCCGCGAACATCGTTGAAAGCGCAAGCGCCGACGCACTTGCACCTGCAAAAAGACCGCCAAATAGACGCGAAGAAGGCGCATAGCTGCCCGCGCCGCCATCAACCTTTACAATACGGCCGCCCTGACTCTGGTGGAATATGCTCTCACGGAAATCATTGGCGCGGAAATCGTCGGATTTGATGGTTGATACAGTCACTGAAAAATTCTCCCTGAACTTCAAAAAATAGATATTGGAATATGTGGAATTGGATATAGAGCTTGTGCCGCAGGCCTAACCCGCTCCGGCCAGCAGCCGGCATGTGCCGAATCCGAAAGTCACGGAATACTGGCGATCGAGATCAGGTTTTGGTCCTGCGTCCGGCCCAAATTCTCGAAGGAACGCCGGTCCGGCCAATTCAAAAGACATCATTGCTAACTCCTTGTTACGAGAGCCGGATTAGCAACGATCAGTTGGTGATGAACAATTCCATGAAGTATAAAATTAATAACCAAATGGAATATTATAAAAATACCCATTGTCAGTGGAATATAATTCCATCAAGAGCAGTTTTCATAACTTATCGGAATAGGCATTTAATCCGATTTAGTTTGTAAAATTTGGTATTTTTTTGACCATCGCGGGAAACAGGGACTTTACCAATGCAAGAACTCAACTTGAAAGATCGCAGACGACCAAGCTTAAGAAATTCTGGAAAATTTAAGAAACGACGAGCTGTCCAGTCATTTGAACATGGACATTTTTGTTGCTTGCCTCATCCTATCTATGGCGACAATCGATCGAGCATGTTTGGCGGAATTGCCAAATGGAGAGCAGGGTCTTGGCCATTTATCCAGCCATAAAATTACCACCTAATCATCGAGGATATTGCGCCATAACCTGATCGTCATATCATCATTTGACGGGTTTGCACGGTCAAAAGACCGCTGTCGCAATTATCAAGTCTTCCCCCAAAAGCACTGACAAATTGTCAGACTATTGACTGGTAAACGATGGAACTTTCACGCCTTCAAGTCTTTCTAGCTGTAATGGATTGTCGAAATTTTGCGAAGGCCGCTGATGTTATGGGCATGTCCCAGCCAGCGATCAGCAAGAATATCAAAAAGCTGGAAGACCACCTAGATGTAAAGCTTTTCGAACGCGGCCGTCATGGTGCGGAACCAACCAAATATGCCGAAGCTATCGAACGACGTGCAAAACTACTCCTCACAGAAAGCCGCTTGATCCAAGCAGAAGTGGAAGCATTGCGCGGCTCGCACAAAGGACAGTTGATGATAGGCGGTGCACCACCATTCATGTCCAAAATATTACCAGAAGCGCTGCATCTGTTTCGCAAACGTTGGCCTGAAGTCCATATCCATGTGGATCACGGACTGTCTCCTTTGCTTTTTTCCGCGCTGGAGCGCGGCCAGTTTGATTTTATCGTATCCATCCCACCAGTCCACCTGCTTCACAATGAACTGACCAGCATAGAATTAAAGTATAAACACGAACGCAGCTTGGTCATGCGACGCGATCATCCTCTCAGCAGGACCGATGATGTCAGCCTGGAACAGCTGGCAAAATATCCGTGGGTAGTTGCGCGGGGGCTGGGTAACTGGAAAAAAATCAGCAGCGTGTTCCTGATGGCTGGATTGGAACCGCCCAAAATAGCCATCGAGACCACTTCTAATACTCTCACCAAGGCCCTCATTGAACAGGACAACTATATCTGTGGTCTCAACAAGGACATATTCGATCTGGAAGAGCAAAATGGCATCTTGACCTGTCGGTCTCATAAATCCCTTTTTAAACCACGCACTGCTTATATTACCCACCGTCGCCGCAGCCCCTTGTCCGCTCCAGCACGAAACATGATAGAGATCATCAAAAATGTTTGCCGGACACTCTACGAGGCTACTCCTTGAGAGCATGAATTTTTCCAAACGGAGATATATGTTCATAAAGCTTCAGAGGAAAGAAACCCAATTTGTACGTCGAAATCAGATGGTACCGTTAAAAACGGCTGAATCTTGGTAATCTGGATCTTGTCATACTAGAAATCATAGGCACAAATATTCAGCGATAATTTGATCGAGATTTCCGACATTTGCCGGCCCTTAATAATAGCTTTGTGAATACATGTTCCCAAAGCAATACTAACTCTTCTCGAAGTGCTTACCTAAACCTCCCTACCCAATTTTCCCAAAAAACTACCCATATTTCGCTTTGCCATTCCTCCTCGTAGCGCTGAAAAAGGTCAAAATGAACCTGGATGGCGCATCACATGATTGTAAATTCAACTTTTTCCGCAAGCGAAGCGCTCGTTGTCATGGTCATTCTGACAACTTGCCCGGGCGTTGATTGGTAAATGATGGAACTTTCACGACTCCAAGTCTTTCTAGCTGTAATGGATTCTCGCAACTTCGCGCGAGCGGCAGATGTTATTGGCATATCGCAACCAGCAATCAGCAAGAATATCAAGAAGCTGGAAGATCACTTTGACGTAAAACTGTTTGAACGCGGGCGGCATGGAGCAGAACCAACAAAATATGCCGAAGCTATCGAACGACGCGCAAAATTACTCCTAACAGAAAGCCGTTTGATAAAGGGCGAGGTAGAAGCATTGCGTGACACACACAAAGGACAGTTGGTGATAGGGAGTGCACCGCCTTTCATGCCAAAAATATTACCCGAATCCCTTCATTTGTTTCGGAGACGCTGGCCGGATGTTCACATCAATATCGATCAAGGCATATCAACGACTTTGTTTCCAGCACTGGAGCAGGGAGAGTTTGATTTCATCGTTTCGCTGCCGCCTGCACGACTGTTGCACGATGAATTAAGCAGTATAGAGTTAGTGTATCGGCATGAACAGCGTTTGGTTGTACGCCCAGAACATCCCTTGTGCAGAAACAACAATATTGATCTGGAACATCTTGCAAAATATCCTTGGGTTGTTACGCGAGGGCTTGGCGATTGGCAGAAAATCAGCAGTAACTTCCTGATGGCTGGACTGGCCCCACCAAAAATAGCCACAGAAACTACGTCCGACGCCCTCACCAAAGCGCTGGTTAAACAGAACGACTATATCTGCGCGCTCAACAATGATATATTTGCGTTGGAAGAAAAAAGCGGCACTTTGATGAGGTTGTCGCACCCCTGCCTGTTTGAACCACGCCAAGCCTATATAACGTATCGCCGCCGCAGCCCCTTGTCCGCTCCAGCACGAAACATGATCGAAATAATCAAAAAATCTGCCAAATATTTCACCGAAGAAGGTACGGAACATATTCAAAGCTCAAGCCTGCAGTAGCCTGAATCCGATCAATCGTCGCCCATCATTCGAAAATACTTTCCTGACAAGAACCCAAATTCTTGGCAATGAAACTCAAAAAATCATGCAGTTGACTCAGCCTAGACAACAGGGAGTCGTTCTCCCGCCAAGATATGCCTTTGGTCAAGGTAACCCAATCATGGGCATCGGTACTATCAACAAGCGAAAAACTAAAACTCGCATGAGCGCAAAAGTCTATCTCAAAAACTGTATTGACCGTGTCAGGTTGGTCAAAAAGCGCCCCAAGACGCGTCGCGAATATTTGGGGATATTACCGTCAGATTACTGCGGAGATTAATTCAGCTACCACCGCTCTAATATGGGTATATTTATCGGGATAATTTTTTGGTATATGTATGAATAACTGTTATATCCTAATAATACTTGAATTTGTGGCGGAGAGACACTCCGTTTTGCATATCCGTATCAGAAAACCGGCGAAAACTGCATGTCGCGCACAGCGACCTTTTCGACAATTGCATCCGAGGGAAGCGCATTCTCATAGACCTGAAGGAGGTGGGATGAATATCGTCCGTCGTCCGGATGACCATCAAGCAAAACTATGCGCATTTGTCTCAGGTGCCCCACATTTGTAGTTTCGATAGAATGCTCTACACTAAACAACATCTTGTCGAGGGCAATCAATTCATCGAACGGGAGTGATACGAACCGGTAGCTCTAAAATTGGAGCGTCCTCTTTTGCGCCCAAAACGGACATTAACTCGCATTCCCCGATCACTCATCCAAATTGCTGCCAGAATATCCGGCCAGCCACATAGAGAATTAGCAACGCCGTCAGTCGCCTGATCCAGTGTTCCCGCAGTGCCTTGCTGGCCAGAAAACTGCCAATCTGACCGCCCACCAATACGCCAAGGAACAATGGCCAATAGGACAAGAGCATGTCGGCAACCTGCCCCTCCTGCTGCCACGCTGACTTCATCAACTGTCCAATCAATCCGCTTGCCGAGTTAACGAGGATGAAGACACTCGCGGTCGCCGCTATTCGGCGGCTATCAGACCAGTTCATTAACAACAGGATCGGCGCCAGAAATATCCCGCCACCGATGCCGACCATGCCGGACAGGAAACCAATGCCGCAGCCAACAATTGGCGCGAACCAAAAACCCTGCTCTGTTTGAGGCCGTGAACCAACGGTCTGGCTGCGGAAAAAAGGTTCTGTGAGGAGCAACAGAGCGGCAACGGTCAAAGACAGCCCCAATAGGACAAGAAAATTATCCTGATCTATGGCCAGACGCCCACCGACCCAGGCCGCCGGCACTGACAACAGCAAGATCGGCCAAATCCTCCGCCAATCGATCAGTCCGCGCGCTTGAAAGCGCACCGTCCCGCCCAAGACCACGATGATGTTACAGATCAGGGCAATGATCGGCAGCAGGCGATAGTCCAGATCGGCCAGAGCCAGTAGGGCGATGTAGGTCGAACCACCGCCAAATCCTACTGACGCATAGAGCCCAGCTGTGAGCAGGAAAAGCAAAGCGAGACCAGTAATGCCCAATGCCATATCAGGTCTCGCTTATCCTTTGTCTCAGCAGATCAATATTTACCGTGACAATGTTTGTATTTCCGACCCGACCCGCACGGACAAGGAGCATTGCGGCTGACACCTTCAAAATTCACGTCCGCTGGAACTGGGCCTGCAGATTGGCGCGGTGGCAGCGTTGACGCAACCGTACCCAATGTACCGCCATCAATATCATTGCTGTCATCTTCGCCCGTCAGCGGGTCAATATGCGTGGTGAGGAAATCAGGTAATTCGGGCAATTCCGGTACTTCAATTTCTTCCTGACGATGGAACTGGCTGACTGCGATAGTTTTCGTCACACTTTCGCGAATAACCTCCAGCATGCGTTCGAAAAGACCAAAGGCCTCTTTCTTATACTCATCCAGTGGCTTTTTCTGAGCATAAGCGCGCAGGAATACCACCTGTCGCAGCGCATCAAGGGTTGCCAGATGCTCTTTCCAGTTATGGTCGAGCGATTCCAGCAGGATGGATTTTTCAATCTGAACCCAGATTTCGGGATCGATCTGTTCCACCTTCGCATTGAAATCGGCATCGGCCAGTTCAGCGATCCGTGTTTCCAGAATCTCCGGCTCAACCGCATCTTCCTGCATCCATGCATCGATATCCGGGGTAAGGCCGAATACTTCCTCGACACGCTTTTTGAGCAAGTCGATATCCCATTGCTCAGGATAGCTGCCAGGAGGACAGCTATCGGCAACAACGGCATTGGCGGTCTCAAGCCGCATATCCTCAACAACATCGCCAACCGTCTCGGCGTCCATGATTTCAGAGCGTTGCTCGTAAATCACCTTACGCTGGTCATTCATCACGTCATCATATTCGACAACCTGCTTCCGCGCTTCATAGTTACGCGCTTCAACCTTTTTCTGGGCCGTTTCAATGGCTTTGGAGAGCCACTTGCCACCAATAGCCTCCCCATCTTCGAGGTTTTTGTTCATCATCTTGGCGAACATGGTTTCGGTTCCGAAAATCCGGAGCAGATCGTCTTCCAGGCACAGGTAGAAGCGGCTGAGACCGGGATCACCCTGACGACCGGAACGACCGCGCAGCTGGTTATCGATACGGCGGCTCTCATGCCGTTCCGTACCCAGAACGAACAGACCACCTGCCTCACGGACCTGCTCACGCAACACCCGGACTTCTTCTTCTATTTTAGCGACTGCCTTATCGCGCTCTGGCCCTTCTTCCATATCGGCAAGTTCCTGCTCGATACGGAAATCAATATTCCCGCCGAGCTGAATATCGGTACCGCGACCAGCCATGTTGGTGGCAATCGTCACCGCGCCCGGGGCACCTGCCTGGGCGACAATATGCGCTTCCTGTTCGTGAAACCTGGCATTGAGAACGTTATGTGTGACGTCTTCCTTCTTCAGGAAGTCAGACAGAAGCTCCGATTTTTCGATGGAGACCGTGCCTACCAGAACCGGTTGGCCCTTGTCGCTATGTTCCTTGATTTTCTTGGCAATAGCCGCGAACTTATCCAGCGTGTTTTTGTAAAACTCGTCATTCTCATCGATACGCTGAATGGGCTTGTTCGTCGGAATGGTTACGACGTTCATTTTGTAAATTTCGAAAAATTCTGCCGCTTCCGTTTCTGCTGTACCGGTCATACCTGACAGTTTCGGATACATACGGAAATAATTCTGGAACGTGATCGACGCCATGGTCTGGTTTTCGGGTTCGATCTGAACGCCTTCCTTGGCTTCCACCGCCTGATGAAGGCCATTGGACCAGCGGCGTCCGTCCATCATACGGCCGGTAAACTCGTCGATGATGACCACTTTGCCATCTTTGACAATATAATCCGTGTCCCGCTTACGCATGACGTTGGCCATCAGGGCCTGATTCAGGTGATGGACGACTTGTGTGTTCTCAAAGTCATAGAGGTTGTTGCCTTCCAGTAGTCCGGCCTCTTCCAACAGCCGTTCGGCTTTCTCGGTTCCCTCTTCGGTCAGCGATATCTGACGGCTTTTCTCGTCTTTTTCGTAGTCTTCCTCGTCAATATGCTGAACAATCTCATTCACCGACACATAGAGATCGGATTTATCGTCCGTCGGGCCTGAAATGATGAGAGGCGTCCGCGCTTCGTCGATCAAGATGGAGTCCACCTCATCGACAATCGCAAAGTTGAAAGGCCGTTGGACCATCTGGGCACGGTCATGTTTCATATTGTCGCGCAGATAGTCGAAACCGAACTCATTATTCGTGCCATAGGTAATATCGGCAGCATAAGCCTCACGCCTCTGCTCTTCGCCAATATTGGGAATGATCGTTCCAACGCTCATGCCGAGGAAATTATATACTTGGCTCATCCACTCACCGTCGCGGCGGGCCAGATAGTCGTTCACCGTAACAACATGGACACCCTTGCCTTCGATCGCATTGAGATAACAGGCGAGCGTGGCGACGAGCGTTTTACCTTCGCCTGTCCGCATTTCGGAGATTTCCCCGCGATGCAATACGATACCGCCGACCATCTGCACGTCATAATGGCGTTGACCCAAGGTCCGTTTGGCGGCTTCACGGACAACCGCAAAGGCCTCCGGCAAAATATCATCGAGTTTTTCACCATTAGCTACACGTTCGCGGAAATAAGGGGTTTTTGCTGCCAGCTCCTCGTCCGATAGAGGTTCGATTTCTGGTTCGAAAGCGTTGATCTTATCAACCACTTTCATGATGGATTTAACGTAACGGTCGTTAGAAGACCCGAATAGGGATTTGGCAAAGCCGCCGATCATGATGATTTCCGATATTTCTAAAGCTATTGGACGTGGTTCACGCCCAGATTTATCTGCATTTGGGGACGATTGGGGACAATTCAACGCGAGTGATTGTCCAGAAGACGGCTAAGGCGCGCCTTCGACATGCTCCAGCTTGTCACCAATGGTTGAAAGGACCGGCAATACCGACCAGAAAACAGTGGTATCGCGGCCGCCAGGCACGCGAACTGCAAAAGGCGTTTCGCTCTGAATGAAGGCCCGAGCCGCTTTGTCCCAGCCCGATGGCGTTGCCAATTCAGCTTCTGAAGCGACTTCATTGCCAGCGGTTTCTGTTGCCATAGCAGCAGCCGGCGCATTAACGCCCACTGCATTGAAAAGCAGCAACATAAAACTTGCAATATAGACGTTCATCAATAAGCCCTGTGAGAAGAACTTCGCTTTAGCAAACCAATAGATAAAGGCAAGTTAAGTGTCAGAAACTATATCGCCCCTTGCCCCTGCAGATATCCCAAAGCTTCCGGAAATTTCGGGCGTCACCTGTCGCATCGCTCAGGCGCGGTACAAGGAATGGGATCGCTGTGACCTCACCTATATCGAATTGAACGAAGGCACATCCGTCGCGGGCGTGCTCACACAAAGCAAATGTCCGTCCACAGAAGTGGAATGGTGCCGCAAAGCCTTGCCCGGCGGCAAGGCAAGAGCACTGGTCGTCAATGCTGGTAACGCCAATGCCTTTACCGGCGCGCGTGGCATGGAGGCGGTGCAACGGATATTATCCCTTTCCAGCAGTCATTTAGGATGCACAGAGGAAGAGATATTCGTGTCCTCTACCGGTGTTATCGGCGAACCTTTGCCCAAAGATCGGGCCGAGGCCGGCTTAAAGGCTGCTTTCACCGCGAAGCCTTGTAGCTGGGAAGAGGCTGCTGCCACGATCATGACCACCGACACCTTTCCCAAAATGGCGACTACAAGCGCAATTGTTGATGGGAAAACGGTATATTTGAATGGTATCGTCAAAGGCTCCGGCATGATTGCACCGGATATGGCGACAATGCTCGGTTACATTTTTACGGATGCGACTGTCGATGCCGGCGTGCTGCAGGAAATGCTGAATGCAGCGACCGCAAAAAGTTTCAACTGCATCACGGTGGACAGTGATACATCGACCAGCGACACTGTTTTGGCCTTCGCTACGGGTCAGCATGACACCCCTGCCCTAACCTCCTTTGAAGACGCCGGGGCTGATGCCTTTCAAGCAGCCCTGAGCGATCTATGTATGCAACTGGCGCATCTCGTAGTCCGCGATGGCGAAGGCGCCAGCAAATTTATCGAAATTGCCGTGACGGGCGCTCAAAGCGACGACAGCGCCAAGCGTATCGCTCTCTCAATCGCCAATTCTCCGCTCGTCAAAACCGCAATTGCTGGAGAAGACGCCAATTGGGGCCGCGTCGTCATGGCGGTTGGCAAAGCCGGCGAACCCGCAGACCGCGACAAGCTGTCCATCGGATTTGGCGGTATCATGGTTGCGCGCGACGGTCTCGTGGTGCCGGATTATGACGAAGCCCCGGTCGCCGAGCACCTGAAGGGCGACGTAATTGACATCAGCGTCGATATCGGGATCGGTAACGGTAAGGCCACAGTCTGGACCTGCGACCTGACCCATGGATATATCTCGATAAATGCCGACTACAGGAGCTAGAATGACCGAAATCATATTGCATCACTACGAAAATTCGCCTTTCGGACAAGCGATGCGGCTCGCGCTCGGTTTGAAGGGCATAGACTGGAAGTCTGTCCAGCAACCTGACATTTGCCCCAAACCGTTTCTCAGCGCGCTTACCGGCGGTTATGAGCGCATACCCGTGCTGCAAATCGGTTCGGATATCTATTGCGATACGGCCGTCATTGTCGACGCGCTTGAGGCGCTTAAACCTGAGCCAAGCCTTTATCCAAAACCGCTGGGCTTTGCCGGTCGGATGATAGCCTTATGGTCGGGCGGCCAGTGGTTCATGCCAGCAGTTGGCGTGGCTCTTGGCACCAATCCTGAGATTGTCAGCGATGAATTTTGGGAAGATCGTGCCAAACGTTTCGGTATGGATCGCCGGAAGTTCCTACCAATGGTGCCGCATCTGACAGCACAATTTGAAGCCGGCGCGGCCTTGGTTGCCGAAACCCTGGCCGATGGACGGGACTATATTAGCGGTGACTTGGCGGGCCATGCGGACCTGATGCTTTACATGAACATTCGTTTCGCCAGTTTTGCTGGCAAGAAACCGTCAGACTTCGGCTCAGATGTCGCGGCTTGGTATGATCGTATTGACGGCATTGGTTATGGAAATTTCGAGGAATGGACGGGGCAGCAAGCGATCGACTATGCCAAGGCGTCAGAACCGGTCAGCAGCGGGTCGGTGGATCCGGCATCAGGTTTTTCCGCTGGTGACAAGGTTTCCGTAAGAACCGAGACGCCTGATCCTGCAGCCGTTAGGGGTACATTGATCGGCCTTAATGATCGGGAAATCATCATCAAACGAGAGGACGAACAAACTGGCGCGTTGCACGTACATTTCCCACGTCTGGGGCAGATATTGGCCCCGGCATGAGTTACTCCAGCCTCAACCTGTCGGTGCGGGATATCCTGAAAGACGTGGCGAAAGAGGTCGTACTCCCACATTATCAGAACCTCAAAACCGCCGATATTGAGGAGAAGTCACCCGGCGATTTGGTGACTGTGGCTGACCGGCTAAGCGAAGAGATGCTCGGTGAAAGATTGACCGCCCTGCTCCCAGACGCCGCCATTGTGGGTGAGGAAGCCAGCGCAGCTGATCCCTCGGCCATGGATCATCTGGGTGACAAGCGGACATGGATTATCGACCCGATTGATGGAACCGGAAATTTTGCAGCAGGCAAACCACCTTTTGGAATGATTGTGGCGCTGTCGCAGGAAAATGAGACTGTTGCTGGCTGGCTCTATGATCCATTGAAGGACCGGCTTTGCTATGCCGCAAAAGGGCAAGGTGCCTTTATCAATGGTGAAAAGCTTAGCGTATCAGTCGATCCAGATGGAAAACCCATAGCCGCTCTGGCGACTGGCTTCATGACGTCAGAGCAGCGGGACAAGCTTCTTAACGCAGCGGATGGACATTATGAAATTGTCGATATTCCGCGCTGTGCGGCGGAGCAATATCCGCGGCTGGCGCTTGGCACCAATCATATTTCCACTTTTGAACGCAGCCTGCCCTGGGATCATGCCGCGGGCATATTGTTCCTGAATGAAGCGGGCGGGAAAGCCGCGCGCTGGAACGGTGACCCCTATCGGCCTGCTGATCGCAGAACGGGATTGCTCGGGGCCTCATCGCCGCAATTATGGGATGAGGCCGCCGAGCTTCTGGGGGATGTTTTTGCCGATTGAATCAATTTAAATTAAGCTGGCAGGCTTTCTTCCAACCATGATTTCAGCTGGCTCTTTGGCGCAGCGCCGACTTTGGTTTCAACCGGCTCACCATTGTTGAACAGGATCATTGTCGGAATGCCGCGCACGCCGTATTTTCCGGGCGCATCCGGGCTGTCGTCGATGTTGAGCTTGGCAATTGTGACCTGCTCGCCCAGTTCATCGCTGATTTCTTCCAGCGCTGGGCCAATCATCTTACAGGGGCCGCACCATTCTGCCCAGAAGTCGACAAGCACGGGGCCGTCGGCTTTCAGGACATCTTGTTCAAAACTCTCGTCAGTAATTGCTTTGGTAGCCATAGGGAATCTCCTTTGCTTGTTTAAATATAATCTAGGCCTGCACAGCCCATTGCTCAAGTCTCTGCCCGAAAAGGATTTTCATGGGCGCCCCAAGTCTGCCTTGTTACCCGAACGATTATCGGGCCTGTGTTTTTCGATCAGGTCGCCGGAAAGCTCCATCAGGGTGGGGCCATGCGTGTACAACAGGGCGGTTTTAATGGGGCGTCCGGGGAAAATCTTTTCAAGGGCGGCGACATAGGCTGCCATTTGGCGCAGATAAGACAAAGGCGCATTGGCAGCGTCTTTGGGAACTGCGCGCCCCGTTTTGAAATCAATAACGGTGATCAAGTCATCAGTGATCGAAAGACGGTCAACGGTTCCGGAAATCACATGCTGGTCAACCACGGCCGCGATCGGGGCCTCGGCAAAGCTGCCGGGAGAGAACAGGACTGACCATGCGGGATTGCCCAGGACCGACAATACCGTCTCAATAAGCCCCCGACGCTCTGCCGGATCACTGACCTGTTTTTGCTTGGCGAGCCAGCGGTCTGCTACATCCGCACGGTTTTCCGGCGCAATGTCGGGCAGCCGCTCGAACAGGCTATGGAGCAGTTTGCCGCGTTCGGCCGCATCGCGCATCGCCTTTGCCGGCGGCGGGTTCGCAGCATCGTCTGGCCCCAGATCAGATGGCGTAAGGGGTCGCGGCGGGCGGGCTTCTTTGGGGGCTGGCGCGAAAAGCCAGTCTGGCAATGCGGCCTGCTCTTCATCTGGTAACGGCTCGGCGGCTTTGGCCCTTCGTCCGGCTTTGTCTGGTGCATCAGGCCCCGTATATGTTCGCTCGGCAATCCAGCGCACGGAATCTGTTTGCTCCGTTCCCAACGCAGTCAAGCCCTGCTCCACAGCGTGATACCAACTGGCCTCCGGCACAATACCTTTGGCTTTTGGTCCCAATGTCCCGGTGACGACGAGATGTTCCTCCGCGCGGGTCATGGCGACATAGAGCAGACGCCAATGCTCTTCCCTTTCCCGGGCATCTGCCACGGTGGCATAGGCGTCCAGCAATCCGATACGCTCGGCCTTGCGAACCGGTAGGACAGGATATTCGAGGTCATCATCCGGTCGCGTTGGGTCCGGGATGTCAAAGCCGCCGCTTTTCTTGTTCGCCGGATCAAATGTCGCGTTGGCAAGAATGACCAGCGGTGCCTGCAGACCCTTGGCCCCGTGAACGGTCATCAGGCGGACTTCATTGCCGCCTTCCAGCTGATCCCGCTTGATCTCGACATCGCCGCGATCAAACCAGTCGAGAAAACCCTGCAGGGTCGGAATATGGTCCTGCTCAAAGGCCAGCGCGGTATTGAGCAACTCCTCCAGCGGGTCGAGCGCCGCATGGCTAAGGCGTGCCGTCAGCTTCTTGCGTCCCTGCATCGGGCCGGAAACGATGGTTTCCAGAAACTGATAAGGCGTGTTGAAATCCGCCATGTTTAATAGCGTACGCAAAGGTTCGACATGCCGTTTCAGCCCGTCTTGCGTGCGCAAATATTCCCAAAGGCTTTTGTCCTTATGGGCCTCCCCGCGATAGCCGCGTTCCAGCAGATCATCCTGTGACCAGCCCAAAAGCGGAGACACCAGCAGCGATGCCAGATTAAGATCATCTTCCGGTTGCAAGACAAAGCGGATCGCGGCCAGAAGGTCCTGCACCACCAGAGGCTGGTTCAGCCGGATGCGGTCAATACCGGCGACGGGGACATTTTCGGCAAAAAGCCGCGCCACGATAAGGGCGCTGAGATCATCGCGCTTGCTGACAAGGATCATGACATCCCTGGGCTCGAGCGGGCGATTTTCGTGATTCAGCCAAAGCGCTGTTTCGGGTGAGAGCCATTCTTTAATCTGAATCGCAAGTCTTTGGGCGAAAACGCGTTTCTCATCACTCAGCCAGGTCTCGCCATCATCCGCATTGCTGACCGCACCGTGGGCAACGGGCCTCCATGTTGTGACGCTTCCCGGCTCGCCAGCATAGTGGCTCTGATGGGCTGGTATGGCTTTATCGAGGCCGAGTTCCTTTTCCCCGACATGTTCCAATACCTTGTCGACTACCTCCAGCACTGGCGGCGTGGATCGAAAACTGCGGTCCAGTGACAGATCGTTAAATGGGCGTTCAGACGCCAACGCATCAGCAAAGAACTTTTTCTTTGCCGTTATATAGTTATGCGGGCTGGTTCCCTGAAAACCGAAAATCGCCTGCTTGAAGTCGCCGACGGTAAACAGCGTCCGTATTTTGTCGGCATTGGCACCGATTCCTGCGAAAAACTCACCGGCAAGAGCCTGAACAATTTCCCACTGCGCCAGATTGGTGTCCTGCGCCTCGTCAACCAATATATGATCGGTGCGCTGATCCAGCTTGTAGCGGATCCATTCGGCCATATTACCCTGATTAAGCAATTTCGCCGTCATCCGGATCATATCGTCAAAATCGACCACACCCTGCAGCTTTTTTGCGTCCCGATAGCGATAGTAAAAGCCGCGACCGGCATTCAGCGCCCCCGCAAACAGGTCGGCATAATCAAACAGCGCCTTTTTCTCGATCAATTGGCGGCAATGATCGTACATATCGACGCTAAGTTCATGATAATGCGGCGCAGCCTTTTCCAGCCCCTTTGGTACGGAGCGCCATTCGCCATCGGCCTTGGCCCAAATCTTGTGTAGTTCCGGCAATGCATCCGCCCGATCGGCAGGACTGGCGGCCATCCATGTGCGAATTTTATCGATATATCCGGCAGCTGTCTTGGTGCCCCAGCTGGCCAGCGAATCCGCCATATTCTGTAAGGCCGCGATGTTGAATGCATCATCACTGCACCGCTGCTCGAGCCAGCTTCGCGCATCGCCATCAATCGGCAATCCCAACAATCCGCGAACAAAAGGCAGCACGCCGCTGGGCAGGCTTTCCATCGCATCGGCTTTGGATGCGCAGGCCATCAGATATTTTTCGGCTTCTTCTTCACCCATCCGGACGCTGAGCGCCTGAATAGCCTGAATTATGCCAGTATTGCCTGCGGCCTCTTCATCCAGCAGCAAATCGCCCAGCGCCTGGCGCGCCAATATCTTTTGATCACGTTCTTCAATCGGTTTGAACAGCGCCGGAATATCGGCCTCTTCCGGGAAACTCGCCAGCAATGTCTGGCAGAAGCTGTGGATCGTCATGATCCTGAGACCGCCGCCACGCGCATCCAATACGCGGGCGAATAATGTCCGGGCATATTCCCGTGTCGCGGGATCAACCGGCGCGCCGATGGCGGAAAGATCGGCGGCCAGCTTGCTATCATCAAGCCGCACCCAACTGGCCAGTTGCCGGTGGATCCGGTCGGCCATCTCGGCGGCCCCCGCCTTGGTGAAGGTCAGGCATAATATATGTTCCGGATTGACATTTTCCCGAAGCAGCAGCCTGAATACCCGCGCGGTCAGCACCTGCGTCTTGCCAGTACCGGCAGATGCGCTCAGCCAGATATTGTCGTCCGGCTGCACCGCCTCATTCTGTTTGTCGGCGAGCGGAAAAAGCGTCGGTGTATCACTCATGCGCGCCTCCCTGCTCCGATACGTCGGCGCGGCCATACCATTCTTCAAGCCGCATCAGCTGGTCATAGTCCGCGTAAGGCGCATATTCCGGATGGAGCTTTGCCACCATAGGTTCATCGCCATGGATGTAGCTGTTCACCGCCTTGGTATATTCCGTCACGGCATGATCGACCATCTGGTCAGCTTCTATCTTGTCGGGACTGCGCGGGTTGGTCGGCGTCGCAATATAACCAAAGCTGTTTTTGCCGCCCTGCTTTGCCAGTGACCAATATTCAAAGCCGCTTGTTTTGCCGGAAAGACCGCCGAAATCACCTTTTTCGGCAATAGCACCCAACAAACCAAGCTGCAGAGCAAAGCCTTCCTTGACGGCTTTGTTCGATGGCGGACCGCCGGTTTTATAGTCGATAATAGCAAGACCGCCGTCGGGCATGCGGTCGATACGGTCCGCTATTCCAAATAGATCAACGCCGGCGATGCGTGCAACGCCCTTTTGTTCTGACTTGAGCGGTTCGCGCCCGTCTGCACGTTGCCGAGCGACAGTATCGGCCACCCATAACAGGCCCTCTATCAGGCGCGGCGCCCATAAAGTGCGCATCAGGGGATGGGACGAACGCTCGTTCAAAAATGCTTCAGCACGCCGTTTCAGAGCATCGGGATCAAAATTATCCTCTTTTGCCCATTTATCCAATATGTCGTGGATGATTGAGCCACGCCACGCAGGGCTTGGCTCTGCATCAATCATGTCGAGCGACCCAAGCCGCATGATTTTTGCCGCGTAAAAGGCGAATGGATCAGCGATCAACCGATCGACATCGGTAACTGACAGCTTCACCTTGCGCTGCTCCGCGCTTGGCTCCGGCGCAGGTTGTTCGATACGGATAAACTCATCCGGCTGATCCAAGCGCCGCGCCCAATTCTGAGCGACAGGATGCTCTTTGAGGTTGGCGCCACACATCGCTTTGAGGCGCAACAGGAAGCGCGAGGCAATGGCTGGGCTGGACCCGTCACGCTGCGCCCGTGTGAGAATCACATTTTGCGCGCCCATTGCACCGACCAGATCATGCGCGGACAGACCAATCTGCCGTTCCTGCGCAGGTAGACCCAGGGATTTACGCACCATCGGTGCCAGCCATGGATCGGGCGTTATCGCTTGAGGCCAGCTGCCTTCATTAAGACCGCTGCAGATAACGAGGTCCGCCTGTTGCAGCCGCGCCTCCAGCAAACCGTAAAGCGCAATGCGGGGATGCCCGCCATAAGGGGGACGCACCGGCATATCGGCCAAAAATGTCTCAAAATATCCGGCAATCTCGGGTGCCTGGATTTTCATCGGTCCCAAGGCTGCGCGATCTTCCATATCCGAAAGAAAGTCAGCCAGTTGGCGGCCTGCCGGTCCGGCCCAGACCTGGCCGTTGGTCAGCAGGTCCGCCAACTGCCGGATTTCTGCCAGCATCTCGGTCCAGTTCATCGCTCCGCTCAAGACTTCTGCCGCGGGCGCAAATATTGCCCGCACATCCGTCCACCACGGACGCAAATCGTCTCTCAGGCTTTTGGTGCGCTTGTCTTCGCTCTGAAACAGGCTGTCAATTCCAGCCAATCCCGGCGCTGGCCGGGGGCCGCGCATTAACAGGTCCAATTTGCGAACCTGGGTAAGCCAGTCCAAACGCCCTTCCCCTGCCCGCACCAATGGATGTTTCAGCAAAGCCAGAAATTCGGCCGGAGGAAATCCGTCTGTTGCTGCGGACAGCAAGGCCAGAAAGAATATGCCTTCCGGTTTTTTGGACAAGGGTTGACCCGCCGTATCGTCCGCCGCGATCATCCAGCGCTCGAGATGCGCTGAAATCCGGCCTGCCAACGCCCGATCCGGTGTGATTATCGCAACGCGGCGTTCCGGGGTCTCCAACGCCTCACGCGCCAACAGCGCAATAATCTGCGCCTCTTCGGCGCTATTGCGTGCTTCCACCGTCTGCACGCCTGCGAGGCTGCGTTCATCAGTGTCGAGCGATTGCCAGCGCGATGTCAGCTTCGGGATGGCAAAGGCATTGCTGAGCGCCCGGCTGCGCTTTGCAGCCGCGCCGCTGGTTCCTGTCCTTGGCCAGCGCATGATCTCGCCGCGCGCAATCGACATGCGTTCGAGCAGCAGCTTCATGTGATATTGCGGATGGGTTTCCTGCGCACGCTCGATTTTGCCAGTCTCGGCATCGGGTTGAAACGGGCCGAGCATGTCCCATTCTTCATCAGCCATGACCATGTCCAGGTCCGGCAAGACCACCATTCCTTCTGGCAGGAAGGCAATGGCCCGCAAGAAACGCGCAATGGCCGGGGCGGAGGTGGTGATACCGGCAGCGACCACAAAATGGTCAGGCGGGGCCGTTTTCCAAGCCTTCACAGTTTGATCGAACAGGGCATTGCGCCGCGCCGCTTCATCCACGGCGCCCATATTCGTCAGCTTTGCCTGCCATTTCTCGGCAATCACACGAAAAAACGCGAGCGAATCCTGCCAATGGCCGGACAGTTCCGGTTCCACATCAATATCAAAAAGGTCCTTGAGCGCGATTTCCTCGACTGTCAGCTGATCCAGCGTCCGGGCAAATTCGCGCGCCAGCCGCAGTGCTTCTTTCGATAACAAAGCGCTGCCTTTCGCTGCACTTTCCCTTTCAATCAGCTGGGCCAGCATCAGCAGGCGATCCAGCGGGTCAACCGACGGCGCTATGTCGAGAGCCAGTTCGCCCCTGTCCAGCGCCACGCCGATGGACTCATCCAGCTCCAGGTCGCCAATTACCGCCATTTGCGGCAACAACAAACCATCTTCGCTAAGCCTGACAAAAGCATCATGCACGGCACGGCGCGCGCGGTTATTGGGTAGGATGACGAGGCCTCGCGCCAAGCCAAGCGGGTCTTTCGCAAAACGGTCGATCAACCCCTGTGCCAAGGCATCGGCAAAGCCGCCATGCGCGGCAATATTGTAAATTGCGGGCTGAAGCCGCTTGCTCATGCGGGACTACACACGGCTCAGCGCCTGTTCCGTTGGCGCGATGGCATCCGGCGATCCGACCTCAAACCAGTCCCCCTCATGGACCAGACCAAAAAGCCGCCCTTCCTGTATTGCCCTGTTCCATAAAATATTGGTCGAGAAAGGTCCCGTCGGTGCATCGCGCAACAAGCGTTTGGAAAGTAGCTGGATGCCAGTATAGATAAAAGGTGCCTGACGATCCGGTAAGCGCCGCGAAATCCTACCGTTATCGTCAAGTTTAAAGTCACCGGATCCTTTATAATTGTGAGCTGAAGTCTGCGGAACAACCAACAATAAAGCATCCATCTCCGCATCATCCCAACGCTGTTCCAATCGCTGTAAACTATTGGATGGTCCATCGGTCCAAAGATTGTCGCTATTGATCGCAAAAAACCTATCTTCATCGATAAGAGGCTCGGCTTGCACCATGCCGCCGCCGGTTTCCATCAACCGCGCTCGTTCGTCCGAAATTCTGATATCGAAAGGATAATTGACCGACTGAAGATGTGCTTCCAGCGCATCGGGTAAGTAATGCGCATTCACAACGACCTTCATAACCCCTGCTTCCCAGAGCTTATCAAGACAATGATCAATCATAGCCTTACCTGCCACTTTCACGAGCGGCTTAGGGCGAGTGGCAGTCAATGGACGCATACGCTTTCCCAAGCCGGCAGCCATAACCATCGCGGTTTCGACCTTGCTCATTCTGTAGTTACCTCAATCGGTTTGCCTCGGACAATGGCAGGAATATTCTGGTCGAACCATTTCGCAACGGGAGCTAAATCAGGATGGACCAAATCCTTTTCCAATAAACGCCACATACGCGGCAAAAAATCCAGATAGCGCGCTTTACCATCGCGAGAATAGAGTCGTGTAAAGATACCAATAATTTTCGTGTTTCGTTGTGCGCCCAAAATAGCATAGTGGCTACGAAACCGTTGTGCATCCTCTGCTGTATGACCATCTAGATAATAGTCCAGCATGGCATCCTCCAAACTGTCAGGCACATCACGGCGAGCATCTTGCAACATAGACACAAGGTCATAGGCCGCATGCCCGGCAAGGGCATCCTGGAAATCAAGAAGCCCCAGACGACCATCATCTAACAACATTATATTTTCGGCATGATAGTCGCGAAGGACCGTAACAGGAGAAGTCTGAGAAGTGATTACAGGTTCTAGTACCGTTCGCCATGCTTTGACAAAACTGGACTGATCCACATCAAGAGACTGCGCAGGGCAATACCATTCCGGCAACAAATTGACCTCTCTGAGATATTGTTCCCAATCGTAATGTGGAACATCAGCAGCAGATTTTTGATGTAGAGACTTTATGAGATCAACGGTCCGGCGATACGTTTCCTCTTCTGCCTCGGGATGATCATCCAAATGCTCTCTCATCCGTTGATCGCCAAAGTCCTCCAATAGGACAAGACCTTGCGTTAGATCTTCTCCATAAATTTCGGGAGCAGCAAAACTTTGAGATTTCAGATGCCGCGCGATTTCAATGAATGGACGGGGATCTTCATGTGGCGGCGGAGCATCCATAAGTATCGCTTTGCGATCACCTTCAACCACCCGAAAATAGCGTCGAAAAGATGCATCGCCAGCTACAGGAATAATCTCCGCATTTTTCCAACCATGAGTGTCCAAAAAGTCCTTCGCCGCAACGGGCGGTGTCATGTTGTTAGCCATCTGTCTTTCCAAGCCGGGCCAGCTGTCCAAGTCAACCGGCGACTATTATCATTTTGTATCTCAAGTGTAATTTGCAGGCCATCGGCCCAAAAGCTGTTGGGCAATCGATCGGGCCATTCCGCTATAATCGCACCTTCATTCAATATATCATCCAAGCCCAATTCCTGAATTTCATCCGGCTCTTCAATTCTATAGAAATCAACATGAGCGACAGGAAGTCGAACATCCGGTGGTTCATATTGCTGGACGATGGCAAAGCTTGGGCTAGGAACATCAGCCTCGAAACCCAAACCGCGCAATATGCCGCGAGCTAGAGACGTTTTTCCGGCTCCTAGCGTTCCGGACAAGGCGATCTTGTCACCCGGTTGCAAAATGTTGGCGAGGCGTTTGCCCAACTGTATTGTAGCGGCTTCATCATCTAAGACTGTTGGAAACATAAGCGCAACGGATCTTTACTGCCGGGGAAGATGGAGGGTAACAAGCGTGCCCTGACCCAGCTCCGACGTGAGCGTCAGTTCGCCATTGTGAGCAAGCAATAATTGCCGAGCAAGTGGTAGGCCCAGCCCGCCTGTATTTTCACCGGACTTTTTGCGGGATCGCGCAAAGCTGTCAAAGGCCTTGGACTGCTGACCAGGACTCATACCGGGACCATTGTCAGAGATATGAATTACAGCCTGCTTCACATTACCGCTGCCGTTGATAAGAATACGTCCTCCCCTTCCGGTATAGCGGATACTATTATCCACAATCTGAGCGATAGCTTGCGACAGCCGTTTCTTGTCAGCAAGCGCAGAGCCAAGTGTTTCATCCAATTGCAGTTCGACCTCTATTCCTTCTGCCTTTGCATCGTCGGTAAATTGCGCCGCGACATCTTCTACCAGCTTTTTGAGATTCACTTTCTCCTTGGCAATCGGCAAGGCTCCCGCCTCGCTCTGACTGAGATCCAACACATTGTCGATCTGCATACCCAGTCGTTTCACCGATTGTAGGATCGCTCTGGCATATTCATGTCCTTGTTCGGTCAAAGGCCCTGCCACTTCATTGTCTAGCAATTCAGCAAAACCTCCGATGGATGTCAGCGGCGTTCGGAATTCATAGCTCATATTGGACAGGAAAGCGGCTTTGATAGAATCTGCCTCTACCAATGCCTCGTTACGTTCGCGCAGCGCCAATTCTATACGGCGACTGTCTGATATATCGAGCATCGTAAACAACGCATTGCCATCAGGCAGCGGTATGGCAGCAAATTGAAAACGGCGTCCGTCGGCAAAAGACATTTGTCCACTTTGCTGCTCGCGCTCAGATGTCGCAGCACGCACCATTGTGCGCACTTCTGAAATTCGGGCTGGTTGTTTCAATTGCACAGCCATTTTCTGCATCAAAGTGTCAACGCGAGGATGCTTCGCAAGATCTTCTTCATCCAGATTCCAAATGCTGGCAAACTGGTGGTTCCAAATGTTAAGTTTGCCGTCAGCAGCAAACACAGCGACAGATTCAAACAAATTGTCGAATGTAGCCGTCCGAACGCGCAACAATGTATCTCTAGCGCTAGCCAGCTGGACCTGTTCCGTGCGATCCTCGATAATCATCAACAAGCCGCCGTCCGGCGTCGGATTGGCAATAACCCGTAAATGTGTGCCATCAGCAAGCAACCAGTTCTCCTCAATGGAGCCGGTTGATTTAAACCATGTCGTGCGATCTTCTCGCCATTCTGGAAAATCTCGAACCTCTGGAATCCGGTTCATCTCGCGCATTCGATCCAACACTCGAGGAAATTCGGGACGCTCTGCTATCCACTGTTGGCGCATAGAAAAAATACGCTGGAATGGTAGATTGCAGAACTGCAAGGATCTGTCCGCGTCAAACTGCACCACTGCCGCCGATATCTTGTCTAGCATATCCCGCTGCGATTCGTTGAAGCGCCTCTGTTCTTTGCGGGAATCGATCAGTTCCTGAATATCGATAGCATAACCTGCTATGCCAGATTTACCGAGTGGGACATCAACCACCTGCGTAGTCCGCCGCTCCCCACCAATCGTGGTGGCCACTACACGTTCATGTGGCTCACCTTTCTCCTTGGCCTGCGCAGCTGCATCTTTGGGGCTGAAACCGTTGATTGGTTCGACGAGTTCAATCCCTTCCTCAACAACCTGAGCCCCATCTTCAGCATCCACAGCTTTCACATAGGCACTATTTACCAGTGTCAGTTGCAAGTCGCGTGAACGATGCCACATAGGAACCGGAGCTGCCTCTATCAAAGCGGACAGCGCGTCAAATGCAGCATGCGCCTCTTCGTTTTCATTGCGCAGTTTTTCTATCTGATTTTGACTTTCTGTGGCGTCAAATACCCAAAGAAGTGCGCTTCCATTTGGCGCTATTTTCTGGTCTGCCAATCCGCCTCGAACCAACAAAGACTTGTCCGAGCCGTTGACCTTGATCGCTCTGGTGAAGCTGCTCCCAGATTTCTGGGCAAGGTTCACGTCCTGCGTTAATTCTTCAAGGTTTGCACGACTCATACCAGCGTCATTGTCATGAAGCTCCGAAATATGTGCAGGTAGATAATCGAAACCAAACCAGTGCATCAATCGCTGCGATGCTTCAAGTTTGCCGTCCGACCGCACCAATAAAGGCAGTGCAGGCGACGTTTCCAGCAGTCGGCCCAAACGTCCAGATTGACGCATAGTGGCGGCGGCCTTTTTTTTCATGGCCAACCCGGTCCAAACCGCCCAAGCAGACGCACCCAGCCAGATGGCGAGAATCAGGCCCAATATGATTGCGGTTAAGTCCGGAACGTTCGACATTATTACAAGCGATTAGACGGTTAGAGCACTGGCGAAAAGCCCCTATTCTTTATGGTTTATAAAAGTCAGCCAATATGAGCTATACGGAAGCTGAAAAATTAGCGGAGAAACCTATGCCCATTGATGAAAGCCGAACATTTAAGGCGATCAACATCGCCCTATTGACGGTATCGGATACCCGTTCCTTAAAAGACGATAGCTCTGGTGACATATTGGCTAATCGCATTGCCGCAAAAGGTCATACACTTATCCATCGCAGCTTGATCCGCGATGACCAGCCAAAAATAATCAAGCAACTGAATCAATGGATCGATGAAGAGACTGTCGATGTGATCATAACCACCGGTGGCACAGGACTAACTGGGCGCGATATCACGCCCGAAGCGCTTGATGTAGTGAAAGACAAAGATATTCCAGGTTTTGGCGAATTATTCCGCTGGTTAAGTTATGAAAAGATCGGTACGTCAACCGTTCAATCTCGCGCTTGTGCTGTAGTCTCTCGGGGCACCTACGTCTTTGCGCTACCGGGTTCCAATGGTGCGGTTAAAGATGGTTGGGACGGTATTTTAGACACGCAGCTAGACAGTCGCCACCGGCCGTGTAACTTCGTGGAACTCATACCGAGGTTGCTAGAGAAATAGAATTTGTTCTTTATTTGTTCTCATGTTATGTGAGGACAATGGAACAGAATAATCGACTAACTCCGCTCGCCCAGAAAGGGCGCGGGGCGGTTACCAATGATGAAAGTCAGCGATTCAATCTGCCGAGCCGTCAGGTCGATGGGGATTGGCTGGACAGTCGCGAGTCAATTGGTGATCCCCATACGAAAATTAGGACGCAGGTTACAACAGAAGCGCCGAAATCAATACTGAGCTTCAACAAATCTCCAGACATTCCATTTGATCGTTCTATAAATGCCTATCGAGGATGTGAGCATGGCTGTGTGTACTGTTATGCTCGCCCAACTCACGCTTATCATGATCTGTCTCCTGGTCTTGATTTCGAAACCAAACTGTTCGCTAAACCCAATGCGGCAAATTTACTCAGAGAAACTCTGGCCAAACCCAAATATAGGCCTGCGCCCATAGCACTGGGAACGAATACCGACCCCTATCAGCCAATCGAAAAACGCTATCGGATTACTCGGGCTATCCTAGAAGTTATGCTGGAAACAAGACATCCGGTAGGAATCACGACGAAGTCCGACAGGGTCGTCAACGATCTCAATATACTCACTAAGCTCGCGGCGTTGGAACTTACGGCGGTCGCCATTTCAATAACTACTTTGAATGCCCGCACAGCACGCCTTCTTGAACCAAGAGCGCCCTCACCAACAAAAAGACTGTCAGCGGTCAAGCAGCTATGTGCTCAGAATATTCCTGTGCACGTCAATATTGCACCAGTTATTCCTGCCATTACTGACCATGAAATTGAGACAATTGTCGAGGTAGCAGCGGACAACGGTGCGCAAAGTGTATCGGTCATACCGGTGCGCTTACCTCACGAAGTCGCCCCTCTTTTCGAAGAGTGGCTCGAAACCCATTTTCCGGACCGCAAAGATAAAGTCATGAGCATCATAACATCAATACGTAAGGGCAAGAAGAATGATCCTGACTTTTACAGCCGGATGCGCGGTCATGGCCCTTGGGCGAAATTGCTCCAAAACCGGGTTGCAATAGCGGCTCGCAAACACGGTCTGGGAAAAGCAAAATTCAGCCTGAGAACCGACCTGTTTCGTCCTCCTTTGGTTAAAGGCAGCCAGATGGAGTTGTTTTAAGACACAGGAAACTTGCCTTTGCTTTTACCCGCGCCAAGGTTACATTTCCTTATGTCCAGAAAAGAAACTGTCACCTATGCAAGCTATCTTGAGCTCGACAAGCTATTGTCCACTCAGCATCCAAAATCTGATTTCGACGACGAGATGCTCTTCATCATCATCCATCAAACCAAGGAATTGTGGCTGAAGCAGATTATTCGCGAGATGCATCTGGCAATAGCGCAAATCTCTAAAGATGCGTTGGTTCCCGCCTATAAAGCCCTGGCTAGGGTGAGCCGAATACAGGCGGTCATGACGCTTAGTTGGGATGTGCTCTCTACCATGACGCCAAGTGACTATAGCAGGTTTCGGCATGTGCTTGGGGAAAGCTCTGGGTTTCAATCCGACCAATTCCGGACTGTAGAATATCTCCTGGGGCTAAAAGACAAAGGGTTCCTCAAATATCAAGACGACCGACCAGAAGCGCAGGCCGCGATGCAGGCGGCATTGGAAGCGCCGAGTCTTTGGGACCATAGTATCGCCGCTCTTGCGCGTGCTGGTTTTGCCATCTCGCCCGCACTTCTTGATCGCGATTTCAGCACATCCCACGTACCATCGCCTGAAGTGGAAGCGGCTTTCCTCTCAGTTTATCGCGACACCGAGCGCTATTGGGAATTGTATCAACTGGCAGAAAAGCTGGTTGATCTCGACGATGCGATGGCGACTTGGCGGCACAAGCATGTTTTGACGGTGGAGCGTATAATTGGCGGTAAAATGGGAACCGGAGGCACAGCCGGCGTATCCTATCTGCAATCCACTTTGCCAAAGCGCGCTTTTCCCGAACTCTGGTCATTGCGTACAGCACTATGAGTTGGAAATCGCTCTTCTCACGAGCATTAAATGCAAATCCTGATCGCTTGCATTTTGCTGCGCACAGCCATCATCTTTGGCCAAATGCTGCTTATGACGGTCATTTAGAAGCCTGTAACGACGCCATGATGTTGGCCGATCATAAATGGGATAAAATAATGGGACCGGTCTGGGAAAAAGCACAGTCCTATATTGCGGCTGAGCTTCACCTTCCCGATCCACAAACTATTGCTTTTGCGCCTAACACGCATGACTTTCTTATTCGCATTGTATCAGCCATCCCAGCGCTCCCAGTCCGAGTCCTTACTACAGATGGAGAGTTTCACAGTTTCCGGCGACAGATGGATCGCTGGGCAGAGAATGGTGAGGTGATATTAGAACGAGTAGCAGTTGATAGTTTAGTAGATCGAGCGTCGACTGGTGACCATGATCTGATTTTCGCTAGTCAGGTGCTATTTAACTCAGGCACTGTCTTGAACGGGATCGAAAAGCTTGCCGACATCGCCCGTCCCGAAGGCCCCTGGGTCGTGATTGATGGCTATCACGGCTTCATGGCTCTTGATACAGATCTGTCAGAATTCGCTACCAATATCTTCTACATGTCTGGCGGCTATAAATATGCGATGGCCGGGGAAGGAGTCTGTTTCCTTCATGCTCCAACCGGATTTGCGCCACGACCACCCATAACAGGCTGGTATGCTGCATTTGATGACCTAAGCCTCCCTCCTGGCGAGATAGAATATGCGCCGGACGGCCGCAGATTTTTGGGTAGCACCTTCGACCCATCAGGCCTGTATCGATTTAACGCCGTACAAGCCATGTTGTCTAAGGAGGGCTTGTCGACGGAAGTAATTTCCAATCATGTTGCCAACTTGCAGAGCGATTTTATTGCTCAAGATCCGTTGCCGGGTATGATGCTGCTCAACCCAATTGACGGAAAGCCACATGCCCGATTTCTCGCCTATCAAAGCCCAAACGCTTCAGCACTGCATGCAGCACTGACAGATCATAAAATCGTGACTGACGTGCGCGGAGACGTTTTGCGTATAGGATTTGCGATCTATCACGATATGTCCGATGTTGAACGTTTAATCGCGGTGATGCGTGAGTTTCGGTGAGCGGTAGAACCGCATTTACTCCAACATTTTCGGCGCTTCTTTCTGAAGCTTTTCCTTAAGCTTGTTGGCAAACATGGCGAGCAATGGCGGAAGATCGAAGATGGCGTAGACCTCGTCCTCACGCACTTGCATTTCGCCACCAATGCGCTGGCCCATCGCCTCCAACGTACAGTGCATGGTGTCGCCTTCCCAGTGATGGTCCGTTACAGTCGCACCTGGCACAGATTCACCTAAAGTGTGGACACCATTACCTATACGGCTGCGGGCTTCTGCTAGCCCCAAACTATGTGCTATTGTAACAGTTACAGGCTGGCCCATGAGTTAGTCTCCCCTGCCCTCCAATATCATCCGTATCGCCTTCGTCAAACCATCCGCTTGATAGCCCGCATAAAAACTTGGCCTACTGCGATTTTATCATTAGGCAACATCACATGATTTTGGTTATCGACAATTACGACAGTTTTACCTTCAACCTGGTTCATTATCTCATGGAACTGGGAGCCGAAGTGCGGGTGGAACGTAACGATGCGCTGGGCGCCAAGGACGCGCTAGAAACTGGAGCGGATGCGTTTCTAATCTCTCCAGGCCCCTGCACTCCCAATGAAGCCGGTATATCGCTGGATTTGGTGGCAGCCTGCGCGGATGCTGAAAAACCATTGCTTGGTGTTTGTCTTGGCCATCAAAGCATTGGGCAGCATTTTGGCGGAAAAGTTGTGCGCGGCGGTTTGATGCATGGGAAGACGTCTCCTGTAACGCATGATAATAGTGGCGTGTTTCAAGGCATTCCGTCGCCCTATACCGCCACTCGCTATCACTCCTTGATTGTGGAAGAAATTCCGGAATGCCTCCCGATCACTGCTACCGCGGAGGATGGATCCGTTATGGGCTTCCGTCATGAAAGCCTTCCGATACATGGTGTGCAATTTCATCCGGAAAGTATCGCAACCGAATATGGCCATGAACTGCTCGCCAATTTTTTGGTGCTCGCCGGCCTTAAGCCAAAGCAAATCGCATGACGGAGAAATTAGTATTCACACCCACCGAGGAGGATCTTCGCTCCGCCTACGGATTGCATATGAAGCAGCTGGGCTTGAAACGAATTCTCTATTTGCTTCTTTTCGGGCTGACTATTGGCGTTATTCTTGCCGCTTTCGATGGCTTTGACGATTTGCCCAAAGCGTTGGGACTAATTGTCAGCATGTCCATCTGGGCCGGTATTGTAGCAGCGATCATAACAATCATGATCCCTGTTTGGTGGGTTCCTCGCCTTGCCAAGAAAATCTATAAGCAGCAAAAAGACTTACATCTAGAAACCACCAGTTGGTGGGATGATGAAAAGCTATATTCGCAGAATGCCCAAGGCCAAGCGCAGCTGACTTTCGGAGACATGGTTAAATGGAGAGCGGACGACAAAATCATTCTGCTTTATCGCTCTGATCATATGTTCAATTTTTTGCCTGCTCGGATATTCAAGGATGAAGCGCATAGAAATGGTTTGATCCGTCGCCTTCAAGACGCTGACTTACCGGGAGAGGACAATTCATGATGGCACTTCCCAGTACAGAAAACCCACTTTCGGCAGCAGATGCTAGGGAAGCTTTTGAATTAATATTAGACGGCAAGCTCGATAGCGAAGCAATCAGCACATTCCTGGTCACGCTCGCTGATCGAGGTGAAACCGCAACAGAAATTGCTGCGGCTGCGCAAGCTATGCGTTCGCGTATGGTGACCGTTGATGCACCTGTTGGCGCAATTGATGTCTGTGGAACCGGCGGTGATGGCAGCCATAGCTTGAACATCTCCACTGCAACCTCTTTGGTCGTTGCAGCCTGCGACATACCGATGGCCAAACATGGTAATCGGGCTGCATCCAGTAAATCAGGAGCTGCCGATACATTGGAAGCCTTGGGACTCGATCTTGCTAACGCCGCGACCGGCGGTGAACGATCTTTGCGCGAAATCGGCATCGCCTTTTTCTTTGCGCCCAATCATCATTCAGCGCTCGGCCCATTGGCACCCATTCGCAAAGCCATAGGCCGGCGTACTATCTTCAATCTGCTTGGCCCCCTGTGTAATCCAGCGCGCGTCAGGCGACAGCTCATTGGCGTCGCTTCGCCAGACTTGATTGAAACCTATGCGGAAGCTGCAGCGCAATTGGGTTATGATAAAATCATGATCGTATCGGGCGAAGAAGGTTTGGATGAGTTAAGTATTTCTGGCCCTTCAAAGCTCGCAATTGTTGAAGGTCAATCAATCACATATAGCCGGATAACACCAGAGGACTTAGGATTGTCGCGCCATAGCAGTGATGCAATTAAAGGTGGTGATGCTGAGTATAATGCGGCAGCTCTTCGTAATCTGTTGCAGGGAGAACCGTCTGCTTACCGCGATGCAGTCATATTAAACAGCGCCGCAGCATTGATCGTAGCAGGTGAAGTCGACAACTGGGAAGCTGGAGCTGAGGAAGCTGGTGAAGCACTCGACAAAGGCTTGGCCAATGCTTTGCTGAACTGTTGGATCGCCAATCAATGAGATATAACCAATGAATAAGCTTGCCGAAATTTGCTCGGTTAAACGCGATCATGTGTGCAAACGCAAAGCCGATGTTTCCAGCTCCGCAATGCACGAGCAAGTTCGCAGTCAAGCACCACCGCGCGGCTTCGCAAAATCACTCAAGGACAAAGCGCGAACCGGTTTTGCGTTGATTGCTGAAATCAAGAAAGCAAGCCCTTCAAAGGGTTTGATACGCGAAGACTTTCATCCGCCTGATCATGCTAAAGCTTACGAAGCGGCGGGGGCAGCATGCTTATCAATACTAACCGATACTCCTTATTTTCAAGGTGCGGATGAATATCTGGTTGCCGCGCAGACCGCCAGCTCTCTTCCTTGCCTGCGTAAAGATTTCATGGTTGATCCGTGGCAAATAGAAGAATCTCGCGCTTTGGGTGCTGACGCAATTTTGATTATCATGGCCGCTCTTGATGATGCCCTAGCGCTCGAACTTGAAGATGCGGCAATCGAACTAGGTATGGATGTGCTAATAGAAGTCCATAGCGAAGATGAACTGGAGCGGGCGCTGCGCCTGCAATCGCCTTTGCTTGGTATCAACAATAGAAATCTTAAAACGTTCGAGACAAGTCTTGAGCAGACGGAAAGACTGTCAAAGCTGGTCCCAGATGATCGCGTCATGGTTTCGGAAAGTGGTATTTTTACGCATGATGATTGCCAGCGATTGTCCCGCTGTGGCGCCCGTACGTTTTTGGTAGGAGAGTCACTGATGCGACAGGATGATATTGAGCAAGCCACCCGCCAGCTTTTGACAGGCTGTGAGACATAAGATGAGCAAACTTACTCATATCGGCGGCGATGGAACGGCTCAAATGGTCGATGTTTCTGCCAAAGGTGACACGGTCCGCGAAGCACATGCGGAAGGGATTATCCGGATGGCTAAGGAAGTACTTGATGCCATCAAAGCCAACGCCATGAAAAAAGGTGATGTGCTGGCCACTGCCCGTATCGCCGGGATTATGGCGGCCAAAAAAACCAGCGATCTTATTCCGCTTTGTCATCCGTTGGAAATCAGCAAAGTTGCCGTGGAATTCGAGTTTCTAAAAGATGGGATCAGGGCCGAGACGATGGTGCGCCTGACGGGTAAAACCGGGGTGGAAATGGAGGCTTTAACCGCTGTTTCAACGGCACTTTTGACCATTTATGATATGTCCAAGGCCATGCAGAAAGACATGCTGATCAGCGACATTCGACTGCTTTCCAAAACCGGCGGCAAATCAGGAGACTGGACCGCCGAATGAGTTCATTACTACCCCTGGACGAAGCGCAAAATCGCCTGATTGCTATGGCCGAGCCCCTGCCATCGGAAACGGTTCCGGTAAGCGATGCGAAAAGTTGCTATCTTGCACAAGATCTTGTCGCAAAGCGTAGTCAACCTGCGGCAGATATGTCAGCAATGGATGGCTATGCCATCAACTTTGAAGATCGCGAGGGACCATGGCAGTTGGTCGGCGAATGCAAAGCCGGAAGCCCGCCCTGCCCTGCGATGCAAGCAGGTCAAGCAGCAAGGATTTTCACCGGAGCACTGATGCCGGAAGGCGCAGACACGGTTGTCATGCAAGAAAATGTCGAATCTGATGGCGAGCAGATCAGGCTGATCGACGATCCTTCTCCAGTCAGAGGCCGTCACGTAAGACATGCGGGCGGCGATTTTAAAGCCGGAGACATTGCCCTGAAAGCGGGCACAAGACTTACGGCGGCAGCACTGGGACATGCGGTCATTGCCGGTGTGGGTGAACTAAGCGTTGGCCGCCGCGTGAATGTCGCGATCCTTTCGACTGGCGACGAGCTGGTTACTCCGGGCACGGCTACACAGCCTCATCAAATTCCTGCCAGTAATGACGTGATGGTTGCCGCTTTGCTGGACCAATTACCGGCCCGATCCCGTTCAATCAGCCGGATCAAGGACGATATGGAAAGCCTGTGTACGGCGCTGGAAAGCGCCAGAGATTGCGACATAATCGTCACAATCGGGGGCGCGTCTGTAGGCGATCATGATCTTGTCGCCCCGGCATTCAAACAGCTGGGCGGGGAAACCGATTTCTGGAAAATCGCAATGAAGCCCGGCAAACCGCTAATGGCTGGAAAATTAGGCAACAGCCTTGTTTTAGCGTTACCGGGAAATCCAGGTTCCGCCTTTGTGACCGCAACATTATTCTTGCTTCCGCTTATTCGTTATATGGCTGGTGCCACCAACTATATGCCTGTCATGAAAAGTGCGATTACAAACTCTGCCCTACCGCCCACAAATCAGCGCGCTGAATTTCTAAGGGCAAAAGCAGATGGTACCGGCATAACGGCATTTAACAGTCAAGACAGCGCCAAGCTATCAATACTGGCTGCGGCCAATGCTCTTCTCTATCGACCAGCCCACAGCCCTGAGCAGGAAAAAGGTGAGAATGTTTCCTATATAGAGATTTGAATTGTCTTGACTTAACCCTATTTGTTTCATAATTGTTCTTTATTCGTTCCCGATAAGGACATGAAATATGCTCACACCGAAACAACATGAACTGCTGTGTTTCATTCATAACAGTTTGGAAGAATCCGGCGTTTCCCCCTCTTTTGAAGAAATGAAAGACGCGCTGGGGCTGAAATCCAAATCTGGCGTTCATCGATTGATTAGCGCATTGGAAGAACGGGGTTTCCTGAGACGCCTTCCCAATCGTGCGAGAGCTTTGGAAGTTACCAAACTTCCTGAGGGCGGTAATCTGAAACCCGCCCCGTCCAATGTTGTTAATATCATGCCCGATGCGGCACAATCGAGCCCGCTAAAGGAAATTCCGGTTGCCGCGAATGATGTTATCGAAATCCCGCTGCATGGTAAAATTGCCGCTGGTGTTCCGATAGAAGCGCTTGAAGGCCAGTCTGCTCTTAGCGTTCCGGCAGCATTGCTGGGATCCGGCGAACATTACGCATTGGAGGTGTCTGGGGATTCGATGATTGATGCAGGAATTTTAGACGGGGACTATGCCCTTATCCAGCGGACCGAAACCGCACGCAACGGTGAAATTGTCGTCGCTCTTGTTCATGATGAGGAAGCAACGCTGAAATATCTGTTCAAAGATAATGGTCAGGTTCGTCTGGACCCCGCCAACCCGGCCTATGAACCGCAAATTTTTGGTGCAGGTGAAGTGCGCATACAAGGAAAAATGGCTGGGCTGTTGCGCCGCTATAACTGATAATAGCCTGCTTCATTGACCTGATATTTTCCGTCGCACTTTTGTGGCTTCGGACTATTTGAAACGCGTCCATGCATGACGGCCGCTATGGTTCAACACAGTCTCAATCTGTTGGCTTTTCAGGTCGACTGTCATCCCACCGACTTGCCGTAGAAATGTGCGATCGGCTTTTATCCAGCGCGGCTGGCAGCTAGCGGGAAGGCGCCGCTCGCTTATTACAATATCTGCTCGGCGGCAGGCGGCAGATAAGGCCAATGCGGGAATGTGATAGGAACTGCGCGTTGCCAATATTGTCCAATGTCTGCCTGATACTTCTATAGCGACCGCACAGCTATCAGCATTGCATCGCGCGTTGGGCCAATCCTCAAGCGCCATTGCCTCTCCATCCACACCCGCATTTTCCAAAAGCATGTCTCTTACAAACCCGCTTCGGCCGGTTCGTAACATAGCGACTTCTCCATCCTGATTGCGGATTCCTACATGACGGCCATCGCCGGCAATATAGATATCTGGCGGACGGTTCATGAGGACGAGCAGTGTTCCGTAGCATATTGGCAAAATGCCCCATATTCGCCAGCGCTGAGTCCAGAGAGCCATCCACAAACCGCCGAAAACCAACAATGCGAATGCCATTAACGGCATGGTTGGCAACATAGTAACGGACCCAGGACTGCTCGATACATAATGAGCCAAAACCAGAAGACTGTTGAGCGCTTGTTCGCAAACCCACCAGACAGGTGCGCCCAACCCAACCGTGTCAAGCAACAGGGCCAGGGCCTCGAGCGGCATGATTACAAATGTGGTGAGCGGAATGGCAATGATGTTTGCCAAAGCGCCGTAAATCCCGGCTTTATGAAAGTGGAAAAGCGCGATCGGCATTAATGCAAGTTCCACGACCAGCCCAGTTAGAAACAGCGCGACAATCGCTCTGCCAAATCGTTTCCCGATCGCTTCATCTCTTCTGGCAAAGAAAGATTGGATCCGCGGCGCAGTATGCAGGGCAATTATTGCCGTAACGGCTGCAAAGCTGAGTTGGAAGCTAGGACCAACCAAGGTTTCCGGCCAAATGATAAGAACCAATAACGCACCAGTTGCGACCATCCGAAGGGTAATCGCACTCCGCCCGATCACTAGAGCCGTCAACACAAGCAATGCCGCGATGCAGGCGCGAATGGTCGGCACCTGTGCGCCCGTTAGCAATGTGTAGGAAAGTGCTGCTACAGCCGCGCAACCTGCTGCTACGATAGGCAAAGGAACACGTAGTGCCAAAGCCGGGAACAAGGCCAACAACCGGATAACAAGCAGATACACTGCGCCAACAACCGCCGTCACATGCAACCCGCTAATCGACAATAAATGGGCCAATCCACTGCGACGCATGGCTTCTGCATCTGCATCATCTATTGCACCGCGATCACCCGTAGCCAGCGTTGCACCTATGGCGCCTGCACCGCCATCCATTTGCGACTGAACATGCGCGGACAGCTTTTGTCGATAATCTGGTAAAGCGGATACCGCCCACCATGAAGGCTCAGCTGGTTCAACAACCTTTATATTTCCAAGCGCTTGCCCCGTTGCCCCCAATCCCATGAACCAGGCACGGCGTGAAAAATCATAGGCGCTTGGCAAGGATGCCATGGCTGGCGGCATCAATCTGGCCCGCAATTGAATCACAGCACCGACCTGCAAGTCCGGATCCGCTTTCACCAACGGCACATTCACTCGCACTCGTTTTGGCAAGCCCTGTTTCTCATGTGTATCAAGCGTTAAACGAACCATATCGCGCGCGCTCAAAACTTCTGTCTTTTCGATTTCGGCATAGAATGAAGTGACGACAGGTTGTTCCAATACCGGTGCGGCTACTGACGAGGATCTTAGCCATATGATCGTGCAGCCCGCCCCCACAGATAGCGAAAGCCAGAATATCGCCGCCCCCACTCGCGTGCCCTGCCCCATCAATTTGACAAAAACAGCCAAGCCCGCGCAGAGGGCCAAAACCGCACTCCATAAATAAGCATCGGCCAATAGAAACCAGATTGTGATTCCCGAACCGATTCCCACCGGTATCCAAAGTGGCAACTGGTCACGCTCCTTTTCCAGGTGCAATTCCAGCAATATAAAAATTTGCGAAATTCTAAGATATTCAGGTAATTGTCGTGCGCGAAACAGCATGCTAAGGGCCTTGCCAACACCATCAGACGTGGTGGCCTTTTTAAAATTTTCATGCGCTACATCAGAGCTGTCTGGATCAAAGCTACTCTGCATCGCATTGGCGTAACACAGGATGAAACCAAGCGTGACTCTTAAAGAAACCGACACTGTCGTCACACGTTTTGCCCCCTCCCCGACAGGCTTTTTGCATATCGGCGGCGCACGTACAGCCATGTTCAATTGGCTGTTTGCCCGGCATCATGGCGGCAAAGCGCTGCTGCGTATCGAAGATACCGATAAGGCGCGCTCGACGCAGGAAGCGATTGATGCGATTCTGGAAGGACTGGATTGGCTGGGTCTCGACTGGGACGATGAACCGGTTTTCCAATCTCAACGTGCCGATCGCCATGCCGAGGTCGCTTATGAGCTGCTCGCCGCCGGCAATGCCTATAAATGTTTCGCAACGCCAGAAGAGCTGGCCGCCATGCGCGAGCAGCAAAAGGCGGAGAAAAAGCCGATGCGCTATGACGGCCGCTGGCGGGATCGTGATCCTTCCGAAGCACCGGAAGGTGCGCCCTATGTGATCCGCCTGAAAACCGAAACCGGCGGCAAGATGACTGTTACCGATGCGGTTCAAGGTGAAGTGTCGGTTCAGAACAGTGAAATTGACGATTTCATCCTGCTGCGCTCCGACGGCACGCCAACCTATATGTTGGCAGTCGTGGTGGATGATCATGATATGGGCGTCACCCATTTGATCCGCGGCGATGACCATCTTAATAATGCGTTCCGACAGCTTGCGATGATCCGCGCGATGGGCTGGAAAGAACCGACCTATGCGCATATTCCGTTGATCCACGGCAATGACGGCGCCAAGCTTTCCAAACGCCATGGTGCGCTGGGCGTAGAGGCTTATAGCGACATGGGCATTATGTCGGATGCGATGTTCAACTATCTTCTCCGGCTCGGCTGGGGGCATGGCGATGACGAGATTATTTCGCGCGCGCAGGCAATTGAGTGGTTTGGCTTGGCTGGCGTTGGCAAATCACCATCCCGCTTTGACGCCAAAAAGCTTCAAAATCTAAATGGCCAATATATCAGAGAGGCTGATGATGGCGCGCTGGTCGCGTTAACGATGCCGTGGATTGAGGAAGAGCTGGGAACAAAATTATCACCCGCCGATGGTGATTTACTGGCGCAGGCCATGCCGGTTTTGAAAAGCCGGGCAAAAAACCTTATCGAATTGGCTAATAATAGCCTTTTTCTCTATAAAAAACGACCACTTGACCTCGACGAGAAGGCACAATCTCTGCTAGACGCTGATGCACGGCAGCTGCTTGAATCGATTCACTCTACCTTGGCCGACCTCGACAACTGGACGCTTGAGGCAACCGAGGAAAAAGTGAAGGCGATAGCGGAAGCCGCCGAATTGGGGTTAGGAAAGCTTGCACAACCCATGCGAGCGGCTCTAACGGGAAGTACCAGTTCACCCGGAATTTTTGACGTGCTGATACTCTTGGGCAAGGAAGAGTCATTGGATCGTCTTGCAGATCAAATAAAATAACCTGAATTTCTCAGGAGCAGAAAGGACAATATTGTGGGCAACAATAGCGCATCATTCGGCCTAGGCGGCGAGAACTACGAATTTCCCGTGATGCAGGGTACCGAAGGGCCGGATGTCGTTGATATTCGGAAACTTTATGGGCAAACTGGTGCCTTCACTTACGATCCAGGCTTCAAGTCAACAGCCAGCTGTGAATCGGAATTGACCTTTATCGATGGCGGTGAAGGCGTCTTGCTTCATCGCGGCTATCCCATTGGCCAATTGGCTGAAAAAAGCAGCTTCATGGAAGTGGCCCATCTGCTGCTGCGCGGCGAGCTTCCGACTTCAGATGAATATGCTGACTTCACAAATACGATCACGCGCCACACGATGCTGCATGATCAGTTCTCAACCTTCTACAACGGCTTTCGCCGCGATGCTCATCCGATGGCAATCATGTGCGGTGTCGTTGGTGCGCTATCGGCTTTCTATCACGACAGCACGGATATCAGCGATCCCGAACAACGGATGATCGCAAGTCACCGGTTGATCGCTAAAATGCCGACCATCGCGGCAATGGCCTACAAATATGCCGTTGGTCAGCCCTTCATGCATCCAGATAACAGCCTGTCTTACACCGGCAATTTCCTGCGCATGACATTTGGCGTTCCTGCCGAACCCTATGAAGTTGTTCCTGCCGTTGAAAAAGCAATGGACCGGATTTTTATCCTCCATGCCGACCACGAACAAAATGCTTCGACGTCCACTGTGCGTCTCGCCGGTTCATCTGGCGCCAACCCATTTGCCTGTATCGCAGCCGGCATTGCTTGCCTCTGGGGCCCTGCCCATGGCGGTGCCAATGAAGCCGCACTTAACATGCTCCACGAAATCGGCCATCCGGACCGGATTCCTGAATATATTGAACGCGCGAAAGACAAGAATGACCCATTCCGCCTGATGGGCTTTGGTCACCGCGTGTACAAAAACCATGACCCGCGTGCGACTGTTATGCAGAAAACTGTGCGCGAAGTCTTTGATGCATTGAAAGTCTCTGACCCAGTGTTTGAAGTTGCTCTGCAGCTCGAAGAAATGGCGCTCAACGACGACTATTTCAAAGAGAAGAAGCTGTTCCCGAACGTGGACTTCTATTCCGGCATCATTCTTTCCGCCATCGGTTTCCCAACCTCTATGTTTACCGCGCTCTTCGCGCTGGCCCGGACGGTTGGTTGGGTTGCCCAATGGAACGAAATGATTTCTGATCCTGGCCAGGTGATCGGACGTCCGCGTCAGCTTTACACGGGGCCAACACAGCGTGACTATGTCGACATCGACAAGCGCTAACTTTATGTAGATATGAGATAAAAAGGGAGTCTAACCGCTCCCTTTTTTGTGCCTAAATCGTACGCGACGGCAGGCTAAGCTTGAACGTAGAACCTTTACCCACGGCGCTCTCGACGGTCAGGCTCCCATCCATGGCGTTTGCTAAACGGCGGGAAATAAACAATCCCAGCCCACTGCCACCATCACCGGAACGTCCCAATCTTTCAAATTTTTCAAATATACGTTGTTGATCTTCTACAGCGATCCCATCGCCCTGATCGCGGACGGTAACTGCAGAAAACTCACCTTCTGACGCCACTCGCAATTTGATTACCGAACCATCAGGTGAATACCGGATCGCATTGCCAATCAGATTCACCAATATTTGAAGAACTCTACGAAATTCACCTCTCACAGGCATTTTCAAGTCTTTCTCCGGAAGATCAATTCGGATCTGATGATCCGCTGCCTTGACCGCAAGCAAGCCAGCGGCGCGATGAGCGAGGTCCACCAGGTCGATATCATCTGCCGCAACCGAAAAGCTTGTCCGCTGAATGGCTTCTAGATCAGAGAGATCATTGACCAAGTCCATCAGATGGCGGCCTGCCGAGGCAATGTCTTTTGCATAGTTGGAATAGTCGCCACGCAGGGGACCTTCCAACCGACTGCCAATTGTTTCTGCATTGGCAATGATTTTGCCTAGTGGCTGACGCAATGCCGGTCCGAGCTGTGAACCAAAAAGAGAGTCACTGATCAGATCGCCTTCACCGAACCGCGTTTCTGTGTCGTCTCGATTTTCATCCGCTTCACGCTCTTGGTCCAGTTCAAGCGAAAACCGATAGCCAGAGAAAAGTCCCTCATTGTCGATCAACGGTTGTCCGGAAAGCGTATAGAATGACTTTTTACCTTGCCTCTGCCGGACATGTTGTCCCCGCACAGGTTGACGCTCTGAAATAGACTCAATCAATACGCTTTGTTTTGATGGCTCTACAAATTCGAGAACATCCAAAAGGGAGTGACCAACGTAATTTTCAATCGCATCCAAATCACCGGGCAATGATAGGGCCATGATCCGTAAAGAAGCATCGGTGCGGATGGAACCCCGCCCGTTCAAGCGATCGAAATCCCTTCTACGACTTGGCTCTTCGCGATTTGTCGAAGGCGCTGGTGACTCCTTCCAATCAACAATGCTGATCGCAATCGCCCCCTCATGCTGTCCGCGCAGAAGTCGAATTTCAACCCACATGCTGATCAGATTTTCCTCGTCGGCAGCCTGCACCGGACGTGACAGATTCATGTCCAGTTGACGACTTAGGCGGCAAAGATTCAACAATTGAGGAATAGCGAGAGGTCCGCCTTCATATCCACCGCAATGCAAATGCAAACGCAGCAGCGGCGGATCTGCCGAGACCAGGCAACCATTAGCATCCAATTGCCCGCGCACAGGCTCGGCAAGATTGCCCGACTTCGTCATCAAGCTGGCAAACCCGAAAGATGCGCATTTAGCTGATGCTGCGCATTCTGATAGAGTGCATTGGTGGACCAGCTAGCAACCAGTTGCTTGGCTTTTTCTGTTTCGATTTCTTCATAGGAGGCACGGGTCAACACCTGCCCACCGGCATCCAGCGCACCGAAAATTGACAGCGCATGATCAGCTGGAATTTCTATTGCGCGCATGGTCAAAACCAAACGAACCATATTTGGTTCTGCCGTAAACAGAATGAGCTGATCGACAGACAATCCCGAACGTCTTGCAATACGAGCAAAAAATAGATCCAACCCATCATGTATGGGATGAGGTTCCTGTTTTCCCTCCGCTACTTCGTCTACAAGCTGCGCCAGTCTCGCCGCCCGAATTGGCGTTGCAATCCCTTCGTCATGTTGGCTGAGCAATTTTTCCGCAGCTTTTGTCAGTTCTTGACCTTCGTCACCTGACATTTTCTGGAGTGCTGCGGTTACCGGCCAAGTCAGTGCAAACAAGATGTCGGCAGGCAAATTCGCGATATGGGCTTGCAAGGAACCGGATCCTGCGCTGGCACGGCTTTGCGCGACCAACAGGGCCATCGCAGCGTCAGCAACCGAGGCATCTTCATCATCCAGATAACGCGTCAATACCGCCTCAAGATCGGCTTGGGATACGCGTTGCAACAGACGCGTGTTTAGTTCCGCACGCTGCACACAGGTAAAGACATTATCGAGCAACGTCTTACTTTCGAGCAGGCCGGCATTTTGCAACAACCCATAGCTATGAACGCGGCCACTATTTCCAATCTCGATAACGATATCTTGCTGCATACCGAAATCTTCAGCTGCGATCATGCAAATTTCAGTTTCTATTTCCTGAACAATGGTGCGAAGATATTGACGCCCATTGGACAACATCCGATCAGTCAGAATAACCTCTGATTTTGGAAATAAAGCGGACGCAAGATCATCCGCGATATACCCGCTGGAAATGCCAATTGCAGAAGCTTGCTGAACAAGCCCAACGCCTGGATTCCGTTCCATTGAAAAGTCTCGTGTCGCCATGGAGTTACCCCTAGGCTAATGTGGTTAATATCTGGCTAAGTGCAACATCCACTATGCGATAGGATCTGTGCGCTCTTGATCGGTTGAACTAAGTCGCTGTTTAGCGATAATAAACAAGAGACAGAATAGCGGAGCAAAATAAAGCCCAAACAAAAAAATATTCAATGCCGCGGCTAGAAATAAAATCAGTAATATCAATGGAATATCGGGGAAAAGTCCATTCAGATGACGACCTTCTGGTTCTGCGAAAATGATCCACAGAATTCCGAAGAGCAAAAGCAATATGGTTATATGGGCGAATAATGATTCCACCCGCGCATAATGGACGACCGCAACTGTCAAGACGGCTGCTGCCAGCAGATGAAAACAAAGACCTACCAAGTCGGTTCTTTGATCCTGTCGGGAAAAAATTGAAAGACGGCGATGAAGCATAATTGCCAAAGAACCGGTCAATAGCAAGCCTAGTGACAGAACAGGCCAACCGAATAGCGCCATTATCAATGCAATCAAGCCAGCCCCCAAGCTTGCAAAACCAGTGTAATTTTTCGCACCGGGCGATTTCCAAAGCAAAGGAATGATCTTTCGCATCAACGGCCAGATGGCGAACCGATCAAGCCAATTTTGCTTGGGTATCTTGACTATATTCAACTGCCGAATGGCATAAGCTGCGCTCTCCTCGGCTTGTTGCAAGCGGGGAACCGCATCCATCTGCATATCGGCATCTGAAACCAATTCACGTTTGCATTCCGCTTGGACTGCGGTTCGAAGTAATGCCGATCCGACATCCCAATCATCCGGGATTTCTGCAATTTCTGACAAGCGTTCCGACCTTAAAACGGCAATACCAAGCCATCTATGAGTAAGGTCGATACGCTCAAAATTTTGATACTCATCAGCGTTGGAAACAACATAAATTAGCTCTTCCGATGCCGCAGACAGCTTCCGTTCAATGGCTTCATCAGGAAAAACACCATCGGCAAGAAAGACAAGATCGCTGCCCTGCGTGGGATATTCCTGCAAATCTGAAGCATTTCGAACAATATCGATCTTAACGTTGCTATTCCGCAATCCGTCGGCATATTGCAGGAGGCCGCCGTGCATAGTTGGGCTCAGCAGAATGATCTTCTCTGCCCCCATTCGCATCGCTGACTCAACCTGTTTCGAGAGAATATTGCGGTCAAAAAGAGGTAACATCCCTGCTGGCGGATCTCCCGCAGAAGTTTCGGCCGATAGTGAAATTAATGCCAGTCTCAATGAAATATCCCAATTAGCTAGCCGAACGACTTAAGCTTCATATAGGATTTAGAGATGGAGCATAAAAGCGATATCTGCTCATAGCCGTGCGCTGTTAGACTGTATTTTCAGTCTCGATGATCTTCGATCGTCTTAATTGCCTGCTCTAGCCGTCTCAAAACAGTTGGCTCGCCTGGCGCAGCGGTTGCTGCTTCTTCTGCCAACAAGAGAACTTGCCTGGCTCCAAAGCTGGCCGCCAAGCCCTTCAAACGCCATGCAGCATAGTGCCAGTTGGCATCACAACGGGCCCGATGCAGCAGATCAACCTGCCGTTTCGCGCTCTCTAAAAAGGCCGTGCGTAGCTCAGCAATTAGGGACTGATCGTCACCTACAGCAGCGGCCAATGCCGCGTCGAGCGCTCCATAATCAAATGACATGAGGCTTTTCTACGGTGCCATGGTTAACTTATAGTTTCTCCCGGCGACATTTAATGGTAAATGAGAATCATGACAGGTGGATCAAAAATTATCGGAATTAGGCGTGACCGGGGCACGGAGCCTCACATGGAACATGTCGAGATTGATGAAACTGATGGCGAAGAAGCCCTTGAGCTCAGCGATGATGATCGTGAGAGCGAGGAGGAAATCGATACAAATCAACAAGTTGACGGGGCCGATAGCGATGAAGAGTGGAGCCATTATGCGGATGAAGAAGTAAGTTCTGCTTCAAAGTCCCATTATGTCGCACCGACACTATTGGGAATCTCCATCGCCATTTGGACAGGCTTATTCCTCTGGGTCAATCAAGAGATTTTTTCCGTGATTCCTTCCATGAAAGGCGGAATCGACCTTTTCTCGCAATATTGTATGCCGGTTGCCACCCTCGCGGTGCTCTATTTGCTCTATATGAGGAACAGCACGCGGGAGGCAAAACGCTTTGATGATGTGGGATCATCTCTGCGCGCCGAATCCGAGCAGCTGGAATTTCGTCTAAAGACAGTCAATAACGAGCTGGCAATGGCACGTGAGTTTCTGGCCGGTGAAACGAGAGAATTGGAAACACTGGGTAGCCAGTCTTCCGAGAAATTGAACAATGCAGCGAGTAACATAAAATCCGCTCTCAGTGATGGCTTGTCCAAAATGAAAAAGCTCGATGATGTCGGCGGCGCTGCTTACAAAAATCTTGAACAGCTGCGCGAACATCTGCCTGTGGTTATCAACACCGCTAAAGATGTAACCAACCAGATCGGCAATTCTGGGCGATCCGCTCAAGCCGAAATTGCAGCGATGGTCACCACGCTCAAGCGCGTAGGCGATGTTGGAACGGCGGCTAAAGAGAGCCTCGATGAGTTAAATCATCGGTCTGAGGAATCTTTAGAGAATCTCGCAAAAACAGCAGAAGACATTAAGCAGAAATTCACTGCGCAATTGTCTGAGGCCGAAACCGGCACCAACCGCATTGCCGGGGTTTTAAAGAACGCATCCACCGAAGTTATCGAAGCGCTGCATAAAACGCGCGCGGAATTGGCCACCGAGTCATCAGAAAGTTCACAGGCCATCAAGGCAGACCTCGCGGCTTTGGAAGAGACGCTGGTGACAGTTGGCAAAGCGGCGGATGACGAAGAAACACGCCTCAAGGATTTGGTTGCCGGTCTGAATGAAAATATCCTCGAGATTTCCACCAAAGTGGAAACGCTCGACAATGAAAGCGGTGAAAAAACCGCAAAACTTGCCTTTGCCATGACTGCGCTGGAGCAGAATAGCGATGCACTCAAAAAATCGATCGAAGAAGGTCATGGCACAGCCGATGGCATGATCGAGCGTATTGAGCAGTTGTTGGTTGCGTTGGACAGCAGTGCCAGAGAGCTTGATGAAACATTGCCGGCTGCGTTTGAGCGGATGAATGAGAAAACTGAAAGCAGTTTTGCCACATTTAACCGCATGACCGAAGAGGCGGCAAAAGTTGGCACTGTTACTGAAGAAGTCACGGCGAAAATTGAAAAATCAGATGAAGCCATTGAAGAACAACGGGCGAAGCTCGCCAAACTAAGTCATGATGGAAATATCGCGACCGACAATGTTCTCGGAAAAATCGATGGCTTGGCGAAAGAGTTGCAAGATGTTCGTGATCAAAATGAGGCTTTGGCAGAAAGTGCTGGCGAAAAACTGATCAGCGCGCTGCTTCGTGTAAAAGAAACAGCAAGACAAGCGTCCGAGCATTCTCGAGAAGCTCTGGAGAAATCCATATCCGGCTCTGCGGAAGCCTTTGAGAAGGTCAGTGAAGAAGCTCTCAACAAGATTATCGACGAGAAGATAACGTCGATCGCACCCAAGCTGGAAAAAGCTGTTTCCAATGCCGTCGCCACAACTGAGTCGACCGCAGGTCATCTGACCAGCCAGCTCAACGCAATTGAGGAAATGACGGTCAAGCTGGAACAACGCATTTTGTTCGCGAAAGAAAAAGCGGAGCAGAGCAGTGAAGAGAATTTCACGCGCCGGGTTGCGTCACTCACCGAGTCACTCAACTCCACTGCCATAGACGTGACCAAATTGCTGTCGAACGAGGTAACCGACACCGAATGGGCCGCTTATCTGAAAGGAGATCGCGGTATCTTCACCCGTCGGGCGGTACGCCTGCTCGATGCCGGAGAGGTCCGCGAAATATTATCAGAATATGACAGCAACTCCGAGTTCCGCGAACATGTAAACCGCTATATTCACGACTTTGAAACGATGCTCCGCGGTGTCCTGGCAACCCGAGACGGAAGTGCGGTAAGTGTTACTTTGCTGTCATCTGACATCGGCAAACTATATGTCGCATTGGCACAAGCAATCGAACGCCTTCGTAGCTAGTTAATCGCAACCAAAGTTAGCCACGTATCCGCTCAATACTCCCGAAGAAATCGATATCTTCGACTGTAACCCAGTGGTTGGTGTAGTTAAAATAGAACAAGATAAACGCAAATGTGGCGAGCAATGTCGTGTAGAGTAGAACCCTGCCCGGCTTGAAATTGACTGGGGCTCCATCTGCTTGCCCTTTGACCATTTCAACCCCCGTTTCCGCATGATTGCGAATACCGAAAGGCAGAATGATGAAGGCTGAGATCACCCAAAACAAAACATAAATCGCAAGGATAGATGTCCATTCCATAGGATCAGGCCTCTACTACCAATACCGCAACAATAGGTTTCTTTCCGGTCCATTCCGTTGCACTACGCCGGACCATCAAGCGCACTTCTTCAGAAAACCGGTCGATATCACCAATTGGCTTCCTGTAAGTCTCAGTAATTTTGTTATAAATCTCATCGAGAAAATCTTCTTCATCTTCCTCCAACGGAACACCTGACAGACGAAGCGATGGCTGTCCTGAGACTTTGCCCTTAGGATCGAGACCTATCGCCACGGAAATCATCCCATTATAGGCGATTTTCCGCCGCTCGTTAAGCGTCTTGCCATCTGCTGGAATAATGACATCTCCATCAACAACAAGTCGCCCTGTTCTCTCCTGGCGCAGTATTTTCGGGCCATCAGGCGCCAGACGAACTACATCGCCATTTTGCTGAAAAATCGTTTTGGGAACACCTTGCTCTATGGCGAAGCGCGCCTGCTCTTTCATATGACGGATTTCACCATGGACGGGCACCAATATCTCTGGACGGATCCATTTATACATTTCGGCCAGTTCCGGACGACCGGGATGTCCCGATACATGGATATGCTCCTGTCGATCAGTAATCATGACGACACCTTTGGCTGCCAACTGATTCTGAATACGACCAATGGCAATCTCATTACCCGGTATTTGTTTGGACGAGAAAAGGACGTGATCGCCCTCAGTCAGCTTGATTGTATGTGTATCACCAGCGATCCGGCCCAGTGCTGCCCGCGCCTCACCCTGCCCGCCCGTTGCGATAATCATGATTTCATCGCGCGGAATATTCATCGCATCATCGAAGCTCACCGTTGCAGGAAAGTCTTTCAGATAGCCATTTTCGCGAGAATTTTCGATCATCCGGTCCAATGACCGTCCAGCGACACATAACTGCCGACCAGAGTTTTTCGCAACCTCGCCAAGCGTTTGCAGTCGAGCGGCATTGGAGGCAAATGTCGTTACCAATACGCGATTATCAAGATTTTCAACGACCCGCATGAGATTGCGATAAACATCGCCTTCTGAACCCGACGGAGCATTATTGAAGACATTTGTCGAGTCACAAACCATCGCCAGGATGCCATCATCACCGACAGCGGTAAGCTGCTCAGGTGTAGATGGTATTCCCAACATGGGTTCCTCATCCAACTTCCAATCGCCAGTATGGAATATTTTGCCATAAGGCGTGTCGATCAGCAGCGCGTTGCCTTCTGCGATGCTGTGCGCAAGCGGCAAATAACGAAAACCGAAAGGCCCAAGATCGAAGCTTCCTTCATTCGGGATGATGTTCAATTCAACATCATTCTCCAGGCCTACTTCTTCCAGTTTTCGCCGTATTAAACCGGCGGTAAAAGGCGTCGCATAGAGCGGAACATCCAGTTCACCTGCAAAATAAGGAATCGCCCCAATATGGTCCTCATGACCATGGGTCAGCACAATCCCCAGCAGGTTTTTCGATTGCTTCTCGATAAATTCCAGGTCTGGCAAGACAAGATCAATGCCGGGATAGGCCGGATCTGAAAAAGTCATACCAAGGTCGACCATGACCCATTTACCATCGCAGCCATATAGATTGACGTTCATGCCAATCTCCGCCGACCCGCCAAGAGCCAGGAAGAGAAGTTCGTTTTTTGGTTTTATCATTAGGTGTTGGTTGCTCTCTGGTAGAGGATTAACAGGCCGCGTAGCGTAAGGTCGGACTCAAGATGATCAAATACGTCAGTATGTTCATCAAATAGCACGGACAGGCCTCCCGTCGCGATAACCTTTGTTGGGCGCCCTATTTGAACTTTTGTACGTTGGACCAATCCCTCGATCATTCCAACATAGCCCCAAAAGATACCAATCAGCATCTGGCTTTCTGTTGTGCGGCCAATGACATTGTCATCGTCTGGTGCTTCTAACGCGATGCGCGGCAATTGCGCTGTTTTACCGACCAATGCATCAAGCGAGAGATTGATACCCGGCGCGATAACGCCGCCTTTATAGGCGCCGTCATAATCGGCAACATCAAAAGTCGTAGCGGTTCCGAAATCGATGATCACAATATCTTGTTTGTAGGTCTCATGCGCTGCGATAATGTTCAGCACACGATCGGCTCCCACCGTGTCCGGTTGCGCAACATCCAACGCGACACCCCATTCGGCATCTCCGCGACCTGCTACAAGCGGCGTCACGCCAAAATATTTCTCGGACAACACGGTTAGATTATGAAGAGCCCGGGGAACAACGGTACCGATAATTACGGCATCGACAGAATCCAAACTCCAATCATTCAACTCAAGCAATTGTCGTAACCAAACCACATATTCATCGGCAGTGCGGCGCGGATCTGTAGCGATGCGCCAACGGGCCTTTATTTCTGACCCCTCAAAAAGCGCGAACACAACATTCGTATTACCTGCATCTATTGCGAGCAGCATCATTGAACCTTTCTTCTAACCGACTTCAACATCGCCAGCATGTATCTCGATAAGCGTTCCGTCCGGCTTTCTCAAGCGCAGTGCACCGTCATTCGAAAGGCCAGCATATTCGCCGTCCACGCGGATTCCGTGGGCATCGCTTGTTGATAAGCGTGTTCCCACTGGATGGGCATTTTGTTGCCATACATCCAAGATCGCAGCCAGACCCGACTGCCTCCATCTAATCAGCACATCCATAAAATTTTGTGCCAAAGATTCCAGAAATGCAGAGGCGGTCAGCTCAGGATCAGCTCCCTCCTTATGCAGGCTGGTAACAACCCGCCCCTCGACCTCTGGAGCAATCGCGACGTTTACGCCAATGCCCACGACAACCGAATCACCGGCGCCTTCGAGCAAAATTCCACAAATTTTCGAACCAGATACCAATATATCATTGGGCCATTTCAACCAGATCTCATCATGTGGAAGATGCGCGTTGATCGTCTCATATACGGCGAGTGCTGCTACAAAAGACAATGTCAAAGGCGCAGGATCACCGATACGGCAGTTCACTATCGTACTACAATAGAGATTACCTTTCGGGCTCTCCCATCTGCGCCCCATTCGCCCGACACCGCCGTTTTGTTTTTCAGCACGTAGCCAACTTCCCTCAACGGCACCCGATTTGGCACGTGCTTTCATGTCCGCATTAGTCGATGCGGTTTCGGCGATTGTTTCGATATTAAAGGTCAGAATAAAGCCTGAGCCGCGGTTGCAGTGACAGGAGCCAGAACCGGAATGGCCAGATAACCAAGAGGAGAAACCGCCAGGGCCATCAGCGCTATCAAACCATTTTCAGTCTTATGGCCGGTCTGAGCAATAGCACCGGCAGGATCATCGAAATAGATGATCTTGACGACTTTGATATAGTAAAAGGCACCAATAACTGAGGCCGCGATACCGATCACTGCGAGTGGGAGCATACCTGCTGCCACGGCGGCATCAAAGACAAGGAATTTGCCCCAGAAACCGAACAGCGGTGGAATACCAGCAAGCGAGAACATGAACACGGCAAAGGCCGCAGCAAGGCCCGGACGAGTCTGCGACAAGCCAGCAAGACTGGATAGAGTTTCAAGCGGTTTGCCTTCAGTATCCCGCATTTCCATAACGCAGATAAAGCTGCCCAACGTCATGGCGACATAAATCACCAGATAGAAAAGCATTGCAGAAATGCCCTGCGCCGTACCCGCAGCCAAACCGATTAAAAGGAAACCGACATTGTTGATCGAACTGAACGCAAGCAAGCGTTTGATATTTTGCTGCCCGATCGCCGCAACGGCACCCAGTACAATTGAAGCCAGCGCTACGAATACGATAATCTGTTGCCATGTTGATGTCTGGCTACCAAAGGCGTCGATAATCACGCGCACGGTCAGCGCGATAGCGGCGACTTTAGGAGCGCTCGCGAAAAAGGCGGTGACTGGGGTGGGCGCACCTTCATAAACGTCCGGCGTCCACATGTGGAAAGGCACCGCGCTAATCTTGAACGCCAGCCCAGCCAGAACCAGCACCACTCCGATAAGTGGTCCGGTGGACAATTTTCCGGTCAGCGTGTCGCCAATAACCGAGAAGCTAGTGGATCCCGCAAAACCATAAACAAGCGAAATACCGAATAACAACATCCCGCTGGCCAAGGCGCCGAGTACGAAATATTTCAAACCGGCTTCTGATGAACGCACATCATTTCTGACAAAACTTGCCAAAACATAGGCGGAAAGACTGTTGAGCTCCAACCCGATATAAAGGGTCATCATGTCAGCCGCGGACACCATCATGCCCATACCGATTGTCGCAAACAGGATCAGTATCGGATATTCCGGACGATAAGCGCCCCCGTCCTTGAAAAAGCGTGGGGCCACGATCAGCGATATAATCGCAGCGAAATAGATCAACAGTTTCGCAAAACTGCCGAAACCATCCATACGATAGAGGCCGTAAAACGCGTCTCCGCCAAATTCAAAAGATGGGTTTGTCAAAAATTCAAATGCATAAGCAGATGCTCCAAATAGAGCAGCAACCGATAAAATTGTGATCAAGCGCGCAGATTTAGCGCCGCCCCAGGCAGCGACCAACAACAAGATCAAACCACTGACTGCAAGAATGATCTCGGGCAGCGTGAATATCAGTGAAAGCCTGTAATCCATCAGTGCGACTCCCCATGACTGGCTTCGGCCCCATGGCCTTTGGTTGCCGCCTTCGCTTGACCCATTTTCAAATGCGCATCCCCCTCCGGCGCGGCGCGATCAATTCGCGCGACCAGTGTACCTACATCTCCGCGGATCGGTGCCAAAAAGCTTTCCGGATAAACACCCATCCACATGACTGCAGCTGCGATAGGTGCCAATAGCGCCATTTCACGAGCAGATAGATCCGGCATTGCCTTCACGTCATCATGCACCAGTTCACCAAAAGCGACCCGGCGATAGAGATAAAGCATGTAACCGGCGCCCAAAATAATACCGGTCGTTGCAACCAGCGTGACCCAGCTATTCACCTTGTAAAGACCGACTAGCGATAGGAACTCACCAACAAATCCGCTGGTGCCGGGTAGACCAATCGATGCCATAGTGAACAGCATGAACAGCAGCGCATATTTTGGCATGTTGATCGAAAGCCCACCGTAACGGCTAATTTCTCTCGTGTGCAGGCGATCATATATCACACCAACACACAGGAAGAGTGCGCCCGATACCAGACCGTGACTGAGCATGACAATAATCGCACCTTCAATGCCCTGACGGTTGAAAGCAAACAGCCCCAAAGTAACAATCGCCATATGGGCGACCGAAGAATAGGCAATCAGCTTCTTCATGTCCTCTTGCACCAGCGCAACCAATGACGTGTAGATCACCGCAACCATGGAGAAGGCGAAAATCAACCAGATAAACTGCTCGGATGCTTCCGGGAACATGGGCAGCGAAAAGCGCAAGAAGCCATAGCCACCCATTTTCAGCAATACGCCCGCCAAGATCACAGAACCGGCGGTCGGTGCCTGCACGTGGGCATCGGGCAACCAGGTATGTACTGGCCACATCGGCATTTTGACGGCAAAGCTCGCGAAAAAGGCCAACCAGAGCCAGGTTTGTGCTTCCGGCGCAAAGTCATAGTTGAGCAGCGTGGGAATATCGCTCGTACCAGCATCCTGCACCATCCACAGCATCGCGATCAGCATCACAACGGAGCCCAGCAACGTATAGAGGAAGAATTTGTAACTGGCGTAAATCCGGTTGGTGCCACCCCAGATACCGATAATCAGATACATCGGGATCAAGCCTGCCTCGAATAGAATGTAAAACAGGAAAATATCCTGCGCTGCAAACACACCGATCATCAGCACTTCCATGAACAGGAATGCCGCCATATATTCGCCGACACGCTCCTTGATCGACTCCCAGCTGGCACCGATACAAATTGGCATTAGGAAGACCGTGAGCATGATCAGCATCATCGAGATGCCGTCTATGCCGAGCGCCCAGGCAAAATTGCCAAACAGATCAATCCGCTCAACATATTGCCATTGCGGACCGCCAATATCGTAATTGGCCCAAAGAACCACTCCGAGCGCGAAGAGCACCAAGGTTGTCACAAGCGCCAGCAACCGGGCTGCATGGGCACCCAAGAACAGGCAAATGATGGCCGCCAGCATGGGCAGCCCCATCATTAGCGACAGGATCGGGAAATCAAGCTGGTTCATCAGTTCGCCCCCCGCACAATAAGCCAGGTGACAGCAGCCGCCAATCCGAGCAGCATAACAAGCGCATAGCTATACAGATATCCGGTCTGGAACCGTTTCGCGATACCCGAACCAGCAGCGACAACAGCCGCGACACCATTGGGGCCAAAGCGATCAATCGTCCCCTCATCACCGGTTTTCCAGAATAATCGTCCGAACCAGAAAGCCGGGCGTACAAAGATGAGATCATAGAGCTCGTCAAAATACCATTTGTTGAAGAAGAAATTATAGACAGGCTGAAATGTCGAAGCGAGCCGCGCCGGGCGATCTTTGCCACGGAAATAAAGCTGGAACGCAGTAATCAATCCAATGAGCATCGCAAATGTTGAAGATAGTTTGACCCAATAAGGCACCTCATGGATCGCATGCATTAGATGCCGATCAAAAGCCAAGCTACCAGCCCAGAAGCGGAATCCTTCGGTCGCATCAATAAACTGGTTGTGGAACAGAAAGCCTGCTGCAATCGCCCCAAAACCAAGCACGCCCAACGGGATCAACATCGACATCGGGCTTTCATGCGGATGATAACCGCCGGTTGAGTCTTCGGCCGTCTCGGGCGTTTTGTGCACGCTATGTTGAATATGCTCAGACTGGATCCAGCGCGGCGTGCCCCAGAATGTCAGGAACATCAGACGCCAGCTGTAGAAGCTAGTGAGCAAGGCCGCCAGAACACCAATGGCAAAGGCAAATTGCCCAGTGCTTGTGCCACTCGCAAATGCAGCTTCGATAATGGCATCTTTGGAATAGAAACCGGCAAAACCGCCAAGACCAACGATCCCGACACCAGTAATTGCCAATGTACCCGCTATCATCGTCCAGAAGGTCAACGGTATTTCTTTCCGGAGACCGCCATAATAACGCATGTCTTGCTCGTGATGCATTGCATGGATTACCGAACCCGCACCAAGGAACAGAAGCGCCTTGAAGAAAGCGTGGGTAAACAGGTGGAACATCGCCGCGCTATAGGCACCAACACCAGCAGCAAAGAACATATAGCCGAGCTGTGAGCAGGTCGAATAAGCAATCACACGCTTGATATCATGCTGGACCAGACCAACCGTCGCGGCAAAAATCGCGGTACAGGCACCGACCACGGTCACCACCGTCAACGCTACATCGCTGGTTTCAAACATGGGTGATAAGCGGCAAACCATGAATACGCCAGCGGTGACCATCGTCGCGGCATGGATCAAAGCAGACACAGGTGTCGGCCCTTCCATCGCATCAGGCAGCCAAGTGTGCAGTCCCAGTTGCGCTGACTTGCCCATCGCACCGATAAACAATAGCAAACACAGAATCGTCATCGTATCGAGCCGCATGCCCGCAAAAGTAATGGTCGATCCTGCCATCGCAGGCGCCGCTTCCAGAATTTCCGGAATGGACACGGTACCGAACACAAGAAATGTTCCGAAAATACCGAGCATGAAGCCAAGGTCACCGACCCGGTTGACCACAAAGGCCTTTATCGCCGCCGCACTGGCGCTCGGCTTTTTGAACCAGAAGCCGATCAGCAGATAGGAAGCAAGACCAACGCCTTCCCAACCAAAGAACATCTGCACCAGATTGTCGGCTGTCACCAGCATCAACATCGCAAAGGTAAAGAGCGACAGATAGGCGAAAAACCGCGGTTGGTCGGGGTCTTCATCCATATAACCCCAGCTATAGAGATGGACCAAAGCTGAAACCGTGGTCACCACAACCAGCATAACAGCGGTCAGGGCATCGACCCGCAGTGACCATTCAAAATTGAGATCACCGGACTGCACCCAGGTCAGCACTGGCACTACTTCAGCAGCGCGAGACAGCAAGATATAGTCGATAAAGATCGGCCAGCTCAGCGCGCAGGAAACGAACAAAGCCGCGGTCGTAACAAATTTCGCGGGCACATTGCCAATCATGCGATTGCCAAAGCCTGCGACGATTGCTGCCAGCAAAGGCAGGAAAACGATAAGCTGGATCGTCAAGTCCCTAACCCTTCATCCGGTTGACATCGTCAACGGCGATCGTGCCGCGCTGACGGAAATAAATGACCAATATGGCGAGCCCGATGGCTGCTTCACCAGCAGCCACAGTTAGGACCAGCATCGCAAATACCTGACCTGTCATATCGCCAAGAAAAGCACTGAATGCGACCAAGTTGAGGTTTACAGCGAGCAAGATCAGTTCAATTGCCATCAAGATAATGATGATATTTTTGCGATTCAGAAAAATGCCGAGCATTCCCATCACAAACAAGATGGAACTGACCACCAGATAATGTTCTATGCCGATCATAGCTCGACCCCCTTGCCTACCTCGGGCTGTGTATTGCGCGTGGCGTCTTCCGGACGCCGATTGACCTGCTCTTGAATGTTCTGGATCCGTACACCGCCACGTTTGCGATTGGTGAGGACAATGGCGCCAACCATGGCGACCAACAAGATCATGCCAGCGGCTTCAAACAAGAATACATATTTGGTGTAAAGCAACGTGCCCAGCGCCTCGATATTTGAAGGCCCGCCCGCTGGAGGTCCAACCACCGCATTGGCTTCACCCATGCCTTCAGATGACCAGGACAGAGCACCAAAAATGATAAATTCTGCCGCTAATATGATTGCCAGCAACAAACCCAGCGGCAGATTTTTCATAAAACCAGCGCGCAGTTCAGCGAAATCGATGTCGAGCATCATAACAACGAACAGGAACAGCACCGCGACTGCACCAACATAGACAATGACCAACAAGGCCGCGATAAACTCCGCACCCACCAGCAACATCAGGCCAGCGGCGTTAAAAAACGCCAAAATCAGCCACAAAACGCTGTGCACGGGATTGCGCGCAAAGATACAAAAGGCGGCACTGGCGATGACGACCGATGCGAACAGATAGAAAGCAAATATTTGCATTATAACGGTTTCCGTAACCCCCTTAGAATCCTGTCAGCGCCTTAACGATAGGGCGCGTCGGCGGCAAGGTTGGATGCGATCGCTCGCTCCCATTTGTCACCATTTTCAAGCAATTTGGCTTTGTCGTAGATTAGTTCTTCGCGTGTCTCGGTCGAATATTCAAAATTCGGCCCCTCAACAATGGCATCTACCGGACAGGCTTCTTGGCAGAAACCACAGTAAATACATTTGGTCATATCGATGTCATAGCGTGTCGTACGGCGGCTGCCATCGTCGCGTGGCTCGGCCTCGATTGTGATCGCCTGTGCCGGACAGACGGCTTCACATAGCTTGCAAGCAATACAACGCTCTTCTCCATTGGGATAGCGGCGCAGCACATGTTCTCCCCGGAACCGCGGCGAAATCGGGTTCTTCTCATAGGGATAGTTGATCGTCTTCTTCTTTTTGAAGAAATATTTCAGCGTCAATGCGTGCGCTTTTAATATTTCCCAAAGCGTAAAGGCTTTTATGGTTTGTGCGATGCTCATAGCGGCCACCCAAATTTATCGATCATTACATATCCGCTGACCAGAAATACCCAGAATATGCTGATCGGTAGGAAGACTTTCCAACCCAGACGCATGAGCTGATCATAACGGTAACGCGGTACTGTGGCCCATGCCCAACTGAAGATGAAAAAGAAGACGAATATCTTCAAGAAGAACCAGATAATGCCAGGCACAGCATAAAGCGGTTCCCAATCAACTGGCGGCAACCATCCGCCCCAGAACAGGATAACGTTAAGCGCACACATCAGCAGGATGTTGGCATATTCCCCGAGCCAGAACAGCGCGAAGGACATGGACGAATATTCGGTCTGATAACCCGCGACCAGTTCGCTCTCCGCTTCGGTCAGATCGAAGGGCGCGCGCGCAGTTTCCGCCATCGAGCTGATCAAGAACATGACCGCCATCGGAAAGAGCAGCGGATTAAGCCCATAAGCATTCACCGCTCCAAAAATATGCCCTTCTTGCGCTTTGATAATCTCATTGAGATTGAACGTACCAGCAAACAACACCACCGATATCAGGATGAAGCCAATCGAGACTTCATAGGAAATCATCTGTGCGGCCGCACGCATGGCCGAGAAAAACGGATATTTAGAGTTACTCGCCCAACCGGAAATCACAACACCATAAACGCCAAGCGAGCTGATCGCGAGAATGTAAAGCACACCAATATTGATGTTGGAGAGGACCATTTCCTCGCTAAACGGAATAACCGCCCAGGCCAGCAAAGCGACCGTGAATGTAATAATCGGCGCTAGCAGAAACAGGCCTTTATTGGCCCCGGATGGAATGATGGTTTCCTGAAGGAACACTTTCAAACCATCGGCGAAGCTCTGCAGCAGACCGAATGGCCCAACCACATTGGGGCCACGACGCAGCGCCACGGCCGCGATAATCTTGCGGTCAACATAGATGATCATCGCCACGGCCAGCAACAGCGGCAGCGCAATCAACAATATCAGCGCCAACGTAGCTACAAACCAGCCAAGTTCGGGGCCGAGAAAAGTCGATTGGAGATATTCGGTCATTCCGCGGCCTCCAGCATATCATCACCATGCAGCAATTCGGCCGAACAGCGCTGCATTGTAGCGCTGGCGCGAGCGATGCTGTTGGTGAGGTAGAAATCCTTGATCGGATGGACGCCCTTCCCTTTGGGTTTGTCGGCCAATCCCGCGGGTGGTGACCAATCAAAGGACACAAGACCTTCTTCCGCCATTTCCGGATGATCCTTGTACATTTTGCTGCGCAGCTCTTCAAAACTGTCGAAGGGCAGCGTCTTGCCCATCACATCAGACAGAGCCCGCAAAATGCTCCAGTCTTCCCGCGCATCGCCGGGAGCAAAAATCGCCTTGTTGGAGCGCTGTACGCGCCCTTCCAGATTGACATAAGTGCCGTTTTTCTCGGTATAGGCTGCCGCTGGCAGGATCACGTCCGCTGCATGAGCGCCCGCGTCGCCATGATGCCCGATATAGACTTTGAAGCTCTTATCAAACGGCGCATAATCCATTTCGTCAGCACCAAGCGAAAAGAGCAGTTTCGGCTTTTTCGCTGCAATGGCCTTGATCCCTCCATCATAGGCATAGCCAAGCATCAACCCGCCGGTGCGCGAAGCACCGATATGCAGCACGTTGAAACCATTCCAGTCATCTCGGATCAGCTTGTATTTCGCTGCCAGTTTCAATGCTGCGCCATGCGCGCCTTCGACACTCAATGCGCCTCCGCCCAGGATGAGCGCCGGTTTCTCGGCATCTTTCAAGGCATCCGCGGCAGCCTTGGGCAACTTGGCCAGCAAGCCCATATCATCGCCGAGCCATTCCACCGGATAAGTCTGATCCGCCTCTGGTCCAATGCCAAAGACTTTTGCGCCGCCCTTACGAACAGCTTTACGAATACGCGTGTTGACCAGCGACGCTTCCCAGCGCGGGTTGGTCGAGACCAGCACGATCACATCGGCTTCTTCAATGCCCGCAATGGTCGTGTTGAAATTGACCGCCGCGAGATTGGATACGTCATAAGACAGGCCGGTCTGACGCCCTTCGAGCATATCGGACCGCATGGATTTCAGCAACCGCTTGGTCGCATACATGGTTTCGCAATCCACCAGATCACCGGCAATGGCTGCGACGGAACTGCCGGCCTTGACCGCCGCAATGGCTTCAAAGGCTTCGTTCCAACTGGCGGGAAGCAATTTACCATTCTGCCGAATATAAGGCTGGTCGAGACGGCGCTTCATCAGCCCGTCAATCGCGTGACGTGTCTTGTCAGTCGCCCATTCCTCATTCACATCATCATTAACCCGTGGCAGAGCGCGCAGCACTTCGCGGCCGCGGCTATCGATCCGGATATTGGTGCCGACACCGTCCATGACGTCGATGCCCATGGTCTTGGTCAGCTCCCAAGGGCGGGCCTCAAATGCATAAGGCTTGCTGGTCAGCGCGCCGACCGGACATAGGTCAACGACGTTGCCGCTCAATTCGCTATGCACGGCGCCTTCAAGATAGGATGTGATCTCCATCCCCTCGCCGCGTCCAATGGCGCCGATTTCTTCCACGCCAGCGACTTCTTCAGCAAAGCGAACACAGCGGGTGCAATGAATACAGCGGGTCATGATCGTCTTGACCACCGGCCCCATATATTTCTCGGTTACCGCGCGCTTATTCTCATCATAGCGCGATCCGCCCTTACCATAGGCCATGGCCTGGTCCTGCAAGTCGCACTCGCCGCCCTGATCGCAAATAGGACAATCCAGCGGGTGGTTGATGAGAAGAAATTCCATCACCCCTTCACGCGCTTTCTTGACCATTTCACTATCGGTGCGGATTTCCTGTCCCTCGGCAGCGGGCAGCGCACAGCTCGCCTGCGGCTTCGGCGGTCCGGGCTTAACCTCCACCAGACACATGCGGCAATTGCCAGCGATGCTCAGACGCTCATGATAACAGAAGCGCGGAATTTCCTTACCGGCAAGCTCAGCGGCCTGCAGCACGGTTGCGCCCTGTGGAACCTCAAGTTCGACGCCATCTACGGTGACTTTAGGCATTGGGCGTATCCTTGATTTCTTCCGGCGAAATCAAATTTCTTTGACCCGTCAAATGACCCCGCATTCTAAGGTGAAATCCAAATCTTTTCACCAAAGATACCGCAGCGGCCTCGCTGCCTGCATAAATAGCATTCTTTTTGTGATGCTTTTCTTTACCAAAATCAGGATCAGCTAATTCATAGAGGCCTCTACTGTCATGGTCCGGCCAATATTTTTCAACTTGCCCCACCAATCTGCCCGACTTGTGAATGCGATCTCTGTAAACAAGGTGTTTCACTCCGCCGCCTCCATTACTGGCTCAGCACCGCTATTCTCGCGAATCCGCCGCTCCAACTCTGGCCGGAAATGACGTATAAGCCCCTGAATTGGCCACGCCGCAGCGTCGCCCAATGCACAAATCGTATGCCCTTCGACCTGCTTGGTCACTTCATGCAGCGTATCGATTTCTTCAATCGTTGCATCGCCATCACGTAGGCGTTCCATGACGCGCCACATCCAGCCTGTGCCTTCCCGGCAAGGCGTACATTGACCGCAGCTTTCATGTTTGTAGAAATAGGACAACCTTGAAATCGCGCGGACGATATCGGTAGACTTGTCCATGACAATCACCGCTGCCGTGCCGAGGCCCGATTTTAGCTCCGACAAGCCGTCAAAATCCATCGGTGCATCCATGATCTGCTCGGCAGGCACCAGAGGCACGGACGAACCACCCGGAATAACCGCGAGCAGATTGTCCCACCCGCCGGTAATGCCGCCGCAGTGTTTCTCAATCATATCACGGAACGGGATCGACATGGCTTCTTCAAACACGGCCGGTTTTTCAACATGGCCGGAAACCTGGAACAATTTCGTGCCCTTGTTATTCTCCCGCCCGAAACTCGCAAACCAGGGCGCGCCGCGCCGCATGATGGTCGGAACAACCGCAATGGATTCCACATTGTTGACAGTCGTTGGGCAACCATAAAGTCCTGCTCCGGCAGGAAATGGCGGTTTCAGCCGCGGCTGGCCTTTTTTGCCTTCCAGGCTTTCGATCATCGCGGTTTCTTCACCGCAGATATAGGCGCCTGCACCGCGATGGACGAAGACGTCGAAATCATAGCCGGATTTGGCCGCATTCTTGCCAATCAACCCAGCGTCATAGGCTTCCTTGACGGCCGCCTCCATGACCTTGGCTTCCATGATATATTCGCCGCGAATATAGATATAAGCCGCGCGAGCCCGCATGGCGAAACCGGCAATCAAAGCGCCCTCGATCAGCTTGTGCGGATCATTGCGCAGGATTTCACGGTCCTTGCAGCTGCCGGGTTCGGATTCATCGGCATTGATGACCAGAAAGCTCGGTCGCCCATCCGGTGACTCTTTCGGCATGAAGGACCATTTCAGGCCGGTCGGAAAACCCGCACCGCCACGACCGCGCAGGCCGCTTTCCTTCATCTCGTTGATAATCTTGTCATTGCCGCGCTTGATGATATCGGCGGTATTGTCCCAATCGCCGCGTTTCTGCGCAGCCTTCAAGTCCCATGACTGAAAGCCATAGACGTTGGTAAAGATCCGGTCTTTGTCCTGGAGAAAGTCAAAAGCCATTATTTCTTACTCCTGCGGCCCCAAAGACCACCCGCAACCGCAATGGCGACAACTGCCAGCGCAACCCATCCTGCATATCCGTCGAGCAGCATCTTACCACTCCTCCCGATAGTCATGATTGGCCTTGACCATCTCTTTCAGGACAACCGGACCGCCTTTGGGTTCACTGGTCTTACGACCGATTTGTGAACCGACCGGAATCTCTTTGCCATCGGCAAGGTCTTCGAGGATCCGTGTCATGATATCGTAATCGAGATCTTCGTAATTATCGTCGTTAATCTGGACCATCGGGGCGTTGGAGCAATTGCCCATGCACTCAACTTCGGTCAGCGTGAACAGGCCATCCGGTGTCGTTTTGCCCTTGGCCATGCCTTTATTCTTGCAGGCCGCCATCACGTCGTCGCTGCCGCGCAGCATGCAGGGCGTGGTGCCGCAAACCTGAACATGGAAACGGCCAACCGGCGCGAGATTATACATGGTATAGAAGGTCGCGACTTCATAAGCGCGCATATAGGGCATGTCTAAATAAGCGGCGACATATTCGATCACCGGAACCGGCAGCCAGCCCTGTGTTTCGGTATCCGCGCCAACCTGACGCTGGGCGAGATCAAGCAAGGCCATAACCGCCGATTTCTGGCGCCCTTCCGGATATTTTGCGATCTGCCATTTGGCGAGTTTTTCGTTCGCTGACGTGAATTTGAAATCGCCCCACTTGGCGCGCACTTCAAGTTCATCAGGTATGTTTGGAGCTTCAGCCATCTACATCACTTTTGTTTCGCGTATCAAAACGCGCTTCCCCGATTTCGTCCCAATGTTTTGAGAAATATATGTTTAACCAGAACCCGGCGACAATGATGCCCACCGTCATCGTCAACAAGATGATATTCCAAAGCATATTTGCCGGCTGCCACAATTCCCAGAGCAACATGATAGCCACGATCACAAAGACCGTAGCGCCCATGCCGAGGCGCCATCTTTTTGATGTGTCAGGAGCATCAGCCATGGCGCAATCTCCGCTCGAGATACCGCCCCGCATAAAGCCCGACAACCGCCGCGAAGGCGGTCGACAGCGTTTCCTTGAGGCTCACCTCTCCGTGAAACGCCACAAGATAACCCGCCACAAGTGACGCAAAGCCTGCGAATGCCGCAATAAAAATGATGATCTCGCGACCAATCACCGATCGCACTCCCCGAACACAATATCCATCGCACCCAAAATGGCCGTGGCGTCAGGCAGCATATGCCCTTTGGTCATGAAGTCCATCGCCTGCAAATGCGAGAAGGCCGTTGGGCGGATCTTGCAACGATAAGGCTTGTTGCTGCCATCGCTGACAAGATAGACGCCGAACTCCCCTTTGGGACTTTCGGTTGCAACATAAACTTCGCCAGCGGGAACGTGAAAGCCTTCGGTATAGAGTTTAAAGTGATGGATCAGCGCTTCCATCGATTGCTTCATTTCACCGCGCTTTGGTGGAACCACCTTGCGGTCAGTGCTCGCGACCGGACCATCGGGCATCTCGTTCAAACACTGCCGCATGATACGCGCGGACTGACGCACTTCCTCAACCCGGACCATGAAACGGTCATAGCAATCACCACGCGTTCCCACCGGTACGTCAAATTCCATGCGGTCATAAACATCATAAGGCTGCGACTTGCGGAGATCCCAGGCCACACCGCTTCCGCGGATCATCGGGCCCGAAAAGCCCCAACGCACTGCGTCATCTTTTGAAACCGTGGCGATATCCACGTTACGTTGCTTGAAGATACGGTTGTCTATGACGAGACTCATCGCGTCTTCGAAAAAGGACGGAAATTCATCCAGCCAATCAGCAATATCAGTGAGCAACTTCAGCGGTACATCCTGATGCACGCCGCCGGGCCGGAACCAGGCGCTGTGCATACGGGCACCGCTAGCCCGCTCAAAAAAGGCCAGACATTGCTCGCGAATTTCAAACACCCAGATATTGGGGGTCATCGCGCCAACGTCCATGACATGGGCACCGATGTTGAGCATATGGTTGCAGATGCGCGTCAGTTCCGCGAACAAAACCCGCAAATATTGTCCGCGCAATGGCACTTCAAGATCGAGCAGCTTCTCAATAGCCAGCACATAGCTATATTCCATGGCCAGCGGGGAACAATAATCCAGCCGGTCGAAATAGGGCAGAGCCTGCAAATAGGTTTTATGCTCGATCAGCTTTTCAGTGCCGCGATGGAGCAGACCAACATGAGGATCTACCCGCTCAACAACTTCGCCGTCCAGCTCCATCACCAGCCGCAAAACGCCGTGTGCTGCGGGATGTTGTGGACCAAAGTTGATTGTGTAATTCTGGATTTCCAGATCACCAACGGTGGGATCAGCCTCGTCTGCTATGCCATCCATTTCATCGAGATAATCAGCCATTATGCCTTGGCTCCCTTATCATCACCATCTTCCGACTTTTCATCACCGGGCAAGATGTAGTCCGCACCTTCCCAGGGCGACATAAAGTCGAAGCTTCGGAAATCCTGCGCCAGCTTCACCGGCTCATAAACCACCCGCTTGGCTTCTTCGGAATAGCGCATCTCGACATAGCCGGTGAGCGGGAAATCTTTGCGGAACGGGTGCCCCTGAAAACCATAGTCGGTCAGGATGCGCCGCAGATCCGCATTGCCGTCGAATAGCACGCCGTAGAGATCAAACACTTCCCGCTCGAGCCAGCCAGCCACTTCCCAAATATGGGTTACTGTCGGCACCGGCATGTCTTCGTCGGTTGTTACCTTCACCCGAACACGATGGTTTTTGGTCAGGCTAAGCAGATGATAGCAGACCTCGAAACGCTCCGGCCGATCCGGATAGTCAACACCGGCTATCTCAACGAGCTGCTGATATTCATGCTTGTCCCGCAATTTGGCCATCACATCGGGCAATTTTTTGCGATCAACGGTGAAGCTGATTTCATCATAGGCCTCGACCGTATCAAGGACGGCCGCGCCCAGGGATTTCGCGAGAGCGGCAGCAACGCCTTCGTTGCTGGACATGGTTGGAGCCCCGTTTGCCATATTAACGCTCCAACGTCCCGATGCGGCGAATTTTGCGCTGCAACTGCATTACACCGTAAAGCAAAGCTTCGGCTGTTGGCGGACATCCCGGCACATAAATATCCACCGGCACGATCCGATCACAACCGCGCACCACCGAATAGCTATAGTGATAATAGCCGCCGCCATTGGCACAGCTGCCCATGGAAATGACATATTTGGGTTCTGACATCTGGTCATAAACCTTGCGCAAGGCTGGTGCCATCTTGTTGCACAAAGTACCCGCCACAATCATCACGTCCGACTGACGCGGACTGGCGCGCGGCGCGATACCAAAACGCTCCATATCATAGCGCGGCATATTGACGTGGATCATCTCAACCGCACAGCAGGCGAGACCAAAGGTCATCCACCAGAGCGAACCGGTACGCGCCCATTGGAACAGATCTTCGGTGGACGTGACAAGAAAACCCTTGTCATTCACTTCCGCGTTCAGATCTTTGAAAAACGCTTCATCTGGCTGCGTATTTGGGGCCATTGGCGTACCATCCGCATTCAGGATAACGTTGCTGCCAGTTTCTACTCCCAATCGAGCGCTCCCATTTTCCATTCGTAAATAAATCCTACCGTCAGGATTATGAGGAAGATCATCATCGACGACCAGCCGATCCAGCCAATTTGTCCCAGGGAGACCGCCCAGGGAAACAGGAAGGCTGCCTCCAGATCAAAAATGATAAAGAGAATAGCAACGAGATAAAAGCGCACGTCAAACTGGCTGCGCGAGTCTTCAAAAGCGGGAAAACCGCACTCATATTCGGACAGTTTTTCAGGATCCGGGCTATGTGTCCCGGTCAGTCGTGACACACCCATGGGTAGAAAAACAAAAAGGGCAGACAGACTGAGGGCCACTGCAAGAAAAAGCAGGATCGGGGCATATTCGGAAAGATCGACCACAAAAGACTCGTTTCTCTAAAATTCTGGGCCGCTTTTAGGGACAGGCTGGCCATGCTGCAAGGGCCAAATGGCTCGAATTGGCGCTATCTATCGCTGACTACATGGTTAGAGTAGCGACTTGGCGAGAATTTTGTGCAGCTTGGTATGAAGCGCCTCGTTTGCAGCCAGTATTTCACGCTGTCCGATAGGTTGATCGCCGCCGGTATAGTCGCTCACAAAACCTCCGGCTTCGCGTACCATCAATATCCCCGCAGCGACATCCCAAACTTGCAGATCCGCTTCCCAAAAGCCATCATACCGGCCCGCTGCCAGCCAGGCGAGATCAAGCGTTGCAGCACCATTGCGGCGGATGCCAGCGACTTGCGGTGCAATCGCTCCAAAAATGCGAGACCAATCGGAAAGATCGCCATGTCCCTTGAACGGGATACCGGTGGCGATCAACGCATCCGATAGCTCGCGGCGCGCGGATACGCGCAAACGCTTGTCGCCAAGATACGCACCGCGATCCAGTTCTGCCCACCATGTGTTATCATTCAAGGGCTCATAAATAAGGCCGCTGGTAATCTTGCCCCAGCCTTTGCCATCATAGGATCGTTCCTGCACAGCTATGGAAATTGCAAAATGTGGAATGCCGTGGAGAAAATTGCTGGTGCCATCCAGCGGATCCACAATCCAGCGTGGTTTGCCCTCTTCACCTTCGATCATGCCGCCTTCTTCCAGAACGAAACCCCAGCCGGGACGCACTTTTGACAGCTCGTCATAAAGGATACGCTCCGACCGCATGTCGGCTTTGGACACGAAGTCCGCGGGGCCTTTTTTGGAAACCTGCAAATGCTCCACTTCACCAAAGTCGCGGCGCAGACGCGATCCCGCCTTACGAGCGGCGCGTTCCATGACGGTAATAAGGGCAGAATGTGCAGGCATTTCAAAACTCCACCCCTCCCAATCAAGGGAGGGGATAAGGGGTGGGATATGAGAAAGCTGACTTAGTGCCAGCTTTAAATTTCCGGGATGGTGCAATTCCACCCCAATCCCTCACTCTAGGCAAGGGACTTAAAGGCTAACTAAGCTTTACCAACATATTCGCGGGCATAAACATCGACAATGATCCGCGTACCAGCCGAAATAAATGGTGGCACCATGACGCGCACACCATTGTCCAGAACAGCCGGCTTGTAACTTGACGAAGCCGTTTGGCCTTTCACGACCGCATCGGCTTCAACGATTTCAGCTTCGATTTGATCAGGTAGCTGAACGGAAATTGGTTTCTCTTCGTAAAGCTCGAGCATCACATCCATGCCGTCCTGCAAAAATTCAGCAGCATCACCGAGCAAATCGTTTGGCAATGTGATCTGCTCGTAATTTTCCTTGTCCATAAAGGTCAGCATATCACCATCTGCAAACAGATATTGAAATTCCTTGGTGTCCAGCCGCACCTTCTCAACCGTGTCGGCGCTACGGAACCGCACATTGGTTTTGCGCCCGTCCACCAGATTCTTCATCTCCACCTGCATGTAAGCACCGCCCTTACCAGGCTGGGTATGCTGAATCTTGGCGACTTTCCAAAGGCCATTTTCATAATCCAAAATATTGCCGGGACGGATATCTACGCCGCTGATTTTCATCGAACATCTCGCTTTCGCTAATCTTGTGTTGCGGCCCTCTATAACGGTCCACGCATATAGGCAAGCGTAGCAAGAACCGGATATGGCGTTTTCATACAATACATATTGCTATGCCCGTTCTACCCGGCAATTGATGGAAGATATCCCTGGCTCGGTGCCAACCGAAGAAATAACTGCTCCCGCTGCGGGTTTGTTTAGCGCGTCGATAGCGCGCGCGCCTTCCGCAGCGCGGCCATCCCTTGGCGGTTTCTTAAGTGAAATTGAGCGCATGCCTCATTTTGGCATGCCTTCCGAAGAGAGTTTCGTGAGAAATTTCCTCGAAAGTCATAAGGGCTATTTCGTTACCAAGCCCTAATTCATCCCTACCTGTCTTTTTCATACAATACGCTGCACTGACATCATTGTAACTAAGCGATATGGCACAAGCAGATACCATCGACCGCTCAGAAAGTTGGCCTATGTCGGACAGGCAAAGAGGCCGACCCGTTGCTGCTGGTCTATTTGGCTATTCCATCCGCGATGGTAGAGTAAGCACCTTCATACCGCTTCCCGGCTATGTAAGAGAATTGGAACAACTTCCCAATTTTACTCTGCCTTCCATGGACCGATTTGTTGCCCATTATGTGACATCGAATCTCGGCGTCACCAGAAGCTCGTCCTGAACAGATTTAGTCTGCCAACAAAATTTCATTAAAGCGCTTTACGGCATGCGCAGGGCCTTTGGGATCGTTCCACACACTACCGCTGACCGCTAGAAAATCAGCACCCGCGTCCACCAGTGCTTTGCAGTTATCCGGTGAAATCCCGCCAATAGCCACACAGGGGATTTCCATCATCGTGGACCACCATTGCAACAGATCGGCTTCGGGCCGGTGATGCGTTTCCTTTGTCTGTGTCGGGAAAAAGGCACCAAAGGCGACATAGTTCGCACCACCCTCGCCTGCCTCCATGGCCAGATGGCGGCTGTCATGGCAGGTAATACCTATCTGCACCTGATCCCCCAGCTGTGCCCGCGCGTCTTTCAGGTCACCATCCCCCTGCCCCAGATGCACACCATCAGCGCCCAGGCGCTTAGCAAGCGCGACATCATCGTTCACGACAAAGGCCACATCATGCGCATCGCATATGTCCTTAAGCGGTTCTGCCAGGCGCACCGCTTCGTCTCGATCGATATCTTTCACGCGAAACTGGAACGCAGCAACCGGTCCGGCTTCCAGCGCAGACCGCAACTGGTCGGGAAAATCACCGCTCGTTTCGAGCGGTGAAATAAGATAGAGTTGGCAACCATAGGTTTCAGTCATAAGGAGGAAGCCGTTTTCCAGAGAGCTCTATAGCCATATCCCCCGCAACTGCTAAAGCATCTGGATCATCTGTTTGCAATTCCAGTTCCTTGATACGAGCGCGGATCCGTTTTTTCTGTTCGCGCTTGGGCAGTTCACCAATCACTATATATTCTTTGATTGCCTTGACCCAAAGTGAGTTTTCACCGCTAACATCCTCGGCGTCTCGTGAAAAAGGGCTGCGATAGAGTTCAAAACTCCCTTGATTTGTATCCTTAAGGAAAAGGACTAGCTTCATCCCTTTCGCAAAAATGTATCTCACGCATCCACCAATCATTGCATCAGGGTTTGGCTCTCTCAATTCCCTCGGATCACTTCTCTTTGCTCTTTGATCAAGGTCAGTTTCCAACCATGCTCCAGGAATTTCGATTTCCTTAGGTAATGCTGATCCTTTTAGAAGAGCATAAGGTCGAGCAATCACACTACCGTCAAATTGATTCTCGCCGACCTTTTTGCCAACGACCTTGGCAATAACAATCACATCTGCAGTCTTGGCCAATTCCAGATTTGTGGGAACTTTGTAGCCTCGAACAACCGAGCAAGCATAAACAGGCGATATGTTTAGACTGCAAGCGGAAACAACAGCCAAAAATAGCGCCAAATTACGAAACAAACCTGTCAAACAACACCTCTCAGACAATTTGAAACCGCGGGGGATTCTAGACCTTAGCCATAGAAGCCGTATGAATCTGATCAATCGCACCACCGAGCGAAGCATCAAATTCTTCGTCGGTCATGCTATGCCGCAGATCCTGTAGCAACGCCCGAGAGAAACTGGCGATCATACCGCGATTTTTGGCCAGCTCTGTGCAAGCCTCATCGCGGGAGAAACCGCCTGAAAGAGCCACAACGCGAGCCACCCGGGGATGATCGACAAGCGGTGCATATAAATTGGCTTCTGCGGGGATCGACAGTTTCAACATCACCTTGCGATCTTCTGGCAGCGCGTCGAGCTGCTTAGTAATTTCTTCCAACAAGATTGCATCGCATTGCATACGCTCTGCGCCCTTGATGTTCACCTCCGGCTCGATCATCGGCATCAGGCCATGGTCCAGAATCTGGCTGGCAACATCAAATTGCTGTTTAACAATCGCTGCAATACCCGTTGGCGAAGCGAGATTGATGACCGAACGCATTTTGGTTCCAAACACGCCTTTTGCCTTGGCCCGCTCCAGCAAAGCGTCCAGTTCCGGCATGGGCTTCATCATCTGAACGCCATCGGCTTCGTCTTCCAGACCCTTGTCCACTTTCAGGAATGGCACCACACCGCGTTCCCAAAGCAAAGTTGGAACAGACCTGCCATCGGCTTCGCCGTCCATGGTTTTTTCAAACAGGATCGCGCCGATTACTTTGCCGCTGCCAAAGCTTGGCGCGGTCACGATCCGGCTGCGCATGCCGTGGATCAGGGCAAACATCTCATCATCATTGGAATAGGCATCTTCTTCAACACCATAGCCTCTCAGCGCTTTTGGCGTAGAACCGCCGCTCTGGTCGAGGGCCGCAATAAAGCCAGCGCCATTTTCGATTTTGTCCATCATCTTCGGATCATGCATGAAGTTCGTCCTTATCTAGTTTGATTGTTCAGCAAGAATGTTGATATCCCGCCATAAGATGCGCTCGTTCGGAACCATGGTTCCATAAAGGTCTTTGTCTTCAACCCCGTCGGGAACGCCGCCCAGACGGGTGTAGAGGTTGCGGGCGCGGTCATTGCCGACAACCACGTGCAGCCATATCGTTTTGCGGCCATTTGCCTTGGCCGCACGGGCGGCTGCGGCGAGCAATTTGCGGCCAATGCCCTTGGATCGGCAGTCGCTGCTAACGTGGAGATTGTCGATATAGGGCATCTCGTCATCCCAGACGGCAACAAAACCCTGTACCTGATCATCTTCAGCCACCAGCACAATGTCCTGCGCGCCAATGTCCATATTGGCCCAACGATCGGCCATCATTTCGGACAGACGGTTATCGAGCAGGTCATCAGACAAATAGTCGCGATAGTTTTCTTGCCAGCTGCGCGCATGGATATCGGCGATTATCGGCCTGTCTTTATCTTCTGCAGGCCGGATGTTCATTTTTGCAGGGCCTTTACGCCCGGCAATTCCTTGCCTTCCATCCATTCGAGGAAAGCGCCGCCTGCCGTCGAAACAAAGCTGAAATCATCGGCCACACCGGCATGATTGAGCGCAGCAACCGTATCGCCGCCGCCAGCAACGGAGAGCAAGGAGCCCTCCTTGGTCAGCGCCGCCGCTGTTTTTGCAAGAGCGACAGTCGCCATATCAAAGGGCGGTGTCTCAAACGCGCCCATGGGTCCGTTCCAGACCAGTGTTTTGCAGGTTTTCAGCACATCGGACAGGGCTTCAACCGCTGCCGGGCCGACATCGAGGATCATTTCATCCTCGGCAACCTCATGCACATTGACGGTGCGCGTTGGCGGGTTGGGTGCAAATTCTTTCGCGACAACCACATCATAGGGCAGATGCACTGTGCAATCCGCTCTGTCGGCCGCGTCCAATATTTCAATGGCGGTATCGGTCAGGTCATGCTCACACAACGATTTGCCAACATCCACACCGCGCGCCGCCAGGAAAGTATTGGCCATCCCGCCGCCGATGATCAGGTGATCCACCTTCTCGACCATTTGCCGCAAAACATCGAGTTTGCTGGAAACTTTCGCACCGCCAACAACCGCCACCACCGGATGCTCAGGGTCACCGAGCGCTTTGTTCAATGCGCTCAGTTCCCGCTCCATGGAACGCCCGGCATAGGCGGGCAGATGATCCGCCAAACCTGCGGTCGTGACATGGGCGCGGTGAGCAGCGGAAAAGGCGTCATTGACGTAAAATGTCCCGAAAGAGGCAATGGCCTTGGCCATGCCCGGATCATTTTTCTCCTCACCCGGCGCAAAACGGCTGTTTTCAACAACGACAACACTACCATTAGGCAACGCATCTATCGTATCGCGATCTGGCATTTGCATGAAGCCGACATCGCGGCCAAGGATTTTGGCAAGAGGCGCGACAACAGGCTCTAGCGAATATTGCATATCCGCCTTGCCTTTTGGCCGCCCGAAATGGGCCAGCAACAGCACTTTGGCGCCGCGATCTGCGAGTTCCGTGACAGTTGGAACAACCGCCTTCAACCTTGTGTCATCGGTTACCTTGCCGTCTGCCATTGGGACATTCAGGTCCACCCGGACAAGGCCGGGCTTTCCTGTCACATCCCCAATATCATCCAGCGTTTTAAAATTGTTGCCAGCCATTGCTCAGAACCTTTCTGTTTAGAGCAAACCTGCCATAACGCCCGCTGTGTCGATCATGCGATTGGAGAAACCCCATTCATTGTCATACCAGCTAACAACGCGAACGAGCTTGCCATCCATGACGGTGGTTTCAAGGCTGTCCACCGAAGAACTGGCTGGCTGATGATTGAAATCGCTGGATACCAGCGGTTTGTCTTCGAAAACCAGAACGCCGTTCATTGGCCCGTCTGCTGCGGCTTTCAGCGCTGCGTTGATCTCCTCTACGCTGGTGTCGCGGCCTGGCGTAAACACCAGGTCCACCAAGCTGACATTCGGTGTCGGTACACGAACCGAAGAGCCGTCCAGCTTGCCGTTAAGCTCTGGAAGCACCAAGCCAACCGCCCGGGCAGCACCTGTGGTGGTCGGGATCATGTTGACCGCACCAGCACGGGCGCGGCGCATATCGCTATGCATCTGATCCAGCATGCGCTGGTCATTGGTATAGCTGTGAATCGTGGTCATGAAACCGCGCTCAATGCCAACCGCATCGTTCAATACCTTTGCAACCGGTGCCAGGCAGTTTGTCGTACAAGATGCATTAGAAACAATGACATCCGATGACGTCAATACGTCATGGTTCACCCCGTAGACGACCGTTTTCAGGTCACCTTTTGCCGGTGCGGAGATCAAAACGCGTTTTGCGCCTGCGTCAATATGCGGTTGCGCCGCTTCGACCGATTGGAAGAAACCGGTGCATTCCAGAACGATATCAATGCCCATTTCGCCATGGGGCAGCTTGCCTGGCTCGCGTTCCGAAGTAACAGCTATTTTCTTGCCGTTGACGATGATGCTATCGCCATCGGCGCTCACTTCGCCCGGGAAACGGCCGTGGACGCTGTCATAACCGAACAAAAGCGCATTGGCGTTCGCATCGGCAAGATCGTTAATCGCAACCAGCTCGAGCCCGCAGTCCGGACGCTCAAGAATAGCGCGGGCCACCAAACGACCGATGCGACCAAATCCGTTAATTGCTACTTTTGTCATAGATGTTGCTCCTTTGAATTCCAGTTTTTAGCTGTTTTCAGCCCAGTTTTGTCATTATTTGCGGTGTAATTGCGTCTGCCGTGAGACCAAAATGTTCGAACAGGTCTTTGATCGGTGCAGATGCGCCAAAGCTGTCTATACCGAAGCGCATGCCATCGAGCCCTGTGTAGCGTTCCCAACCAAAGGTAGTTCCGGCTTCAATGGAAACCCGTAATATTCCGGAGTCACCGAGCAGTTCTGATTTATACGCATCGCTTTGCGCGTCGAATAGTTCGGTACAGGGCATGGATATCACGTCCGCACCAACGCCATTAGCTTCCAGCCCCGCCGCAACGTCCATTGCCAGCGATACTTCAGAACCCGTGGCAATGAGAACAACCCGTTTTTCATTCTCCGCAGGCTTAATGCAATAAGCCCCTTTTTCACAATGGTTTACGCTGACGTCATGGCGTAACGGCGGCAGGCCCTGACGGGTTAAAGCCAGCGTCGAAGGCCCTTCGGACCGCTTGATCGCCAATGCCCAGCATTCCGCTGTCTCAATCGCATCGGCAGGCCGGAAAACTTGCATATTCGGCATAGCGCGGAGGCTTTGCAGATGTTCAATCGGTTGATGGGTCGGCCCATCCTCGCCCAATCCGATGCTGTCATGGGTCATCACATAGATTGCCCGCGTGTTCTGAATGGCCGAAAGCCGCATCGCGCCTCGGCAATAGTCGGTAAAGACGAGGAATGTACCGCCATAGGGGATGATGCCGCCATGCAGTGCCATACCGTTCATGGCGGCAGCCATGCCAAATTCACGGATACCATAATAGATATAGCGCCCAGAATAATCATCTTTAGTCAATGGCTTAGTAGACGAAGTTTTGGTATTGTTTGAACCTGTAAGATCCGCGCTGCCACCGACCATCTCTGGCAGAGCGGCGGTTATCGCGCCCAAGGCCATCTCCGAGGCCTTGCGGGTGGCAACCTTGGGCGGATCCTTTGCCAGACCGTTGAGGTAGTCCTGCATCGCGCTGCCATCCGGCAAAGCACCGGACATCCGGCGCTCAAACTCTGCCTTGTCGCCATGGCTGGAAAGCCTTGTATTCCAGGCCTCATGTGCCACTGCGCCCTTTTCTCCCAAGGCCAGCCAGGCGCCCCGCACATCATCAGGAACGACGAAAGGTTCATGATCCCAGCCCAATGCATCCCGCGTTCCAGCGATTTCTTCATCCCCGAGCGGCGCGCCGTGGGTCGCGGAAGTCCCCTGTTTTGTGGGCGCTCCATAGCCAATTACCGTCTTACAAGCCACGAGCGAGGGCCGCGGATCTGCCTCAGCCTCTTTCAGCGCCTTGCGAATATCGTCAAAATCATGCCCGTCACAGGACACGACATGCCAGCCAGAAGCCCGGTAACGCGCCGGGATATCCTCGCTTGTGGATAATTCCGTGCCGCCATCAATGGTTATGCCATTATCGTCCCACAGAACGTTAAGGCGGCCCAGCTGCAGATGACCGGCCAAGCCGACCGCTTCATGGTTGATCGCTTCCATGAGGCAGCCATCGCCGGCAATAACCCAGGTTTTGTGGTCTACGAGATCATCACCAAAATGCGCGTTTAGATGCCGCTCAGCAATCGCCATGCCCACGGCCATGGCAAAACCCTGCCCTAACGGCCCAGTAGTCGCCTCCACGCCTTCCAGCTTGAAATTCTCAGGGTGACCGGCACAAGGAGATGATAATTGCCTGAAATCCTTGATATCCTGCAAAGTCGGACGCTCATAGCCAGTCAGGTGCAAAAGCGAGTAGATCAGCATGGAGCCGTGGCCCGCTGACAGAACAAACCGGTCTCTATCCGCCCATTTCGGGGCTTTTGGGTCATATTTTAGAAAATCGCTGAACAACACGGTTGCTACATCGGCCATTCCCATCGGCATGCCGGGATGGCCGCTATTGGCCGCCTGGACCGCATCCATGGACAGCGCCCGAATGGCATTTGCCATAGTTTTTTCAGAAATTTTCTCGGAAACGGCCATGTTTTTCGGATCCCCCAGCAGTGATCAGGTTGTGACAACGGTGGACTTTGGAAATCTACCGATTCGCCAATTTGACACACCCTTTGCTGGCCTGCGCTCATATCGTCAAGGCTGCGCTTCACCGATCTGTTGTTTACGCAGCGGCGTTAGATTGTTACCAATGAAACACAATAACTTATAAGTCGGAACCAAGTCATGGAAAACGAACGAGTGATCCTAGCGATCGGCCGGATAGAAAGGGCGCTTAGCCGCATAGAGACGGCCAAAGAAACCGCGACTAGCCATCAGCCTGACGCAGCGCTGGAAAAGCGCCATGCGGCCCTCAAAGAGGAAATGAAACAGGCTATCCATACGATTGACGGGCTGATCGCCCAACAGGAGCGTTGATATGGCACAGGTAAAGCTGGAAATCGGCGGTCGCTCTTTCATGGTCACCTGTCAGGATGGCGAAGAGGAGCATCTTGGCAAATTGGGCGCAATGGTGGACGCAAAAGCAGGGGAAGCGGGCGACCCTGCCGGCCTCACAGAAAGCCGTATGCTGCTGTTTACCTCACTGTTGCTTGCTGACGAGCTGCATGGCACCAAAACGGCTGCAGGCAATAGCCCGACACCCCAGGCCGCTATCCCTCCGGCCAATAAGCCGCAGAAAACCAATGATGCCGAGGATGAACGCGTGCTACTCGCCCTCGAAAAACTGGCGGATCGCGCCGAAGCATTTGCGAACAGCCTTGAGCAAGGCAGCAATAGCCCCTAGATAGCCATAGACGGGTACTGCCTGGCACGAGCCAGAAGCGAACATCCCTGAGGCGATATAACATCCAAGGGAGCTGTCCCTGCTCGGATTGCGGGCTTTTCGGAAGTCGGGTTCGAAGCATATGGCGCCCACCTGACGTAATAGGCGTCAGAGGATTTTCCGGCAAACGACCCTGGCGGTCCCGTCACCTTTCTCCAAGAAAGATCATTTTTTGAATAACTTATCAGATAATAAGAAGAATTTACGTGAAGAATATCGACGGCGACGCGATGCTTTTCATAGTCAATTGGATCCCGCGACAAAGGGCTTGGCATTCCGCCGCCCCCCCTCCCCTTTAGCGAAACTGATCGAGCAAAGCGAAGTCATTGCGCTGTACAGTGCAATGGGCTCTGAAGCACCGACGGCGAGACTGGCGGAATATTGCATCGAAATCGGGAAAATAATTGCATTTCCAGTGGTTACGGGGGATTCCCCGTTGGAATTCCGCCAGGTCGACAATATTGAATTGCTGGAAACCGGATATCAGAATATCTCCGAGCCTGGCGCCGATTGTCCTGTTGTAACGCCAGATTTGATCATCACTCCAATGATTGCCTTTGATCGGTCCATGGGTCGACTCGGACAAGGCAAAGGGCATTATGACCGAACCTTTGAAAACTATCCGAAAGCGACGCGAATAGGCCTCGCATGGTCCGTACAAGAAGCGGATAATATCCCAATGCAGGCTCATGACGTCACTTTGGAGATGATTGTGACAGAATCTGAAATAATTCAAAGAGTTGAGATGACGTCATGACGACAGAACCCGACAATAAAACGCCTCATAATCCACCGGATTCGCCCAATTGGCGCGCACCGGTTGGGGTGATCTTAATGCTGGTCTTCATTCTGATCTGGAGCGGCATTGTCGTCAGCTTGATAGACTGGATCAGCGATCTGAATTTCTGGTTGCAGCTGCCGATCTACGTGATTGCCGGGATTATCTGGATATATCCGATCAAACCGTTGCTGCTTTGGATAAATACCGGGAAATTCCGTTCCTGAACCGCCATTCGCCTCTTTTGAGGCAATGGCGCGAGTGACGAGACTTGAACTCGCGACCTCCGGCGTGACAGGCCGGCGCTCTAACCAACTGAGCTACACCCGCTTAAGCATCGGCATATGTGCCTTGCTATGCAGTGGAGAAGCGCAAGTATAAGAGCTCTGCCTGACTGTCAACAACACTCTTGCAAAGATTCAAAGAAAATTTGCCAGACGTTGAATTCACAAAGGAAATCGTTCCGTCAAATGGGTCAAGTTGACGTCAATTTGACGTCATCGGGCATTTAACCGCGACACTATCCGAAAGGTCCATTCCGGACAGACATGTTACATATGTTTGCCGCTGTTACATTTTGTTACAGTTAAAACAGCGTTAAGCAAAAGCTAAAAAACATAGATGTTAACTCTAAAAAACCCCGGTTTTTCAAGAGTTTTCATGACGTCACCCCATCCAGGTTTTTGACGTCATGTTTACTAAATATTTTCCTTTTTCCCGCATAGCGAACGCAAGAAATTTGTGGGAACAAAGATGCTTAGGATTAAAAACCTGTCTCGACGACACCGCTGTATCAGTGCCTTCATGGCGCTGGTCGCCGGAACCGGTTCGTTTGCAATCGGAGCCCCCAGCGCGCATGCAGCTGGTACGATCGCTGGCACGGATATCGTCAATGTCGCACAGGCGACCTATGACGGGCCGGGCGGTTCCGTTGTTGTTGATTCCAATACCGTTACAATCACAGTTGATGAATTGCTTGATGTCACCGTCGCATCGAGTGATCCCGGCGATATTGCTGTAGACAGCGGTGCCACACAGCAAGTCACAAGCTATCAAGTTACCAATACAGGAAATGGTAGTGAAGCATTTACGCTTTCGGCTGACACAGCCAAAGGCGGTGATGATTTTGATACCAGCAATGCCGTTATCTACCTCGATGCGGATAGCAACGGCGTTTTCGATCCAGGAGTGGACACTCTATACTCACCCGGATCAAACGACCCTGTACTGGCAGCAGATGCCAGTATCAGCATCTTCATCCTTTCCGATATTCCGGTTTCTGCAACAGATGGGCAACGTGCCGAAGTTGAACTCTCTGCTGTAGCGACTACCGGTAGCGGCGCTCCGGGAACAAGTTTTGCAGGGCAAGGTGATGGCGGCGGCGACGCTGTTGTCGGCTCAACTGGTGCTGACGGCGAAGATAGCAGCTTTTTCCTGATCCAGGCGGCACAGGTCGCACTGGTAAAAAGTGCCACCATCGTTGATCAATTCGGTGGAACCCAGCCCGTACCAGGCGCAACGATCACCTATCAACTGGTTGCAACGATTACCGGTTCGGGCAGCCTGACCAATCTGAACATTACTGACGATATACCGGCAGACACAACCTACACGGCCGGAACCATCACATTGGAAGGGGCTTCCCTGACCGACAGCGATGCGGATGCCGATGCCGGCTCATTTGATGGCAGCGAAATAGCGGTCAGCCTGGGCACTGTGCCCGGCGGACAAACGCGCACCATCACCTTTCAAGTAACGATTGACTGAGGAATGATCATGAAAATCAACCTTTTAAAGCGTCTCGCAATAGTGGCTGCCCTGGTAATTCCAGGAATGGCACCAAGTGCTGCCATGGCTGCCAATAATGTTGCGCTGTCGAGCGACGTTTTTGTCGAACGCACGGTCAAGAAACCAAATGGCACGACCGCTGTAACGCTGGAAGCGCCAAAAACGGTCATTCCAGGCGATAATCTCGTCTTCGTTGTCAAATATAAGAATGTTGGCACCACGCCAGCCACCGATTTCTCTGTCACCAACCCGCTCCCCAAAGCGGTCGCGTTCAATGGAACGTCTGATGGCACCGAAATTGTCTCCGTAGACGGAGGCAAAAACTGGGGGCCGCTTTCGGCTCTTAAATATACGCGCGAAAATGGGGAGGTCCGCCCTGCCCTGATGAGCGACGTAACGCATATCAAGTGGAAATTTAATCGTGCCCTTTCCGTGGGTTCGGAAGGAAAACTTGTATTTCGCGGGACAGTAAAATGACCGCAAACCGTATCGGATCGCCGCGGGGGTGAAGGCGATCCACAGTAGAGTGAAACAGGAGATCAGTAATGACCAGTAAACTGAAACTTCTCGTTGCCACAAGCGCTGTTACTGCCGCAATGCTGGGTGCAAACCCGGCATTTGCTGCAGGAACGACCGCCGGCGACGCGATTACCAACAATGTTACCGTCAACTATCAGGTTGGCGGCGTATCTCAGACGGCTGAAACCGATTCTGACACGTTTACGGTTGACCGTAAGCTTGATTTGACCGTTTCGGAAGCCAATGGCGCTGCCCAATCGGTCACGCCAGGCCAGACCGCAGGCGCGCCGAACCCGGCCTTCCTGACCTATACGGTGACCAACGATTCAAACGATGTGGTTGACTTCGAATTGAGCGCTGCTCAGCAAACAACAGGCGCTGCGACACCATTCAGCGGTACCGATGACTTTGATGTTACGGGCCTGCAGATTTTCGTCGAATCCGGCGCAACTCCTGGCTATCAGCCAGCAGAAGACACCGCGACATTCATCGACGAGCTGGCTGAAGATGCCAATGCGACCGTCTATGTTGTCGGCGATATCCCATTGGGTCTCGCAACCGGTGATGCCGCAGGTATCACACTGACTGCCACCATCAAAGAGGGTGCTACAGGCGGAAGCCTTGGTGGTGATTACACCGTTAACGCCGGCGCAAATACCGAAGATGGTACCGGCGCTGCATCGAATATCGACAACGTATATGTCAATGCATCGGCTTCTGACACGGATAACTTCGTGATTTCTGCCGCCAATGTCAGCGTTGTGAAGTCCAGCACCGTGTTGTGGGATCCGGTAAATGGTAGCAGCAACCCGAAATCCATTCCGGGTGCGGTTATCGAATATTGTATCGCTGTAACCAACGCGACCGGCAGTGCGACTGCAACAAGCGTTAGCATTTCGGATGATATTTCCGCTCTGGACCTGTCCTTCTACGCGACGGCTCCAGTTTCTGGACCAGCCACCATTCCAACCGCAAACGGTGTTGTTTCTGCTCTTGCCTGTGACGGCAGCGGCACCAACGCCGATGCAAGCGGTCTGGGCGAGTCCGGCGGCATCATCAGCGGCAACCTTGGCGATGTCGCTGCGGGCGCCACTGAAACGCTGCTCTTCCGGGCAACGGTGGACTAAAAAATGAGGAAAGTGGCGGCTTTCCGGCTATTCGGAAAGTCGCCACCTCCCCTTTTTTTGGCCCCTTTTTTGGATGCGTTGGTTAACCAATCTTTTTAAGCCAGTCAGTCTGGCACTTGCTGCAGGGGCGATGATCGCGCCTGCCTCTATGGTTCCTGCACACGCCCAAAGCTTCCCTATTATAACCAATGTCGCAGAGGCGGAATGGGATGTCGGCAGCACACGCCTGCAAACCCCGTCTAATCGCGTCGATATTCAGGTCGTAGCACCCCCAACTGTACCACCAGAGATCACTTTATATCGTTTTGATGATCCGCCAGGTGCGGAACAGCTTAATCTTCCAGGAACAATCTGCAGAGGCTCCGGCGGCAATGTCCCCGTTGAGCTTCGCGGAGCGTTTTCTGGAGTTAATACCAGTCCGGCTGCAATCGCCCCAACGAGCAGCATCCGCGCTGGAGAGCCACTAATTGTCTCAGTTCTTGCCCCAAACAGGAATCTGAACAGTGCCGCTATCGATAGTTTCGATATTGTTCTCACGACGCCTTCTGGCGACCAAGAGACCATCAATATCGTTGAAACTGAGCCTAATAGCGGCCGTTTCGTTGGCATGATCAATACCGCAGCGATACCGCCTGCGCCGGTTCAGGGCGATTGCGTCCTTTCCGTGCAGCCTGGCGATCAGCTCGATGTCGGTATTGACGAGGTCAGCGGTAGTGCCATTGGCACAGTCGAAGTCGGGATTTTGATCGATCCCTTTGGTGAAACCTTCGACAGCGGCGATGGCGCCCCTGTCGATGGCACACGGGTGACGCTCATAGACGTCGCTACGGGCCTGCCAGCAGAGGTTTTCGGTGATGACGGCGTTTCTGTGTTCCCCAGCACAGTGATTTCCGGCGGAACCGTGACCGATAGCGGCGGCAATGTGTATGACTTCACCGAAGGCTTCTATCGCTTCCCCTTTGCCCGTCCCGGCCAGTACAGGCTGCTGATAGAGCCCCCAGCGCCCTATACAGCGCCATCGGCGGCCACGCCTGAAGAACTGGCGGGTTTCCGGCGTACGGACGGCCTGCCCTTCACCATCGTGGATGGCTCTTATGGCGGGATCATCACGCTGGAGGATCCGGCCCCGGTCCGGGTGGATATCCCGCTCGACAGGCCTGGCGTGCCGATAACCATCACCAAGGAGGCATCGACAGCGATTGCCGTCCCGGGAGATGCCATACAGTATCGGGTCACCGTGCAGAACAGCGATCCGGTACGGACAACCGGTGCGATAACGATTGAGGATCAGCTGCCGAACGCCATGCGCCTGCGCGTGGACACCGTACGCTATAATGGCGCCCTCGTAACGCCCATTGTGGCGCCCAACGGACAGAATTTCTCTGTCAATGTGCCCGCCCTGCCCCCAGCAGGCAGCGGATTACTAACCTATTTGGCTGAAGTCCGTCAGGACGCTAGCCCAGGAGATGCAATCAACACGGCCCAAGCGCGCGATAACCGCGGCGCCGAAAGCCTTGTTGCCAGTGTGCCCGTGCGCATACAAAGGGACGGCATCTCCGAAAGATTCACGATTATCGGCCGGATTACCGACGGCGGATGCGATGTTGACCCGCGCAAAGCCGCGGGAATTGGCGGTGTTCGCGTCATGCTGCAGGACGGAACCTACACCGTCACGGACGAAGATGGTCGCTATCATTTTGAGGGCATCAGACCCGGTTTGCACGTCGTTCAGGTCGATCCATCGACTTTCCCTGCCGATTTGGCTCCGATCAACTGTGCGCAGAATACCCGCGCCGCAGGCAGCGACATATCGCGCTTTGTCGAAGGCCGCGGTGGCGCTCTGAAACGCGCAGATTTCCGGGCTAAAGGGGTCGCTGCACGTGAAGTCACGACTGCTCAAAAATACGAGAAACCAAAAACTCTTTCCGATCAGGAAGCTGCTGGTGCCGAGCGTAACTGGCTCGCTGGCCAGGCGCCGGGCATCGCCTTTGTCTTCCCCGAAACCGGGTATAACCCACGGGTTAAATCGCTTCGGGCGGCGGTGAAGCATCGCAAAGGTCAACGTGTGGAACTCTCGCTCAACGGCGAAAAGGTCAATCCGCTGTCGTTTGAAGGCAAAGAGAAAAGCGCCAATGGATCGGTACAGATCAGTATTTGGCGCGGCTTGGACATTAAAAACCGCAAAAACACGCTCACAGCGCGGGTTTTGGACAAGAACGGCAAGCTGGTCGAGGAACTGACCCGCGAAGTCCACTATTCGGCGAGCCCGCTCAATGCAGAACTGCTCAAAGACAAATCCGTTCTTATCGCGGACGGCGTTACCCGGCCTGTGCTGGCCGTGCGCCTGACGGATCGTGACGGCCGCCCGGCCCATCACGGCGCAACCGGCGATTTCAGCGTCCCTGCCCCCTATGCCCCCGCCATTGAGGTGGATGCACAACAGGCGAACCAGCTTTCCGGCCTGGAACGCGGCGCCCCTGTGTGGCGCGTTGAGGGCGATGAAGGCATTGCCTATATCGAACTCGCGCCGACAACCGCATCCGGCTCTGTCAGCATTACTTTCCCGTTCCGCGATGGCGAAGTATCGCGCGAACAGCGTATCGAAACCTGGCTTGATCCCGGGAACCGTCCATGGACAGTGGTCGGCTTTGCCGCAGGAACCGTGGGTTTCAACACCCTCGACGAGCGTCTGGAAGATCTGACCGAGGATGATGACAACATCAATCTCGATGGCCGTGTCGCGCTCTACGCCAAAGGCCGGGTTACAGGCAAATGGCTGATGACGCTGGCTTATGACACCGACAAAGAGGAAGATGAAACACGCTTCGCCGGCGTCATTGATCCGCGCCGCTACTACACGGTCTATGCTGATCGGTCCGAGCAACGCTATGACGCCGCATCGGTGCGCCGACTCTATCTAAAACTTGAACGGCCGCAATTTTATGCGCTGTTCGGTGATTATGAGACCGGCATCAATGAACCGGAACTGGCCCGCTATCAGCGCGCCTTTAACGGTGTGAAGGCTGAATACCGTAGCGATCAGGTCAGCGCGCTGGCCTTTGGTGCGGATGCCGCCAATCGTTTCCGGCGTGAGGAAATTCAGGGCAACGGCCTGTCCGGCCCTTATGCCCTCTCCACCCGTGATATCATCGCCAACAGCGAGCGTATCACGCTGGAAACCCGCGACCGCCTGCGCTCTGACCGTATCGTCGAGCGCAAAGAACTAACGCGCCATATCGATTACGACATCGACTATCTCGCTGGCACCTTGCGTTTCCGTGAGCCGATTTTGAGCCGCAGCAGCGGCCTCGACCCGCAATTCATCATTGCCGAATATGAAGTATTGGGCGTGGGCGGCCGCGATCTGAACGCTGGTGGACGTTTGACCTATCAGTCGAAGGACAAGAAGTTCAAAATTGGTGCAACTGCCATCCATGATGAGAATGAAAGCGTCAAAAGCGATCTCGTCGGCGTGGATGTTCGCTACCGGCCCAATCTGAAAACGGAATTCCGCGCAGAGGTCGCCTCCAGTGACAGCGAAGACAAGAATGCCGATGTGCTGAACGGTGAGCCACGCGGTGCGGATAGCGCCGTCGCTTGGCTGGTCGAGGCCGAGCATCATGGCTCTAACTTCGACGTGCTCGCCTATGTCCGTCAACAATCCGCGGGCTTTGGCCTAGGTCAACTCAACGCTGCAGAAAGCGGCACGCGCAAATTCGGAATCGATACGCGGGTGCGTCTGAGTGACAAACTCTCGCTTGCCGCTAGCGGTTATCAGGAAAACTTCCTGACTTCCAACGCCCGTCGGCGCTCTGGAACAGCGGAAATCGAATATCGCAACGACAATACCGCCCTGCGCGCTGGCGTCGTCCATGCCGAAGACAGATTGTCGGACGGCACGGTCAATCGCTCAACATTAGCGCGACTTGGTGCGACGCAACGACTGTTTGACGGCAAGCTCGAACTCGACGCGCAGACCGAATTCGCATTGGGCGGACAGGATGAGAGCATAGACTTCCCTGCCCGTCACTCTGTCACGGCGCGCTATGCGATCACCAATGATATCAAATTGGTCGGCACATACGAGATTGCCGACGGCGAAAACATCGATGCCCGCACGGCCCGGATCGGTGTCGATGTCGCGCCGTGGGATGGCGCCCGTGCAGTGGTCAGCGCCAATCAACAGGAAATTACCGAATTTGGACCACGCACCTTTGCGGCTTACGGGCTTACGCAGTCTATTCCGCTCGACGACAAATGGACGATCGATTTCTCACTCGATGGCAACGAAACCTTGGGGGGTTTTGACCGCAGCGATGTGATTAATGACGAACAACCTGTCGCTTCCGGCGGTTTCCTGGGCAATGATGGCTCTTTGACCGAGGACTTTGTCGCTGTCACGGCTGGTGCCACCTATCGTCATGACGACTGGAGCTGGGTATCGCGCGCAGAATATCGCGATGGCGATCTCAGCGAGCGCTATGGATTCTCCTCTGCCGTTTTGAAACAGATTGGTGAAGGCAGTTCCCTGGGCGCCGTCGGAAGCATCTTTGTTGCAGAAGATGAAACCGGCACCAGCACAAGGGTCATCGAAGCCGAAGCCAGCTGGGCCCATCGTCCAGCGGACAGCCGCTGGTCGTGGCTTGAGAAACTCGAGTTCCGCGAAGACCGGGTACGCAACGCGACCGCAGGGACGTCCGGACCGATTGGCGGCGCGCCGCTTCTCGTCAACGGGGACGTCACTTCTCGTAGAATTATCAATAGTTTAAGCGTCAATTACACGCCGATTGACGCGGATGACGGATTTTTCACTGAATCCGGAGAATATAGTTTCTTTTGGGGAAGCCGCTATGTTTTCGATAAATTTGGTGAGGATGATGTCAAAGGCTGGAGCAATGTGATCGGGGCGGACGTCAAGTTCGACCTTTCCGATACCATTGATATCGGCGGACAGGCGACTGCGCGAATAGGCACGGATTTCGATACGATTGCCTATAGCGGGGGACCGAGTATCGGGATCACACCGTTTAAGAACGGCTATATCTCGCTCGGCTATAATGTGGTGGGTTTTGAAGACCGCGACTTTGAAGAAAGTCGCTATACCAGAGATGGGCCCTTCATCACCTTCCGCCTGAAATTCGACCAGCAAACCTTAGGAAACCTGGGGCTTTAAGGGGTGAGTTGCGTCTAAAATCCGCTGCCTTTCAGTCGGCGGATCAACAAGCTGATCGGATCAGCGCATAGCCTTGGCAAGGCCGGAACCTTTGGGGAGGTAACGGCTTTACTGAGGGTGCCGCGCTATGATCGATGGCCTTGGGGTCACTCAGCGAACAACAATACAGGTGTTTCGAGCAAATGCTTGAGCGCCTGCACATAACTGGCGGCATCATAGCCGTCCACGACCCTGTGATCACACGAGATCGACAGATTCATCAGCTTGCGCGCTTGAATCTCGCCGTCAATGATCATGGGGCGCTCGACGATCTTGTTAGGACCGATAATCGCGACCTGTGGGCGTTGAATGACAGGTGTGGTGGCAATACCGCCCAAAGGCCCCAGAGACGTCAATGTCAGCGTCGATCCCGACAATTCGTCCGCCTTTGCGCTGCCATCACGGGCAGCAGCCGATAAACGGCCGATTTCTGCGGCTAATTGCCAGATATTCTTGTCCTGTGCGTCCCTTATAACAGGCACCATGAGGCCCTGATCGGTCTGTGTGGCCATGCCCAGGTGCACGGCGCCATGACGCGTCACCAGGCCGGCCTCGTCGTCATAGGTGGCGTTGAGCATCGGAAATTGCGGCAATGATTTGCAAATGGCGACGATCATCAAAGGCAGCATGGTCAGCTTTGGCCGTTCGCCGCGATTGGCATTGAGGTCCGCGCGCATGTCTTCGAGCGTGGTCATATCAATCTCGTCGACATAGGAAAAATGCGGAATATGGCGCTTCGATTCCGCCATGTTCTGAGCAATCTTGCGGCGCATTCCGATGACCTTGATTTGCTCATCATCGCGCTTCTGAGAGGCGCCTGCGGGCCGATAGCCCTGCCCGCTGCCATAGCTTAAATAGGCATCGAGATCGCTGTGCCGGATATGCTCGCCCTGGGCCTTTACAAGGCTCAGATCGACACCCAGATCCGCGGCGCGTTTGCGCACGGCGGGGGTCGCGAGAACCTTCTTCGATGGCGCATTTTCTGCTGCCATGACGTCACTTTTGGGTGGTTCCGTAACGGTTTTGTCAACTTCGGGTGCAGGCGCTGGAGCCTCCACCTCTGGTTCAGTTTCTTGTTTATTTTCAGTAGTTTGAAGCGGCGTCATAGCGCCACTTTCGGCCACCGCGTCACTTTCCGACCGTCCCGCTTCCGCGGCACTTCCGTCACCTTCCGCCTCGATCTGAACCAGCATAGAACCGATGGCAATGATATCGCCTTCTTCCCCCGCAACAGCAACAATCGTTCCCGATACCGGCGCTTCCATTTCTACCGTTGCCTTGTCGGTCATCATGTCGGCAATCTGGTCATCTTCCTCGACCCGGTCACCAACCTTCACATGCCAAGCGACAATCTCCGCCTCGGCAATGCCTTCGCCGATATCCGGCAGGTTGAACGTATAAATGCTCATGATGTCAGCTCCCCGACTATCTTATCCAAAGCTTCGCCAATCCGGACCGGTCCCGGGAAGTACGCCCATTCCAGTGAATGAGGATAAGGCGTATCAAATCCCGTCACTCGCTCAATCGGTGCCTCAAGGTGATAGAAGCATCGTTCCTGCACCAAGGCCGACAGTTCTGCGCCAAAACCGCTGGTCCGGGTTGCCTCATGAATGATCAGGCAGCGCCCGGTCTTCTTGACTGACTCTTCAATCGTATCAATGTCCAAGGGCACGAGAGTACGCAAATCGATGACTTCTGCGTCTATACCATGCTCTTCAACCACCGCATTTGCGACATGCACCATGGTCCCATAAGCCAGAACCGTGACCGCCTCACCTTCCCGCACGATGTTCGCCTTGCCAATCGGTATCTTGTAATAATCCTCAGGAACTTCTGAAGCCTCAAATTTCGACCAGGGCTCAACCGGCTTGTCATAATAGCCGGTAAACGGGCCATTATAGATCCGCTTCGGTTCAAAAAACATCACCGGGTCATTGTCCTCAATCGCTGAAATAAGCAGCCCCTTGGCATCATAAGGCGTCGAAGGAATAACGGTCTTCAACCCACAGACATGCGTAAACATGCTCTCCGGCGACTGGCTATGCGTCTGTCCGCCAAAAATGCCGCCACCAAAGGGCGAACGCACGGTAATCGCGCTGGTAAACTCGGCCGCTGACCGGTAGCGTAATCGCGCCGCTTCTGACACAAGTTGATCGAGCCCGGGATAGATATAATCGGCAAACTGGATTTCCGGTACAGGACGCATCCCATAAGCCGCCATGCCGACAGCCACACCGATAATCCCGCATTCGCTAATCGGCGTATCGAAGCACCGCGTCTTGCCATGTTTTTCCTGTAAGCCGGCCGTCGCCCGGAAAACGCCGCCAAAATAGCCGACATCTTCGCCCATAATGACAACATCATCATCACGCGCCATCATATTGTCCAGACCACTGTTAATGGCTTCTATCATGTTCATGGTCGTCATTATTTAGATGCCTCCGCATCAGGCCATTTGATTTCCCGTTCTTTGTTCGCCTGTTCGCTTTGTTCCTTCAGATGCCAAGGCATTTCTTCAAAGACATCCTGGAACATGGTTTCAAACGGCTGGTGCAAACCGTGCCCTAATATGCCGTTCTTCTCGGCCTCTTTGGTTGCCACTTTCACCGCTTCAATACATTCTTTGTCGAGCGCTTCATGCTGCTCTTTGCTCCACACACCACGATGGATCAAATGGCGCTTCAATCGGGTAATCGGATCGCCCAAAGGCCATTCTTCCCGTTCTTGCGCACTGCGATAAGCACTCGGATCGTCCGACGTGCTATGTGCATCAGCGCGATAGGTGAAATGCTCAATCAATGTCGGACCGTTATTGGTACGCGCCCGTTCGGCCGCCCACTGGGTTGCAGCGTAAACGGCCAACGGGTCATTACCATCCACCCGTAAACCTGCAATTCCATATCCGGCCGCCCGTGCTGCAAATGTGGTTCGCTCTCCGCCCGCAAAACCGGAAAAGGAAGAAATGGCCCATTGGTTATTCACAACATTCATGATGATCGGCGCGTTATAGACCGTGGCAAAGGTCATCGCGCTGTGGAAATCTCCCTCGGCCGTGGAACCCTCCCCGCACCATGTGGCAGCAATACGCGTGTCACCTTTAGCTGCACTCGCCATCGCCCATCCCACAGCCTGCGGATATTGGGTCGCGAGATTGCCTGAAATGGAAAAGAATCCCAACCGACGAGAACAATACATGATTGGCAGCTGGCGGCCCTTCAATTTATCTTCCCGGTTCGAGAAAATCTGATTGATCATTTCGACCATCGGATAACCACGAACAAACAAAATGCCTTGCTGACGATAGCTCGGGAAGCACATGTCATCACTATCAAGCGCCATCGCCGCTGCGACGGATGTTGCTTCTTCGCCTGTGCATTTCATATAGAAGCTGGTTTTGCCCTGCCGTTGCATTCGGTGCAGACGATCGTCAAATGCTCGCACCTGAGCCATCGTCTTGAGCATCTTTAACAACGTATCATCGGAAAGTTTGGGATCCCACGGCCCAACCGCTTTATAATCATCATCCAAAACGCGTACCATGTCATAGACCATCTCGCGCATCGCAGCTGGCGCGCTATTAACATCAGGTCGCGGTTGGTCACCGGCTCTCGGGATAGTCACATCGCTATAATCAACGGTGTCACCAGGACGATATTTGGGTTCCGGGACGTGCAAGGATAATGGCGGCAAATTGGTCTTGCTATTGTCTTCAGCCATCCAAAATCTCCTGCTTTGCCGCATTGCTGCAGCGCAATATTTATTTCAACTGATTGTTATATTATTTCATTCAAGTCAAAAGGTCAACATAGCTGCCCTATGATTTACGATACGAAAAAGGGGCAATAATCTGCCCCTTTTCCTATATCCTGTAATGTGTGGAAATGTCTACGATCAGAAGCGTATCGACATATTCACCACGGCCCGATCGTCGCGATAGACCTGTTGGCCTATCCGGCTCTCAACCGCTGCGCCGAAGCTCAACGGGCCATTGGCGAAACTGAATCCACCTTTCATCTCACCATAAGACGCATCTTGCAATCCAATCGGCAAGGCAAATGGTAGATTTTCCGCATCCAGGAATCTTACACTGAAGTTAGTATCATTCCCGGAAATCCGGTTAACATAATCAAGTTTCATTTCAGGCTGGAACGTCCATCCTGAAGCAAAACCCATTTTAGCACTACCGGACACCTTAAGGCCTACTTTAGCTTCCAGGCCGGAGCGGCTAATCTCATCAACAGCCATTGCGAGGCTCCCCGCATTGTCACGGAACCCATTAACGCTGTACGATGAATAACCGATACTGGCGCGCGGTGTGAGCATGAGACCATCTACATCAATATTGTAGCCTGCCTCAATTTCACTCGCAAATGCCAAGGAGCTGGTTTTCAAGTTATTGAGAGTCGCTCCGCCGGATATTCTGCTGTCAGAGTCGATCCGGGAATGAGACATGGATGCTTGGCCACCGATATAGAAGTTACCGCCAAGACGATAATTACCATAGACGGACGCCTGATTGGTCTCAACATTCGCCAAGCTGCCGCTTACTTGTTGGGCACCATCGGCATAACCGAAGGCCGTACCAATAGTTGAGCGGTCATCCAAACCGAATTCGAGCCCCATAGCGATATGCCAACTACCCTGTCTGTCCTGCGTACCATTTCCGCCGAACGCCAATGTGGACTGGTTATATCCTGCCGACATGAAACCACTCATATTCTCTGGTAGCTGAACAGCATTCCAGCTTGATGATTGGTAGTTTCCAGCAAAGCTAAGCTGTGAAGCCGAACTATTGGTTAGTTCACGATTGTTCAGAACTCCCGGAGCGCCGATAATTCTGATCTTGCCTTTCACACCTTCTTTAGCACCCAGCAGCGATAGCCGATCGGACACAAGACTACGCATAGCAGAACTTTGCTGCTGATCGAGTGTCGTCGTGCGGCCGGCTTGCGTTGCCGACAGGCTCTGGAAGGTCGCGCTCAACTGGCTCGCCTCCATAACGTCAATCAACCCGTAGACATTACTCAGATCAGAGTACGAACGCCCGCGAGCTCCATCCAGCGCTCGACCAAATGCCAAGGCAAATGGATTGGTTACGCCGCTATCATTAAAGAAATCTGAGAAACGGAGAGCCCGCATTCTCGCGGTGACATTGTTCGGACCATAGATAAGCTCCGGATAAAGAACACCGATCCGGCCAACAACTTCATCGAACGTATTTTCGACGCCACCTTCGGCCGTGATGATCTCAAACGTCTGACCGAAGCGAGCACTGCGACGCCCAAAGGCATTGACCACAGCCGCCGTACCACCCAGCGAGATAATACCATCATTATCGTCATCGCCGATTACAGCCAGTTTATCATTACCACGCCGGCTGACATCAAAGATAGCCAATGTACCGGAAGCCAAAATGACATCACCTGCGATTGTCAAAGTGCCTCGATCACCAAAGCCACGCCCCGGTGCGATCGAACCATTGACCGACGTCAGGAAGGTTGGATCGAACAATCCGTTACCCGTCAACAGACCCACACCCAGGAAGGCTTCACCAGTTGTAAGGGTACCCCGAAGATCGAGCCAACCACCCGTCTGTGTGTAGTCTCCCCAAACCTTCAGGTTTCCTCGCCTGCGAATATCAAGCCGAGCTCCACCTTCGATATTCAGCCGGTCGATCGTTACATCGTCACGCAGTCGCGTCGCGCCATTTGCCGCCAGCGTCACTTCATAATAACGCGCGCGAACACCAGCTGTCGGATTTGCGACAACATTGTTCGGAACAAAATTACGGCTACCAGGACCACCTTCGATGAAGACGCTATTTGGCGTTCCTTCATCAAATTCAACGCTCAGGGTTGAAAGGTCGAGACAGTCATCAAGGAAACAAACGTTGCCAAATTTCGGTGTATCGCCTGTTACGCCCGGTGCCTCAAAGCCCGGCAGTCCGTTAACGAGCTCTCCATCTACGTTGATGCCATAGTTTGGATCCAAATCTTGTACCCAGTGTCGCGGATTCATCCAGTTACGCGTTCCAGGGCGGCTGGAAGCATATACATAGCTGTTATTGGCGACAATCTGATCCCAGAACAGATAAAGCGGCTGGTAGAAGCTTTGCGTACCGTAAGATGAGAAAGGTTGGAATGTCAGTGGATCTTCTGGGTCATTTCCGAAGAACCTGGAACCGCCGGACAATACTGATGTAATAACAGGTGTATCGAACAGCTCATCAGCAACCAATGCACTGCCTGAGTCACCGCCTGCCGTGGTCCCTTCCCTTGGCAATGCCGCTCCATCATAGAGGTCGAAATCAAACCTTCCATTATTTGGATCAAAGGCATCTTGACCATCAGGGCTGTCAAAATCAGTGTTGTACAGAGTTTGAGGCAGTGCCGGATCGCCAGGTCCGAAAAGGAAGTTGTTCCTGTCGTCTAACGAGCTGGCGGATGAGATCATGTTTTCGGCAATACGGCGACGGAAATCGATTCCAAGATTGGAACCATCAGGCCCCAGTCCTCTTGCTCCGTAACCATTTATGATGCCATGCGTCTCCTCTCTCAATGGCGAGAACAACATGGTCCATGTTGGAACGCCATCAGCATGCGTATCAAGAGTAGCGAGCGCAACGTCAGCTTCCAGAAAACCCGTTGGAATAGAGCGCTCATCATACCAAACCTGCTCTACATTATAGATATTGAAATCCACGTCAGTTTGATTTGCGACGCCGCCATCGAGCCCGACCCAGCGCCTTACAGCAGGACGATTATCAGCACTGAAGCCAAATGCGATTGCTGTGCCACCCGTCGCGAAACCATAGCTTTCTGCAGCTTGGTCATTCACACAGTGTGCAGCAAAAAGAACTGTTCGTGGATTAATCAACGTACCAGTGCAGAGGCCAAGTCCGAAACTGTTCTGATCAGGTCGCGTGGTCATTTGTCCGACGCCCGTCACATCGACAGTGTTGTCAAACACGCCGATGGGGGGCGGATCGTCTAAAGTCAGATCATCCCTAATTACGATGCTGGGAGCATTTTCAACCATTACCGGGCGAGACTGGGCAGAATTCTCTGCTGCATTCAGCTCCGTCTGGGCTTGTGCAGTTGTCGCCAATCCGGCGACACAAGCGGTCGCAGATACTGTTACGAATAAGGCACGACTAATGGTTTGAAATGACATTTCAGCTCTCCCTTAGAGTTAGATAAAACTACTCCGCACTACTATTTTTTTTTGAGAATCCCCTACGACTCGTCAAGCCAACGTTGTTATCACACTTTTTTGTAAACTTACATTCCCCCACTGGAATAAAGTTACTCCGTTTTGGCATGCAATAACCGCCAAGAGTAATATTACAGCGTCGGCAAAAAGTATCCTTACACAGCCACAGGCGCAGAAATATGGGATTGTGGTTCGTAGTCTCGCACTTCAAAATCGGAAATTTGATAGTCGAAAATCGATTTTGGCTTTCTCAATATTGTAAACTTTGGAGCGCCAAAAGGGTCGCGAGATAGTTGTTCTTCAACAAGATCAGCATGGTTCAGATAGAGATGTACATCGCCACCATTCCAAACAAGCTCGCCAGGTTCTAGATCACACTGCTGTGCGATCATGCGAACTAACAACGCCGCAGAATAGATATTGAATGCGAAACCTAGTCCCAGGTCACAGCTGCGTTGATAGAGTATGCCTGACAACTTACCGTTAGCGACATAAAATTGATAAGTCTTATGGCAAGGCGGAAGTGCCATTTCATCCAGCTCAGCGACATTCCACCCAGTAAAGATGTGACGCCGTGATCCAGGGTTATTTTTGAGGCCATCAATCAACAATTTGATCTGATTGATGCCATTTTTCTCGCGTCGATATAACCCCTCACCTGCTGGTGTATATCGTGGCCAATTCACCCATTGCTTGCCGTATACTGGCCCCAGATTACCCCATTGTTCTGCAAATGCGTCATCTTCAATGATCCGTTGTTCAAAAGCATCCCTGCTTATCTCTTCACCTGTTTCTTTGCGATATTTGTCCAACGGCCAGTCGGTCCATATGTGCACCTTTTGCTCAACCAATTTTCGGATATTGGTATCGCCGGTTAGAAACCAGAGCATCTCCCGTGTCGCTGTTTTCCAAAAAACCCTTTTGGTTGTAAGCAATGGAATAGCTTCATCAGCGAGATTGAATCTCATTGTTGCGCCAAATATGGCACGGGTACCAACCCCAGTCCGATCCACCCGCTCATCACCACTCGTCCAGATATGACGCATTAAATCAAGATATTGCTGTTCGTAATGCTGATCCGTAACCACGATGCGTCCTCCAAAATTTCTGTACACCGCTATACGGCTCTGACGCATTGCTCAACCGGTCAATTGCCTGTGTCTAGCGACTGGCAAAGCTGACACGCAAATTTATATCTCGAACATACACTAAGTTAAACCGGCGAGATCAACACCAACCGCTGTTTTCACCTCTTCCATAACCGGGAATGTCGTGGTCTGATACACGCCCGGAAGATTGTTGATACAATCAGTGAGGATCACTCGATATTCTTCCATATTGCGACAACGAACCTTGAGCAAATAGTCATATCCGCCCGCCATCATATGACATGACTGGATTTCATCCATCTTTTTAACAGCAGTATTAAACTGATCGAGATGCCGGCGGCTGGTGGCCTCCAGTTTCACTTGTATGAACACGACGTAGTTTTTGCGGATTTTGCGCATATTCAGCTGCGCGTGATAACCAACAATATAGCCTTCATCTTCAAGCCGCCTGAGGCGAATCTGACATGGCGTTTTGGACAAACCCACCTGTTCAGAAAGAGAAGACAGCGAAAGCCGACCATCCGCTTGCACAGCCTTCAATATACGCCAATCAAACGCATCGAGATTTCTGTCTTCCACGCTACATCAAACCTTTTACCCTAATACTTGATCTCATTTAAGTATTTTTTCCCATGAGATGTCAATCTTTGATGTGACCATCCCAATTCATCTTCATAGATTCATACAATGAATCAGCAAACCACTATCCGTCCATCAGAACATAAGATCCGCTCTGCCATTTCGGTAGCAACTTGGCGTAGCGAGGATGCTCTATATGCTCAGATGCGAAACGATCTGAGATTGGATGATGCAAGTCGGCAAAAAATATCTGCCAATAGCAAAAATCTGATCGGAAAGTTACGTTCGGCCAAGAAGCAGCCTTTGATCGATCAGTTTCTCGGAGAATACGGCCTGTCAAGCGATGAGGGTGTTCAGCTTATGCGTCTGGCAGAGGCTTTGTCTCGAACTACTGATCCTGTTTCAGCCAACGAACTCATCCGCGACAAACTAAGCCGTCAAGATTGGTTGTCGCATAGTGGTTCAGGCCATACGCTCGCAATGAGCTTGGCGGGCAGAGCATTACATCTGACAGACAAATGGCTTCAATGGACTGAAAATAGCAAAAACCCGTTGGCAAAATTTGGCGATGCTCAACTGCGCTTTGTCACTCGGGCGGCCATCAGAACTCTATCATCACAATTTGTGTTTGCTGAAACACTTCAGCAGGCGCTGAAGCGTGCTAAACAGTACGGGCGCGCCGGATATCTTTTCTCCTTTGATATGCTCGGCGAAGCAGCACGAACCCAAGCTGACGCCGATAAATATTATGAAGCCTATTCCAACGCTCTGGATGAAGTCGCGCGCAACGCGAACAATAAAGACCCACGGCTAAACCACGGAATTTCCGTGAAGCTCTCAGCTCTGCACCCACGATATGAATATGGACAAGCCAAGCATGTCGTTCCCGAAATTGCTGAAAAGCTCTATCGCTTAGCCATTAGAGCGCGGCAAGCGAACGTCCAAATTACAATCGATGCAGAAGAATCTGAGCGACTGGACATATCAATGGATGTGTTAGCTGCCATTATTGCCATCCCGGAATTGAAAGGGTGGCAAGGTCTCGGTTTTGTGGTGCAAGCCTATCAGCGGCGGGCGTTACCTCTTCTCGACTGGTTGACAGAGAAGGCCCGGCAACTTGAAGCACCGCTATTTATACGACTGGTCAAGGGTGCTTATTGGGATAGCGAGATAAAGCGCGCGCAGGAAATGGGACTAGAGAGCTATCCAGTTTTCACGCGCAAAGAGATGACGGATCTCAGCTATCTGGCCTGTGCGCAAAAACTGCTAGACCATCCAGATCTCTTCCATCCGCAATTTGCAACACATAATGCCACCAGCATCGCCGCCATACAGGAACTGGCCGGTGCTGATAGGGAAATTGAATTCCAGCGGCTTTTTGGCATGGGTCAACAGCTGCACAATATCATATTGGATCAACCCAATACAAGTAGTCGAATATACGCACCTGTTGGGACACAGAAAGATCTTTTATCTTATCTGATAAGACGACTTTTGGAAAATGGTGCCAACAGCTCATTTGTTCATAAGCTGGCCGATCAAGATACGGACCTTTCGGATTTGGCCCGTGATCCGGTAGATGCTTTGGCGCAATATGAATCAGTGACAAACAACAATATTCCCAGGCCACGCTGCTATCTGAATGATGGTCGAAAAATCGCTGCCGGTTGGGACCTATCCAATCCAGTAATGCGGTCGCGCTTTGAAAAAGGTCTGGAACAAGCCAGCAAACGACTTTTTCTTGCTGCCCCCAATATCGCTGGCAAGGAAGAGGCGGGCAATACGCAACTAATCTTAAATCCCGCTAATCTCACCAAACAAGTCGGTGAAGTTACGATAGCAAATGAAGATCACGCCAGAGAAGCGATAAAGGCCGCGAGCAAAGCGCTCGACTTCTGGTCAAGTCGTACGATTTCTGAGCGGGCCAAAATATTGGATACTGCCGCCGATCTGTTGGAAAAACGCGCGAGCACATTCCATTATCTTGCGATCAAAGAGGCGGGAAAGACATGGCAAGATGCTATTGATGAAGTGCGCGAAGCGGTCGATTTCTGTCGCTACTATTCCCAACAAATCAAGGCTCCTTCATTCAATGATAGAAAACCATTAGGCGTAGCTGTCTGTATTTCACCGTGGAATTTTCCATTGGCGATATTCCTTGGGCAGATCACGGCTGCGCTTGCCGCTGGCAACACTGTTGTGGCGAAACCCGCCGAACAAACACCGCTGATAGCGGCAGAGGCAATACGATTGCTACACGATGCCGGTGTTGATCCAGCGGCCGTCAATCTGATCCCCGGTGATGGCGCACATATTGGTGAAGCGTTGGTTGCGGACCCTTTGTCATCTGCCGTAACCTTCACCGGTTCAACCGCAACAGCCAAACGAATAGCGAACAGCCTCGCAAAAAATGGCCGGCCTTTGACGCCATTGATCGCTGAAACAGGTGGCATCAATGCCATGATAGTAGATTCATCTGCACTGCTGGAACAGACCGTCGATGACGTGGTGTCATCCGCGTTCCAAAGTGCCGGACAGCGTTGTTCCGCTTTACGTATTTTATGTTTGCAAGAAGATATTGCAGATGAGTTCAAGACGCTTTTAAGCGGAGCGATGAATGCGTTGAAGGTCGGTAACCCTGATCAAATCGATTGTGATGTCGGGCCCGTCATTGATGAAGCCGCCAAGCAGAATATCGTTGCGCATATAGAAAGGTTGAACAAAATTGGGCAAAAAGTCGGTGAGTCATCGACAGGAGATACGGGGGATGGCCATTTTGTTCATCCCGTGGCTTATGAGTTAGATCGCTTTTCCGATCTTGATCAAGAAATTTTCGGACCGGTCCTCCACATTGTTCAGTTCCCCGCGAACCGAAAGAAAGAAATGATAGACCAGATCAACCAAAGCGGATTTGGACTAACCCTCGGCATTCAAAGCAGGATCGACAATATTTGCGACGCCATGGCCGGGAAAGCCAACGTTGGAAATATTTATATAAACCGCAACCAAATTGGCGCAGTTGTTGGCGTGCAACCTTTTGGCGGCCAGGGACTATCCGGAACGGGTCCAAAAGCTGGTGGTCCGCTCTATTTGCTCCGCCTGTCTGCTAAAAATAGGACCGACATTAGTATTCCAGATCAACCAGCTTCTCCAATGGCCGATATGTCAGATGTATCTGGAAAACTCTCTATTGCAGTATCAAAAGGCATTGCTGCCCATCACCAGATAGTGGATCAAAATCAAATCAATTTGATTGCATCGATTACTGGGTCCGATTTTGGGAAACTCGTGCAAGAGGCGTTGCAAAATAGGGATCGCGTTTTGTCAAGTGACTTAGCTCTATCCTCGCCAGCGGGGGAGACCAACTTCTATAGTGTTCAAGGCCGTGGTCTCATCATCTCAATGCTGCGCAACCCTAATGATATTATGATTGCATGTATAAGGGCAATCATAACCGGTAACAGTTTTCTGCAGATGGGCCGTGCAGGCATCAACGAGAATATTGAAACCCTGTTCGCCAAAATAAATCGCGTGTCAGGAATTGAAAATCTTGCTCAGATTCTTGATGGTCAATGGGATGAAATGGTTGATCAATTGCAAAATGCCAATGTAGGCGCTGTAATCATCGAACCAAACGATCTTGATATCAAGGCTCTCGGTATTGCAATTGCAGGCAGAAAAGGTCCAATTCTACCTATGTTAACAATGGCCGATACGCATGATCGTTATGTTCATGAAAAGACGGTCACACGTAACGTCGCAGCAGCAGGCGGAGATGTTTCGTTACTAAACGCCTAAGCTTCAATCTGGATGGCTCTTTCCCGGCATTGCACGTTTAGTTTCAATAAGACAGAATACCAAAATCACGTTAACCTTATTTTGATCATCGCTGCGTAATGCAGCTCTATGACAACGCGCGTTCTCATTGTCGATGACCGGCCAACAAATCTAAGGATTTACGCCCAGTTTGTGACCATCATGGGGGAGAAATACTCCTCCGTGACATTTGCTGATCCTGTCGAAGCCCTAGAGTGGTTGAAAAGAAATAGCGCTGAACTGTTGGTGGTGGACTACCGAATGCCACAAATGAATGGTGCAGAGTTCATCAAAAATGTGCGCAAAATGTCGAATTGCAGCGATGTTCCTGCAATTGTTATCACCGCGCATCAAGATCGTGAATGCAGACTGTCTGCGCTTGATGCCGGGGCAACAGATTTTCTACAAAGCCCAGTATCCCATGTGGAGTTTTGTAAGCGCGCGAAATCGCTTTTGACCAAAAGCGAGAAAAGCGTCAATTTGAGAAAACGCGCCTCAGAAATTGAGAGAAAGCATGCCGCACTCTCTGACGCGACTGATCATGATGCACCAGCAAGCAAGAGCATGTTGGAACAGATTATTGATACCATACCCATAATGATCAACGCCACTGATCGTTCAGGGCGATGCCTGTTCACGAATGCCTATCAATCTGCTTTGTTTGATAAGACACCTGATGAGATGGTCGGCAAGGATTTTGGTGAGATATTAGGTCCCGAACTTGCTCTAAACTCGGAGCGAAGGAATAATAGCGTTCTGAAAACAGAACAGCCCATTCCTCACTACGAAGAAAAGTTCACCAGCGATGGGGTGGAGCTTATCTTCCATTGTAATAAATCGCCGTTATTGAATCACAAAGGTGAGACGATCGGCGTTTTGACAACCGCCGTTGATATTACAGCCCGGAAATTTGCTGAAGAGCATCGCACGCATCTGGCCTTACATGACATGCTAACCGGCTTGCCCAATCGTGCGCTGCTGGCAGAAAAAGTCCGCAAGACCATAGATAACTGTGAAAAGACCGGTCAGGAAGCCGCGCTGTTGTTACTTGACCTTGATCGTTTCAAAGTAATCAATGACACACGGGGTCATCATAGTGGTGACACGTTGCTACGCGAAGTCGCTGATCGCCTGCTTGAAATAATTGGCCCAGACGATTTCGCCGCCCGTATCGGCGGTGATGAATTTGCCATCATATTGGGCAAAGTGGATGGCGCTGACACGATCAATTCACGCTGCACGAAGATTTTGAAGGCCATCAACGAACCTTATTCAATCAGCGGCGTCGAACAGGTTATCGGCGCAAGTATCGGTGTGAGCCTGATACCAACAGACGGCAACGAATATGAAGAATTGCTGCGCTTGGCCGACCTCGCAATGTATGACGCCAAAGCGAACGGTCGCAATTGCCATCGCTTCTTCTCGGAAGGTATGAACCAAATTGCGCAAGCTGATGCTGCGCTGGAGATCGAGCTGCGCGACGCACTTGGTCAAGACCAGTTTATTCTGGAATATCAGCCTATTGTTGATGCAAAAAGCTTGAATTATGTTGGCCTGGAGGCGCTGGTCCGTTGGGAACACCCAACTCGCGGGCGCCTGTTACCGGTACAGTTTATCAGAGTTGCCGATGACACCGGAATTATGGATAGCCTCGGCAAATGGGTTATTGCCGAAGTGTGCAGACAGATACGGCAATTTGCTGATGAAGGTATTGATCTTCCGCGTGTAGCCATAAACGTATCGCCGCGACAATTCCAAACGCAGAATGTTTGCGAAGAGATACTGTCGAATATTGAAAAGAACGACATTGATCCGTCAAAGATTGTGGTAGAGATCACCGAAGAACTGCTGCTGGACAATAACGACCATGTCCGCGAGTCTTTGAGTCGGTTACGCAAAACTGGTGTAGGTATTTCTATCGACGATTTCGGCACCGGCTATTCGTCTCTTCAGTATCTTCGGGATCTGCCAGCCAACTGCCTGAAGATCGATCGAACCTTCATATCACGCATTGAGCAATCTGCAGCTGATCGTGCCATCATCGGGACAATTTCTCACCTCGCTCATGCTCTTGACATGCGAGTCATTGCTGAAGGTGTCGAGAATGATGCGCAACTTGAGCTTTTGCAAGTCTCCGGTGTGGATGAAATCCAGGGCTTCAAAATTGCACGACCACAACGTGTTGAAGATCTACCCAAATTATTTGGCAAACCCCCGAGCCGCGTTTCAAGTGCCGTGGAGGGGTAGTCAGAATGCTTACCTTCAGCCCGCAAAAGCGGCAGGAGAAATCCGGCAAGCGCAAATCGCATCACCACCACCATCATCATCATGGCCACCATAGTCATCGTGGGGTAGCGGCGCGTGGTCGTGATCGCGAACGGGAAATGATCATCAACCGGTTGGTCTTGATCCTTATAACACTCTCTATCTCATTCTTTCTGGAAGCGCCCAAGGATATCATGCTGGGCTTTCAGATTCATCTGCTGTCGAGCTGGGCCATATTCATCGCTTACAGGCTAAATCCGGGGCCCAGTACCGCAAGGCGCATCGCCGGTCTATGCACAGATTTCGGGGTGTCCACTTATCTTTTCGCTATCGGCGGTGGGGCTGTCGCGGCTCTTTATCCTTTATATCTTTGGGTCATTCTGGGCTATGGCTTTCGCTTTGGTATCAAATGGCTGGCTGTCGCCGCAGCGATGGGAACACTATCGTTCGGCTGGACGGTTTTTAACGTTCCGTTCTGGCAAGAAAACATTTCGCTTTCATCGGGTCTGTTAGTCGGATTGATCATCATCCCCGCTTATTGCTCAACTTTGATCAAAAAAATATCGAAAGCCACCAAAGAGGCAGAAGAGGCCAACAAAGCAAAAAGCCTATTCTTGGCGAGCATCAGTCACGAACTTCGTACACCGCTCAATGCCATTATTGGATATGGTACGCATTTGCTGGACATGAAATTACCAGAAGCACAACAGCAAATGGTGAGCACCAGTGTTTCCGCTGGCCAGCATCTTCTCCACCTGATCAATCAACTGTTGAGCTTTGCGCGATCTGATACGCAGGAAGAATTACCGGAGCCCAAAAACTTTAGTATCGTCGATGTGATTACCGACGTTCGGGACATCATGCAGCTGGCCGCAGATGAAAAAGGTCTGACAATATTTTTGCAAGCAGAAGCGATGAGTGATCGGTTAGTGGCCGGGCAACTTGAATATATCCGCAACATATTGATCAACCTAACCAGCAATGCAGTGAAGTTCACACAATCAGGGTCAATCACGTTGAAATGCGGCATCGACACTGACGCAGATATCCCAGTGCTCTGGTGTTCTGTTACCGATACCGGCCCGGGAATAGCTGAGGAAGCGCACGAAAAAATATTCGGGGTTTTCCAACAGGAAGATGACAGCATTATCGACAATTTTGGTGGAACTGGCCTGGGTCTGGCGATCTGCAAGCAACTGGCACTGCAAATGGGTGGTGATATCAGTCTGGAAAGCGCCATCTCTGAAGGCAGTACGTTCACCCTAAGCTGTCCCATTGATATTGTCTCCGATGCGAAGATCAGCACAAAAGAGGAAAACTTCAGAATATTATCGCTGGGTTTTGGTTTGAATGGCCCCTCCATATCAAAGGATGAAGCCAAAAACGTGTATATCGATCACGTTCAGTGTGCGAAGAATGATCGATTGGAAGCAATTCTGAAAAACCGTCCATTAACATCCTACGATCTTGCCTTGCTCGACGATGAAATAGCTGAACAGCACAGAGATGATACGACTTTCTGGAACTATTTCCGCGATGCCAATTTGCCACCGGTCCTATTGTCTACGAATAGCAGCAAAGACTTGGACGAGATAAAACTGCGCGCTGCTTTCGCTTCGGTACTACCAGCTTCGGCAGATTTTGACGCCGTAAGGAGCGTTGTGCAAATCGGCTGTTCTTTCAATCGGACCGGTAAAAAGCCTGAGGATGACCCACAGCGGATCATCCGAACGTCAGTTTCATTGGACATTCTGGTTGCTGACGACAACCGCACCAATCAGATGGTTTTGCAGACAATCCTTACCAATGCTGGCCACAAAGTTGTTGTCGTGTTTGATGGTGAACAGGCATTGGACGAGCTTGAGAAATATTCATTCGACATCATGTTCCTTGATGTGAACATGCCAAATATTGGTGGTATTGAATGTTGCAAATTGTGGCGTCAAATTGAAGGTCCGCGCAACCCGATTCCTATCATTGGTCTGACCGCTGACTCCACCGAAGAAACAGAGAAGAAATGCTTAGATGCTGGTATGAATCTTCGCCTCACAAAACCAATAGAAGCCGGCGTATTATTGGATACGGTAGCCGAGCAAACAGGTAATTTTGTTGATGCGGAAGATGCCCAGATGCTCGGAGATCCTGATCCATTTGATGTTGTGCACACTATCGGACCAAAACCCGCACGCGACGTAGAACCACCCATCGATATGAAGCAAATGGAGTATCTTAAATCTATTGGCGACGAGTTGTTCGTCCGGTCAATAATCGATGCTTACATCGACGATACAGCAGACATCATGACCGCTTTTAACCGATCAGTCGATGAAGAAAATGTCGAAGATTTCCGTTTCCACGCCCATGCATTCAAAAGTGGCGCAAACAACGTTGGCGCCAGTAAATTGGCTGAAATGTGCTCGCAGCTCGAAGTGATTACAGAGACAGATTTCTCTGAAAGGCGTCATGAGTATCTTGCGCAAATTAAACAGGAAGTCTCTCGAATAAAGGATTTCCTTGAAAAGCCTCAAACGGCCGAAAAAAGCGATTTCGATAACGACGTGAGTGTCGCGAGCTAAATTGGGATCAAATAGCTCTCAACGAGCGCTGAATTCGTCGCTCTTGGGCCGCCGCTAACCGCTCCATTTTCCTCACATCCGATTCTTCAAGGTAAAGCGCAGTCTCCGCCCACATATCGGTAATTTCAAGCAACTCATCAATCGTTACCGGGTTGGAAAGGCGTCTCGCTTTATAAACAGCGCGCTCGGCGTGGAAACGTTTGCGGTTTTCTCTTGTATATTCAACGATGGCCTGCTCGCCCTTACCATCATCGGCGAGAATATCGACCACGCCAATATCGTACAGCTCTTCGGCTGTGAACAATTTTCCTTCCAGAATAAACTGTTCCGTCTCCCGGCGACTGAGACGCTGTCGAAGATAACTATAAGCCCCCATCCCAGGGAACAAGTTAAACAGTATTTCCGGCAAACCCAGTCGTGCACTGCGTTCAGCCACCAAGATGTCGAATGCCAAGGCATGTTCAAAGCCACCGCCCAGTGCATCACCTTGGACCAAAGCCATCGTGATGATTGGCGCACCAAATCCTGTACTATTGGCAAATTGCATGTGAACACAGGTTCGTGCATATTTTTTCAACGCCCCGAGATCCCGTCTTCTGATGCAATCGGCAAAATGTTTGAGATCACCACCCAGATTATAAATACCTGGCGTATGCGACCCACAGACAAAATACCGCAGTGGATCGGCCGTCTGCCCTGGATCCATGGCGTAGTTCGTGTGTATCCAATCCTGCACGAGTTGGATTTCGTCACCCAGTTCGTAAGTATAGCTGGGGCGAGATTTCTGATTCATGTAGCACCAGAAAATTTCATCGGATCTGTCGAACCGCAATTCTATTTCGTTGAACTTTTGTGTGAGTATGTCTTGTCCGAAACCACGCTGCGGTATGATCAATGAATCCGTTCCATCGACGGCCAAATCGGTCTCGACATCATTTACGGCCTGGCTTCTCAAATCCATATATACTCTCCACATAATCGGGGTTACGTCGAAACTCTGACGTAACAATAACCGAAGTGCTTGGGGCATATTTTTATGGCACGCCCCAAAAAGAAGCAAGTAAAAGTCAAACCATTAAATTATATCCTTAATGGACTTAAAAAAACGCCAGTCTTTGGCGCAACTTAGTGGTAAATAAGCGCTTGTAAAATTTGGTAAAATTGTAGAGAAAATCCCAGAAAAAGCAGCTATCAACTTTAACCTCGAACCGTTTACCTTCGGTAATAAATAAGCAGTTTCAACTGTTACTATCAACCTGCTTCGGCCTCTGAACCTGCTGATGCTCTTATCAAACCACGATAAGCTCGAACGGCCGACCTCCTTCCCTTGGTCACCTCAAAAACATCTTCGGCAATCGGCATGGCTACATTATATTTTTTTGCCAAAGCCATTACCGTCGGCGCACTTTTCACACCCTCGGCAACCATCAACATTTCCTCGATAATCTCGTCGATATTACGCCCCTTACCTAGCTCAACACCGACATGGCGATTGCGACTCAGCGGACTGGTACATGTGGCGATCATATCGCCCATGCCAGTCAAGCCGGCAAAAGTTTCAGGTCGCCCGCCCATTGCCACACCCAGTCGGGTAATCTCGGCAAGACCGCGAGTGATCAAAGCAGAGCGGGTATTGTCCCCTGCCCCCAGACCATCGCCCATCCCCACGGCGATCGCGATGATATTCTTCAAAACGCCGCCCAGTTCACATCCCAGCAAATCGGTATTGGTGTAAACGCGAAACAAACCCGAATGGAACAGCTGTTGAAGCTGTTTAACGATAATCTCGTCCTCCATGGAAATGACGCTGGCTGCGGCTTGCCCTGCCATAATCTCACGCGCCAAATTGGGGCCGGTTAATACGCCTACGGGATGCCCCGGCAGGACATCCTCAATAACCTCTGTCATGCGCTTGCCCGTTGACAGCTCGAGGCCTTTTGTCAGGCTAATAACCGGAACCCAAGGGCGCAGAAAGGATTTCGCTTCTTCGAGAACGGCTCTAAAGTTATTCGATGGAATAGCCATGACCAGCACATCAGCATCAGACACAGCCTCGCCAATGTCGCCGGTTGCTTCCAATGCCTCTGGCAAATGCGCATCAGGGAGGTATTTGCCGTTCCGATGATTTTCATTGATATCCCGAACAGTATCACTGTCTCTTGCCCAGATCTTTATCGGTGCATTGCGCGAAACAAGAGAGGCGACCGTCGTTCCCCATGAACCGCCACCCAATAGTCCAACGCGCAATTTCATAGCTTTTCCCCTGTTTTCTAGCGACTCCTCTTTCCGAGAAGTTCTATGCTTTCAGACTGACGGCAAATTTAATGTTTTGCAAGGAATGCCCGGTGCACGGCAGCAGTCTCTTTTGGTCTTTCGATCATCGGAATATGCCCCGTCTCCTCGAAAATTACCGCTTCACTATTCTTGATCCCCTCGTCCAAAACGGGAACGCAACTGACATCAATCAGTCGGTCATGACGTCCCCAGATGATGAGACTTGGGGCCATCACTTCGCCCAATCGGTCGTTAAGAGGATGATTGATACCGGCACCGGCAATCTGCCAGAATATCTTGTCCAATAGGTCCTTGTGGGCGTTGGCTTCCGCAAAAAAGAGTTTCTTGAAATTTTTGGGCATCGGTTTTGGTTTGTGGGAAACGAAAGCCATAAGCCTGTCGACATCCGATACACTGCTTAACGCCAGCGAATTTTCGCCTTTTTCAGCCGCAATGGCAAGTTCGCTTTTGTCTTCGCCCATGACGCCAGCATTGTTGAACAATGTGAGTGACGAGACTTTGTCCGGATATTCCATAGCGAACTGCAAAGCTATGAAACCGCCCATACTATTCCCGCCAATATGACATTTTGTAATGTTCATCGCGTCAAGAAAAGCGTTCAGCCGGTGGACCTGAGAAAGGATATCATAGTCGCGATCGAGTGACCGGTCGTTTTCTCCAAAACCCGGTAAGTCTGGTGCAATCAATCGATGATGTTTAGTGATATGAGGCGCATAGAGTGACCAATTGTCTTTATCACCACCAAATCCATGGAGCAGAACAACAGGAGCATCATTCCCGCGTCCACCTTCCAAATATGGCCAGACATTGTCACCTACTTTGACGGATTTTTGGCGCATTCCACCGCGCATCCGAAGCATTCCGGTCATCAGATCAAAAAGCGCTTTTGGAAGAAAGAAATAGGCTGCGATTATTGTCAATAAAAAGGCAGCAAAGATATATAGAATGATCATCATTGCGAAATTCCCCCATTCGCATTTGCCATCATTGGTGCGCTAATATGCGTGCAATCCAGTCGGTCATATCAGTAAGCACCATGTCTTTTTCGGGCTCATTAAAAATCTCGTGAAAAAGTTCTGGATAGATTTTCAGCATCTTCTCGTTGGAACCGATATTCTCATGGAGAAATTCTGAACCTTCGGGCGCCGTCAAGCTGTCCTGCCCACCATGCAGCATGAGCATGGGCAATTCTATCTTTGCGGCCTGATTCTGCACCAATTCCATATTGACCATCATTTCAGCCGCCAAACGCGCACCGATTTTGGTGCCTGATACCAGTGGATCCGCGAGATAGTCAGCGACGACCTTTGGATCGCGGCTTACACCAGAAGGGTCAAGCGCAAGAACGCCCATTTTCGGGGCTGCTTTTGAGAGTATTTTGCTCAGCGCTTTCAAGAAAGAAGATGGCTCTTCCGTTGCCTTTATTGCTGGCCCAGACAAAACTGCGGCCGCAAAACGGGATTGTTTTTTTAAGAGATACGTAGCGCCTATCAATCCACCTAGACTATGACCAACTAATATCATCGGCAGCGACTGCTGCGTCTCAGGCAACTGTTCAATTAATGCATCTAGGCCATCATGATAAACCGAAAACTCGGATACAAAACCATTGTCTCCGTTTGAATTTCCATGACCCCAATGATCCACTGCATGGACTGCGAACCCCAGTTTGGTGCAATGTTCAGCGAAATAGCCATAGCGCCCACTATGCTCATCATAACCATGAACCAATATGATCGCAGCTTTGATCGTGCCTTCTGGTATCCAGCTCTGACAATAGAGCGTATCACCCGCCGCCGCGGACGAAGCTGGTAGCGTCAATTCCCCTTCTTGATGCCTCAAGCTATTTTCCTTTTCACCGCAACCATATGATCGTGTGCCAGCTCTGTTTCATATTCAAATAAAATACGGTCCAAAGTCTGGCTGATCTTCGTTTGCGTGCGGACCATTTCAATCTTGGGCCATGTGGTACGCTCGCCAAGTTGAATGAGCTCAGTGATCTCTTCTACCGTTAGATCACTGAGAATTTTAGACGGGCTCCAAAACATTGTTGGCCGTATGATATTGATATCGCCCGTATAATCCTGGTTAATAACGGACAATGTCATATTTGCCATGCTATTCAGTCGCGGAAAATAGGACAATGGTTTCTGCATGATTTCGACATTGGCATTGAGCCAAGCCTTCATTGTCGAGGTGGTCGCATTTCTAATTGCAGAAATCGGCGTTCTTTGCTGTTTCACATCAGTGGCAAAAGGCGTGATCAGTGGATTGGCTTGGCTGACGATATGATGATTAACACCATAGAGTCTTCCTAGCCGCTTAGCAGGTAAATCGTGGGTTACAGAACCATCCACCCATTTGCGATTGGGTAAATAGGGTTTGCGTTCGCCTTTGTGGTCCTTGGCTGCCAACGTGACTGGCGGATAGACGCCGGGCACAGCGCAGGAAGCCATAACTGCTTCACGAATATAAACATTGGGCGAGGCAATAGCGTTTAAAAGGCGCGATGTCTGATGCTTTTCCGCCGGTGCGATTGAAACATTTAAGTGCCGTCCGGTCAGTTCATAAGCTTCCTGAAATGTGAGATCGGGAATCATCGTCGCGATCCGCTCACGTATCTCGTCAATTTTCAGACGCCTTGAACCACCGAATATACTCAAACCGGTCTGAGACGCTATTTCATCACTGCCTTCGGTGACCAGATTCTCAGGTTCAAAAAAGGGTGGAATTTCGGAATCTACATGTGTGCTAATCAAGGCACCAACGATCGAACCACCGCTAGAACCAGACATGATATGTGGCAAAAGACCTTCAGACCACAAAGCCTTTACCACGCCCATATGGAAATAGAGAAACGCACCTGATCCACTCATCAAAAAGGCTGAACGGCCATAGCAATGTTGGGCGCGGCGAAAGAAATCCAGTTTCTCTTCAAATGGAATATCATCAACCTTGTCGCTCGCCAGATATTCCAGCGAATTGACGATGGCATCGACATAGTCCTGGATCAGTTGCTTGGTACCGAATTTGGCTTTCTGGTGCAGGCGGTCATTGCCCATGCCATCCATATTGCCATGAATGCCTTCATTCAGTGCATAGAGCAGACCTGCATTATCCTGCGCTTTCCAAAGCTTCGACAAGCGCTTGAGCCGGCGGCGGATTGAGACATTATCGAAATGCTTGCTTTCATCCGCAGCCTTCCATTTGTCGACTCCGGTAGAGCGATCATGCGCAGCAGCAGCGTCAGACCATTCGGAATAATTTTCCGCCTGGGCCATCGCCTTTTCCATCTTCAAAGTGGTATTCAAAATCATATTTTACTCGCTTACTGAAAGACCGAATACACGTATTCCTGCAGAAAGACACCTGTTAACGGCAATATCCGCTGGTTATCCACTGCTTATTTCGCCTTGTTAACCGGCGTTTTTCTGGGTTTCTTTGACACCCTGCGGTACATAACCGAGCCATCTTTTGGTGAGGGAGAATTTTTTGCGGATGATGTTTTGGTTGTCGCTTTACGGACGCCTCCCGAAGTTTTGGCAGCTTTGAGTTGGTTGAAAGCCGCTAAGATACACTCTCGGAAAAACTCAATGTCGGGCATGATTTTGCGATCCGTCGTGATCGCAAAGGACATAGTGCCATTGTAACTCGGCGTCGCGATAAACAGCCCCATTCCATTACCTAAAGGCGCCATGCCATATTGGTGCGTTAGCTCTGCACCATTCATGTACATCGGAATTTGTGGCCCAGGAACGTTCGAAATAAACACATTGCTCATCTTGGGCGCAAAACGCTCGCTGGTGAGGATCTTGGCCACTCCAGCCATGGTCGCGCCTGGAATATGTTGGGTCAGATCAGTCATAATCCTTGCACTCAATCCGGATTTGGCCGCCTTCGTTTCCCTTGTAGTATTGCGGATAGCCTCCAATCGCTCCAATGGATTGGCAATATTAGTCCAAAGCTTCACCGTCATCGCGGTTATTTTGTTGCCTGGCGTATTTTCCTGCCCCTGCCGCTTTCGAGCATTGACCGGAGCAACGCCAACCAAAGTTTCTTTCGGCAATTCTTTATGCTTCATAAGATATTTGCGCAGTGCGCCGCTGCAGATTGCCAGCACAACATCATTAATTGTCGCGCCTTCAACTTTGGTTCGCATGGCTTTGAGATCGTTCAAATCGAAACTGACCGCATCAAACATCTTGTGCGGTGAAACAGCGCCATTGAAACGCGTTTCAGGAACCAAGAGACTTCCCCCCTCTCCCTCTCCAGCCATGTTCTTCTGCGCAGCGTCCCAAAGGGTTGGTGTCAATTTCAATACGGCATTAGCCAGCTTGACCGGTGACGTCAGATTGCTTGAAAGCGCGCGATTCATGACGTCCGAAGGAGACGGCACATCGCCATAGTCCCAATCGGAATGAGGCACTTCTATCGCTGGCGTGCCCTTTGTATCCATATCGCTCAGAGCGGTAAAAAAATAGGCGGCCGAAGCACCATCGATGGCGGCATGGTGCACTCGCGTTAAGATGGCATAGCTGCCCTTGCCATAGCCTTTGACACGATCCAGACCTTCGACGACATACATGTCCCAAAGCGGTCGGTTCATGTCCATGGGCTTGCTGAAATGGCGAGCTACGTGGATGCAAAATTGTCGCCAATCACCCGGCTCCGGCAGCCGCCCATGCGAAATATGGGCTTCGATATCGAAATGCTCGTCCTTAATCCAATAGGGGTGATCAACATCAAACGGTAACCGATAAAGCTTTCGTTTGAACACGGGCGATATATGCAACCGGCTGCGAACATGCTCAATTATATCTTTGAAGCGCACTTTCTTAGTCGGCGCGGTTGACGGGTTATAGACATAGACAGCCATGACATGAGTCAGGTTTTCGGGCGTCTGAATGTAAAGGAACTGGGCGTCTTGGGCACTAAGCTGATGCAACATAAGCTGCTCCTTTAGATCGGATAGTTTTAGTCAAAAATTTTGTCGGCAAGGCTCAACACTTCGAGGCGCGATTTTTCCATCCGCCGTGATAATGCCCGAAACTTACGAAGCAATGCTTTGCGCTTGGCAATGGTCTCTTCCGTTGTTTCACCGGTCAAGCCTTGGCTAGCAGCCATTTTAAAGCCGTTTTCGAACAAAATTTTGCCAATGGAAGCCTCACTGGTGATACGCCGCAACAGATACGCTTGGCGCCCCTCTTTCAGTGCGGATTCAACACAATGCTGCTTATCGATAACCTCACCAGGAGCCAATCGTGACAAGATATCCAATACAACAGTGTAAGACTCCACAAAGGGTAAAAATACAGCATGGCCAATCAGAGGCTGAAAGCGGTTGGTCAGGCTTTTAAGCAAGACACCGCCTTTGTCTAATTTCATTTCCCAATCAGGACAGGCGCGTGTCAATTCGGCTTCGAGATTTTTGCGATACTCGTCCTTGGGTGGATAGAAAAATTCAAATTTAAACAAATCACGCAATCGTTCCGTTTCTGACCAAAACACATCACGCGCAAGATTATCCTTTTCTTCTCTAGCCTTTAGTAGCGATAGTTCAATAATCGCTTTATCAAGAAAATGATGAATTATGGAGTTGCGATAATAGCTTGCTAAGGGGTGTTTTTCGGGTTGGATGGCATAAACTGTGCTAGACCCTTGATCATAGCGTACGAACAATCCGCTGTTCACAAGCGTATCGACAACCTTCTGGATGCCTTCCAGATTTTGACGCGTTAAATCGTCGCTGAAACGAATATTGCGTTCCTGTGCCCACTCAACAAAGAAATTTATCACTGCCCGCAACTCATCGGCGGTCATGGCCCTAGGTGCGGTGCCCAAAAGGCTCAAACACATTAAGGATGTTAGGGTTAGCGGCGTCGCACGGTTGGCCTCAACCGCAACTTCAAAGGCAATTTTAGAAAGCCCGATCCGGTCATCCGGCTCTGGTGCCTGATTTACAACAACCGGTTTGCCAAAATCAACGTATACCTTGCCCATTGGTTCCCGTAAGCTGCGGAGATAGCCGACGAACCAACTCAGTGATTCCGCCTTTTTTATACGCCCTGTTTGCTCACTAGCATATTCCTCAACATCACGAATGAGGTCGAAACTTGTGACAACGGGAATGATGTGGACATTCTCAATGTCATTCAGATTAGCACTATCCATGACATATTTAAGCAGTCCATAGCGTGGTGGCATAAGCTTTCCGAGCCGAGAACGCGTACCCTCGAACGCCCAGGTCATCGGAAACCGTTTTTCTAGTAAATAGCTGACATAGTGGCGCAAAACGAGCTTATAGACCGGATTATTTTCAAAGCTGCGGCGAATGAAGATCGTGCCTGCCCGGCGTAGAACGAAACCAAGCCCAAAAAAGTCGAGATTAATCCCGCCAAATACATGCACCATCGGTAGATCGTTTTGATAGGCCAAATCGGTTGGCGTTACGCCATCAATATAGGTTTTATGCGTGAACAGAAGCAGCGTTGGATGATCTCGCATCGTTTTACGCAATCGGGCGAGTTCATCCTTGTTGAAAACAATCTCATCTTCATAGCCTTGCGACAACATGAAGCGATCAAGCTTGGCTTTCATATCAATGAAAAAGGCGCTCGGCCGAGCGATCAACTCTTTCATATATTTAGCCGCTTCTTCGTATAGAGCTGCTTCTGGTTTATCGAGATCTGCCGCGAGGTCAGTCATAGCAGCACGAAATTTTGGGCTAGTCCGCAAGCCATCAGCAACAAACCTTGGAACTTTATAACGCCGTCCACGCAGACCACGCTCTTCAATATCCAAGACAAGCCCTGCTTGACGGACAACAAAACCCGCAAACTCGTTCTCACCGTCGCTTTGCACCTCAACGGGATTTTGATGTTCAAAGCGTTGCCGCAGGTCTCCAATCGTCGCCGGCTGTCCTATCAGACAATGTGCACGGCGCTTATTGCGAAGCAATATTGTTCTTGCCCGAAAACTGCCCGGGGTGCGAGGATCACCGAACAGAGCATGTCGCTTTCTCAAAGCGCGACTTTTCTCAAAATCAGGAATTCGCCACGCAATACGCACCGGTATTACCAGCGTATCTGGCTCAGCATCCAGTTTTCGAGTTAATTCCTTTAATCGCAAACGTGCACGTTCATCAGATATGGGAAGGCTAACCCAGTTTATTTCCTGGTCCGGACCGCCCTCGGCAAGGGAGGTATGCAACCAATCCAGAAGATAGCGACGCTCAACACGATTGCGTGCATCGATGACAAATAGTTTTGGCCCCTGTGTCAACAGGGGGACCGCTTTCGCTATTGCCGTCGATTCATCCATTCTGCCTCACTATTTTTTCGAACCAGATGCCTTTTTGGGGGTCGCCTTTCGAGCAACAGCTTTTTTGGCCACTGGCTTTCTCGTTGGTGCTTTTTTTGTGGCGACCTTCTTGGTAGAAGCCGCTCGCGCGCTTAATTTGACCGTCTTCGTTGCACCGGCTTTTTTCGCTGCAGTCTTTTGCGGCTGAGAATTTTTCCTCGCTGCTGGCGTCGCTTTCTTGGGAACTGCTTTTCTGGTGACCTTTGCTTTTTTTACACTTGTCGCGGTAGTACGCTTTGCACCAGGTTTGGCAGCAACGGGCACCAGATCTTCATCATTTTGCCCAAGTGCTTTTAGGAACATGCCCCTCACCTCAGCAACATGATCATCTAGAGTTGTTTTCTTCCATTTGCTCGTATCAACCGGCGGCAAAATATCAACTTTCACCGTGGCCGGCCGCATTACAAATTCATTTTTGGGAGCAACATCACCGGCATTGTGGATCACAATGGGAACCATCGGCACGCCGGCCTGCATGGCCAAATGGAAAGCGCCCTTTTTGAATGGCCCAACCTTGGGTGATAAAGTACGTGTGCCTTCTGGCGCGATGCAGATCGATTTTCCATCAACCTTAATTGCGTCAACTAGAGGCTCCATCGCCTTGATTGCATTGCGGCCATCAGCGCGATCAACGAATACGGTGCCTGCCATTTCCATGACCTTTCCGATGACTGGCGTATCCTTTACCTCTTTCTTGGCAATGCCTCCGACGTCCTTGCGCACTAGTTTCGCCATGATCATTACATCGGCTTTACTCTGATGGTTGAAGACAAAGATGCAGGGCCTGTTGACCCAGAGATTTTCCTCTCCACTAATATCCAGTTCAACGCCCGTGAGAGCGGTTGCAATATCTCCGAACAGACCCGTCGAAAAATTTGTTGCTTCCCGTTGGGATCCCGTCAGCGCCCAGATCGGCAATCCGGCGACGAAAGAGGTTACGAGTGACCCGGTCGCATATATGGTCCGGAGATAATCAACCGGCTTCCCCTGCCCCCGGCTGTCAAATTTTTGCAGTGGCCAATCGCGTTCTTTGGCCACTTCCGTCAATTTGCTATTTGGATTAAGGGGCCTTGGTTTGCCGACCCGTTCCAACAACTCAATATCATCATAACTGTCTGAGTAAAAATAGCTTTTATCGAGATCAAGCTTATATTCCTCGGCTAGTTTTTCTGCCGCAATAACCTTGCCTTCGCCAAAACAAAGTGGGCGAATGATATTGCCCGTAAACTCGCCATTCTCAACTTCATATTGAGAGCACAACACATGTTCGATATTCAAATCACGGGCAGTCGGTTCAATCTGATAGATTGTCGCTGACGATACAATAGCAACGGTATGACCTTTCGCCATATGCGCTTCAATCAATGCTCGCGACTCTGGGTATACTTTTCGAGCAATATGCTTCTGATACAACTCTTCACCAAATTCGAAATAGCTATCCTCGGTGACGCCCTTCATGAATTTGGACGCTGCCGTCATCAGGCCGGAGAACCCCATACTCCCCATGCTGTATTGCGCCATCACATTGGCCGTTTCGACCAATTCTTCGGCGGTCATCTCCCGGCGTTTGATCTTCTCCCACAGCATAGCTGTGGCCGAATATCCGGCGATAATCGTACCATCAAAATCAAACAAAGCTGCAATATGCGGCCCTTCGGGCGCTTTCAGCACATCTTCCAGATGAGTATCTCGATCCACCATATTGCTCCTCAGATTTTACCGATCCCCTTGATCAGAAAGTCATCCTGCCAAAAAAAAGCAGCGTTTCACAGTCTTTATTGGCCGTTCGGACAAATTGATGGCGATTTCAGTTCTCATGTCCGATTCTGAACCATCGAGAGGCCTTAATAAATCCAACCCGAATCTGATCGAAATTTATGAAAATCGAGCAAATTCTGGTTGTTAGTCATCAAAAATTTGAACGTTGATGAGATCAATCAGTCGGAAATCCGCGATCTTCTTTGGTTACAATGTCATTAATCCATCTTTTTGCGCACTGGTTAACAAACCACCCCTATCTCGTTCATTATAAGTTCGTGGGTGAACGGGGAACAAATGAGACGACCATCAAACTATCGCTCTAGCAAATTGGCTATTGCAACGATCATGTTCGGGATGTCTGCTCCATCTTTGGCGCAGAGCACAGATCCTGTCGTGGAAGATCCAGTTGCGAGTACAGGCGAGCAAGCCCAAAGCGCTACTGCTCCTGGCAATCAGGATGTGCGCCCTATCGTTCCGATGGGCGGCAGCATCGATCCGTTCTCAGGATCCATCGATCCATTCTCGGGTACAATCGACCCCTTCTCAGGTTCCATCGACCCCTTTAGCGGTTCTATTGACCCCTTTGCTGGCAACATCAATCCGTTTGAAGGAAATATTGATCCGTTTGCGGGCAATCTAAATCCATTTCATGGTGAGATCCGAGCGCTCTGGGGTGCCATTGATCCTTTTGGCGGCAATCTCGATCCATTTGCAGGAAATGTTGATCCATTTGCTGGGAATGTTGATCCATTTTACGGCAACATCGACCCGTTTGTGGGACAGACAGATCCGTTAAGCGGTGTTGTTCTGCCAAGCTATATGGAGATCAACTCTTTTTGGCATGAATTTGGCGCCAAATGGAGAGAGGTCAATTTGCTGGTGAACGAGATCCAGTCAGAGGGATTGACATACGACAGATATCAGGAAATTCAATCGCAAAGCAATTTGCTTGTAAGTCAATCTGAAACAGTTTGGGATGATGCAATTTTGGCAAGAGAAGGATCTGCGACCAAATCCAGCTTCCTGACGCCTCTCCTCGCTAAATATGGAGTATCAGCTTCCAATCCAATCGGATTGATGAACTTGACGAAAGCACAACGCGCGCAGCTTGTGACCGAATGGTTTGATGGTTTAATGCAATATAGTGGCCATGATCGTGTAGATCACTGGATGCGGACCATTAATTGGACGCCTGAACTGACCAAAATTCAAGGCAGCGGCGCCGATAGTGTTATCGGCATTTTGGACTCATCAATCGTCAACGACCCTGATCTCGAAGGAAATGTTTTCCATTCCGGCGGCTATCAGGCCCATGTTGGCGGACATGGCACCGGGGTAGCAAGCCTGCTTATTGCTGATCATGATGGTCAAGGCGTTATGGGCATTGCCCCCAATGCCTCGGTGGCCACTTATAATCCGTTTGACCATACAGGAACAGCCTCTTGGGATGATATTCGCGACGGTATCGTTTCGCTAAAAAGCGTGAATGCTAGCGTTATCAACATGTCGCTTGGCGTCCCGGGTTGGACGCTCCACCCTGAATGGAATAATGTTTTCAACGACTCACAGGTCGCAAGTAATAGTAAAAATACAGTTTTTGTGGTTGCAGCCGGTAATGACGGACTGACCCAGACGCAGGATATCGAGTGGAAAGCAGTTAAAGACAATGGCTTGATTGTCGTAGGTTCAATTGATCCGTTGGGCAATATTTCCAATATTTCAAACCGCCCAGGATCAACCTGCCTGCTGGAAAAGGGAGTTTGCACAGGCACTTATCTGCGGGATCAGTTCATTGTTGCTCCAGGCGAGCTTATTTTGCTTTCTGATGGTGAAGGCGGTGTAACCCGCCGTTCTGGTACATCTTTTGCAGCTCCACTGGTATCGGGTGCGATCACCCTGCTGCATGACCGCTGGCCTTGGCTTGCGCAACATCCCGAAGAGTCAGTAAGCATCATCCTGAATTCCGCTAAGGATTTGGGAGAGCCAGGCGTAGACGATGTTTATGGTGTCGGTTTGCTTGATATAGAAGCGTCTCAATCACCTTTAGATTTCGGTGCTCTTGAAATCTATGAATATGTTAATGGTCAACTGACACAACGCACAACCTCTCAAATCATTCAAGGCGGTGTAGGCGACACATGGAATGCCGACGGCGTTTTTCTGACCATGTTTGAGAACATTGGTGACACTTATCGTGATTTTGTTGTTCCGTTTTCTGATCAACTTATCGGACAGCAGTCCAGTATTACTGGATCTGAAGAGTATTTTCAGTCCTACATTACTGAACGTTTTGTTGATTGGAACACCAGTCTGTCGAACCTCAATGCAAGTGGCGGATTTTCGGATGTCGCGAGTTATTCAACTCCGAAGCGGGAGGGTTGGAATTTTGCTATATCGGCGAGCAACCCGACACGTTATTTGACCAATGGCCGTCAGGGTGAATTGCCGCATAGTGCCGTGAAGTTTGGTGATGCCGCTGGCCAATTCTCATTCAATGCTGGTTATGGACAGGGTTCTATTGCCCTGCTTGGACAGCAGTCTTTTGGCCTGACTTCTGATTATGATACCGCAACTGGCGGTTTGAACCCGCTACTTGGCCTAGCGTCCGGCGGAGGATTTCTCGACGCAGAATTTGCGATTGCAAAGAATACCAAGGTTGCCGTTGGCTTGACCAATCGGCGCCTTGATCATTCAGAAAATCAGGCGCTGACTGATGTGGAACGTGCGCAATTGCGCGGCGCGAAAGACTATCAGGCAAGCGCGTTCAACCTGCGTATGACGCATAAACCCATCAAAGCGGCCACGATAAGTGTCAGCTTTGCATCTTTGGACGAAAAAGATGGCCTGCTTGGTGTGCAATCAGCACTACAAAATAATCTGCGATATGGTTCGAACAGTAAAACGGTGACCGTTGGTGCCAGCCTCGACTTGCCAGAAGGGGTGAACATCGCTGCGTCAGCTACAGCAGGGATTACCAAATCAAATGGCGGAATACGCCAGAATTTGCGCACGAGTGGCAATGTCAGAAGTTCTGCATATGCATTTTCAATCGGTAAAAAGGGACTGATGCGTAAGGATGACCGTCTGAGACTGTCATTTACTCAGCCGCTCCACATCGAGAAAGGCACGTTAGAATATAATGCAGTCGAAATCGTTGACCGCTCAACGGGTGAAATCGGAACCGTGACACGTGACTTCAGTATTTCCGACAAAAATCGCCGTTTCACGGGAGAATTTCTCTATGCCACACCGGTTATGGGGGGCGGGGAGTTCTCACTCTTTGGACGAGCGCAATATGATGCATCGGCCCGCGGCAACGTTAACGAAATAATAGCAGGTGGCGTGCTAAGTATCCCATTCTAAAAGATTTATTGGGGGATGAAAGGCGTAACCATATCTATCCCCCAATAGTCGGATTACTAGTGCGGGGGCTTATAGTGGAACGAACGATAATTACAGCTTTGTTGTTTAGCGCAGCGCTAAACATATCTGCTGCACATGCGCAGAGCGAACCTGTTGATTCTGCATTCGAAACACAGATTACAGAAACCAAGTCCACCATGATGTCGGACCCGGGTACGGCTCTGAAATCGGCTCGTAAAGCGGCGATTATCGCCAATACAATGCCAAAAACCGAAGCAGCGTTGGCCGTTGCAACCAGCCAGTGGCTGGAAGGCGAGGCCCTTACACGGCTGAACAAGCCAAAGGCAGCAATGCCTGTTATTTCCGATGCATTGAAGACAGTTAAACGTGTGGCGCCTAACTCAAAACTGAACGCCGACTTGCTGAAATCCTCGGCGGCCATCGCTATCCAGACTGGGAAAGTTGAGCAAGCGCTACCAATGCTTCATGAAGCTTACCGGATGTACGGCGATCTGGATCAGAATCGCAGCCAGGCCATTATACTTCATAATATCGGCTCAATTTACTACGAGGCGCGTGATTATCCGCGGGTTCTTGACTATTACGATCAAGCGAAATCGGTCTATTCCGATGACCCTGCGCTTAACCTGTCTTCTCACAATAATCGCGGAAATGCTCTGAGAGATATGGGCAAATTTGGCGAAGCTGAGATGGAATATGCAGAGGCTTTAAAGGTTGCAAAGGAGATGGAAAGCCCTCTGTTGCAGACACGAATATTGACCAACCTTGCATTTGCCCAATATTCGCAAGGTGACTTAGGCAAAGCAGAAAAAACGACACTGGCGGGACTGGAGATTGCGCAAGCCGGTGCCGCTGATTGGGAACCCTTTCTTTGGGGAACGCGCGCGCAAATAGCCTTGGCCGGAAACCGGCTTCCAGAAGCAGAACGCTTTGTAAGCAAAGCATTTGAGGGCGTTGACCTAAAAAGTTCGACAATGTCTTATCGAGATTATCATTCTACCGCTTATCAGGTGTTTAATGCTCTGGGGCGTTACGACCAAGCGCTTAAACATCTCAGCGCATTCAAACGCCTTGATGACAATGGTCGAGAATTGGCGGCATCTACCAACTCTGCATTGCTGGCAGCACAATTTGACAATGCCAATCGCGAACTGGAAATTTCAAAGCTGGAAGCAAAGCAGGCGCAACGCGATTTGATGCTGGCAAAATCACAGACAATCTTGCGATACACGAGCCTGGTCTTGGTAGTGGCATTTGCTGTCATCGGCGCTTTATTTTTTGCTGTTGTGTCCATTCGAAGAAGAAGAAAAGCCGTGAGTGCTGCAAATGCACAATTGTCACATGCGGCACGTCATGATCTGCTCACGGGGCTCGCTAACCGCCGATATTTCAGAGATCTTCTGTCTGACGCGCTTGCTAACACCCACAATAATGGGGACCGATGCGCCGTTATGTTGATTGACTTAGACCGCTTCAAAGCAGTCAATGACACGCTCGGTCATAACATTGGAGACAAGTTGCTTTGTCACATTGCTGAGCATCTAAAAGAAGCAGCCGGCGACAAGTTCCATGCCGTACGGCTTGGTGGCGACGAATTTGCATTTGTCATTCCCAATGCTGAAAGTGATAGTGAAATTGAAGAACTCGGCCAACGTGTAATTGACGATATCTGTGGAACTCACGTAGTCGAAGGGACATCAGTGAATGTGGGAGCGACCATTGGGTATGCCATTGCTCCGCACGATAGTGATGATGTTCAGACCCTCACGCGCTTCGCAGATCTTGCGCTGTATCACGGCAAAGAATCTGGCCGCGGACAATGCGTCCGGTATAAAAAGTTCATGCAGGTTGAAGCTGATGAACGGCACATCTTGGAGAATGACCTCCGTGACGCACTACACAATGGGGATCTGTCAGTCGCTTATCAATCCATTGTGGATGCAAATAGCGAAGAAATCATAGGCTATGAGGCACTTCTGCGTTGGAATCATCGCACACGTGGCGAGATTTCACCGGCTGTATTTATTCCAATTGCTGAAGAAGCTCGATTGATTGGAAATATCGGTAACTGGGTGTTGCGGACTGCCTGTGCCCAAGCGAAAAGTTGGCCTGATCATGTCCGGCTATCAGTCAACGTTTCCGCGCTTCAGGTTGAAGGTGGTGGCCTTGCCAACAGTATAATTGGCGCATTGGCTTCCAGTGGTCTCAGCCCAGATCGGCTCGAACTGGAAGTGACGGAGAGTGTTTTCCTCGACAATCATGAAAAAACCGATGCGACACTGGAAAACCTGCGTTCGCTTGGCATCAACCTAGTTTTGGACGATTTCGGTACCGGTTACTCCTCGCTAGGTTATCTCCGCCGAGCCAGTTTCTCGACCATTAAGATCGACAGAAGCTTTGTTAAATCCGCGACGCGCGGGTCCAGCGAAAGCATGGCCATTATTCGTGCTATCGTGTCAATGGCGCAGGAATTGGGCATGAAAACTACTGCCGAAGGCATTGAAAATATTAGAGAAATGGACGTTATGCGTGACCTTGGCTGTACGCAGCTACAAGGATATCTATTCTCACGACCAACTCAGTCAGTTTCTGATCAAGCGAGCAATAGTAGCGACTCATTGGCAGTCATTTCGTTCTCGAACACCGAACTAAAACGTAAAGTGGGTTAGAAGTCAGCATTTTGCGAGAATGTTGGAGTGACTGGCGGAGAGACATCCGCCAAACTCTAGTACATCTGCGTTCGATTGGCTAAAGAATTAGCTTTTGTTCCTTTGCTTTGTAGGAATTTGGGTTCATCAATTTCCTCGATAATTCGCCCGCAGTCGGATTTTTTACGGGATGAAAAAAATACTCGCAGATCTCGAAGAGCGAAACCGGTCACAGCAATGGAAATTAATTCCATGCGAACACCAGGTCGATATTCCGTTGGCAGGAATCTTCTCCTTATCGTTCACAAAGGCAGAACCCGTTCTTGGATCGCGCGCTTAACAGGGCCTACGAAGAAACTTCATGACATCAGTCTAGGTAAGCATCCAGAGGTCAGTCTCGCTGACGCACGAGATGAAGTCGGAACTTTGCGCAAACAAATACGTGAAGGCAGGGATCCGATTGCAGCAAAGAGAAAAGCACTACCAACCAATTGTACATTCCGCGAAGCCGCGCTAGCTCGGCACAACGAGCGGGCATGTGATTTCAGAAATAAGAAACATGTGTCACAACGGATAAACACTTTGAGAGATTATGCCTTTGGCAAGATTGGTGATACTCGCATTGATGAACTCAAAATACCCGATGTCGTATATGTGATTAAGCCAATTTGGCGCGACAAACGAGAGACAGCGGAACGCGTGTTACAACGCATAGTTGCTATCTCCGTTTGGGCGGTGTTGATAGGTTATCGGTAACACGGGATTGACGCCAAGCCAGTACGAATGGATTTACCTGCTACGAAGAAGACTGTTCGGCACCACTCGGCGATTGCATATCATGCGGCACCTGATTTTATCGAAGCCTTAAAAACCAAAAAAGCATCGTCGTCACGATATACTTTACAGATGCTACTCTTGAATAGTTGCCGTTCAGGCAAAGTTCGCGGAACAACATGCGATGAAATTGGAACCGAAGTTATCGGAGGACTACCCAGCGCTGAATTTCAAGTCTGGGCGATTGTAGCCAAACGCATGAAAGCTGGTCGTGAACATGTTGCACCCTTAAACACTGCAGGATTCACCGTGATTGCTACTGCTAGGGTACGACAGCATAACACATTGCTCTTGTAGTTATTTGGTATCCAGGATTCTCTCCCCCGATCAATAGTCAAATCGATTAGGTTATTCATCATATCGCCTATGCGCCAGACCGTCCATCATGGGTTATCGTCTCATCGATTCAAAGTTATCAGTGGAGCAGTTCATGAGCATGTCCGGAATAGGTTCAGCCGCCGACTCGTCATCCATTCAAAACGCTTCTATTCGCGCTATAGAGGCACGGACCGGTAATCTGCACAACAGTGAAGCCCAACTTCATTTGGCCCAGTCAACTGGTCCAAATCAAACTGTTGCGCAACGGATAAGCGACCCTGTTGTCGATGACAGGGTAAGTCAAACGGTCGAGTTTGCCGGCTATCATTTATCCGACCCCTCTTACATCATCGGTGAAACGCTTAACGATCCGTCCTTAAGCCAGGCACAGAAAGATGAATATATTGCCCGGCTGGTAGAGATATCCCGGCTGACCAACCATCGAACGCTGGAGGGAGATGTTGTTACCACAGAAGTCACTTCGAAACTCCGCAAGGCGTTTGAAGATATTGGCGACACATGGACAGATCCACAAACGCCCGAATTACGTGATCAGGTGCGTGATGCGATCACGCGCGGCGCCGATAGTGGTCGGTTGAGCGCAACGGATCTCCACGGTCTTTTCGACACCGAAAATGGCGGATCAACTGATGGCATCCGTTCGCTGCTATCCAACATATCAAATGGTGACACCCTGCATTCCTTGTCTACCCGCTTGTTGCAGGATGCCCAACGTATCGGATTTGATGTCAGCTATGGTCCGGCACCCGGGTTGCTGGTCGCAGCGGCAGATTTTGCCAATATGGCGGCCCGGCAAGGCAATACAGCAGCCGCCAATGCGGTAGTAGCGGAAATACACGCGCAGACCCAAGGATTGTCACCTTCGGACGCCGCGAGTTTTATCAGAGAGATGAACTATATTGCTGACCAGGACCGATTTGGCGGTCCACAGGATGGGCGAGCAGGGTTTGACGTGCTTACCGATCTGCTGGGTTCGGCAACCACCCGAACCGAAGCTGGCCGAGCCGCCGCAGACTCCCTATTTGCTAACCTGGTGCGTTCCAATCCTCAGAACTGGCCTGACGATGGCACGGCTATGAGTCGCCTGGGCGAGTATTTCAACGCCCATCTCCCGCGGATGATAGAAAATGACTGGCGTGTGGACGGACCGAATAGCGGCGAGCAAACAACCCGGGTCATCCAGGACTTTATGCAGCATGTGATGCTGGACCCCAACTATTCCGGCCGTGACGCTACAGCAACGGCGATAAGCAATGAAATGCAACGTCTTGCAGGCGTCGTAGGCAATGAAGCTATACCGGAAGACCTTAGAGACACCGCTGCCACCAGCTTTGGGGCATTAATGGGTTCCTTACAAAAAGCTGGCCAGCTTTACATCGCAGAAGCGCGGGCAAGCACCGAAGCGAATATTGAAAATGTCAGGCTTTTCTCTGATCTGCTCACCAGCAAACTGCTAGAACGCGGCGGTCCTGTGGGCGGTGCAATTGGCGGAAGAGTTGTTGATGCAGCCTGGGAAGTTCTTGCCAATCGAGCAGAAAGCAGGGCTGCAGGTGATGTGGAAGATAGGATTGGAGGGCTAAAAGATCTCGGTCAGATATTCCGTAACGCGATGCAGGATCTGGATGCCGAAATCATAAGGCTGTTTGATGGCACCCTAGATGAGTATTTAAGAACGCGTCTGGATTGACGACGTCACTTATTTCATTTGAATAAAAAGCCATTGCGCCTAGGCCTTTGTCATCACGGCATCGCCGACGGATTTCAGAGAAAATATGTCATATTGGAGGCCGCTTGTCGGCCTGAATCTTGAAGATAGGCAAGTGCGCCGAGATCGGGATTCCGCCACTTGAGGCCGGACCCAGATTCCGCGGTGACGGCAAGATTGCTCGATATTCCATCTTCGCGGTTGATTACCGTGACGGCTATGTTGCTTGCTGCCTGGAGCTGCTGCACAAACTGACTTTGTTGCATCGCTTGCATGTTTGCAGGACCAAGCGCGTGGCCTCCATCGAGCAACCATTTTTGCCAATGACCAGACTGTTGTTCAAATTGTACTGCGATGCGTTGGTTCGGCCCTGCACCGGAAACAAAGACACGTGCGTATTCAGCGGCGGGTAGGCTGCTAATTGCTTCGCCGCGTAGGCCAAGGGCTGATAGCTCCGCCGTTCCTGCCTGACGCCATCCCGGAGGTGGGTTTGTGGACCGTCCAGCGGTAAAATCGGCTATGCGCGCAAATTCGTCTTTCCTATGATCGCCAGCAAACTCTGCTGCGACAGCCGATTTGGCCCCTCGATGCGCGATGTTGGTGGAGGTTGACGCCACATAATCCTGATGAAAGTGTATGTCTGTAAGCAGGTCATTTTTCTGCAGCCGCGCACCATCGAACAGCTGCATGGCAGCATGCGCGTGCGGACCAGAAACAGATCCGACCGTCATAAGAAAACTTCTTTCATCATCGACATTCTGACAATATCAGCTTCAGAGGTGTTTTGTCTCTAGTCGAAACGCTTAGGGTTGTTGGTTCCATTGTAGCCATAAATTGTTTGCCACCGACTTCGGCAGATTGATACGCTGCAATATCATCGGCCGGTCTTCACATTGCAGGGTTGCCTTGTCCTTATCCAGAAAGCTTAGCCGCGACCAGGTTAGCAACTCGTCGGATACCGAAAATAGCGAGCGATATTTTCTTCGTGCCAAGGGCCTGGCCATCCGGCCCTGCCGTCGCAAATAGACGATATCGTCCGCGCTGATTGCACAACCGTCTTTGCTCCGCAATCTTGCCTGCAACTGACCGGGTTTATCGCTTCGCAACACGACCAAAGTGGCCATTTGATCGATCAGTGTCGGGGCGACTTGCTCCACGATCCTGGTGTCAGCAAGAGCCGGATCGATAGACAGCTCCCCTGCACCATAAACTCTTATGGTCTCGCCATCCAACCACTCTGGCTGTCCGCCTTGTGACAATAACGCCTCACGGTGGCGCCAGTGCGATGCAACCAGACATGCTGTTTGTTCATCCCCGTTTTTCGCTAAACAGTCATTACGCGCTTTGTTGAAGGCAGCTTTACTGCGGTTTGCAGCTGTTCCAGTTCGCGCCGCTGCCAGTCGTTGCACATCTCTATACAAAGCTGCATTTTCCGACGTTGAGACAGGACAGGGTTCAGCATTTTGACCCAAGCACCATGGCGCTTCGCTGCTTCCTTCTTCAAAGCGGATCGCCTGCCGCAAAGCACTAACATCGTCTTGCGTTACAGGAATTTGACGATTCCCAACAACCAGTAAGGCTGGGCGGTCGAGTTGTATGTCGTTAAAAACCGGGAGTTGATTGAGCGCAATTGTTGCACCGCCCAATTGCGCTCCTGTTGTATCGGTATCCCAAAAGGCGAAGCTGGAAATTTGTGCTTGTCGTAAGTCCGTACCTTTCAGCGATAGCCCTTGGCGGTTGAACGAACAGCCGTCCGTTTCGCCGGCGCCGCAACTAAATCGAACGCCGCGCATCAAGGCGCCATCGAAACTGGTGCGTGCGAAACTGCCAGTCCAGCCACCGTCGACCAAACTGCCGTCCAGATTTGCGCCACTTGCATTCACATCGGACAGATCGCTTTCGCGCCACAGACTGCTGGTCAATTGCGCACCGCTAAGATTGGCACCAGCCAGGTTACTACGAACAAAGCCCAAACCACTGGCACTCACACTCGACCAGTCGCTGCCCGATAAATCGCTACCGACGAAGCAAATATTCTGCAGCTTCAGTTTTTTGAGTTGCCATCCTGCGAAATTGCCACCGTCAATGACAATTGGCGCGGTTCCTCTGCCGTTGCGACGGCGGACGTTTTTCAGATCGAGGAGCTTGCGAATTGTGCTACCGTCGACGCGCTTATGTGACGAACTTTCGATACCACCTGGTCCAATTGCTGCTGAAATACAGCTATCTACTGTCGCCGCTGTACCGCCTTCAGTTTGTTCGGCACCACCCAGAGCCGTAGCGGCCAGTATCAGTTCGAGCATTGCAAATGTCCCTCAGCGCCAAGCGCGAATCATTTATTCCCAACCCACTATCCGATCTTCGCGACCATCGGATGACAAGTCAAATGACGATAGTTGCATCCTGACTATCGCCCAGGCAATTGGGCCCCCTAGTCGTTTCGCTTAGGCACAGTGGTCATAATGGCTAGCGCGCCGGGCGTACAAAATAGGATAGTTAGAAGGCCTGAAAAAATGCCTATCAGGAGCTTTAGCAGATGGTCGACCCCGCCTCACAAGCAGCACAATCCGGTTCACAGAATTTCCAGATGTCAGGTCAAACATCGGGGCCGGACATGCAGACCATTGCCCAGCAGATTATCGGTTCAAATCAGACGACCACCGGTTTGGACATCGCTGGAATTCGGCGTGACCTTGATGCGCTGACCGCGTTTGACAGCAGCTTGGGTGGCCAGATTAATCAAGCAATCGTCTCGGAATTAACGCCGGTACAGCAAGGCGAATTGGCCCGGACGCCGACTCTAATACAAGCGCAAGCAACCGGAACACCAGTAGCCGCCAACGATCCTGGTCCAGATGTTGCGACGCTGGCACTCGATCTTGGCCAGATAGCATTGGATATTGTCGGTATTTTCGAACCAACACCCTTTGCCGATGGTGCGAATACCCTGATTTCCCTTGGCCGCGGCGAATGGCTGAACGCAGGCCTATCGGCGCTGGGTATCATACCCTATGTTGGTGATCTGGCCAAACTTGGCAAGCTCGGAAAATGGGCGCAAACAATTTCCAATGGAATTGAACTCGCGGTGCGTAATCCAGCAGCGCGCGCAGCACTCGAGCCCGCCCTGCAACGTATTGCCGATGCCGTTAATGCAATTCCCGATGGTGCGATGCGCAGTTTGCCCGATGATGCTCAACAGGCAATCCGCGGCATGAAGGCACAGCTTGACGAGTTTTTCGGGGCTGGCGCGCGTCAGATTGATGAGGCTGTCAATGCAAATACTTATCGTGCTACCGTCCGCGGACAAGAAGTCATACTGGAAGGTGTTGATACTTTATCAGTCAATTATCTAAAGCGTGATCGTACTGCTTATGCCGCGCTGCGCCGCGAATTTAATGGCGGTATCAGAGCAGATTTTGTTCAGTCGCTTGCCGCAGACCCCCAAAAAGTAGCAGCACTTCGACAGGCCGGACTTGATGATGCAGCGATTGAGCGACTGGCATCAGGACGCATTCCACAAGGGTGGCAGGTGCATCACAAGCTGCCTTTGGATGATGGCGGCACGAATGCGTTCGATAATCTCGTGCTGATCAAGAACGATCCCTATCATATCGGCCTGACCAACGCACAGCGAAGCTTGGTTGGCGATCTGGCGGTAGGTCAATCCCGCCAGATAGATTTTCCTGTACCGCCGGGCTTTGTCTATCCAACAACATCATGATAAAGGTTTGGGCGATTATTCTTTCAATTTACGGATCAAATGGCATGAAAGAGACTTTGGAACTTATCGCTGTTGAGCAACGAACAGCATCGGAAAACGTTCATGCTCCTGCATCTCACGATCATATCGAGAATCTCAAAGCCGAAGCCAAAAGCAGGCTGTCTGCTGAACTTCCTGACGAATTTCTGGACTTTTTGGCTTTATATGATGGAGTAGATTTCAACGGTGTTGTCATTTACGGTTCGCACCAGTCGCATGACAATCGAGATCAGTCAGGTTTCTGGCAAGGCTTGATTGCAGCAAATGCGGAATGGCGCGAATCTGGCGATCATGAAGAATATGTAATTCTGGGAGAGACTGGAATGGATATTCTTACCGTGGACAAAAATGGCCAAAAGCCTGCCGCGCGCGATCGCGTCTCTGGAGATATAGTGGAAGAGTTTCCCTCTACTGCCATGATGATTGAACGCTATCTCAAAGCTCATCTTTAATAGTCAAAGCTGAAAACCAACTGGCGTCACTTTTCCACAGATCAAAGCTTGCAGGAAAAGACTTACCTCCGGTTCACGGGCCAGACGGCGTCCCGACACCGCGCAAGACTTCGGTCGCAACCTCAGTCCGCGTCCCCAAATCGTGAAGCAGCGCCTCCGCAATCAGCGGCAAAATCAGGATTAGGATGAAGGTCGCGGCAACGCTTTTTATGGGCAGCGACAATATAAAGACGTTAAACTGCGGCGCGATCCGGTTGAGTAAGCCAAGACCGGCATCGATGACGTAAAGCAAAATTATCGCGGGCGCAGCGAACAGAAAAGCGAGTGTAAACATCCGGCCGAATTCGGCCTGAAACAATGTGACACTGTCGATATTGAGACGCAGCTCACCCGGTCCGATCGGCCAGATAACATAGCTTTCCATCACCATACCAACCAACAATGTGATCCCCCCAGCGGTGACAAAGACGACCTGACCAAAGCGGGTAAGCAAATCCGACGTCAGCGAGGCCTGCGTACCAGTCATGGGATTGACGATCTGGGCAATCGTCGCGCCAACCTTATTGTCAATCATCTCCCCTGCCGCGGCCATTGCCCACAATATCGTGCCAAAAAAAAATCCAATTACAGTGCCCGCACCTGCCTCTTTAGCAAAGACGACTAACCAGCCAATCGCGCTCAAATCGCGCGGAATGAAATCAGCCTGTAAATTGAACGCGACCAATCCAAAGGTGATGATGATACTGTTGCGAACCATGGCCGGAATCACCGCCGTTGAGAATAAGGGCAGAAAAACCAAGGCAAAAGCAAAGCGGGCCGATGACACACCGACCAACAGGGCCTGTTCCGTCCATGGTGCTATCGTTGTGAGCGCGTCGCCTAACGAGGGATCACCTGCAATCACCGTTTAACCTACCATAGTATAGAAACGGGAAAAGATATTATCGCCGAATGTATAAAGACTGCCGCCAACCAATGATGCGGTTAAAAAAATCGTGAGCACAATGGCGAAGAATTTCAGTGTGAATTGCAGCGTCTGTTCTTGCAGCTGTGTTGCCGCCTGGATGATCGCGGTGATCAGGCCGACGACCGAAGCCGCGATAACCGGCGGCGCCGAAAGTAGCAGGATCAGCCACAAGGCTTCAGTCGTCAGCCCTAAAATATCGGCGCTCATGCGCAATATCCCCGGCTAGACATAAGAGAGCACCAGTCCCTGGGTCAGTTTCACCCAACCATCGATCAGGACAAATAATAATATCTTGAACGGCAGGGATATCGTCACGGGTGACAACATCATCATCCCCATGGCGAGCAAGATATTGGAAATGACCATGTCGATAATCAAAAACGGTAGGAAGATGAGAAAGCCTATCTGAAAAGCGACTTTCAATTCCCGGACAACAAAAGCGGGCATGACCACGATGAAGTCGCGTTCGGTCAGCTCGGCAGCTTTCTCTGGATCGCTTAGTCGTTGTTGGGTACGCAGGAAAAAGGCCCGTTCTCTGGGATCACTATGTTTCAACAAAAATAGCCGCAAAGGTTCCTTCGCCTTATCCGCGGTTGAAAAAATTGCTCCAGTATCGTCAATTGGGGACTCTACATCGGGCCCCTCACCTTCGATGCCACTGACCTGTTCGGTATAGCCCGCGGCTTCAGACATATCTTCGAGTACCGGATACATGACATAAACGGTGAGAATCAGGGCCAGTCCGTTGAGGACCAGATTGGGGGGCACCTGTTGCAAGCCCATTGCACTACGTAACAGGGCTAGGACGACGACAATTTTTGTGAAGGACGTGACCATTACGGCGAAGAAAGGAGCCAGTGCGACCAGCAGAACCGTAACAAGAGCGGAACCTGGTGTAAAAGTGGATAGGTCCATCAGGCCGATTCTCCCGTCGGCGTTGTTTTCGGTTTCGATGAAGTACCGGTTGGGCTGACCGCTTCATCCTTTGCTGTTGCGAAGCCGGGGGATGGGTTTGTCGCAGCGACATTATCCATCAGCACAGCGAAATTTGTGCCCAGCTTGACGATTTCTCCACTGCCAATTGCCTGCCCGGCGATGCTTAGATCAACCTGCAATCCTTCGCGCAGCGGCATGAGATCAAGCGTTGTCCCTTCGGCCAGGCTAGCAAGCTTATCTGCCGTAACGGTGATATTTCGCAGACAGATATGGATGGGAACCTCAAATGATCTGGTTGCAGATCCGGGGTTTTCTGATGTTGGATTGGGGGAGATATCGTCTGCCATGGACGTTGTTCCTTGTTGATCATCGCTTGGAGGATGGCGGTTATCGCGTTGACCGGTGCCAGTTTGGAAAAGTCCAGACTGTCTATCCCACAGCCCATCAATCTCTTGCGGCTGGCCGGAATATTCTGGGTCTGCGATAAGCTTGGCTGCCAGTACGCCGGAATCGAGCAAGAATAAATCGCCGCTTGCAAGCCTGTCAGCAGCGGACAGTGCAAGGGACGCTCCTCGGAGAATCAATTCTACAAGCACAGGTATCCCATTAAGATCGGCGATCATTGATGGTTGCGGCAGATTTTCGACGTGTTGCAGCTGAGGCGCAAATCCAAAACGGGCGGTGCAGTTTTCGCTGCCAGTAAGTTCTATCCAGAGCGTTTGTGCCGGCCATTCGTTTGCCAAAGCCGCCGGTTCGATCGCATGACCGGACCGGCGTTCAAACATCTGCAACAATGGTTCAAACCGATCAAGCAGTTCGACAAGTGTGTCGAGATCGTCCTGATGGACATGTACCGGACCGTGGTCCGTCGCCAACGGTTGAAAATAGCGGCCGGCATTGTCGGAAAAAACCGGTGGGTTGGAAGGGCTAGGAAGGCTTTCCATAATCTTGGACGAGGTTGGTAAACCACCTTTATGGCCTTCCACTTCGCTCGTTGGCAGAGCTGAAAATAGCGCGCTCAGGCGATTGGCAAAGGCCTTGGGTGCAGGATCAATATCCCTAAGTGCATGAGCAGCGGCTTCGGGCTGTTCTTCCGCGAGTGTTGCCGGCCTTTGCAGTTGGCTCTCCTCTTCACTTGCAGATGTTTCCGGCTTCCGATCTTGTCCGAACATGAAATGACTCATGGCCGGGCCTCTCTCAGACTCGCCAAGATCGCCGGGTCAATCTTCCTGGGCGGATCATCCGCACCACCGTGGGTGCTGTTGATTCTTTGGCCATGTTGATCCCATTCTGCCAGCATCGTAATGATCCCGCCACCGACACCGAGCAGCAACTGCTCTCCTCCAATTTCCACCAGAACCAATCGTTCGCGTTGGCCCAGAGGCAAGGCCCGGATAAAACGCATCGGCCGTTCGCTGCCGCCTTCGCCTGCCTCACTCATCGTCCGGTCCTGAAGCTTGCGCAATAACCAGATCACGCCCCAGGCCATTCCCAGCACAACAACCATTGCGATAACAATGGCCATGATGGAGGAGACCACCGTACCAACGCCCATGCTCAATCCTCCTTCACGCGGACATCATCCGCATCGGCAAAATCGCCATATTCATCATTTTCGAACGCCATATTGTTCGTGCCAAGTTCCTGTTCCATCGGTGCTTGTCCGGCTTTGGCCTTGCGCGCCCACAGGATGATTTCGGCAATCGCGTCAAACATGTCTTCCGGTACGATTTCACCGGTCTCTCCGCGCGCCCACAATTGCCGGGCAGCAGCGACGTTGCGAATAATCGGCACATCATTGTCGCGCGCGGCGTTTCGCATCATTTGCGCCAACGGGCCCTGGCCTTTGGCGGCAATGACCGGCACAGGCGTGTCATCTTCATTATAGTCCAGCGCAATGGCAAGATGTGTGGGATTCACCAGTAAGGCGGCGGCGTTACCGCTGGCTTGGGCAGCGTTGCTATCGGCCCATTCCTGATGCAACTGACGGCGATGGGACTTCACCATCGGGTCGCCCTCATCATCCTTATGTTCTTGCCTGATATCGCGGCGGCTCATCTTCATCTTCTTGATGAAAGCATGCTTTGCGTAAATCCGGTCGAGCAGAGCAATGAACAAAAACAACGCCGCTGACCACATCAGCAATTGCAAGGTAATTGAATAGATCAGATCGAGCGTACGTGATCCGGCTATCTGTCCGGCGCCCGCCTGATCTGTCCATAATGCTTGCCGGACGATACCGCCCACTTCGCCAACAGCGCCGAAAAATACCAGGATGACAATGCTCACCAAAGCAATGACTTTCAGCAATGTTTTGACCATCTCTACCAGGCCGTCTTTGCCGAACATCCGCTTTAACCCTTCAACCGGATTGAGCTTGTCGAGCGTCGGTTTCATCTTTTCGCCAGTCATAACTGGACCAGCCTGAAAAAATTCGACGAGCATGCCGATGACAGCCAACGGAGCAAGCAGCAAGGCCGACAATCCGATGAATAGCCACAAGGCTCGTTGGCCCAGTTGATCGAGAGCGGTATCAAAAGGCATGCTGGTCGCTTGATTGAGCATCGCGAGGGCAAACTGACCGATGAGCAAACAGCAATAGCCTGCAGCGACGGCGAAAAGCAGAAGAAAAGTGACAGTCGAGAAGGCCGCGCCGACATCTTTTGATTTGGCGATGTCGCCTTTTTTCCTCGCGTCCTTCAACTTCTTCGGAGTCGGTAGCTCCGTCTTGTCACCGCTATCCTTATCTTTGTCGCTCATCGCAAAAATCCATCGGGTGGTCAGAGTCGCTACCTTGGATATTTACTTGTGAACGCAAATAGTGGTGCAAGTCAACATTGTGTGTTGCAGGCTGTTGTGAATTCGAAATGACGTTACGTTTTTTGGGCTTAACTTCTGATAAGGCGACAAAAAGCTCAGTTTAGTGCGGGTTAGACGGGTGTGTATGACGCTTTTGTTAACTTAAAAATACTGAACGATTACATGGTGTTTTCGTTGGAATCCGCGATTTTTGCGAAATTCAACTACTAACATCAGAGTCAGTTGTGCGATTATCCGAAAATTAACCATTCTTTACTTTGTCACAAAACAGGTTTACTCAATTGAGAACCGAGACATGGACGACGAAGCTGGGGATTTAGGCGGCGTCGATAACCCCCCTATTTCTCGGCGAAAGGTTTGGCTATGCTGGCTGTGAAGGGATCTGGCAGGCGCAGTGCGTCTGTCAGCAGTGGACGCAGATTTGTTTTTTTAGCACCATTTTTGATATCAACCTTCATTGCGGCTCCGCCCGTTTTCGCTCAGCCTATTTCCGTCAGTGATTCCGAACAATTCGCCTCGGAATTGATGTTCAATTGCCCGACCGATGGTAATATCCGAGTCGCTGACACAACATCTATCTCTAGGTTCCAATCTCTTAAAGGTTGCGCGGACAACGTCATCGTCGCACCGCCAGAAACGAGCAGGCGGCCAGTGGCGCCAATTCGGATTGAGAGCAATAACGATACCTCAAATGGATTTGATGATCCAATGCCGCGCGATGATGGCAGCCGTGATGGGAAGGCGCAGCGGGTCATGGCTAAGCATGAAAAAACGGAACCGCTGCAAAGGGAATATACCAGCGCTGTGCGTCAGTCCCGGCCGATTGCCGAGGACGAGCAGCGGGTATTGACCATCGCTCCGGACGCGCAGGAAGTTGGCGCCTGGGAAGAAGCGGCGGCCGTCAGCTCAGCAAATCATGATCTTGCTGGCCAGACGCCAGGAGCTGAGATCCTCTCGCTTCGCCCGCGGAGCTATTCGACGCGGCACGACGCGCTTATCGCAGAAATCGCGTTGCGTTATTCGATTGATCCCTTGCTATTACATGCCGTGATCAAACAAGAATCCGGTTATCGAGCGAAGGTCCGCAGCCATGCCGGCGCAGTGGGGCTGATGCAGATCATGCCTGGAACTGGGAAGATGCTTGGAGTTCCCAGCAACAGGCTGACCGACCCGGCCAGTAATGTTGATGCAGGCGCGCGGCATTTGCGTGACCTGCACGCAAAATATGGTGGAGATTTTGATCTTGTTCTTGCCGCCTATAACGCTGGCGAAGGCGCGGTTCGCAAATATGGAAACCGCATCCCACCGTTCAAGGAAACACAGAATTACGTGCGCAGTGTCAAGGCGCATTATGTGCGCTTGATTGGAGAAAACGGATATAGCGGAGTGCAATTCTGACCATGCTTTCTCAGCTGCGGTCTCATATCAACATCCCCATTCGCGCCGCAGATACGATATTGGTGCTGTTGGTCATCGCAGTGATCACATTGCTTATTCTGCCAATGCCGCCCATGGCCCTGGACATATTGGTCGGCACGAATATCTGCATTGGTATCCTGCTTTTATTGAGCGCACTATACATCGTCAAACCGCTTGATTTTTCTACATTTCCCACGGTTTTGTTGCTGACGACATTGTTCAGACTGGCGATCAGCATTGCAACCACCCGGATGATTTTGACCGATGCCAATGCCGGTCAGATTGTCGAGCAATTTGGCAAGATGGTATCAGCCGGTAATCTAGTGGTCGGTCTGGTGGTCTTTCTGATCATTACTGTGGTTCAGTTCATCGTGATATCCAAAGGCGCGGAACGCGTGGCGGAAGTGTCGGCGCGCTTTAGCCTTGATGCCATGCCTGGCAAGCAACTCTCAATCGACAGCGACCTCAGATCAGGGATTTTGACCAAAGAAGAGGCAAAAGCAAAACGTCATACGCTGGAGCAAGAGAGCAAATTTCATGGTAGCCTCGATGGCGCGATGAAATTTGTTAAAGGCGACGCTATTGCTTCCATAGTGATCGTCATCGTGAATCTGCTCGGCGGGTTGGCGGTCGGCACGCTTTATCTCGACATGTCGATGGGGCAAGCGGTCACGACGTTTTCGATTCTGACAATCGGTGATGGTCTGGCCGCGCAAATACCAGCCTTGTTTGCTGCCATGTCTGCAGGACTACTGGTAACGCGCACGACCGATGAGACAACCGACCGCGATCTTGGTCCAGCCATAGCGAAACAGATGACCGGCAAACCGCATGTGCTGTTTATAGCCGCGGGCATGTGTTTGCTTATGGGTCTGATCCCCGGCTTCCCGACGTTGGTCTTCTTTGGCTTGGCGACGGCCATGATGATCGGTGGTCTCTGGCTGTCGCCTAACACCGGCCGGTATATCCGGGATCGCTTTGGCATAGCCCAGACGCCGAAGGTGGATGACGGGGGAGAAATCCTGATTGAGCGCCCACAGCTTTCCGCCGTCGATCCACTTCGCTTGACCATCGGAATGCCTGGCCTTGATGCAGAACGCGATGCGGAACAATTTTCTAACCTGTCCGGAGCCGTCAAAGCCGAAATCCAGAACATTCAAGATGTTTTGGGCGTCCGGTTACCGCCAGCAAAAATCATCCCAATGTCTTTGGGGGATGAAGAGATTGGCGACAATATCCTCTGGTCCCTGACCGCTTTCGGTGCGCCGCTTGGAGAAGGTGTGTTTGACAATGTCGGGGACGCGCAGCCCGCCGCGGCGATTGGTCTGGAACTGCGTCGCAACTTGCCTCTGTTCCTGGGATTGCAGGAAGTGACCGATATGTTGAACTGGCTCGGCGATGATTATCCCGAAGTCGTAAAAGAGGCTGTGCGCGGTGCGCCAACCGGCACGATAACCGAGATATTTAAAATGCTGGCGGAAGAACAAGTTTCGCTGCGTAACCTGCGTGATGTCGTGCAAGCCATTGCTGAGGCCGGACAGGAACAGCGCGAAGCCGCCGGTCTGTTGCAGGTTGTCCGAGCCAGCATCCGCCGGCAGATCGTTTCCCCAATGTTGAAAGGCGGCCGATTACCGGTGGTGATGATCGGCAGTGAAGCAGAAGAAAATATTCGAGCGACGTTGACCGAAGTGGAAGGGCAAATGCGCCTTGCGATTACGCCGGTGCAGATGCGCGCTCTGATCGACCTGGTTGAAAGCGAAGCCAAAGCCGCCAATGCAACTGCGATATTAACCGCCCGTGATTTGCGCCGGCCGCTGCGTCTGATGATCGCTGCCGACCTGTTCGATCTACCGGTCATCTCGTTCAACGAATTAATCCCCTCTGTTCCTTTGGATATTGCCGCCGAGCTCCGCTGGGCCCCGCAAGCCATCGAACAGCAAGATGAATTGGAAGCTGCAGAATGATGGATATGCAAAAAATCGGCTTGGTTGTGCGCGGTGCAATCGGCTTGTTATGTCTGGTGATAGCAGCGCCGACTATTGCAGAAAAACCACCTATTCCGTCTAAAAATATCAGCATAACCGCACGCAACACGGACGTGTCGGATTTCCTAAAAAAGCTATTTGCGGAAACCGGCCTGCGCGCAAAGGTAAGCGCATCGGTTGAGCGGCAGAAAATCAATGGCCGTTTTCAGGGCAATGCCCAAGCCATCTGGGGACAAGTGTCGCGCGCTTTCAATCTCGTCGGATTTTACGACAAATCTGTCGTCCGGATATATAGCTCCAGCGAAATCCAGACGCGCAATTTTGATGATGTTAATGGCACGCAACTCGTCAGCGATATCCAGCGCATGGGTTTGACAGACCAGTATAACAGCGTGAAGACCAGCGGCGATATGGTGATCGCCTCCGGCGTTCCGGCCTTTTTGGAGCAGGTCGGCAATATGGCATCGCGCGCCAAAATGTCGTCTGTGGCCACGCCGCCGGTAACCCAGGCTGTCTATAACAAGCCGATAGTCTCCCCCCTGGTAGCAGCTGCACCCTATAAGGTTCGGTCCGAGGTCATGGTCCCGGCTTCTCGGCGCAGTCCTTACGAAGTGCGGATATTCTTTCTTCGCTACGCTCAGGCCAATGACACGTTTACCCGAACCGGTGATCGGGAAAGCCGCAATCCGGGTATTGCCAGCATCTTGAGCGGGATCATGGGGGATGGACGTTCGTCGGCAACCGTGCGGACGAGCGGGGATGACGTGGATGTTTTCAACCGACCGGCGCCGTCGGACTATGGCATTCTCGACGGCGGAATAAAAATAGTGTCGCCGCCTGCTGTGGTTAAGGAAGAAGAAAAGCCGGCACCCAATGTTCGCGATGTGAACGGGCCGCGTATCGAGGTGGATCAAACCCAAAATGCCATCATCGTCCGGGACCGACCGCAGGCGATGAAGGTCTATGAGGGTATCATTTCTTCGCTCGATCTGCCGCCCCGGATGGTGGAAATTGAGGCGGCGATTATTGATCTGAATATCGATCGATTAAAAGATCTCGGCATTGATTTTAATCTGCAGATCGACGGATTAAACGTGCTGTTTGGGGGTGTATCGGCCAATCCCGTACCGGGCTTTAGCGCCCCCAATGCGCAAGGTGAATATGTCACAGGATCGGGAGATGTATTCGGCGCGCGGATAACCGCTCTCGAACGACGCGGTGCGCTTAGCATCGTGTCGCGACCACAGCTGACGACCATGGATAACCGGGCGGCTTTGTTCAGCAACAGCCAGGAAATCTATGTTGAGGTGGAAGGACGTTTTGGCCGGCTCGAACGTATTGAAATCGGTACTGTCTTGCGGGTCACGCCAGCGATCGTGAAAGAGGGTGATAAAACCCGCGTCCAATTGCAAATCGACATTGAAGATGGCTCACCCACGCAGTCTGGCGTCAATGGCTTACCCGTCCTGAAACGGTCTCGCGTCACCAGCCAGGCGATCGTGAATCAAGGAGAAAGTGTATTGCTCGGTGGATTGACCGTCGACAGCACTTTCGATTTCAAATCAAAAACCCCGGTGCTGGGCGATATTCCTATTGTCGGTAATGTGTTCAAGAAGCGTCGAAAGGGAAGTTCTCGAATAGAGCGGCTGTTCTTGATCACGCCGCGCGTGGTTGGTCAGGGTGGACCAAGCCGGATGACCAGCACCTCTGGCCGCGCGCCCATTCCGCTCGAACAATTGCAAGGCAAAACCAAGAAGCAGCGGAGGAACAGATGAGCTTGCTTGAGCGGGACATTTCCGCAACCGGTTCTGCATCCTGCATATTGCTGCGGGTGCTGGACGGCCGTCTGGCAGGCGCTGAACATCATCTGGTCCCTGGCACTACCATGATGTTGGGGCATAGCCTAGATAGCGATATTGTTTTGCGAGGCCGGGAAACAGCTGGGCTATCCGTGCAACTGACGATGCGCGGTGATGACGTACTTGCGCATATCATTAATGGCCAAGCATCCTTGCTAGGAAGTGAAATTTCGCAAGGGGAAAGTGTCGCACTGCCACCCTATGTACCGATTAAGATCGGGGAATATCATGTGGCTGTCGGCCAACCCGGATCGGAGCGTTGGGGCGAAGCCAATGCGATTGCGCTGCGTGCGGCGGATAGTGCGCTGCAGCTAAGTGAAGAGACGGCACGTCCGACCTTGTCTGATCAAACGCGTTCGCGCTGGACGTCGATGATGAGCTATCTGCCAGGCTGGATGAAGGGACCTGGCTTCCTGATGGTAGCGGCCTTTGCGTTGATGCTGGCCTTGGCTATTGAGCCGCTGAAACAGATTGTGGACGGCGAGATTAACGGCGTTGATGACGCCCAAATCGCCGTCGCCAATGCTGGATTTTCAGGCATAACGGTGGGTGCTGATCCTTCCGGATCCAAAATACTGATTAGCGGTATTGTCCGTGATGAAGCCGAAATTACCAGATTGCAGGAATTGATCGACCGCCGCTTTTCCGGCGCCATCGTCGACGTAGAGACGACGCAGGGGCTCGCCCGCGCTGCGACAGATATGCTTGCTAGCCAAGGCGTGGATGCCGAAGCCAGGCCTGATGGAATTGGCAGGATTGAAATTGTCTCTGAATATTTGCCGATCGACCGCCAAAGTGAACTGCGAGAAAAGCTTAATAAAGATTTGCCGAAACTGGCAGGGATCAGTTTTGCGCTATCCGGCGCGCGCGGACAGGAAGATCTGAAATATTTTTTCAACTCCGAGAAATACGGACTGGCGACCTACGTCGATGGCGATCCTGGACATCTTGTAACCGCCGATGGCTCCTTCTGGTTTGAAGGCGCGACCTTGCCAACCGGTCACAAAATTATTCGCGCGCGCGGCGGGGCTTTGTCTTTTGAACGGGCCGGACAGGTGGAAGAAATAAGGACCGCACCGCCGCCAGCACAGGAGGCGATTGCTGTCGCCAGCGGTGAACCACTGGAAGGCAGCATCGTGGAAAAACCCGTTGTTGAGAACCTCGCTGTCAACAGACCCGATCAAGACCCGGATATTACCGAAAAGCCTACCGACCCGAATGTAACCCAGAAAGGAAATGACAATGAATAGCGATTTTAATGTCAATCTAAACCAGTTGGCGGCGACGCCCAACAGCGGCCAGCGGGCTCGCAGCAGCAACTGGTTCGAAGCTTTTGCCAATGCCTGGGGCAATGCTCTGGACAATCAGGCAAACGAGATTGAGATGCGTGCTAACACGCTGTCTCAAGGAGAGGATTCGCCCTCGCAGATCACATTGCTGACAGCAGAATCCATGCGTTTGAGTTTCATGTCACAAAGCTCACACACATCGCTGGATAGCATTTCCAAAGCGCTCGAAACCATGGCGCGTAAGAAGTAATCATGAGTGCGGAAATCATAGCCGCTGCTTCGGCAGCCTCAAGCGCCGCTGGCGAGGCAAATACGACCCGTGTGGTCGATCTGCAAAGCCATAATGTCAACAGCACCGCAGCATCCAATCCTACCGCCGCTACGCAATCGCGATTTGATGCCGCCATGGACCGGATCAGCAGTATCAATGGTACAGCCTCGACCACCGGCATGCCCAAGGCAATGTCCGGCATGATTGGCGCGCTGGACAAGGTCAATGTGCAGGCCAAGTCCGTCTCCGACTATGCAAAAAGTGCAGCAGATAGCGGGGGGACAATGACGCCGGGTGAGATCGTGAACCTCACCATGCGGTGTCAGGAATTCATGTTCCAGTGCCAACTGACGTCCAATATTGCCAATCGCAGTGCGGACGGTGTCCAGCAGTTGTTCCGGCAGCAAGGATAGGAGCATGATCAAGCCTGTTTGGGGATTTGCAAAATGGATTGTGGCGCTGGCGCTGGCGGTGTCGCTATCTGCCTGCTCCGAACAGGAACTGCATCGTGACCTGTCCGAAAATCAGGCCAATGAGGTTGTCGCCGTTCTCTCTGAATCTGGGATATCGGCGAGTAAACAGGCAATGGAAGACAATGTCTGGTCAGTGTCTGTTACCCAGGATGATTTCGCGCGTTCGGTGCAATTGCTGCGGGCCAATGGTCTACCACGAGAAACCTATGATACACTGGGCAGCGTGTTCAAAAAGGAAGGGTTTACTTCTTCTCCACTCGAGGAACGGGCCCGCCTGATCTATGGTCTGTCACAGGAATTGTCGCGCACGATCAGCGAAATTGATGGCGTTGTACAGTCCAGAGTCCATTTGACACTACCCGAACCTGATCCCCTGTCGCGCGAAGTGAAGCCATCTTCCGCCTCGGTATTTATCAAGTATCGACCCGGCTTTGATCTCGACAATCAAACATCATCGGTCAAATCACTGGTTGCCAATAGCATTGAAGGCCTGACCTATGAGAAAGTCTCGGTGGTCATGGTTCCCGGAAAACCGATTGCCCGTCCCGTTGAAGCATCCTGGTCGCCGCGCTTCGGATGGCTACGCTGGATCGCAATTTTGGGTGCGGTCGGTTTGACCCTGTTCGCGGCATGGCAATTCGTCAAAACGCGTCGGCGCGGCAGCGCACGCGATCTGTCCTCAGATCAAGATCCGATGACTGGAAAAGCCTATGCTTCGAACAAACGCAACTGAAGCCAGTGCGGACGCGGCGGAACGCGGCCATTCCTGTCGCATGAAGCTAGCCAGGAAACACCGCTTGCTTGGTGATCTTTCCAAGCCATCTCGCGCAGCGCGCTTTCGTGACCGGTTGCGTGGAAACGCGGATCACAATCGCGATATCGGAATGCGTTTTGCAGACCTGGTTGCTTTGCCACTCTGGTCGGTAGATCCACAGGCAGATCTGGGGAAGCTGGCTTATGCCGCTGGCCTGCTATGCTATCGTCCGCAACTGGATCAGGAATTGGACGGTCTGACGCTGCGATCCATTGCCCGGACAACCGGCGAAAAATTGTTCGACCAAGTGATGGAAGCGACACGGCCGGCAACATCAAATATCATGGCTTCTGAACGACCATTGCCAACACCGGCAGAGATTGCACAATGCGGCTCCGCGCTGATGGATCGGGTCGTCCGCTCATCCCAACCGGACAAGACAGGCGCCGACACAAGAGACGCACCGTGCGGCGGTGTCACCATAACGGAAGCACGTGCAATCTGTGATATGGCCTATCAGCTCATTCAGCAGGCTCCAATTTCAGCGGACCGGGAACAGACCTGATGGCTTACACGCTCTTTCATAGCGCCGACAAAGCGCTCTTCGCGGATTCACCGATAATCAAACAGGATGACGCCAAGAACATCTCAACCGCAGTGGATATGCTGGCCGAAGCAGAACAGATCAAGCAAAGCTGCGCCGCCGATCGGGCGGCGGCTGTCGAGCAAGGCTATGCTGAAGGTCGGGCCGCTGCGCTACAGGAGATGCGCGACCTTGTCGCCGCCGCGATTGTTCCGCTTGCGACCAAGATTGCCGATAATCAGGCCATGCATCAAAAGGATCTTGCTGCGCTCGCCTTTGGTGCGGTTGAACACATACTGGGCGCGATAGCCGATGACGATAAGATGACCGCAATCACCAAGCGGGCTCTTTCCAATGTCGACATGGATGATGTGGAGTCGATCGCCCTATCTCCTGATTTAGCCGAGGCCGTCCAATCCGGTTTGGCGGAAAATGCCGCACGCCTCGTCAAGGCCGATCCGGGTTTGCAAACCCATGATTGTGTCATTCGGACCCGATCAGGCGCCGTCCTTTGCGGCCTTGATTTGCAGCTGGAAACGCTTGGTACCCGTTGGGGTTTGTCGGACAAGACCGAGCAGGACGAGCAAGCATAGTGACCAACTCCGCCCCTCTTTTCCTGCAACCGGCCGAACGAGCGCACACCGGCAGCAGCTTGCTGGAGGCGTTGCGAGAGGCACCGCTCGTCGAACAGCGGGGCAAGCTGATCAGCGCTTTGGGAACATCACTGCGCGTGAAAGGGGTGCGCGCCCATATTGGTGACCTGTGCGAAATTCATACGCCGGGGAGCAGCGATATGGTTGCCGCAGAAGTTGTTGGCTTCAGTGAAGGCTGCGCCATCCTGACACCCTTGGGACCGGTGCGCGGCCTGGCACCGGATAGCGAAATCATCTTGCGCGGCGGACAGATGAAAGTTCCTTATGGCGATCATTTGTTAGGGCGGGTTTATAACGCAGCTTTGCAACCGATTGATGGGCTTGGCCCGATTGTCCGCCAACCTGCGCGCGGCCTACGCGGGGAGCCGCCCAGTCCGATGGAACGCAAACCAATCTCCACCCTGTTCGAGACAGGCGTGCGCGCCATTGATGGTCTGATGACCTTGGGTGAAGGACAACGGATCGGGATTTTCGCCGCGGCCGGCAGCGGCAAGAGCACATTGCTTGGAATGCTCGCACGTCATGCACAGGCCGATGCTTTCGTAATCGCCTTGATTGGAGAGCGCGGACGGGAAGTGCGGGAATTTGTTGAGGATGTGCTTGGCCCTGATGGGTTGGCTAAGGCGATCGTAATCGTAGCAACATCAGACCGTCCGGCGATGGAGCGCGTGCGCGCCGCCGAAGCAGCTACCGCAGTTGCTGAAGGCCTTCGCGATCAGGGGAAACATGTCGTATTGATGATGGACAGCATCACCCGCTTTGCGCGTGCCCATCGGGAGATTGGGTTGGCTGCCGGTGAACCCCCGGTCAGACGCGGATTTCCACCATCGATTTTCGCAGAGCTGCCGCAGCTTTTTGAACGGGCTGGCACCGCGCAGACCGGTGCGATTACCGGATTATATACCGTGTTGCTGGAAGACGAGGATGGCGACCCGATCGGTGAGGAAGTGCGTTCGTTATTGGATGGCCATATCCATCTCTCGCGGAAATTGGCTGCTAGCGGCCATTACCCTGCCATCGACGTGCCCAACAGTCTTTCTCGATTGACCGGACGGCTGGTCGGGTCTGGCCAGGCCGACGCGGCTCGGCGGATGCGGGCAATGTTGGCACGGCTCGCCGATATAGAACTACTGATCCAGATGGGCGAATATCAACCGGGTCAGGATGGACTGGCGGACAGTGCGCTTGCGGCAAACAAGGAGATTAACCGCTTTCTGCGCCAGACAATTGACGAGAAATCCAGTGCTGCGGAAAGCAACGCTTTGCTACGTAGCCTGACTGAGAGTGTCGATGCCTGATCGGAATTTGACCCAATTGCAGAAAATTGGCGGTCTGCGATTGCGGCGTAGCGAGCGCGAACTGAAAGCAGCGCGGAGCGCCTTGTCTGAGGCGGAAGCCGCGCGGACTCAAGCCGAGGAAAGCCTACAGGATCAAACAGCGCAAATGCACAAGGCCAAGCAGGAAAGCTATGCCAACCCGGCGTTGGAACAGGCCTGGATCTGGCAAAACGTCAGCGAACGGAAACGGCAGAACGCCGCCGTGCACCATGACAATATGTGCAGTGTAGAACAGAAGTGCGAGGAAGGACTGAAACAGGCCGGCCAAGCTCTATTGAAATCACAAGTCAAACAGGATGGCTTTGCGACTGTGATCCGGCAGCACAATAAAGCCGAAGAAAGAAAAACCGAGGATGCGCTCGCGGAAGAGCGGCAAGATAGCCTGCACCATCGGCCGAGAATGATATGACGATCAATCACGATCCTTCTGCCAACAGAGTGCCGCCGCCTTCGCTTTCGCCATCCTCCAAGAGCAAGCCATTTTCAGCGCATAGCCAAAGCCGCTTCGAGCGCTCTTTGCAGCAACAAGAAAACCGCGATGCGCGCTTTAGCCCATCGGACAAGCCAGCCGCGCACCGCAATGACGGCCAGCGCAATGATGAAAGCCGGTCGGAGCAGAAGCGCAGCAAGAACGCCGCCGACCGAGAGCAGAAGGGTGGCGAAAAAGGCAAGACGCAGGATGGCGCAGGCGAGCTATTTGCCTGGACCGGCGCAGCGCAGGGCCATGGTCCATTTCAGGGCGGCGGTGATATCGCGGCCAACAGAGTGCATGCGGGTCAGATAGATGTCGAACTCCAGGCCCAGATTGATCGCATCGCGGCGGCGATAGCCGAACAGGCGCAGCGCGGTCAGCAAAGCCGCTTCACCGTGCAGTTGCCCGGCGGACTTCCGATAGAAAGCGCGGTTCTGGCGCGATCCGCGACCGGCTATGTTTCGATCCTTCTGGTTGCCAGACCGGGCGCATTGGGACTGAATGATCGCAAGTTGATCCGCCGGGAGCTTCAGGATCGTTTGCAAAAACATCCAATCAAATTGGCTGAAATTGGTTTTGCCGGCAAGGCTGGTTAGTTACCTGTTATCGCCAGATATTATCGTAACAGCCTGGCGATCCCGAAAGCCCCGGCCAGTCCCAGGCCGCCGGCCAAAGCGATTAGCCCATAGTTGGACTCTGATTCTGTTGATGCGGCAGCCAGGGCGTCTTCCTGGCTATCGGGCTTGAGTGGATTGGCATCTGTCGCATCGCCCGTTTCGCGCATCCGAAAACCTTCGTCTGTCAAAGTCATGACATCGAGGTCCAGTCCGGAGTTTTTTGCACCCTGTTTCACGGCTTCTTTTACGGCATCCAGAAATTGGGGATTGGACTGCGCTTCTTCCACACTGGAATCGATCAAGGCCGCTTGAATAAGATAGGCTTCTGCAAGCTCCTGTTTCTCGGCCTGAGATGCGCCGGTCAGCGAAGGAACAGCGAGCAAGGCATTCTCAGATTGCTGCCGGACCGCCTGATAGGTTTTACGGGAAGGGGTTGTTGTTGAACCGCGACTGGCCTGATAAGCGCTCACCCACCATGCCGTGTAAGCATCGGCAACATTGTTGGTTTGCAGGCCGACCGAACCCATCGCCCTGTCAATCAAGCCCATCACATCGGCCGACGCAAAAATCGCCTGCATCTTGGCGGCACCTTCCGGATCAACTTTCTTGGAGCGGTCAACGAACTTCTGGAGATTCTGTTTTTGACGGGCCTTGCTAGAGGTAAACCGCAAAGATGATCTGTCCACGCCGGGATTGCTTTGAACATTAGGTGCGAAAAACTGGTTTTGCCGCCGTTCTGCGTTGCGTCTGTCAAGCAGCTCTCGGTTCAAATTGGACATCGCAAAATCGGGGGCAATCTGGATGACCGGAGTGGAGAAACTTTGCGCGGACAGATGTGCCGCCGATAGGCTGGTAAAGAGTGCGAATGTTGTACCGTAAATTGCCAGTTTTTTCATATCTGCCTTCTCCTGGTGATGGATCAAACGCAACTCTGTGCGGTTACCCTTACCAATTTATTATGAATGGCGTATTTCAAACACCGTAAGTTGATAGAATATCGGGATATTCGGAACGAAAAAGGGCGACCTTTACGAGAAAGGCCGCCCTCAATTCTTCCATTTGTCTGTTTAGTTTTTGCGCGCCATGTTTGCGTTGGCTTCGCCGATCGACTTGATCGCATTGTTCAGGGCATTGGCCACCAGGCTCAATTCCTGGCTCAGAGCCTGCATTTGTGCGCTCAGCTCACCGGTTTTGTCGGTCTTGTCGATTTTCTCACCAATATCGATCATGTCGTCCATCTTGTCGTCCATAACCTTGCCGAGGGCCAGCGCCAGCCGGACCAGCCGTGACTGGCCGCCGCTAATGCCGCCATCTTCATCATCTTCACCATTGCGCATACGCTCCAGCATGCTTTCGGTCATTTGCGAGACGATGTTATCGGACTGACGTTGCAGCTCGCCTTGTTGACGGGGAGAAAGGCCAACCATTTCGGTCAACTGGGCAATGGCGTCCCCGACATTATTCGGCATGCCTTGAGTGCCCGATGCAACCGCAAAGCTATTTTGTGCCATGCTGATCAATGATTGCGGCAAGCCCAGTTGTTGACCAACTTGTTGCAGAACCTGCTGCGCGATTGAGCTGCCAACCATCCGCAGGCCAAGTGATACCCAGCCCGCTGGACCCATGGCCAATTGTGCCAGGTTCATTGGGTTGATTACGCTGCCTAAAATTCCGCTAAAAAGTCCCATCGTCATTCTCCTTCAAATTTCTGCCTAACGGCTAAGGGTGCATTGGGCGGGAACAAGCCACCGCCTCGTCCCGTCGAAATTTGTTATGCGCTGATTCGAATTTTTTCGCCCTCGGCGTTTTGCTTAGAAAGCCTCATCGAAATGCTTAGGGCGGGTGGTCATTTTGCCGAACGACAATGTAACCAGCTTGAAATATATCGAGAATTCATCAGCAAAAGCCGGGGGGCTCAATTATGAATGCTATTAATACTATTGCCGGAACCGGGTTGGCACCGATCAATTTGTCGGGGGCCGACAATTTGCCGGCTGGTACGGCCATGCAGATTAACGCTGACCCACTACCGCTTTCTCCCGTCGGCCAGGCGGTGATCCCGGTGGTGGTGGACGTCGCTTTAACAGATGGCGTGAAGGACCTCGCGTGGCGCCAAGAGCAGTTGCAAACCGGGCATGTGATAATCGACATTGATGACCAATATCTGCTGAGCATTGATGAATATCAGGGTGAAGTCTTGATCGACAATCGCATGACCGGGGAAGCCACCCGGATCTGGGGCAATGCGCAAGTGAATAGCGATGGCATGGAAAATTTGCAGTTTTGGGGCACGACCACATTCGTGCTGGACAATCAAACCAAGGTGACCGCCGAAACTGTAATTTCAGAGCTAAACCCCAATGCCTATATTCTCGACAGGCTGGTCATCGTTAAAAGCACCCGCGCAATCATTGTTTCCGGTGCAGGCGTAGAAACCAAAGGTGACATGACGGTCAGCCTGAGATCAGACGCCGTTTCAGTGGATCTCGACACACCGGATAATTTCATTCTGAAGGAAAATAGCGATGGTGCCGGTTGGATCGCCCAGAATACCGGTGAAATAGCAACGCAGGAAGATCTGGACCTGACCGCGCCGGGCGAACTTTTCGGTATGCAACAGTCCCTGGCCAGTCTCAGCGAACTGAGCATATTATTCTGCCGGTTTCTCTCCATGGCCAATATCAGCCTGCTCACCCGGACACTCTATAACCCGATTGAAACTCCAGTTAACGATGATTGCGACCGGCAGGGGGCGATGAGACAGATTACCAATGCAGATATAGCTGCGCATCTTCGGAGCGGTTCAGTCACCGGCAGCTATTGATCGCTCTCAATTCACCGGGTGAAACAACAGGCCGGCCAAGGCGACCAGACCGCGCGAACCATCGACCTCCAGCTTGCCAATCGCATTGTTCAAATGCGTCCGCACGGTGTTGTCATGAATGTTGAGCAGGCTGGCAATATCGGCATTCGACCGGCCCCAGCCCAAAAAGCGCATCACCGCTGCCTCGGTACGCGATAATGTTTGCAGCGGTCCAATATAGCTTTGGGGTACGCGCCATCCCTCGACCTGAAATTCGCCGATGCGCAGTTCCTTTTGCGCCGCGTCGGTTGCTTGTTCATTATCCTTGATCCGCGCGATCAGCGCCGCAAGCTGTTCGATATCATCGACGCCTGCGCCAAGGCGGTCCGGCGTTGCAGCGCGATTTTCCTGAGCGGAGGAGGCGATACCACCGGAAGGGCGCTCATTGGTCATTGCGCATTCTCCACTGCCAAAGAGGCTTTTTCAATTATCGCCAACACGCGGTTGAAATCTTCCGGGCCGCCATTGTCCTCGACGGCGTTGTCGATTGCATGAACTAGATGTTCGACCGAATAGGCAGCAGGCCGCGCACCCAGCAAGCTGGCGCTTTGTTCTGCAAATTGATGTAGGGCTGCGGTCAGCCGGGCCGCCTCTGCGCCGTCCGCTGACAGTTCTCGTGACAAGGAACCGGACAGCGCTTCTATCTCGTATAAATCATGAGCCGTAATAAAGTTCCTACCGCGCCGATTGTCATCCTGATCGTCTTGTGCTGTTAGGTTGAGCGTGTCGGCAACATGACCTGCAATCTGTGCGGCCAGCGATGACAAGGCCGCGCCCGCTCGGCTGCCGCCACCGCGACCGGACAGGCGCACAGCGTTGATGCCGCTCAAACCGGTGCGAATATCGTTACTCATGGTGTCAGAATAACCGTTCACTCATTCTATTACAATCATTTGCCAACATTAAAGCGGCTGCTCGGCCGCGGGCATAGTCATAATGACTAGTTCAGCTAAGCATAATGTCGAGTGACGATTCATCGGATCAATGACACCTTTCAACGTAGGGCTCGAACAGACAGGCGGGCCATATAGGAAGAGAAGGAAGTGACCATGAACCCGGCAAATCCAGCAATGACAAATTTTAATGCCTTTACCAGTGCGCTGACCCCCACGCAGCTGGTCAACGGTATGCAGCTTAATTTTGCGGCAGGGATTATGGGACAATTTTTTAATCCCTTGAATGCAGGTCCCTTTGCCGGCGGAATGCTGCCGCTGATGCTGGGCCTGCGCTGTTTTTCCGGCCTGCAAGGATGCAGTATCGCAACTGGCGGGTGCATTCCGCCATTCACCCCCTGCCCGATGCCGGATGTTCAGCCCCAACAACAATGGACAGCACAAATGACCGGTACGGGCACAGCCGACGTTGACTTAGGCGATGGCTATACCCTGCAATTTGATGAAAAGAGCAGCGAGATTTATATTCACAACGCCAATACCGGCGAGCAAACCCGGATATGGGGTGATCCGCATGTCGATGTAGATGGCAAGCGCGCTTTTGACTTTTGGGGCACCACTACCTTCACCTTGGAAAATGGCACCAAGATCACAATCAATACCGAACAGTGGAAAGGCAATCCCAATATGTATGTCGCCAGCCAGGTTGTCGTGACAAAAGGGTCCAACGCACTGGTCGTCGACGGGATCAGCCAAAATCAATTAGGCGATTTACAAGTCAGCATGTCGAACAACGGCTATGCCGTCGATGCCGCGCATCGCGACGGTTATGTCTTGCATGAAAATGATAGCGGTGCGGGTTGGAATTCCGAACTGACCGGTGAGCTGGCCACCCAACAAGACCTGAATGCAACCCGCCCGGGCCGCGAATATGGTCCTGGTAGCGAACTGCCAAGCCTCGGTGAACTCAGCGGTTTTCTTGGCACTTTCCTGATCTCGGGAATGCTCTTCAATCTGCTCGCTGAAGAGATGATCCAGACTGAGCTTTCCCGTTTGATGCCGCAAAGATTTGATATGTAGTATCAACGATCTTCTATGATTCATTTCTAGATCATGAAGATATCGCTTCAGTATCTGCACTAGGTAAAAAGAGATAATAGAGCTCAATTTTTTGTTTGATCTCCAACGTCCGCTTTCACACCCAAGGTAGCCACAAGCAGACTATCCGATTCCGGTCCAATTTCAGTCAGCTCGACATTGCTATTTTAGTGGCCGCTTATTGCCGTCAGATCACTGCGAAGCTTGAACAAACTGCTATCGTTTTAATATGGGTATAAGTTCTTATCTTAAATATAAATAACTGTTATATTTTAATAATTTTCAAAAAGCTGGCGGAGAGACAGGGATTCGAACCCTGGGTACGATCGCTCGCACAACGGTTTTCGAGACCGCCCCATTCGACCACTCTGGCACCTCTCCGCACTCTGGCACTTTGCCTTGGAAACCGTGGCCTTTAAGACCACAAGCATCGAATGTGCGGCGCGCTTAAACTATGATCTGCGATTTGCCAAGCGAGAAACCGCCATATCCTTCAATGGCGATCGCTTGCATATGTCTGGTAACTGATTAAATTGCACATATGGTTCAAACCAAACATCTTGCTTCCACCAATCCGCTACCCAAGGATACACCATCGGTATTGAATGCGAACTTTGCGATTGGTGACGTGGTTCGGCACCGCATCTTTGATTTTCGTGGTGTGATCTATGATATCGACCCGGTATTTGCGAATAGTGATGAATGGTATGATGCCATACCCAAGGATTTGCAGCCCTCTAAAGACCAGCCTTTTTATCATCTTTTGGCGGAAAATGCGGACAGCAGCTACATTGCTTATGTCAGCCAGCAAAATCTGCTGGAGGATGACAGTGGAGAGCCAGTTATGCATCCCGAGGTTGGACGCATGTTCAAAGCGGTAGATGGCGGCAAATACAAGTTGCACCGGATTCACCGGCACTAGACCGGCATCTCAAGCTAAGACTTTATCTTCCAACCCTTTTTCAGCAAAATATAGCACAGGGTAGTGAGAGCTATGTTAATGCCAAGCAGAACCACGGAACCAACCAATACCGGAGAATCGGCTTCCCCCAGAAAGCCATAACGGAATCCCGAAATAGCATAGAAGAATGGATTGGCATGACTCACCGCCTGAAATGCGGGTGCGAGGCGGTCTATCGAATAGAAAGTACCTGATAACAAGGCCGCTGGAGCCACGATAAAATTCGTCACCGCAGCCGCATGATCAAATTTCTCTGCCCAGATCGATGTTAGAACGCCCAAAAGGGCCAACATTGCCGATCCCATGAAACCAAACCAAATAACCGCCCACCAGTGATCGACGCCAACATTTACTCCCGGCCAAAGCGCCATGGCTAGCCAGACTGCAAATCCTACCAACACTGCGCGTGTAATGGCCGCGGCCACCAAGCCGGCCAACAATTCTCCCACTGAAAGCGGTGGCATCAGATAATCAACAATCGTGCCCTGAATTTTTCCGACTAAAAGTGAAAAGCTGCTGTTCGCGAAAGCATTTTGGATCATGCCCATGCAAATCAGTCCTGGCGCAATGAAATCGGCAAACGGCACGCCCAATACGGTGCGATCTCCCCTGCCCAGGGCAACGGTGAAAATTACCAAGAATAACAGTGTAGTAATAGAGGGAGCCCACACGGTTTGGAGCTGCACCTTGAAAAAACGACGCACCTCTTTCCAGTAAAGCGCCAGAAAGCCACCCCAGTTCACGCCGCGAATGACAGCGACACCCGGTTCTGCATAGGTCTGCGCAATAAATTCGGATTGATCAGAGTTGTTATTTTTGGGCTGGTCTAACATAGGCTTTTCGCCTATCGGCTCCAGACAGCAATCACAACCCATATTATAACGGCACTGATACCGTATGATTGAATATACGGTTTCAAGGCCTATATTGGGCGCAGTATGGGAATAGTTAGGATTTTTGCATGGCGTGGACCGACGAACGTATCGATCACCTGAAACAGATGTGGGAAAAAGGCCTGACAGCCAGTCAGATTGCCGAAGAACTTGGCGGCGTGAGCCGTAACGCCGTTATTGGTAAGGCGCATCGTCTCGGGCTGAAATCACGTCCATCTCCGGTAAAAGCCAAGGCAAAGACACCCAAGGGTGACAAGCCTGCTGCAAAACCGAAGAAGGCCGCCGCCAAGGCAACCAAAAAACCAAAGCCCAAAGAAGAGCATGTTGCGCGCCGCGCTATGCCGCCGCCAACGCCTGCTGCACGGACTCACGCTGCACAACAGTCAAAAATGCCAAAACCTGACGGCCCCAAGATTGTTTCCGTTGGCCCCGGTGGTTTCTTGCGGCAAGGTCCCGGTGATCAGCAAGCACCCATCCCGCCCGCACCGCCTCGGCGTTTGGTTCCGGCTAAGCCCAGCGAGGAAATGGCCGACAAGACCAGCCTGCTTGACCTGAACGACAAAATCTGTCGCTGGCCGATCAATCACCCTGGCGAACCCGATTTTCATTTCTGTGGAGCAGAGGTCAATCCGGGCTTCCCGTATTGCGTTGAACATTGCGGGCGCGCGTTTCAGGCACAACTCCCACGCGGCGCGCGACGTGCGCCTCCGCCACTTCCTTTTGGTGGTCCAAGAGTCCGGTAAATCAGCCAAAGAGGCAATATTTTACAGGCCATTTGGCAAGAGGCTGCATAAGCCTCTTGCCAGTCTGACTCTGACGCTCTTATAGGATCATTATGTCTGATGATCTTTTTGGCGCTGATCCTTCCAGCGGCTCGGCTCCCGCTTCAAAATCCGGTGAATATGATGCCTCTGCGATCGAGGTATTGGAGGGCCTGGAACCCGTTCGTAAGCGACCCGGCATGTATATTGGCGGTGTGGACGAACGCGCGCTTCATCACTTGGCTGCCGAAGTCATTGACAATAGCATGGACGAAGCAGTGGCGGGGCATGCAAGCCGCATAGAAATTACGCTTGATCGCGAAAATCGCCTGACAGTTACGGATAATGGTCGTGGCATTCCGGTAGATCCCCACCCCAAGTTCCCGGACAAATCGGCTCTTGAGGTCATCATGACTACCCTGCACTCTGGCGGGAAGTTTTCTGATAAAGCCTATGCAACATCAGGTGGCCTGCATGGTGTTGGTGTATCGGTTGTCAACGCCCTGTCGTCTGACACTGTTGTGGAAGTGGCCCGCAACAAAACCATATACCGGCAATCCTTCTCCCAAGGAAATGCCACGTCAAAACTGGACGAAGTTGGCAGCACGCCCAATCGGCGCGGAACCACTATATCCTTCATTCCTGACACAGAAATTTTTGGCGAAGGCAACAAATTCAAGCCTGCACGCCTGTTCAAAATGGCGCGCTCCAAAGCGTATCTTTACGCAGGCGTCGAAATCCGCTGGAAATGCGATCCAGAACAGGCCAGCGATGATGTACCAGCTGAAGCAGTATTTCAATTTCCTGGCGGCCTGTCTGACCATTTGCGGGAACAACTGAGCGGCCGTGAATGTGTCACCACAGACTTTTTTGCAGGGAATCAGGAATTTCCCGATAGCGCTGGACGTGTCGAATGGGCCATTACCTGGCCGATTTGGACGGACGGCAGCTATAGCTGGTATTGCAATACTATCCCGACACCCAATGGCGGCACCCATGAGACAGGGCTACGAAACGCATTGGTGAAGGGTTTGCGAGCCTTTGGAGAGTTGGTGCAGGTCAAAAAGGCATCTCAACTGACGGCGGATGATATAATATCGGGCGGAGAGATGATGCTTTCTGTCTTTATCCGTGACCCGCAATTTCAAAGTCAGACCAAAGACCGGCTGACGTCTCCAGAAGCGGCAAAATATGTCGAGAATGCTTTACGCGATCATTTTGATCATTTCCTGACAGACAATATGGATCGGGGCAAAGCGCTCCTTGGCTTTGTCATGGAGCGCATGGAAGAGCGGCTGAAGCGCAAGGCTGAGCGTGAAGTGAAACGCAAAACGGCCACAAGCGGTCGCAAAGTTCGCTTGCCGGGCAAGCTCACTGATTGTTCCGGCAATGACCCAGAGGGTACGGAATTGTTCATTGTCGAGGGTGACAGTGCTGGTGGCTCGGCCAAACAGGCTCGCGACCGGAAAACGCAGGCAATCCTGCCCATCCGCGGTAAGATCCTCAATGTAGCTTCGGCCAATAGTGCCAAGATTTTTGCAAATTCCGAAATTGCCGACCTGACACTGGCATTAGGCTGCGGCACGCGCAAAGACTGCGATCCCGACAATCTGCGCTATGAGCGTGTAATAATCATGACTGATGCGGATGTGGATGGCGCTCATATTGCGACGCTGCTCATGACCTACTTTTTTCAGGAAATGCCAGAATTGGTCCGTCAAGGGCACCTGTTCCTCGCCCGGCCACCACTCTACCGCCTGACCGCTGGCGGTAAGAGCCTCTATGCACAGGACGATGAAGCACGAGCCGAAATCGAAAATGGGCCGTTTAAGGGCAAGAAAGTTGATGTTAGCCGGTTCAAAGGTCTCGGTGAAATGAACCCCGGTCAACTTAAAGAGACCACAATGGATCCTGATACACGTTCTCTATACCGTGTGACCTTGCCCCAGGAATATGAAAACCGAGCCGTTGTGAAGGATCTTGTTGATCGGCTCATGGGTAAAAATCCCGAACATCGGTTCAATTTCATCCAACAAAATGCTGCCAGCCTAGATGAGGAATCCATTGATGCCTAACCGGATCATTGGGATCTGGCTTTTAGCAGCATTTGCCATTATCTCGGTTTTAGGGGTTCCCTCTCCGGCAAGGGCGGAACAAATGACTGCTGTTTCTTCTGAATATCGCGATCGGGCAGCCGATCTCCTCGAAATCCTCAAAGGCTCACAGAAGGAAGAAAGCTTTTTCGCAAGCTCTTTTCTGGATGCCGTGCCATTGGCGCAATTTCGTGATCTTGTGAACCAGCTCAACACGCAATATGGCGAACCGCTGAGCGTCAGTCGGATCATTCCAGCTAGCAACACAGATGGTACAGTTGAAATTACTTATACCAAGGCCGTTCTTGCCATGCGGATGGTACTGGACAGCAACGCCCCCTACCCGGTCGTCGGTTTGTTAATCACCGGCGCGAATATGAAGGATGATAATATCGGGAAAATAGCAGATGAAATCGCTGCTCTTTCCGGTCTTTCAGGATTTCAGGTCGCGGATTTGTCAGGCGACAAACCACAGACGATTGTGGAGCTTAATTCCAGCGAACAACTAGCAATTGGTTCAACCTTCAAAATCTACGTGCTAGCGGAATTGTCACGTAGCATAAAAGCTGGTGAACGGCAGTGGAGCGATGTTACCCCATTGAACAGGAAATCCCTGCCCTCTGGCGTCTTACAAGACTGGCCGAATGGCACACCGCTTACTTTGCAGACGCTTGCTACCATGATGATATCGATCAGCGACAATAGCGCGACCGATATCCTGATTGATGTAGTCGGGCGTGACAAAGTAGATGAGATGATGCGACGCACTGGTCATACGCAGCCGGACAAGACCGCACCCATGCTCAAAACGCTGGAGATGTTTGCCCTAAAAATGCCGAGCAACAGTGATCTAAGACAGCGCTATATTAAGGCATCCGAAACCGAGCAAAAGCAGCTACTCGCTGACGAGCAGGCACGGTTGGGCATTGATTCCGTTTCGATTGCAAATCTTGCCAATGAACCGGTTCATATCGACACGATCGAATGGTTTGCTTCACCCACTGATATTTCGAATTTACTAAATCATATCCTCAAGACAAATGACCCCGTGGTGCTTGATATCATCAAGGTTAATTCCATCATTCCGCCAGGCGATGCGCTACGCTGGAATTACATTGGCGGTAAAGGCGGATCAGAACCGGGTGTGATATCATTTGCCTTTTTGACAAAATCCAAATCAGGCAAGACTTATGCTATCTCGGGCAGCTGGAACAACAGTAAAGCGCCGGTTGATAATGACAAATTTACGTTGATCTTCAATCGGTTGCCAAATCTAATTGCATCGCGTTAGATTTAATCAACGCTCTGCCACTCATCTCGCAAGAGCCCAAAGATCAGGCTGTCTCGAACGCCAACATGCGTTTCCCACGCCTGACGCAAATGTGCCTCCTGATGAAAACCGAGAATTTCCAGCAACTTGATCGAGGTTGAATTCTCCGGGTCAACATCCGCATAAATCCGCCTGAGGCCGAGTTCGTCAAAACCATATGCAATCACCCGGGCAACAGCCTCGCGTGCTAGCCCTTTTCCCCAAGCGGCACCGTTCAGAATATAGCCAATTTCTCGAACATTTTTTTGATCTTCAGAAGCAACAAAGACAACCCACCCCAAGGCAGTATCATCTTCGATCGTGGTTATCGCCCATGTTTGCCAGCGGGTACCTTCGCAATTTTGAGCAATATATTCCCGCGTTTCCGCAACAGTTTTGTGCGGCCCACTTGACCACCAACGCATAAGCTCTTCGTCCGCAAAAACTGGATGAAGAGTATCAGCATCATCGATGCGCAAAGGCCGTAAACACAGCCGCTCCGTCTTCAAAATCGGAAAGGTCACGCCGTCAGCGCGGCAACCAGCGCTTTGACCTTTTTCTGCCGCCATTGCGGGAGTGGTGCAACCAGCCAGTAGCCGCGCGACGATTTGCTATCTTCGCCAATTACTTCAACGCGCCCTGCCTTGATGTCTTTTTGCACAAGCATTTTCGGCACCCAGGCATGCCCAAAGCCATTAGCAGCAGCCTCGATCGCAAGTCCCCCATCCGCCACGCGCATTAACGTCTCTTCTCCTTCGGAGATCGGACAGCCTGGCCAATCGATTTTCTGTCCAGCTCCGCCCCCAGGAGCAGTAATTTTTACGAACATCGTATCGCCGATGATTACGCCTTCATTCTCGCCTGGACCGTCGGTCAACCCAATTGCGATATCCAGATTCGCTTCTGTGAAATCCGCACCACCCTCAGAGGCGACAAGGGCGAAGCTCACATCCTTATTATCAGCAGAAAAGGCTGCCAGCCTCTCGTTCAACCATTTTGTGGTGAGATCGCGCGGCGCTGCAATGGTTAGCTTATGCGACGACTGCCCCGCTTGCATAGCCCGCACGGCATCTTCAAACTCCAAAAACCCGGAACGCAAGGCATCCAAGCCGGCAGCCGCTTCATCGGTAAGTTCCAACCCTTTTGGTGTCCGCCGGAACATGACTACGCCTAGCATATCTTCCAACGCTCTGATCTGTTGCCCCACCGCAGCTGGTGTCACAGCCAGCTCATCGGCAGCACGGGTAAAACTGAGATGCCGTGCCGCAGCATCGAGCACGCGCAGCCCGTTAAGCGGCAAATGGGTGCGCTTCATTGCTCGACAGTAGGCGCTGTGAGAGGGAAATGGGGAATTCGCACTTCAAAGGCATCCGGCTCCGCACCAACAAACATGAAATGTCCGGCCATGGCGCCGCTCGGCGTGTTGAGCGGGCATCCCGAGACGTAATCATGTGATTTGCCTGGTTGAATGATCGGTTGTTCGCCAATTACGCCATCACCATCAACCCGGTGCAAGGCACCCCGAGCGTCCGAAATTCGCCAATGCCGCGTCAATAATTGAACTGCGCTATCCCGTTCATTCTCAATGCGTATGTGATAAGCCCAGAACCAACGTAACCCGTCTATGTCAGACTGTTCCGGCAAGAAAGTTACTGATACCCGAACAGTCACACCGTCGGTTGTTTCTGAAAATGGGAAGAATGCCTGCATCATCAATTTATAATAGCGTCAAAGTCCAATGGACGAAAGAGCTTGATCCAAATCTTCGACCAAATCGGTGGGATCTTCCAGACCCACATTGATCCGTAACATGTCTTCCGTAATTCCGACTTCTAACCGCGCTTCTTCACCCAAACCATGGTGGGTGGTCGATGCAGGATGACACATAAGGGATCGGCTATCCCCGATATTGTTAGAAATATCTATAAGTTTCAATGCATTAAGCAAGTCATGCGCCTGCTTTCGACCGCCACCGACATAGAGCGAGAAGATGGGTCCTGCGGTTTCCATCTGGCTCATTGCCAGATTATGCTGCGGATGGCTCGGCAAGCCAGGGTGCAATATTTTCTCTACACGCTGCTCCAAAAACTTGCCCACCTTGATAGCATTTTCGCTTTGCTTGCGGATGCGCAGATCGAGAGTCTCGAGTCCCTTAAGCACTACCCAAGCATTAAACGCACTCAGAGTCGGTCCGGTATTGCGCGTAAAGGCAAGCAGAGTTTCTTCGATAAATTGTTCTGTTCCGCAAACAGCCCCGGCCAATACGCGTCCTTGCCCATCCATCATTTTCGTTGCGCTATAGGCAACCACATCAGCACCAAATTCCATCGGACGTTGCAAAACATTGGTGGCAAATGCGTTATCAACAACGCTGGTAATTTTTTTTGCCCGCGCCAAATCACATACGGAGCGGAGGTCGATAACATCCATTGTCGGGTTTGCCGGGGTTTCAAAGAAAAACACCTTGGTCTGGGGCGTTATCGCTTTTTCCCAATTTTCAATTTCACGACCATCGATGATTGTCGTTTCAATTCCGAATTTCGGCAACAAACTATCGGTTAACCAGCGGCACGATCCAAATAGCGCCCGGCTGGCAACGACGTGATCCCCTGCTTCCAATTGGCACAATAAGGCCGCTGTCATGGCCGACATGCCTGAGGCGGTCGCACGGCAAGCTTCTGCACCTTCCATCACGGCAATGCGCTCTTCCAGCATCTGGACGGTTGGATTTTGCAAGCGGCTATAGGTCATTCCGTCCTGCTCGCCATTGAAGCGCGCAGCGGCGTCTTCGGCGCAATCATAGGTATAGCCGGAGGTCAGGAACATCGCTTCCGATGTCTCACCAAATTCGCTGCGCATCGTGCCACTACGGATGGCCTTTGTCGCTGGGCGCCAGTTTTTTGTGATCTCGCGATTTTGGCCGGTGTCTCTTTTCATATCTTTTCCTAAGCCTCTTGGCGCTTAACTGGCAAGCTGAGCGACGATCGCATCGCCGATTTCACGTGTTGAGGCACTGCCGCCCAGATCATGTCCCAATATTCCTTGTTCGAGAACATCTGCGACTGCTTGTTCGATGCACAAAGCTTGGTCTTCCATTCCAAAACTATGGCGCAACATCATCGCTGCCGACAATATCATCGCAGAGGGGTTGGCAATCCCCTGCCCTGCTATATCCGGCGCACTGCCGTGGATAGGCTCATATAGCCCCTTTGTTCCTGTCCCCAGAGAAGCCGATGCCAGCAGACCAATGGATCCAACACACATGCTGGCTTGATCTGATAATATGTCGCCAAAGATGTTGCCGGTGAGCATTACGTCAAATTGCCCCGGATTGCGTACAAGCTGCATCGCGGCATTGTCGACATACATATGATTGAGTTCGACATCGGGATAGTCAGCAGCGACCTCGTTAACGACGGTCCGCCAGAGCACCGAAGTCTGCAACACATTGGCTTTGTCAACAGAACACAGCTTTTTCCGGCGCCCTTGCGCGGCCTTGAACGCGACATGGGCGATGCGGCCGATTTCTTCCTCATCATAGGCCATGATGTCATAGCCTTCCCGCAAACCGGCATCGGTCGTTCGCCGCCCCTTTTCACCAAAATAGATATCGCCGGTCAGTTCCCGCAGGATCAACAGATCAATCGCCCCCGCGACATCCGGTTTCAGGGCTGACAGATTTTCCAGCCCCGCAAAAGCCTTTGCAGGACGTAAATTAGCGAATGTCTCCATTTCTTTGCGCAACCCAAGAACCGCTTGTTCAGGCCGCAAATGACGTTCCAGATCATCACAATCTGGATCACCAACGGCTCCAAATAAAACAGCATCCGCAGCCATAACCAAATCCAGCGTCTCTGGAGGCAAAGGATGGCCATGGTTCTTATAAGCGACGCCGCCAACATCAGCGTAATCAAGACGAAGGTCAGGAAGCCCCAATGCCTCCATTACGCGCAAGGCCTCGACCATGATTTCCTGACCAATGCCGTCCCCGGCGAGCACCGCAATATGCATTTTGTTTTTCCCAGACTTTCTTTGCGACTTTCTGGCACTCCCTGCCGCGCTGGAGTGGATTAGGCAACCACCCTTTTCAATCGATCCACCAAAACCGATCGTGATGCCATGACGTCATTTCGACGATCTTCAAAAAAATGTCGCTTCAAGAAAAATCCTGTTACCCTCAAACCATCGAAAATATCGCCCCATTCAGGACTATCCGGTTCTTTCAAAAAGGCCGGCAACGGCAGAAGTTTGTGCTTATATACCTGTCCTGCTTTCTTACTCACCGCCATCGCACTTTTTGGACTGATATAGACCAAGTCTTCATCACCGCCGGTTACGGCACATTTATCCAAGGTCAGACCGAATCCAAGCTCTGACAAAAGCAGTAGCTCATAGCGCACCAACGCAACCGCCCAGCCTCTCGCTGAAGGAGCGCCGCAGATCGCATCAAGTAGTGCTGATAAAGCCGCGTGGAGCTGTGGATAGTTTTGTTCTTCCGGCAAAATAGCGGCGGTCAAAGCTGTTACCCAATCCAATGCCGCACTGGCTAACGGTTCACTCAGATAAGGCCCTCGGCTTTGTTCTAGTTCAGCGGTCATAGAGGCCAATTGTTCCTCCGTTCGCGCTCTATAATCGGCCTGAACAATGTTGGAGGGAATTAGCACCGGGCGCATTGTTCGAGAACGCGCCCCTCTCACAAAACCGGCCATTAGCCCATTATCCGGCGTCAAAGATCGCACGACTGCACCATGCTCTCCATGCTGACGGACCGAGCAGATGATTGCGGTGGTACGCAGACTAGCCATGAAAATAGTCGTAGACTTTTTGCGCCACGGTCGCAGAGACGCCTGGCGCTTGTTGCAGATCTTCAAGTGATGCGTTCTTAACGGCCCGCGCGGTTCCAAAATGCAGTAACATCGCTTTTTTTCGCGCCGGGCCGATGCCAGGCACATCATCCAGCGAGCTATGTCCGACGGATTTCGCACGCTTCTGACGATGGGCACCGATGGCAAATCTATGCGCTTCGTCCCTTAGTCGCTGCAAATAAAACAGGACCGGGCTGTTAACTGGCAGATTTAATTCCCGGCCATCCATGAAGTGGAACGTCTCTCGCCCTGCATTCCGATCGGGGCCTTTCGAAACCCCTATCATGTTGACATCTTCAACTCCGATTTCCGCAAGTGCATCCTTGGCAGCACTCATCTGTCCCTTGCCGCCATCAATCAGAACCAAATCCGGCCACTCGCCTTTCTCGCGATCTGGATCCTCTTTCTGGGCACGGGCAAAACGGCGTTCCAGCACTTCGCGCATCATCGCAAAATCATCGCCGGGTTTGGTATCGGGATTTTTGATATTGAACTTGCGATATGCGCTTTTGCGAAAACCTTCCGGTCCGGCAACCACCATACCGCCAACCATGTTCGTGCCTTGAATATGGCTATTATCGTAAATCTCGATGCGATCAGGCACAGCATCAAGCTCCAGTAAATCGACCATTTCGCGCATGATCTTGGCTTGCGTCGATGACTCAGCCAAGCGCCGGTCAAGCGCTTCTTCGGCATTACGGCTCGCTTGCTTAAGCAGTTTAAGGCGATCTCCCCGCTGAGGTTGCGACACGCTGACCTTATAGTCAGCGCGCGTACCCAAAGCCTCAGACAAGAGCTCCTTATCAGGCAGCTCTCTATCCAGCAGCACAAGTTTTGGAGGCGGCATACGATCATAAAATTGCATCAAAAAGCTGGACAGGACCTCTTCAATCTCCACATTGCTGGTATGCGCGGGAAAGAAACTGCGATGGCCCCAATTTTGCCCGCCGCGAATGAAAAACGCCTGAATACAAACAGTCGATCCCTTTGATGCCAAAGCAAATATATCGGCATCCGGTAAACCTGCAGCATTAACCGCCTGATTGCCCTGAATGAAGGTCAAAGCCTTCAGTCGATCGCGGTACAAAGCCGCCATCTCGAAATCGAGTTCCTCCGACGCCTTTTCCATCTGGGCACCAAGCTTTTGCTGCACGTCAGTAGATTTCCCAGAGAGAAAATTGCGGGAGTCCTCAACCAGTTCTGCATAATCGTCCTTGGAGATACGATCGACACAAGGCGCTGAACAGCGCTTGATTTGATAAAGCAGACAAGGCCTGGAGCGGTTGTTAAAAAAACTGTCCGTGCAGGACCGAAGCAGGAAGAGTTTTTGCAGGGCGTTGAGTGTCTGGTTTACCGAGCCGGCACTCGCAAATGGTCCGAAATATTTGCCCTTTGTCTTCTGGGCACCGCGATGTTTCTGGATGCGCGGAAAATCATGGTCCTCACGCAGCAGGATGAACGGGAAACTCTTGTCGTCACGCAGCAGCACATTATAAGCTGGTCGAAATTTCTTGATCAGTTGTGCTTCAAGCAGAAGCGCTTCGGCTTCACTGCCCGTTGTCACAATGGTCATGGAGCGTGTTTGCGCGACCATACGCAGCAAACGATGCGGCAGCCGGTTCATCTGGACATAAGATCCGACACGGTTTTTCAGCGACCGCGCCTTGCCAACATAAAGCACATCACCGCGACTATCCTGCATCCGATAAACGCCAGGCCGTGTTGGTAAGGTGTTCAGCGTCTCGCGAATTGCCGCCATGCCCGTTTCCAGGTCAGGCGTTTCATTGCCGCGCACGGCATAGGTTGCCTTATCCTCGTTGAAACGGTCAGGAGATTGTGGGCCAGACATAGCCTATATCTAAGCCTCGACGCCGATCATTACCAGCGCCTAATCGATCACAAAAACCAATAGTTTAGTTTAGCTTTGAGCCCAGATCGCTGATCGTTTTGTCGACCAAGCCCTTGTCTGCGGCCGCGTCATGCTGAGCAGCAATCAGCTTTTGTGCCGCGATTGTCGCCGCGCCGGCAGCCTTTGCTCGAACATCGGCTATGGCGGCGCGTTCTGCTGCACTGATCTTGTCCTCAGCCATTTTCTTACGGCGTGCAATCAAGTCGGTCGTTGCTTTCTTAGCGTTGGCGACGACCAGTTCGGCTTCGCTTTCGGCTTGTGCCAAAATCTCTGCTGCTTCGTCATCAGCAGCTCGCAAGCGCGATTCATATTTCGCCCGCAGTTCTTCGGATTCAGCACGAAGTTTTTTTGCTTCATCCAGTTGTTCGCGAATATCAGCAATTTTCTTGTCCAGCGATGCAGCGATGAGGGCGGGCACTTTTTTCCAGATGACCAAGCCCACAACGACAAGCATCGATAAAGAAACAAATACGGTCGCATTGAAAACACCAAATACGGATGGTGTTACATGCTCTTCACCAGCACCAGATGCCAGCATTGCGATGTCCGTCGCTGCTGAAGCGAGAATAGCAAAATCAACCATGTTTCAACGCTGCCTTTGTTTCTTTCAATGCTGCCGCTTTGGTCACTTTCGCGCCAGAGATTTTGGCAACCAGATCTTGTGCAGCTTCGGCAGAGACGCCTTCAATCTCTTTTAGTGCTTCTTCTGCACGCGATTTGATATCGGCTTCCGCCGTTGCCACTTTCGCGGCAATATCGGCATTGGCCTTGTTCTTACGCTTTTCAGAGGCAGCATTAGCTTTCGCCTTGCTGGCTTCTACAAGAGCCTGCGCTTCGCTACGGTCTTTTTCCATTTTGACACGATAGCTTTCCTCGAGCTCGTCTGCTTTTACATTGGCAGCACGAGCGGCTTCCAGATCGTCGGCAATTCGTTTGTCCCGGGCATCAACCGTGCCCTGAATTTTCGGAAACATACCTAAACCGATGACAAAAAATGTGAACCCGAAAGTCAGCAAAAGCCAGAAAATCTGGGACGCATAGGTTGCGGCGATTTGATCTATTTGAGGCATTGAACCAAAGGCTCCAAAATTTCGAAACAGCGGGGCAGATTCACCGCCCCGCCGGTTTCACAATATTATTAGGCAACGAAGATGAGGATCATTGCGACAACAAATGCCAACAGACCCAAAAGTTCAGCTGCGGCAAAGCCGATGAACAAACGGCCCTGTTGGCCGTCTGCAGCGGAAGGATTGCGCAATGCGCTTTCCAGGAAGCTGCCGAATACGTTACCCACACCAACGGCGGCTACACCGGCACCAATTGCTGCCAGACCTGCGCCCAATAATTTTGCTGCTTCTGCGTCCATGATAATAACTCCTGTTCAAAAATATCGTTTGGAAATAAAGTCTTGTTCAAATCAATGCAGGTTTTCTGCATCATTGATGTAAAGCGATGTTAGCAATGCAAATACATAAGCTTGCACAACTGCCACCAGCAATTCGAGAGCGCTAATACCGATCATCAGCGCAAAACTAGGGATACCAACAAGCACGCCATAGCCGGCGCCTGCATTGGAACTGTTGATTACGAAGCCCGCCAGAACCTTCAACAAAATATGGCCTGCCGTCATCGCGACAAAAAGACGCAGAGCGAGGCTGAAAGGACGAACCAGGAACGACAGCAGCTCAACGATGAATATAAACGGAATCATCGGAAGCGGCGTACCATGTGGAACGAAAAGCGAGAAAAAGTGAAGCTTATGCTTGGCGAAACCAACGATCAAAACAATCGAAAAGCTCATAATTGCGAGCACACCGGTTACGGTAAGATGACTCGTTACAGTGAACGGGTGTAATCCCAATACGCCAACGGGGAGAAGACCCAACACATTGGAAAAGAGGATGAACATGAACAACGAAAAGACATAAGGCGCGTATTTTTTGCCGGCAGGGCCAACATTGGCTTCCATCATATTATCGATGAAGCCAGTAAAGCCTTCGACCATCATCTGCCAACGACCGGGAACCAGTTCGCGCTTCATGCCGCCACGCATGAACAGGAATAATGCGACAACCGCAAATCCCATCCAGATAGCACTATTGGTCAGAGCAATCTGCTGACCACCTAATGAAAAGCCTTCCAAAATCGTCTGTACCTCAAATTGGTACATTGGATCGATTTTACCTTCTTCAGCCGCCACGCAATGGACCCCTGTTTTTCAAATGGTACGTCAAATCACTTATGTTTCTTTGCGTTCTCATTTGAGAGTTTAATAATATTTCTGAACGCCACGATGATCCCCAGAAACAGGAATATCAAAAGAAGCCAAGGCCCGGTTCCGATGAAATAGTCCAGCGTCCAGCCGACCAATGCACCACCACCAATGCCTGCAATCAAATCTGCTAAAACCCGGTTTCCAAGCCGATAATTATCATCGACCCCTTTCTGGGTTTTGCCTGATCTGACTGCCTCTTCCGACTGTGCCTGATCGATCCGCTTCTTCAGCGCCTCTATCTTGGCATCATCGTCCATCAGATTTACCGGTTCCATTCTCTGCCGTGATTCTTTGAAAAACTAACGTAAATCAGCAAAAAAACCGATTAACTTGGTTCTACCCACGACAGCGAGCAGTCCCGCTAACCGCGCCCGTTTAGAAAAGCGGGTGCGCCAAGTCAACAGCGATGCTGCACTGCAGAAAATTGAGCTAAATATCAGTAATTTGAAACAAAAAAGGACGCGCCGAATTTGTCAGCGCGTTCAATGTCAAAATATTGTTCTATTTTGGCTCTATGGGCAGCGCGAATCGCGAACCGGATCAGCCGATGTCCGGGTCTGCCAACTACCATCGGGAGCCTGATATTTCTCGCCAGCAACCGTACGCTTGATGAGATTACATCCTGACGTAAATGCAAACTGCTCGACGGTCGAATTGGTTTCCTGCGCCTTGCGGGTATAAGCCGCCTTACGCTTAATATTAAGATCCTCGACCAGTGCCTTCACCGACGCGGATGGAGAGGTCACATAACCGAGATAACCATCTGGTTTCTCGCCAATTGCGCCGGAAGCACGCGCCGCAGCATAGGCTGGATCGCGCTGTGCCATCACTGGCGCGGCAACGACTGCGGTCAAAGCCAATCCGCCGACAACGGCAACCGCTTTATTTTTCCGTATAAACTCAAACATCAGAAAATCTCCGCTTCACTATTAATCAAATCCTGTGCGTCGCCATCCAGACGATACACGACTTCCTGCTTTATATTGATATTCAGGTTTATCACGATGGGTTTATCTGGCGCAGAAACCTGCACACATCCTGCCAGAACGGCACTCAGCCCCAAGGCGACACCCGATATCAGGCCGGTTGTCTTCCTACTCTTCATATCTGACCGAATCGCATTTCCGGAACGATCCGTCAATTGGCATATCTTATGGCTCATTATCGCTTTCCCGTGGCTGAACAGTTGATTCAGAATTATTTTCTAACGCTTTTGCAGCTTCCGCAGCTCGTTCTTCTTGTGCTCTTAATAATGCCGGTAGATTCTGACCGACCAGTATTTCGGGCTCATAAAAGGCTTTGGCGCTGCTCATAAGCTGCATGAAGGGTGCCTGGATGCGGACGTTAAATTCGAGCGGAACTTTGGCAATTTGTTTCGTGAAGAAATTTTTACTCGCACTATCGCCTTGCTGGAGACCAGCGAATTTAACTTCTGTGATAATCTCACCGTCAATAGCTCCATCCATGCCGATCGTAAGCTGCTCATATTTTAATGATTTTAACGCATTGAAGGCAAAATTGGCAAAAGTCCCCATATCTTCATAAGTTAGTTCACCGATATAAGACAGCGAACCGCCCCCTTTGCGCGCAACAAGATACCCGCCGGCAATGCGTCCACCATCCTGATCAAAAACCATCGGTAACTTGCCATCAAAGACACCTGACGCTGTGATATTTTCAAAATCAAACTGTGTCAGGAATTGGGCTGCATCTACACCCACCACGGTGAATTCCAGCCGTCTTTCTGCTTCCTCACTCAAATCCAGGATTGTTGGTTCAAGATAAAGCATACCGCCAGCAAAGGGCCACTGGCCACCTTCCACCTGCATTTTATAATCTGGCAACAGTCGATAAAAGAGCTGGCCATTAAAAGCGGCCACGCCGGGATTAACCTCAGCCATGCGCACCAGCTGTCCTGCCTCTGTTTCCAAACCGAGCAAATCTGAAAATTTGATCTCGCCTGCTAGCCCGGTCACAGGCCCAAAGGCGGCGGCCAGATTGATGGAATCAGTACGAAAAATTCCTGTACTCCTGATGCCATCGCTTTTCTCATCCCAATCGATCTGGCCAGAACCAGTCACCACACCATTGACATTGGCGATGACGCCCAGGGTCAATGGCGTTAACATTTCTGGTTGTAACACATCATCAAATACCAGCGAGCCGACATCAAGAACCGCCTGCCCTGTGCTATTGTCCAAAACATGTGTAATGTTAATCGTCGCGACCTGCCGCAAGGTTTTGGGTTCACGCAAAATCCCATCGGCCACTATCCTGCCTTTCGCGAATTTCAGCTTCACATCTTCACTAATCATAGGCCGGAAGCGCTCAACTTGCTCTTCATCCCGTAAGCGTAGCTTCGCGTCAGCCAAAAACTCGCCGCCAACATAACGCCAATCGCCTTCGACATTTTCAAGCAACAGCGGCACACTGGCAATCTGTCCATTGGCGCCTGATATTTTCCCGGTAATGTCGCGGCCAAAGGCAGCGTTGACCAATGCCATATCGAATTTGGTCATGCTGTCTGCTGTACCCATCCGCACGGACACATCATTTGCCCGCATGCCATTTACGAGGGAAAAGTCCAGCGGACCGCTGCTCAAAGTAAGCGGTGTATCTCCCAGCGAACCTTTCAGATCAAATGAGGGCGCGCGCGCGGCAACTTGTATTTTCGTTCCATTGCTTGTCACAATTGCGCGTCGACCATCCGGGCATATACGGGTTTGAGTGGGACCCGCGATAAATGAGGCTGTACGAAGACTGGCAAATTGCAAGTCGACACATTTGCGAAAGAGCGCAAATCCACCCCGACCATCAAAATCACCATTTATCGGCACTTGTAGTCCAGTCACCTGCCCATCAGCCAATGGGCCAGTCAAGATCATTCGCCCATCGAAATTTGTACCGCCACCAGCAGCAGGCGAGAAACTGAGGTCGGGAATGTTGAGCTTCGCAGGCCCTGCTTGATAGGCTGCCATCTGCACATTGCCAGAGAATCCGCGCGCCAAGCTGCCATCATCCAGATCTATTTTCGCATCAGGAAAACCACCGCCATTTAGAATCAGATCTCCCTCGGCAAGCATTCTCACATCATCGCCGATGACAGTCAGCAATATCGGATCATCCAGAGCCAACTCACCACCCGACCGGGATCGGGCGCTTAGCGTATTCACCGTCAATTTTGTCCCTGCAGCGCTCGTATCGAACCGGATATCGCTTGTGAAATCCAAAGCAAGACCAGCCTGGCGAACGGCGGTCGCCAGTTTTTCTGCAATCGGCCCTACTGGCGTACCATCGGTCGATGCCGCCAGTCCGCGGATCTGTTTCAGTAGGTGGTTGGAGATTTGCGCCGTCCGAATTTCCGGCGCGCCTTCAAAGCGCGCTGTGACAGGATCGTCGCCATAGCCAATCTGAAACGGCCCGCTGACCCGTGCTGTCTTGGCGCGGCCATAAAGGGATTTTACTTCATTTGTTGTAAGATCAATATTGCCGCTGCTGCGATCCAGATCACCGGTAAAGGAAAGTGCCGATCTGATTTCTTCCGCGCTATAGTCGGCATAGCGTAACTGCCCGCTTGATATACCTGCATCTCCCGACCAGCTGGCAAAATCTTGCCCCAGCTCCAATGCGAGTTGGATGCCGACATCCTCAACCGACATGTCCATGTCAGGGCATTTAATCGCTGGCATTCGCAAAGGACCGTTCAAACCCGGCTTGCGATCATCAATCACGATCTCACCAAAATAGCTGGGATCCGAAATGGTACATCCGCCGAGATCAAGCTGCTTACTCAGTGCGGCAAGTTCGCCTTTAAATCCGTCATGCAAATTTCCGGATCCATTCAGAGCCAACCCCAAAGGACCATAATCGCTATCAATCCGGAGCTGCGCTTTTTCGAGCGTCAGCGAAATATCCGGCAAAGCCAATGGGCTGTCGTCCTCCGGATCAGAAAATTTATCGAGCGCGCCAAAGGACAATTTGCCATCCCGCAGGCGGCCATAAGCCTTAACCCCGCGTGCTCGCACCCAGTTTATGCCGGCCCCTTCGGTTCCAAGGCTGTTACCAATCTCAACCAGATCCGCTTTCAAATCAGGATGTTCAGGATTGCCGATCACCAAGTTGCGGATAATCTGCTTACGAAAACCGATATCCTCAATCTCGTAGCTCGCTTGTATGTCCAGATTATCAAGTTCCGAACGCACAAAATTATCGGCGATCGTGATCCGATTAAACCAGAGAACAAGAAAACCAACCAGCAATAAGAAAAGGAGCAGATAGACGAATAGTCGTGGCCGCAAGCGGCTGCCTATAGGCTCTTGGTCTAACTCTTCCTCCATTCCAGTTGAAATGCAGAAGTCTAGCTTAAGTTGCAATGTACAAGTGTATGGGCCCTGCAGTTTTTACGCTAATAAATAAAAATTGGACATATTCGGACATTCTCACCCATCGGCATGCTTTCTTGTCCCATTCGCCAGCAAACCGGTTATCATTCGATATGGGCGACTTGGACGACGCAAAAAAATCCAATTCTCATCATGGAAAAGGCCATCGCGCAAGGCTTCGGGCGCGATTGCTCGAAGGCGGAAGCAATGCGCTGCTGGATCATGAGTTGATTGAATATCTGCTGGCAATCGCCATTCCTCGCCGCGACACCAAACCGTTGGCCAAGGAACTAATCGATACATTTGGAAGCTTTTCCGCTCTGTTGACCGCAGACGCGGCCTCGATCTCCAAAGCGCCAGGCATGGGAGAAACCAGTACAGCTGCGATAAAAATAGTTCAGGCCGCTGCGTTACGGCTGATTTCCGAACCCATGCGCGAACAACCGGTTTTGACAAGCTGGCAAGCTTTGCTCGACTATTTGCGCGCTGATATGGCGCATCTCGTTCACGAACGTGTTCGGGTGTTACATCTTGACAGCAAGAACCGCCTCATCAGGGATGAACTGGTCAGCGAGGGATCGATTGATCAAGCAGCCATCTACACTCGCGAAGTGATAAAACGCGCACTGGAACTCGGATCAGCAGCTATCATTTTGGTCCACAACCATCCCAGCGGAGATAGTGCGCCCAGCCGCCAGGATATCGCCATCACCAAAGATATTTGCGATGCGGGCCGCAAACTTGGAATCGCGGTCCATGATCATATCATTATCGGCCTGGACGGCCACACATCCTTCCGTTCAAAAGGGCTGATCTAGAATTTTCTTAAGCACCGCTGTCCTTGCCAGTGATCAGGCGGATACCCAGCTGTAACGTGAAGTAAGACCATATCCAGTTCACCAGCACTGCTATCCGGTTCCGCATGCCCGAGAGAAAACCAACATGCACCGCACCCCATAACCACCAGGCCAGAGCGCCATGCAGCTTCATAAAGCCGAAATCCGCAACGGCACTCTTGCGGCCAATCGTCGCAAGGCTACCCTGATGTTTGTATTGGAAGGGTGCGACCTGTTTGTCATCTACAAGTTGTTTTTGAATATAATCCGCTACATAGACACCGGCCTGCTTGGCGGCAGGGGCCAATCCGGGAACGGGATTTCCATCCCAAGCATTGCTGCCAGCCGTGTCACCAATGGCAAAAACATTTTCGTGGCCCGCAACCCGCAAATAGTCATCTACGGCAACCCGCCCTGCCCGATCCGTATCGGCGTTCAGCCATTTGCCTGCTGGGGAAGCAATAACGCCCGCTGCCCAAAGCACCGTCTCCGTTGCGATCTCCATGCCATCGCCGATTTTGACGCGGTCGGCAGCGATATCCGTGACACGCGATTTTAGCCTTATGTCCACACCCAAATTGCGAAGGGAATCGGCTGCATGCTCCGACAAATCTTCCGGAAAGGCCGGCAATACCCGATCACCCGATTGCACCAAAATAATCTCGGCTTCAGCTGGATCGATCCGGCTGAACTCATCCTTCAGTCCATGATGCGCCAACTCGGCAATCGCTCCGGCCAGTTCAACACCGGTGGGCCCTGCACCGACCACTACAAAGGTCAGCAGCCGTTTTACCCGTTCTGGGTCACTGGAGGACTCGGCCCGTTCGAAGGCACGCAGGACATGACCGCGCACCGAAACGCCATCTTCGATGGTTTTTAGCCCCGGCGCATAAGGTGCCCATTCATCCTTACCGAAATAGCTATGCGAAGCACCTGTTGCGAGCACAAGATGATCATAGCTCAGACTATTTTGCCCATAGGTCAATGTCTTCGCTTTGCTGTCGACGCTGCTCACCTCACCCAACAGCACTCGCACGTTGCCATCATTGCGGAACAAGCCCCGGATCGGGGTCGCTACATCAGCCGGAGACAGCGCAGCGGTTGCAATTTGATAGAGCAGCGGCTGGAAAAGGTGATAATTATGCCGGTCAATAAGCGTGATGCGCACAGGCAGGTTCTTTAACTTGGCCACGCAAGCCAACCCCCCGAATCCAGCCCCCACGACCACGATATGCGGCCAGTGTTCGGGAACATCCTCATATTTGCGGTCAAACAGGATATTATGTTCCAGCCAGTTTGAAATCATCCGGTCGACTGACAGATAGCCTGCTCCGAATATGAGCATCAAACCAAACAGCAACATAGGAAAAAGCGTGAGATCGGGATGCAGACCCATCACTGCCAAAGTGCTGAGTGCAATGATCAATGCTAGTGCGGTTAACGGAACAAAGAGGCCCAGGATCAATAGCAAAGCCAATCCAACGGCAATGACCGGGTCAATTCCGGCAAAGCTTTTCACCGGCAGAAACAGCTCCGCTTCCGCCATGCCCCCCATTCCAGCAACCAAGAGCAGGGTAGCCGCAAGCCAAACCCGAATGATCAACAACCAGGCCAGAGCTGCCTTGTCCGTCAAATATTCAAAAAAACGTATGACAGGATCAGCAAATGGTAGTGCGCTACCGCTCAATCCCCCGGCCACCGCGCGATCAAAAGAAAAACCCTTGGCCCCGCGCAATACAAACCAACCCGATATCGCAATTAGCCAGAGGTTGAGATCAGTTGGAACATACTCAACCTGGCTCACCACGAGCAGTATCAATATAGCAAGAGCCGCTTCCCTGGTTAACAGTCCAATCAGGAGCAATATTGGCGCTACAATTTCTATGGTCACGCCGATCACAGCCGCAGTCTCTGGCGCCATCCAGGAAACCGGATATTCAAACCGCGCAAGGCTCAGCGCGGTATCCCAATCAGAGAGCTTCACGACGCCCGAACGAAAAATTGCCTGCGCGACGAAGAGCCGGACCAGCAAATCAAAGACCGGACTGATCAGCATGATAATGGAACGATAGGTCTTAACCCATATTCTGAGCGTTACCCTTAAGAAGGGTGACAGGCGTTCCTCCTGCAACTTGGCTTGATCGATGTTCATTTCATGATCCCCTCATGACCCTGTTCGCGCACAGCGCATTTAAGTTACAGCCACCCCAACATGTTCAAATATCGGTTTAATATAGAAACATCGGCATGCCTTCTATCTGCACAAGATTGGCCCGATATTCTCTCGCATCATAGAGACCGGATACGTTCACACCCTTCGTTCCACCAAGCAACGTCCCGATCGGTACAACACCATAGTTGCCGTCTTCAAGGCAAACCATGTTGGACGTGCGGCCTTCCTCGATCAATTGCACCGCCAGTGCGCCAAAAGCGAAGCCAACCATCCGGTCCATTGCGTCGGGCTCACCGGCGCGCATCAGATAAGCAAGCTCCTGAACAATGGTTCGCTCGGGCGACCGCGCTTCGATTTCTCTCGCCAATTGGGTACCGATATTCACGCCGATACGGTTGGTATTGGATTTGCTCATTTCGCCATCATCCGTATCGCTACCAGCTAGTTTGGCTCCTTCCGATACAAGGCAGATAGCATAGCTTTCCGGGTTATTCGCCTTATCTTTCAGCAACAAAGGCAACAGCGCATCTATATCGGCCGGCACCTCTGCAATAACAGTGCGATCTGCTTGGGACAAAAAGCCGGACAGCAGTGCCGTTTCGCCGGACCGGCGGCCGAATAGTTCGATAACGGCTATCCGTTCGTGGCTGGCCACGGTGGTTCTGAGAGCATTTATTGCTGCGACAGATCGCGTCACGGCGGTTGAAAAGCCAATGCAATAGTCGGTGCCGAACACATCATTGTCCATCGTTTTTGGGATAGAAATGACGTTGCGCCCCAGACTTGCAAGATGCGCTGAAAAGCGCAGTGTGCCATCGCCGCCCATGGTAATAAGCGCATCGACCTTCAGCGCGTCGAGTATATCCAGGACCTTTTGCGTCTGGTCGCCTTTACTGGTGTTTCGGGGATCACAGCGCGAGCTGTGCAATATCGTTCCACCTTGTCGATCAATGCCGCGCACAGCATCTTTATCCAACACCATCGCGGAATTTTCGAGTGACCAGGGATCGGTTGGATCGGTTTCAAGCACCCCTTCCCAGCCACGGCGCAGTCCGATGACATCCCAACCGCGCTGCCAAGCCGCCATGGCAATCGAACGGATACACGGGTTAAGGCCGGGAACATCACCTCCACCGGTTAAAACTGCCAGACGCATATTTTTCTCCCCAATGATCCACGTTGCCGACTCATAATGTAGCTGCTAGCGGGTCGGCAAATCTCTGATCATGCTATGATCGGATTAAACCAGCTTTTTCAGTTTCAAGGAAAGAAAAAATGATCCCGCGCTATTCTCGCCCCGATATGGTTGCCATCTGGGAACCCGAATCCAAGTTCCAGATCTGGTTTGAGATAGAGGCGCACGCGACCGATGCGCTTGCTGAACTGGGCGTTGTCCCAAAGGAAGCTGCTGCTGCGATTTGGGCAAAAGGCAAATTTGATGTCGAGCGGATCGACGAGATTGAACGCGAAGTAAAACATGATGTCATCGCTTTCCTGACCAATGTTGCGGAAAATGTCGGCGAAGAAGCGCGCTTCATGCATCAAGGCATGACGTCGAGTGATGTGCTCGATACCTGTCTGGCCGTTCAGCTCACCCGCGCGACCGACATTTTGCTTGATGATATGGACAAGCTGCTCGCGGCTATCAAAACCCGTGCTTATGAGCATAAGCTAACCCCGACCATAGGCCGCAGTCACGGTATTCATGGCGAGCCGGTGACTTTCGGCATGAAATTGGCGCAGGCCTATGCCGAGTTTGAACGCAATCGCGAACGACTTGTTCTGGCGCGCAAAGAAATCGCGACCTGCGCGATATCCGGCGCGGTTGGCACCTTTGCCAATATCGATCCCAAGGTCGAAGCCCATGTAGCAGAGAAAATGGGGCTGGAAACCGAACCTGTCTCGACACAGGTCATTCCCCGCGATCGCCATGCCCAATATTTTGCAACATTGGCTGTGATCGCTTCTTCAGTGGAGCGTCTAGCTGTTGAGATTCGCCATTTGCAGCGCACCGAAGTTTTGGAAGCCGAGGAATATTTCTCACCTGGTCAAAAAGGTTCAAGCGCGATGCCGCACAAGCGTAATCCGATCCTGACCGAAAATCTGACCGGCCTTGCCCGTATGGTGCGCAGCTACGCACTACCTGCGATGGAAAATGTTGCTCTGTGGCATGAGCGGGATATCTCCCATAGTTCGGTGGAACGCATGATCGGCCCTGATGCCACCATCACGCTGGACTTTGCCCTCGCTCGTCTGACCGGCGTGGTTGAAAAGCTGCTCATATATCCTGAACGGATGCAGAAAAATCTCGATCGGATGGGCGGCCTTGTGCATTCTCAACGCGTTTTGCTGGCCTTGACACAAGCCGGTATTAGCCGCGAAGACAGTTACCGGATTGTCCAACGCAACGCGATGAAAGTCTGGGAATCAGACGGCGAAGTGGCGCTACTCGACCTGCTGAAAGCAGACGCTGACGTAACCGCCAAACTGTCTGAGGAGGCGCTGGAAGAGAGCTTTAATCTCGACTATCATTTCAAACATATCGATACGATTTTTACGCGCGTTTTCGGGGAATAGGTCCATTCCTTAACCCAAAATAGTAACAGCTCTGGTCACTGACCAGATTTACGCGTAATATGTAAAAAAATGCATGAATAAGGGTGTCGAATGCAATTTATAAAAACGCTTTTCTGGGTCATTTTGGCGATCATATTGGTTGTTTTCGCGGTCAATAACTGGTCGCCAACTTCCGTATTGATCTGGGAAGATATTCGCATTGACACCAAGCTTCCCGTGCTGGTCATCGGAGCATTCCTACTTGGATTTTTGCCGATATGGCTGATCCATCGCGCATCGAAATGGCGCCTGAATCGCCGGATCAAAACGCTGGAAGCAGCGGCACGGCCGGCTCCTGCTCCGACAGCCACTGCCTCGGCAGCATCGCCAACGCCGCCAGCACCTGCGCCGCAGGCGAAGCCGGCTGCTGCGCCATTGGATCTCGGCAAAGACAAGATCGTCGAACCGGCTCCAGCCGTCTCATCCATTACCGATGACAAGGCTGCAGGCACATGAGCAACCCGATATTCGTTGCGCTGGACACACCGATACTAGACAATGCTTTGGAGCTAGCCAAATCCGTCGAAGGACATGTTGGTGGCTTGAAACTTGGCTTGGAGTTTTTCTGCGCCAATGGCCATCATGGGGTTCATGAAATCCAGAAAATTGGCCTGCCGATATTTCTCGACCTGAAACTTCACGACATTCCCAATACCGTGGCCAAGGCCATGCAAGCCATTAACGTTCTGGAACCAGCAATCGTTACGGTTCACGCATCTGGTGGTCGTGCGATGATGGAAGATGCCAAAGCAGCAGCGGGTATCAATACCAAGGTTGTAGGGGTCACCCTGCTTACCTCGTTGGATCAACGGGATATGACTTCAATCGGTTATAACGGCAGCCCACATGATCAGGTTGAACGGCTCGCCAATCTGTCGGCGGAAGCAGGTTTGGACGGTATTGTCTGTTCGGGCAATGAAGTCGGTGCAGCGCATAAAGTCTGGAAAGACGGTTATTTCGTTGTTCCTGGATTGCGTCCTGCCAATGGCAAAGCAGGCGATCAAAAGCGCACGGTAACACCCCGCGCTGCTCGCGATGATGGCGCCAGCGTTTTGGTCATCGGCCGGCCCATTACAGCTGCAGAAAATCCCAACTCAGCGGCCCGGTCGATTGAGGCGACACTTTAGTCAATCCAATGAAAACAGAAATCAAAATATGTGGCTTGTCCAACGAAGCCAGCATCGCGGCGGCGGCAGAGGCCGGGGCTGACTATTTCGGGTTGGTTCATTTCGAAAAAAGCCCGCGCCATGTTTCACTGGAACGTGCCGCAGAGCTTCGAGAATCGGCGCCAGAATCTCTGAAAACGGTGCTATTGCTGGTCAACGCAGATCCGAAACTGACCGGGCATGCGATCAGTGTGGTTCGCCCTGATGTGATCCAATTCCATGGAAGTGAAACAGCCGAATGGCTCAAACTGGTGCGTGACCAAAGCAATGCCGAAGTCTGGAAAGCACTTGGCCTGCGCGACAAGGCAACGCTGGCAAAGAGCAGCCGGTTTGAAGGCGCTGCGGATCGGTTGCTATTCGACGCTCCTGCCAAAGCTCTGCCGGGCGGTACCGGCACCAGTTTCGATTGGAATGTTCTCGACGGTCATGACCACAAGATTCCATGGGGCCTTGCTGGCGGTTTGGATGCCGATAATGTCGTAAGCGCCATGGAATCCACCAGCCCACCGCTCGTCGATGTTTCCTCTGGCGTTGAATCCGCGCCGGGCGTCAAAGATGTGGACAGAATCGCTGCCTTTTGCCAAGCGGTTCGCACATATGACGAAACACGATAAACTCTCGAACAGCTTCCGCAATCAACCTGATGATCGCGGCCATTTTGGTCAGTTTGGCGGGCGTTATGTCGCCGAAACTTTGATGCCGCTGATCCTCGATCTGGAGAAGCATTATCGCGCGGCACAGGCCGATCCCGCTTTTGCGGAAGAATTTGATGACCTGCTGGAACATTATGTCGGTCGTCCCAGCCCGCTTTATTTTGCCGAGCGGCTGACCGAGCACGTCCGCAAAGAAGCGCCGGAAGGCAAAGGCGCGCAAATCTGGTTCAAGCGCGATGAGCTGAACCATACCGGCGCACACAAGATCAACAATTGCATTGGCCAGATATTGCTCGCCAAACGCATGGGCAAGACCCGGATCATCGCGGAAACCGGCGCGGGTCAGCATGGCGTTGCCACCGCTACGGTCTGCGCTCGCTTTGGTCTGCCCTGTGTCATCTATATGGGCGCGACCGATATTGAGCGGCAGAAGCCGAATATTTTCCGGATGCGTCTGCTGGGCGCGGAAGTCGTGCCCGTGACCAGCGGTTCGGCAACGCTCAAAGACGCAATGAATGACGCATTGCGCGACTGGGTCGCCAATGTGCACGACACGTTCTACATTATCGGCACTGCCGCTGGCCCCCATCCCTATCCGGAGCTGGTGCGCGATTTCCAGAGTGTCATTGGCCGCGAAGCGCGCGAGCAGATGCTGGCGCGAACCGGCCGACTGCCCGATATGCTGGTCGCAGCCATTGGCGGCGGGTCCAATGCCATTGGCCTGTTCCATCCTTTTCTCGATGATCCCGACGTTGAAATGTTGGGCATTGAAGCGGCTGGTCATGGTTTGGAAAAAGAACATGCTGCATCGCTGGCGGGCGGCAAGCCAGGGATCTTGCACGGCAATAAAACATATTTATTGCAGGACGAAGACGGGCAGATTGACGAAGCCCATTCGATCAGCGCGGGCCTCGACTATCCCGGCATTGGTCCGGAACATAGCTGGCTGAAAGAATCCGGCCGTGTGCGCTATGATAGCGTGACCGACACAGAAGCCCTAGAGGCGTTCCAACTGCTCTGCGGCACCGAAGGGATTATCCCGGCGCTAGAGCCGAGCCATGCCATTGCTGCTGTCGCGCGCGAAGCTGTTAAGATGGACAAGGATCAGATCATACTCGCTAATCTCTGCGGGCGTGGGGACAAGGATATTTTCACGGTTGCCGAGGCTTTGGGGACAGAGATTTGATCGCAAGCTTTGTCTATCGCCTGATGCGTTACATCGCGATCCTAGGTTGCCTCGTATACATCGTGTCACCTGGAATCAGTTTTTTTCGTGGCAACGGATTTGTAGTCAACGAGACCGATTGGATTCTCGTAATTCCTGTCGGAATAATCATGCTAGTTCATGAGATACGTCGATATCGCAAATCATTGCCATGAACGGAGATCGATTCTTGACCCGCCTTTCCTCGGCCTTCCCTACCGACCGCGCTGCCCTCGTCGCTTTCGTAACCGGCGGTGATCCAACCGCCGCGGACACGGGCGCCATCCTCGACGCCCTCGTCGAAGGCGGCGCCGACATTATCGAACTCGGCATGCCGTTCACCGATCCGATGGCCGACGGCCCTGCCATTCAGGCCGCGAATATCCGCAGCCTCAGCGCGGGCACAAAGACCGCGGACATATTGAACATCGCGACTGCTTTTCGGGAACGCCATCCTACGGTGCCGCTTGTTTTGATGGGCTATGCCAATCCGATGACGATCCGCGGGGCCGACTGGTTCGCCGATGCTTGCGTCAACGCAGGCGTTGATGGCGTGATCTGCGTCGATATTCCAGTCGAGGAAGATGATAGCCTCGGCGACGCGCTGCGCGCCAAGGATGTCGCTGTGATCCGTCTCGCTACACCAACGACCGATGCCGAACGCTTGCCAGAAATCCTGAACAATGCCTCGGGCTTTCTCTATTATGTTTCTGTGGCCGGCATTACCGGACTGCAACAGGCGGCACAGGCCAGCATCGAGGAAGCGGTCTCTCGCCTGAAAGCCGGGACAGACCTTCCCGTCGCCGTCGGCTTTGGGGTGCGCACACCGGAACAAGCCGCGGATATCGCCCGCGTTGCCGACGGCGTTGTGGTTGGCTCGGCGATTGTCGAGATTATCGCGGAACATGGCGCTGACGCTGCACCGCATGTCAAAGACTATGTAAAATCACTTTCTGATGCTATCAGAAGCGCACGTTAAAAATCTGGGGAATTGACGCATGTCTTGGCTTAGCAATGTCCGTAACAAGATCGCTTCGATCACCAAAAAAGAATCACCGGATAATCTCTGGCACAAATGCAAAAAATGCGAAGCGATGGTGTTCCTCAAGGAATATGAGGACAATATGCATATCTGTCCGAAATGCGAGCATCATGGCCGCATCGGGCCGATGATCCGTTTTGCGCAAATCATGGATGAGAATAGCTGGAAGATCATTCCGTTTACGGCCGTCCCGGAAGATCCCCTGAAATTCAAAGATCAGAAAAAATATACCGACCGCCTGAAAGCAGCGCGCACCAAAACCGAAGAACAGGACGCGCTCATCACCGTAACCGGGACCATAGAAAATGTTCCCTGTGTCGTCGGTGTCCAGGATTTTGCGTTCATGGGTGGCTCCATGGGTCTGGCAGTAGGTCAGGCCTTTGTTGACGGCGCCAACCGGGCCCTAGAAGACCAATGCCCCTATATCATCTTCACTGCCGCTGGCGGTGCGCGGATGCAGGAAGGCATTTTGTCGCTGATGCAGATGCCCAAAACCACCGTGGCGATATCCATGCTGCGGGAAGCGGGACTGCCGTTCATCGTTGTTCTCACCGATCCGACAACTGGCGGCGTGACGGCTAGCTATGCGATGCTCGGCGATGTCCAGATATCGGAACCTGGCGCTTTGATCGGTTTTGCAGGCCAGCGCGTGATCGAGAATACCATCCGCGAAAAACTGCCCGAGGGTTTTCAGACAGCGGAATATTTGCTGGAACATGGCATGGTCGACATGGTGGTTCACCGCAAGGAACTGCGCGCAGAACTGGCCCGCGTGATGAGCTATCTCATGGCCTGGAAAACAGCGGCTTGAGTACCTTCACCCCTCCCCTTCAGGGGAGGGGCCGGGGGTGGGGCAGCGCCATGCGCTCGCTTTGCTCGCGACCCACCCCAACCCCTCCCTTAAAAGGGAGGGGCTTTTAGGCATGGCAGACGGCGCACGATCCGACCATCCGGCGGTTCAGAAACAACTCGACCGGCTCTCGCTATTGTCACCCGGACGCGATGTGCTGGGGCTGGAGCGGATCAGCGCGGTTTTGGAACGCGTGGGCAATCCGTATCTGAACCTGCCGCCGGTTTTTCATGTCGCCGGAACCAATGGCAAAGGGTCCACCTGTGCCTTCTTGCGCGCGGCGATAGAGGCGGAAGGCCTGAAAGCGCATGTTTATTCCAGTCCGCATCTTGTGCGTTTCAACGAGCGGATCAGGCTTGCCGGAGCATTGATTGAGGACGAATATCTTGCGGCATTGTTGGCGCGTGTCCTCGACGCCAGCGAGGATATTAATCCCAGCTTTTTCGAGGCGACCACGGCGGCGGCCATGTTCGCGTTTGCCGAAACGCCGGCTGATGCTTGTATTTTGGAAGTCGGTCTGGGCGGCCGGTTGGACGCGACCAATATTGTGCCGGCGCCTGCTGCAACCGGTATGGCCGCGCTTGGCATCGACCATGAAGCCTTTCTGCTCTCTCCGGAAGACGGTACGCCCGCCGATCCGATGGTGCGTATCGCCTGGGAAAAGGCGGGCATTGCCAAATCCGACGTTCCCCTGCTCACGCAAAGATATCGCGATGATATGGCTGAAGTGATTGCGGAACATGCCGCCGCGACACAGGCTCGTTATTTGCCGCGCGGCGAGAATTGGGATGCCGCCATTTACGAAGACCAGCTCCATTACCGAGATGATCAGGGCAAATTGACGCTGCCCCTGCCTGCCCTGCCCGGCGCGCATCAGGCGGATAACGCAGCCCTTGCGATCGCCATGCTGCGTCATCAGGATAAAATCGAGATTTCCGAAGCCGCCTTTCGCGCGGCAATGGGCTGGGCCAAATGGCCTGCGCGCTTGCAAAAGCTGTCACGCGGTCCGCTGCGAGATATTCTGCCAGAGGATACCGAAATATGGCTCGATGGCGGGCATAATGTAAACGCAGGCAAAGCGTTGGCGGCCCATTTCGACAGCTATACGGATGGTTCCATCCATCTGGTCATTGGTATGCTCACCAACAAAGACCCTGCCGCGATTGTCGAACCGCTTCAGCCAAAAATCGCCAGCATCACCGTTGTGCCTGTTGAGGGTCACGAGGCGCATGGACTGGCTGATTTTGTGGGCGTTGCGGCGCCAGTTTCAGAGGCGCCAAATGCATCAGAAGCATTGAAGGTCGTAGCCACGCAAACGCCTGAAACGGTACTGATTGCCGGGTCTCTCTATCTGGCTGGTACGGTTCTGGAAGCTAATCGGCAATTGCCGGAGTGACAGTCTATAATTGCTTGAGATTGCTGGCAGCCCATTCGTAGATCGGCCGATCCTCATCCAATTGAGCCCGCGACATCCTTTTGCCGGCCTCAATGATTTCTTCCAACTGCTCTTTCGCTAATATTTTTTCGCCCATCTTGAGCAGCAACGCCGCATAATGCCCTCTCGCCTCAATCCCGGCAATCTTGTCGACGATATTAGCATGGATGTCGCGCGCCTCGTTATCACGATCCAACTCGGATAATATTCTTGCTTTCAAAAGCTGCCGCTGATTATTTTCGCTGTTAACCGAGGCTGGTTCCAGTGGCTCCATGATGTCCCATGCTCTCGCCGCGTCGCCTGTTTCGAAAAGAGAACGGGCATATTTGAACATGATGCCATCGCTATTGCCGTGCGGTTCAACTACGATCTCGCCATATTGCAAAGCTGCTTCATCATGACGGCCATTTGCCGCCAACGCATCGGCAAGCTCTACCCAGTTCGCAAGACTATCGGTAAGCTTTATATTTTCTTTAGCCTGCCGGATCCGCCGTTCGGGATCAATTTTCTCAACCGCCTTCTTCTTGGCGTAGCGCATATGCCGGTTACCTTGCAGTCCCGGTAATATTTCGAACAGAAAATAGGCGGCGCTGCCTGCTAACGGCAAGAAGATAATGGCCGTCAGCCAAAGCTTGTTTCCATTATTTCTGATCAAATGCACAACGCATAGAATCTGAAGCAAAATGCTAAGCGCAAAAAACGGCATGATGGTTTCTTTCTGAGCTTATTCGTCTTCCACCGCATGTTCGGTACCCGCAGTACCCAAAGATCGATCCACCAATCCCGATCTGATCATTAGCCAAAAGATAATGACACCAGGGAATGCTGCTAGTGTGGTTAGCAGGTAGAAGTTAACATAACCCATCCACTCTATCAGCGAACCGGCTGTTGTTCCCGTCAGGAAACGCCCCAATATGCTGGCTGCAGCTGAGAGCAGAGCGAATTGGGTAGCTGTGAAACTCAAATTGCAAAGGGCCGAGAGATACGCAACCACGGCGACACCGCCGATGCCGCTGGCAAAATTCTCGAAACCTATGGCAGCGGCCATAGCCCAGTTATTATGCCCGCTTGCTGCCAGCCCTGCGAACGAGAGATTGCTGACGGCCATTAAGATGAGACTCAGCATAACCGCCTTTTTCATACCCAGCCGGGAATAGACGATGCCGCCGACGAATATACCGATTAGAAAGGCGATGAAACCAAGACTGACATCATAAAAGGCAATCTCGTCATTGGTGAAACCGAGGTCTTCAAACAATAGCCGGAACGTCAAATTGGCCAATGTGTCGCCGATTTTGTGGACCAGTACGAACAGCAAAACCACTGGCGCGCCGGAGCGTTTGAAAAATTCTACCAGCGGACTGACATATGCAATCGCCGCCTGGATCGGTCCTTTGAGCGGCTGTGGTTCTTGACGCCGAGCAGGTTCACGCATGATCAGCCCGACAAACACAGCAAACAGCGCGAATAGCGAACAGACATAATATGCGATTGACCAGTTGCTGCGCGCTGCAATGACAAGCGCAACCGCACCTGCCGTAGCCGCGCCAATGCGCCAGCCATATTGAGACATACCGGAGCCGACACCCAATTGTTCGGGCTCCAACAATTCGATGCGATAGGCATCAATCACGACGTCAAAGGTTGCACCTGCAACGCCAACCATGGTCGCGGCCACGGCGACCGCAATTATGTCCGCGGAGGGATCCAGTGATCCAAGATAGATAATCGCGGCCATTGCCATAGCGGCTGTCAGGATCAGCCAGGATAAACGCTGGCCCATGCGGCCGATTATCGGAAGTTTCACAACATCGATAATTGGAGCCCAGAGCCATTTGAAATTATAGGCAAGGAACGTAAGCGCGAAGGCCGTAACCGTGGATTTCTCGATCCCCGCCTGCGCCAATCGCGTTGTGAGGGTTGCAGCGATCATCGTCAGCGGCAGTGCTGACGAAATGCCCAGGAAAAAGGCCGATAAGGGAGCCGCTTCGCTATAAGGGCGGACACCGGCCGGTAAATTTTTGCGCCATCCGATGTCTGCTATTTGTCCACTCACGCCATACTCTCCCTCGAACTGAGGGAAACACTAGCGGCAAATGCTTTGAATACCAGTCAGATTTTTACAGATAGCTTAAATATCGAGCAGTTTGGCGCCGACAATCGTTCCTGCACCGGGGCGTTGAACGATTATCGCATATTTGTCAGCACCGGCCACATTCAGGTCCGCGTCCGACAGTTTGACCCGCATGGATGTGCCGTCCCAGCTGCCAAGATTGCGTTCGCTTTTCACGACATTGGTATAATGCAGCTTGCGCCCGCCATTTTCGCCGCGGCCGACTTGCACGGTTTCAGAGGAGCTTAGCGCCAGCAGTGAAACGCCGGCCATATAGCGGGATTGACCCTTGACGGTCACCGTAACTTCGCCGTTTTCATCGCGATTGGCTTCGATCACAGGACCAGTATCGCTCTTCGCCAACCGGACCAGCGACCGGATATCGCCTTCACGCGAACCGACCGCTCCGCCGCCGCCATTTATAATGACTTGCGGTGTATAGACGCCCGATCCGGCCTTGCCTTTGCTGGCATAGGTGCGCTGCAGCCGTGTATTCTCTTCCCGCGCCAGCGTATCTTTCCAACCGAGCCGATCCCAATAGGTAACAGGCCGCGAAATCACCAGCAGGGAGTCATCTTTTGCTAGCCGGGATGCCAGCATGTCTGCAGGGGGGCAGGATGAACATCCCTGACTGGTGAACAGTTCGACGACGACCGGGGTAGGGGAAACCGTTTCGTCGCCAAGTGTTTTCGCGGGTGTCGTTGCCTGTGCGGAGGCTTCGCTCGATGACTGGGCGATTTGGGCACCCATGAAGCCTGCAAATGCAGCTCCTGCAATCATTGCTGGCAATATTAATTTACGCATCGAGAGACCTTCCAAACAAGTAACTATCCTGTCATTCGCGGGCACCATCCCGCAGGTTACAGATTGCGACAAAGTTTTTTTTCCGCCATGCGCAAAAACATGACCGATAAAGAAACCAAGAGCGATTCTGGCAAAATCTATAAGGCCAAACCGACGCGCGGTGCAAAGCAGCAACCGGCAAAGGCCAAGCCGACCGAAGCGCCCGTGCGCGAAGGACAGCGCATAGCCAAATTGCTGGCCCGTGCCGGTGTCGCATCGCGCCGGGAAATCGAACGCATGATTGGTGAAGAGCGGATTGCCCTCAACGGTGTAACCGTGGAGCACCCTTCCCTACTGCTCAAAAATCTTACCGGGATTACCGTCGACGGCAATCCTGTCGCGGAACCCGCGCCAGCCAAGCTGTTCCGTTTCCATAAACCCAATGGCTATATCACCGCCGAACGTGATGCCTCGGGCAAGAAAACCATTTATGACGTGCTGCCCGACGATTTGGAGCGGGTCATGCCGATTGGCCGACTCGATCTGAATACCGAAGGTCTGTTGTTAATGACCACCGATGGCGAGTTTAAGCGTGAGATGGAACTGCCCAAAACCGGCGTCGAGCGCACCTATCGCGCACGAACTTTTGGCGATATCACGCAGAACCAGCTTGAAGAACTGTATCGCGGTATCACTATCGAAGGCATGCATTATGGTCCGATTGAAGCCAATCTGGAGCGGCGCACCGGCCGCAACCAGTGGATTGAAATGACGCTGACCGAAGGTAAAAACCGCGAAGTCCGGCGCGTGCTCGAACATCTTGGCCTGAAAGTCTCCCGCCTGATCCGCACACGCTATGGGCCCTTCTTGCTGGGCAATCTGGCCAAGGGCGAAATCGAAGCGGTGCGCCGCCATGATCTGGTCAAGTTTCGACGGACGCTTAAGTAATGCGGATCATTGCAGGCGATTGGCGCGCGCGAAAACTTGTCGCGCCCAAAGGTGACACCACCCGTCCCACTGCCGACCGTACGCGTGAACGGTTATTTTCCATGCTGACCAGCCGTTTGGGCGATTTTGCCGACCTGCAAGTGCTGGATCTGTTTTCCGGGTCTGGTGCGCTTGGGCTAGAGGCTTTGTCACGCGGCGCGGCGCATTGCACTTTTGTCGAGCAAGACCGGGACGCTCTTAAGGCATTGGAGAAAAATATCGATACCTTGGGCGCCAAAGCGGATGTCCGCATTGGATCGGCGCTTGCGCTTGGACCCGCGCGCAAAACCTATGATTTGATCTTGATGGATCCACCTTATGATACCGGAGCGGGCGCCGTGGCGCTCGACAAATTAGGTCGCCAAGGTTGGTTTGCGCCTTCTTGCTGGATTGCCATAGAAACGTCCCGCAAGGAAGAAATCACTGTGAAGGGTTTCGAACTGGAAAGCCAGCGAGACAGCGGCAAAGCGAGACTTCATATCCTGCGCCCTACCGGATAAATTATTCAGCTATTGGCCGTCTCATAGGCAGCAGCGGTTTTATTCTGATCGATTTGCGATTGCGCATAAAATGTCGTCGTCGCCATTAAAGCAGTCGCCAAGATCGCGCTGAACATCAGTCTTTTACTCATTTTGGTTCCTAACCGGGGAAGAATTTCGACTTGAAGCGCATATGGTGCACCGCAGCATTAGTTACAACCTGCCCCTTGGGTCATGTCAAAATTGATATTGGCCTTGCCGCCGCTTTCGATGTTCCCTAACTGTTCACCTGTGACCAATGCTGTGAACATGCCCGCCGAAAGCGATCCACCCTATGTCCGGGGCCTGAACGAGCCTCAGCGCGATGCCGTGCTGACAACGGAAGGACCGGTCCTGGTTCTGGCGGGTGCTGGTACCGGCAAAACCGCTGCTCTAACGCGGCGTTTGGCGCATCTCATTTACACGCGTAAGGCCTGGCCGTCCGAGATCCTGGCTGTGACGTTCACCAATAAAGCCGCACGCGAGATGAAAGAGCGGATCGGGACAATTGTCGGTGATGCTGTCGAAGGCATGCCTTGGCTGGGAACCTTTCATAGCATTGGGGCGAAAATGCTGCGCCGCCACGCGGAATTGGTCGGACTACAAAGCAATTTCACCATTCTCGATACGGACGACCAATTGCGGCTGCTGAAACAGCTCATTCAGGCAGAGGAACTGGACGAGAAACGCTGGCCAGCCCGCGCCCTTGCCGGCTTGATTGATCAATGGAAAAATCGCGGACTCAATCCCGATGATCTCGATGCAAATGAAAATGAACGCTATGCCAATGGCCGTGGCCAGGAATTTTACGCCGCCTATCAGGCACGGCTAAAAGCCCTCAATGCCTGCGATTTTGGGGATTTGTTGCTGCATATCCTAAATCTGCTCAAGACAGATCGGGAAATATTGAAACTCTATCAGGATCGTTTCAAATATATCCTCGTCGACGAGTATCAGGACACGAATAGCAGCCAATATCTCTGGCTGCGGCTGCTCGCACAGGAACGCAAAAATATCTGCTGCGTCGGTGATGATGATCAGTCCATCTATAGCTGGCGCGGTGCGGAAGTTGCCAATATCCTGCGCTTTGAGAAGGATTTTCCCGATGCGAAGGTCGTCAAGTTGGAGCAGAATTATCGCTCCACACCCCATATATTGGCCGCTGCATCCGCGCTGATAGCCAATAATAGTGGCCGTCTCGGCAAAACACTGTGGACCGAGGAACAGGATGGCGAAAAAGTGCAAGTCACTGGTGTCTGGGATGGACCGGAAGAAGCCCGGCGCACCGGCGAAGAGGTGGAAAGCCTGCAAAGCAAAGGTGTTTCCCTGAATGACATGGCGATCCTTGTCCGCGCGCAATTTCAGACGCGCGAGTTTGAGGACCGTTTTATCTCTATCGGTATGCCGTACAAGATAATCGGCGGCTTTCGTTTCTACGAGCGGGCGGAAATTCGCGATGCCCTCGCCTATCTGCGGGTCATTGCGCAGCCTGCGGATGATCTCGCCTTTGAACGGATCGTCAATGTGCCCAAGCGCGGCCTTGGGGATAAAACTGTGGAAAAAGTCCATAAGCTCGCGCGGGCGCAAGGAATTCCCTTGGCTGCAGCGGCGCTGAGTATATGCGATACCGATGAATTGCCGGCTCGGGCGCGTAACACATTGCAGGATTTGATGCGCAACTTTGCTCGCTGGCGGACAAATGCCGATGAGCTGCCCCATGCGGAACTGGCCCGGTTGGTGCTCGATGAATGTGGTTATACCACCATGTTGCAAGCCGATCGCACGCCTGAAGCCGCCGGGCGGCTGGAAAACCTGACCGAGCTGACTCGCGCAATGGAGGAATATGAAACGCTGGGCGATTTTCTCGAGCACGTCTCTCTGGTCATGGACAATGATGCATCTGATGACGAGACCAAGGTCACGATCATGACGATGCACGGGGCCAAGGGTCTCGAATATGACCATGTTTTTTGTGCCGGATGGGAGGAAGGCGTGTTTCCGTCCCAGCGAAGCCTTGATGAGGGCGGGATAGCCAGCTTGGAGGAGGAACGCCGTCTCGCCTATGTCGCGATCACTCGGGCGAAGAAAAAATGCACAATCTTTCACGCGGCCAACCGGCGGATTTACGGACAATGGACCAGTTCCATCCCCTCGCGCTTTATCGGTGAATTACCGCCAGAGCATATTGAGGAAGAATCCAGCATGATGGGAGGCGAAAGCCTGTGGCGTGCCAACTGGTCAGAACGCTCTGATCCTTTTGCCGATGCCGCGCGCGGCTCTACCAGAGGCCCCGGATGGAAACGCGCCCGCAATACCGGCAGTTTCAACAGCACGCCTCAGAATATCAAAGAAGCCCGGCGCAGTGCGGTATCGCTCGGCAATAAAGGCCGGGATGATGTCACCGTCGGCATGCGCGTCTTCCACACCAAATTCGGCTATGGCGAAGTGATGGAAAAAGAGGGTAATAAACTCGAAATCGAGTTTGAAAAAAGCGGCCAGAAACGGGTACTCGACAGCTTTGTTGAAATTGCCTGAGCGAACCGCTTGATCTTTGTATGAAAACAAGGAAGGGAGGGCTATGCCCGCTCTTCACAATCGCGCCGCCCATTTCATCCTCAAACGCCTGGGGCTGTTCAATCGCAGCTATACAGAAATGGCTTTTGGGCGGCGGTTCGTCATACCGATCATCAATGGCCGGAAAACTTATATTTCCGAACCTTGGATGGCCGAAATGATCGCGCGTTTGTTCAAACTGAAACAAGGCGCCTTTATCGATGTGGGGGTCAATCTGGGCCAGACTATGCTGAAAGTGGCTGCGGTTGATCCGGAACGCCGCTATGTCGGCTTTGAACCCAATCCCGCATGTGCCGATTATGCGCAGGCACTGATCACCGCCAATCATCTGCCTTACACGATCGTTCCCGCCGGATTGGGTGTGGAAACCGATGTCCTGCAGCTGCAAATCTACCGTGATGAAGACACGGATCCATCTGCCAGCTTGGTCGAGGGATTTCGGGACGGTGCGATTGCAACCAAATCTGTTGTGGTTGTCGGTCTTGATGACCTTCCCGAGCAATTGATTCCGGATGATATTGCCATTGTAAAAATCGATGTAGAGGGTGGTGAAGCCTTTGTCATTCAGGGAATCCAGTCCCTGCTAGACGGCCCCCGCCCCTATATACTCGTCGAGATTTTGCCAGCCTATAATGCTGAAAATAAAGCCCGCCTCACGCAACAAAAGATCATCGAAGATCGCTTGGCAAAAGCGAACTACGTGATGTTCCGCGTCAAACGCCACGCAGATGAAAGCTTATCAACCGTGGAACAGATTGATGAAATCGGAATTCATGGTGACCTGGCCCTGGCCGATTATCTGATGGTGCCATCGGAAGATGTCGATCGGATAAAGGCTGCCTTTTAACAGTTTCGGCCAAATGCATTTGGCTACTGTGCCACAAACAACGCAAATGATATATTCTTGTCGGTAGGGTCGTCTCCCGTGCGGAATGCGCGGGTCTAGTTTTTGAGGCAGGCTAGTGCTTATTGACCTGAGGGAATCCGACCCTCTTACACGGTTTGAAACGGATATTTGCATCGTAGGAGCAGGCGCGGCAGGCATCACATTGGCGCGGCAACTCTCTGATTCCGGACTACGGATATTGTTGCTTGAAAGCGGCGGCATCGACTTTGAAGCGGATGTTCAGGCACTCGCAGATGGCCCGTCAACGGGTCATGACTATTATCCACTGGTTGATTCCCGGTTGCGTTTTTTCGGCGGCACCACCGCAATCTGGGGCGGGCGTTGCGCCGAGTTTCATCCGATAGACCTGGAACGGCGGGACTGGGTACCGCATAGCGGCTGGCCGATTTCTTACCGAGATTTGCTGCCCTATTATGACCATGCCCGCACCTTGCTTGGTTTACCGCAACGAACCTCTTCCGCGACGATCTGGCGACAAGTCGGCCGCACCATGCCGGATTTTGCCAATGACAGTCTGACAACGGATTTCTGGCAATTCACACCGCAAACCGAGCGATTTACGCTGCGCAAGTGCAATGATCTGGTGGAAAGCGATCGCGTTCGTATCTTGCTTCACGCGACAGTGACCGCGATCAACAAAGAACAGGACAGCGACACTATCGAAAACCTGTCCGTTAGTGACATATCGGGCTGCAATGCCAGCATCAAAGCTAAATATTATATTCTGGCAGCGGGCGGAATCGACAATGCCCGGCTGTTGCTCGCCTCGAACATCGGCAATGGCCATGATCAGGTTGGCCGCTATTTTATGGAGCATCCTCACGCGCGTGGTGGGCGCGTAGTCAGTGGCCGATTCTGGCGGCTACTTAAAATGCTTCATGGCCGTATGCGCGATCATGATGGCCATATGCACGCCCCGCTCATCCGATCGTCCGCCGCCATGCAAGCGCGTGAAGGCATTTTGAACAGCGCTTTTTCACTGGCCGCGCGCCAGGCACCACAGGCCAATATGGTTGCGCCGGTCAAAGCCTATAATGGCCTGAAACATAAGCTTTCACCGACAAAGGCGAACCGGTCGCTCTGGCTAAATGTTAAAAAGGGGATGACGCGGTTTAATGAAATGGCCGGTCCTCTGCGTCCTCGAACTCTTATCGCCGCCGGTTGGGATTTGGCCGCAATCATCCGGGCAGAACAGGCACCTAATCCCGACAGTCGCGTGAAGCTCGCCAACAAGACCGACGCGCTTGGCATGCCGCTCGCGGAACTGGACTGGCGCTTTTCCGAACTCGACAAACATAGCATCAAAGTCATGATGCAGGAATTTGCTTCCCAACTTGAACAAATCGGTATCGGCCGGTTCGATCCAGCGCCATGGCTGGACGATGCAGCCACAGTTTGGACAACAGACCCGCTTATCTCGGCCCATGCCAAAGGCGGCTATCATCATATGGGTACAACCCGTATGTCGGGATCATCAAAAACGGGCGTTGTCGACGCAGATTGCCGGGTTCATGGTGTTCACAACCTCTATGTCGCCGGCAGCTCCGTTTTTGCAACATCAGGTTGGGCCAATCCGACGCTGGGCATCATGGCGCTCAGCCTGCGGCTTGCCGATCATCTTGTCAGAGAGCATGTGCAGCAACCAAAGCAGCGCGTGATGGCCAGAGCATGATCGCTCTCATCCGGCGACGATCTGTTCGCCAAGATCCAGCATTTTGCCATTGGTAACAATCACCTGATCACCAAGCTCGACTTCTTCGAACAGGCGCCGAGCAAATTCCTCGGGAACACCGATACAGCCGCGCGTCCCATAGCCCCATTTCACCTCAGCCGCGTGAATCGCGATGCCATCATTGGTCAGTCGCAACATATAGGGCATGGGCACGTGATAGATGTTGGAGACATGATCCTTGCTCTTCTGCGTGATCGGAAACACGCCGGTTGGCGTTGGTTTCAGCGCATCCCCAAATTTAATCACGGCCGCGCCAATTTCATAACCGTCCCGGAAAACGGAAATGGATTCCGCTTTCAAATCCACGGTGATGACAATCTCACCATCCGGCACGCCTTCATCATCCCATTTATAATAGCCATGCACAAACGGCTCATCAATTTGCAATATGCGTTTGACGACGAACGGCGAATCCGAAAGGAGCGGAGAAGTCGATGCGGGTTCCACAGCTTCCGGCTCAACAACCTTCGGTTCCGCCACCAGCGCAACAGGCATTGGTTGCTCGTCTGCCACTTGCGCCGAAACAGCAGGCGCTGGATCACCCGCAAAAGCACGGATCAGCGCCAGGACAATCAATCCCAAAATAGCAAAGCCCGTGGCAACTAATATGCCCCCGCTAATCCGCATCAAAATCTGCTGTGCCATGTTTCAAACCTCTGCATTTCTTAAGGCGATCTTTACCAAGAATCCGGGATCCCGGCGAATGCTCAATTCGACCTGTACCGCTGGGAGACGCCGGGATGTGAAATGTTGAAGGATAAGGTTAAACCAGCACGGAAGCGATGATGTTCCATTTTTGTTCTTTCCTACAATCAGACCATCATGCCATATTACTGTGATGCCCCATACATCCCCCGCGCGCAAAGCGCCCCTCACCCGTGAAGACGATCCGCTCTTCTTCACTCCTGTTCCTTTTGCCGTGAAGCGCTTTGGCGGCTGGACGCCGGATCGCCAGCGCCAATTTATCTATCAGCTATCGCGCATCGGTGTGGTTTCAGCGGCCGCAAAAGCGGTCGGCATGAGCCGAGATTCCGCCTATAAACTGCGCGGACGCAAAGGAGCAGATAGCTTTGCCACAGCCTGGGACATGGCGCTGGAAATGGGTCATGACAATGCTAATGAACATGCCATCACCCGGGCGATTGAAGGCTATATCGTGCCCTATTTCTATGGCGGCGTGATGCGCGGTGAGGTTCGGCGCTATGACAATCGGCTGCTTTTCGCCTTACTCAAAGCACGCAGCAAATGAAACGACTGATCGACGACAGAAAACGGTTCAACAGAATTTGACCACCGTTTTGCGTATCATTTGTATAATTTCTAAGCGCGGGCAAAGCGCTTCAGCAACCTGTTTGATGACCGTTAATAAACCAAGCCAACATCACAATATCCTTCGGCGAACAAAGAAATTTTTGCTGTCCAGCCAAGGAAGTCTTGCCTACATATAATTTCATCATTGATCGCCATAGAAAATCAAAATCATCGAACAGAGCGCACCCCATCCTTTTACGATAGCCAATTACCGCTACCTCTGGTTCTCGCGGTTGTCGTCGATGTTCGCGCTCTATGCGATGATGCTGATTCTTGGTTGGCAGGCGTATAATCTCGCCCGCGAAGATATGGGCGTTGGTGCTTCAGCCGGCATTTTGGGACTGCTTGGGCTATTGCAATTCGTACCATTATTCATTTTGACACCGCTCGTCGGATGGGTGGCGGACCATATGGATCGCCGGTGGATCGCCCGCATTGTTCTCGGCGCGCAAGCGGCCATTGCTCTGGTACTCGGTCTGCTAACCGTCACCGGCGAGATATCATTATGGGCCATCTATATTATTTCGGTCCTGCTCGGCATTTGCCGCGCGTTTCTGGGACCCGCCGTCACGGCTCTGGCCCCCAATCTGGTGCCGAAAGAGTCGCTGCCACGGGCTATCGCGCTCTCGACTATAGCCTGGCAGGTCGGCGTCATTGCCGGGCCTGGCATGGCCGGACCGCTTTACAAAATCGCACCATCCCTGCCCTATTTTGTCTGTGCCGCTCTTTATGCGCTGGCGATGTTGTCGATTTTCATGATCGGCCCGGTCACCCGCAGCGCGATTGACCGGACCAAAGGCCCCTTGCGTCAAGTGATGGATGGCATGTCCTATGTCTGGACCAACAAACTCGTGCTTGGGGCGATCACGCTTGACCTGCTCGTCATGTTCCTGGCCGGGGCAACCGCGATGATACCGGTCTTTGCAAAGGACATATTAGGCGCAGGCGAGATCGGGCTTTCGTTGCTGGCCGCATCTCCGGCGGTCGGAGCCGTCATTGTCGCTGGCATATTTTCCTTTGCCCCGTTGTCGCGCAATGTCGGTAATATGATGCTGATTGCCATGGCCGTTTTTGGCGTCGGGACAATCGGTTTTGGGCTGAGCACGTCCCTGCCGCTGTCCATGGCTTGCCTCGCCTTGTGCGGCGCCGCCGATATGTTCGGGGTCTATGTGCGCAGCTCGCTTATCCAGCTCCATACGCCCGATGACCGGCGCGGCCGTGTCAATGCCGTTAGTCAGATGACGATCAGTGCCTCCAACGAATTGGGCGATGCCTTGTCGGGCGGATTGGCCGTACTATTTGGCCCTGTGGCGGCCATTGTCGCAGGCGGTACCGGTGCTATAATGGTTACTGGAATATGGTCGCGGCTTTTTCCCCAACTGGGCGCAGCCAAAACTTTCGATCCACCCCCCGATCTGGAACCAGACAGAAAAACAGAAGACAAATCAGACACTAATGCTAAAGACTGACATCTAGGAGAAAAGAGCAATGATCGCCCAGACTATTCTCGATACGGTAGGGGACACCCCCCATATCAAAATGCAGCGCCTATTTGGCGACGCCAATGTTTGGATTAAATCTGAACGGTCGAACCCCGGTGGCTCGATCAAGGATCGCATCGCACTGGCGATGATCGAAGATGCCGAACAATCCGGAGCGCTCAAGCCCGGCGGTACAATTATCGAGCCGACATCGGGAAATACCGGCGTCGGCCTTGCAATGGTCGCAGCAGTCAAAGGCTATAAACTGATATTGGTCATGCCGGAATCCATGTCTTTGGAACGGCGGCGGCTGATGCTGGCTTATGGCGCAAGCTTTGATCTGAGCCCGAAAGAAAAGGGCATGAAAGGCGCGATCGAGCGAGCACAGGAGTTGATTGACACCACTCCCGGCGCCTGGATGCCGCAGCAGTTCGAAAACCCGGCGAATTTTGAAGTGCATAAACAGACCACGGCACAAGAGATACTGGCAGATTTCAAAGATAATCCACTTGATGCGATTATCACTGGTGTTGGAACCGGCGGTCATATCACCGGCGTTGCTGAAGTGCTGAAACAGGAATGGAACGGATTGAAAGTCTATGCTGTTGAGCCCGCTGGTTCACCGGTTATCAGCGGCGGTCAACCGGGGCCGCATCCAATTCAGGGCATTGGCGCGGGCTTCATTCCGGGCAATTTGCATACGCAAAGTATTGATGGTGCCATTCAGGTTGAGCCAGCAGATGCGAAAGCCATGGCTCTGCGCGCTGCGAAGGAAGAAGGCATGTTGGTTGGCATCAGCTCTGGCGCAACATTGTCTGCGATTGCGCAGAAGCTTCCCGATCTTGGTGACGGCGCAAATGTGCTTGGCTTCAACTATGACACTGGTGAGCGTTATCTTTCTGTACCGGAGTTTCTACCTGAAGAATGAGCTCAATCGAAGTCAACACCTTCACCTATCATCATGGTGATCTGGAGCTGGCGGGCTATATGGCCCAGCCAAGCCGCTATCCGCGCGCGGGGATATTGATTGTTCCGACCATTGCGGGTCCGAACAAGATCATGTACGAACGCGCGCGCTGGCTGGCGTCTATCGGTTACTCAGCAATGGTGTGTGACCTTTATGGGCAAGGCGAAATAACCGATACACGCTTGGCACAAACCATGGCCAATGCGCTGCGCGCCGATCCGGAAAATTATCGCGAACGGTTTCGCTGTGCTCTGGATGAACTGCGCAAGCGTTCAAAGCTCGCCAACCACCGGATTGCAGCCATTGGCTATTGCATGGGCGGTGAAATTGTTCTGGAAATGGCGCGTGGCGGAGAGGATATCGCGCTGGTTGTCAGTTTTCATGGATTGTTGGCAACCCCGCTTCCGGCCAAGAGAGGCTCGATCAAGGCGCGACTGTTGGTCTGTCATGGCCGTGCCGATCCGCTGGTTCCGCCAAAGCAGGTTCGTGCGTTTCTCGAAGAAATGGATATCGCTGGCGCAGATTGCCACATGCATACCTATACCGGTGTAGTGCACGGTTTTACCGATCCTGCCAGTGATGGAAAGCCGCTAGACGCCGTATCTTACAACAAATCAGCGGACATTCAGAGCAAGGCTGCCATGCTCAGCATGTTTGAGGAGCTTTTTTAAAAAAAAACGCCGGGCAAAGTGCGACCCAGCCCGGCGTTTTAAGAGAGATGGGCGTTAATCGGGCTTACCGTCGCCATCATCATCAAGCAGATCAGGCTTGCCGTCGCCATCGGTATCCCAGGCGTCGGGTTGGCCATCACCACTACGGTCCCAGGCATCCATTGTGCCATCGCCATCAGTATCAATGGTGGGTGCCGGAATTTCCGACTCCGCGGGCTCTTCTTGCGTATCTTGCGCCGCCACTGCGCCAGTTGCCATTGAGAATCCAACGCCAACCGTCACCAGATAAGGAGTCATTCTCCGAATGGGGCTCGTTTTCTTGGAATGCATTGCATCTTCTCCTAATGCAGATCATTCCCCTGTCCTGCACAGCAATGTGCTGCCGCCGCCCGCAAAACAAGCGAGCAGCGGCTAGACGAGATAAAAACAAGACTTTTTGGCGGTTTTTGGGACCCACCGCATCTTAGCAACTGTCTGCCGCGATGCGAATCGGAGCTTAAGCGACTGCAAACATCTCAGGTTCAAGCGCCATAATGGCTTCGCTTCCGCCTTCAATTTTGCGGCGCAGCGAACCGGCATCCGGGAAAAAGCGCTCGGCAAAATATTGTGCCGTTATCAGCTTGCCTTCGTAATATTTGGCATTGTCTTCACCAGCAGCCAAGGCTTCGGAAGCAGCTTTTGCCATTCTCAGCCACATCAGGCCAAGCGCCACGATACCCATGATATGCATATAATGATGGGCACCGGCACCGGCATTGTTGGGATTGGCCATCGCGTTTTGCATGAACCACATGGTCGCCTTTTGCAGCTCGCCATTGGTCTTTTCGAGACCTTCGGCGAAGTCTTTCAGTTTCTCATCAGCTTTCGCTTCTTCAACCTCTTTGGCAATTACAGCAAACAGCGCCTGCACACCACGTCCACCATTTTGTGCGAGCTTGCGGCCAACAAGGTCCATTGCCTGAACGCCGTTTGTGCCTTCATAGATCATCGCAATACGCGCATCGCGGACATATTGTTCCATGCCCCATTCGCCAATATAGCCATGACCACCATAGACTTGCTGCGCATTGGTCGCGACTTCATAGCCCTTGTCAGTGCCATAGCCTTTGATTACCGGCGTCAGTAGCGACAGCAGGTCATCTGCCATCTGGCGCTCTTCTTCGGTTTGCGCCTTGTGGATCAGATCAGCTTGCAAAGCGCCCCACAGACACAAGGCCCGCATGCCCTCGGTAAAGGCCTTCGCATCCAGCAGCATCCGCCGGACATCAGGGTGAACGAACAGAGTATCTGCCTTCTCGTCGAGATCCTCCGGACCGGTAAGCGCCCTGCCCTGACGGCGATCATTGGCATAGTGAACGGCGTTTTGATAAGCGACTTCGGCAATACCGAGGCCCTGTTGACCAACGCCCAGGCGTGCCACGTTCATCATGATGAACATTGCTGCCAATCCTTTATTCTCTTCACCAACCAGATATCCGGTCGCACCATCATAGTTCATCACACAGGTCGAGTTGCCGTGAATGCCCATTTTATGTTCGATAGAACCACAGGACACAGGATTTTTGTCGCCCAAGGAGCCGTCTTCATTGACGATGAACTTTGGTACGATGAAAAGCGAAATGCCTCTAACACCATCTGGCGCATCGGGCGTCTTGGCGAGCACCAGATGAATGATATTTTCAGACATGTCATGCTCACCGGACGAGATAAATATCTTGGTGCCGGTAATCGCGTGAGACCCATCAGCATTTGGCTCCGCTTTGGTTCTGATCAGTCCCAGATCGGTACCACAATGCGGTTCCGTCAGGTTCATTGTGCCGGTCCATTCACCAGACAGCATTTTGGGAACAAACTTGGCTTTCTGTTCCTCACTGCCTTTGGCCAAAATCGACGAAATTGCACCATGAGTCAGGCCGGGATACATCGCAAACGCCATGTTACCGCTGGCCATATATTCTTCGAACGCCATGGAAACGATGTGCGGCAAGCCTTGGCCGCCGAATTCCTCGGGTCCCGACAAAGTGCCCCAGCCGGCTTCGCAATATTGTTTATACGCGTCTTTGAAACCAGTTGGCGTGGTGACGCTGCCGTCGTCATGACGCGTACAACCTTCCTGATCACCCACTTGGTTGAGCGGAAACAATACATTTTCAATAAACTTGCTGCCCTCGGTAAGGATGGCATCAATCATTTCCGGCGTTGCATTTTCAAAACCGGGCAGATTGGAATAGCGCTCCACACCCAAAACATTGTTGATGATAAATTGCGTATCCCGAACCGGGGCTTGATAATTTGGCATTATCTAAAACTTTCTCTTAATTTGGAAGCGGCCAGAAAATGCTGGCAGATTATCCTCTGTTATTGCTGCGCTTTGGCGGTTGCTACCGCATCTTGCACAATCTTTATGAATTCCGTCAGCTCTTTGATCGAGCTATCAATGTCGTTGCGCTGCTTCTTGAGAAGATCGACTTTCTCTTGGCATCGATCGAGCGTTACCTCCATTTGGGTAATTCGACCGTCACCCAGATCATAAAGATCTATCATCTCGCGAATCTCAGTCAGACTGAATCCGACATTTTTCGCGCGCATGATCCACGCAAGCCGTGCACGATCACGTTTGGTGTAAATACGCGCAAGACCTTTGCGATGCGGAGCGATAAGCCCTTCATCTTCATAAAAACGAAGCGCACGCGCTGTAACACCAAATTCCTCTGACAAATCCGAAATGGTAAAAGTTTCGCGATTTTTCAGATCAGGAGTATCGATCTCTGCATGGTTCAGCGTTTTCGACATGAGAGTCATATAGCTTACGCTAACGTAAACGTCAATACTATCCGCCGGGGCATAAACTCACAATTTCGCGTCCGCGTGTCGAACGCGCTACCGCATCCCCTTCCCCTACCAGAAAGAAGTTAACCCCATTCAGGCTAGCGCGCGGCGTGCAATAGCTTGTACATGATTCTGGCAAATCGCCCGGAAATTGAAGCGCTACGCCATCAAATTTTGCAGTAAAACTGCATCTTTGTTCGCTGTTCAATATAATTTGAATATCCTCGCCATTCCGCTCAGCAGAACCCAAAGCTTCGCATTTGCTGTCCGGCCCGAATACAGCCAGCATTCCAATCTGATAACCACGCTCATCATTTCCGACGGCACAAAAACGATCTGTTCCGAGATCACTTCGCCGTTCGAAAGCACCTGAAAGGCTTACATTTCGAATGTCGGGTATCACACCAGCATCAATTGCGGCTTGTTCCAATGGAGATGCTTGTTCAACCGGGCCATCGGTGTCGTTATTTTCCGGCCTGCCTTGCCCATCACAAGCGGTAAGCAGCAACAACGGAAGCAATAAAAGCGTGCGTGTCACGCAATACGTTCCAATTCGCCATCCTCTACTTTGCGGTAAAAACAGCTTGTTTCACCAGTATGACAGGTTGGTCCCGCTGGGTCAGCCTTGACCCAGACCGCATCTTGATCGCAGTCGATCAACAATTCTTTCACGTGAAGAACATGGCCAGAAGTTTCTCCCTTTTTCCAAAGAGTCTGACGACTCCGCGAATAGAAATGCGCCATTCCGGTTTTCTGGGTCATTTGCAAAGCCGCTGCATCCATGAATGCAACCATCAAAACAACACCGGTCGAATCGTCTGTCACCACAGCGGATATCAAACCATTCGAATCAAATTTGGGGTTTAGTTGTGATCCGGTTTCCCGATCGACATTTTTGCTATCCGTCATCCCTTTGAACTAGGGTTCCAAAGCCGGACGTGCAACGCAAAACTGGCCTTTATGCCGTGAGAACTCCTCTCGCTGAATATTTATGATATTTTTATGACCAAGGGGGAAGACAAAGCACAGATTCAAATCTATATCCCTGCCATCCCCTGCTGGCGTTACTAGGACGCGTTTATTATGGGCAGCAATAAGGTGCGATATGCTTACAACCCATCCGTTTGATGATGACAAGCTGCGTGAAGAATGTGGCGTTTTTGGTGTAGCCGGGGTCGAAGATGCCGCAGCGATGGTTGCGCTGGGGCTCCACGCCTTGCAACATCGTGGGCAGGAAGCCGCTGGCATCACTTGCCGCAATGGGCGCGAATTTTATAGCCATCGCGCTCTTGGCCCCGTTGCCGGAAATTTTGATAGTCAGGAAGTCATGGACAAACTGCGCGGGGATTATGCCTGCGGCCATGTCCGATACTCGACCACCGGAGCCGGTACTTTACGGAACATCCAACCGCTGGAAGCAGACCTCGCTTCTGGCGGTTTTGCTATCGCCCATAATGGCAATATTTCCAATGCCTTGAAACTGCGGGAAGAGCTGGTGCGCAATGGATCGATTTTCCAATCGACCAGCGACACGGAAGTCATCATCCACCTGCTGGCGACATCGAAATACCGTACGCTACTGGACAAATTTATTGATGCCTTGCGAAAAGTGGAAGGCGCGTACTCCCTGATTTGCATGACTCCGGAAGGTATGATCGCCTGCCGGGATCCTTTGGGTATTCGCCCCTTGGTTATTGGCAAGATCGGCGATGCTTATGTGTTTGCCTCCGAAACTGTTGCCCTTGATCTAGTTGGCGCAGAATATGTGCGAAGCGTAGATGCAGGAGAACTCATCGTCGTCTCAAATGGCGAAATGCGTTCCCACAGACCATTTGGTGAAACAAATAGTCGACCATGTATTTTTGAGCACGTCTATTTCTCGCGACCTGATTCGATTGTCGATGGATCATCAGTTTACAGCGTGCGCAAAGAAATTGGCGCACAGCTGGCGATCGAAAACCCGGTGGACGCAGACTATGTTATTCCGGTTCCGGACAGCGGGACACCAGCAGCCATTGGTTATGCGGAACAGTCCGGCATACCATTTGAATTGGGCATAATCCGTTCCCATTATGTCGGACGGACCTTCATTCAACCCGGTGACGGTGTCCGCCATCTCGGCGTGAAGTTGAAGCATAATGCCAATCGGCCACTGGTGAACGGCAAGAAAATCGTGTTGATTGACGACAGCATCGTGCGCGGGACAACCAGTTTAAAAATCGTCCAGATGATGCGTGAAGCAGGTGCAGCGGAAGTGCACATGCGCATCGCGAGTCCGCCAACCATGCATAGCTGTTTCTACGGTGTGAACACACCAAAGCGGGAGAAACTACTAGCTGCGATGAAGTCCGTCGAACAGATGTGCGAATATATTCAAGCAGACAGCCTGTCCTTCATCTCTATCGATGGACTTTACCGTGCGGTTGGCGAAGAAACACGGCGCGATATTGAACCGCAATATTGCGACGCCTGTTTCACCGGCGCCTATCCCACGCCGCTAACCGATCAAGAAGGTCAGCAGCAACCAGATCAGCTAACGTTACTCAATGAAAAAGTCGGCACCAAAGAAACCCCGATACTCGCTGAACAAGTTGGGTAACCTTGACGTTTACAGGTAAATTTATCGATGAGCTTTGAAAACCAATTGGCGTTGGTCACTGGCGCAAGCCGGGGCATTGGCGCCGCAACCGCAATTGCCTTGGCCGCAAAAGGTGCGCATGTCATCTTGACCGCGCGAACCGCCAAAGACCTCGAAGAGGTTGAAGAAACAATTCATCAAGCGGGCGGTCATGCCACCATTGCGCCGCTGGATCTTACCGACGGAGATAGCATCGGCCGATTGGCCCAAGCGATTTCAGAGCGCTGGGACGCACTTGATATCCTGGTGCTGAACGCTGCCATGCTTGGCACTTTGACTCCGGTTCCAGCGATTGACGGTAAAGAGTTTAACAATGTTCTGACGCTCAACCTGATCGCACAACAAGCTTTGATTGCCGCTTTCGATCCGATGATGCGCAAGAGCGAAGATGCGCGCCTACTCGCGATAACCAGCAGCGTGGGCCGGTCTCCCCGCGCCTTTTGGGGCGCTTATGGAGCTTCCAAAGCCGCGCTCGAAACACTGGTTGTCAGCTATGGCGAAGAGATGCGCAACCTTGGCAAATTGCGCACTGCGATTATCAACCCGGGCCGGACGCGCACCAATATGCGGGCAAGCGCCTATCCCGGCGAAGATCCGCAATCCGTCAAGCCACCTGAGGTCGTGGCCAACCGGATGGCGGAAATTCTCGCCAGCGATTTTGAAACTGGCGAGACTTTCGATATCAATTAGCAGCCGCCGTTTCGGTTGCTTTTCCACCCTCTGAATCCAGATAGGCTTTGACCGCATTGAAAAAGGCAATGCGTTGAGCGCCCTGCTCTTCAGGGGTAGCGCTAGGCCAATTGCTATTACTGGCAACCACCAGCTGGCGCGCAGGATCGATGAAAATACCTTGCCCGAAAATACCTTGGCCAGCAAAGCTGCCATCATCAAATGTCCACCATTGATAACCATAGCCACGGCCTGGAACGTCGATATCGGCCTGTTTGGTTCCAGCCTTGGCAAACCATCCATCCGGTACGATCGACTCGCCATCAATCATACCGCCATTCATTGCGAACTGACCAAAAAGCGCATAGTCCCTGACGGTCGCGGAAATACAGCAACCGCCGATCTCCTTGCCTCCTTCATTGAGCAGCCATTCCCCATCCTGTGACATGCCATAGGGTGCCCAGACTTTTTCAGAGAGATATTCGGATATGGTCTTGCCAGTCGCCTTGGCTACCAGCACTCCAATCAGATTGGTTTCGCCGGTATTATATTGCCAGCGCGTGCCGGGTTCGGCCTCGTTTTCCAGAGTTTTCATATAGACAATGATCGGATCGACACCATCCACCGGTTTTGTATTGTTGAACAGCGCGACATCGGATTTGGGATCGGCATAATCCTCGTTCCATTTAACACCGGAGGTCATGGTCAAAAGCTGCTCTACTGTTACCCCGTCATAGCCGCTGCCTTTCAGCTCCGGTATGTAATCGGTGAGCGGATCATCGATAGACTTGATAAAGCCGTCTTTGATTGCCGCGCCAACAAGTGTCGACACCAGTGATTTGGCGACAGAGAAAGATGTCCAGCGATCATCTTTGCCGAGATCCATGCCGTATTTTTCCAACCGGATTTTGCCATCCTGCAATATCACAATGCCAGCCGTTCGTTGATCCGCCATATATTGGTCAACCGATAGCACCTCGCCATCCACCTCAAATTCTGTCGGAAGTGCTTCGCCCTGCTCCAGCGCTTTCGGCGCGTCGCCAGCCGCGATCGTGTTCGATGGCACCAGCGTATCCATCATCCGAAAGGCCTTGTTGCGCTGATCATCGGTCCAGAACAGGATATTCTTATCGGTGGGCAGACCGGCCGCATCCGCCGCGACCTCCTTGACCTTCTCGCAACCTGGCAATGCCAAACATAGGCCAACACCTGTCATCGCCAGCGTCAGCTTCTTACCTAAACCCATCGTCCACTCCTGTTCATATTTTTATCAAAGTCACTTGTGAGACGTTAATGCCGCCCCCACTGAACCCGCCTTCACAATAGGTCAGGTAGTAGCGCCACAACCGCACAAAACGTTCATCAAAGCCCGCTGGCAATTTGCCTTGCTCAACAACCGCTTCGAAACGCTCACGCCAGAGGCGAAGTGTTTTGGCATAATCAGCCCCGAAGTCTTGTTTGTCCGACCAGGTCAGCCCACGTTCCTCAGCCAGTGCGCGAAAGCGGCTTTCGGACAGCAACATGCCACCAGGAAAAATATAGGTCTGAATAAAGTCTGCGCTGGCTGCATATTGCTCAAAAATATCATCGGCGATGCTGATATATTGGATCCCCGCGCGACCACCGGATTTCAGATTACGTGCCACACAATCGAGAAAGTCGGGCCAATATTTCTGCCCCACTGCCTCAACCATTTCGACGCTGGCGATTGCATCATATTGACCATTTACATCGCGATAATCCTGGATCAGAAAATTCGCCTCGGGATGATGCTGGCGCGCCCATTCGGTTTGCTCATCGGACAAGGAAATGCCGGTTACATCCAGCCCATGATCCCTAGCCAAAGTGCCGGACAGATATCCCCACCCACAGCCGATCTCCAAAACTTTCTGACCGGGCTTGGTGCCAAGACGATTTGCCATCGCCGCCACCTTCTTCGCCTGTGCTTCTTTTAGCGTCTTCGCCTTTCCGGCCGAATCCTCAAACAATGCGCTCGAATAGCTCATGCTTTCATCAAGCCACAGGCGGTAGAAGTCATTGCCCAGGTCATAATGATATTGGATATTCTGCCGCGCCCGTGCCTTGTCATTGCGTCGCCGAAAATGGCGCAACTTCGCAATCAGGCGAAAGATACCAGCAGCGCGGCCCGTATCTTTCAATCCCGCACGGTTGCGTGTGAACAGGTCAAATACCGGAACCAGGTCCGGACTTTCCCACTCGCCCAGTTCCCAAGCACGGTACCAGCCGACCGAACCGCTGTTCACGAGACGCAGCAAAGCATTCCAGCTATGGATGATGATTTCGGCCATCGGCCCTTCGCCCCGGCCGCCGACAATACGCGTCGTCCCATCGGGTAATTTCCCCTCAAAGGTTCCGTAGTCCAGACCTGTATCGATCCGGTCCAATATCCGATGAAAGCCGGGAGCGGTGAGCCGCGCGAGCAATCCGCCCCCTGTGCCGAAGCGCTTGCGCGCATCGAGCAGGTGCTTTCCTCTTTTTGGTGCCTCCGCATTCATGGGGCAGATATGGACCAGCGGTAACTACTTGGCAATGCGTTACTATCCTTATCCTTCGCGATTGGATTAAGAACCCGGCGCGGCTGCCGATCCAGCCAATATACCTCCATCGATGGTCATTTCGGTGCCGGTAATATAGCGCGCTTCATCCGAAGCCAGCAGCACAGCGATCGCGGCCACTTCCTCGGCCTCGCCAAATCGCTGCATCGGCGTATCCTTTACCATAGCAGCAATCGCAGCCTCTCTCTGTTCACCCTCACCCAGCATCGGTTCCCACATAGGTGTCATGATCGCCGCCGGATGAATCGAATTGCATCGGATGTTGAGTCCCAATTGCGCACAATAGAGCGCCACGGACTTGCTGTGATTGCGGATGGCGGCTTTCGACGAGGCATAAGCCGCAGCGCCCGGAATTCCGACCATGCCAGAACGGGACGAGATGTTGATGATCGAGCCCGCACCCTTTTCCTTCATAGCCCGGATCGCGTAGCGGCAGCCCATGAAGGTGCCGTCCAGATTGATCCGATGGACCGCGCGCCAGTCTTCCAGCGACGCATTTTCCGGATCATGGGGCGCCAAGCCCGCTTCAAATCCGGTAATCCCGGCATTGTTGACGACGACGTCCGCCGTGGGATGCAGCTCAGCCAGATGGTCCCAATCCGCCTCCTTTTCGACGTCTAGGACAAGAGTGGGACTTCCCAATTCCTGTCCAGCCTGCGCCAATGTTTCGGCGTCCTTATCGGTCAGAAGGACCGACGCCCCCTCGTCGATAAAGGCCTTGGCAATCGCTTTGCCAATGCCGCGAGCAGCACCGGTGATAACGCAAAATTTTCCTGATAGTCTGTGCATAAAAGATCCTGAATATAGGTGTCAAAATATCCAGCCCGGCGGACTGAAGGGTTTCATTTTGATTTGCCCGAAGGCGACCTACTTATTCATCGACCTGATATCCTCTTTTCGATTGTCCGGATGAATAAGCAGTTATTTCAGCCATTACAATCCCTTCTGTCATTTCACTTTTGCATAGGCGTCGAGCGCCCGCGCGCGCGCCTCTTTGTGCGCTATGATCTTTGAACGATAGCTTGGCGGTTTAGCCCCGCTTTCCTCGGGATCATGGATATAGGGATCGCTGACATCCACCAGCTCCGGCACCCATTTGCGGATATAATCACCTGCATTGAATTTCTCTGATTGGGTCAATGGCGCCATGATGCGAACGAACATATTGCTGTCGACTCCGGTCCCTGAGGTCCACTGCCAATTGACGCTGTTTGACGCAAAATCGGCATCGACCAGAGTGTCCCAGAACCATTTTTCACCCTCGCGCCAGTCGATCAGCAAATGTTTGATCAGGAAGCTCGCCGTGATCATTCGAACCCGGTTGTGCATCCATCCTGTTGCCCATAACTCCCGCATGCCGGCATCGACAATCGGATAACCGGTCTGACCGCGACACCAGGCGTCATAATCCTTGCGAACCTTAGGGTCAGATATATCGCGCCACGGGAACGCCCGGAATTTTTCGCGATAGCTTTCCCCGCCATATTGCGGGAATTGCTGAATGACATTCTGCGCATAATCCCGCCAGACAATCTCTTTCAGATAGGTTTCCACTTTAGCGCCCTGCCCAGCAATCCGGTTCCAGATCGTCGCTGGGCTCATTTCCCCGAAATGCAGATGCGGAGACAGGCGGGACACCAATTGTTCGGATGGCAGATTGCGGCCTTCATCATATTGTACCGCTTTATCGACAAAAGCCTCAAGACTATCCTGCGCGGCTTGCTCACCCGGTGTCCAATGGTCGGTAAATCCCTTTGCCCAGTCGGGTTTGGTTGGTAGCAAATTCCAGTCGTCCAGAACATCGCTGTCCGGCCAGGCATCGGGGGAATCCAGTGCCTTTGGCGGTGCCATCGCTGGCGCCGGCGGCATCCGCTCGTTCAGGGATTTCCAGAATGGCGTATAGATTTTGTACGGACCACCACTGCCGGTTTTCAATGTGCCCGGCGGCAGCAGATAATTGCCATGGTGCAGGACGAGTTCAGCATTATCATTCAGTTTGGCCCGTAAGTCCTTCTGCGCATTGAGCCACCAAGGTTCGTAGTGATGCAGCGCGTGGATTTCTGTTGCGCCATGTTCCGCGGCCAATTCCGCCAAAATATCAGCCGCCTTGCCGCGCCGTAAGACCAGCCGTGATCCTTTGGCCCGCAGGTCGGTGTCGAGAGATTTCAGGCTATGATGCAACCACCAGCGCGAGGCTCCGCCCATTATGCGGTGTTTGGGTGTCTCATCGTCGAGGACATAGACCGGCATGACCGGGCCTTGAGCGGCGGCCGCAGCAAAGGCGGCTTGGTCAGAAAGGCGCAGGTCGCGGCGAAGCCAGACTATCGTCGGTGCGATCATTTGCTGCCAGTGCCTCGAACCGCTTTCGTCGGGTCAATCTTGGGTGGCATGGTAGTCCGCACTGTGAAGCGGTCCTTCACCAAAGGATCGCGAAACCGCATATCTGCTAGATCCAGCACCAGCCTACCAGCATTATCTGGATCATCACTTTGCTGCAACACAGGCATCCGCGCCCAGAAGAGAAAGGCCAATGCGTCGGGATCCGCTTTTTTGGCGTCTGCGATCATCTGCTCAGACGCATCATTAACAATCAATTCGCCTTTCCAGTAAAAAAGCTCAGGGTCAAAAAGGTCGAATATCGTTTCACCGTAGGCCGTGCCGTTCTCATCCACCATTTGCCAGATCATGTCCCGGCGCCAGAATGTGACAGGCATCGGATTGGCGACGACTTGGGCCGGTTGCTGGCCTGTTCGCTGTTCGACAGCCAAAGCCGTATCCGCCTCTGCCTTGCCGGTAATCAATCCATTGGCAAAAATATACGCACAAATCACGGTAAAGCTCACCCATGCCGGCCGCTGCCAGTCATCCCTGCCCTTTTTCTCGCGCCGCCTGGATATCCAGACGCCGATGATCAGCGCGGCCCATATCCAGATATCGATGATGAAGATGCTGTCGCCATAATACCATTGCGAGGAGAAAGGTTCGAGCAGGCGGACACCATAGCTGTTAAGCCAATCCAGCGCAGGATGGCTGAGGCAGCCGATATAGGCCAAGGCCAGCAACCAGCCTTTGTGAATCGGCAAGCGATCGGTTGGCCGTTTGCCGCGCTTGGTTTGCCAGCGATCAAACCACAGCATGAAGCCAGTCAGCAGTAACGGCAATATCACCATCGCAATCGGGCCGTGCGTAATACCGCGGCGGATAGCGAGATGTTGGACGCCGCCGAGCAGCGTTGCGAACGCATCAATATCAGGAATATTGGCCGCGATTATCAAGGTCGCCATGCCCAGGCCGGTTTTCTTCTTCAAACCAAGCTGACCGAGAACGGCGCCGGCAAGACTGTGAGTCAGATTATCCATGCGACCGAAAGCCGCCTAAACCGGATCGAGAAATTATACATATTATACGCAAAACGGGGGTCATCTTCGGTTGAACTGTTTCATATGAGCGACGAAATGTCCGTTCAGAATCGCCCCACCCCATAGCGTGACGAAAGGGCTGATACCCTGACAGCATGCTGGCAAAGCAAATCCTACATTGCAAGCATCAAGTGCTGGAAAAGGCCGCTAAAGTTCTGGCCCGTCCTCGGTCACGGTCCAGGTCTGACCTTTGTTGAGCAGCGCTTGCAGATCCGCCTTCTTGCCTTCTGCTGCCTGCGCATTTTGCTCAACGACAGCGCCTTCAAATGTCGGACGCGGGTCATCATAGAGCACGCCGATAGCCATCGGGAATTCCCCGAACGGCATTTCAATGAGCATATGCGCGACCGAACGATTGGTCACATCATGGACAATCACATTGGCTGCCTGCCAATCGCCATCTACCACATCGACCACTTTCAGCGACAAGGTTTCACGGTCCAGCGTGATGCCTTTTTCGCCTTTTTCAAACAGCATCGGCTCACCATCGGCGAGCAGGAGCTGAGTAGAAGCAGCGGTTTTCTTGGCCGCAAATTCCTCGAACACGTCTTTATTATAGACGATACAGTTCTGAAAAATCTCGATAAAAGCAGCACCCTTGTGCGTATGGGCGGCTTTCAAGACATTGGTCAAATCCTTGTGGACATCAATGCCGCGCGCAATGAACCGTGCACCTGAACCCAATGCAAAGGCGCAAGGGCTAGCGGGCCGGTCGACCGAGCCATAAGGCGTGGACGGCGTATTGGTTCCCACCCGAGATGTCGGGGAATATTGCCCCTTGGTCAGGCCGTAAATCTCATTGTTAAACAGCATGATCTGGCAATCCAGATTGCGCCGCAACAGATGCATCGTGTGGTTGCCGCCGATGGACAGCGCATCGCCATCACCGGTGATGATCCAGACATCGAGGTCCGGATTGGCCAACTTGGCACCCGTCGCCACTGCAGGCGCGCGGCCGTGGATCGTGTGGAAACCGTAAGTTTCCATATAATAAGGAAAGCGAGAAGAGCAGCCGATCCCGCTGATAAACAACGTATCTTCTGGGCGCACGCCCAAATCAGGCATGGTCCGCTGAACCGCTTTCAGGATCGCATAGTCACCGCAACCCGGGCACCAGCGGACTTCCTGATCGGTTTCCCAGTCTTTCAGCGTCGTGATTTTTGTCATCTCGTTCATGACAGATTCTCCTCAATCGCCGCTTCAATTTCGGCAATGGTAAAGGGCTGGCCCGATACTTTGTTTACAGGCTTTGCATCGACCAGATATTGATCGCGCAATACGGTCTTGAGCTGCCCGGTATTCATCTCTGGTACGATGACCCGGTCATAGCTTTTCAGCAATTCGCCCAGATTTTTCGGCATCGGCCAGACGTTCCTGATGTGGATATGACTGACGTCTTTTCCAGCCTCTACTGCGCGGCGTACGGCCTGATGGATTGGTCCAAAGGTTGAACCCCAACCGACAACGGCCAGTTTCCCACCCGCCTTGCCCAGAGCCACATCCTGATCGGGGATGCTGTCTGCAACGCCCAATACCTTGTCACGCCTGATTTCAGTCATTTGCTGGTGATTGGCCGCGCCATAGTCGATATGGCCGGTATCAATGCCTTTTTCGATGCCGCCAATCCGGTGCATCAATTCCGGCGTGCCCGGTTTGATCCATGGCCGCGCGAGTTTTTCGTCGCGCGCATAAGGTTTCAATCCACCTTCCGGCATTTTATCCAGGAAGGTTGTAGGAAACGGTTCCAGCGTATCGACATCCGGAATCTTCCAGGGCTCAGCCGCATTGGCAATATAACCATCGGTCAGCAACATGACCGGCGTCATATATTGCACCGCTATCCGCACCGCTTCAATCGCACATTCAAATGCGTCACTTGGGGAGCGCGCGGCAATGACCGGCATGGGAGCATCGCCGTTGCGACCGTAAATGGCTTGATAGAGATCCGATTGCTCGGTCTTAGTCGGCAGACCGGTCGAAGGCCCACCGCGCTGTGAATTGACAATCACCAAAGGCAGCTCGGTCATGATCGCCAACCCCATGGCCTCGCCCTTCAGCGCGATGCCTGGACCGGATGAGGACGTAATGCCCAATTTGCCAGCATAGCTTGCGCCAATGGCGGCCGCGATTGCCGCAATCTCGTCTTCGGCCTGAAAGGTCGTAACGCCAAATTCTTTAAGCCGTGACAAGTGATGCAGAATCGCCGAGGCGGGCGTAATCGGATAGCCACCGAAGAACATCGGCAAATCAGCGAGCTGTGCACCTGCCACCAAACCAAGCGACAGAGCTTCTGCGCCCGTCACCGTACGATATTCACCCGGAGCTGACGGAGCAGCGCCTACTTTGCGTGTGGTCAAATGACCGCTGCCCAATCCGTCACCGGAAAGCTCGGCGGTTTCGCCGTAAGCATGACCCGCATTCAGTGCTGCAATGTTGGAATCAGCCACATCGGGCAATTTCGCAAACTTGGTCTTGAGCCAGTCGATAATCGGCTCACGCTCACGCTCGAACATCCAGAGCGCCAGACCCAGCGTCCACATATTTTTACAGCGCAGTGCTTCTTTATTGCCCAGTCCAAAGGGCTTCACCGCTTCGAGCGTTAGCGCAGAAATATCCAGCTTGAGCAATTGCCACTTGGCCAAAGAGCCGTCTTCCAGCGGATTATTTTCATATTTGGCTTTATCGAGATTGCGTTTCCCGAATTCACCTTCGTCGGCAATGATCAGACCGCCTTCACGCAATGCATCGACATTGGTCTTCAATGCAGCGGGATTCATCGCAATCAAGACATCAGGCTGGTCGCCCGCAGTCTCAATGGCGCGGCTACCAAAATTAATCTGAAAAGCGGAAACGCCGAAAAGCGTTCCCTGCGGTGCCCGGATTTCGGCCGGGAAATCGGGGAAAGTCGCCAGATCGCTACCCGCCAGCGCCGTCGACAATGTAAATTGCCCACCGGTAAGCTGCATGCCATCGCCGCTGTCACCAGCAAAGCGAACAACGACATTCTCCGCATTCGCTGGCTGGTTATTGTCTGAATCGTCCTGTTTAAGCGCCGTAGCCATATATAATTTCCGTACCCAAAACTCTTTAGAAGATGCGGTAAAGCACTTCTCCCCTCTGCTTCAAACCATAAAAACTACTAGGGATAAAGTTTTTGTTTGAAACGGGAGAAATAGATTACACCTTGCCTAGTGAACCTCGGCTGATCTACTCGCCACAAGTTCAGTAGCAAATCAATATGCAACAATACGGAGATTAGAGGATGACAACGGCTTTTGTGCGACCCGATACCCAGGCGATGTTGGCCATGCTGGAAACCGCGATGGAGGTTCCGATGGATCAAATGGAACCAGCGGCAGCGCGCGAAGTCTATGTGGGCATGCGTTTTCTGGTTGATGCAGAACCCACAGAATTGGCGGTTATCAAAGACCTGACCTGCCCGGGACCGGCGGGTGATATCAAGCTGCGCTATTATGACAAACGGGAAAGCCGTGAAGCAGGTCCAGCGATTATTTTCTATCATGGTGGCGGCTTTGTGATCGGTGATCTGGAAAGCCACCATCCCTTTTGTACCGAAATGGCGGCGCAGATGGATTTGCCTTTAATTGCTGTCGACTACCGGCTCGCCCCCGAAGCGCCCTTCCCTGCTGCGCCCGATGATTGTGAAGCGGCCACCCGTTGGATTGCAGAAAATGCCAAGACGGCGCTGGGCATCGAGATTGACGGCCTTATCCCTTGCGGTGACAGTGCGGGCGGTAATCTGGCGATTGTGGTGGCACAGGACTTGGCGAAAAACCCGGCAGTAGCCCCCGTCATTGCGCAGGTGCCGATTTATCCTGTTGTCGACAATAATGCTTCCGGCGGGTCTATGGAAGAATTTGCAGAAGGCTTTCTACTAACCAAGGACTCGATGGATTATTTCATGGGCCATTATGCCGGCGTCGTGGGCGATCCGCGATGCGATCCTATTCATGGCGATCTTGCCAGCAGCCCGCCGACTGTTTTGATCACCGGCGGTCTCGACCCTCTGCGGGATCAGGGCCGGGCCTATGCCGCCAAGCTGATCGAAGCGGGCGTGCCGGTCAACTTTAGCGAGGCGAAAGGCAATATTCACGGCCTCATCTGCTTGCGCAAAGGCATCCCTTCATCCCAGCAGGATGTCGATGGCCTGTGCAACGCCCTAAAAGGAACCTTGGCCGCTCTATGACCGATTTCAGTGAATTGCCTTATCGCCCCTGTGCAGGGATCATGCTGGCCGACACCAACGGGCGGGTCTTTGTCGGACAGCGTCTGGATGCGAAGACCAGCCGCTATCCCGATGCCTGGCAAATGCCCCAGGGCGGCATTGATAAAGGCGAAGACAGCGAATCCGCCGCCATTCGGGAACTGGAAGAGGAAACCGGCATAACCGCGCGGCATATTCAAATCATCGCGCGCAGCGCCGAAGAGCATTTATATGATTTACCGGACGAGTTGCTCGGCAAAATCTGGAAGGGGAAATATCGCGGTCAGCGCCAGACATGGTTTCTGATGCGGTTTACAGGTGAAGACAAGCATGTCAATATTGCCACAGACCATGCGGAATTCTCGGATTGGAAGTGGGCTGATCCATCAGAATTACCCGATATGATCGTGCCGTTTAAACGGGATCTTTACCGCGCGATTTTAAAGGAGTTTGGACCGCTGATCTGAGTATAGACCGGAATAGCCACGGGATTAGAGTATGTTGTACAAGATAGTTTGGCCATTTTCTCTGGCGGCTATTGGCTTCGTTTCGCCAGCCCAAGCGGCTCTCCCTGAACCTGTAAAAGCGATGATTGATGCCGCGATAGAATCCGGCAAAGACGCCGAAGTAAAATCAGTCATCAAGTTTGCCAAAATGACAAATCCCGAAGATGCGGCCGAAATTGATGCGATGATGGCCACGTATACCGCAAAGAAGGCACAGCTCGCGGCGGCTGATAAAAAGAAAAAAATGGAAGCGCCTTTTTTCAGCAACTGGAAAGGCGAAGGGGAGCTTGGCGGCTTTCGTAATACCGGTAATTCCAGCAATATTGGCCTTAGCGGCGGGATCAAACTCACCAAGGATGCGGTCGATTGGCGCCTGAAATTTCGGGCCCGTGCCGACTATCAACGCAGCAATGGCGTGACCAGCAGAGAGCAATATGCCGCTGCTCTGGAACCGGAATATAAGATCAACGATCGTCTGTTTATCTATGGCCTAGCCCAATATGACCGCGACCGGTTTCAGGGTTTTTCATCGCGCTACACGATTTCCGGCGGAATCGGCTATTCGGTTATAAAAGAGAAGGACATTTTCCTCGATCTGAAAGCCGGTCCGGCCTGGCGACTGACCGAATTTACCGATGGCGGATCGGATAGCAGTCTCGCTGGCTTGATTGGACTGGACCTCGGTTGGCAGATTGCGAAAAATCTCAAATTGACTCAGGGGGCAGGCGCCACCCTGGCCTCAGATGCGCAGAGCCTGACGAGCGCCAATGTTATTTTTTCGTCCGGCACAAATACACTGACCGCCACGACAGGACTTGATGCCAAGATAAATGGCAAGCTGAAAGCCCGCTTTTCCTATGCGATTGAGCATGAAACCAATCCACCGGACGGCCGCGAGAAAACCGACACACTCAGCCGAGCAACGTTGGTTTATGACTTTTAGGGATTTACGGCCGTTAAACGAAAATCACCTGGCCGAAAGGTCCGGATGATTGCGTTGATCGGGCTCTAGTTAGGCGTCGCCTCTTCCGATTTCTCATCACCAACTTTCGGTTTCGGTGTCACCGCTTGCGCCGACAGAACCGGCGTTTTTTCGGATGCCTGAATGACCGACGCAAGCTGCGTTGTTTGCGCACAGCGCGTACGGCACAGGGTTTCAATCCGCGAAAGATTGATTTTCGCCTTTTCGACCGCACCGCGCTGAACCAGCGCTTCGCCCTGCCCTGCCAAAGCATCCAGATTATTGGGGTCCAGGATTAGCGCCTCACGGTAAAAGCGAATGGCTTTACCGGGCAATTTCTGGACCCGTGCGATCTGGGCCAAGGCGATAAAAGCCGATCCATTGCGTGGGTCGACCGCCAAAGCAGTCTCGTAAAAATCTGTCGCCAGTTCGAGATCACCCTTTTTTTGCGCCGCTTCACCCCGTTCCATATAGGCAACCGAACGGGCCTTGATTTCTACGTCGGCCGATTGACCGAAACTGGCACTGGAAACAGTGGCCAAAACCAGGGACATCGCAAGGGCGGCGGGTGAAAAACGCATAATTAGCTCCAATAAAGACTCAGGCTTTCTAGCAGGCCCACCTGCACGTTCGGTGAACATGCTGGCACCTGTCATGATCTGCTATCACAATTTTTCAAGGCAGGTAAAATAAAAGCCATCCGTTCCGTCTTGATACGGGGTGAGTAGAGTTCCTTTACGATATGGCCGCCCTACCGGCAAATCAACCTCTATATCCCGCCATTCCGGATGGTTTTTAAGGAAAAACGCCGCCTGATCGCCTCCTTCTGCGTCGAGAAGCGAACAAACAGCATAGACCAGCCGACCCCCGGGAGCGACCATATTGCTAGCCAGTTCCAGCAGTCTCGCTTGCAATTTAACCGTCTGATCCAGGCGTTTCGGCGTCATTCGCCAGCGTAATTCCGGGTTCCGCCGCCAGGTACCGGTTCCCGTACAAGGGGCATCGACCAGCACCAAATCACATTTGCCCGCGAACGGGGCCAACGCTTCTTCCTCTTTCTTGGGAGACAATAATATTGTTTCAATATTGCGTACGCCCGATCGGTGCAAACGCGGCTCTATGCGGCTTAAACGGCTGCGATCCGTATCGGCAGCAATGATCCGGATATCATCTGGCAGTTGCGCGGCCAATCCAAGCGTTTTGCCCCCTGCCCCCGCGCACATATCCAAAACCAGCCTTGGTTCCCTTGGCAGACAGGCAGCCACAATCGCCTGACTGCCCAGATCCTGAATTTCTATCTGACCGCTAATATAAGCCTTGCTGTTCTCGACCTGTGTTCCTGTTGGCAAGCGATAGGCATTGGGCAAAACCAAATCTTCGATCTCGGGCCATGTGCCCTTTATGACCCCAGTGTCACCTTTTTTTGGATTCAGGCGGATATCCAGCGGTGCGCGGCCAAATAATGCCGCCTTCTCTTTGTCATCAATTAAGGCAGTAAATCGGGCCGAAAGCCAATTTGCGACAAAATTACCACCAGCGCGATCTTCATCATCCGTCAGCGCAGCAGGTCCATAAGCTGATCCATCGAACAATTCCCGTAATTCGGGTTGCTCCTCAGCCAATCCTGCCATAGCGGCGCGCCCACTAGCTGGCCGATCACCGAAACGCCGGATCGCGGCATAGACATGTTCGCGGATCGCTCGGCGGTCTTTCGAGCCTGCATAGCGGCGCGCTTTGAAGAATTTTTTTGCGATATTGTCGGCTGATGCGCCATTATCCCGTGCTGCGATTATGATTTCGTCGAGCAGTTCAATAGCCGCTTGCAGGCGCGCAGAGGGGGTCATTCGGTGATACGGCTGTCTTTGTTCAAGCAATGAAACTGCGTTTGAATATCAGCGCCGTATTTCTTCGTCGCATCCTCTATGGCTATAGCGGCATAGTCCTTACAGGCGGCCACAGTCTCGAAGGTTTCAATAGTCCATAAGGGTTCGGTCTGATCCTGCCCATCGGGCCAAACCAGCAATAAAAAAAAGACTTTCAGTTCGACCATCAGCCGGCCCCTTTAACGCGTTGGATAGTTGGGCGCTTCCCGTGTGATGGAAACATCATGCACATGGCTTTCCTGCAGGCCAGCATTGGTAATCCGCACAAATTCCGCCTTTTCACGCAAGTCCTGCAAGGTTTCAGCGCCAGTATAGCCCATGGCCGCTTTCACACCACCGACCAGTTGATGCACGACATCACCCGCTGGACCTTTAAAGGGGACTTGTCCCTCAATACCTTCGGGCACCAGTTTCATCTGATCCTTGATATCCTGCTGGAAATAGCGATCGGCAGAACCGCGCGCCATGGCGCCAACCGATCCCATGCCGCGATAACTCTTATAGGCGCGCCCCTGATAGAGGAATGTCTCACCCGGCGCTTCTTCCGTTCCGGCGAGCAGAGACCCGACCATGACCGACGATGCACCGGCGGCCAGCGCCTTGGCAACATCACCAGATGTTCTGAGGCCGCCATCTGCAACAATAGGTATTCCAGATTTGGCCGCTTCTTCTGCGCAATCCATAATCGCCGTCAATTGCGGTACGCCGACGCCAGCAACAACCCGGGTTGTACAAATCGATCCCGGACCAATGCCAACCTTGATCCCGTCAGCCCCCGCATCGATCAGCGCGCGCGTTGCAGCTGCGGTGGCAACGTTTCCGGCAATAATTTGCGTCTGGTTAGAGCGTTTCTTGACCTCTTCGACGGCTTTCGACACCATTTTACTGTGACCATGGGCCGTATCGATAACCACCAGATCACATTCAGCGTCAATCAAAGCTTCGGTCCGCTCTAGGCCCGCATCGCCAACCGTGGAAGCCGCCGCCACACGCAAACGTCCCGTGCTGTCTTTGGTCGCATCAGGATAGGTTACCGCTTTTTCGATATCCTTGACGGTAATCAGACCAACACAGCGGTAGCTGTCATCAACCACCAACAGTTTTTCGATACGTCTTTGATGCAGCATCCGGCGGGCTTCTTCCTGACTAACGCCGACAGGAACCGTAACCAGATCATTCTTGGTCATCAGTTCGGAAACCGGTTGCCGGGGGTTTTCCGCAAAACGGACATCGCGGTTGGTCAAAATGCCAACCAGTTTGCCGCTTTGCTCAACCACGGGAATACCGGATATTTTGTTCTGCAACATGGTTGCCTCGGCATCGGCCAGGGTCGCGTCCGGAGCGATGGTGATCGGATTGACGACCATACCGGATTCAAAACGTTTCACCTGCCGGACAGCAGCAGTCTGTTGCTCCAGCGTCAGGTTGCGATGAAGCACGCCAATGCCGCCCATTTGCGCCATGACAATTGCCATATCCGCTTCGGTCACCGTATCCATAGCCGAAGACAAAACAGGTATATTCAGCGCAATTTCCTTGGTCAGCCAGGTCTGCGTATTGGCTTGGCTGGGCACAATATCCGATGCACCGGGTTGCAGCAGAACATCATCAAATGTTAGTCCGGTTCGGATTTCTCTGCTGCTCATGGAATACCACTTTCTGATGTGCTGAATTTGATTCTGTGGCGGCCCATGTAATCAGTTCTGTAACTAATCGCCAGCACTATTCGCTGCACTATTTGGTGCATTTTTCGCTTTGTAAGTTTCCACGTTGCCGAAATAGCGACCCAGCGCCACATGAAAATTGGCATCGTCCACTGCACCGCCCAGCAACAGCTGATCATCCAGCTCATCGCTGGCGTCATGATAACGCCCCTCCAGATAGCTATCGAGCCGTTTCTGGTCCGAAAAAGCACTGGTAATCATGAAAGCCGGAATATTCCGTTCCAGGAAGACATATGCATCCTGACGTTTGATAAACGCATTGGCTTTGTCGGTTTTGTCGATCTTCCGATCATGAGCAGCTGCCACTTTTTCCAAATCTTCGTCCAGGTCAGTTTCCCCGCGTCCTACCACGGCGATGAGCTTGCCATTCGGCGCCAAGGCCACTGTATCTGCGTTAAATACTGCCACCAGACGATCAATTTGAAAACTGGGGTTTTCCGCAAAGGCGCGCGCACCGAGCAATCCGCTTTCTTCGGCTGTTGTAGCCAGAAAATAGATATCCCGGTCAGACTTTCCATCAGTCAGACGCTTGGCTGTTTCGATCAGCAAGGATATCCCGCTGGCATTATCGACCGCTCCATTGCAGATACGATCATCCGCATTTTTCGGGCCGCATTCGCCAAGATGATCCCAATGGCCCAGAAACAGGACAGCACCGCTTGCCGGATCACGTCCAGCAATTTTTCCTATAACATTGTGCGAAACATAAGACCGCACCTGCGTCTCGGCACTGAGGTCCGCATATATGTCCAGCAACAGCGGTTGAAATATTTCCGATTTGGCTTCGTCGCGCAGATCTTCCGCATCCAGATCAACTTTACGAAGCAACTTGGTAACGGCTTTCCAGCCTATAATCCCTTCCATATCAGCATGTTTGCCTTCACCATCCAGGCTGGTATTGGCGGTGCGAAAACGCCGTGCCGCGCGTGCAAAACGGGACTCACTTTTGATCACTGTAATCACACCGGAAGCACCTGCGGCGATAACATTCGCCTTTCGTTCACGATATCCGGGAAAACCATTTACACCTGGCCGGGAAGAGAGAAACATAAGAGCAAGTTTGCCCGAAATGACGGGTTCCATCTCTTCAACTGTCTGATTGCCGTAGCCAAGGTGGACCAGCGGTATATTTGAAAGGCTCGAAATTGGCTTAGCTCCACGCAGCAATAGCTGATCATCGTCTATGCGTACGGACTTAACCCTCTTTCCGTTGTCATACTGAAACGCAAAACTTTCGCTCAACGATGTCCGATCCACCAATGCCACCGGTGCGTACCAGGAATCTGCACCAGCCGCTGGTTGTAGGCCAGCCTTTCGCCACTCGGTTGCAATATAATGAACCGTTTTGTTCTCGCCGATGGTGCCCGGTTTCCGGCCAGCGAAACCATCGCTCGCCAATATTTCAATATGCCCCCGCAAATCATCTTCCAATATTTCGCCTGCTGCACTTTCAGCATGAGCCACAGAGGGCTGTAAAAACATCAGGGTAGCAATGAAAAGGGGGAAACGCATAGCCTTTGATAACCTTATTTTTCAGCAAAATATTCGCTTTTTCCTTGGCATTATTCGGTAAATAATCAATGATATTCGAACTTGATTTTGGAGGGCTTAGCAGATGGAATTCACAGCCGCATTTTTCTTTTTCCTTTTGGTGATCATTTATCTGGGCGCAAGCATCAAGATTGTTCGCCAGGGTTATGAGTATACGATCGAATATTTTGGGCGTTTCACCACCATTGCTAAACCCGGGTTCAATTTCTACCCCGCATTTTTCTATCGCGTTGGTCGGAAGATCAATATGATGGAGCAAGTGCTCGATATTCCGGGCCAGGAGATCATCACCAAAGATAACGCGATGATCTCAACCGACGGCGTGGTATTTTTCCAGGTATTGGAAGCTGCCAAAGCCGCTTATGAAGTGAATGATCTCTACAACGCGATCCTCAATCTGGTGACCACCAACCTGCGTACCGTTATGGGCTCGATGGATCTCGATGAAACCCTTTCCAAACGTGATGAAATCAATGCCCGCCTGTTGACCGTGATCGACGATGCCACCACCCCATGGGGCATAAAAATTACGCGCGTCGAGATTAAGGATATTCGCCCGCCACAAGATATCGTCAACGCCATGGCCACACAGATGAAAGCGGAACGTGAAAAGCGCGCCAACATATTGGACGCCGAAGGTGCCCGTGCGTCAGAAATTCTGCGTGCGGAAGGTGAAAAGCAAGGTGAAATCTTGCAGGCTGAAGGTCGCAAGGCATCCGCTTTCCTCGATGCAGAGGCGCGGGAACGCGCTGCTCAAGCTGAAGCAAAGGCCACCGAAATGGTTTCGCAGGCCATTGCCACCGGCAATGCGCAGGCCATCAACTATTTTGTCGCTCAGGAATATGTCAAAGCCGTCGAAAAATTTGCGGTATCACCAAATGCCAAGACCATATTGTTCCCGGTCGAAGCGACACAGCTTATGGGTACGTTGGGCGGCATCGGCGAGTTGGCGAAAGAAGCGCTCGGCGATGATGGCCCCAGTAACAACGCTCCCAAACCGCGCCGCAAAGGTCCGTTTGAACAATAAGGCGACTAAACATGGATATCATTGAACAGATAATGTCGCTGGAATCGCACTATCACTGGCTGATAATCGCGCTGTTGCTCGGTATCGGTGAAATATTGGTACCGGGTGTATTCCTGATCTGGTTGGCTGCTGCTGCCGCCATAACCGGCTTCGTGGCGATGTTCATCGACATCACCGTTGCAGGTCAATTCACATTGTTCGGTTTGCTGTCACTGGCGTCCGTATTTTTCGGTCGGCGATGGTATCTGACCAACAAGGTTGAGAGCGAAGATCCCCTGCTCAATGATCGGTCCGCGCGATTGGTCGGGCAGACGGTTACTGTGGTCGAGGCTATTAGCGCAACGAGCGGCCGTGCCAAAGTTGCCGATGGCGAATGGCCAGCGACTGGACCAGATATGAAAAAAGGGACCACCGCGCGTGTTGCGGCTGTTGAGGGCGGCGTCCTCCAGCTTGAAGTGCTGGAGGACTAAAACCGCTCTTTCTGTCTGAACGGGACAGAGCCTATTTCTTGAAGAAACCTTTGGCCATATCCGTAATATCATTCAGCGGATTGCCATCGCCATCGCGATCGAGAAAGCTACCGACTTTGCCGAGAATTCCATCCTCGCCGCCCAGCTTCTCCATCAATCCGCCTTCGCCGTCCAGACCGGCCTTTTCCGCCATGGCGGGCATCAAACCTTTCAGCTTTTCAGCGTCAACACCCGCCTCAGCGGCCGCTTCCTTGATGGCTGTCGCCTTGTCGACGCTGCCGTCCTGCAGCTTGGTGAAAAGGGCTTCACCACCGGATTTCAACTCTTCCGCCGACATACCGACTTTCTCAGCCATGGATTCCAAATTTACATTGTCGGGCAACATGCCCAGTGCACTATCCAGCAATCCCATCTTCTATCTCCTTTAGTTGATCAACAATTAACGGGTCAGTTTGCCCGCCATACCGATGATATCGTCGAGCGGGTTTCCATCACCATCCAGATCCAGTAGTGAACCCAAACCGCCAAGGCCGCCAGAGGATGCATTGGAACCGCCACCAAGCAGTCCGCCGATAAGGCCGCCCAGGCCGCCGCCTCCACCGCCAGCGCTTTCACCGCCCTGTTTTGCCATATAGCCAGCAACCATCATCGCAACGATGGGAAGCATCTTCTTCAGCAGATCGCTGCTAATTCCGGTTTGCTGCTCGGCACCGGCCGCAACCGTCCGGCTGACTTCTTTCGATCCGAATATCTGACCAAGGACTTCATTGCCCTGGCTCACTGGCGTAGGCTGCGTACCAATAACACTGTCGAGCAGTCCTCCACCGCCCAGTTGACCCAACAGGCCGCCTAGTCCATCCAGGCCATTGGGCTGCGCCTGTGTTGTCTTTTTGAAACCGCCCAAAACGGCAGGAAGCAAGGCGGCAGCACCGGCTTGCGCAACACTTTCATTAATGCCCAATTCCTTGGCCATGGTGCCAATGCCACCTGATTGCTGCAAGATTTCTAAAATACTCATACCCGTCTCCTTTGACTCTATCAGCCTTGCCATTGATTCTGTTTATCGAGTCGATAGTAGCATGTTTTTCGCTTTAGAATCGGGATTTCAAAAGCTTTACGAGTGTTTACACACCTGTTTACTGCAAGCTCCGTAAAAATCAGCAACTGGCATTTGACTCCTGCCGACGTAGCTCCGAAGAAAGAGGACAAGGATAGCAAGTATATCCCCCATGAAAAAAGAGGAGCATGATCATGAGTATATTTGGAAAAATTAAAAGTGCGATTTTCGGCGGTGAAGCAAAGGCAGCTGAGCCCGAAGCGGCGGCACCGGCAGCCGAAGCGGCCCCTGTGGCTCGCGCAGCCATATCCGAAGTCGACGTGACGGCTCGTTTGGACAATATCCCTGGTGCTGACAAATTAAACTGGCGCACCTCGATTGTGGATTTGATGAAGCTCGTCCAGATTGACGCGAGCTATGAGAACCGCAAAGCCCTGGCACAAGAACTCGGCAATGCAGATTATAGCGGATCGGCAGAAGACAATATCGCACTGCACAAGCGCGTTATGTCAGAAATTGCAGCCAATGGCGGTATTGTTCCGGCTGAACTGAAAGACTGATTTTTCAGTCCTTTGCTGGACGTAGTGTCCAAATGATTTTAGGCGGGGGCTATGAGTGATCATGGCCCCCTTCCTTTTGCCGAAGCGCCGAAAAACTGCCTTCGCTGCCCTAGGCTAGTCAGCTTGCGCAAATCGCTGCGCAAAGACCAACCCGAATGGTGGAACGCGCCAGTTCCAGCCTTTGGCGACCCCAATGCGTGGCTCGCGATCGTTGGTCTCGCACCGGGAAAAGAAGGTGCAAACCGCACCGGCAGACCCTTTACCGGCGACGCATCCGGAGATCTTTTGTTCGCCACGCTGGACCAAGTTGGCCTCTCCAATGGTACCTTTCAATCGCGTGCAGATGACGGCGTGACCCTCAAAGGCACCATGATCTTAAATGCCGTCAAATGCCTGCCGCCAGAGAACAAACCCAATGGCGCGGAAATTAACAACTGCCAGCCCTATCTGATCAAGGCTCTGGATGGTTTACCCAAATTGAGAGTCATTCTAGCCCTGGGAAAAATCGCTCATGACAGCGTGATCCGAATGACTGGCGGTAGACTTGCGGAACATAAGTTTGCGCATGGTGCCCAACATAGCTTGCCTGCCGGCCGTGTTCTCATCGACAGCTACCATTGCAGCCGCTACAATGTGAACACCAAGCGATTGACCGCTGAAATGTTTGAAGCGGTTTTCCGTAAAGCTCTGTCCTGGCATGAAAGGGATGGCGCATAGTCAGCAAGGGTAGTGAAAGCTCTATGAAATTTTCCGGCATGTTTTTCTGCTGTTTAGCAGTAGCAGTTTTTGCACTTTCAGCGCCAGTTGCCGAAGCGCAGCACGGCCTCGGACAGATTCAACTTATGCCCCGCAATCATCATGTTTCTGGCCGAGGTTTTGGCGGCTTCACACAAGATGCCCAATTTAGCATGGATGAACATGGCTGCGTATTATACTCGATCTTTAGGGACGCGCCCGTCGCCAATCGTCCCGCTTTTCCTCTGCCTATTTTGGGCAGCCGGTTTTCCCGGCACTGCATTTATGCCGCACCGACCAATATAATATCTTCCTATAGAACATTCTTCATCGTTCCGCCGGATGATATAGCTTTCTGGAAAGAAAACACGCGCAACGACGCTCCGTTGTTCGGCTACATACCGGCGCTGTCATACGAAACCGGGGTTTATAACAAAGCGCTAGACCAAATGCGCCGGCTTGAGACCGACATTGATCGACAGCCATATGATCGCGCGATCATGCTCCGTATCCTCCTGAATACAGATAAAAAGAATCTCGATGACATTTATGCCAGGCGTTGGGCGCGTCCCACGCAAATAGACGGAATTGATAATATTTTTCCGGTTCATATGACTTTTCGAAATCTTGAAGTGGCGGGCGCTGCGGACCAGCAGAGAATATTGGAAGACGCGCTTCACACGATTGGCGTCCGCTGGTTAACGCGCGACAAATCTCTCAACGGAATGTTAGATGTAGGCTATGCCGAAGAGATGATGATCGAAGAGTTCATCACACAAGGTTCGAAAGACTATCGATCCTCAACCAATCTCCCGTAAAGCTCCGGCCGACGGTCCCGGAAAAATCCCATACCAGCGCGATGCTTGCGCGCCTGGTCCAGATCAAATGATGCCACCAGCACACCGCTGTCTTTTGCACCATATTCCAGCACTAAGTCGCCCCATTCATTGGCAATGAAGCTGTGGCCGTAAAAGCTCTGCCCTTCCTCTTTCCCAATGCGATTGCTTGCGACCACTGGCATACAATTGCTCACTGCGTGCCCCTGCATGGCGCGCCGCCACATCCGGCTCGTATCAAGATCCGCATCATAAGGCTCTGAACCGATCGCGGTGGGATAGAACAGTATTTCGGCACCTATCAAAGCCATTGCTCGTGCAGTCTCGGGATACCATTGGTCCCAGCATATGCCGACGCCTATGGTAGTGCCGAATACGTCCCAGACTTTGAAGCCGCTATTGCCCGGACGAAAATAGAATTTTTCTTCATAGCCTGGCCCGTCCGGAATATGACTTTTGCGATATATACCCATGATCTCGCCACCCGGATCAATCATGGCGATACTGTTGTAATGATGCGGTCCATCACGTTCAAAGAAACTGGCCGGGATCGCCACGCCCAATTGCCTCGCGAGCTTTTGCATCGCCTGCACCGGCGCGCTGTCCTGCACCGGTTTAGCGAGTGCGAACAAGGCCTCATCTTCGGTCTTGCAAAAATAGGGGCCAGCGAAAAGTTCCGGTGGCAATATGATCTGCGCGCCCTGCTCTGCCGCTTCGGCAACATGTGCACTAACCGCTTCGATATTCTCTGTTTCATTGCCATTTAGGGACAACTGCAAAGCAGCAACTGTGATATTCTCTGTCATGGAGAGCTCATAACTTGATGCCGAAACGAGCCGCAATCGGAATTGTGGCGACATACAATAATATCGTGACCAATATGCCTGCCGACAGAGAAGCCCAGAAATTTATCCCCTGCCGCAACATCAGCGGGATGATAAGAAACATGGGCAAGCTGGGAATGACATAGAAGAAAGTCGCCTGTACGTGACCCGCAAGCAATTCGGTATCACCGGTATCCCGCCACAACCAGATCATTGCCAATATCGAAATGAGCGGCAATGAAGCAATCAGTGCCCCCATGGCTGGATAGCGCCGGGCAATGATTGCGACTATCGCCACAATCACCCCGGATACTATCGCCCGGACGGCAAATTCACCCATGGATCAGCTAGCGATCACGGCAGTTTTTTAAACAGCAAAGTCATACGATCAGATTCACCGATCGCTGTATATTTTGCCTTATCCGTATCACCCTCCGCATAACGTGGCGGCAGTGTCCAGACACCTTTTGGGTAGTCCGCCGTATCTTTGGGGTTCGCATTGGCTTCGGACTGTTTGACCAGTTCAAAACCATGGGCTTCCATGAATTTCACAACGGTGTCAGTGCGCAAATAGCCCTTGTTGCCATCAGCATAGCTAAACGGTGCGTTGCCTTTGGCCCGGTGCTGCACAATACCAACCATGCCGCCATCTTTTAGCATATTACGCATCACTTTGATTTCACTGTCCGCCACATTCCAGCGCATCAAATTGTGCATCATGCGTGGAATGATCACAAAATCAGCGGTTCCATTGGCTTCTTCCGGAACCTTGTCAGCCGTGTAGGCAGCAAATTTTGTGGCTGGCATGCCCGTCCACTCGGCTACATCATTCGGAAATTTCGTGGGAAAATTGCGAATGCGCTCTTTGGTTTCGTCACCAAAGGGCAAGGGATCGGGTGCAAATGTCAGGCCGATAAACTTTCCGTTATCCGCAACATAAGGCGCCAATATACGGGAGTACCAGCCGCCACCGGGTACATATTCTACAACTGTATGTTCTGGTTCGATGCCAAAGAAGCTGATTGTCTGGCTGGGGTTGCGATATTTATCGCGCGCTTTGTCTTCCGCGCGGCGTTCATGCATAATGACCGTACGCAAATTGCTGTCATTTTGCACACCATCCTCTTCCTGGTTTTGTGCCGAAACAGGCATTGCCGCCGCCATTCCAAGGACAGTCAGTGCACCAATCATCAGTCTCTTTTTCATCATCCTTTTCCTTCCTCTTCGTCCGGCAGTCTGAGATAGAACTCGCTGCTCACTTATGCAAAAAACTACGGGCGTTTCCTGAACAACAAAGTCATACGATCAGATTCGCCGATCGCTTGATATTTTGCCCTGTCTTGGTCCTTGTTGGTCAGAACGGGCGGCAAAGTCCACACGCCCTTCTCATAGTCTTTTGTATCTTTTGGATTGGCATTGATCTCAGACGAATCCACCAGTTCAAAGCCATTCAACTCGAACAGAGCGACAACCGATGACTGCTTCAAATAGCCTTTGGTCCCCTTGGACATGGCATAGGGTGCGTCGTCGTTCGCACGATGTTGCACAACCCCGATCATGCCATCATCTGCTAGAATTTCACGCAGATTTTGGAGTTCAGAATCGGCACGGGCGCCATTCATCATGCCATGCAGCGAACGGAAAATGACGACTCGATCAATCGTGCCTTTCATTTCTTCTGGCACTTCGTCACTTTCAAAAGCTGTAATCTTATCGGCCGACACGCCGGTCCATTTGGATGCAGCGTCTGGGAAACGTTCCGGCCAACTTTTCGACCGTCCTTCCCGCGCTCGGCTGCTAAAATTGATGCTGTCGCTATTGCCGTTGACGGCGATATATTTTCCGTTGGTGTTCAAATAGGGAAGTAATATCCGCGTATACCAGCCGCCGCCTGGACCATATTCCGCTACCGTGTGCGTGGGTTTGATCTGAAAAAAGGCAAGAGTCTGGGCAGGATTGCGATAAACATCTCGCGCCTTATCATCGTTTCGCCGCTCATGACCGATCGCAGCTGTCAGCGCAGAGTCACTATGCGCAACGCCATCATTTTTCTGCGCATTTGCTAGTGCAGGCACGGCCGCACTTGCCAATAATCCTGTCGCAATACCGGCAAAAATAAGCTTTTTCGTCATTCAATCAGGCCTTTCCTTGGGAGATTTATCTTTGTGCCGGAACATAAGTCACATGCACAGTCATGCAAAGCAGTTTATCCAGAGACCGGGTCTATCACCTTGAAATTTCTTACAACCTCTGGTCGTGGATGGATTTCATCCAGAGGGATGGACATGCCGCTATCCTGAACAATGCGAACATGTTTGCGCCCCAGTTGACGGGGTTCATCAACGCCGCAGCTATGCGCCAGCACCTCGACTTCGTGCACTAGGCTCTTGCAATAATTGGCAACCTTGACCTTCTTGTCGGTTGGATCCAGCCCACGCTGTAATCGCGGATCATGCGTCGTAATGCCGGTTGGACATGTATTCTTGTTGCATTTCATTGCTTGAATACATCCCAGTGAAAACATGAAGCCACGGGCGCTATTCACAAAATCCGCACCCGCGCAAATGGCCCAAGCGACCTCGCTCGGCGTAACCCTTTTTCCCGACGCGATAATCCGTATGCGCTCCCGCAAGCCATATTTATGGAAAATATCCGATAGCATCGGCAGGCTCTCGTCCAATTGCAATCCCACATTGTCCATCAATGGCATCGGCGCAGCGCCTGTCCCACCGTCGCCGCCATCCAGCGTAAAGAAATCCGGAGCACTTTCTATTCCGCGCCGATGAATTTCCTCGCAAAGACTCTCTATCCAGCCATAGGCACCGACGACGGCTTTGATACCGGTAGGCTTGCCCGTGACTTTGCGGACATGGTCTACAAAATCGAGCATGTCTTCCACGCTGTTAATTTCGGGATGACGATTAGGAGAAATGGATGCTTTGCCTTCCGGAATACCGCGCACTTTGGCAATTGTTTCCGTAACCTTTGCAGCCGGCAAAATACCGCCTTTTCCCGGTTTTGCGCCCTGCGACATTTTAATCTCGAACATACGAACCTGTTCGTGATCGGCAATGGCGCGCAGCTTCTCGTCATTCAGACTGCCATCATCATTGCGCACGCCATATTTGGCAGTACCAATCTGGAAGACGATATCGCAGCCACCTTCAAGATGATAAGGGGACAAACCGCCCTCCCCTGTATTCATCCAACATCCTGCCATTTTCGCGCCATGGGACAAGGCTTGCACAGCAGGGACAGACAGCGCGCCGAAACTCATCGCGGAAATGTTGAACAACGATTTGGCTTCAAAAGGTTTCTCGCAATAGGGACCCAATGTGCATGTCGCTGTTTCCGCCGCATCTTTTTCCAGCGTCGGAAATGGGCAGTTGACAAAAATCGGTGTGCCCGCGGGGTCGAGATTTTTGGTTGAACCAAAAGCAATAGTGTTGCCAGTGCCTTTCGCTGCCCGCTCCACCCATTCTCGCTCCGCCCGGTTAAAGGGCATTTCTTCTCGGTCCATGGCAAAGAAATATTGCCGGAAAAACTCTCCGAGACTGCTGAACAGATGACGGAACCGGCCGATGACGGGATAGTTGCGGCGGACAGCATCCTGTTTTTGGGTGATGTCGATGAAAAACAGAACGATCACGCCAGCCAGACCAAGGCCAAGCAAGAAAACCAAAATGAATGTCAGCGTGCTCAAAACGCTCAAGATGCCATCAGCCATAAGCAATCCCCTCAATCATATCAGCAGAGATTAGCATTTTGCCCCGCTCAAACATAGTTCGATGAAAACTTACAGAAGTTACAGCGTTTCAAAGCTGCGGGATTTGCTGAGAGATGCAATGGAAACTACCGCCGCCACGCAGCAATGCGGTGCTGGAAAGGCCGACAACTCTGCGATCAGGGAACAGTTCGGCAATGGCTTGCACAGCTTCGCCGTCTGAGCTCGCGCCATATTGCGGAACGGCGACAATGGTGTTTCCGATATAGAAATTTATATAGCTGGCTGGCGCAATGTCACCGTCAATTTCATATAGGCCAACCGATGGAATCCGGACAACGTCCAGACCTGCCGTCTCCGCTCGGTTTGCGGCATCGTTGTAGATATCAGCATTGGTATCATCGGCGTTACGAGCTTTCGGAATAGTCACTTTTCCCGCTGACACAAAGCGCGCCAGATTGTCGACGTGACCATCGGTATGATCAGCCATCAACCCGTCGCCAAGCCAACAGATATGCTCGATATTGAGCGCTTGCTGCAATTTCTGATGCACTAGATCCTTGGTTAAATTTTGGTTGCGGTTAGGATTAAGAAGACATTGTTCTGTGGTGATGAGACGTCCGGCCCCATCTCCGTCAATTGCGCCGCCTTCTAATATCCAGTCATGCTTGGAGACGGCTAGTCCGGCCTCTTCGGCAAGGCGACGCCCGATATCTTGATCACCCGCCATTTCAAACTTCCGACCCCAGCCATTAAAGCCGAAATCATGGGCCCGCCTATCCTCACCAACTGTTATGATCGGACCGGTATCGCGCAACCAGATATCGCCAAAGGGCTGAACAAGAATAGCGACCTTGTGATCAACCAATTCGGACGCATGATCGGCATCACCAGAATCTCGGCAAACAAGCCTAACGTGCTCGCCATTGCCATTGTCACAAATGGCATTGGCGAAGGCCGCAACTTCACGCTGCGCCTCCGCTAATTGCTCAGGCCACTCTTCTCGATTGCCAGGAAACCCGATCCAGACCGCTTCATGCGGCTCCCACTCGGCTGGCCATCTCATAGTTCGTCTCCGAGACTAGAAATCAGGTTCCAGCGCGGCTCTTGTCGCGAGTAGCGCGAAATTCGTCGCCCTCGTTCCAGTTCGGCCAATCTTCGGTCATCGCCAGCATCCGTGCTACGGTGTAATAGACTTTCAGATCTCCCATAACGCCGTCCCAGTTCCAGTTCGGATCAAATTCATCCTTGGGTCCGTGATACTTGTTCTCGACATAGTCCTTGCTGATCGCCTCACCAGCCTTACGGCCACCTTCCACAAGATCTTCACCACCGTCGAAATAGATCATAGGCACGCCCAGTTTGGCAAAGCTGAAATGATCCGAACGATAATAGAAGCCTTTTTCAGGTGTCGGTTCTGCTTCCGCAATCCGCCCGTCGACCTTCAGAGCACCGTCGAGATAGCGATCCAGTTGTGATTTGCCTTTGCCGACCACCACAATATTCTTGGCAGGACCAGCCATGCCAAAGGCATCCATGTTCACACCGCCAACTGTTTTGTTGAGCGGATAGATTGGATTTTCAGCATAATATTTTGAGCCAAGCAGGCCGGATTCCTCAGCCGTCACAGCCAGAAAAATTATGCTACGATCCGGCGCACCCGCTTTGACATGTGCCTCAGCAAGAGCCACCAAGGCCGCTGTACCCGTAGCATTATCCACTGCACCGTTGCAGATATCATCGCCATCAGGTGCGGGCTTACACCGCCCCAGATGGTCCCAGTGCGCGGTGTAGAGCACATATTCATCTGGCCGGGTCTTGCCCTTGATCATGCCGATGACATTCTTGCTGGTCATTTTACTGATGTCATTTTCAAACGACATGGATGCGGTCACACCCAACGGTACGGCCTTGAAATCCTTGTTCTTCGCGGCAGCCATCATCGCTTCCAGATCCTGTCCGGCACTAGCAAAAATCTTTGCAGCAACATCTTTTTGAACCCAGCCATTAGCCTTCGTCTGGTCGGCACCGCCATTCGCTGACTGCGCATAGAATTGCGGCCCACTCCAGCTGGATTCTACAACATTCCAGCCATAAGCTGCTGGCGCTGTGTCATGAATGATCAAGGCCGCGGCGGCGCCCTGACGCGCCGCTTCTTCATATTTATAGGTCCAGCGTCCGTAATAGGTCATCGCCCGGCCACCAAAATCACCTTCAAGACTTTCGGTACCGAAATCCGGATCGTTCACCAGAATGACAACGGTTTTACCTTTGACGTCAACGCCTTCATAGTCGTTCCATTCACGCTCGGGCGCGTTGATGCCATAGCCGACAAAAACCATTTCGCTATCCGAAACTTCAATTTTTGGCTGTTCCTGATAAGAGGTGATTACCATTTCAGGGCCATATTTGAAACTCATGTCACCCGTGCCGCCCTTGATGGTGAGGTCCGACACATTTTTGGCCTTAATCTCGACCAGCGGCACATCCTGAAACCAGCTATCGCCATTTCCTGGCTCAATACCCGCTTCGGCAAATTCCTTGGTTAGCAACGCAAGGGTTTTCTCTTCACCAACTGTGCCCGGTGCACGTCCTTCAAAGGCATCTGAAGAAAGCTCCCGCGTAATATCGCGCATCGTATCAACCGATAATTCGGGAGCAGCGACCTCTGGCAGCGGGACAGCGTCTTCGGCATCATCCACCTGTATTACACAAGACGCCAGGGCCAGTGCCGGTATCAGCGCAAGGGCAAACCATTTATTCTGCATTTCAGGATCCTCATCCAAATTTTTTCATCAACTAATTTATATTGTCACTACTGGCAGTGTCGTCGATCCGGCGCAAGGCTTGCCAGCGGCACAAATAAAAAGGGCGGCTCTGACGGGCCGCCCTTTTGCAAACATCGTTATACCGATCAGCGCGAGTAGAACTCGACGACAAGATTGGGTTCCATCGTTACTGGGTAAGGCACTTCGTCCAGCGTTGGAACGCGGACATAGGTTACTTTATCGGTACCGTCTGGCGTGACATATTCTGGAATTTCACGCTCTGGCAGGCTCTGTGCCTCGATAACCAGCAGCATTTCTTTGGCCTTGTCGCTCAGCGAGACAACATCATTCGGCTGCACTTTACGTGAAGCAACGTTACATTTTACGTCGTTGACGCGAATGTGGCCGTGGCTAACCAATTGACGAGCAGCAAAAATGGTCGGTGCAAATTTGGCGCGGTAAACAACCATGTCCAAACGCTGCTCCAGCAAACCGATCAGATTTTGGCTGGTATCGCCTTTCATGCTTGATGCTTCTTTATAGGCACGCTTGAATTGTTTCTCGGTCACATCGCCATAATAGCCTTTCAGCTTCTGTTTGGCACGCAACTGAATACCGTAGTCGGACAGTTTGCCTTTACGGCGCTGACCGTGCTGGCCTGGGCCATAGTCACGGCGGTTGACTGGTGATTTGGGACGACCCCAAATATTTTCGCCCATGCGGCGATCAATTTTATATTTCGAGCTGGTACGCTTTGTCATTTCAATGACTCCTAATTTGCTGTTTCATTCAATGTTCGCTCTTCTTGTCCGAAAACCGGTTCCCGCTTTTCGGGAAGAGCAAATCATCCCGGAATGCACCGAAAATCCGCTTGGATTGACGCGGCTACCGCTTCACCGGGGTGCGGAGCCAATTGCAAGACGCGGCCTATGACGAGATTCCATATCCCTGTCAAGCATGCTCTAATGGGATAGTTCAGTCGATATCAACAATGCGATTATGCGATCGATAGCATTCTCAATTGTTGTTCTGTGTTCCACGGCTGTAATTGGACCTATTGTGCAGCTCGTCCCGATTGGATCGATTTATGTCAGCCCATTGCTTTTTTGTTCTGCAAATACGTTCGGGAATACGTGAACTGACCTTTCGAACCGAACGACAAACAACTGTATTTTCATCAGTCGGTTGTTTCTCAGTAGAAATATCCGAAGTTTCACCGGCGATGAATACTGATATCAACAATGAAAGCACTGCAATTCTCCAATATTGTTGGCATCAGGCATTGTAACAGATAGTCATGAAAATTCCTAGATAGACACCTATCCTGCACTCGACAATTGGTTCGCACTCAACTAACGCCGCAAACATGCCTTATGACAAAGATTCAATAGCAAAAATTCAAGCTATGCCCGAACTTCGAGAGACGATTGATCAACTCGATTCCGATCTCATCGCGTTGCTGAAACTCCGATTTCAATGCATGGAAGCTGCTGCACGAATCAAATCGGAGAGATCCGCTGTGCGCGACGAAGAACGCAAAGCCGAAGTTCTAGAGAATGTCAAACAACTGGCTAGCAATGCGGGAATACCTGTTCCGACGATGGCAGCGATTTGGGAAATGCTGATAGAAACATCGATCAGCTATGAACTGGAAAAATGGGATCAGATGAGAGATAGCTAATTTGTCAAAAACTCATTTTTTGACAAACGGCTTTTCCAATGCACTGATAACGCCGCGCCAAGTCTGCACTTCTTCGTTAGTCCATGCCGGTTTGGTAATCATGTTACGGAGCGTAACTTTCGTAGCTGGTGCGCGATCCGGCGGATAAAAATACCCGGCCTCGTCCAGCGCCCGCTCCAGATGTTCATAAAACTGATCCAACTCAATTTGCTTGGCCGGCTCGCGTTTTTTCGTCTCAATAGTCGGTTGGACGGTTTCTGCTCCGTCCAATTTAGACAGTTCATAAGCCACTAAAATCACAGCTTGGGCCAGATTGAGGGAACCAAATTCTGGATTAATCGGTACGGTAATAATCTTCCGCGCCAGTTCCACATCAACCAATTCCAGTCCCGATCGTTCCGGACCGAACAATATCGCGCATTTACCGCTGGCAGCGGCCATATCTTCCGCAGCGGCAGCAGGCGTCAGCACCTCTTTGGTCATCCCTCTCTTGCGCACCGTCGTTGCATAGACATGCGAACAGTCAGCCACCGCCTCTGCGGTCGTTGCAAAAACCTGCGCTTCTTCCAGAACATTATCCGCACCGGCTGCGGTAGGGCCTGCCGATGGATTGGGCCAGCCATCACGGGGGTCTACGATCCGCATATCCGTCAGACCAAAATTGAGCATAGCGCGCGCGGCTTTGCCAATATTCTCGCCAAGCTGGGGTTTAACCAGAACGATAATCGGCTGGCCGGTGCTCATTTGCTACCAGCATCAGCGATGCCAACATCCTTTACACTTCCAGCAAATTCCTCAAAATCCTTTGCCTCGGTAAAGTCCTTATAGACTGATGCAAACCGGATATAGGCGACGCTATCAAGGCCTTTCAGCCCTTCCATGACCATCTCGCCGATACGTTTGGAAGGAATTTCGGTTTCTCCGCTGGTTTCCAGCTGGCGCTGAATACCGGAGACCAGTTGATCCATCTGTTCCTGTGCAATCCCGCGTTTACGGCAAGCCAGAGATACAGACAGATCGATCTTGGAACGATCAAAGGTTTCACGCCGCTCCTCGCTCTTTACCACCGTAATCTCGCGAAGCTGTATCCGCTCAAAGGTCGTGAAACGTGCGCCGCATCCTTCACACTGGCGTCGGCGCCGGATGGTCGTCCCATCTTCCGTCGGTCGGCTGTCTTTTACCTGGCTGTCATCATGGGCGCAAAAAGGGCAACGCATAAGAAGTAAGTTCGCTTATTCTGGGTAGATCGGAAAACGGTTGCAAAGTTCCTGAACGCGCTCTCGCACATTGGCTTCGACGGCCGGATCCCCGCCCTCACCCTTTTCACGCAGGCCATCCAGAACATCGGCGACCATATCGCCAATCATTTGGAATTCTGCGGGACCAAAGCCGCGCGTTGTACCTGCTGGTGAACCGACACGAATACCGCTGGTTTTCATCGGTGGCTGCGGATCATTCGGGATGCTGTTCTTATTGCAGGTGATGCCAGCGCGTTCGAGCGCTTCATCTGCATCACGGCCTGTGATACCCAGCGGCGAGAGGTCAATAAGCGCAAGATGTGTATCGGTTCCGCCAGCGACAACATCCGCGCCGCGTTCTTTCAGGCGAGCCGCCAGTACTTTTGCATTCTCTATGACAGCCGCAGAATAACTGGCAAATTCGGGTCGCAGTGCTTCACCAAAAGCCACTGCTTTCGCCGCGATGACATGCATCAGCGGTCCACCTTGCAAGCCAGGGAAAACTGCCGAATTGATCTTCTTGGCAATGGCTTCATCATTAGTCAGCACAAGGCCGCCACGTGGGCCACGCAATGTCTTATGCGTTGTGGTTGTCACCACATCAGCGTGGTCAAGAGGACTGGGATGATAGCCGGCAGCGACTAGCCCAGCAAAATGGGCCATATCGACCATGAAAATCGCGCCAACTGCATCAGCAATCGCCCGGAACCGGGCAAAATCAATTTGCCGCGGATAGGCAGAGCCACCAGCGATAATCAATTTCGGTTGATGTTCTTTGGCAAGCGCTTCCACTTCATCATAGTTGATCAGATGATCATTTTCGTTGACGCCATATTGAACGGCGTTGAACCATTTACCCGATTGCGCTGGTTTCGCGCCATGGGTCAGATGTCCTCCAGCATCGAGCGACATGCCGAGAATCGTGTCGCCTGGCTTGGTCAGCGCCAACATGACGGCGCCATTTGCCTGTGCACCCGAATGCGGTTGCACATTGGCGAAGCCGCAATTGAATAATTGTTTCGCTCGCTCAATGGCCAGCGTTTCCACATCATCAGACGGTGCACAACCCTGATAATAACGGCGACCAGGATAGCCTTCTGCATATTTGTTGGTGAATACCGAGCCTTGCGCCTGCAGCACAGCCTTGGACACGATGTTTTCAGAAGCAATCAGCTCGATCTGGTTTTGTTGACGCGACATTTCTGCGTTGATTGCACCGGCAACCGCTGGATCACTCTCATCAACAGAGAAATCGAAAAATCCGGTCGGACGGATATCCTGTATATCTGCGACATTGCTCATTACGCTGCTCCTTCGGTCTGTGGTGCGGACAGTTTATCTACGCGGCGCTGATGCCGGTCTCCGCCAAATTCGGTGTTTAAGAAATTATTCAAGCAATCTTTTGCGATTTCGATGCCAACCAACCGCGCGCCCATGGCAATGACATTCGCATCATTATGTTCGCGGGCCAACCTGGCCGAAAGGGATTCAGATACCAAAGCGCAGCGGCAAGCCGGATTGCGGTTGACCGCGATGGAGATACCAATTCCGGAGCCGCATAGTGCGACACCGCGATCTGCATCACCAGATGCAACGGCGTTTGCCAGCTTGTAACCATAGTCAGGATAATCGACGCTATCCGTCGTCATCGGCCCCAAATCGTCCACATCATGCCCAGCCTCGGTAAGCCACTCAACCAAAGCGGCTTTCATCTCAATGGCAGCATGGTCAGAAGCAATGGCGACACGCATAGGCTTTGTCCTCAATTTCCAGACAAGAATCGAATGCCCGCTATCTAGTAGACGTTATCCTTATGCGCCACCAAATATTGCCCTCTCTGGCTATAAATTTACGATAGACAAATAGCAGACTTCACAAGAGACTGTAATGCATGAAAAACAACATTGTCAGCGGCACGGAAGGCTATGCCAGCCAAGCCCCCTTTCTCTTGGAGCAATATGAAAAGCTCTCGTTTGAAGAGAGCTACGTAGCGGCAATCACTTACTTCCCCCAAATGCCGAGCAAGATATTGGACATTGGTTCGGGTACGGGACGAGATGCCGCTTGGCTGGATGAGAGAGGCCATGACGTCATTGCCGCCGAGCCCACAAAAGAAATGCGAGAAGGTGCAATCCGGCTGCACCCTTCACCCGACATCAGATGGCTGGATGACAGCTTGCCCGATCTGGAAAAAATCAGAAATCTGAACGAACAGTTCGATTTCATATTGATCAATGCGGTTTGGATGCATCTCGATAAAGATCAAAGAGATACCGCGATGAAACATGTGTCCGCGCTGCTCGGCCAAGATGCACGTCTCTTTATTTCACTGAGACATGGCCCCGTTCCCAATGGCAGACAGATGTTTGCGGTTTCAGCGGAAGAGACGATTGAATTGGCATCTTCGTTCAAGCTCATCCCGATTTACAATGAGCGGACTGAATCCCTATTGCCCAGCAACAAAGCAACAGGCGTTTGGTGGACAAAACTGATATTTGAACGCCAGGCCTAGCGTCAAATTTCCATCTGGCTACCAAGCTCAACCACACGGTTGCTGGGAAGCTTGAAGAACTCCATGGCCGTGGCGGCATTGCGCAGCATCCATGCGAAAATCTTTTCTCGCCAGATCATCATTTTGGGCTTTTCAGACGGCAGCAATGTCTGTCGTGACAGGAAGAAGCTGGTCGTCATCATGTCAAAGTCCATCCCGCATTCCTTCACCTTTTTCAGTGCCGCCGGAACGTCGGTTTCCTGCATGAAGCCATAGTTCAGGATCAGCCGGTAGAAACCATCTCCCAGATCTTTGACTTCAACGCGCTTCTCTAACTCCACATAGGGGACATCTTTAATACTGACGGTAAGAATAACCACTCGCTCGTGAACCACTTTGTTGTGCTTGATATTGTGCAGCAAAGCGGAGGGAACGCCGACAGAGGCAGAGGCCATGAAAATCGCCGTCCCCGGAACGCGCGTGGCGCTGTTCTTGGCCGACTTGGTGAAAATTTCGATTGGCATCGCTGCTTCGGCCATATTTTCGCGCATGATCTTGCGCCCTTTGGCCCATGTCGTGAGCAGCAGGAAGGCAAAACCACCAACCATGAGCGGGAACCAACCCCCTTGCGGTACTTTGGTAAGGTTCGCGGCAAAATAGGCGCCATCAACGATGAAGAATAATGCGATCAATGGGACAGCATACCACCATTTCCACTTCCACAATGTGAAGACCAGAACAGCCAGCAGACAGGTATCAATCAGCATCGCGCCAGTCACGGCGATACCATAAGCCGATGCAAGGTTGCTGGAGCTCTGGAAGGTCAACACAAGGATCAGCACGGCAATCATGATTGTCCAGTTGATAACCGGAATGTAGATCTGACCGGCTTCCGAGGCGCTGGTATGCTTGACCGTCAAACGCGGAATGAAGCCGAGTTGAATGGCTTGGTGCGTTACTGAGAATGCTCCAGATATAACGGCCTGACTGGCAATGAAAGTCGCCATGGTTGCCAATATCACCAGCGGCAAGCGCAGCATTTCAGGCGCAAGCAAGAAGAACGGGTTCTGGATCGCCGCCTCGGCTCCGGCCTGGTCCAGTCCGATAATCATCGCGCCCTGTCCAAAATAGTTGCACAGCAAGGCGGGCATCACGAAACCAAACCATGCGATGCGCATAGGTTTGCGGCCAAAATGCCCCATATCGGCGAACAGGGCCGCGGACCCGGTCACAGCCAACACAACAGAGCCCAAGGCCAGAAAAGCTTTAAAACCGTCAATCAGGAAGAATTGAACCGCATACCAGGGATTCAGCGCCAGCAAAATTTCCGGTGTCTGGAATATCTGGGTCAGCCCTAAAATCGCAATGACGGTAAAGTAAACGAACATCACCGGTGCAAATAAGGCCCCGATTTTGGCGGTGCCTCGCGACTGGATCACAAACAGAAAGACCAGCAATCCTACTGCTATGGGGATGACCATGGGTTGTAGACCGCTGTTCACCACGGTCAAGCCTTCGACCGCCGACAATACCGAGATTGCTGGCGTAATCATGCTGTCGCCGTAGAAAAGCGAGGTGGCAAATACGCCCAGCAATATGGCGACCCAGCCGAATTTTGATCGCCGCAAAGCGCCCGACAACAAGGCCACCACGGCAAGGCTGCCACCCTGCCCCTTATTGTCCGCGCGCATCAATATGGTCACATATTGGATTGCCACGACCAACGTCATCGACCAGAAAATCAGGCTGACCACGCCAAGAACATGAAGCTTGTCCAGCTCCAAAGGGTGCGCACCCACAAATGTCTCACGAAAAGCATAGAGCGGGCTGGTGCCTATGTCGCCGAACACAATACCAATCGCACCCGCGGCCAGTTTTGCAACGGCGCTTCCCTCTTGGCGCGAACCATGAGGCTGGATTACGCGACTGCGTTTCCGTTTCGGTTGTGACGTCGTTTCAGACATTGATTGCCGTCTTGGCGTTCCCCTGATTGGGTCGAAATGGTTGCGCTAGCCCCGCACATCTGTCTCGACAAGCGCGCGCGACTAGCATGGGCCTCTATAGCACGCAACCAGAGCCACAGATATGCCCGCCAACCTCCTGATATAGCGGTATTTTAGTTACCAGCAGGAGCGTTTTGAGGCATTGGCATTGCCGGTTGCATTTTTTCCATAGCCGCTAAACGCGACTCGAGATCCTGACGCCACGGCGCATCTTCGGGGCTACGTTCCAAAAGCTCGCTCCAGATAGCGCGCGCCTGATCAACTTTGCCGGACTGAGCATAAGCCATGCCGAGGAAGAATGGTGGGCCGGGATGCTCAGGCGAGATATCTGCCGCTTTTTGAAAGGCAAATTGGGCTGCTGGTGTAATGACACCATCGGCATGAACAACCAGCGCGTTGCCAAGACCAACCCACAAATCCGGATCATTGGGATGCTCTTTAACGCCATTGCGCAGATAATTGGCCGCCGAACCATGTTTCCCCTGGCGATTCAGGGCATCTGAAAATACCAACCATTGACGTGCCGTGCCAAAGCGTTCGCCCATTTCCTCTCGCGACGTTATGCTGTCTTCATCAAAACTATTGGGTTTTTCAGCGGGTTCAACCGATACACCCGCCATGCCTGGATTGGCTTGCCAGGCATAGCCCGCAACGCCCAGTAGAAGCGCAGCACCAGTCAATTCAAAAGCCGTTCTTGGCAGCTTGCCCAAAAACACCAACGTTCCAAAAAGCGCTATTATCATCACAAGGAGAATGATCCAGCCCATCAGCTTGCATCCTTCTTGTCGTTTTTACGTCGGCGAAATAGTCCGCGCGCGAGCCAGACAGCTAGGATTAACAGCACTATCGGCGCGAGCCAGAGCGGCCCAGTCACCGCATTAACTGGCGGGTTGTAGGTCACCCAGTCGCCATAGCGCTCAATCAACCAGCCGCGAACTTCCTCAGGTGTCGCGCCAGCAGCAATGCGTTCACGCACCTGGCTACGCATGTCGCCTGCCATCGGGGCATCGCTATCCGCAATCGACTGGCTCTGACATTTCAGGCAGCGCAATTCTTCCATCAAGGATCGCGCTTTCTCTTCTTTTACAGGATCGTCGAGCTGCTTATAGGCATAAGGCGAAGCCGGAAGCGCATTTTGGGCCACCAACGGCGTCGAAAAGAGTAATGCCAGCAGAACGAGATATCTGGTCATCCGGCATTCTCCAATATTTCAAGCAGTTCTGGAACATCTTCCTTGCGAATATCACCAATATGCTGGTGGACGATGACACCATTGCCGTCGATCACAAATGTCTCGGGAACACCGGATGAACCCAGCTCCAATTGAACAGAACTACGCACGTCTGTTCCGATCCGGACATAGGGATTGCCCCAGCGGTTCAGGAAATTGGCAATATCTTCGGGTGTATCGCGGCTGGCGATACCGTTGATCGATACGCCTGCCTGCTCCAGCGCCAGCAATTGCGGAGCTTCTGCGATACAAGGAACGCACCAGCTGGCAAAAACATTGAGCAGTTGCGGCTTGCCGGTGGCGAGGTCGGCCGTGGTCAATGCCGGGCGTTGTTCTATGGCCGCTGGTAGCGCAAATTCCGGGATCGGTTTGCCGATCATTTTCGATTCAATGATGTTATCCTTGGGCCGCATCAATCCAGCTGCGACAATCGCGAAAAACAGGCTGAACAACACCAGCGGAATCCAGAGCAGCCAACGGTTCATAGCACCGCTTCCGCATAGGCCCTTTGTTGCTTCTGCCGAACTGCGCGGCGCAAGCGACCGACCATGGCCAGTAACCCGCCAAGGGCAATAAGCACGCCGCCATACCAGATCAGCGTTACAAAAGGCTTCCACCAGATACGCAGCTGCCACCGTCCCTGCTCATCACTGTCACCGAGGACAACGTAAAGCTGTCCGTTCCAACGGGTTAGCAGGGCCGCCTCACTGGTCTGCATCTGTGCAGAGGCGAACATACGGTTTTGCGGAGCAGCCTCGTGAATCGCCTGATCTTCATACTGGGCCGTGACCCGCGCTTCGAGCGCCGTCCAATTGGGCCCGGCAACGGGTTCAATTGCCTGGAATGTGACCTTCCAGTTATTGACCATGATTTCGTCGCCCGGTGCCGCGGCCACAAGTTTTTCCTCGGTAAAGCTGGTTTCAGATGCCATTCCGACGAGCGCCACGGCAACGCCAAAATGCGCGAGGACCATACCATAAACATGCATCGGGGTGCGACGTAAATTGCGTTTCCACAGAGGCGCAAAACTTGCGACAGCGATACCAGCCGCAAGGGCTAGACCGAGCAACGATAGAATGGACATAGAAGTCGTGAATATCACTAGCCCAAACAGCGCCGCCGCCGTTAAAAAGACCGGAATCGAAATTCGGTTGAGCAAAGCGTTCACTTGATCGCGGCGCCACCGTAATAACGGCCCCGCCGCCATAATCGCCACGAGGATCAAAGCCAGTGGTCCCGTCGCCAGATTAAAATAAGGCGCTCCAACCGAGATCATCTCATCGGTAAAACCCTCAACAACCAAAGGATAGAGCGTTCCGATAAAAACAATGCCCAATATGGCCGACAGCAAGAGATTATTGGCCACCAAAGCCCCTTCCCGACTGACCGGTTCAAACTGAGACCCTTCTTTGACTGTCCCCACGCGCAGCGCGAACAAGGCCATCGCTCCGCCGATATAGATTGCGAGAAGAGCCAGAATGAAACTGCCGCGTTCCGGATCAACCGCGAAGGCATGAACGCTGGTCAGGACACCGGAGCGGACCAGAAATGTGCCGATCATCGACATCGAGAACGCAACAACCGCGAGCATTAAGGTCCATGCGCGCAGGCCATCGCGGGTAGCCAATACCGTGACCGAATGAAGCAAGGCGGTCGCGGCGAGCCATGGCATCAGCGACGCATTTTCCACCGGATCCCAGAACCACCAGCCACCCCAGCCCAGCTCGTAATAGGCCCAGTAACTGCCAGCCGTAATGCCCAAGGTCAGGAACACCCAGGCACCCAGTACCCAAGGCCGCATCGCCTTTGCAAATTCGGGCCCGACATCCCGGGTGATCATCGCGCCAACCGCAAAGGAAAAGGCGATCGATAGACCGACATAGCCAATATAAAGCGTCGGCGGATGCAGCGCGAGACCGATGTCCTGAAGCAATGGGTTAAGCCCCTGCCCATCCGCTGGAACCGGGAAAATGCGCTCGAACGGGTTGGACGCAATCAACAGATAAGCATAAAAGCCGATGCTGATAAATGCCTGGGCGCCCAAAGTTGTGACCAGCGTCTTGGTTTTCAGATTGCGCTCAAAAATGCCGATACAGGCTCCGGCAAGTCCCATGATCGCAACCCAAAGAAGCATCGACCCTTCATGATTGCCCCATGTGCCGGTGATCTTGTAAAGCAATGGCTTGATTGCGACGCTGTTCGCGACAACCAGCTTCACCGACATATCCGATCGTACGAACAGCCAAACAAGCAGCATGAAGGAAAGGCTGACTAGCAGGCCCTGGGCAATCGCCACGGGCCGGATTGCCGCAAAAAACTCGTCCTGACCTTTCACCAGGCCAATGGCGCACAGTGCAAATTGCAAAAACGCCATGCTGGCGGCGAGCCAGAGCGCAATAAGACCTGCTTCTGCAATCATTCGATCAGCGTATCCGTTTTGGTCATATTGCCAGTCATATCAATGCCTTCCAGTTCACGCGGAACATAATTCTCATCATGTTTGGCAAGCAATGTATCGGCAACAAACAGGCCGTCGGCATTTAATTTGCCGTCAGCAACCACTCCTGATCCTTCGACGAACAGATCTGGTGTAATGCCGGTATAGGTTGCAGGCTGGTAAGTCGCACCGTCATGAACGGTAAATTTCACGGTGACACCGTCCTCGGCGCGCTGAATGGAACCTTCCTGAACCATGCCACCAAGACGGATCGCCTGTCCAACTGCTGGACGTTTTTCGACGATATCCGAAGGCGTGTAGAAATAATTGGCCTGATCCTGCAACGCAAACGCCGCCAACAGGCCTGCCCCTACCAGGGCAATCAGAGCCAGCACCGCCAATGTCAATCTTTGATGTTTCGCCTTCACGCGATAATCTCTCTTATTTTCCCGTTCATTTGCGGGCCTTTTTCAGCTGGTCCGCTTTCGCTTCAGATTTGCGCATCGCCACATAGCTTCCAGCAATAACTGCCGCTGTGCCCAGCAGCACAATCGCATAAGAAGCAATGACAAAAGGCCAGTGATTCATTCTGCCGCCATCCGTTTCAATCTCGCTTCAACCTTGGTTTCAGCCAAAATACCCCGCATTCTCATGAGGACGATTGCGCCAAATACCAAGCTAAAGCCAATTACATTTATAGCGAGCGGCCATAGAAATGCGGCATCAATTGAAGAACCACTCACAGTAATACTCGCTTTTTGATGCAGGCTATTCCACCATATAACGGAGCGATTGATAATCGGAATATTGACCGCTCCGACAATCCCAAAAATCGCAGTTACCCTGGATACTCCGCCTTTCTCGCTACTGGCGCTGGCAAGCGCAATATAGGCAAGATACAGAAAGAACAGTACCAGAACCGACGTAACCCTGCCGTCCCAAACCCACCATGTGCCCCAGGTTGGGCGGGCCCAAATCGAACCGGTGATCAAGCCTAGAGCCGTAAACAAGGCCCCGGGAACTGCCACGGCGCGTGCAGCGACTGCCGCCAATGGATGCCGCCAGGCAATTTGCACAACGCTGGCAATCGCAATGGCCGTCCATCCGCCCATGGCAAGCCAAACTGTCGGCACATGAATGTACAGAATCCTGACGCTATCGCCCATCAACCGGTCCGCCGGCGCATAAAACAGGCCGTAACCAGAGCCAAAACCGACAAGTACAAGCCCCAACAGCAAGAACCAAAGCGTCAGCGGCTTTGCCAAGGACAGAAAGCGAGTAGGATTTGCGTAAGCGTGCATTAAAAAACGGTCATTGCCTCTGGCTACTGTGCGACCAGTAAAATCTCGATTTTTGATGGCAGAACTGTTGCGAAGCGACAAGTGTTTTTCTGAACGGCTTCCCTTTATACCGCATCGCCAGTTGTTCTTGTGGCAAAATCAATAGTTAGCAACTGCCGTTAGCGCTCTGTAAACCATGTGGTGCTACACCCCACTATAAGAGTTCAAAGTTCAATCTTCGGTACGGCTGAGGTTTAAGAGTATTTATGGCAGTAAAAGGCTTACTTAAAGCGTTTTCCAATGATTCAGCCGGCGGACCTGCATCCGTTGCATCGTCCGAAATTCAGGCGAAACGCCTCGAAGTCCTTGATGACTTTGAGCAGGCGGGCATTAATTGGCTTTGGGCCACCGATGCCGAAGGTCGCTTTGCATATCTATCTGAAAAGGCAGCAGAAAACCTGAACATGCCGATCAGTGAGATATTGAATCAGCCATTTACGTCATTGTTTGAAAATGACCCCGACAATCCGGATGAAAAATCGGATCGCCCGCTGCACTATCAACTCAGCCGCCGCAGTAAATTACACGATCTGGTCGTCCGCCGCGTACCGCTGACTCTGGGCAAAGAAGATCGCCCCACCTGGTGGATGATTTCTGCCCATCCGAAATTTGATGATGCCGGCAATTTCCAAGGCTATCGCGGTAATGCGAAAGATGTCACGATCGAATATCAGCGCAAACTTGAGGATTCTCGTCTTGCCGAATTTGATTCGCTGACCGGTCTCGCCAATCGCCACCGCATGGACAACCAATTGAACGGTATTTTGGGCGCTTTCAAGGCCGCGGGCCGCAGCTGCGCCATCATGATGCTCGACCTCGACCGGTTCAAGCAGGTGAACGACACAATGGGACATCCCGCCGGTGACGAGCTGCTTCAGCAAGTGGCGACACGGCTTCGCAAAATTGTCGGCGATCGCGGCGAAATTGGCCGGCTTGGTGGCGATGAATTCCAGATCATCCTGCCCGATATTGATGACCGGGGGAAATTGGGCGAAATAGCGGAAAAGATCGTCAAAATTATATCTCAGCCCTATCCCATTGACGATAAAAGTGCCGTCATTGGAACATCAGTCGGCATCGCAGTCGCCCCCTATGATGGCGTTGAAAAAGACGAACTGGTTCGCAGTTCCGATCTTGCACTCTATTCCGCCAAAAATTCGGGACGAGGCCAATTTCGCTTCTATTCGGCCGATCTGAAGGATGAAGAAGAGGAACGCCGCCTGCTGGTTGAAGACTTGCGCCATGCGCTGGACAATGATCAGCTGGAGCTGCATTATCAGCCCGTGGTCCGCACCGATGACCATATGGTCGTAGGTTTTGAAGGACTGATGCGTTGGGTACATCCTGAACGGGGTGCAGTTAGCCCGGGCGTGTTCATTCCGATCGCCGAAGAACTCAATCTTATCAACCAGCTCGGTGAATGGGCACTGCGCAAGGCTTGTACCGATGCTCTGCAATGGCCGCACTCCGTGCGTATTGCGGTCAATGTATCGGCCGTACAATTTGCGAATAGCGGATTTCCCGAAATCGTCATGAACGCGCTGGCCACAAGCGGCCTGGCCCCTGAGCGGCTGGAACTCGAACTGACCGAGAGCGTATTCATGGGCGACAGCGAATCCATCGATAACACGTTCAAAATATTGAAAGAACTCGGCGTCCGCCTGGCTCTGGACGATTTTGGGACGGGCTATTCATCGCTTAGCTATTTGCGCTCTGCTCCATTTGACAAGATCAAAGTCGACAAGAGCTTCGTCGATTCTTGCACACAGAAAGACAAGAACAGCGCCAAAATCATCGCGGCCATCGTCAGCCTGTCGGAAGCTTTGGGCATGGAAACAACGGTTGAGGGCGTTGAGGCGTTCGATCAATTTACCCTCGTTTGCTCCAAGGGCGCGCGCTATATTCAAGGCTGGATATATTCCAAGGCCTTGAGAATTGAGGAAATCGAAGAAAAACTGGGTAGCGGTGAATTCCGTATAGAGCCCGATGGGCCAGATCTTTATCGGCCCGATCGGCGTACGGTTTTCAGACGCATTGGTGCAATCCATGAAGATCATCGTTATGAAGTAGTCATGCGCGATCTTTCCAAAACCGGTGCTCGCTTCGAAGGGATGCTCGGCGTTCCTGTTGGGACTCAACTGGTCCTCGATCTTGGCGGAGGACAGCTAGTCATCTGCACGGTTCTGAGAGCTAAGGAAGCAATGGTGGCGACAGAATTCGAGACGCCGTTGGTTAGCGATGGCGCCGGTGGTCTATGTACACGTCACCGTGTATCACCTTATGATCTTGCTGCTGCCGGGATGCCCTTGGCCGCCTTGCCTCCAGGCAATTACCCGCTGACGCAAAGCGCCACGGATCAGAAAAGCAAACCAAAGTTCATGCAGGTTGCGATCTAGAAACTTAGGTCGGGATCAGGTTCTAGCCCGCATAAACCGGCATTGCGAAACCAGGCTCACCGGCCAATTAATGCCTGCGCCATATTGTCGGCCACTACGGCAGACGGCAATTGGCTCGATGCGCTTTCTTCCCAGATCTCGGTTAATCGGCCTGGTATATTTGCAACCCGCCGATTCACTTCCTCAACATCACTATCACCAAGATATTCCAACCCGACGCTAATGATGCCGCCGGAGTTGATCACATAGTCAGGCGCAAAGAGAATGTTGCGATCAAAAATCCGCTGACCATCTTCCGGGGTTGCCAACTGATTATTAGCACCGCCGGCAACGATCGGAACGTTAAGATGAGCAATAGAAACCTTATCCAGAATCGCACCTAAAGCATTGGGGCTGAACACATCGGCTTCCAAACGCATGACATCATCAAGGCCAACCACGGCCGCACCCAGTTCCTCCGCCAAACGGGCTGCATGATCCTTATCAATATCTGCGATGCTGAGCCGTGCACCATCTTTTGCCAGCAAACGCGCCAATCCGCCGCCGACACTGCCAACACCCTGGATCGCCACATGGACGTCCTCCATGCTGTCGCGACCCAATTTATGTTTCACAGCTGCTTTGACGCCGAGATAGACACCCATGGCCGTAAACGGACCGGGATCACCGCCCGCGTCGCCATGATCACTGACCGGCAAGCCCGAGACATATTTTGTCTCTTTCGATACAGCGACCATGTCAGCGGTGCTGATCCCGACATCTTCTGCGGTGACATAACGGCCACCCAGCGAATCAATCATCCGTCCAAAGGCCGCAAGCATTTCCCGAGATTTCCGCCGATTGCCATCGGCAAGGATAACCGCCTTCCCGCCACCTAATGGCAATCCGGCCATTGCATTTTTGAAGCTCATTCCGCGCGAGAGGCGCAGCGCATCGGTTACAGCAGTCTCACGATTCTCATAATGCCAAAACCGCGTACCGCCTGCACCAGGGCCCAAATGGGTTGAATGCAGCGCAATAATCGCGCTCAAGTCGGTTTCGCGATCATGGAAAAAATGGACGGCTTCATGGCCATCAAAATCTGGCAGATCCCACATTACCGACATTTGGAAAATCCCCTCGCTGGAAAAGTAACATAATTTGGTTTGAACGTAATAATATTACAAAACACTTTTGTCACCCCATGACGTCTGGAGAACCGCTAACCATTTAATTATGCTGTCGAGATGATGTTGAAAATGGGGCGATCGACGGGCTTCGAACCCGCGACCTCCGGTACCACAAACCGGCGCTCTAACCAACTGAGCTACGATCGCCATAATCACAGGATATATAAACATATCCGCTGCGCCGCGCTGCATAGGGATGCATGGGGGCAGCCGTCAAGTATTTAGCATAGCAAAATCGCGTGAAACAATATTGGTGGGCAAATTACTACAGGGCATTCCCACGCTGACGGTGAACCAATCGCGCCGGTTGACGCCCGGCATCAACCAATGCGCGCTCTTCCACCAAGGCACTTTGCATTTCCACTGCCATGTCCAGCCGAAACCAGCGTGTTTTCAGCTTTACCTGGCTTTGCACCTGCGACGGCGCAAGAAAGCTGGCAGGAAATGGTTCGGCCCAAAAATCATTAAGGCTGCCATATCCCGTTTCGGCGCGGCGCCCGAGAAATTGACGGGAACGCACAATATCCGGATCATTGGAGAGCATAGCCAGTAAAACTGCCTGTTCGGGACGCAAGGTATTGATATTGATCGGTGACAAATCCGTGGTCGGCAAGGCACAAAGCCAAGGCGCGATCCGTGCATAGACCGCATGGGTCACCCCTTTTATGGTGCGCAGCTCGCTAATATCCACCATGATGGCATTGGCGGTACGATAAGGATCCTCCAGCTGCGCATAATATTCATCTTCCGCGCCACGCGGAGATGGCGCGGTGTCGCTATCAATCCAGTCGGTGACTGATTCCGCAATCTCGGCGGCCTCGCCTTCCGGTATTTCCAGCAAAGTCATCAGCCGGACAAATTGTGTCTGGCCATCCGGACGCGCTGATAAGAGCGCATCATTCTGGCTCACTAGACTGTTGATATTAAAGCAATTACCACCGTCGGTCAGCGCTGCAGTGATTACACCGCCGGGAACCGGGAACCGCCTTTCCTGACCATTCCAACCGCCCAAGTTGGTTGTGCGCCCCGGCGAAAGGCTGACAATCTGTTCCGCCGATTGCATGCCAATTGATTCCGCTGCGATCAAATAAGCCTTGGCCTGACTGAGTTCACGGGCGTTGGACGCCAATTTGGTGGCGCCAGCCAGTCGGTCTATCCCATGCGCAGCGAGCACCGCTATCACGGCAACGAGCAACAATACGGTCAGCAGGGCCGCACCACGTTCGCTTTTCTTTGCCGGGCCAAAACCCATCATAGATAACCCGTCCCAACTAGAAAGACGTGACGATAGCTTCTGCCATTTTGTTCAAACTGTAATTCCACCGCGCGGGGTAAATCATTGAGCCGTTCGGTCTGCCATTGATTAAGCCACCGCCCTCTTTTGTCGCGAAAGCGCAGCTCCAGCTCGCTAATGCCGTTCAACAGTCCGGCTGGCTCGCTGATCGAACCGCCATCTGTCGTCTCATATTGCAAACGTTCGAGTCGGCCATCATTCAATTGATAGGAGACACGCTGTATATTGGATCGCGGTTTATTGTTCAGATTGCTTTGCCCACCGCGGCTGAACGATAAAAAGCCCCGCCCGCCAGTGCCTGTTTCGCTAATGAAAGCAGCTACCCGGTCTCCGTCTTCATCACGATGCGGCCGCGGCAGAGCCTGGCTTAGATCTGCTTCCATCAGTGACACCAGGCGCTGCATCTCCGCCATATCACCAAGCTTCGCATCCGTGACGGCATTGCTGTCCACCGCGCCGCGCAGCAATATGACACCTGCAACCGACAGCAACGAAAAAATAAACAGCGCGACCATCATCTCGACCAGCGTAAAGCCGCCCTGCGTTGTGGTGCTATCGCAGCGATTGTCTTTTTCACCGGCCATGACCGGCTTATCTATATCCACATTATGCCGGACAGCAAAGAGCGGTTGCGGCAATCAATTTTTCATCTAATCTGATGACCCGATATTTGGAGTGATCGCGGAAAATTTGATGGCAGACAATAACAACACGACCGCAGATTATCTGGTCGCGCTCGGTCAGGTGCAACGCTTTCCGAACAAAGGCGTCGAGCTTTGTATGTTGAAGAATTTTCTGAAAGCCGATGAATGCGATAGGCTCATCCAGCTAATCGATGAAAAGCGCCGACCATCAACAATCGCCGATGCCAATGGCGATGACTATTTTCGTACCAGTGAGACATGCGATCTCGATCATGATGACGCGTTTGTTGCTGGGATAGACGATAGAATCTGTAGCTTTGCAAATATTGATCGGCAATTTGGTGAACCCTTACAGGGCCAACGCTATGCCGAAGGTCAGGAATTCAAGGCGCACACAGATTTTTTTGATCCCAATGGCGAAGATTTCCGAAAATTCTGTTCCGTATCCGGCCAACGTACCTGGACATTCATGATTTATCTCAACGAACCTGGAGCGGGCGGTGCCACACGTTTCGTGAAACTAAACAAGAAATTCGTCCCCAAGACAGGCAGCATCATATGCTGGAACAACATGAAGCCGGACGGCGACATTAACAGTTTGACGCTCCATCACGGTATGAAGGTGCGCCGTGGCACCAAATATGTAATCACAAAATGGTTCCGGGAACGTGCCTGGCCTTGGCCTGACTAATGGAACGGCTTGAAGCAAGCGGGACAGTGAATAGGGATGATCATATTGCAGCAGCTTCAATGAAAATAACCGGCTACCGCCCTGGCCCGGGAATGATGGTTTCGGCGGCCTTCATTGGTCCTGGAACCGTCACCGCTTGCACGCTCGCCGGCGCCAATTTTGGTTTTGCGCTGATATGGGCCCTTGTTTTCGCCACGATCACGACGATCATATTGCAGTCTATCGCCGTCCGCGTTGCTCTGGTTTCCCGCCTAGGCCTCGCCGAGGCCATGATGCAAAGCGTTGCCTCTCCGATCGTCCGTTGGCTTGCCGCAGCCTTGCTCATTGCGGCCTTGGCGCTGGGCAACGCAGCTTATGAGGCAGGAAATATTTCCGGCGCGCTATTGGGACTGGAGGCGCTCAACAGCGGCCTATCCGAGAATCGCGGCCTTGCCATTACCGCCATTGCCATAATCGCGGGATTGCTGATCCTGTTTTCCAAACCCCGTTGGGTCGAACGTATATTGATTGCCATGGTGCTGTTCATGTGCACTGCGTTCTTGCTAACCTTCCTGATAACCCGGCCCGACATAGGCGCGATTTTCGGTGGTTTCATTCCCTCCATTCCCGAAGGCGGATTATTCACGGCGATCGCGCTGATTGGTACAACTATCGTCCCATACAACCTGTTCCTCCATGCTGCGAGTGTCAGAGAGCGTTGGAAGGAGGAGAGCGATCTGGCAGTTGCGCAAACAGATAGCAGCCTGTCCATCGGGCTTGGCGGGCTGGTTTCGATCACCATATTAGCGACTGCAGCAGCAAGCCTGTTTGGCAGTGGTAAAGAGATTGCCAATGCCGCCGACATGGCTGAGCAGCTCAATCCGCTATTTGGCAGCTTTGCAACTGCGACGCTTGGGGCTGGTCTGTTTGCCGCTGGGCTGACCTCCGCCATAACCGCACCGCTTGCAACCGGCTATATCGTACAGGAAATTTTTGGAAAAACGACCGGAGGGGTATCACGAACACCTTTTAGAGTTGGTGCCTTACTTGTCATTTTGTCCGGCACTTTTGGCGCGCTACTCAATTACAAACCGGTTGAGATTATCTTCGTTGCCCAGATCGCCAATGGATTGCTGCTACCCGTAATTGCCTTTTTCCTGATCAAACTGGCCAATGACAGCGCGCTTTTGGGCAAACATGTCAATGGTTGGAAAGCTAATCTCGCCGGTGCGATTATATTGGCCATCACGACCATGCTCGGCTTCAGGCTCATCGCACGTGCACTGGGATGGTGGCCATGACTCTCACAATTGACCTGAATGCGGATCTGGGTGAGGACGATAGCTCGGAAGGCATGGCACGCGATATCGCGATCATGGATATTGTCTCGAGTTGCAATATCGCCTGCGGTGGCCATGCTGGCTCATCCAAAACCATGCACGCAATGTTGGTCGCAGCAAAAGCAAAAGACGTTTCAGCCGGCGCGCACCCGTCTTATCCCGATCGCGAAAATTTTGGACGGGTAAGTATGGAAATTGATCCCGTTCATTTAGAAACCAGCTTGCTGGAACAAGTGGCGGCGATCAAATCGGTAGCGACGGATGTCAAAAGCCGCATCACCCACCTGAAGCCCCATGGCGCACTTTACAACGACGCACAGGATAACGATGTTCTGGCCGAAATTCTGGTGCATCTTGCCCGGAGGGAAGACCTGACGCTCGTCGGCATGGCAGACTCGCTCGTGCAGCAGAAAGCTGCAGAAAGTGGCGTCCGCTTCGTCTCCGAAGCCTTTATTGACCGGCAATATACCGAGCATTCCCGCTTAGTGCCTCGAACGGAAAAAGGCGCTGTCATTCAGGATGATTCTGAGCGCTTGCAGCAAGGGTTGGCATTGGCGCTTGGACAACCGATCAAGACGGCAGGAAACCAGACGAAAATCATTCCGGCCGATACACTCTGCCTTCATTCCGACAGCGACGGCGCGCTGGCCACTGCAACGGCGATGCGGCGTGCATTGGAGCTTGAGGGCATATCCGTCGCAGCGCCCCGGGATCAATAAACGAATGAGCGCCGGCGATATTCATGCCTGTGATGACTGGCTCTGCTGCCCGTTAAAGAATCTTGAGGAGGCACAGGCTGCCATAGCCGCTTGCCGGGAAGAGGAGAAATGGCAGGAGGTCGTAACCGGACTGGACAGCATCGCCGTTCAGTTTGATCCTGCTGTCATGTCGCCAGATGAAGCGATAGATTTGTTTACAGAACAGCTGCTCCATCCGTCGATTGCATCGATAGGTTCCTCAACTCCGATCACTATCCCCATTTGCTATGATCCCGAATTTGCCCCCGACCGCGAGTGGCTAGCCGAGAAAATGGGCCTGTCCGCCGATGCTTTGATAGCCTGGCATAGCGGCCTTTCATTCAAGGTCACGATGCTGGGTTTCATGCCGGGTTTTGCCTATCTGCAATGCCAAGAGGCGATTGCGGATATCGGCAGGCTGCCAAAACCCCGACAGAAGGTTCCAGCCGGCTCCGTCGGCATTATTGGCGACCAGAGCTGCGTCTATTCCTTCGACAGTCCCGGTGGCTGGCCGATTGTGGGGCGTACGCCATTGAAGTTATTCGATCCCAATCGGGACGACCCGGCTTTGTTATCGGCGAATCAATCTGTTTGCTTCGAACCAATAGACCGCGCAGAGTATGAAACCATCAAGGCAAAGCAAGATAGCGAAGATTCGGCGTGATGACGCTCACCGTCGTCAAGCCCGGTTTGCAAACCACGTTACAAGGCGCACCATTTTCTGGCCATCGTCATTTGGGCATGCCCGCCGCCGGGGCAGCGGACTGCCTTTCCGTTGCCTTGGCAAACCGGCTGGTCGGTAATCCTCTTGATGCGACAGCGATTGAAATCACTCTGGATGATGCCAAGTTCACCGTCGGGCAAGCCAATTTGGTGGCACTTACCGGTGCCGCTTGTTTTCTTCGAATCAATGGAAAAGATCGGCCAGTACATAGCCCGATCCCCGTCACACCAGGTGATGAAATCCATATCGGTCCATCAGATAAAGGCTGCCGGTCTTATCTGGCGGTCGCCGGACAGATAGCGGCACAGTCTGTGTTAGGAAACCAGTCCACCTATCTTGGTGCAAAACTGGGCGGATATGAAGGACGTACCCTGAAAACCGGTGACAAAATTAAGATAAATGAAGGGAGCGATGTGAAAACCAGCGGAGCGGAAACTCCTTCTGGCCTGCGCCCCATAATGTCAAAAGGGCACATAATCAGAATTACAATTGGTCCTGAATATTCTGCCCTAAGCCACAACGCTCAAAAGAAATTATTCGATAAGAAGTTCACAATTGGTGCGCGCGCCAATCGTATGGGCCTTGCCCTGCAATCCACGCCTTTGGAACAGCATGATGGCCCGCAAATGAAAAGCGCTCCGGTTTTCCCAGGTACAATTCAATGCCCGCCAGATGGCGAACCCTTTCTGCTTGGACCAGATGCACAAACAACCGGTGGCTATCCCAGAATTGCTCAGGTGATCCGCGCCGATCGTCACTTGATCGGACAATTGAGACCGGGCTCGGATGTTCAGTTTGTTAGAATTTCACCAGTCCAGGCAACCGAGATTTATCGCCAGAAGCTTGCCCTTCTCACGCCATGGCTCGGAGCCGTAAGCCTGTGGTAAACAGGGGGGATAAGCCCCCTGCCCCAAAAAGCTTAGTTTTTCTTCAGTGAAAGACCGCCAAAACGCTTGTTGAAGCGAGCAACCTGACCGCCAGCATCCATAAGACGCTGATTGCCGCCCGTCCATGCTGGGTGCGATGTCGGGTCAATATCGAGTTGCAGTGTTTCGCCCTCTTTGCCCCATGTGGACCGGGTTTCGAACACAGTGCCATCGGTCATCTGGACCTTGATCATGTGATAATCGGGATGCGTATCTTTTTTCATTTTTTGCTCCAAAACGGGCTGGTTTCCGACCAGTTCCCTAAGCGTATAATAGTCTGCGAAGCGGCGCATTAGCCGCCACCGCATCAAAGTGCAAGATTCTTTTATCCTCTAACCAGCCAATTATGCACTGGGTGGATCGGCAATCATCGCTGTAAAACTGGCCTCGGCAGCCAGTTTGTCACCAATCATGGCTTTGCCGGCAAATTTGCAGACCCTTGGGCGTTTTTGAACAAATTCGACATTCAGCGAAAGCAGGCAGCCCGGCTCAACCGGATTGCGGAACTTGGCGCCATCAATGGCCATGAAATAAACCAGCTTGCCTGAACCAACCAGACCGAAACTTTCCATCGCCAAAACACCGGCTGCTTGGGCCAACGCCTCGACGATCATCACGCCTGGCATGATCGGACGACCCGGAAAATGCCCTTGGAAAAACCCTTCGTTCATCGACACGGCTTTCACCGCGCGAATGGATTCATCCTTGACCAGCTCTTCCACTCGGTCGACCAGCAGCATTGGATAGCGATGCGGCAACACCGCCATCACTTTGGTGACGTCATAGTCCAAAGGTTCAGACATGCCGTTCTATTACCGACCGGAAGGCTGTTGCTGCGTAGCCGCTGGTTGCTGAGCGTTTTGCTGTGCCTGTCCGGGTTTCCAGCCGGCTGGCGGCGTAATCGAAGCCGATGGAACCAGCTTGTTAAGCTCGGCCACGATAGAATCGGTCATATCGACATAAGGTTCACGCGCAACCACAGCCTGAGGCTGCAGAACGAGATCAACATTTTTGGCTTTCATCGCCGCTTTGATCGCGTCGTTCAGTTTCAAACCAACTTGCTCTTCAACATAAGCGGTCGCCATTGTAACACGCTGTTGCAGACGGGCCAGTTCCTGTTGGCCAGACTGACGCTTCTGCTGCAAGGCCTGTGCCTGTGGCTGCACCGTTTGCGCGTTCGCATTAGGCTGTTGAACAGCGGCATTATAAGCGTCGACGAGAGGCTTTAGCTCGGCCTGCAGAGCCGTTGCACGCGCATTGGTCGCATCGATATCCGCCTTATAGGTTGTTTTCATCTGTTCCACAGCAGTGCGATAGGCCTGAGAGCGCACAACCGCTGCTTCATAATTGGCAACCGCGATGCTGGTTCTGGATTGCGCCGCAGCCGGTGTTGCCATCATTGCCGGCACCGACAAGGTCGCAAGGCCCAAAGCGGCCGATTTCAAAAGTGTCTTGGTTGAAAAAGTCATTAGAATTGTGTTCCTACATTGAAAGTGAAGAGTTTAGTATCATCTCCGGGCTCTTTTAACAAAGCGCGAGCGACATCGATCCTGAACGGACCAAATGGAGAGTTCCAGTTGACGCCGATGCCAACGGAAACACGGGGCTTGGCGCTATCGCCGAAAAATTGTTCGGTGAAGCTGTTGCCAAGAACCAGATCGGGTTCATTGGGAACGCCATTAGCATCTACGGCATCAGCCGTTGTTGTTATGTTGCCATCGGCTCCAACCGTCAAAAACTGCGGAACGCCCTCGACAACAGCCTGAACCCGGTTGTCAACCAATAGTGGCTGGGTGACGTTAAACACAGCGCCAGCATCAACAAAAATAGATGGTCGCAACCCCAGTTCACGCGCGCCACTGCCTAGCGGTATCTCCAATTCGGCCCGCCCCAAATAATAAGCTCTACCACCGATAGCATCATCGGTAACACTGCTGCGATCTTCCCGGAAATCAATAATGGAATTGACTGCACGACCATCAACAATCTCTTCCCTGAAGCGAGATCTTATTATCCGTGGACCAACACCGCGAATGTCGAAACCACGAATTTGTGGTTCACCAAGGAAAAAGCGATCCGTCAACCGTACATCATCGATCCCGTCTGCCGCGCTTCCGCGATTTTCGAGAGGATGAATATATCCACCCTCGGCACTAACCGAGAAAATAAAATTGCCCAATACCCTCCAATATTTAGCGGCATTCAGACGACCTCGGAGATATTTTACACTACCACCGAGACCCGCAAAGTCCAGACTACCAACAATGGTCTGCCCCCTGGTTGGGCGCACTCGATTATCACGGTCATCATAAATAAGTGACGCACCGATAGAAGAAGTCGTTCGCTTGCCGATCGCGTCACACAGAAAACGCCCTGCTCTCAAAGGATCGCAAGAGAGAACGCCGTTGGCGTCGGGAGAAAAAAACAAATCTTCGTCAAGCGTCACATCGTCGTAACTCAACCCATAGCGCAGGGAGGCCGACAAATATTCTGTAATCGGCACGCCAGCGCGGATCTGAAAACCAGTGGTGAGCTGTTCAAAGGTCGTTTCGCGGTCACCGCCCACAAAGTTAAAACTGTTCAAATCACGGCGGAACACGTCGACACCGACCGCAATGTTTCGGTCAAAAAGGTACGGCTCAGTAAAACCAAATTCTATAGATTGCGAGAAACTCGAATAGCTTACGCTGGCACGTAGTTCCTGACCCTTACCGCGGAAGTTGCGTTGCCGGACAGAGGCCTGCAGAATGAAATTCTCAACACTGGAGAAGCCGGCAGATAGCTGTAACTCACCCGTTGCGCGCTCTTCGACATTGGCTTCAAGAATGATCCGGTCCGGTGCGCTGCCTTGTTTCTGTTCGATTTCCAGCTCATCCTGGAAAAAGCCCAGCGATTTAATCCGGTTGGCAGAGCGCTTGACCTGGAAACTGTTGAACGCATCACCTTCGTTCAAACGAAATTCACGGCGAACAACTTTGTCGACTGTCAGCGTATTGCCGTTAATGTCAATCCGTTCAACATAGACACGGTCACTTTCCGCCACCTGGAAATTAATCCCCATGGTCAGTGTTTCTTTGTCACGGGTAAATTGCGGCCGCACATCTGCAAAAGCATAGCCGAACAGACCAGCGGTTTCAGACAGGCTTTCCACCGTATCCTCAACCTGTTTCGCGTCGTAAAAGTCGCCTTCTTTCATCGGTAACAGCGGCGTCAGGGTTTCAGCCGTGAAGTCACGAATCTCACTTTCAACGGTCACTTCACCAAATTTGTAACGCTCGCCCTCTTCAACAACATAGGTGATGATGAAGTCTTTTTTGTCCGGCGTCAGCTCTGCAACAGCCGAGATAACCCGGAAGTCGGCATAGCCTTCGGTCAGATAGAATTGGCGCAGTTTCTGTTGGTCAAAAGCCAGACGATCCGGATCATAAGTGTCGCTTGAACTGAAGAAGCGATAAAAACGAGATTGCTTCGTCGCCATTTCACCGCGCAGCTTACCATCGGAAAACACTTCGTTGCCGATTATGTTGATTTGCTGAACCTTTGATTTCGGTCCTTCATTGACCTCAAAAACAATATCCACGCGATTCTGATCAAGCTGAACCATTTTGGGTTCCACGCTGGCAGCGAAACGACCTTTGCGCTTGTACAGCTCAATGATACGCGCGACGTCAGCACGTACTTTGGATCGCGTGAAAATCTGACGCGGAGCCAACCGGATTTCTGGTCGGATGGCATCTTCCTTGATCCGCTTGTTGCCTTCCAGCAATATCCGGTTGATGACGGGGTTTTCAACAACATCAATAACGACCGCACCGCCATTGTTGCGGATACTGACGTCCTTGAACAATTCCGTTTCAAAAAGGTCTTTCAGGGCCTGGTCAGCCGCTTCCTGCGTATAAGTCTGCCCAACGCGCAGCTGCATGTAAGACAGGACCGTGTCCGACTCCAGACGCTGCGAGCCGTTCACCACGATCGATCTGATCGTATTATCCACCGCTGTGGCAGGTTCAGCTGCCGGAGGCAGCGTCGTAGGGACCGGAGCCACTGGCGTGTCCTGCGCATGCGCTGGCATCGCGGTGCCTGCCAGGATTGTACCACTCATCAATATGGGCAGGAGCCGTTTTTTATGCTTCACAGACAAACTCGCTTTCACGCCTTAAACTCAAAAAATACTAACCAGTGCAAAATATGCATCAGCATTTGCGAAACCCCCTGCCCCAACCAGACTTATCAATCAATGGGCAATCAGCCCGAAAACACTCTGAAAAGTCCGAAAGAGGCTAAATCATTAAATGTTACCACCAACATGAACATCACCACCAATGCAAATCCCGATTGAAATGCCCATTGTTGCACCATAGGGCTGGCCGGCTTTCGCCTTACCGCTTCTATGGCGTAGAACATCAAATGTCCCCCATCGAGCATGGGGATTGGCAGGAGGTTGATGAACCCTAAGTTAATTGAGATTAACGCTACAAAGAATATGAACTGGTTTAACCCAGCCACAAATTGCTCGCCGGAAACCTGTGCGATTTTCAGCGGTCCACCCAGTTCCGTCACTGATCGCCGTCCGCTGATAACTTGTCCCAATGTGGTGACGATCAGGTCGACAATCTCGGCTGTCTGCCGCGTCGCCACAACCGGTGCTTCCCAAAGCGACACGTCGCGCCGTTCGATACTGCCCGGTGAGATACCCAACAGGCCAATCCGATATTGATTGCCGAACCGATCTTCCTCAATCCGGACACCAATCGTCGCCTCTTTCGAGATAACCTCTCCATCGCGTTCGAATTTAATCTCAACTTTCTCATCGGGAATGATCGATATTTCACGCGAAAGATCAGAAAAACGGACGATGCTGTCGCCATCAATTTCCAGAATTTGGTCGCCACTTTTCAATCCGATGGTCGCGGCAGTCGATTTTTCTGCAACATTTCCGACAATTGGGGGCGTAACACTCTCGCCATAGGTTAATGCAAAACCGGCGAGTATCAGTATCGCGAACAAGAAATTGATCGCGGGTCCGGCAAAAACAATCGCCGCGCGTTTGAGCAGCGATTTGGACTGAAATGTCTGATTGCGCTCCTCTGCCGGTAATTTCAGCCATTCATCGCTTGCCGAGCTGGACGGGTCCATATCGCCTGCAAACTGGACATAGCCACCCAATGGCAATGCACCGATTTTCCAGCGTGTCCCGCGCTTGTCATGCCAGCCGACAAGTTCCTTGCCGAAACCAATTGAGAACACATCCGCTTTGACGCCGCACCAACGGCCAACCAGATAATGCCCCATTTCATGAATGAAAACGAGCACTCCGATAGTGATCAGAAAAGCGAATAAGGTTATCAATATACCGGGATTTTCGGTCAAACTTTAACATCCTCAATCATTGCCACAGCCCGATCACGCGTTTCTTTGTCTATTGCAAAAATATCCGCAAGATCATTCGGTTCGCCCGGGCTATAGCTGTCAACTATGCGCGATACAATCTCAGTGATTTCCAGAAACTGAACACTGCCTTTGAGGAAGGCCGCCACGGCTATCTCATTGGCTGCATTCAATATAGCCGGAACAGCGCCCCCCGCCTCTATGGCTTCGCGCGCCAGTTTGATGGCGGGAAAGCGATCCACGTCAGGCGCTTCAAAATCCAGCCTGCCAATTTTCGCCAAATCGAGCGGTGTGCAATCGGTATCCATGCGCTCGGGCCAGGCCAAGGCGCTGGCAATAGGAATGCGCATATCCGGAGATCCCAATTGCGCCAGTGTCGAACAATCATGATATTCGACCATGGAATGGATCACCGATTGAGGGTGCACCAATATGTCAATCTTATCGAGCCCGACCGGAAAAAGATGATGCGCCTCGATCAATTCCAGGCCCTTGTTCATCATCGTGGCACTATCGACGGAGATCTTCGCGCCCATATCCCAGTTGGGATGTGCCACAGCCTGTTCCGGAGTGACGGAAGCCATTTGCTCCTTCGACCATGAGCGAAAGGGACCACCGCTAGCCGTCAGGGTAATTTTGCGTACCTGATCAATCCTGCCGCCCTGCAGACATTGGAAGATCGCGTTATGCTCCGAATCCACCGGCAGCAAGGTCGCACCAGCCTCTTTAGCCTGTGCCATCATCAACGCGCCTGCTGAAACCAAAGCCTCTTTATTCGCAAGCGCAACCGTTTTCCCGCCTTTCAGGGCGGCCAGTGTCGGGGGCAAGCCCGCACAACCAACGATAGCCGCCATGGTCCAGTCCACATCCAATGCAGCGGCTGCAACCAGCTGGTCTGGCCCGGCTGCAGCTTGGATATTCGATCCGGCCAGCAATGCCTTCAGTACATCATATTGCTCTGGATCAGAGATTACCGCAATATCGGCGTCAAATTCCATTGCCAAGTCGGCCAACGCAGCGGCATTGCTATGCGCAGTCAAGGCAACAACATGATATTTATCGCGGTCCAAGCGGATCAGATCGAGCGTGGATGTCCCAACCGATCCGGTCGCGCCGAATATCGAAACCGTTCTCGTCGCTACGTCTCTCATAAGCTGTCAAACAATATGATAATTGCAACCACAGGTGCTACCGGAATCAGTCCATCGAGCCGATCCATCACACCGCCATGCCCCGGGAATACTGTCCCGCTATCCTTGACCCCTGCGCTGCGCTTCATCTGGCTTTCAAAAAGATCGCCCATCTGCGCTAATACCGCCAGCGGCAGGCTAAGCAGGACCAGTCGGAACGGTAGCTGAAAATAAACGTGCAATGCAAAGCTGAACAAGCCGGTGACAATCACGCCGCCAATAAGTCCAGCCCAGGTTTTGTTGGGACTGAATGTCGGTGCCAGTTTCGGCCCGCCTATGGCTCGTCCAGAGAAATAGGCACCGATATCTGTCGCCCAAACCAGCGCGAGCGTCCAGAATACAATCAGCAAGCCATTATCCACCCCGCGCAGGTAGAGAATGGATAGCGCCGGTAAACCGGCATATAATATGCCCAGCGCAAGCTTGTAAGAACGATCGAAGACAGCAATGAACATCGCCGCGCCAAATATTAATCCAAGCGCCAGAAACGAGGGGCCCGCCGCCATGTAAGACATGATCGCGAGCGGCACGGACAGCGCATATTGGGCCAGCCGCTTATTTTCCAACCGTCCTGTAAGACCAGCCCATTCCGACAAAATGCCAAGCGCCATGAGAACAATGAGCAACCAGAACGCATGCCGGCCGATATAATGATCGCCCATCACCAAAGTGGCGATAGTCGTCGCAACCAAAGCCACACCTACGATGATCCGCGTCACCAGTTCATTGGGTGGTTTTTTGGCTGGACTTGCTGGGTCGTTCATAGCTCAGCGGCCACCGAAACGGCGATCCCGATCGCCAAAGGACTTTAACGCACGCTGCAATTCCCGCTTGTCGAAATCGGGCCACAAGGTATCGGTGAAATAAAGCTCGGAATAAGCCGATTGCCAAAGCAGGAAGTTGGACAGACGAAGCTCTCCCGATGTCCGAATGAGCAGATCAAGCGGTGGCATCCCCGCCGTATCCAGCGCATCAGAGATATGATCCGCTCCAATCTCCTGAGGATCCATGCTGCCCTGATTGACGGATTCTGCAATGCTCTTTACCGCCCGCACCATTTCATCTTGCGCACCATAGTTCAGCGCAATGGCCAAAGTCATGCGGTCGTTATTCGCCGTCCGCTCGAGCGCATTGTCGATCAGGTCAACAATGTCATCATCGAGCGCCTTGTAATTACCGATCACCTTCAAACGGATGCCATTCTCGTCAAATTCATCAATATCCGATTGAATATATTGACGGAGTAGCCCCATCAAATCAGTGATTTCATCCTCTGGCCGGCTCCAGTTTTCTGAGGAAAACGCATAAAGCGTCATCGCCTCGATGCCCATTTCACCGGCAACGCGCACTATATCGCGGACCGCCTCCACACCTTTTTTGTGACCAAGGGCGCGCGGTAAATGCTTCTTTTTTGCCCAGCGACCATTGCCATCCATGATGATCGCAATATGGCGTGCACCATGGGTCGGATCAGCGATCTGGCCCGCATCTGATTTTGGATCTGTCGATCCCTTTTTTGTGGGCATCAGCCTCACTGTGTCAGAATTTCCTGTTCCTTCGCCGACGCCAACTTATCGGCTTCCGCAATCATATCATCGGTGAGCTTTTGCACTTCTGTTTCCAGGCGTTTTTTATCGTCCTCGCCAATTTCTTTCTTATTCTCGTCCGCCTTGATATCGTCCATTCCGTCGCGGCGCACGTTTCGTATCGCAATACGGGATTTCTCGGCAAACTGGCCGGTCATCTTGGCAAGTTCCTTGCGGCGCTCTTCGGTCAGGTCCGGAATTGGCAACCGGATGTTAGGACCGTCCACCATTGGGTTCAGCCCCAGACCAGCAGACCGTACCGCTTTTTCAACCGGCTGAATATTCCCCTTGTCCCAAACTTGAATGGACAGCATGCGAGGTTCCGGCACCGATACGGTCGCCACCTGGTTAAGCGGCATTTTTGCGCCATAGACTTCGACCGTGATGCTATCCAGCAATGCGGTGTTAGCACGGCCTGTCCGCAGACCACTCAAGTCGTGCTTCAACGCTTCGATCGACGCTTTCATGCGCTTTTCAAGATCGCTTTTGTTATATTCTGCCATGGCTAGTTTCTCCTAAAATCTATTCTGTTGCGCCGACGATGGTCGCGGTTCCGCCACCGCCCAGGACAGTCGCCAGATTGCCTTGCTCGCGGATCGTGAAGACCACGATCGGTATATTATTCTCTCGGCACAGGGCCACTGCACTGGCATCCATAACTTTCAAATTATCGGTTAATACCTGATCAAAACTCAGCGCATCGTAGCGCACCGCATCGGGATTGGTTTTCGGGTCAGCGTCATATACGCCGTCCACGCTGGTGCCCTTGAACAAGGCTTCACAGCCCATTTCCGCAGCGCGCAGCGCCGCAGCGGTATCAGTAGTAAAATAGGGATTACCGGTGCCGGCTGCAAATATTACAATGCGGCCCTTTTCAAGATGGCGAACCGCTTTACGGCGGATATAGGGCTCACAAACACTGGCCATCGGAATGGCCGACAAGACCCGCGTGTCACAGCCCATTTGTTCCAGCGCATTTTGCACCGCAAGCGCGTTCATCACGGTTGCCAGCATGCCCATATAGTCGGCGCTCGTCCGGTCGAAGCCCTTGGCCGCTGCCGCCAGTCCGCGGAATATGTTACCGCCACCAACGACGAGACACAGTTCATAACCAGCTTCTTTCGCCGACTTCACTTCAGCCGCAATCCGATTCACGGTTTCCGGATCGATTCCGAACTCCCCCGAACCCATCAAAGCTTCACCCGAAAGCTTCAGCAAAATGCGCTTAAACGCTGGTCTTTTCATGCAAAATCCATCCCGCAAACTGTGACGCCATGGCGTCTGATCCGCCCCAAATATGACAATGGCGCAGACCATAGATAGTCCGCGCCATTGCGCCAAGTGTTAATGCGTCCAACTGATATTTGGTCGCAAATCTGTATGTTTAGCTGCCGAGTGTTGCAGCGACTTCTGCTGCGAAGTCTTCCTCTTTCTTCTCGATACCTTCGCCAAGCTGAAAGCGGACATATTCGGTCAGCTTGATTTCAGCACCAGCATCCTTGCCTGCTTGCTCGACAACCTGAGCGATTGGCGTCTTGTTATCCATGACGAAAATCTGGCTGAGCAGCGCGTTTTCCTTGGCAAATTTTGCCATCGCGCCGTCGACCATTTTTTCGACGATGTTCGCTGGCTTGCCGGATTCAGCGGCTTTTTCTGCGGCAATAGCGCGCTCACGTTCCAGCATGTCCTGGTCCAGGCCATCAGCATTCAATGCCAATGGGAAGGCCGCAGCAATATGCATGGCGATCTGTTTGCCCAATGGCTCCAAAACGTCTGCGCCCGCGGTGCTTTCCAGAGCAACCAGCACACCGATTTTGCCCATTGTTGGTGTCACGGCATTGTGAACGTAAGGCACAACGGTACCGCTGCTCACCGCAACAGTTTTCATTCGGCGGATCGTTTGATTTTCGCCGATGGTTGCGATGTTGTTGGTCAGCGTGTCCTGAACCGTACCGCCAGCAGGATAGTCAGCCGCTGCCAGAGCTTCGACATCATCGCTGCCCAAGCCCAATGCAACTTCGGTTACGCCGGTTACAAAGGATTGGAATTGTTCGTTCTTGGCAACAAAGTCGGTTTCACTGTTCACTTCAACAGCAACGCCTTTGGTGCCGGATACGGTCACGCCAACAAGTCCTTCAGCCGCGGTACGGCTGGATTTCTTCTGCGCGGCAGCCAAGCCTTTCGTGCGCAGCAAATCAACCGCTGCTTCCACGTCGCCATTGGTTTCGTTCAATGCTTTTTTGCAATCCATCATGCCAGCGCCTGTGCGCTCGCGCAGTTCTTTCACTGCTGCTGCTGTAATAGCCATTTCTTAATTCCTCAATTTCATGTGTGAGAATGTAATGCTTTTAATAAAATGAAGGGGCAGCACCGATGCCGCCCCGCCATTTTCCTATGCGGTCAATATATGACCGCACCAAGACGCTTCAAGCTTAGGCCTTTTCGTCGGCTTTCTTGTCGTCGTCCTTTTTGGCGGCAGCCTTCTTAGCCGGTGCCTTTTTAGCAGCAGCCTTCTTAGCTGGCGCTTTTTTGGCAGCTGGTTTTTTGGCTGGCGCTTTTTTCTCTTCTGCAGCGGGTTTTTCTTCTGCCGCTTTTTCTTCTGCCGCTTTTTCTGCTACTGGCGCTTCCGCTTCAGCAGGTGCTTCTTCCGCTGGAGCTGCTTCGATCTCTGCTACTGCAGCTGCTTCACCAGCAGCCATTGCACTGGCATTGGCTTCGCTCGAAACAATTGCTTCAACTGGCGGCGCTATTTCTGCACCCAAATCCTTACCCGATGCGACAGCCGCTTCCTGACCGCCTTTGGTAGCAGCTGCAGCCACTGATTCGCAGTATAGACGAATAGCGCGAGCCGCGTCGTCATTGGCTGGAACTGGGAATGCTATGTTGCTGGGGTCAACGTTGGAATCGAGGATCGCAACAACTGGAATACCAAGAACATTGGCTTCCTTAATCGCAAGCTCTTCCTTGTTGGCGTCGATCACGAACATCACGTCGGGAATACCGCCCATGTCGCGGATACCGCCCAAAGACAGCTCCAGCTTATCGCGCTCACGCGTCATCTGCAGCGCTTCTTTCTTGGTGAAGCCAGCCATGTCACCGGACAGCTGCTCTTCGAGCGTCTTCATCCGGCGGATCGAGTTGGAAATGGTTTTCCAGTTGGTCAGCATGCCGCCGAGCCAACGATGGTTGACGAAATGCTGTCCGCTCATCCGCGCTGCTTCTGCGATAGGCTCTTGCGCCTGACGCTTGGTACCAACGAAAAGGACCTTGCCGCCGGAAGACACTGCATTGGCAATGAAATCAAGCGCGCGAGCAAACAAAGGAACACTCTGCGAAAGGTCAAGAATGTGGACGCCGTTACGGGCACCGAAGATATATGGTTTCATCTTCGGGTTCCAGCGGTGGGTCTGGTGGCCGAAATGTGCTCCGGCTTCAATCAATTGCTGTAGGGTGACGACAGGGGCCGCCATAATATTTCTCCTTATCCGGTTATGCCTCTGGAAAGCTGAGAACCTCAAACGACCTGAAAGGCCGGTATCAGCACCGGTATGAGCGCTTTCCATGTGGAATGTGCGTGCCGTTAGAGCGATGCGCCGCGAAATGCAAGGGTAAAGTGGCGGTGGTCGCAAAAACGTGCGTACGACCCACGCTATCTTCGACTCAGGACGTAATCCCAATATAGTTTTTGTCCATCAGTGATGTAACGACATCTTTGATAAACGCATTGCCATTCGGCCCATTGGTCATGACCACAATCCCTTTTTGTGTCACCGGGTCTCCCAAAGCGACCGAAATATGGGAACGGCCATTTTTCCCCCAATGATAATAAGCAACACCGTTTTGGCGCTTTTCAAGTCCCCACCCAAAAGTGCGCGGCAATCGGCCTCCTTCAATGTCCTGTTCGAATTGCGGTGTGAGCATCGCTTGCCGTTTTTGTTCGGTGAGCTCCCAATCCGCACGGTCGCGGCCAGGCATCATGAGGCATAGAAAGCGCGCATAGTCGCCAGCCGTGCATCTAAGGCTCGATGCGCTATCGATAATGAAGGCACCGGGCCGACCCCACCGCCATGCGGGACGATCCTTAAGCCGAGCGTGTTCATGAGGGCGCATTTCAGCGACGGCCTTTTCATGGTCTTCAGCCGTCCACATGCGCATGGGTCGGCCCCACCGCTTTGCAACCTCCACCAAACGGGGTCCTTGCTCGCGAATAAATTGCAGGTTGTCGACAACAAGCGCATCCTGATCGTTTACAATATGTCCATAGACTTCTCGACTATCGCGCTCAGGTTCCCAAAGCATGCGCATATCTTCCAGCCCGGCCGGAACGAATAACCGTTCGCGTATCATCGCATCCAGGCCAAGCCCGGTGATCTTTTCCATCACACGCTGGAGCCAATGATAGGCTTCACCCGAATAGGTCGAACCCGTTCCCGGTTCAAAAGCCGGTACCAAGGGTTCCGGCCCATCCTTGTCATCACGCCAGTTCGGCAATCCCGTCGTGTGTTGCAGAACATCACGGACAGTGATCTGCTCTGACCAATGATGCGGCTTCAGATCGGTCGGGCGTACAAATTTTGTCAGGCGGTCATCTAGACCAATTTCCTCTCGATCGATGGCCTGCATGACCACATAAGCAAAGAGAGGCTTCGAAAGCGATGCCGCTTGAAACAGGGTTTGCGTTGAAACCGGATCACCGGTTTCGCTATTTTTAACGCCGAAACCGCGCTCCCAAGCCAGTTTTCCTTCCTCAACAAAGGCCAGGCCAGCGCCGGGTATGCGATGTTCAGCCATCTTTGCTTCGATAAAATTCACCTGACCTTCAGTTGGTGTCCGGCTTTCAGAATAGCGTGTCACACAAGCGGGCAAAACGGGCAGTACCGCTGCGGCCATACCAAATTTGCACAATTGGCGTCGGCCCATAACAATGGTCATCAGAATATATTTCCTGTTTATTGAACGTTGGGGGAATTAATCTGGGGCTGCATCATATCCACATCCCCAAACAGGCTGCGTAAGACTTACTAAACTCTTCGAAGCGTTTTTTAGCTTTTTTCGCCAATATAATTGCGAAATACGCAGATTTTTACATTCCAGTGATGAAATACGCAGCTCATCACATATTCTTCGGGTTGTCGGTGGCTTCCAGAACATGAGTCGGGTTCAGTACTCCGTCATAGCCGCGGAGCGCGAAAAACTCAGATATCAAAAGACGCTGCTTTTAGCCTTTGCTGAGAAACTTCTTCATGTTCCGCGCCGCTTGGCGGATGCGTTGCTCATTTTCGACGAGCGCGAGGCGAACATAGCCCTCACCTTCATCACCAAAGCCTGTACCTGGCGCAACGGCAACGCCGGCCTCGGCAATCAAGCGCTTGGCAAATTCCATGGAGCCGAGTTCACGAAATTGTTCGGGAACCGGTGCCCAGGCGAACATGCTCGCCTCTGGCGGCGGAATGTCCCAGCCAGCGCGGCCAAAGCTTTCAACCATGACATCGCGGCGCTTTTTATAGAGTGCGCGGTTTTCATCGATAATATCCTGCGGACCGTTCAGCGCAGCAGTTGCAGCCACCTGTATCGGCGTGAAAGCACCATAGTCGAGATAGGATTTCACTCGTGTCAGCGCGCCGATCAGCTTTTGATTGCCGACGGCAAATCCCATGCGCCAGCCGGGCATGGAGTAAGTTTTCGACATGCTGGTAAATTCAACCACGCAATCCTTCGCGCCCTTGACTTGCAACATCGATGGCGTTGGCACATCGCCATAATAGATCTCGGCATAGGCAAGATCGCTGATCACCCAAAGCTTATGTTCGCGCGCGAAATCAACGACTTTTTGGTAAAAATCGAGATCGGCGACATAGGCTGTGGGATTGGAGGGATAACCCATGACCAGCACCGATGGCTTCGGCACGCTGTAGCTCATCGCATATTCAAGCCGTGTGAAGAAATCCGGCCCTGGTGCGGCGGGAATCGAGCGGATGGCTGCTCCTGCTATAATGAATCCAAAAGTATGGATCGGGTAGGACGGATTGGGCGCCAGCACGACGTCGCCTGGAGCGGTGATTGCCTGTGCCAGATTCGCAAGACCTTCTTTGGACCCCAAAGTCACGATCACTTCGCTTTCGGGATCGAGGTCAACATCGAAACGGCGCTTATAATATTTGGATTGCGCGAGGCGCAGCCCTTTTATCCCTTTGGACGCACTATAGCGGTGCGCGGTCGGATCATTCGCTGTTTCACACAGCTTGTCGATGACATGCTGCGCCGGAGCACCATCGGGATTACCCATGCCAAGGTCGATAATATCCTCTCCGCGGGCGCGCGCTTCGGCCTTCATCGCGTTCACTTCAGCGAACACATAAGGCGGCAGGCGTTTGATGCGGTAGAATTCTTCTGACATGGTTTCTTTCATTCCGGTGTTTCGTTTTACGGAACCGCTGCTTTGCGCAACTTTGATAGGAATGTCGAGAGGTTCAGGACAAAAATCGGTCGGTGCGATGATACGTCCATTGCACAAGTTCGATGCGTTGCCCCCACACCCAAACCGTGCCCCCGCGCAGGCGGGGGCCTATCTCCGGCACGATCGACCTGATGCTGCGGAAATGGTTATCACTATATCTCGCCGGCTTACTCCCTTTTTCCCATTATCTGTGGATTTGGGTTCAGGAGATAGGCCCCCGCCTGCGCGGGGGTACGGTGCTAAACCGCCATCAGGCTGCGCTGCCCGTGCATCACACTGCGGCTTTCGCTGCCCTTCATCGCTGTCGATTTTGCGCGGATCGTATCCAGGAAATGCCAGGTGGAAGTCGCTTTGTCCGGCGTCAATGAAACCGTCATGTAACCGCGATTGGATGTATCACACCATTGCAGCTGGCTATTGGTTTCCCGAACAGCGCGCGCAGCCGTAACAGGATCGGCACCCGACAAATAGGATTCCAGACCCGGAGAGGTCACACTATGCCCGCCAAATTCGACGCCGGCAGCGCCGCCACTGGTCTCCAGATTAAACGCCCAGCCATTATGGCTGTCACCTGACAACACGATCAGGTCGGCGTCCGCCTCTTGCGCTCCCATCAATGCCCGTTCCCGCGCTTTGGGATAGCCGTCCCAGCTGTCGAGATTGATCGGCAGGCCGACTTTGGACGCCAGTGCGCCAACCGCGACCCGCGCCTTGGCAAAGGCGGGCGCATCGTCGGCCAACCAGTTCACCGCCTCTTGCGGCAGACGCAATTCGCCCATCACACATTGCTGCCCCCAGACTTGCCATTTCGTTCCGGATACCCGCGATTTGCGCATTGCTTCGGCCAGCCAGGCTTCTTGAACGGCACCAAGCATCTGGCGTTCAGGATCCTGCCATGTGCTGTCGCGAAATGTCTCAAGAGCCGTCTGAATATCTTCCTGCCCCTGCAGAGCCGCGGCCAAATCCGCTGGCTCGCTACGCCCACCGATACGGCTTTCAGTCAGAATAAGGGTCGCAAGATCGCCAATCTGATATTCGCTCCAGCGTCCCAAGTTCAGGTCGAGATCCCGCACCGGCATCCATTCCCGATAGACCTGCTCGGCAACGCGCTTGCGCACTTCCCAGTCACCTTCGGTTTTCGGCTGATGATTTTGTGCACCGCTCATATGGGCGTCATTGGTGAATTCATGGTCATCCCACATCGCGACCATGGGGTAAAGTTGGTGAACACGCTGCAAGTCCGGATCACTGCGATAGGCGGCATAGCGCAGACGATAATCGGCCAGTTCGACAATCTCATGCCCCGGATCAATCATCCGGCCGGCCAGCATTTGTTTTTCGGAAGGATAGGTGCCGACAGGATATTCATACAGATAATCACCCGTATGCATCACCATGTCGAGATCGCTGCGCTGAGCCGCATGGGCATAAGCATTGAAATAGCCAAATGGCAGATTGGAACATCCAAACACACCAAGGTTGAATTTTTGCGTCGGCCCTTGCGGCAGAGTGCGCGTGCGGCCGATCATCGACTTGGACCCGTCAGGCGCAACAAAGCGATAGAAATACCATTGGCCGGGCGTCAGGTCCGGAACGATAAATTTCGCAATATGATCCCGGCTTGCCAACGCCGTCACTTCGCCGACCATCTTGGCGCCGGAGAAATCAACATTTTGCGCCATTTCAACGGTCAGCTTGCTCTCACCCCCGCCAACAAATCGGGTCCACAGCAACACCGAATTTTGCGATGGTTCACCGCTCGCCACACCATGGGTAAATCCACGTGCTTTAGCCATTGTGGCATAGGCGGGTGCAGACATTGCGCCGAGGCCGAATGTGCCCAGAGCCATTAACTGGCGGCGATCAATTTTCATGGTCATAATTTATCCCAAAATTCCAACTGCAAACAATATGGTAAAAAACAATGTCATGCTGATGACAGTGAAGACGAGCAAGGCAGAAAGTCTCAACAGCGCCTCAATACGTGAAAGCTTATAGGCATGGCGCAGCTGCCGGTACATGTGAAAAGGCGGATAGAAGACGAGCAACATCCCCCAGATGCCTTGTGAAACGCCGAGCATTGCCAATATCGCGCAGGTGATGAAAAGCAGTGACATGAAGCTGATCGAATAGGTTGTGAAAACGGCATGATCATAAAAATGATAACCGCGACGACCAATTAGGGTGAGCCAAACAAATGGCAGCGAAATCGGGATCAGCAACCAGGCAAATTTATAGCCATTGGCCTTGAGCTTGTAGAGCAACAGTTCCGGATTTTCGCTCACCCTTTTGAACGCGTCTTTGATCATCTTATCCGCTTCCTTCGAACCGGTCGACACGCTGCTGTCATCGTTCAGTACATTGCCGTCTTGGATATCCTCTAAGCCAGTTTGCAATTGGTCAATCTCTTCTTTGGAGAAATTGCCAAGCTGGATATCACCATCGCCTAACTTGACTTCCGGATAAGGCATGTCTTCGCCCGATACCGTCGCAATAAAATTGCGACCCTTTTTCATATCCAGAATTTCTTGATCAAGCTTGATTTTATCTTCGCCGGTTGCCTGGGGCAGCTGTGCCATCTTAGCCTTGATTTGACCGTCCAGCTGACGCGCCTGTATCACGACGGCACTGTTGCCATCCTGGTCAATTGACCCATCGACGTTGGTCGAGAAGGGGTCACCGAGGAAGGAAAAAACCGCAAACATCATGAACACGGAAAATAGAAACAGCGCCATGGGCGAGATAAACCGGGCGCGCTGGCCATGAATATAACGCCGTGTCAGGTCCCCCGGTTTCCAGGCCAAAAGCGGCAATGTCCGCCAGAATTTCCCTTCAAAGTGAAGGACGCCGTGCAATATATCATGCCAAAAGGCACCGATCGAACGGTGGATATGCAATGGCTGTCCGCAATTGTTGCAATAGTTGCCCGTAACCGGCGCGCCGCAATTGAGACAATCACCAGAATGTGTCCCAGTCGCATCGCCGCCTTCGCTCTCGACTGCTTTTGCAATCAAGGCACCCTCAATGGCCGTTCCAGCAGCTTCAAATTCCCCCGACATGTCTTGTAGCTTTCGCCAATTTGATAAATAAGGCAAGGAACTTTTTTGAAACGTGAGCCCATATATTTGGCAAGAAATCCATCCCGTCACCTGTTCTGGCAAAACGATGAATGGATTGCGGTTTTGGCCTAAGCAGGTCGTCTTGTTTTTGTTGATCTGCCAATTCCCTCTCGCAAATTCAGAAACGGAATTAATCCTATGAAATCCTCACCCCGCTTCCCGTCGCTCCATATTGCACTCCTGTCATCTTGTCTGCTCATCACGCCCCCTGCCCTGGCGCAAACACCGCTCAAACGTGCACTTGCGGCGCCAAAAAGCGGACCGGCCTATTCCTATGATATCAGCTATGTCACGCGTGAGATGAACGCTGCTGGCCGGATCAATCCCAGCCGCCCTGCTGGCCAGCGGGTGAAAGTCTCCCGGCCAGCCAAGTCGACCTGGACCGATGAATTCAAGAAAGCGATCAAGGAAATTGAAAATGGTCGCTACAAAGGCTTTTGGTGCAGCGAGATGGCCAAAAGCATACCCGCAAGCGCGCGCTTGATTAGCCAAACCGCCACCACCGCGACCTATGCTTTCAGACCATTGCCGGACCCGGACGAAAAGGGCAGCAAGAAATTCGTGAAACATCTCAACGGGCGCGTCACCGTGGATAAAAAATCGCCCGCCATATTGACCTACAGTCTGACTGCTCCGAAATCATTCAAGCCGTCAATTGTCGCGCGGATCAATAAATTTGACCTCCAAACCAGTTGCGCACGGGCACCAGATGGCAGGACTTACGTCAAAAGCTCCAAGATCACGGTTGCGGGCTCCGCTCTTGGCAAAAGTTTCAACGAAAAGACAACGCGAACGCATAGCGGCCTGCGCCAGGTGTCGCGATAATCCAAATCTGATCTGAGCGTAGATGTTCGGCTGCGCACCGGTCAGATTTGCACAATCCTGCAAAATGTGCATAATGTTATAACATTACAAATATTTAACTGGAGTATTAATCAAAACGGGAGAGAGAAAATGACAGCCTATCGACCTAAGTTTCGTCAACATGGTATCCGCCCTTCGCATAGCGAACCCATGGCGCAGCTGAATATAACACCGCTTATTGATATGCTTCTGGTCCTGTTGGTCATGCTGATGCTCTCTATCCCGATTGCAACCCACAAGGTCGAGGTCGCCCTGCCGCCACCAATTCCGGGCACAGGTGAGCCGCCTGAGATTAATCTGTTGCGGATAAACGGCGCGGGACTGACGCTTTGGAATGGCGAAGCGGTCAACGAGACACAGTTGAAAGCGCGGCTTACCGCCATGCTCAAGGATCCAAATCGGCCGCAACTCCATATGCAAACCGATGCCAACGCCCGCTATGAGATATTTGACCATACGATCGCGACCGTGAAACGGTCCGGGGTTCAGGAAGTTGGATTTGTCGGCAATCGGCAATTCGCCAATTGGGATCGCCCGTCAAATTGACACCCTATCTCCGGGCTGACAAAATTGCGTCTGATTAGAGGAGATGCAAATATGATTGGCCCGGAACTTTTCGATTTTCTGCGCGCGTTGAAACAGAATAATGACCGCGACTGGTTCAAGGCGCAAAAAGCACGCTATCAGTCCGACGTGGTTGATCCGGTGACCGAATTCATCACCCATATGGCGCCGCGGGTCGCTGCTATCAGTCCCCATATAATAGTCGACCCCCTCCCCAATGGCGGCAGCCGTTTCCGTATCTATCGCGACACGCGCTTTTCGAAAGACAAGAGCCCGTATAAAACTCATGTCGGATGCCAGTTTCGCCATGCCGCTGGCAAGGATGCCCACGCGCCCGGATTTTATGTCCATCTCGGACCAGGCGAAGTTTTCTTCGGCGGCGGTGTGTGGGGACCACAGGGCGAAGCGCTCCGCAATATCCGTCAGCGTATCGTCGACAAACCCGCCCGCTGGGAAGAAGCGGTGGAGGGTCTTGATCTGCGCGGCGACCAGTTGGTGCGCGCACCCAAGGGTTTCGATGCCGACCACCCCCTGATCAACGACCTGCGCCGCAAGAGCTTTTTCAGCATGCAAGATGCCGATGAAAAGCTCGCAACATCGGCGAGGTTTGAAGATGCCGTAGAGGCACAGTTTGAAAAGGTCGCACCGCTTATGGGATTTGTTGCTGATGCCCTGGGCTTAGAGTTTTAGCGCCCGGAGCGCGATTCTGATGCGGTAATTTCCATAATCAATTCTGAAAGATCAGGCCTGACCCGCGCGATAGAACAATCAGGATGTTGTGGTAAGGCGCAAGCCAACGGCACCAATCATCACCATTGCAATGCATGCATATTGGATTGCCCCCAGCTTCTCATCAAACGCGAATATTCCGATCAAAGTTGCTGCGACGATCCCAACCCCGGCCCAAATGGCGTAAACCACACCTACCGGCAAAACCTTTAACGCCGGAGCCAAAACCCAAAAGCAGGCAGTATAGCAAATGATCGAAACTACACCCCAATGCCATTTTTCAAACCCTTCGGAGAGCTTGAGCAGGAACGTACCCATCACCTCCAGAAAAATGGCAAGCCCGATCAATATCCATGCATTCATTTTGGCTTGCTCCTTTTCATTAACCTCGATCGGAAGGTTTTGCGGATGATCATCTGGTTTGCAACTTCCGTTTTCGGGATCGACATGTCTCGTTGGCGGTGCCGGTTGGTGGTCTGACGCACGCATCGGAAATTACCATATCTATCAGTGATCATTGCACCTTGTTCGAATTGAAAGTAGTCAGCCGTTCGAATTTTTTGGATGATCGGCGATTTGATGAACGAAAAAGTGCAACTAAGGCAGGCCACGAGCGCGGACTATGATACGCTTGGCGACGTGATGTACGAAGCGGTTCGCAAGGGCCGCAGCCACTATAGCGAAACGCAGCGCGAAGCCTGGGTTCCGGAGCCTAGAACGGGCAAAGACTGGTTTGAACGATTGGACAAACAGGCCATTGTCGTGGCTGAATCGAGCGACCAAATAGTCGGCTTTATGAGCCTTGCGGCAGATGCCTATCTGGATTTTGCATATATACGGCCATCCGCTCAAGGTTCCGGACTGTTTCGTCGAATGTACGCGGAAATTGAACAGCTTGCCGTTAAATCTTCTCAGGACCGGATATGGGTTCATGCAAGCCTTATGGCGCAACCAGCCTTTGCTTCTGTCGGCTTTTCTGTTCTCAAACGAGAAACCGTGATGATCGGAAAAGAATCTTTTGAACGCTATGAAATGGAGAAGCCGCTAACGCGTTAGCGCAATCTCTTCCGGCTCTGTGCAGCAAATAATGGACGAATGCCCCCCCGCTTCTGCTGTTGCCTCAAGCATGCCGGGGAATGGGCTGACAGCCCGGTAACACTAAACCTGAAACGCTCTTTTATGTTGCTTGCCGTTATCGGTAATTTCGTCCCAGGAGGCTTTGGACTCAACCCAGATATGATGGGCAACCTTCAGATTATCGACACGCGCGTCGAGCAATCCCACCGGGATAAACATGTTCCGTTCATCGTTGCGGCCTGGCAATGCAGAGCCGCAATTTCGACAAAACCAGCTTTGCCAATCGGCATCTGGCTTCTCCCAACACGCAATCTGTTCTTGTCCAGCGGACCATCGGAATTTTTCGTTTGGAACAATTGAAACAGCCACACCATTATTGCCAGTCCATTTCCGGCAGATAGAGCAGTGACAGATATAGACATCCTTGAGATCCATCTCGATCTCAAAAGATACCGCACCGCAATTGCAACCGCCTTTCAACATAGCTGATACTCCCTTTCGAAGGGTGCCTATAAGCGATCAGACATTATTTATCCAACGAGCAGCAGGTCCTGACTTTATCGAAACACTCCCCTTTCCTACAGCTAACCATATAGGTTATATCTGTCTGTTCCCCCCAACATAAGGAACACAAGCTATGACCGATCAGCCTTCGCGCGATGATTTCACCGACATCCCTGCCACCGATGATCTTGCCCAGCCCCGGGCGCGGCATGATGGCTGGTCGCCGGATAAGCAGGTGCAGTTTCTTGAAGCCCTGGCGCGCACGGGTAATGTAAGGGCAGCGGCGCGCTATGCCGGGCTGTCTCGGGAGAGCGCCTATAAGCTGAGGCGCAGACCGGATGCGCGGGCCTTCGCCCGGGCATGGGATGCTGCGATCATCCATGCGCGGGATATTTTTCAGGATGAGTTGATGGATAAGGGGCTTAACGGCTGGCGCGAAGCGGTCTGGCATCAGGGCGAGGAAGTGGGGACAAGGGAACGCTGGAGCGCTCCCTTGTTTCTGGCGGCGCTGGGACGGCTCGACAAGATGGCCGATGGGCTTGATCTGGCAGGCAAGCCGGCACGGGTCGCAGCCGAGAAGTTTGATGATCTGCTGGAGGGCATCGGCAACGGGGATGATTGCGTAGAGCTGGTCGAGGAGATTGACGCATCAGGCCAGACGGCGAGTGAGAAAGCCCGCACGGACAGCGACGGCCTGACCAATGCCCAGCTGATGAACGCCCTGCGCCTGCAGCACGGGCGTGAGCAGATCGAGGCGATGGCGCCGGAGGATATTGATGTGTCTGACCTTGATCTGGCCGATTGTGAAGACTGGGATGAGCTTGACTGGGAGCGGGCTGACCGCAGCGGGTTTCTGGAGCGCAGTGGTTTTTATGAGCAGGAGGACGGTGAGCAGGCCGTGGAGAAAGAGGTGGTGAGAACTGTGTGAACTTTGGGGAGGGGAATGAGGAGTCTTTATTGATGCCCTCAGGCGCCGGGCGCGGGCCTCCGCCCGCTTGGCTATCGCGCCAATAAGGCGCGGCGCGCAGTCGCGCTTGCCTCCGCTTCGCGTCGGTCCGGTGCCTAACTTGAGGTGACACACTGATCTCCTCTCCCCTTGAGGGAGAGGACAGTGGAGCTTGCGTCCCCGGGGGACGCTAGTGGAACTTGGTGAGGGGGGGGCGGCGCGGATAAAGGGATGCGATAGTCGCTGCCCGCTCTCTAAGACTTGCCCCCTCTCTAAGACTTGCTAGGCAGCAAGCTGCCAAGCCAAGTCTTTTCTCTCCCTCCAGGGGAGAGAATAAGGTATGCATCGGACTTGCAACAACCTAGAGGTGATCCGACCGAGCGCAGCGAGGCAAGCGCGAGCGCGCCGCGCCTTATTGGCGCGATAGCCAAGGGCACGGATGTGCCCGCCCGGCGCCTGAGGTCCAATAAAAACGTAACCAAATCGCCACTCACAACGAATGCACAACCATGTCTCAAAAAACATTTGACATGAGAACATTATTAGAACATTAAAGGTTCATAGAAAGAACATACTGGATTTTGACATGCTAACCATCGCTATTGCTTCCTTTTTCGCCCTGGCATTTGCGGGCGCTCTTTTGACCATCGCCATGATGTTTCATGCTTATAGGGACAAGATTATAGCGGTTATTGCTGCCGAACTGGGTAGCGATGAGGGTAACGCTCCGGCTGCTGCGCCGCGCCATAGTCGCCGGGTGGTTCGGACTTATCCAGCTAGCGCGCGTCGCCGTCCTGTGCAGCCGATTCCATTGCGCGCTGCCGCTTGACCTTTGCATAGCTGCGGATGCTAAACGGGATCAGCACAATATAGCCAATGCTAATGACGCTGAGCGTGATCCACGGATTGTTGATCAGTGCCACGCCGAGCAAAGCGAAGCCAGCCAGCGCTTCGAGCCGGATATTTTTGCGCAGGCGAAGTGACGACCAGCTATAAGTCGCTGTGTTGGAGATCATCAGGAAAGCGATCAGGACAATCCATGGTGCGACCACAAAATAATCCCGAAACATATCCAGGTCGGTGATTACCCAAAGATAGAGCGGCAGCATGACCAGTCCAGCGGCCACGGGCGCTGGAATACCAGTCAGAAAACCGGCGGACTTATGCGGTTGGTCTTCATCATCAATATGGGCATTGAACCGCGCCAGACGTAGGGCGCAGCCTACGGCCATGGTCAGCGAAATCACCCAGCCAAATTGCGGCATATGCTGCAAGGACCAAAAGAACATAACGACAGCCGGTGTTACGCCAAAGGCGATAACATCAGAGAGCGAATCCAGCTCTGCACCAAAGCGGCTTTGCGCATTGAGCAAACGCGCGATCCGGCCATCCAGCCCGTCCAAAATGCCGGCCAGAACAATCGCCCCTGCCGCCAGCACCCAATTTTCCAGAAAAGCAAAACGTACGCCGCTTAATCCCACGCAAAGCGCCAGTGCCGTCACTGCATTGGGCGCAAAAGCGCGCAGGGAAATGCCGCGTTCCGGTCTCTGGATGGGCTGTTTATCTGCCATTAGCGGTAATATATGTCCTGCGTCATCACATTCGGGATCACTGCCCGATACCTTCAATTTCCTTCACCTGGCCGATTTCGGCGATGATGGTTTCACCAGCAATGGTGCGCTGGCCCAAGACGACATTGGGCGTCGTTCCCTTGGGCAGGTAAACATCGACGCGGCTGCCAAATCGGATCAGCCCGATACGTTGTCCAACGGCAACAAAATCGCCTTCTTTAACAAAGGACATGATGCGCCGCGCGACCAGCCCGGCAATTTGGGTGAAGCCGACTTTCAAGCCATCATTGCGCTCGACCATGAAATGCTGGCGCTCATTCTCATCGCTGGCCTTGTCGAGATCAGCGTTCAGAAATTTGCCCGATATATAAGCCTGCCGCTTGACCGTACCTTCAATCGGCGTGCGGTTGATATGCACATCAAAGACGCTCATAAAAATGGAGACCCGGATCAGCTCTTCATCACCAAGACCGCCCTCCCCCTGCAATTCAACCGGCGGGACGACGGGCATGATCAAATTGACCAGACCGTCGGCGGGTGCAACAATATATTTGTCATCCAGCGGTGTGACCCGCTTTGGATCGCGGAAAAAAGCCAGCACCCAGATCGTAACGCCGGCCATCGGCCATGCCAACGTCTCCCATGCCATGAAGGCAAAGGCCGCAGTGATTGCTGCAGAGATGACCGCAAATTTCCGACCTTCAGGGTGGACCGGTGGAAAGGACCATTTGGCTTCGCCAAGGCCCTTGTTTGAATATTTTTCTATCGCCATAAACGTTCCTTAGAAGCAGTGTCCTGCTGTGACAATACTCCTAGGCGAGTTTTGCGATATCAATCGCCGGAACTTGGCAGATGTTTTGAACAGATGGTTGAACATATTGCGATCTTTGCTAAGAGATCGACATCTTAGATTCCTCCCACTGAGTGTGTCGGTACATATTGCTTCCAGGAAAGAATAATATCTATGTCAAAAATTAAGGTCAAAAACCCGGTCGTCGAACTTGATGGCGACGAAATGACACGCATCATCTGGCAATGGATTCGGGAACGATTGATCGAACCTTATCTGGATATCGACCTGCATTATTACGATCTCGCCATTCAGGTGCGTGATGATACCAATGACAAAATCACCGTAGATGCGGCCAATGCCATCAACAAACATGGCGTTGGCGTTAAATGCGCGACCATCACGCCGGACGAAGCCCGGGTTGAAGAGTTTGACCTGAAGCGCATGTGGAAATCACCCAATGGCACGATCCGTAACATCCTGGGCGGCGTTGTGTTCCGTGAACCCATCGTCATCGACAATGTTCCGCGCCTAGTTCCGGGCTGGACCGACCCGATTGTGGTTGGCCGCCATGCTTTTGGTGACCAATATCGTGCAACCGATTTCAAAGTGCCCGGCCCCGGCAAATTGCGCCTGGTATTTGAAGGGGATGACGGCACCAATATTGACGAGGAAGTCTTCCAATTCCCTTCCCCCGGAGTTGCAATGGCCATGTATAATCTCGACGATTCGATCCGCGACTTTGCGCGGGCTTCGATGAACTATGGCCTGAACCGTAACTGGCCGGTCTATCTATCAACCAAGAACACGATCATGAAGGCCTATGACGGGCGCTTCAAAGACCTGTTCGAGGAAGTTTTCGAGACGGAGTTTAAGGACAAGTTTGAAAAGGCCAATATTCTTTACGAACACCGCCTGATCGACGACATGGTGGCTGCCGCCATGAAATGGAGCGGTAAATTTGTCTGGGCCTGCAAAAATTATGACGGCGATGTGCAATCCGATACGGTGGCGCAAGGCTTTGGCTCGCTCGGCCTGATGACATCTGTATTGATGACCCCGACCGGCAACACAGTCGAAGCGGAAGCAGCGCACGGTACGGTCACCCGGCATTATCGCCAGCATCAGCAAGGCAAAGCAACTTCCACCAATCCGATTGCTTCCATCTTTGCATGGACACGCGGTCTGATTTATCGCGGGAAGTTTGATGAGACGCCAGAAGTAACGCGCTTTGCCGAAACGCTCGAACAAGTCTGCATCAAGACCGTTGAAAGCGGCAGTATGACCAAAGATCTCGCAATTTTGATCGGTCCTGACCAAAGCTGGATGACAACCGAGCAGTTTTTTGAGGCGGTGCGGTCAAATCTCGAAACCGAAATGGAAAACTGGAAATAATTTCCAACGCGTTTTGACTTGCTGACAAACGGAATGTTTCGCGTATAGGTGTGTTCTATGAGTACACCGCTCGACAATCCGGCATTTATCGACGCTATCGTCATATTGGGCGCAGCCGGAATTGTTATTCCGGCTTTTGCGCGCTTTCGGATCACACCGATTATCGGCTTCATCCTCGTAGGCGTCTTGCTCGGGCCTTCGGGCTTGGGCGCTTTATCCGGACAATATGATTGGCTCAAATTTGTCACGATAAATGATCGAGAGGCAATCGAACCCTTTGCCGAGTTCGGCATCATATTGCTGTTATTTTCCATAGGCCTGGAGCTTTCGTTCAAACGCCTCTGGTCGATGCGACAGCTGGTCTTCGGGGTGGGCGCTGCGGAACTAACCATTTCTGGTTTGATTATTGGCTTTGTGCTCTATCTCATTGGCCAAAATCCCGCCGGTGCCCTGGGCCTTGGTCTTGCATTGGCACTATCATCAACCGCTTTGGTTTTACCCATGTCGGGAACAAAAAGCCCGGTGGGACGGGCGGCGCTGGCCATGCTTCTGTTCGAAGATGTTGCTATTGTACCGATCATCTTCCTGCTCGGCGCGCTTGCACCATCTTATGCCAGCGGATCGTCCTGGGAAGAGCTTGTTCAAACGCTGGTCGTTGGCGGTGCAGTGATCATTGGCATGCTGGTGCTTGGCCGCCTCCTGCTGCCCCGTATTTTTGCTCAAGCTGCACGTACCAAGAGTCCTGAACTCTTTCTGTCCGTCAGTTTGCTGGTAATCATATTGGCCAGTCTCGCGACCGCCGCCACAGGCCTGTCTCCGATCGTCGGTGCATTATTGGCCGGCCTGCTGATTGCCGAGACGGAATATCACGGCGAAGTTGAGGTTATAACAGCCCCATTTAAGGGATTGGCACTGGGCGTGTTTCTGATCACCGTGGGCATGCAGATCGACATCCGCGTCATCTTGGACAACTGGGCCAGCCTCATCACGGCAGTCGTTGGCGTGGTATTGGTGAAGGCAATTGTTACCGGCGGCCTCTTAAGGTTTGCCGGAGCACGTCCGGGTACAGCAACCGAAGCAGGCGTGCTTATGTCCAGTCCATCTGAAACCACATTGATTGTCTTGGCTGCCGCAGCGCAAGCGCAATTGATTCAACCCCAGACCGCAGCATTCTGGCAAATCGTAACCGCTATAGGCTTGACGATCACACCTCTCTTGGCAAGATTTGGGCATGATATGGCTCGGCGGATTGAACTGAGCGGAGAGAATATCGTTGCTACCGATGATCAAGTTATCGATGCAGAGAATACCATTATCATCGGCTTTGGCCGGGTTGGTCGACTGGTCGCAGACATGATGAAGGCGCATGATCAAAGCTATCTTGCCATCGAATCCAATATCGATGTTGTGGCCGAAGCCAGGCGTAACGACTATCCGATTATCTTCGGAAATGTCGCACGCAATGAAATGCTTGACCGCCTGCGCCTCGGCCATGCAAAAGCGCTGGTTCTGACCATGGATGAGCCGGTTCTTTCGGTTCAAATTGTAAAACGTGTACGCGCATGGGTTCCTGACCTGCCCATTATCGCTCGGGCCAGAGATACGGATCATGCTGCTGAACTCTATAAAGCCGGTGCCACCAACGCGGTGCCAGAAGCATTGGAGGGTTCGTTGCAACTATCAGAGGCCGTGCTGGTCGAAAATGGCGTAGCAATGGGCCCAGTAATTGCTTCCATTCATGAAAAACGCGACGCCCTTCGCCAACAGATCCAGAAAGATGGCGATTTGGAGAACGAACCCAAGCTGAAATCGTCCGCGCTCGACACAAATACCGTGAGTGAGTCAAAACTCAGCCCGCAAGAATAGCTTTCACAGCTGCAATAGCATCATCGGCCTTGGCACCATCAGGACCACCGCCCTGCGCCATGTCAGGCCGTCCGCCACCGCCCTTGCCGCCAACGGCAGCAACAGCAGATTGCACCAGCTCGACCGCATTATACGTGCTGGTCAGGTCATCGGTAACGCCAACGGCGACAGTCGCCCGCCCGTCGTTAACCGCAATCAGAGCGCTCACGCCGCTGCCAAGGCTTTTCTTGGCTTCATCGATTAATCCGCGCAGTTCTTTGGGGTTAAGGCCGTTAATGACTTGTCCGCTAAAACTTATGTCGCCGATGGTTTCCGATTCATTGGAAGCACCACCACCGCCATCACCGGCCAGAGCCAAAGCCTTTTTCGCTTCCGTCAATTCACGATCGAGTTTCTTTCGTTCATCAACCAAGGCCGACACGCGCTCAGCAGCTTCATCAGGCGAGGCTTTCAAGGCCGCTGCAATAGCTTTTAATTTGCTGTCACGATCGGCAAACCACGATCGTGCAGCCTCACCCGTCAGCGCTTCGATACGTCGAACGCCGCTGGATACGGCGGATTCAGAGATGATCACCATCAAACCAATATCGCCTAGAGCGTTCACGTGAGTCCCGCCGCAAAGCTCAACCGAATAGTCGGTATCATTCTCGATGCCCATTGACAGAACGCGGACTTCATCACCGTATTTCTCGCCAAATAGAGCCAAAGCACCCGCAGCCACGGCATCGTCTGGGCTCATCAAGCGAGTCACGACCATGCTATTACCGCGCACCTGCGCATTCACATCCGCTTCGATGGCTTTGATTTCGTCATCGCTCAGTGCAGATGGATGAGAGAAATCAAATCGCAAACGATCGGGTGCAACCAAGCTGCCTTTTTGAGTCACGTGATCACCAAGATGATGACGCAAAGCTTTGTGCAACAAATGAGTTGCGCTGTGATTGGCACGTAATTGGGTGCGCCGGGTTGAATCAACCACCAGATGGACAGTATCCCCTACAGACACCGCTCCCTCATCGATCGTCATCTGATGGGCATGAAGACGACCCAATGGCTTGCTGGTGTCCGTTATGCTTGCAGCAAACCCATCTTGCCCTGTCACCAGGCCGCTATCGCCCATCTGACCGCCGCTTTCACCATAAAACGGGGTCTGATTCGTCAACATGACGACATCGTCACCGGCCTTTGCCGATTGAATTTCAGCACCATCCTTGACAAGTGCAATCACGACGCCGTCACCAGTCTCTGCGCTATAGCCCGTGAATTCAGTACTGCCTTCACGTTCGGCTATATCAAACCAAATGGCTTCTGATGCTTGATCGCCAGAACCCTTCCATGCTGCGCGAGCAGCGGCCTTTTGCTCGGCCATAGCGACATCAAAGCCTTCCCGATCTACACCGAGAGATTGAGCGCGCAACGCGTCTTCGGTCAGGTCATAGGGAAAACCATAAGTGTCATAGAGTTTAAAAGCCGTTGCGCCAGGCAGGGTGTCACCTTCACTCATATCGGCAATTTCAGCATCCAGCAGCTTGAGACCCTTGTCGAGCGTCCGCCGGAAATTGGTTTCTTCCCGAAGCAAGGTTTCCTCGATCAGCGGCTTTGCGCGGATCAATTCGGGAAAGGCGTTGCCCATTTCACTGGTCAACGCACCAACCATACGGTGCATGAGCGGGTCTTGCGCTCCCAACAGATGCGCATGGCGCATGGCGCGGCGCATGATCCGGCGAAGCACATAGCCGCGCCCTTCATTGGCCGGTAGCACGCCATCGGCCACCAAAAAGGATGATGCGCGCAGGTGATCGGCAATAACACGATGGCTGGCTTGATTGTCGCCAGTCGTTTCCGTTCCTGTCAGCGAGCCTGACTGTGCAATCAGCGCCTTGAACAGGTCGATCTCATAATTGTCATGCGTCCCCTGCATAACGGCGGCGATACGCTCCAACCCCATGCCGGTATCAATCGATGGTTTTGGTAGGTCAATCCGGTTGCCATCGGCATGCTGCTCATATTGCATGAACACCAGATTCCATATTTCGACAAACCGGTCGCCATCTTCATCTGGGCTGCCGGGAGGACCACCGAAAATGTGATCGCCATGGTCATAGAAGATTTCACTGCATGGACCGCATGGACCGGTATCACCCATGGACCAAAAATTGTCATTGGTTGCGATGCGGATGATCCGTTCTTCAGGCAGTCCGGAAATCTTGCGCCACAAATCAAAGGCTTCGTCATCAGTGTGATAGACAGTCACCGTCAATCGATCAGCGGAAATTTCCCACGTTTTCGTAATCAGCTCCCAGGCGTGATGGATTGCCTGTTCCTTGAAATAGTCCCCGAAGGAAAAGTTGCCGAGCATCTCAAAAAAAGTGTGGTGCCGGGCGGTATAACCAACATTGTCGAGATCATTATGCTTGCCGCCAGCACGTACGCATTTCTGGCTCGATGTCGCGGTCGGAAATCTGCTTTTCTCCGCACCGGTGAAGATATTCTTGAACGGAACCATCCCAGCGTTGATGAACATCAATGTCGGATCATTATGCGGAATAAGCGGAGAGGAAGGGACAACCTCATGTCCTTCCGCTGCAAAATATTCCAAAAAAGAGCGTCTTATATCGTTGGTGGTAATCATGAAATCGACTTAGGCGAGGCCTGCCATGTTTACAATCCCGTCAATGACTGGATTCCAAAATTTGATGAGCAATCAGGCATAGGCATATGGGCCGCCCTTTTTGAGAGCAGTTTGATATTGGGGCCGATCATGAATGCGTTTGAGCCAGGCTTGCAAATTGGGAAAGCGATGATCAAGCCCTGCGCGTGATTGGCAGGCTTCAAGCGGGAAGCTCATCATGACATCTGCGGCAGTCAGCGCGCCACCTGCAAAATAAGGACGGGATGCCAGTTCTGTTTCGAGCCAGTTGAGTAGTTCCTCAACCATACCCAAAATGGGCTTTTTCGCTGGCCAGCCCAAGAAACCTAATCGATTAACTACAAGTGTTCCAAATAGCGGCGGCATCATCGAACCCTCGGCGAAATGCAGATATTGGGTATAAAGCTGAGCACCTGTCTTGTCTTCCGGCGCACCAAGCGTTCCGCCAGCTTTGGTCACCAGATATTCGACAATCGCCGCCGTTTCGATAATCACCTGGCCGTCATCTTCAATCATGGGTGATTTGCCAAGCGGATGAATGGCTTTCAGGCTATCCGGCGCGCGCTGTGTTTTCGGGTGGCGTTCATAACGCTTGATTTCGTAGGGCAACGCCAGCTCTTCGAGCAACCAAAGGATCCGCTGTGACCGGCTGTTTTCTAGATGATGGACAATAATAGTCATGAAACCCCCTTTTTCACATGATCGCAAACATGCCGAGCGGGGCTTGTTTGCGTTCAAAGTTCACACAAATCACACCTGAAAATCATCATGCCAATCAGGTTTTTCCAACTTTTGACAGGAATGCGCCGGATAGCAAATGAAAAGGGCCGTCCTGACTATCGGGGGACAGAAGGACGGCCCGCATGCCATGATCCGCCTCGGGGGAAACGGATTGGCAAATTCAATTTTGGAGAGAAGAATAGAGGCGATCTAGTCCGCCCCTATGTCTTCTTTATTCGCTATCAGCCTCAGAATCACCATCGGCTCCGACAGGTCCGGTCATCATCTCATCGGCAATTTCTTCCTCATTGCCGCGAATTTGATTTTCCAGCTTCGCCATCATTTCCGGATTTTCCAACAGGAAGCGCTTCGAGTTTTCACGGCCCTGCCCGATACGCACGGAGTCATAAGAGAACCATGCCCCGGATTTTTCGACAACACCGGCTTTAACGCCAAGGTCAATTATCTCGCCAACCTTGGAAATGCCCTGCCCGTACATGATGTCAAATTCAACTTGCTTGAACGGTGGTGCCACCTTGTTCTTGACCACTTTCACGCGGGTAGAGTTTCCGACAATTTCATCACGCTCCTTGATCTGACCCGTGCGGCGAATGTCGAGACGAACCGACGCGTAGAATTTCAGAGCATTACCACCAGATGTGGTTTCGGGATTGCCGTACATCACGCCAATTTTCATCCGCACCTGGTTGATGAAAATCACCATACATTTGGAGCGGTTGATAGAACCAGTAAGCTTGCGCAACGCCTGACTCATCAGACGCGCTTGCAGGCCGACATGACTGTCGCCCATTTCGCCTTCAATTTCAGCCCGCGGGACAAGCGCAGCGACTGAGTCCACGACCAAAATATCAATCGCATTGGACCGCACAAGCGTATCCGTGATTTCTAGTGCTTGCTCACCCGTATCTGGCTGTGAAACGATCAGCTCATCAATATTCACACCCAGCGCATTGGCATAAACGGGGTCGAGCGCATGTTCCGCATCAACAAAGGCAGCGGTGCCGCCAGCCTTTTGAGCTTCGGCAATGGCATGCAGAGCCAAAGTGGTTTTACCGGAGCTTTCCGGACCATAGATTTCGATCACGCGACCTTTTGGCAATCCCCCGATACCAAGCGCAATGTCCAGCCCCAAAGAACCGGTTGAGATCGATTCGACCTCCATCGCTTTGCGTGAGCCCAGCTTCATCGCGGAGCCTTTACCAAAGGCGCGATCAATTTGCGCCAACGCGGCGTCGAGCGCCTTTTGTCTGTCTGATGAGTTCAATTGATTATCCGATTCTACGACTTTTAGATTGCCGGCCATTTGCCTGTCCCCTTCGCTAAATGCTTGTACGCTATCAATCAATGATGGATATGATGTACCGCATTTGTTCTACTAGAACAAGAGTGGAACATAAAAATTTTTAGTTGAGATAAAGTGTTTATTTTACAATGTAATAAGAGGAATTCTGAATGTTATTTAACATGTTCGGTCAAAATTTCTCCAACGGCCTCGGCAATTTGTGCAACGGAAAATGGTTTGGGCAGAAAAGCGACATTGTCGAGATCAATGGATTTGCGTAGCTGTTCCTCGGCATAGCCCGACATGAATAGGATTGGCATATCGGGATATTTTTCGCGGACCTGCTTTGCCATGGCAGGTCCATCCATGTTCGGCATGACGACATCTGAAAGGATCATGTCGAAAATCTCGTCCCCTTCGCCAAGCGCATCGATATGCTGTAATCCCTCTTCACCATCACTTGCGGTCACCACGGAATAGCCCTGCCGTGTCAGCGCCCGCTCAGCGACCGCGCGGACCATGTCTTCATCTTCAACCAGCAATATATGACCGCTCCCCCATAGCTCCTTCTTGGCAACCGCCTTCAGAGGTTCCGTCAACTGAGCCGTTTCCTGATCCGACATCTGATGGACGGGGAAATAGATGGAAAAAGTCGCACCCTCACCAGGCTTTGAGTCAGCAAAGATGTAACCACCTGATTGCTTGACAATACCATATACGGTGGAAAGGCCCAGACCGGTTCCTTTGCCGACTTCCTTGGTGGTGAAAAAGGGTTCAAAGATTTTACCGATCAGCTCGGGCGGGATTCCTTTGCCAGTATCGGTAACGAACAATGCGGTATAGTCGCCAACCGGCAAGATATCGCGTTTCAGAGCACGCACGTCGGATGCAGCCACCATTTGCGTGGTAATGGAAATCTTGCCACCATTGGCGCCGCTCGACTGGATTGCATCACGTGCATTGACGCCCAGATTGATAATGACCTGCTCTAACTGTCCTGGATCTGCGCGAACCAGACCCAGATTGCGACCGTGCTTCACTTCCAATTCGATGCTGTCATCCAGCAAACGCTTAAGCAGATTGGAAACATCCGCCACCACATCGGGTAGCTGCAAAATTTGTGGACGCAATGTTTGCTGGCGAGAGAAAGCGAGCAACTGACGAGTCAGCCCCGCTGCACGGTTGCTGTTATTTTTGATTTGCTGGATATCGTCATAATCGCTGTCGCCCGGGGCATGACGCAACAACATAAGATCACAATGACCGATAATCGCGGTCAGGATATTGTTAAAATCATGCGCAACACCGCCAGCTAGCTGGCCAACCGCCTGCATTTTGGTTGCCTGCGCCACCTGGCTCTTCAGCTTCGTTTCCTCGCTATTGTCCTTGATCGACAGCAAGACCGCCGCATCACCTAACCCGCGAACCCCGGCGATACCGAGTGCCACCGGATCTTCTCCACCGGAACGCAGGCGCACCGCAAGGTCACCGGACATGGTAGGACCGCTCGCATAACGGCGTACTGCATCCGCCACAGCCGACTTGTCATCGCGAATCATCAAGTCGCCCGGATAGAGAGGCTTCTCGCCCTCCCCAACGCCAGCCACTCTACCAAATGCATTGTTGAAAAACAGGAACCGGCCGTCACGATCGGTCAGCGCCAAGCCGAGTGGCAACAGCGACAACATCGCTTCGATCTGCTCCAGCGCCTTGCCGCGCTCCACCATACCGCCATCATCATCGATTAAGAGAATTAGCGCCGGGCCTTTTTCCTGACTACGATCCAGCGGGATGTGAAACAGACGAACCGGCGTACCATGCCGACCATCGCGTTCGAAAAAGATCGTGCCCTTGTCATCCGATCGCATGAAATTAATAAAATTGCGTCCGGATATATTGGCTTCTTCACGGCCTGTTGCCCGAAGAGCAAACCCCTGATTAGATCCCCTGATCCGTCCCTCACCGCCGATTACGCAGGTTAAAACGCCTGCCTCAGAAAGAGCCCGCCCAGTGGCACCGCCAACCATGCGGATGGTATCTTCCAAAATATCGCTGCGTCGCTGCGGCTTGAACTGCCACAGGAGATATTCATCGCCCTGCCCGGCGCGCATTACCTTTGCGTTATATTCCGCGACACCGCGTTTCAAACCCTCCGCATAACCACGGCCGTCGCGCCAGGCGTCGCGTCCAGCCGTGGCAAGAAGATCATTCCCGCCATCTTGCAGCGGCAATTGCGGCGGAATGGCAGGGCCATTAAACCATTTGGTGAACAGTTCATTGGCACAAACCAACCGACCTGCGCGGTCGGTAATCGCCAAGCCCACGTCCGATTGATCCGCAACCAGCCGCGTAACAGCCCAATCCGCGAAGGCAGAAGATTCTTCTTCTGCAACATTGCTCCGGGGCCGCAAAAAATAGACGACAGCACCGGTTGTGGTTACCAGGGCAAGAAAAGCGACAAGCAGCGCTATGTTCTGGACCTGCCAATAGAGCAATCCCAGAGATATCGCCATTGCCGCCACCAACAGTGCAAAGCGTAGGCGCGTGTCACTAGCGGTCTTTTGTGTGCTCTGGTTCAAAAGCCCAATATTATCTCTTGCTTCACTCGCCATTAACGTCGCTATCTAAACCTAATTTCCTGATACGCCGCTCCCATTTTCGAGCCGTCCACCAGCGCCAACCAAAAGAGCTTACCAAATATCCCAATGACGAAAAGGCAATACCTAGCAAAAGAAAGCCAAATGCAGTTACGCCGGCTTCTCGGACAAACCAGCTTAGCCAAATGCCAAACTCACCGCGAATCTGATTGTTGATCGGCTGGCCATAAGTCAGCGCATCAATGCGCAGCACAAATTTCCCAATCTGATTGGCTATCGCGATCCAGAATGGGTAAGTGAAAGGATTGGTGATGAATGTAGTCAACGCTGCAATTGGCACATTCGCGCGAATCGGAAGTGCCAGAAATACCGCGCCAAAAATCTGCCCGACGGGAACCAGAAATGCCGCCAGCATCCCCAATGCAACACCGCGAGGAACCGAGCGCCGAGTAAAGCGCCACAAGTCCGATCGCAAAAACCGGTGGGCGATGGGCTTGAGATAGCGATTCTCCGCCATGCCCTTACGTGTTGGCATTTTGTCCTGAAGCCAGCGAACGATGCGCATGATCGTCCGCGCACCCCAATCTTTGCCTTGTGAATTTGGATCAGCCATGTTCGCGCAACAACCGTCCCTGCTGACGTTTCCAGTCACGGTCCTTTTCGGTAGCCCGCTTGTCCGGAGCCTTCTTACCCTTGGCCAGCGCCAGCTCGATTTTCGCTCGGCCTTTGCCGTTAAAATAGATTGATAGCGGCACAATGGTCATGCCCTTGCGCATGACCGCGCCGTAAAATTTGTTTATCTGACGCCGATTGAGCAGCAGTTTGCGCGGACGCTTGGGCTCATGATTGTGGCGGTTGCCATGACTCCACTCGGGAATATTGGCGTTGATCAGCCAAACCTCATCATCCTTCACCTCGGCATAGCTCTCGGCAATTGTCCCCGACCCAAACCGCAAAGATTTAACTTCTGTACCGGTCAGCATAATGCCCGCTTCAAACTTCTCATCAAGATGATAGTCATAGCGCGCGCGCCGGTTTTCGGCGACGATCTTCTGCTTATCAAATTCGAGGGGACGGGGTTTAGCCATCAGATCAAACCAGCTCCTTCCAATGCGGCATCCACGGCCTTGCGCGCCGCGTCGGATGGCGGTGTCATCGGCAAGCGCAGATCCGTGGGAAACCCATCAACGACACGTGACAGCGCATATTTAACCGGTCCCGGCGATGCATCAGAGAACATCGCTTTATGGAGCGGATAGAGCTTGTCGTTCAGCTCCCGCGCTTTTTCATAGTCACCGGCTGCACAGGCGGCTTGAAACTCCGCACATAGCTTCGGTGCAACATTGGCGGTAACCGAAATACATCCAGCGCCACCCGACGCATTAAAGGCAAGGGAAAGTTCATCCACGCCGGACAACAGACAGAAATCATCATTACAGGCAAGCCGATGATCGGTGACCCGGTCAATTTCACCGCTGGCATCCTTGATCGCAATGACGCTTGGCAATTTAGACAAAGCCGCGACGGTTTCCGGCATTATATCGGTCACCGTACGTGCCGGGACATTATACAGCACCAACGGTAAGTCATTTTTCATCGTCAACGTCTCAAAATGAGCATAAATGCCTTCCTGATTGGGGCGATTATAATAAGGCGCCACAACCAGTCCGGCTGCTGCTCCGCATTTCTTCGAAAAATTCAAATGGAGTAAAGCGTTGGTTGTATCGTTGGATCCGCAACCCGCTATCACGGGAACACGGCCAGCCGCTTGTTCAATGCAGACTTCAATCACACGGTGATGTTCAGCATTGGACAAAGTCGAGGATTCGCCCGTCGTTCCACAGGGAACCAGACCGCTGCTGCCTTGTTCAATTTGCCAGTCTACCAAGGCCCGAAATTCTCCTTCCGCAAACGATCCGTCGCGAAAGGGAGTCACCAGAGCCGGAATTGAGCCGGAAAACATGCAAATACTCCTTTATATTTGGCGAGGAACTTGCCAAAGCTTGCTTAAGATTAACAATGATATAGTTCGCCGTTCAGCGCCTGATAAGGAGCCTACCCCCAAAATGTCCAGTATGGTATCAAGAATTATTCTCGCAAGCCTGCTTTTAACCCCGGTAACCTGTATGGCTGCCGAACAAAGCGGTGGGGCGACACTCTCCGATCCCACGGGTGGAAATGCGGTACTCGGCCTGCAACGCTGGCGTGTTTTGACTCAGTCTGACAATTATTCCTTCGATGATTATGCTGGCTTTCTAGTCACTTATCCCGACTGGCCTGAAGATACGCGCATGCGCCGTAACGCTGAGCAAGCGATTGATATCAACAATTTCTCCGCCAGCCGCGTTATTGCTTTTTTTGACCGCTTTGCACCACTCACCAATGCTGGCGCAGCGAAATATGCAATCGCTCTTCAATCAAGAGGCGAGACGCTGAAAGCAAATGCCATGGCCAAACAGGCTTGGCGTGGTGGCACGTTAACAGATGAAGATGAAGCAGCTCTGCTCAATCGATTCAGTGGTGCGCTCACCGTGGATGACCATGATGCACGCATGAATGCGCTCCTGTGGAGCCGGGCGACCCGGGATGCTGCGGGGCAACTGGGCTTCACCTCTTCTGAACGCCGAGCGGTATTTGAAGCGCGGCTCGCTCAGTTAACAGATGCGCCGGATGCTGGTGCGAAAGCGCGAACGGTAAACAGTCTGGCGCAATATGATGCCGGCTATATTGCTGATCGCGCTCGTTATTTGCGCAACAAGGGACAGAGCTATAATGCCCGGCAGCTTATGGCCAACAGGCCAGTCCTGCGCATCAGGCCAAGCAGCCCATCACAAATCGCAACCTGGTATGATGCCAATTTGATCAACGCCAGAGCGGCTTATAATGACCGGCAGTGGACCGTGGCCTATAATATCGCGTCGAAGGTTGATGATGCCTATGCCGCACCAACTGACATCGCTGCCCAGAGCAGCCGCATACGTGACAAATATTCTGATCTGACCTGGTTGGCTGGCAACGCGGCACTATGGGGTCAGCGCAATCCAGCCAAAGCGGTCGCAATGTTTGACCGCTACGCGCGTTCCTATAACAGCCCCAATATTCGCTCAAAAGGCTATTATTGGGCTGGTCGCGCTGCCGCAGAGGCTGGGCAAAACGCCGAAGCAACGGCTTATTTTGAAAAGGCCGCTGCCTTTCCAGCCTATTTCTACGGCCAGCTAGCCCATGAACGACTCGGTCGCTCGCTGCCTTCGTTCAACCGCAAACCAGCCGTTGAAATCACTGATCAGGATCGCCGTAATTTTGATCAAGACCCGATGGTAATCGCCACGAAAGCTTCGGCGAGAACCGGCCCTTGGCGTGAACAGATTCGATTTTACCGGGCCCTCTCGTTTAATGCGAAGACCACCAAAGACTATGCTCTGATCAGCGATTTATCTGCTCGGATAGGGCAACGTGACCTTGGTGTGATCGCGGGGATCAGTGCCCAGGGCCAAAAGCTGGCTGCCACGGATTCCACGCTGTTCCCTACGCTGACAGTTCCTAACGGCTATCAGAATAATTGGACCAGCATTCACGCCATCACTCGCCAGGAAAGCCAATTTGCACGCGGCGCGATCAGTCATGCCGGTGCGCGCGGGTTGATGCAGCTGATGCCTGGTACGGCGCGAGAACAGTCGGGCAAGGCGGGATTGCGCTATAACCTGTCATCTCTGACCAGCGATCCCCAATATAATATCCGTCTCGGCAGCGGCTATTTTCAACGCATGCTCCGCTATTATGGCGGCTCTCGTCCCCTCGCCGTCGCTGCCTATAATGCCGGCCCAGGCAATGTGAACAAATGGCTGCGGCGCAATGGCGATCCGCGTCAAGGCGGGATAGACTGGCTGAAATGGATTGAAGACATCCCGATTTCCGAGACGCGCAATTACGTCAAACGCGTGCTGGAAAATGCAGTGGTATATGACACGCTTAATCCGCGAGGACCGGAATTGAAAAGCGACACGCCACTGACGCGCTATATAGGCAAGAATTACAAGGGGTGAGCTATGGTCTGCTTTATCCCGATAACGGACTCTGTTTCAGGCAACGCCTAACGTCTTAAATTGGGGGTGGAAGCGGACATTTGCCACGCCCAACGAGAGCGCGATTGATCAGAGCCAGCAGAGACTTTTCGCGCAAATTGGACGCCGATTGTCACAGTCCATTTTTGGCTTCATTGGATTGCCTGTGCTCCTGGCGAAAATGTGCGAAAAAGAAGTCGGTAAATTTCCGCGTTGCTGCAGAACGATATGGGGTTGGCGGGAACACGGCAGAAATTGTTCCAGATGGCAGCGCATATTCTGGAAGTATGCCAATAAGCTCCCCTGTTCTTAACGCGTCGACAACCACGAAATCTGGCATATTTGCTATGCCGCCTCCGGCCTTGACCACCGACAGCACGGCCTGTGTCGTGTCTCCACTTACAGAAGGCTGGAAAGCTATGTCCCGCATTTGGCCACGCTTGTCGGTGAAGGTCAGTTTGGACGGAGCCTTCAACGCCCTGTTCTCGATGAATGGGAGGCGTGCAAGATCGTCTAGTGTTTGCGGCATGCCAAATTTCTCGACAATGGATGGGGCGGCAATCATGACCTGAGAGAATCCGGTCAGTTTTCGGGCAGTATTGGCTGAGTCCTCCAACCAGCCAACGCGAAAGGCGATGTCGAACCGTGCTTCCACCGGATCGAAGCGCGTGTCGCTCAGCGTTAAATCAACCCTGAGAGCAGGATATAGTGAGCTGAACGCGGCAACAGCCGGCGCAACGTAGCCAACGCCAAACTCAAGCGGGGCCGTAATGCGGAGTTCTCCTGAGGGCTCATCCCGACCTTTGCGCACCAGTTGGAAAGCATCTTGTGCTTGCGCAACAGCGGCGCGTGCGGCTTCATAGAAAGCCTCACCCGTCTCGGTCAGATTGAAATGCCGGGAGTTTCTCAGAATAAGCGTCGCCCCAAGGTCATGTTCCAAGAGTTGAAGCTGCTTGCTGACGACCGCTTTGGACACCCGCAAACGGGCGGCTGCCGCCGTGATTGTGCCTTCCTCCGCAATCGCAACGAAGTAGGTAAGCCTATTCAGGTTCTCTGACATATCTGCCGTCGCTGTTTCGGACGCACCTTAATGAGTGATCTATACATTGTCATCTTTTAGTTGACACAGGTTACACAGAGTTTGCCTTTTAATGACACATGCGGGCGCCTAGGTCTACTCCAACAGTTAGACGAACTCAGAAAAAGGCCAACGCAATGTCCCGCCGTTTCACATATATTTACGATACATTCTGCGGCTGGTGTCGCGGTGCGCATCCCACAATTGCCGCATTGATCGAAAGCGGTGCCGAGGTGGAGATGCTCCACTTGCACCTCTTTCAAGGTGCAAACGCCCATCGCATGGCCGATGGTTTCGGAAAAGTGGCGCTCGCACATGACAAACGGGTCGCCGGGCTGTCCGGGCAGGACTTTGATCAGCGCTACGTGGATCAAGTGCTCCAATCGCCCACCGAAGTTCTGGACTCGACATTTACTGCTTGGGCAGCGGGATTGGTGCACGATCACGGTCCAGCAACGGAAGTTGCGCTTGCGCACAATCTGCAAAACCAACGCTACATCGATGGCGTATCTGCGCAAAACCGCTCCGCCGTTGAAGCGGCTATTATACGGTTCGGAGTGACCGCAGCCCTTGAAGAGGGCGCGCAAACCGCCGGTCAATCCGCAGCACGGGCCAGAGCGACCTTGGCAAGTCTGAACCTTCGCGGAGTCCCGCAACTGATTCTCGAAGAGAACGGACAGCGCAGCGCCCTCTCGATTGCTGATTTCTACAAATCCCCCACTGCTGTGACCGCTTTGGCCAGCTGAACCACGCACCCATGACGGAGGACCGACCATGAAAAAGATTACAGACCTCTATGCTTCCTTTCGACGCCTGACTGTGCCGACCCAAATTTGGATGATGCTTGTTCTTGCGCCGGCAAATTTCCTGACACTTGCGCTTGTCGATGGCCCACTCGGCTTCATCATACCGCTGCTATCGATGCTTGGCTTCATCCCCAACCTTGGCATTGCCTGGGCGCAGAATGGATTTTCCGCCGCAATGGCGCTGCCCCATCTCGTCTTCTGGGTGCCACAGGTTCTCATCCTAGGAGCCTATTTCGCTCAGACCCCTGCAAATTCGAGCTTCGCCCATATCGCCTATGCGCTGATCTTTGTCGTAAACTCGATTTCGCTGCTGTTCGACATCCGCGAGACCACAAAATGGTTCGGCGGACAAAAGAGCATTGCCTAATCCCATCACTTTCCAACCACCTATGAAAAGGAGACTTCCCAATGACTAGACTAACCAAACATACCGTTGAAACTGCACCTGATGGCGCGAAGGACACCCTTGCGCAGACCGAAAAAACCTTTGGCTTCGCCCCAGGACTGTTTCAGGTGATGGCCGGCGCGCCACAGCTGCTTCAAACATATAATGTCATTCACCAAGCCTTTCAAAAGACCAGCTTCAACGCAAGAGAGCTGACTGTGGTCTGGCAAACCATCAATGTTGAGCATGAATGCACATATTGCGTCCCAGCCCATACCGCGCTGGCAGGGATGATGAATGTGGATCCAGAGCTCAATGACGCGCTTCGAAACGAGGCACCTTTGAATGACGCCAAGTTGGAAGCCCTGCGTACCTTCACCCTTCTGGTTGTGCGCAATCGCGGCCACGTCGCACAAACTGACTTGGAAGCATTTTACGCCGCTGGCTATGGCGAGCAGCAAGTCCTTGAAGTCATCCTCGGCGTGGCTCAAAAGGTTATAAGCAATTACACCAATCACATCGCTCAAACACCGGTTGATCCTGCGTTCACGAAATTTACGTGGACACGAAGCAGCGCTGAAGCGGCTTGAAATTTGTTGCGGCAAGAGAGGCAGACAACCCTCTTGCCGCAACACAATTTGAACACTGCCGGATGGCACCCGACGGGCCCAATCCTACGCCGGTAGCTAATTGTAAGGAGATGATTATGGCGAGCTCTTCAAAGGCACTAATTGAGAGAATTTATGCGGCGTTTGCGGCACGAGATATCGAGGCATTCACGAACGCGTTGGCGGTCGACATTGTATGGAACGAGGCGGAAAACTTTCCATACGCGGATCGAAACCCCTATCGCGGCATCAAACAAATCATGGAAGGCGTTCTTAGCCGCACGGCTGAAGACTGGGACGGGTTCTCCATCCAAATGAACGACATTGTCGATGGCGGCGATCGGGTCGTGACAATGGGACGCTACAGCGGAACGCACAAGAAAACATGCAAGAAACTTGATGCGCAAGCGGCCCATGTTTGGACGGTTAGGGACGGCAAAGCTGTCCGCTTCCAGCAATACATTGATACACTCAGCACCGCCCGCACGATGCAAGCGAGTTAAGCTAGCCATCATATGACCTTAACTGGGTCGTGTCAGGACATTCAGCCTTTTTATCGTGAATGTCCGCTTTTGCCCCCATAGTGGATATTGGAGTTACCAATAATGCCGCAGGCAAAACTACAAAAACACTGGTTTCTATAACTCGAAAATGCCGAGAAAAGTGGCCGACTTACAAGTGAATTGTAAACCGCCTAGGCGCAATTCTCAAAAACTGCAGTTTTCTGGTAGCGGAGGAGGGACTCGAACCCCCGACACATGGATTATGATTCCACTGCTCTAACCACCTGAGCTACTCCGCCATGGGTTTTTGATGGCGACCGGAGTCGCTGCAAAAATCCTTGGATCGCGGCGCTATAGTCATAGCATTCTTATCGGTCAACAAGTTGCCTGTCATTTTCTTCTACTTGCAACATAACTGGCTTCCGCGCTAACAGTCATCTCCTTGCCGTTTAACGGCGCAAAGGGGCCAAAAATGAACAAATCCTACGATATACTAATCGTTGGCGCGGGCCATGCAGGCGCGCAAGCCGCTATCGCGCTGCGGCAACAAAAATTTGATGGCACGATTGGCCTGATGGGCAATGAGAAATATGCGCCCTATGAACGCCCGCCATTGTCCAAGGAATATCTGGCTGGCGACAAACCGTTTGAACGCATCATGCTGCGCCCGGAGAGTTTCTGGGGTGAGCGTAATATTGATCTGCTGACCGGATGCCGGGTTGCAAAAGTTGATCCTGTCGCAAAAACGGTAACGCTGAGCACAGATGATGAGGTGGGCTATAAAAAGTTGATCTGGGCCACCGGTGGCTCGCCGCGAATGATGGACTGTCCGGGAAGCCAGGCACGCAATATTCACGCTGTCCGCTCACGTGCGGACGTTGACAAGATCATGGCCGCCCTGCCCTCTACCGAAAAGGTGGTGGTTGTCGGTGGCGGATATATCGGGCTTGAAGCGGCTGCCGTGCTTAGAAAGCTGGGCAAGACTGTCACCATCGTCGAATCGCTCGATCGCGTTTTATCTCGCGTCGCGGGAGAGACTTTGTCGCGCTTCTATGAGGAAGAGCATCGCCGACAGGGCGTTACCGTCGAACTGGGCGCGATGATCGAAGCATTTGAAACCAATGACGACGGTATGGCGACGGGTGTGAAGCTAGCCGATGGGCGCTTATTAGATGCCGATATGGTCATCGTCGGCATCGGCATTATTCCTGAAACCGGGCCATTGGTTGCCGCCGGTGCAGCGGCTGGTAATGGCGTCGATGTCGATCAAACCTGCCGCACAAGCTTGAACGGAGTATATGCTATTGGCGATTGCGCGGCCCATAGCAATCGCTATGCGGATGGTGCTCATATCCGTCTGGAATCGGTTCAAAATGCCAATGATCAGGCAAAGGTGGCAGCGCTCGATATTATCGGTGAGGAATGCGAATATGACGCGGTGCCTTGGTTCTGGTCCAATCAATATGACCTGAAGCTTCAGACCGTCGGCCTGTCCACGGGTCATGACGATTATATTGTCCGCGGTGATCCCGCAGACCGTTCTTTTTCAATCGTATATCTAAAAGATGACAAGGTGATCGCACTGGATTGTGTGAACGCCACGAAAGACTATGTTCAGGGTCGCAAAGTCGTAGAAGGTGGTCTCTCGCTTGATAAAAACCAGCTGGCCGATCCTGAAATTCCCATTAAGGAAGTCGAGCACGTCTAGCCACGAAACGGCCATTCACCGATTAGCTTCCAGGGCCCATCCATATAATGATGAAGCGCCAGGCCTTTGATCTCAAATGGCCTCGTTTCGAAATCCAGCGATAGTCGGGTGATCAGATCCTTCGCTTCTTTTGGCGACACCTTGTTCTGTATCGTCACGTGCAACCGCGGCGTCTGTTGATCCTGAGCGACCAATAGACCGTGAAACTGATCGGCCATTTCCATCCGCATTTCGGTCAGCGCGGGCGAATGAATTTGATAGCCAACCCCAGTCCCAAGATGGATCAAGCGCTGCAGGGTTGCCTTTGGCGGTGCGCTCTGGCGGGTGAGTTCAATAATCACTTGCTTGATCTCATCACAGGCTTGCGGCGGCAGGTGATGGAAAAGGGTGATATGCGCTGGCAGCATATTGCGCTCGGGTGGATAATGTTGGCGGCGCAGATTGTCAGCCCAGGCGAAATCCTGTTTGCCCATCATTGCCGTCATGATGATTGGTTTGTTCAGCGCCGTCATCTGTTCTGACTATCGCCAAAAAGGAAAGACCGCGAACGAATAATCGCTCGCGGCCTTCGTAAATATTGGATTGTCCAGCGATTAAGCCGCTTTTTGGACGGCTCCATTTTCATTGAGCCATGCGAGCATCGTCTCTGGTGCGGTTTCACCATAGGGATCACTATCCGTGCCATCGTCATTAATGCCAGGCTCTTCGAACCATGCGCTGATTACGCCATCGTCAACAATCATCGCATAGCGCCAGCTGCGATCACCAAAACCGAGATGGTTTTTCTTGATCAGCATGCCCATTCGCCGCGTAAAGTCACCCGAGCCATCTGGCAGTAATTTGACTTTTTCCAGACCCAGGGATTGACCCCATTGATACATGACAAACGCATCATTGACGGAGATACAGTAGACTTCATCAACACCCTTGGCTTTGAACTCGTCATAGAGACGTTCAAAGGCAGGACATTGTTCGTTTGAACAGGTTGGCGTAAATGCGCCGGGCAAAGAGAATATGGCGATACGCTTTCCGCTGAACAATTCCTTCGTATCAACATCTTGCCAGCGGAACGGATTCGGCCCCTCGATGCTCTCATCACGAACGCGTGTACGCAAGGTAACTTGGGGGATATTTCGATTGATCATATACTTACTCCATCAGATTGAAAGCGGTCCTATAGAGTCGTTTTGCGCGTGCAAAAATGGATTAAATCAATCGTCCATATTCACTGTTTCGATCAGTTCGATATAGCCTGTAAATGAGGATATTCTTTCCCAAGACTGGCGCATTCCAACTATGCAGCACGAGCCAGAATAATCGTCTGATAACAAGGTCCATGACATCAAACCGTGATATGGAATGTCCAAAGATAGTCACTCAGAACATTCTGCTTTATAATGAAAATATGGGATGTCCGGTCGATTCAAGAAACGGCCGCAGAAAGGGATGAGCATATGATACAGAATGGCAAGGCGCCGATATGGTTCCGGATCATCGGGATATTCGCATTTTTATGGAATGGCTTGGGCGTCGGGGCCTATGCGAGCGACATAATGATGACTGCAGAAGATTTTGCCAAGCTTTCTAAAGTTGAACAAGACCTCTTTGCCAGCCGCCCCTTTTGGGCGACAGCCGCTTTTGCCGTTGCGGTCATTGCGGGCTTTCTGGGATCAATCATGCTGCTGCTGCGTAGGCCTATTGCTGTTCGGTTGTTCCTGCTCTCGCTAATTGCTGTTCTGGTCCAGTTCAGCAGCTATTTCATTCTTGACGGCTATGCCGAATATATCAGTCAAACCGGATGGTGGATGCCGGTTTCCATTCCCATTTTCGCAGTGGGCTTCTTGCTGTTCGCACGCTGGGCCGAGAATAACCGCATACTCCGTTAGGGCAATCCGATGATCAGACTGTCGTCTTAAACGGTGTGAAATTTGTCGCTTCATCATAGATGTCGACGCCCTCACGCCGTTTCAACCATCCCACAACAGCGTAAGTAACTGGTGTCAACACAGCTTCCCACAAGACTTTGAGCAACCAGTTCGAGACCATGACTGTCAAAACGGCAGAGGTTTCCCATACGCCCCAAAAAGCGAGCGGGTAAAAGATCAGGCTGTCTACTCCCTGCCCGACAATTGTCGATCCGATGGTACGCGACCAGAGCATTTTGCCTTGTGTCCAAACCTTCATCCGCGCCATCACATAGCTGTTTACAAATTCACCGGCCCAAAAAGCCACGATCGAGGCCGCTACGATCCGTGGGACCTGGCCAAAAACGCTTTCATAAGCTGCTTGCCCTTCCCAACCCTCGGCCGGTGGCAATGAGACGACAACCCAGCTCATAAAGGCCATGAACAGCAAGGCCGCAAAACCTGCCCAGATGACCCGCCGCGCGCGCGCATAACCATAGACTTCGGTAAGGATATCACCGATTACATAGCCGAGCGGAAAGAATAATATACCCGCCCCGTAAACCCACTGCTCACCGCTAATCGTGACAAATGTCGGTTTCGCGGCGCCGATAATATTCGAAAGCAGCAAAATGGTAACAAACGCCGCCATTACGAAATCAAAATATCGAAATTGATGACCTGCTTGGCTGGCAGCAGTGCTGCGCTTGATCGGATTGCTGCTCATTGGCGGATGATTAGCCGATTGCTGTGAAGTTTCAATGATATAACTGCTGATGAACAGTTTGAAACCGAATGCAGAGAGTTGCAAATTCGATGAATTTGCGTTCCAAGCTTCAAAGCGCCCCACCCCGCCAGGTCGGCATCGCTACCTCTCTTAACGCGACCGCCACGGCCGCCTTCGCTTGCAACCGCGTACTGTCCAGGAGTGGCAAGGGCGAGACGTCTTCGGTTACCAACAGCGGGATCTCCGTGCAGACCAATGCAACGGCGTCACAGCCTTTGCTTTGCAGGTCACTGATAACACGGACAAATTCTGCTTGGGTCTCTGCGCGAAAATCGCCCAGGCACAGCTCGTTGAATATCGCGTTGTGGATCATCTCACGGTCCCTGGACGCTGGGATGGAGCGTTTTAGTGCGTGGCTGGCCAAGGCATCTTTGTACACCGGGCCTTCCATCGTCCAATTCGTACCGAGAACGCCAATATGCCGCCATCCGTTTGCTTCGGCCTGCGCCGAAACAACTTCGGCTATATGCAAACAGGGAATAGGAAAATTCTCACCAGGCTGTTCTAGTGCGATATGCGCAGTATTGTCGGGCAAGATAAAAAAATCTGCCCCCGCGGCAGCCAGCCGCTGTGCATCTTCCAAGAAAATCTGCCGCAGAGCCGGCAGATCGCCGCGCTCCCACAGCTCCAATGTAGGGGCCATCGCCCCGCCACTCATGGTGATGCGTGGATGATCGTGCGCGCCCATTTTCTGTATGCCTTCCTCCCACACGGTCCGGTAAGACAATGTCGCTCCCTCGGCACTATGGGCCAGTATCCCGATATGTAGCGGATCCTGGTTCGTCATCTCTCTGTCCTTAACTCCGCCCCTTATTGTTCGGGATCCACTTCCAGGCTGGTAATCGCAGGGAAGTCATCACTCATCACCGCACCACCGCCATCATATTGTTTGCCGGTTCCCAGAGTGATAGTCGCAGAGCGCCAGTCAAATTTCGAGGCATAAGATTGCTCTGCCATCCAGCTGATACAATCACCAACCGTACATAATGCGGTTTTCAGCTCGCCATCCGGCTGGCCCAAGGGGCGATAGTGGACGTAACAATTATCACCGCATTCAAAGCCAGTGAGCAACACCCGTTGGCGCTTTTCCGGCACATCCTTTTTGCTCCATGCCGCTTCGCCTGACATCCCGTCATTAGCAACACATGCGTTTAAAGTCAGGACTGCGGCGGCAAGCATGATCAATTTATTCATGACTATCGTTGTTCCACCGCACCGCTGGCTCGTCAACCGCATCATTTGATCAAACCGGCCTATGCCGCAAAGGCCGCAGGATAGGTCGGCAGATTCATGATCTTTGCAGCTTGCGCTGGTGTGGCTATGGACCGCCCCATTCGCGTCGCCAGATCGACAACTTCCTGTACCAGTTCAACATTGCGCGGGGTGCGCGGCCCGCCATAGGGTTCAATCCCGACCTGCACATGGCCTCCGCGTTTTATAGCTTCCTCGGCGAGGCCGCAGCCGACACAGTCATCTCCAAAGCTTGATACCAGCCAAGGCAGATCGCTTCCTTCGATCATTTCCAGATAGGCGTCCAGCGCCTTTGCTGTAGGCGGCAAACCAAAAAGCTGATCATTCGCTCCAAAATAAAATTTCATAATCCCGCCAGGTGGCAGCTTTCCGGCGCGATGGAGCGCCATGATGAATTTCACGAAGCCGGGTTCAAAGATTGAGATGCTCATCCCCAGCTTCAACCGACGACAGGCCTCAACATAATAGTGGCTGTCATGCGTATCGTTACGATAGATCAGCCGGGTCGGCGCGAAAACGCCATCTTCTTGCGGTATAGATACGCTGAAACTGCCCGGATCGCACAGCCCTTGGGCGATCAACCCTTCCTGCGCCATCGCCTCAATATGAGCAAAACGGTCCTCCACTGGTACGCCGCCTGGATCTGCAGGCATGGTCGGCGTCAATATCGCATCGGGGCGGATCGCAAGCAGCTTGCGCCAAGGCCGCGCATAATCCTCCGCATCCATCATACCTGTTTTCCCAAAAACCGGATCGCGCGTATGATTGTGCACCAGCGCCGCTCCCGCCTCCATACATTCAACCGCCTGCGCGACGATGTCGTCATCGTCATAGGGAACGGTCGGATTCTGCTCCGGCTTTACCGAGCCGTTGAGCGAAACTTCGATGATGAGCGGTGTATCAGCCTGGGTCATGATGAATGACTAGCAAATATCCACCACTTTGGGAAAGCGCCTTGGCCAATAAGCGCGCCATTTTGTGCAAACATCCTTCCAACCATGAACGCATTTTTTCCGCTCATTAACAATCTGTTATCCAAAATCCCATATGCCTGTTTCCAACGCATTTGTGGGGAATGGAATGGCGAACGCCGCGCATCAGGAAAGCTTGACCAGCTCGCTGGACATTCCCGCTATCGAAAAGCAGGAAGTCGCGCATAATCTGCTTGTAGACGGGCTGGAACGGCGGATTGCCGGACAGCTTAGCGTCATCATTCCGATCGCAGTCATCGGATGGATAGCAAGCCAGACCAGCAACAGCGCCCTTTGGATATTTCTGGGCCTGCAGCTGTTGACGCAGCTGGCCATTGCCGTCTCCTCCCAATGGCTGCGCCGCGCCATCGAGACAGGCAAGAGCATAACAATACGCAAAAACCTGTGGATGATGGCAGAGGCATCGAGCGGCATCATATGGGCCGCGATGATGCTGGATGTCGGAACGCTTATCGGCGGATCGGATGCGGTGCTGACCACCTGGGTCACGATATTGGTAACGATGGTTGTTTCCATCCTGCTCGCTGCGCCGATTGCCGGCATTGCCTTTCCATTGCTCGGTGGATTTACCGCCGCCGGTGCCGCAGGCATATTTCTGTTCGACAAGGATTTCAGCGGTTTTGCTCAGATGGCGCTGATCTTCATGTGCGTCGCCCTGTTCATCATTGCCAAGGCGGTCAATTTTCAGGCGCACAAAAGCTGCCGCGCCGGTATCGAGGTGGAGCGATTGGGCCAGCGGCTGGCCGAAGAGTTGCGCCGTACTTCCTGGCTGTCGCAGCATGACAGCCTGACCGGCCTGTTAAACCGCTCCGCCCTGCAGGAACGCATTGCCGAGCTTGACGACATGCAAACGCCGCTGATCCTGCTCGACATCGACCATTTCAAGCAGATTAATGACAGCTATGGCCACGATCAGGGCGACGAGGTGATTGCTGCGGTCGGCGCCTCTATCCGCGAAACATTGGACAAGGCGGCACCCGATGCACTGGCGGCGCGTTGGGGCGGGGAGGAGTTTATTATCGCCCTACCCAGCTGCGAAACGAGTTCTGTTGCCGCCGATATTGCGGAGCGCCTGCGCGCTGCGGTGGCCGGGCTCACGCATCCGGACTGGCCCGCGCGGCTGCGGGTGACTGCGTCTCTGGGCGTAGCGGACGGACCGGCCAGCGCCTTTTCTGCCACGTTCAAACAGGCCGACAGCGCCATGTATGAAGCCAAGGAACAGGGCCGCAACCGGGTGGTCTGTGCACGCGATGGCGGGGGCAAAGCCCCTCGCGTACCACGCGCCGCTTAAGCCGCCTGCTATCTAGCCAGCCTGATTCTAAGCAGCTTGTCGGGCAATCCGTCCGGTAGTCATATCTTCCAGCGTGATAGTGGTCAGCGTCTCGCCATCGGGGCCGAGAAAATCGGCCAGCCGGCCATCCGGCGAATAAAGGTTGAACAGCACCAGCGCGCCCTCCGGCCCGCCATGTTCCATATGGACATCGCCCGGATCCTTCGCGGCATAGTCGCCAGCGGCACGGATGCGCTTCTCTCCGGCCACGCCGCCCTCATAATCCACCACATGCAACTCCCCCGCCAGCACGGTCGAGGTCGTCGCGCAGACATGGCGGTGGAAATGGCAATAGGCGTTTGGCGCCCAGCGGTAGAGCAGGTCAATATGCCCGCCCGCGCCATCCGCGTCAGGCCGCGCGGACAGCACCGCGCCGTGATAGTCGATGGGATAGGCGAAGAGCTTGTCCGCGTCGGTGAAGTGGATCCATTTAAGGGTGGGGTTGGATAGGAGATTCATCGAGTTAGCATAGCAGAGATAGACAGGTGGTGAAAGATAGTCAGGTCGATGAGCATGTTGTTAGAATGCCTTTAATGAGTTCATGGTCACCGCAATCTTATATAATATTGTTCAGCGCCTCTGATACTCGGCCGGGATTTACATTAAACTTTTGCGCGACATCTCGTTGATGAAGTTTCGGATGTTTTCGAACAAATACACGTATTTCTTCGGCGAGTTCCGGTGTTAAATGTACACTACGAGCACGGGCGCGTTTAACTGGTGAGTTTCTATACATCTCGTCAGCTAAGTCATGCAGCTCTTCTAGATTAAGTTCATCAGCGAGTTCCCTGAGACGATCTCTTATTTGTGGAATACTACGCTTGTTTCCCGACATCGCTTCTACCCTAACTTATTTGATGTTGTTTACCTTTAACTGGATCATTGGAACAATCGTAAGCGTCCGGTCAGCCACGTATCGCGAATATAAAATTAACTTAAGGGAAAGGCCTTAGAAATCCTTCTGGACTACAGAAGGACAAAACACACTCAACAAAGATTGACGCGCCAATCTGTCGATCCATGGTTTGAGATCACGCCTTTATTGCGCAAGCTTATATTACCCGCTAAACAATCTTCGCAGCTCGGTCAGTCCCGGCTGTGAGGCTTTAGAACCTCGTAACGTAACCGCCGGTCAGTTAATTCTGGCCGGGTGGCCGCTACGTATGTCCAGGGCACCGCCTAAAGGTGGCGGCGCCTTGTGGTTACGCAGGGTTCTAAACGCCCGGCTAACGGGCCCGCCTCTTTAAAGATGAAGGAGGCGGACGCATGGCCAAACCAACCAACCTTTCAATTGCCAAAAGCCTGACAACACTGGCAGGTCTGCTTTTGGGCATTCTTTTGCTACCGTTTGCGGCCAACGCCAAAGCGGCTGACAATGAAATCCAGAACGCCTCATTCCTCAACGAAATTGGTGGGTCAACAAGCATCAAAAAACTCGGCAGAGGTTCGCATGCCGTCAAAGCTTATATTAAGCGAGAGTTGCCCAGGGTGGTTGGTTATCGAATTCTGAAAGATAAGAACAAGGATCCGTTGAATTCGGCAACAACTGCGCGTTTTGCTTTCGAGCGGCAGTGCCTCGCTCAAGGCGGATATTTGGAACCTCAGGATAGTGCGAACAATATCGAGGCAACAGAACACTTCTCCAAGGTTGTTGATGGAGATGGCTATACAGGTGTCTGGAAATATCATATTCTGACCGCCGTATGCTCGGAAGATGATGAGAATGTTATTGGGGGCATGGGCGCAATCATAACAGATCTAACGCCTTTACGAAGAAAACACGCAAATCATCCTTTGATGATCATTGGCCTTATGAAAGAGCCCAATATTACGACCGTTTTTGCTTTGGATAAGAGCATGTTCATTCCCATCGCGAAACGCAAAAGATGGGATATAGAGCGTGCCGAAATGATGGAGAAAAGGAGGCTGGCAACCGAAGCCTATGATAAAGAAGTGCGATTAGAGCGCATGGCCAGAAGAAAAAAATTCCAGTCTGAAATTAAGCTCGGCACTCAAACCAATTGCGGTATGGTTATAGATATGCGGGGACCTTTGGTAGAGGTGCAATTGCCTGCGAATATCAGTTTTGATGGCCAACGCCGGTTTTGGGTAGCTAAAGCTGAGCTATCCGATGACCCACCAGCCCGTAATTGCAGTTTTGGACAATAGCGGTTCTGCATGTTTGCTCAGTTTAGCATTTTCGCACGAAAGCATAGAGTATCCTTTTCGATCATCTGGCATATTGCCTTGCTGCTGCTATGTCTCATCGCAGCTGATCCCCTCGAACTGCTTTCCTCGCAAAGTAAAGAGATAATCAGATTAATCTATATGGTTCTGACAGTCCCTCTGGTGCTCAGGATAGCTTTTTTGATGGTTGAGATTGGACCGGCATCCAGAGGGTACATCTCAGACCTATTTGAAGATTTCAGCCTGACGGAAAAGGAGCTTGCACGACACCATTTTCTCACGGCAATGGAAAAATCGTCGAGAGGGATTGTTTCTAACAAGCAGGCGATGGATATTTATGAGATTGTGACTTTCGCACAATCAACGAACGAGGTGCCGATCAAAAGTATATCCGATCAGCAGGTGGAAGCAATCGCTGCGATGGTGTCGGGCAGCCAACGTTCGTCCAATCGCCCCAGTTTAAAAAAAGCTGTTGGAACCGCAAAGGCATCACGGCGTGGGCGTCCAAGATCATCACTAACCGATCAACTTCACTGCAAGATTAGCACAGAGGTAAAAGAGAGTTTGAGAGAGAGCGCGGAAAGCACCGGTGTTCCTTATGGAGTAATCGTAGATGAAACTCTTAGAGAGTATTTTGCTGCCCAGGATGCATCGCCTGCCTGATAATGTTCGTTTGGTGACCTTAACTGCTGGAATGGTGGATCAGGAATGACAGAAGAAGAGAAAATAATTGAACGCATCCTGGAGTGGGCCGGTAGACGGGATGCCGCATATGCTTGGTATCGCAATCAGCCTATTCCAGCTGTTGATGGCCGAACAGCCGAGGCATTGGTAAAGTTGGGCCAAGCGGATGTAGTTTACGACTATCTCGAGCATATGGCCTTTGGTGGTTATGCATAAGGGATGCCCAACAGAGGCGAACATCGGCATGACATTGAATGAGCAATCTTGGTTTATAGTATCATTAAAGAGGTAAGACTGCAGATTGGAAAAACAATGAAACAATCAACTCTCACCGCAGTGGCTAATCTGGAACGGGTTAAAATAAACGATTTGCCAGATATATTGTCTGAGATGGATGCAACAGAGAATATGGTCCCGCTTGTGGTGCAGAAAGGCAGCGATGATCTTGTAGCTTTGGTTTCCGTAAACTTTGTCTATCAATTTATTGAGCTTTATTCAGAGTTGACGGCTCCGTCTGTTTACCGCGTTTGCGATTTGCCGGATCACATCAAGCAGAACATTCGTGAAAGCTTGCCGAGCGAAGAAGAAATCCAGGCAGATAAATGGTCGGATGATTGGCCCTCCCATGGCGATGAGCCTCTCAAATCCTAATGTCCGCTTTGGGCGCAAAAGCGGACATTAGATAACATATAGCCAGCCCCGATAGTTTTACTTAGAAACAAAGAATGATATCAAAACTTCATAAAGTCGTATCTTTTATTGGATTAGCCTTCTCTGGCTCCAGCGTGGCAAACGCAGACGCTGGGAATGAAATCCGATTTTGTGAGAAGTGTCCGATCTTCGTTGAGGTGCCATCGCCACCTATTGAATTTCGTCAAATTAAATACGTCGCCAAATATGAACTTATGTGGAAGGATTATCTTCAATCCGTGACAGACGGCAATTGCACCATGCCTAAAAATCTACGTTATTCACTTGAAGCTGACCCGGCAACAATTGAGCGAATGAGTATAAATTGGACGTTAGGTGATTTAGATATTCATCAAATGCACTGTTTTGCCGATTGGGTTGAAAGTCATACTGATCTGAAGATCGACCTACCAGAGACTGAGGAATGGATGTGGTTTGCTCGTGCCGAAGCGACGAGCAAATATCCTTGGGTTGACGAGGCAGATAAAGAAAAAGCGATGGTCAACGGAACCAAGTCTCATTCAAGAAACGCCTTCGATTATGGATTGAGATTTGATTACGAAAATGGACCATATCCGGAAGGAGGCCCAGTCGGTCAATTCCCTCCAAACAAATTTGGGCTGTATGATATTATCGGAAATCATGCGGAGATTACCAAAAGCACTATCGATGCATACGATTACTTCAAAGAGAAGGGATTGGACGCTCCTGCGTTTCGTGGACGCCTAACCTATCCTGTTCTTGGTGGCAGTTTTATGACGAAAATTGAAGATGCCAATATCGATAATATCAAATGGAGTTTATCGTCATTTGAGGGAGCCATAGTGACCTCCACTGCCGTCCGATTAGTTGCGTATTCTGATCGTTAACACGGATTTGTTGAAATCAATTCGATTGAAAGCCCCTATATTTGCTAGCGGGCTAGTGTCCGCTTTCGGAATATGGCGGACACAAGGCAAGTGCCCGCCATAGATTTGACCCGCCCAAGGGGAATCTGCCGGGTTGGTGCGGCCCGCAGGTACAGCCGAGGACACGGCCCGGACGATTGGCCTTGCTGGGAAGAGGGGTCGGAACCCTTCTTCCCTTCCAAAATCAGCGAGTGCGCGCACCAGCGCACATCATCTACGATACGACTGGGAGGTAGTGATATGGTAGGAGTTGGCGGGAACGTCGCGGCGGCAAACTACCAAAGCGAGGCTATAACTACCCTTTAATTCGATTTACTTTGAGTGCGCAATGCATTCTCTAAACAGTATCAACCTGATGGAGGACACGTTTGCGGATAGGAGTGGATGTCGGCGGAACAAATACTGATGCGGTTCTTATAGATAATCGCGATGTTCTAGGGGCAGTAAAGCGTCCGACTAAGGCGAATGTCGAAGATGGAATAGTGGATGCGATCACCGCTCTGCTTGCAGAGACATGCGTTGAGAGGGCTCAAATACGGAGAGTCATGATCGGAACGACGCATTTCACAAATGCGTTTGTCCAAGCAAGGCATTTGAGCAAGGTATTCGCACTTCGTTTGAGCTACCCTGCCGGCCAAGACATTCCGCCATTTTCGGCATGGCCTGAGACAATGCGAGAGGCCGTAGAAGGCGGATCATATGTAGCGCATGGCGGCTATAATTTTGACGGCCGCGAAATCAGTTCTCTTGATGAAGACGAGATACGGCGGGTTGCTGGGCTGATTAAAGATAGCGGCATTGCGCAGGTGGCTATCTCCTGTGTATTCAGTCAGCTAAACTCGGACCACGAGCACCGCGCCGCTCAAATTTTGCGCAAATTATTGCCGGATGTTGGCATCTCGCTGTCTTCTGAGCTTGGCCGTGTTGGCTTGCTGGAGCGAGAGAATGCAGCGATCATGAATGGGTGTTTGCGCCCGCTAGCAGCCCAAGTAGACAAAGCTTTTCAGGCAGCATTGAACCGGCTTGGCATAAGCGCGCCATTTCTAGTCAGTCAAAATGACGGCACTTTGATGAAATCGTCGCACATGCGAGATTATCCAGTGTTCACTTTTGCAGCCGGTCCGACAAATTCTCTTCGCGGCGCGGCTTGGCTTACCGGATTGAGCGAGACGATCGTGGCCGACATCGGCGGTACCACCACGGATATCGGCGTGCTGGTCAACGGTTTTCCGCGCCAATCAAGCAAGCTTGTCGATGTTGGCGGCGTTTACACAAATTTTCGGATGCCGGACATTTTGTCTATCGGCCTAGGCGGGGGAAGCATTGTAGCGAAACTTGGAGACATGATCTCGATAGGGCCAAAATCCGTGGGTTTTGAGTTGCGTAAAAAGGCCTGGATTTTCGGCGGGAACGTTTTAACCGCAAGCGATATTGCGGTTGCAGGCGGGGCGGCCAAATTTGGCGATGAAAAGAAGCTTGGCTCACTCGACCGCGAGACCGTGAACACGGCAACCATAGAGATACATCGGATAATCGAAGAGGGTATCGACCGGATGAAAACATCAGCCGACAAAGTGCCGGTGGTGTTGGTCGGTGGAGGGTCAGTGCTGGTGTCGCGAACGCTTAACGGCGTTAGCAAGTTATTTGTCCCCGAACATGCCGAATGCGCGAATGCTGTGGGCGCGGCCATTGGCCAGGTTGGCGGCGAGGTCGACAAAATTTTTCAATTCGATGGCAAAGACAAACAAAAGGTGCTCGATGAAGCGGAGCAATATGCGCGCGAAAGCTCAATCGCGGCAGGCGCGGACCCTGCAACCGTCGAAATTATCGATCGCGACATGATTCCGATCCAATATCTTCCGGGAAATACGATGCGGGTCATTTGCCGGGCTGTCGGGGACCTTTCCTATGAAGGGCCAGCCAATGCATAAGACGGTTACGGCAGATATGATTGAAGATCTTGCGGCGGGTTCGGCTTTCCTCGGTACTGGAGGCGGCGGAGACCCTTATCTTGGATCGCTTCTATGCCGGGAGGCCATCGCTCAATACGGGCCAGTATCGCTGATCTCACCGCAAGACCTTAAGAAGAGCGACAACGTATATGTTGCTGCGATCGTCGGGGCGCCAACGGTGATGATAGAAAAGCTGATCTCGATAAGAGATCAGCATAAAGCGGTCGCTGCTTTAGAGGATTATACCGGTCAGCAAGCCAGCGTTATCGCCTCTGCCGAGATTGGTGGATGCAATTCGATGATGCCGCTGGCCTATGCCGCTATGCGTGGCCTGCCGCTATTGGATGGCGATGGGATGGGCCGTGCATTCCCGGAATTGCAGATGACGAGCTTCAATATCGAGGGTGTGTCTTGCACGCCAATGTCGCTTGCTGATGAACATGATAACCGGATAATTATAGAAGCTCAGTCTGCCAAAAAAACAGAACTTCTGACACGCCCGCTGGCCGCTGAGATGGGTGCAAGCATCTGTATGTCTTGTTACCCGATGGACGGCGAGGAAGCGGCGCGCACGGTTGTTCCACATACAATCAGTGCTGCTCTCGATATTGGCGCAGCGATAAACAGGCGAGACAGTGCGGAAAAGCCACCCATTGAGCGATTGCTGTCAGCACTGCGCCGGCATGATTATTATTCCAATGCCTATGAGATTTATCGCGGCAAGATCACTAACATAGAGCGCAATACAACCCGGGGCTGGGTGCTAGGCGAATGTACAATCAGCAGCCTGGAAAAACACGATAGCCGGGCTAAGCTGGTATTTCAGAATGAAAATCTGACCGCTTATGTAGACGGTGAACTCCGGTGCATCGTGCCGGATCTGATCACGGTCGTAGATATGGAAACGGCCAACGCTATCACAACCGAACGCTTGAGTTATGGTCAGCGGGTTGCGGTTATCGGGTGCAGCGCGCCCAAGCAAATCAACACAGCAAAGGCGCGCGAGACCGTCGGTCCCGGCTGCTTTGGCCTGGAGGAAGACTATCTGCCGATATCGCAACTTGTGGGGGACCAGGGATGATGATGCTCGCGCCGATAGGGAGAAAAGAAAAAAGTAACGAGAACGAAAGGAATTTTGCTATGGTTTATAGCAGCTTCAAACATTATGCGAGCCGGATCGTCATAGCTGCGATATCCGCTAATCTATGCGCCGGCGCAGTGCAGGCACAGACTGCCGAACCCAGTGAAAGCCAGGGCGAAAGCGCAAATAATCAGTTGAACACGATTGTCGTGACGGCGCAGCGGCGAGAAGAGAATCTTCAGGATGTTCCCGCTCAAGTATCAGCCTTCTCAGCCGATCAAATTGTCGATGCTGGGATCAATTCAACCCAGGATTTTGTTGATTTGGTGCCCAATGTGGCGCTCGATGATAGCTTTACATATCTCAATACATTTGTGGTGGTTCGCGGTGTCACGCAAATCAACAACGCTGATTCACCGATAGCGGTCGTTGTCGACGGGGTTCCGCAGAACAACCAGAAGCAGCTCAACATGAATTTGTTCGATATCGAGCGTATTGAGGTACTGCGCGGCCCCCAAGGGGGTTTATATGGCCGAAATGCAATTGGCGGCGTGATTAACATCGTCACGAGAGAGCCTGGATATGAGTTTGGCGGGCAAGTGTCCGGTTCATATGGCAGCGGCGACCGGGTGAACTTCATGGGTTCACTGGATATTCCGGTGAGCGAACATGCAGGTTTGCGTGTTGCCGGCAATTATCTCACGAGCAATGGCCAGATTGATAACAGCTTTACCGGCGAAAATGTCGATTTCATCGATCATGACTGGGAGCTGCGCGCGCGCGGTGCTGTGGATATCAGCGAAAATGTCTCCTTGGATACGCGTGTATCCTACCGCGATTTTCGCGCTGGAGCCGTCTATGATACGGTCGTTTTTTCAGGCCGTGCGGACGACATTCTCGACCCGTTTTCAAATATAGAAGGCGTGACTTTCGGCAATATATTCGATGCTTCTATCAGTCTTGATTTCGATTTGGGGGGCGTCACCTTAACCAGCATATCCGCTTTTACCGATATCACGGAGAACTATCGTGGGGACTTGGATTTCTCCAACCCCGTTACATCTCCAGGAGGCTTTTTAGGGCTGGGGTTTCAGGCTGGACAGGGGCAAGACCTCGACGTCGAGCTTTATAGCCAAGAATTGCGCCTTGTGTCTGATTCAGCGCAGCCGTTCCGTTGGATTGCCGGTGCATTTTACCTTCACACCAACCGTAGTTTGTTGACCAGGGCATTTATTGATCTCGACGGCTCGCGAGCGCAAATCGATGATCCGGCTCTTCGGATTGTGGAGCTGAGCGAAGACAACAGCAATGACGCATATGCCGCCTATGTAAATCTGGACTATGACATTACCGATGAGCTCACGCTTTCGGCCTCGCTGCGATATGATCGGGACGAACGCGAACAAACAGACCTGCTGACCGGAAATGTTCGCGAGACCAGTTTCGATTCATGGCAGCCCAAAGCGACACTGACATATAATTTCACCGGCGATCATCTGATTTATGCCACTTACAGCACGGGGTTTCGTTCTGGTGGTTTTAATGCGCCTACCGTTTCGATCCCCGTCTACCAGGCTGAAGAACTGGAAAATTTCGAGGCGGGTTTCAAAACGTCATGGGCTAATAATCGCTTCATCCTGAACGGTGCTATCTACCGTGCCAACAGCGATGATTTCCAATTTTTCTTTATCGATGCTGCGACTGCTTCTCAAATTATCGGCAATATCGATGACGTTGCTATATGGGGCGTTGAGCTGGAGGCACAGGCATTGGTTGCGCCAGGTCTTCAGCTCTTCGGCTCTTTGGGAACGACTGATACGGATATCCGGCGTAACACCACTGATCCAACGACGGTGGGCAACAGGACGCCAAAAAATACGACCTGGTCAGCTAATCTCGGTTTTCAATATGAAACAGCGCTCAGCGACCAATTGGACCTGGTTTTGCGCAGCGATTATGAGCATCGCGGTAGGCGGTTTTGGCAGGTGGATAATGTGGACGTCCAACCGCCAGTTGATATTGTCGATGTCAGGGTTGCCGTTGAATCGCAATCTTTCAGTGTGGCGCTTGTCGGCGAAAATATTTTCGGTGAGGGTTTTTATACAGACTTCAATCCTTCGGCTTTTTCAGGGTTTGCGAACCCGATCGCATTCCGAGCTCCGCCGGCGCGTTGGACGATAGAGGCGCGGCTTAGATTCTGACGTCGCGCTTTAGACTGATTGTCGGCTTTCTTCATCACGGAGCTGCATGGGCTTATCCAACTCCTTTGTGCGAATGGCGGCCATTGCGGCCGTCCGATCATGAACCGATAGCTTCTTGTAGATATTTTTGAGGTGGTAGCGCACTCCGTATTCGCTCAAGCCCATCCGCCGAGCGATCTCCTTATCAGAGCCACCCTTCATCATCTGATCGATGATTTCATATTGTCGCTCGGTAAACGCCGGTGATGAAGGGTGCTCACTTGAGAGGCCGGTTAAGATGCTGCGGCGAGCGAATGATGCGTGCAGGAGCTCTAGATGCTGGCCAGAGCTTAAAATCTTGGTCCACCGATCCGAGAGGCGTGCGGTGGAGAGTTCAACGATTATCTGGCTTTGACCGGTCTCATAGCCCAATTCTGCCGCGTCGCATAAAAGCGCATCGGTATTCGCATATTCTTCCGTCTCGAAGTATATCAAGGCCAAAGTGAGCTGATATCGCAAGGCAGACCGAGAAAGCTGCTGATCTTGAGCGCGTAAATACTCAGCCTCCAGCAATGCGATAGCAGCTTGGCTGTTGCCATTCTCATGTTTGTGAATGGCTCGCACCAGGGTGAAATATTCGCGTTCTTGCCAAGCAGCCGTCGGCTTGAGCATAAAACCAGCGATATCACCGCAATCAGCTCGTGAACCATAGGCGAATGTCAAAATTATCCTAAATGCAGAGAGCAAATTTGCTATCCTGTAGAGGCCTTGCTTGCTGAGAACGGCCAGATGATTTTCTATTAAATCGATCGCCGATTCCAGGCCATTTGTCCGCGCTTCCAACCATATCAAAGGCTCATAGCCGGCAACATAAATATCTAACCATGCTTCGGACTGTGGAAAGCGGGCCGTTGAACGGCTGATATTTTTGTGTGCGCTGGTGAGGCGACCCGCTTCAAAGTCTATCGAGGTTCTTAAAGCAGAAATAACGGTATCGACGCCTATATCTGTTTGGAAATGTCGGCGCCAGATGAGCCGTGCTTTGTTAACAAACCTTCGGGCCTCTCGGAGATTGCCTTCAGCCAAGTGCACGCATGTTTCATGAATGTCTGCGAACATCAGATTGTAGACTGAATTTGCCAGATTGGCGTGTTTTCTGGCCATATGCAGGCGGTCGCGGGCATCAACAGTGTGACCGCGCTGCGACGCGATGACAGCCGAAAGCGTGAACAAAAAGGTTTTCCAGGATTCGTCTCGACCAGCTTCTTGCAATTGCAGCTTCAAAGAACCGTCTAGATCGCTGCGTTTTTCAAGTTCGCAGCCATAGACCAGAAGAGCCATGCGCAGCACTTCGAGATCTGCCGCCAGATCGTTCTTAGATTCTTCGTCCTGTAACAGCTCGTCAAAGACTTGCTTTGCGGTTTGGATATTTCCTTCTTTGAGATGCACGATAGCCGTGAAGAGTTTCAACCGCGGAAAGTTGGATGCCTCTAATCTGGCTGTCCCCTCGGCTATAAGGCGCACTGCCGCAAAGCCGTGGCGAACCCATATTTTGAGGGTTTCATTCTGTGCTACTACATCATTGAGCAGTTGGGCATCGCCTGCTTTTATTGCCAGTTGGACGGCTTCGGGTACATTGGCATGGTTCGAGCTTTGCAATGCGGCGCTACGGTAAATGGCGTTTTGCCGGCTCGGCATATATGTATCGAGCTGCATCTTGAAATGACATCTGACTGCCGGATGCATGTAAATATCGTCTCCACTAACACGGACCAGTGGCGATAAATTACGCGTCAATATTCTCGTGGCCGCAGCGACATTCACATCCTTCAGAAAAGGTTCAATATCGGCATGGGCGGGCGCATCGAATATTGAAATGTAGCGCATTACCGAGCAGGAGGGATCGTTTAAGGAAGAGGAAATCTCTTGCTCGATATAGCCATCCAATCCTGATTCCAGGACGATAGTGTCGTCCTGCCAACTATTGGGCATGCCTTCAGCCTTTTGGGACCATTGAAGCAGTAAATTTGCAGCGGCAGGCCAATTGTCTGAAAGCCGGGTAATTCGCTTTTTCCAGGGCGGTGGCGCGCGCTCTATGGTAGTTTGGCTGGCAGTTTTTCCAACCATAGACCCAAAGTCGTCGATCACCTCGATTTTTCCGTCAGCCACATATCTCGCTAAAGGAAGATGGTCAGGGTTTTTGGCGGCGATCAATATGAGTGGTGGTTGGCTCGTTTTAGTGCATTTATGGAGCTGGTGTGCAATCGCTGCGCCATCGCAAAAGTCCGCATCATCAATGATAACGACGCGTTCCGCATACGCGTTTGAAACAATCTTTTGCTCTATGGCCGCGGCGGCAACATCCTGCTTTTCTATATGGTCCGCACGATCAAGATAAACATATTCGGCAGATTGGTCGCGTCGCAAATGAGCAGCGACAGATTTCAGAAGATGAGTTTTGCCATATCCTGCCGGCGCGGTAATCAGCTTGATCCGGGTACCGGATAGCAATCTTTCGATAAATATTGATCCGAGGCTGCCGGTTTCCAAGGGTAAATTTTCCTTTCAGCTAAATCTCTTCCATGGCAAATTTGATGTGATGTTAAAGATTCATCGGTTTTGCCGCAACTGCGCCGCACTACACCCTACCAATCCAAATTTGATCCCTACCAATATTCCGGACCCTATCATCTTGCGTAAACTTGTTTTGCGCTGTGTAAATACAGGTCTTCTAAATGGAGAAATCGAACCCTCGAACCAATGTAAGGAAATTCATCATGCCCCTATATAGTCGCGAAGAACCTAATGAAGAGCGCGATGCGCTGCGGATTTATTCTGATGAAGATATGCAAGATCTTCTGTTTGGATTGGGAATGAGCGCGAGCGGCGGTGGGGGCGGATACCATATCGGCCAAGCGCTCGTCGATGCAATAATCGCTGAGGTCCATCCATCACAACGCGTTCTATATCCTGTCTCCCAGGCCAAAGATGACGAATTTGCCGCTATGGCCGGAGGGATAGGTGCGCCGTCCGCCATTACGCCTGGAAATATCACAAAATTCGCTGAATATTGTATTGTTGCGATCAACAAATACAATGTCGATAACGAAAACCAGATCAATGCTCTTGTGCCGGTCGAGGCCGGACCGGTGAACGCTTTGCTAGCCATGTATGTGGGGTGGACACATGGAATAAAAGTTTTTGATTGCGACGGGGCAGGGCGAGCTGTGCCCTCGCTCACCAATCTTGCCTATGATTACAATGATTATCCGATCGCCCCACTCTATCTGGCTGGTGTTAAACCAGGTGAACTACATCCGACTGCAGCAGAAGTTCTGCCGCCGCCCAAAAACGGGGCTGATGCAGAAGCAAAGATTAGGGACAATCTGCCCGTATATGGCAATGCTGCGGGTCTGTTGTGCTGGGGTCAAACTGGTACACAACTGAGAAATTCGGAATTTCTTGTCGACGGGCAAATGGATGCCATGCGCCAATTTGGCTCTGAGCTGCGTAAAGTCAGGGGCTCGTCAATTGAGCTCTTGGCTTATCTACAGAGTCGCCCAGATCTGGTCGCTCAGGTATTCGCCACCAAACTTAAATCCATCGAGACCGACCCCCGCCCAGGTTATGATGACGGCACTTTGATTTTCGAGAGCATTGATCCGCCGAATATAGAGCTCAGAATCAAGTATGAGAATGAGAATATGATCATGACCGCTCCAGAATTGCCGGCGATCACCGCGCCCAATGGCCTGGCCATGTTATTTCCCTATGGTCCCGATGGTTTAACACCTTTGAACAATGGAGACGATTTACCCAATGCAGGGGTAATCGGCGGGCCGGCTGTGGTCGTGGTGTTAAAGGAACGCTGCGTTCTGTATAATCGTCCGCTGTCCACCTCCTTCTCTAATGTTCTGAGGAACGAGCCGTTCAACTATGATGGTCCATTGCAACCGACCGACTGCGTTGCATGATCCCCGATGTCCGGCACCAGCATTATGCTGGTGCCGGACACGCAGCGCCAGGCGGGCCGTCAGGCGCGGGAGATCGTCACCCTATGGGACAAGACCCGCGAGGGGCTTGGTCGGAGCGCAGCGAAGATAGAGCCCGGCCCGTCAGGGGGCGCCAATCTCAAACTAGATTTTTACGCAATCACTGGCCTTCTCGAGAACAGATTTCGGCCACACGCCCGCGGTCATCCCACCGGGCCACATATCGCACGCCGGCAGCGAGAACAGCGCAGCTCGCATTCTCTCCCCGTTAACGAATGGGCGCCAAATAACCCTAGCTCATTTAGGCCGATTGATCGCTGAACAGAATCCTCAGGGCGGAATGACTTTTTCCCTGATCTTGCCCAAGCAACTTTAACGGCCGCCGGAAGCAGCCCTTAGATCATTTCTATTTTGGATATTCAAAGCGCAGTAACTAACTATGAAATGGAGATTGATACTCGCCTAATTTGATGAATTAGTAGCTTTCTTTCGTGACCAGATAAGATCATATCCGCCGTCCTCTCGCTTCTGGACAATGAACGATACGCTATCGTTGCTGCTGGAAACCGCTCCAAAAAGCTCATTTATTTCACCAACCTTAATCCAATCAGAAGTTTTATTTCTCAGACCTTCTATATCAGCAGCATTTGCGAGTGGCCGAACATCTATATCATCGAGTACCCGAATAGGTAGAAAGAAGGACATAGAATCTACCATTCCCATCTGCTTTCCGTCCTCCCGCTTGTTCAAAGTTCCAACCTCCATCAGGCAAGTCTCTCGCTAAGACATTATTGCGCAACCCTTCAACAATAGCTAGCTCGCCTTCGGTTGCCGGTATTCCGTCTTCTGGAATATCCGCTGTTTCATCAGTCCAATTCCAAGGTAGTAGTTCGTCCAGTCTATTAACCGGATGGCCTTCACCGACGCGGCGCAGGACGTCTGCCAGCCAAGCTTCGGGATCGACTTTATTGAGCTTAGCCGTTTCTATCAGGGAATACATGGCTGCCGCATTGTCGCCGCCGCTATCGGGGCCCGCAAACATATAGTTCTTGCGGCCAAGCGCGATGCCCCGAATGCTCCTCTCAGCAGCATTATTGTCGATCTCCAATTGCCCGTTTTCGGTAAACCGCAAGAGTGCATCTTTACGAGTAATTGCATAGCGCAATGCTAAGGCCAGTGGCATCTTTGCAGATATCTGCCCCAATATACCTTCCGCCCAATGGAAGAAGCTCTGAGCTTGTTTCCTGGAATCCACTCTTCCTGCCACCCGCGTCATCCAATTTGGTGCCCGCTTCAGTTGTTTTTCGGCCGCATAGAGCAACGCGATCTGATCCAGCGCTTCTTTGGCAGCTACTGATTTCTCCGCCTCATGCACATCAAAGATTTTTCGCCGAACGTGCGCCCAACAAGCAACTTCCACAATTGGACCGGGTTTCCGGGCTTTATCATACAATTGGTCGTAGCCGGGATAGCCATCGGCCTGCATGAAACCTGCAAAATCTCTCAAATGTTTCTTCGGATGCTCCGCTTTTCGATCTCTCGAATAATAAAATCGAACAGCCGGAGGGTCTTTGTCGTTCCAATCTCGGTTATCTCGAACGTAGGTCCAAAGTCTGCCCGTTTTGGTCTTACCCTTACCGGGCGAAAGAACGGGAACCGTTGTATCATCTGTGTGGATCTTTTCGGAAGCCAACACGTGCTTGCTGATCAACTCAACCAAAGGATCAAGCAACCAGCTAACTTGTCCCACCCAATCAGCCAGTGTTGACCGGCTCAGGTCTATGCCATCACGCTTAAATATCTGTGATTGGCGATATAATGGAAGGTGGTCAGCATATTTTGAAACTACCACATGAGCGAGAAGACCTGGCCCCGCACGGCCGCGAGGAATTGGAAGCGCGGGTGCTGGCGCCTGAGAAATAGCATCGCAGCTCTTGCAAGCCATTTTGGGTCGCGCATAGCGCTTTACGTGAAAGCGTCCCGGCGTATATTCCAACACTTCGGTTATATCTTCACCGAGTAAGCCCGTATCGCCACCGCAGTCACTGCAAGTTCTGAATCGGGTGCTGGACATAATATGTCTTCGCGCGGCAAAGCAGCAGGCAAAGGCTCGCGTTTAGGCTTGGCTTTAGTTTCCTCGAGTGGATCTTCCAATTCATTGGGCTCTGAAGCGGCCACTCTGCTTTCGTCTAGTGCCTGGGCTGTTTCCATGTCCTCCAGACTGAGTTCAAGTTGCTCCATCAACTCACGCAATTTTTCCGAAGACTGCCCAAACTTCATCCGGCGGAGCTTAGCAAGTTGCGCTTTTAGTTTTTCAATCTGGAGGGCGTTCAGCTTTATGGACTGCTTCGCCATTTCCAATGCAGCGCGGGTGGCTGCATGGGCTTTTTTCTCATCTTCATGAGCCTCTTTTTCAGCCGCCAAACGTTCTTGAAGAGCAAGCGCATAGGCTCGCAATTCTTCCGGATCAAAGGGTAAATTAAGGTCTTCTGAAGACTTGATTTACTATAGCAAAAGCATGTATTTCGGCAAGCAAAAAAATGTGTAAAAACGACAGAAAAATGCGCCTTACAGCTGCATTGGAACTCTTCCCTGGGGAGGCGCGACGGTACGCCTCCAGCCGATGCCTTCAATCAACAACGCGAGTTGGCCTGGTGTCATTTCCATGCCGCCATCAACCACAGGAGGCCATACAAATCGACCCGATTCAAGGCGCTTTGCAAACAAGCACAAACCGGATCCATCCCAAAGCAAAGCCTTCAAATAGTCACCCCGTTTTGAACGGAAAACGAACAGATGTCCTGAGTACGGATCTGCCCGAAACACCGGACCTACCATCGCAGCTAAGCCGTCAAATCCATATCGCATGCTAACAGGTTGCGTTGCCAAATGTACTTTGGTCCCGGGCGGCAGTCCAATCATGAGCAGGCCTTCAGGGATTGTAGTACACGTTGCAGAGCATGTTCGTTCACATGACTATCAACAACTAACTCCGTGCCGTTTGGAAGCCGCATCAGAATTCTGCCCATTGGCATTGAAGAATGAGCAGCATTCGCAACATGAACAGGTTTTGGCTCAGGTTGCGCTTGGATGTTTTTCAAATCTTCTATGGTTCCAAACGGCATCAAATCGATTGGGCCGCTAGCTGATTGCTCCCGAGCTTTTTTCTGGCTTCGCCAATTGTACAGAACGCTCGGGGAAATATCATTCTGTTCTGCAACCATCTTTACCGTGTTGTGGGGCAGTTCGCATTGGGCAATCAAAGCATCTTTATCGGCATCGCTGTATTTGCGCCGACGTTCAGTCCGCGTGATTACTTCCATTTGCATCGTGTCCGCCTCTTTGGTCCTTCTGGACTCCAGAAAGAATTCCTGAGGATCTAATCAAAGATTGTCGCCGATCGTGCAAGACGGGGTTGGCCGGACGCTTACCAACAGTCGCAGTAAGTCCGTTTTCACAGCAAATGTAAATACTGCCTTTTCAGTTTATTTTGGTCGAGTATTTGGAGCAGAGGCAAACTTCTTGGTCAATCCCTTCCAAATCTCTGACTATCGATTTCAGATCAGTTTCAAACGCGCTGAGTGTGTCTTCATTCTTGATAACAAATTTGTGCGCTAAACCACCACGACGTTCTCCTAATGCTGTAAGAGAATTCACGAGACTGAGGTCGATTTCATTTGGTTTAAACCCTATCGGTATAAACAGATTATCTAAGTTTCGTTCAGAAATTCCATGATTTTCCTTTATAGTATTTCTAAAGAGATTTATCGCTTGTTTAGAATACTCATCAATGTCTCGAACCAAATCGCTCCCTATCTTAGATTTCGACTTCTCTGCCTTTGTTTCATCCAATACTTTGGCCGCAACTAGAGCTACCAGTGTTCTTGATATACGTCCTTTATCTTTGAAGTTCCGCCGAGCGTCCATTGCCGCCTCAAGAGCGAGCTCCTCTAAAAACTGCTCTATCGCTGCGTGACAAAGCAAAACATACGAGCTCAGCTTTAATCGCTGAAGATCGTTTTTGCATTCTATCGGATCGACCCGAACTACAATCTTACGTGCTTTTCTAAGGTCAGCTTTCAGCTTTTTATAGTGGGAGGTTGGCGACTTCATTATTGGATGCTGGGAATTTCAATCGAAATACCGGAAATTTGTTCAACCGAACCGTACCATTTTTCAAAACGCCTAGAAGTGTTTTCGACTGATTTTGTCGTTGTCTCAACGGATCTAACAAAATCATTATCTTCGGTGAATAGCAACTTGAACGATTCTTCAACTTTCAGTTTGTTACTGTTAGCCCATTCGTAAAATTCTTTATTGGATAGCGAACCAACTAATACGTCAAAAAGTGCTCTATTGAATCGTGTTTCATATGCTTCACCAAGCCATTTTCTACAGAAGCGTTTTTCTCCAAAAATATCTATACCCAATGCAATAGCTCGATTCATTGCATCTAACCGCTCGACTATAACGTTTTCAAATCCGTCATTTTCGTAAAGCGCATTGTATTTCTCACTGCAATTATCCAAAAATAACTTCAGATTTCCATTATATTCCATTTCAGGGTCAGAGAATGCTAAATGTCGAATACTTAGTTCTACATCTGCCATTCGGGGGTCAGGGGATTTTTTCCTTAACAAATGGTGCAGTGGTCCAATTGTCTCTGTCCAATTGATTATATGTTTCAAAAACGGCCCAGGGTGAAGTGACATCCGAAGTTCCATTGGGGAAAGGCGAACTGATCCTGAATTTAAACGATGAAAAATCTCGTACAGAACTTCTTCGTTCTCCCAACCTTTTAATACTGCGGCTCTAATTACCCCGTTGTTAAAGCGGTCCTTCCAATCCTCATCTTTGGAGATTTGCGGCCAATCTTGTCCGCCAATTTCTGCATCCAATACCGACAAATTTCTTAATTTAAATCGGGTTCCGCCATCGTATTTGCCATTTAGGAATTCTTTAATCGTAGTAAGCCTTTGCTTTCCGTCCAAAACCAAATACCGGGATCGACTGTCTTTTCTCGACGAAAGCAATATTTGTGGGATAGGTACTCCAAGAAAGATTGATTCTATAAACTTAGACTTTGCCTTCTTCGACCATACATTCCTTCTTTGAAACTCTGGATCAAGGTCAATTTGCTGACCAATTTGACTATAAATCGTACCCACTGTCCAATCGCTCGGTGCAAGAACCAATCCGTCAAAATCGTTGACAGAAATCCCCTCTACTTGTTCATCTTCTCTTGGATCATCTATTTCAAATTCTTCATCTCTATCTTCCCAAGTAGGGTTTGTATTAGTCATACTTGTTATCCTTCGGATATTTTTTTGAATACCTACTTTTGAATCAATTCGTTGCACGATAATATACAGTTATTCGAATTCGTCTATCGAATTACAGTAAAATCACTGTTGTTAAGTTCGCAGTTGACTAAATAGATCGAACTGTCTTTGCCGGTTCGTTTACCTCATTGCTAGCAAGTAGGACAACTACCTTGTGTCATAGACCTTCGTCAGTTTGCGCATGCCTTATCTTGCCACCCATCACAACCCACCCCGAAACTCCTCATAAGCCGCCAGCACATCCGCGGCCCCTTCGGTCTGCGGATAATGGCCCAGATGGTCCAGCCGCCATGCGGGCACCTCCGGGTTCAGCGCTGCGACGGCGTCGACCAGATGGCCGCCGGATACCGGGTCCTGGGTGCCGTTAATCAGCGCGATCGGGCATGGCGGGTGGGTGAGCTGGGCTTCCCAACGGGGGCCGTGGGTGCGGCGGTCGGCGATATAGTGGAGCAGCTTATGTTGCAGCCGGTGGCCGCCATGGGTGCGGATCACGGCCCAATAGGCGTCGAGTTCCGCTGCGCCGGGCTGCGTATCCTTGCCGAAAACCTCGCTAAAGCTTTTGCCGAAACGCTCCCGGTTCATCAGGCGCACGAACAGCCAGCCAAAGGGTCCGGTGAGCAGTTTTTGAATGGGCCGCGCGCGATGCTGCGCGGGGAGCAGGCCGCCGTTGAGAAAGGCGCAGCTCAGTAATTTGTGCGCCAGCCTGCCCTCGCCATGGCGCGCGAGCAGTTCCTGCCCCGGGCTGACGCCATAATCATGGACGAGGAGATGAAAATCCTCACCCAATAAAGTCTCGGCCAGATTCGCCGCGAGATCGCTTTGTTCCTGCAGATCATAATGATGCCCCTTCGGCTTGTCGGAAAAACCAAAGCCGAGAAAATCAAACGCCACCACCCGATAACGCGCCGTCAGGTCCGCCCACATCGGCAGCCAGTCGAGGCTGGAGGTCGGAAAGCCGTGGAGCAAGAGGAGCGGCGGCGCGGATGGGTCGCCGCCCGTGCGGACGAAAATCTGGTGGCCGTTCCACTCGATAAATTGTCCGTCCTTGCGCCACTGCTCTGCGCTTTGTGGTGTAATCATGGGTGCAAATTCCTCATCCTCGCCAATGGCTTGCGATAGCAGTCCATTGGCCGTGCTGGCAATCGCGCCCTGCCCCGTTCAGATATCTGCCAACAGATCGCCCAACTGGCGAACGCGGGCGCGGACCGAGGCGGCGCTGTCCTTGGCTGCGGCGCGCGCGGCATCCCGGGCGGCATGGCCATATTCCGGATGCTGGACAGCGATCCGGCACAGCGCATCCACCGACCAGGCGCGCAGGAACGGGCGGTCATGATGGAGAAGCGGTGTGAGCCAGCGATCCATGGTTGCTGCGCCATCGGCTGAGAAGGTCAGATGGGCCGCGCTCTGACAGACATGCAGCTGCGCCTGCCAATATCGAATCGCTGGGATTTCATCCCATAGGGCTTCGCTTTGCGCCGGGGAAAGTGCCTCCCCGCCTTCCAGCGCCGCCTTGATCAGCCATGTTGCACCGCTAGACACCTCCGCCTGATCATGCGCCGCGAGCGCAATCAGCGCGTCGAGATAGTTGGCCTCACCCCGATATTCGGCCTCAATCTCACCAAGCAGCGTAACCGCTTTGCCATCAAAGGCCTGAAGGCGGTTGAGCAAGGCAGCGGCAGACAGGGCCATGGGGTGGGTTACTCCGCTGGTTCTTTCACCTTTGGCGTCTGGCGCGCGGTGATCTTGATCTCTACCAATCCACCCGGCGTGTAGAGGCGGTCAACGTCAATTGCGGTCCAGGCTGGAAAAGGCGCTTTCACAAACCGGTTCTTGGCGGCGGCGAGCGGCGGCATCGACTGGTCGATATCGACATGATAGGTGGTGATATCCAGCACATCGTCCCAGCTCGATCCGGCGCGTTTCAGGATCGTACCCAGATAGGTGAAAGTGCGGGCATAGCTTTCCTCATCGGTCATGCCCTCCGGCGTCGGGCCAGCAATAACGCCTGACAGATAAACGGTACCATTGTGGATGACGGCCTGAGAAAAACCGAACTGCTCCATAAAAGCTCGGCCCTGTTCGTTTTCGGGCATCAGGGTCTGCTTCGGCTCCGCCTGCGCGGCCGAGCTGACACCTATGATCGCCATGGCGGCAAGCAATTTCGATATGGTTTTCATGCGTTTTTCTCCGCTGGATATCCTATTTTGTCGGCGGGCAGATAGAGTGCCTGACCTTAGTCCTTTTAGACTTTCGCCGATTCAAGCATACAGGGAAATTCCGCGCCGTAATAGTTCAATAGCCCCAAATCTTGGTGCAGACGAAAACTCACCTCATCACCGAGGAAATGAATTTCTTTCCCCTTGCGATCAGAGCGCACCATTGTCTCGGCGGCCCCGCCTTTACCCCAACCGCCGGGAATATAGAAAGACAAGACATGCAGTACAGCCTGCTGTGGGTCTTTAGCCCGCATTGTCACGACATAGTCGTTAAGCAGCGCTGGTGGCATTTCACAAACATAGCGTCGGTCATCCTGCGCGGGCGGTGAGAACATCGCCGGCGGCGCTGGTACAACGATGGTGGGATCCATGCCTCCCACCATCGCCCATGACATGATTGCTACTATGCTAATGATTGCTTACTCGGCCGGTTCTTCCACCTCATCCGCTGGCAGGTAAAGCTCCTGCCCCTTGTCTTTGTAGACTTTGGCCATTTCGCGCATGCCTTCTTCGGCTGCGGCTTTCGACGCCGCTGCGGTATCCGCACCCAGTTTTTCCGAAGCGATAAAGCCTTCGGCGCTCTGGTTTTGTTTGCTGGCGAAGTCGCGGACTTCCTGGCTGATTTTCATGCTGCAGAATTTGGGCCCACACATCGAGCAGAAATGGGCGGTCTTGGCGCCTTCTGCGGGGAGTGTCTGGTCATGATATTCCTCAGCCGTATCGGGGTCGAGCGACAGGTTGAACTGGTCGCGCCATCGGAATTCGAAGCGCGCCTTTGAAAGCGCGTCGTCGCGAACCTGTGCGGCCGGGTGACCTTTGGCAAGATCGGCGGCATGGGCGGCAAGTTTATAGGTGACAACGCCTACTTTCACATCATCGCGATCGGGCAGACCGAGATGCTCTTTCGGCGTGACGTAGCAAAGCATCGCGGTGCCATACCAGCCGATTTGCGCCGCGCCGATGCCGCTTGTGATATGGTCATAGCCCGGCGCGATGTCGGTGGTTAGAGGTCCAAGCGTGTAGAAAGGTGCCTCGCCGCAGACTTCGAGCTGCTTGTCCATATTCTCCTTGATCTTGTGCATCGGCACATGGCCGGGGCCTTCGATCATCACCTGCACGTCCTGCTTCCAGGCGCGGTGCGTCAGCTCGCCCAGCGTGTAGAGCTCGGAGAATTGCGCTTCGTCATTGGCATCGGCTATCGAGCCGGGACGCAGGCCATCGCCCAGCGAATAGGCGATATCATAGGCCTTCATGATCTCGGTAATCTCATCAAAATGCTCGTAGAGGAAGCTTTCCTTGTGATGGGCGAGGCACCATTTTGCCATGATCGAGCCACCGCGGCTGACAATGCCGGTGACCCGTTTCGCCGCCATCGGCACATAGGGCAGCCGGACACCCGCATGGATGGTGAAATAATCAACGCCCTGCTCGGCCTGCTCGATCAGCGTGTCGCGGAACACGTCCCAGGTCAGGTCTTCGGCGACTCCGCCAACTTTCTCGAGCGCTTGGTAAATGGGTACGGTCCCAATCGGCACCGGAGAGTTACGGATAATCCATTCGCGCGTGTCGTGGATATTACGCCCGGTGGAGAGGTCCATCACCGTGTCCGCACCCCAACGGGTGGACCAGACCATCTTGTCCACTTCGCTGGCAACATCAGAAGCCACGGCGCTGTTACCGATATTGGCGTTAATCTTGACCAGGAAATTACGACCAATTGCCATTGGCTCGGTTTCCGGGTGATTGACATTATTCGGAATGATCGCCCGGCCCCGCGCCACTTCGTCCCGTACAAATTCCGGTGTAACATAATCGGGAATGGCCGCACCGAAGCTTTGTCCATCGCGGACATATTCCTTGAGCCGCTCGCGCCCGAGATTTTCACGCTCGGCGACATATTCCATTTCCGGGGTGATAATCCCCTGGCGGGCATAATGCATCTGGCTGACATTCTTGCCCGCCTTGGCGCGGAGAGGACGTTGCACGACATTGGGGTATTGCGGGACACCGCCGCTGCGGTCCGGGCCGAGCTGACCATTATCTTCCGGTTTGACCTCGCGGCCATCATAGCTTTCAACATCCCCGCGTGCTTCGATCCAATCGCGGCGCAATTGAGGAAGGCCCATATTGATATCGATCAGCGCATCAGGATCGGTATAGGGACCGGACGTATCATACACCCGAACCGGTTCTTCACCACCTTCGAGATGGATTTCGCGCATCGCCACCCTGATGCCGGAACCACTATGCGCCGCTACGTGGATCTTCTTGGAACCGCGGATTGGTCCGGTGGTTACGCCAATTTCGGTTTTTGCAGGAATGTCGGCCATGTTCTTTACTCCAGTTGCCGGAGTGAAGAGGCGGGATTTTTGTCTAACACCGCTCCCTCCCTCCGCCCGGGTTAACGGGATCAGGTTCAACGGGTCGCGGTTTATTCCGCTCTCAACCTGCGTTCACGCACAGGCTCCCCGGGGATGAGTCGCAAGGTAGTGTGCTGATCCCCGAAGGTCCAGAGAAGATTGGTGGCGGTAGCGATAGAAGCTGCGTGACGAGGCGCGAATTATCTACCAGCCAGGCACGAAATATTTGGGTGGTACCGCACAGCCCCAGTAGAAGCCTTGCCCGAAATCGGCACCCAATAAACGCGCCTGCGCTAAATGATGCTTGGTTTCGATCCCTTCAATCACCGAACGTGCTTTACGGCCGCGACAAAATTCCAGCATCGAGGCAAGCAGAGAGATTGGAATATCGCCATCGTAACAAGCGTTGAAGATATTCTTGTCGATCTTGAGTTCATCAAATGGGATTTTTGCGATCCGTTCCAGATTGGCGAGACCAGTGCCGTAATCATCAATCGAGATACCCAGTCCGTGTCCACGCAAAGCGTGACAGACAGCTGCCAAACGATCGACATCGACCACCCGCGCTTCCTCGGTAATCTCAAGCATCAAAGCACCTGGCGGCACATCGGCATGCTTCAACCGGCTGATCAGTGCATCAACGAACCGCCGATAGGTCATCATGATTGCGCTGCAATTAAATGATACGGGAACGGACTTACCTCTTTTGGCCAGCGCCGTGGCAAGTTTGATCGATTCATCGACAACGACCAAAGTAGCCTCCACCTCAACCGCAACATCTACCAGATCGGAGAAAATAATAGCCGGGTTGAGCGCCCGACGCGTTTTCACGCGAGTAAGAGCTTCATATCCAACGATTTTATCATTGTCCAAAGACTGCTTCGACTGAAACTCAACGGAAAGATTTGGCAACAACCTGTCCGTCTCAACCAGCGCGCAGACATAATCCAGATCGTTCACGGTGTGGCCGCTCACATCCGCCATACGGCCAATCAAGTTACATAATGTCGGAACGGCATAAGGCTTTTGCAACCGTTGAACGACGCTGGCTGTATCAAAAGCAAGCGCATCATCGCTATTATCTTTCGGGTTGGGTGTAAGTATGACCGGCAAGGACGGCCGCAATCCAGCAAAGCGGTCCAAAAGGCCGTGACCATTTTCCCGCATGGTTTTGGGATCAATGACCAGCGCATCTGGACCGAAAACCAAACTGGCTTCTTCATCCAGTTTGGAAAACACGCAAGCGACGGAGATATCATGCGCCTCCAGATCGTCCTGCAAGGATCGGGAGAGCGCATTTTCTTCTTCAACAACAATAACTTTGGCGGTGGACATGACAGGACCTCGATAGGATGGGTTTCGCACCAGCGCGGCCGGGCGAAATCTAAAACTTGGTTTGGGTAATTGGAGAATGATCGGGTGCTGTCACAATGAGCGACAGCCCCAATAGCTGCTAAGCAATCACTTTCTGATCACGATATTCTTGCATATGCGCGATGCTCAGACCGTTCATGCCGGAACGGTGAATCGCCTGCTGCCAAGAGATCAATTCCTCCAGCGATAGGTTATAGCGTTCGCAAGCTTCATCGGTCGTCAGCAGCCCGCCATTAACGGCGGCGACAACCTCTGCTTTGCGCCTCACAACCCAACGTGTGGTGTCTGGCGGTGGCAGATCATGTTCGGCTAACGCTTCCCCAAGCGGGCCAATTACACGTGTTGCTTTTGGTAATGTTACTTCTTTCATACGGAACCTCAATTCTGCCTTGCGGCGTTGCCCTGTTCCTATGCCCACGAAGAAAATGCGCCGAGGACGTTAAGCCAATTTAAATTTATTTGGTTAACAGCGATTAACGCTGTCGCAGGCTGCGACGCGATTTTCTGGCATCGAAAGGGTCTGTACGAAAGCTATGAAATAGCGGGCAAATTTATAGAATTTGCCGAGCAATAACAGTCAGGCAAAAATACGCTGTGCCAATGATTTTCAGAACACCGGCGCAATCAAAATTTGCTGATACACATCAAATTGAAGCGACTCGCTATTTAGAAAGTATATCCGATTCCAATGGCTCCGAAGAACTGATCGGCATCGCCCCTGATCGATGTAATCGGGGATCTTTTGGCATCGCCCAGCAAGCGAGAATAGTTGCCAAGCAATATTACCGAAAATCCACCATTGGTCGCATCTCCATCGAGATCAATCGCGCCAAAAACCGAAGCACCAACATTTTTCCAGCCACCCGTCGCGCTGAATGTTGGCAGACCGCTGGCCGCTGTACCTGCCGGCGATACGCTGAAATAATAGTCCGCATAATCATCATCGACATGGTCGGCGTTGATAGAGAAACTGATCGCAGTACCGCGGTTGATCGGCCGGAAATAGGTCAGGCTTGGCGAGATAACCCGCCCTTCATGAGCACCAGCCACATCCCATCGCAAATCGACTTGCGCGGTAAGAGAATCGAACCGGCTGAACACACGATTGACCTTCACGCCGCCAGTTGCTCCCAGTTCAACGGCAACATCCAGCTCGCCGAGGTCGCGGACCACGTCATCCCTGATCCCGCTATTGCGATCGAAACGGGCGCGGACAACTGGTCCCAGGATGAAATCGACCTTGGCACCATCTTGGTCAGGAATGACGTCCAGTGCCAGTCCGGGACCGCGGGGTTCAAAATCAATACCGGCCACACTGCCCAAAATGACTGGCAGCGGATTAATGTCATAATTGTCCGAACCTTCATAGCTCGGCCCAACAGCAAGGCCCACACCCAAGGTTACATAGTCACCGTCAAACACAGATTCTCCACGGGGCGGTCCCTGCCCCTCTGGTTGCGCAAGAACAGGGGACGAAGCAACAAAAAAGCAAGTTGCAGCCAAAGCATATTTGTACATTTTATTTCCTGAAAACTGGGGGACGAATTCGGATCATATCATAGGATATATTTCATTTTCACGGCATAGTTTACATTATCTGCACCAATCGTGAACTGGGCTGATTTAAACTTGGGAGGCCCCATACCGATTTTGGGATTGCGTGAAAAACCAAAGCCTTCACGTGGTAGAAACAGTCGCAGATCCATTTTTCCATTGGCATTTTCATCATGAACCAGAGCCACGGCATAGGTGCCGGGTTCCACATTGGTAAATTGGACATTGGCCGCATCAGACGCTGCAACCTTCATCTTGCGGGCAGTTTTGTCTTTCCGGCAATCGGGGAAATATTTCGGATTGCTGCTCAAACAGACCAGCACATCGCCTTTTTCCGAACGCAGATTGGAAATGGCTATGTCAATTGTCGCGGTAACCGCCGGAGCGACCGCAGTCTGATTAGCCCCTACTGCGCTGACCGGCAGCGTCATCAAAACTGCCAAGCCCGAGGTCAGTGCCACAAACTTTGTCCCAGAACCGAAAATATAACCCATAATTGCCCCTATACGCACTGTGATGTTTTTCATGATGGGTAGCGGTTATCAGGCCTTTTCCTAACAGGCCGTTAACCAACCAACGTGGAAAAATTTCCCATCCCATATGATTTGTAACACCCATAATTGTCATGATCGCCAGAACAAGGCCCAACACGCCAACATGAATCGGAATCAAGGTAACCAGAATAGGGATAACAATTGCACCGCTAATCGCTTCTATCGGATGAAAACTCATTGCTGCCCAAGCAGTTGGTGGCCGGCTTTCATGATGAACCGCATGGGCTATCTCAAACCAGCCTTTCCGATGGAACAGCCGGTGCGTCCAGTAAAACCAAGTGTCATGCAGGAACAGATAGACCAACAGCGAAACCGGCAGATACCAGAGCGGAAACTGGCCGATATCGGTGTAAATCTGTGTCCAACCGGCATTTTGCCAGCCCCATGCGACGACACCGGCCGGTATCCCATAGATTGCCGCCGAATAAAGCGACCAACGTATCTCGCGGGATATTTGCGGTTTCAACTTGTCATATTGCCCCGGTCGAACGCGCTGGGTCAGCCAGGCGAAAAAACCGCTGGTTATCAGATAACGCACGCCGACAATCAGTGTCATCACCACTGAGGAGATAATTATCGCGGCCACATAACTCATGTCCCGACGCTATGCCGCAAATGCGCGCCCGACAAGGGTAAAGCGGTTTATTTTCTTACATGCTTTGGGACAGGCTTCCCTGCGCCCGCCCCATAGGCTACGGCCATTCCATGGCAGCGGGAAAAGATTTTGATCTGGCAATAGCGGGCGGCGGACTGGCTGGCGGTCTGATCGCGCTGGCGCTACGCAAGTTACGACCAGAATTGTCGGTCGCACTGGTTGAGGCGGAAAACCATTTTGGCGGCAACCACGTTTGGTCGTTTTTCGAAAGCGACATAGCGCCCGAGCATTTTTGGCTTATGGAACCGCTGATTTCCTATCAATGGGATAGCTATGATGTGCGCTTCCCGAAATATGATCGCACACTACATACCGGCTATCGGTCAATCTTGTCAGAGAATTTTGATCGCGTCATTCGCAAGAATCTGTCGAAGAAAAGCCTTATAACTGGCTCTAAAATAGATAATATTGAAGCCAGCACTATCACCATGACCGACGGCAAAAAGCTGACGGCCAACGCGATATTGGACGCCCGCGGCGGCGGTGATTTTTCCGCGCTCCAATATGGCTGGCAGAAATTTGCCGGACAGGTTTTGCGCCTTTCCGAACCCCATGGACTGGATCGCCCAATCATCAAGGACGCCACGGTCGAGCAGATTGACGGCTACCGCTTCGTCTATTCCCTGCCCTTCAGCGAAAACGAGATTTTCGTTGAAGATACCTATTATTCCAATGGCGGCGATCTGGACATCGAAGCCAGTCATCAACGCATAGCCGACTATGCCGAAAAGCAAGGTTGGGAGATTGCCGATATCAGCCGCAATGAAGCGGGTTGTTTGCCGGTGCTCTATGGTGGCGACTTTGACGCTTTCTGGGCGGCTCATGATGGCGTCGAGGCGCGCGCCGGGGCCAGAGCAGCACTGGTTCATCCGGTGACCAGCTATTCCCTGCCGATGGCGGTTCGCACCGCGATGATGGTCGCCGCGTTGCCCGATTTGAATCAGGATAGCCTGAATATAATGCTACGCGAATATGCGGCAAAGCACTGGCAGGATTGTAAATTCTATCATATGCTCTGTGCAATGATGTTCGAGGCGGGTAAGCCCGAGAAACGCTATAAAACGCTGGAGCATACTTACGGCAAGAATGAGGATTTAATTGCGCGCTTCTATGCTGGCACGACCACCAGACTGGATCAAGCCGCGTTGCTTTCCGGTCGTCCGCCTGTCCCGATTACCAAAGCCCTTCCCATCATGATGAAATATAGATGAGCGCCAAAAGCCATGAATGACGTAACCAAAAACCAGTCCGAATTGTTTAAGAAGGCCGCCGTTATCGGTTCGGGCTTTGGTGGTCTGGCGCTTGCTATTCGCCTGCAGTCAGCTGGCATCCAGACAACCATCCTGGAAAGCCGCGACAAGCCGGGCGGCCGGGCTTATTATTGGGACAAGGATGGGTTTATCTTTGATGGTGGCCCCACCGTCATCACCGATCCCGACTGCCTCAGCCAACTGTGGGACCTGACTGGTCACGACATGGCAAAGGATATCGAACTGATGCCGGTATCGCCTTTTTACCGGCTGAACTGGCCGGATGGGACCAATTTCGACTATGTCAATGATCCGGAAGAGCTTTACGCCAATATCGCTGCTATCGAACCGGATGATGTCGAAGGCTATAAACGCTTCCTTGAATATAGTGGCGGGCTCTATGAAGAAGGCTATGTCAAACTCGGCACCAAGGCGTTTCTTGATTTCAAATCGATGATCAAGGCGGCTCCGGCGCTGATGAAATTCGAAGCCTATCGGTCAGTCTATGCCAAGGTTTCGGGCTTTGTGAAGAACGAGAAACTTCGGGAGTTCTTATCCTTCCAGTCACTTTTGGTTGGCGGAAATCCCATGGCGACCAGCGCAATATACGGCCTGATCCACAAGCTGGAACGGCTTGGCGGGGTTTGGTTTGCCAAAGGCGGTACGAATATGCTCATCGCCGCGATGGTAAAGCATTTCGAGCGAATTGGCGGCACCATCCGCTTGTCCGATCCGGTCACCAGCATCGATACAATGGGCGACCAAGCATCCGGCGTTACCTGTAAATCGGGCTGGAGCGAAACATTTGACGCTGTGGCATCCAATGCCGATGTCATGCACAGCTATCGCGACCTGCTGAGCCACAAACATCGCAGCGACAAGGTAACCGCCTCGCTCAACAAGAAGAAATATTCGCCATCGCTCTTCGTCGTACATTTTGGCCTGAAAGGCACATGGCCAGGAATTCCGCATCACATGATCCTGTTCGGACCGCGCTACAAAGGGCTGCTCGAAGACATTTACGATAATGGCGTATTGCCGAGCGATTTCTCGCTTTATCTCCATCATCCTACGGTCACTGATCCGGAAATGGCACCAGAAGGCCATAGCACCTTCTATGTGCTGGCGCCGGTACCGCATCAGGGCAAGTTGCCGATTGACTGGGAAGAGATGGGGCCGATTTACGAGAAGCGTATTCTCGACGAGATTGGCCACCGCCTGATCCCCGATATTCACGACAGGATCGTGACCAGCTTCCACTATACGCCGCAGGATTTCGGCACCGATCTCAACGCGCATCTCGGCAGCGCCTTCAGCCTGGAGCCGCTGCTCACCCAGAGCGCCTGGTTCCGGGTGCATAACCGGGATGATGTGATCAACAATCTCTATTTTGTTGGCGCCGGAACCCATCCGGGTGCCGGTATCCCGGGCGTAGTCGGCAGTGCCAAGGCAACGGCGGAGCTGATGCTTGAGGATATTCTGCAATACGCCTGATGAATCGCGCCAACCTCGTCCTTCACGCCAAAGCCAGTATCGATCGCGGGTCCAAATCCTTCGCGCTCGCATCCAAGCTGTTTGCTGTTCATACCCGTGAGCGGGTGTGGATGCTCTATGCCTGGTGCCGCGAATGTGATGATCTGGCCGATGGTCAGGATCATGGTCATGGCATGTCGGCAACCCCGGCGTCGGAAAAAACCATTGCTGTCATGCGCATGCTGACCCGCCGCGCAATGGGTGGTGAACAAACGGGAAAACCGCCTTTTGATGCGATGGGTATTGTCGCGCAGGAATGCCGCCTACCCAATGAGTTAGCCAATGACGTTATTGATGGCTTTGCGCTGGATGCCAAATCATGGCGGCCGCAGAGCGAAGATGATCTCTACCAATATTGCTATCATGTTGCCGGCGCGGTCGGCTGCATGATGGCGGTCGTCATGGGTGTCGGACCACGGGATGAAGAGACGCTCGACCGCGCCTGTGATCTGGGATTGGCCTTTCAGCTATCCAATATCGCCCGCGATATTGCGGAGGATGCCGCGGCCGGGCGCTGCTATTTGCCGAAAGACTGGCTTGCCGAGATGCGGATTGATCCCGATGATCTGATGAACCCCACGCGCCAGGATGCTTTGGTTCAGCTGGTCACGCGGCTATGCGATCTGTCGGAACGCTATGAGGCTTCCGCCCGGATAGGTGCAGCGCGCTTGCCTTTCCGGTCGCGCTGGGCCGTGTTGGCGGCGGCAGGAATTTACGGTGATATCGCCCGTGCAGTTAGGCGCAGCGAAGGCGGTTCACTCAATAAGCGAATTGTGACCAGCAAAGCGGCAAAAGCCGCATGGGTTGCAAAAGCGTTCGGTCAGGCGCTGTTTAAATCCAAATGGACAGATCGCGAACAGCTTTGGACGCGCCCGCGAAGACTAGCTTAGCTCTGCCCTTCATTCTCCGAGAGAAATTTGGCAACCCGCGCAACGGCAGCATCATGAATACCCTCTGACGTACACAGCACGCCAAAAGCTTGCCCATGTGTACCATTATAACGAAGCTTTTTGCCATGCGCATCCGTGACCATCGCGCCTGCTTCTTCGGCGATGACATGAGCCGCAGCAATATCCCATTCACTACCCCAGCGCGTTGATACGACCAAATCCGCGCGATCATCGGCCACCATGGCCAGACGAAGCGCGATGCTGTTGGGTTTGGTGACCGGGGCCAGTTTGATTTCTTTAGGCAGATCAACATCGCCGAGCGGAATGCGCGATCCGTCATAACGGTCACGCGTACTCGCCTTCAGGCCTCGGCCATTCACTTCGGTATGACTGCCAGCTTTAGCGATCCAGGTTTCTTCCATCGCCGGTGCTTCCAAGATACCAAAAATTGGGGCCCCGTTTTGAACCAGCGCGATGGAGACGGCCCAGCCCGTTTCGCCCTTCACGAAATCCTTGGTGCCATCGATTGGATCAACCACCCATGCCATATCGCGTCCGGACAAGGACTGATCTTCCGCGGTTTCTTCTGACAGCCATCCGGCTTCCGGCAATTGCGCCGCCAGGCGTTCACGGAGGAAGCGATCCACCGCAATATCGGCTTCGCTAACAATCTGCCCAGGTGATTTTTCCCAGGTTTTTTCAGCGCTTTTACCCGCCTGCCATTGCCGCATGGCAAGATCGCCCGCTTCCCGCGCTATCGCAACAATTTTATCAAAATCCACCAACCCCAATTAACTCCATTACCCCCCCCCCGCCTGTTCCAACGGGCTTGGAAAGGCGGTATTACTGTCTGATAAGCGCGGTTCGCCAAGCGCACCACTAACGATTTCGACTTGACCGAATTCCCTAGCCACCGGCCACTGTCATGCTGTCCGTGCGCAAAGTCGGCGCGTTGACGGCATAGCGATATTCCAGATCGTCCGCCGGGATCAGGCTGGCAAACATATCTTTGAGGTTGCCAGCAATGGTTATTTCCGAAACCGGCGCTCCGATTTCTCCATCGGTAATCAGGAAACCGCCTGCCCCGCGACTATAATCGCCAGTGACAGGATTCACACCCTGTCCGATTAGTTCCGTGATGTAGACGCCATGTTTGATATCCTTAAGCAACTCAACCTTGCTGACAGATCCGGCGCTCATATGCAGGTTAGTGACACTGACGCCCGGCGCGCCGCCAACGCCGCGAGAAGCGTGGCCAGTAGGTTGCAGACCCAATTGCCGCGCTGATGCGCTTTCTATAATCCACTGTGTCAGACGGCCATTATCGATCAATTTTGTCTTAGCGGTGGGCAAGCCTTCGCCATCAAAAGCCTTTGAACGCAAACCACGTTTGCGGTGCGGGCAGTCGATAATATTGATTGTGCTGTCAAAAACCTGTGTGTCCAAGGCCTCCAACAGAAAACTGGTTTTGCGGGCAATGCTGCTGCCCGAAATAGCGCCAACAAAATGGCCCAATAGGGAATTTCCAATACGTGGATCGAACACGACCGGCATCGCGCCGGATTCAAAATCAACAGGGTTGAGACGAGATACCGCCCGCTCTCCCGCTTCCTTGCCAATCACATCGGGTGTATCCAGATCCTCAAAATGGCGTGTGCTGTCATAGGCATAGTCGCGTTCCATGCCGTCACCTTCACCTGCAATGACGCTGGCGTGGCAGCTGTAACCGCTGGTCGAATATGCGCCGGAGAACCCGTGACTCGTAGCCAAGGCAACAATCGAACGGCCAGCGCTGGCACCGCCGCCTTCGCTATTGGTAACGCCTTCCACAGCTCGTGCGGCATCTTCCGCTTTCAACGCCATTTCCCGTAATTCTGCTGGATCGGGATCGACGCCGTCATCGCCATCAATAGGATGAGGAGCCGATCTCAGGATTAATTCTTCGGGTGCCAAACCAGCAAATTGATCCTCCGGCGCCTCACGCGCCATGTCCATCGCTCGACCAACCAAATCGGACAAGATTTCGGGATCCATGTTAGAAGATGAAACTGTCGCAGAGCGTTTGCCAGAAAAGACCCTAAGGCCAATTTCTTCGCCTTCAGATCGCTCAACATCTTCCAGATTGCCAAGTCGCATGGATACTTGCGTTGATGCATCGCAGACGTAGATCGCATCTGCGGCACCAGCACCAGCTTTTTTCGCTTGGGAGATAAGGGCGTCGGCGCGGTCCTGCGCTTCTTGTGGTTTTAGCATGGGCAGGACATAGGTATCCGCGGCGGCTAGGTCAACGCCGCGATCACGTTTGAATAAGAAAGGAGAGGTCTAAAAAATAGTACCAATAAGTTTGATGATTGCCACAAAAACAAATGGCAAACCCAACGCCAATATCCAAAGGGTCACTTGGTCCTTGCGAAAGCGTGCAGCCAAGCTTTGATCGCTTAATCCGCTTTGGGCAACATTCTGCCAGCGCTTTTCATATTTTCGACAGAATGGGACGATAACCACCACTAGTAGCACCAGTCCGAAATAAGGCGCAATTGACATGCCCTTGGTTTGTATAAAGCTCAGAACGAAAAATATTTGCATCAATGTGTAGACGAGCAAAGCCGACGCACAATTGTTGCTCATTTTCTTTTCCCACTGCACCGCCGATGATGAGCGAAGCTCACGATCACCGCGATGTTTTGCAACTGATTTGCGAGATGCTGCTGCAACCATATCCAATCCCCTTCAACATTCTCTCTCCGCGCTGTCAAATGTTTCCCCAAACTAGCGCTACTGACACTATAACCGCTTTTTTCCAAAAGCCAAATCGGCGGTTTTCAGGCTTAAAATGTCGTTAACATGACATAGGACTTGCCAAAAATTCTAATGTCGCACAGAATCAGTTTTCATTCGCAATGTAATTACGACTTCAATAGCCGGGGGCAAATCCATGACCATTTCACTAACCGACCCACTCACCCTGCCCTGTGGTGCCGTTTTATCCAACCGGATTGGCAAAGGAGCTATGACCGAAGGAATGGCAACCCCGGATGGTGTACCGACCCCAGAGCTGGAACGACTTTATGGGATCTGGTCCGATGGCGGCGCAGGCATGTTGTTGAGCGGAAACATTCAGGTAGATCGTGATCATCTCGAACGGCCTGGCAACGTCGTGATCGACAAGCCTGCTAATGATGCCATGATGGCCGCGCTCAAAAGCTGGGCGGCTGTTGCCACACGCAACGGCAATCATTTCTGGGCCCAGATTAGCCATGCCGGACGGCAGACACAAAGCAATGTCAACAAACATCCCAAGGCCCCGTCGGCAGTCAAGCTAGGCTTGCCTGGTGGTCAATTTGGTGAACCGGTTGCGCTGACCATCACCGAGATTGAGGAACTGGTCGATCGTTTTGCGCTGGCTGCCAAAACTTGTCAGGACGCTGGCTTTACCGGTGCACAAATTCATAGTGCGCACGGTTATCTGCTCAGCAGCTTCCTCAGCCCGCGCGCCAATCAGCGCACCGATGAATATGGCGGCGGCCTCGAAAACCGAGCGCGCTTCCTGCTTGCCGTCATTGCCAAGACACGCGCGGCGGTCGGCCCGGATTTCCCGATTTCCGTCAAGCTTAACAGCGCGGATTTTCAAAAAGGTGGCTTTGCCTTTGAGGACAGTTTGCAAGTTGTACAATGGCTCGAGGCAGCGAGCGTCGATCTGATTGAGATATCGGGCGGCACCTATGAACAGCCTGCCCTAATGGGAGCCGATGGCATGGAGGAGAAAGAGGAGCAGAATGTCGCGCCTTCGACCCAGGCCCGCGAAGCCTATTTTGTCGACTTCGCGAAAGCAATGCAGGTGTCAGTGAAAGTTCCTTTAATGGTCACGGGCGGGTTCCGTACGCGTGCTGCGATGGAACAGGCGTTGGAAGGAGGAGCAGCAGATCTCATCGGTCTTGGCCGCCCAATGTGCGTAGTCACTGATGCACCCAAGCAGTTGCTCGAAGGCCTCGACGAACTGCCACGCTATGAGAACAGTCTGCAACTCATTCCCGACTGGCTTGGTTTTCTGAAGCGCTTTCAGATGGTCAAAGCTGTGGACGGCTTTGCCACAATCTATTGGTTTTACGAACAATTGTTCAACATTGGAAAAAGCGGTAAAACCGACCCAAGGCTCAGCGTATTCAAAGCCTTTCGCGCCGTAGAAGCAAGGAACAAAGAGATATTGACCGCGCGTAGCTGATTAGCCTAGCTCGGCCACCCGCTTTTTGATCCGGCTCAGCCCAACCGGAGTTACACCCAAATAGAGTGCAATCTCATTTTGTGTGACCATCTCCGTGATATGCGGCGTGGTTTTGAGCAATTCCCTGTAACGGTCTTCTGCAGACAGGCAGAGCAGCTCATATTCGCGGCGCTCTTTTTTCATCGCAAATGCCAGCAGAAAATCAACGACCACGCCTGCAATATTGGCATTGTCACGGCTCGCTTCATAGATTCGGCTGAAATCTAGCCGGATTAATTCGGCTTGCTGCATGCAAACCAGACTGAAGGATGCGCTTTGTCCGGCATAGCTTGCTGTCAGACTACCGATAAAATCACCGGGTTGAATGAAGGATTTGATGTGCTCCTTGCCTTCGCTCGACAGATAATAGGCTTTCAAAAGCCCCTGTCGAACGGCGTAGAGCGATCTATGATCCTCTCCTTGGCGAAACAAATGCTCTCCCGCATCTGCCTCAACTGATTTTCCATAGGTTTCGAGAAATTGAGAAAACTGCATCACTTTTAACCCAGGTTAATTACGGCTCCATCGGCGCAGCGTAACAGCACCTTCAACACGGTGCTATTCATTTTGGAAATAGAGGTAAAATCCCATGGCCATTAGCGGCAAAAGAATTGTTATAACCGGCGGAGCTTCAGGCTTGGGTCTTGAGCTAGTCCGACAACTAACGCCAGATAATGAGATTATTGTCATTGCTAGAGAGTCGGAAGGTTTGAAACAACTTGGCAGCGATTATCCCGAAATTTCTATTTTTAAAGCCGATTTGTCTGATGATGTTGCGGTTAAAATGGCAGCGACTGACCTAGTGGCTAAATTTCCAGCGATTGATGGCCTGATCAACAATGCAGCTTTGCAATATACGCCCAGCTTTCTCGACCCCGATTTTGAATATGATCAGATCGCCAAGGAAGTCGCGATCAATTTCACGACGCCTGCCCAGCTTTGCTACCTGCTGCTCCCTTCCCTGCTTAAAGGAAACCTGCCGTTCATTCTCAATGTGAATTCTGGACTAGGTCTGGTCCCTAAAACCAGTTCTGCCATCTATTGCGCAACCAAAGGTGGTCTCAACATCTTATCCCAAGCATTGCAAAATCAACTGGAACAGACGGACGTAGCGGTTTTGCAGGCTTTTCTTCCCTTGGTTGACACAGCTATGACCAAGGGCCGCGGCGAAGGAAAGCTGCCGCCAGACCGCGTCGCAAGTGATATTCTCAAAGGCATCGCTGCACGCAAGGCCATGATCGATGTCGGCAAAGTTAAATTGCTGCGCCCCATTTCCAGGTTCATGCCGCGCCTTGCTCGCAAAATCATGAAATCAGGCTAAGAGGAAGATAATATGAAACCGCTTCTTAAAGTCATGGTCGTTTTGACCCTAATTTTCGCGTCCACATTCATTCTCGGGCGAGTGCTCGGGATATTGACCGTGGAAAATGTCCGCTGGCTGTTAGAAGAAGCACAGCAGGTTGACCCAACTTACGTTATAGCTGCGGTCATATTGTTGCTGTTTATCGATCTGTTCGTGGCGGTACCTACGCTGACGATCACATTGCTGGCAGGCTACTTCCTTGGCTTCCCACTCGGTATGGCATCGGCTTTGACGGGCACCACATTGGCTGTGCTGGGCGGCTATTGGATTAGCCAGCGATATGGAGATAGGGCGCTCGGATTTCTAGTCAAAGATGAAGAAGAACGCAGCAAAATGGCACAGGCCTTTGCCCGCAGCGGTCCGGCCATGATCATGCTCGCCCGTTCAGCCCCAATGATCCCGGAGGTGACAGCTTGTATGGCGGGCGTCACGCGCATGCCGCTGCTGCGCTATCTTGTTTTCTATGCGCTCGGGACTGTGCCTTATGTCGGGATCGCTGCCTATGCAGGGTCCATCAGTACGTTGAATGATCCCAAACCTGCGATATTCGCGGCCTTGGGTTTATACGCGACACTCTGGATAGGCTGGTTTGTCTATCAGCGGGTCGAAGCCAAGAATAAACGGTCTAACCAATATTCGTGATTGTTGCTGTTTTCGGGATGAAATCTGGAAGCGATCGTAATGGCGCCTTTGCACGATTCCCCAGCACCGCAGCAATAGGCCCGCCATGGGTTATGATGGCAATGTTTTTCTGCTTTGGCAGGTCACGCCAACCATCCAAAACCCGCTCAACAAGCTCCCCAGTCGTTTCTCCGCCGCCTGGCCGAAATCGATAAGGATCGTCTAGCATACCGTCCATTGCATCCCCTGTCTCACGATAGATGGCATTCCAGCTGCGTCCTTCCCAGTTACCAAAGTTGCGTTCTTGCCAGCGATGATCAGCTACTATTTCGACAGATAACAAATGAGCAGTGCGATCGGCTATGATACGGGTTCTTTTCCGATCCGAATGAATAATCACATCGGGAGAGCGCGCTGCGAGCTGTCGCACCAGAAACTTGGCCATGCGCGCACCTTCACGGCTTAGTCCCATATCGCTTTTACCATAGCAGCGGTGCTGCCATTTCAGCACTACAGGTGGGTGTCGAACCAGCCAGATCATGGACCTACTACAGCCAATATAGCAAGCAGGACGATGAGCTGTCCGGCATAAGCAGCGAAGCCCAAGCAGTCCCCTGTACTGCCTTTCAAGCGCCGCAACAACAACGCCCGGAACCACAAAAAGAAAACGCCAGACACGCCAAGAGTCAGAAGCGCCGCCGTCGGCTGTAAATAAGCAAAAAATCCAATAATAGGTGCAGCAATTACCGTTGCAAAAAACAAGTCCGAAAAGCCAGTATGTCCTCCAACGTCCTTGGCTAATCCTGTGTCCCGCATCGCTACCGGGGCAACACTGGCCATGATCGCCACCGCCAGAAACCGGCCAAAACATGCCGATGTCACGACCGCTATTATCAGAACCTCTTGGGGCAAACCGATCAGCAATGCAGCGCGCAAACCAACCGCAAAAAACAGGCCCAGCGCTCCATAGCTGCCAATCCGGCTATCTTTCATTATCCGAAGCGTTGACTCAGCATCCTGACCGCCGCCAAAGGCATCGCAAAAATCAGCGACGGCATCTTCATGAAAAGCCCCCGTCAGGCGCGCTTCAACCGCAAGGGCTATGATCACTGCAACGGCACGCGGCCAAATATGTGCACTTGTGACCAACACGGCTGCTGTAATTGCCCCAACCAAAGCGCCGACCAAAGGAAACCAGATGACGGCGCGCGACAATCCAAATCGTGCTTGTTTCGAAGTCAGGCCATTTAACCATGGCACAGGCAAACGCGTGAGAAACTGGACAGCCAATAGCGGCGGTATCCACCAACCGATAGCCGGCGGGTTTTCTTTACTCATGGCATGATGTCCGACAGCTTGGCGACATCGTTTAACAAAGCGGCCGCGCTGTCTAGCAAAGGAAGAGCTGTCAATGCACCTGTGCCTTCACCGAGCCGCATCTCCCATTCGAGCAACGGCTCCAGAGCAAGATGATCAAGCGCCAACCGATGACCCGGCTCTGCCGATAAATGGGCTGCGATCATCTTTTGGGCTGTTCCTGGCACAAGATGCTCAGCGATCAAGGCCGCCGCAGTGGAGACATATCCATCCAGCAGTATGATCGAGCCTTGCCGCGCAGCTTGCGCATAAAAACCAGCCATTGCCGCAATCTCGAAACCGGACACATCTGCAATCGCCGCAACCGGATCATCCGACAATAGCATCGCCGCTCGTTTTGCAGACTGCGCGACAATATCGCGCTTGTTCAACAATATGGTGTCATCAGCCCCGGCACCGCGACCGGTCACGATTTCCGCATCGCCATTTGTCAGTAACAATGTCACACAGGCAGCGGGCGTTGTATTTCCAATACCCATTTCCCCTGCCATTAGCAGCACGAAACCATGGTCATCCGCTAGCTTGGCTTCAGCTTTACCCACTGCCCAAGCGGCTTGAAATTGATTTACCGTCATGGCGGGCCCGATTGCGAGATCAGCCGTTCCCGCAGCCACACGCGCATCACGAAAGTCTGGTTTATCGCTTCCAATTTTTACAGGCTCTAAGCTTCCAACATCAACCAATCGCAGATCTGCGGAATGAGCCGCGGCCAACGCCGTACTGGTGGCCTTTTTCGCAATGATCGTTTCCATCATAGCTGTGGTCACTGCCGAGGGCCAAGCGGACACACCGCTCTCGACAACGCCATGGTCACCAGCAAACAAAACGATCCGGCGCGGCTTGGTTTGAACTTTCACCCTTTGTTGCACCACCGCGAGCTTGATGGCCAATTCTTCCAGGCGCCCCATGCTTCCCTGCGGTTTGGCCAGCGCGTCGAGATATTCGGCGACATCTTCCATAGTCACGGTCATCGAACGAACCACGATGAATACACGTTGTCCACGACCGACAGGAGCCTGACGCGGTCAATCAATTCATCTGGATACATCATGCTGCATCTCCGGCAATGGCAAGCAATTCATCAATATCCACATATTCCTCCAGCGCCTTGGCCAGCGCATCCAATGCCTCGTCAACCACAACAGACTGTTCTTTTTCGTTTGAAACAGCGCCAAACCTTGCCAACCAAGATTGGCGCTGAGCCGCGTTGTTAAACAGTCCATGCACGTAACAGCCGGATATGCGACCATCACTGCTGACTGCTCCATCGAGACGTCCGTCAAGAAACCGTATCATTGGATGTGCCATCTCGCACTTCGCTAGATTCAAACGCGTTTCCCCCACGTGAATCTCATAACCGTCGATATGCTGGTCATCAGCGATGGATTTCCCTGAAATGTTGGTCAATGTCTTCGCAGCGGTCAGCGCCGTTGCAACCGGAAGCAGGCCTAAACCAGCCACCGTTTCGGCAGCTCCCTCGATCGCTTGGGGATCAGAAATACTATCGCCCAGCATTTGATAGCCGCCACAGATACCCAAGACATGCCCTCCTCGCCGGACATGTGCCGCAATATCAATATCCCATCCTTGCGCGCGCAAAAACTTAAGGTCAGCGATGGTCGCCTTCGTACCCGGAATAATGATCAACGATGCGTTGACCGGTATCACTTCTCCCGGCGGCACCATATGCAGACGTACCTTTGGCTCAAGACGAAGCGGATCAAAGTCATCAAAATTGGATATCCGCGACAGCATAGGTACAGCAATCTCGATCACACCTTCTTTCGCTTCATCCGACTTTTGCAGCACCACAGCATCTTCGGCAGGCAATTTGTGGACCATGGACAGCCAAGGAACAACCCCAAGCCCTTTCCAGCCTGTCGCCTGTTCTATCGCGGCATAGCCGTCATCAAACAGACTGACATCACCGCGAAATTTGTTGATCAAAAAGCCCTTGATCATAGCCGCGTCGGCGCTGTCGATAACTGTCTGGGTCCCCACGATCGAAGCGATCACGCCGCCGCGATCAATATCGCCGATTAGAATGACAGGTATTTTGGCCGCACATGCAAAACCCATATTCGCAATATCACCTGCGCGAAGATTGATCTCGGCGGGACTTCCTGCGCCCTCAACGATGACAATATCCGCATCATTGGAAAGGCGCCGATAAGAAGTTAGGACGGCATCCAGCAGGTCTTGCTTATGCTTCCTATAGTATTCTGCGTCACCAATATTGTGGACCTTGCCATGCACGATGACTTGTGCACTTTTGTCAGATTGCGGCTTTAGCAAGACCGGATTCATATCCACATGAGACGGAATCCGACAGGCCAATGCCTGCAGAGCCTGTGCACGTCCGATTTCACCGCCTTCTGGTGTTACAGCTGCATTGTTGGACATATTCTGGGGCTTGAAGGGCCGGACAGCCATGCCCCGATTGGTCAACAGCCGGCATATACCGGCAACCAATACCGACTTGCCGACATCAGACCCCGTCCCCTGCAACATTACAGCGCCCATATCAGCGCTCCTATTGTTGCCCACAGGAACAGACAGGCCCGCAGATAGATGGTAAGTGCAGCCTTAAGGTCTGCGGCATCCGGTCGGCGACCATTGCCTAGCGTTTCCCGCGCAATCCATTCGCCGTCATAAGCAGCACCGCCCCCGATTTGCACGGTCAAGGCACCAGCCATGGCCGCTTCTGACCATCCGGCATTGGGCGACAAATGTTTACGCGCATCGCGCAACATGGTCCGCCAACCTCCTGGCGCTGCCATACAAATGAGACAGCCCGCAATCCGCGCGGGTATGTAATTCATGACATCATCCGCGCGCGCTGCGGCCCAGCCGAAATGCCGGTAGCGTGAATCCAGGTGCCCAATCTGGCTATCGGCCGTACTAATGGCTTTGAACACAAACAGACCTGGCAAGCCGCCGATCAAAAACCAGAATGCTGGCGCAACAATCCCATCGCAAAAGCTTTCGGCCAAACTCTCCGTAGCGGCAGCGGAAATCGCTCGGTTATCAAGCTCATCAGTATCGCGGCCGACGATCATTGAAAGCGCCTTGCGCGCCTTGGTCAGATCACCATTGCTCAGAGGTACCAATACCCGGCGGACGTGCAAATATAGGCTGCGCTGCGCAATTCCGGTTGTTGCAATTGTGATCAACAAGGCAAATCCAATCCAACCGGTCAACGCAAATTCCAGTGCCAAACCGACAGTGGCAGGCACGGCCACAAGTATCAGCACCGATGCGATCCCGTTCCATCGCTGCATCGCGGTACTTCCCGTGTTCCACCTGTGATCCAGTTCATCAATCAGTCGACCAATCCAGGTCACCGGATGCGGGATCCGCCGATGCAGGGCATCAGGATATCCAACCAGCGCTTCCAACATCAAAACCACCAGCAACAATGAGCTATTCGCACTAATCATAGCGCTGAACGACGCCAGAGCGGTCATAGGCGCCTGACCGGAACCACCAGTGGTTCCCCTGCATCGCTGGTCGTTATCTGAACCTCAACACCATAGGCCTCTCCCAACACTTCAGCGGTCATCACATCCTCACAGCGACCGGCGGCCAATATAGAGCCCTCTTTCAGGATCATGATATCATCTGCTACCCGCGCGGCCTGCGTCAGATCATGCAGCACCACGATGACCCCATTCCCCGTTTTCGCATAGCTTTTCAAACGATCAAGCACATCAAATTGATGTGCAGGGTCAAGACTGGCCAGCGGTTCGTCCGCCAACAACCATTGCGGTTCGCCAGCCAAAACGCGCGCCAGCAATACACGCCCCTGTTCTCCACCGGACAAGCGCATTGCTTTACGGTCGGCAAGATCATTGCAATCGGTAGCCGCCATGGCCTTTAACACGGCTTCATGGTCGGCAGCACTCATTCCCCAACGACCGGCATGCGGTAATCTTCCCAGCCCAACTATTGTTTTAACATCGACATTCCAGTGTATGTCCGGTCGCTGTGGCAATAGTCCAATAAGCCTTCCGCGTTCTCTGCTGTCCATAGACAGCAGCGTGCGATCTCCAAGCTTAACTTCTCCGGATTGCGGTTCACGAAGTCCGACAAGGCATGACAGCAAGCTGCTTTTTCCAGCGCCGTTGGCGCCCAATATGACAGTCACCCTTCCCTGCTGAAACCGTCCGCTTACCTCTTTGAGTATCTTGCGTCCGCGCAATGTCAGGGACAGGCCTTCAAATGATAGCGACATCAGGCAAGCTCCCGATGCATTTTGAACAGCAAAGCCATGAAAAAGGGTGCACCCAATAAGGCCATGGCAATACCCAATCGCAATTCGCTAACGCTGGGCAATATCCGCACAATGCTGTCAGCGACCACCATCAGCAGCGCGCCTGCCAATGCAGATGGCAGCATGACGGCCGATGGCTGATGATCGGCAAATGGACGAACCAGATGCGGAACGATCAAGCCAACAAATCCTATTATACCCGCCGCTGCAACGGATGCGCCAACGGTTAGTCCAACCCCAATCACGGCAAGCCATTGCAGCCGCAACACATTGACCCCCATGGATCGAGCAGCATCCTCGCCCAACGTCAGCGCATCCAACGACCTGCCAGTAGCCATCAGAAATAGCATTCCCAGCGCAATGAGCGGCACGGCCAATTTCACATCATCCCAACTGCGATCGGTTAAGGCGCCCATCAGCCAGGTTACAATTTCCGTTGTCGCAAAGGGTGTCGGTGCCAAGCTGATCATCAGGGATGTCAGCGACCCGGCAAGGCTTGCGATAATTACACCTGCTAGAGTGAAGAGGATCAAGCTACCCGAGCGTCCAGCCAATAATGCAAGCAACCCCATGCCAACTCCAGCGCCGATCAGGGCAAAAGCCGGCAAGAGCCAGGCGGTCATCGCATAGCCGAAATAGAGGGACGTAACGGCTCCCAATGCCGCACTGCTCGACACGCCAAAAACACCAGGATCAGCAAGCGGATTGCGCAAATATCCCTGCATGGCGGCGCCAGCCATTCCAAGCCCCGCCCCGATAGCAGCCCCCAAAATAGTTCGCGGAATCCGCAGTTCCATGATGATGAGTCCGCTGAGATCATCACTCCACCATGTCGACGGCGCGACCCATATTTTGCCAGCGGCCAGCGAGACCAGCATCGCAGCCACCAATGCTATCAACAGCAAAATGTTCAAACGGGCCGCCTTCATTGCGCAGCCTTTAACTTGCGCCGCGCGCTCGACAGGGTTGCGACGGCCTCGATAAGAGTTGGTCCGGCGCAATGCATGAGCCGCGCCGGATAATCGGCAATCATGATCCGGTGCGCCAGCTTTCTCATGACGGGGTGCGACAACATTCTATCGCGCCGGTCTGTCTTTGCTTCAGTAGCATTTGAAAAAAGCAATTGTGGTGGCCGCGCAACCAAATGTTCGAGCGGCAAAATATCCCACTGGCTCAAGCCATAGGTACTGCTGACATTTTCAAAGCCAGTGCGGCGCAACAACTCATCCGGCAATGTGCCATCACCAGGCACCAGTCCGCCACTGCGCCAAATCAATGCAGGTATTTTCGCATCATCGGTCGGCTTGGCTCTGGTGAAAGCATCGGAAATACGCCGATTAACCGCAATGCCTCGCTGTTTAGCGCCCACTATCTCAGCCAGCTGGCTGATCTGTTGCTGGCTTTCGGCAACAGTTTGCGGAATGGATAGCTGAACCAACGGAATACCAAGACGCTTCAGGGCACTGGCAGTTGGCTGCGGCACGATGGAACCAGCCACAACCAGATCAGGACGCATGGCCAAAATCTCCTCTGCTGTTCCTGAAGTTGCCGGGAACTTTAGGGCTTGCGCCAGAGGAATAGAGGTCGCGCGTTTGTCGTGAGAATAGTGGCTGACCGAAGCGATTTGGCGCGCGTCAGCCAGTTGCATAAGCAAGGCATCGGCGCAGGGGTTAATTGATACAATTCGCTTCGGATAAGCCGGTATCTTAGTTCCTACACTGCTTTTGACAACCTCGGCATCGACAACCATGGTCGGCCAAAAAAGCAAAGCCGCTGCGGCAAGAAAGGCACCGATGCGTTTCAATATTCGACGCCCTTTTGTGCATTGAATCCGGCTTTGAACGGGTGCTTTACCTCTTCAAATTCTGTCACGAGATCGGCCATTTCGATCAGTTCGGGCTTGGCATTCCGACCAGTGATACAAATATGCTTTTCGAGCGGACGCTGTTTTAGAAACTCAGCCACCTTCGCAATGTCTAGTGTGTCATCCCGCAGAACAATGTTGAGTTCGTCCAGAATGACAAAATCATATTCAGGATCCATAATCAGTTCTTTGGAGCGTTCCCACGCAGCCTCTGCCGCCGCGATATCTTGCGCGCGGTCTTGCGTGTCCCACGTAAAACCCTCTCCCATGACTTCGAAAGTCAACAAATCGGGATTGGCCTGAAAGAAATTTTTCTCACCGGTTTCCCAGCTGCCTTTGACATATTGAACGATCGCGACTTTCATACCCCAGCCAAGGGAGCGAAGGGCCATCCCGAAAGCGGACGAGGACTTGCCTTTGCCATTTCCGGTATGAACAATCAAAAGACCACGTTCGATGGTTCTGCGCGCCTGCATTTTTGCTCGGGCAGCCTGCACACGCTTCATTCGGGCATTATGCTTTGCATGCTTGTTATCATTGGATTCGGTCATTGCTTATCGCTCCATAGATTGAGGGCATTTTCCAGGCGCTGCCATTCCTCTTCACTAGCTGGCAGACCAAAACGTAATTGTTTTTCGTCCCGTGAGAACGGCCGCACCAATATGCCCGATTGCCCCAAAATTACAAATAATTCCCGTGCGTTATCGTGAGAAGCTAAGCGGAACAGCGATGTTCCTCCGAGAATATTCAGGTCTGAATTTCCCAGCATATCATCGAGACGAGCAGCCGCTTCTTTTAGTCGTTGTCGCTGACGGTCTTGCCACTCTCCATCCCGATAGGCTGCCAATCCGATCGTTGCCGCGATGCCTGATATCGGCCAATCGCCAAGCATCGTGCGCAATCTCTCGACAATCGCAGCATCAGCGATCACAAAGCCAAGTCTTATTCCGGCCAGCCCAAAAAATTTGCCGAAGGACCTGAGAACAATCGCACCATCTCGTTCAGGCAACATGCTGACAGAGGGCGCGGTTTCGGCAAAGGCTTCATCAACGATCACTTGTCCCGGCAACGCGCGCAACTGGTCAGGAGAGACAACACGGCCATCCGGATTGTTCGGATTAGCGAGTATCACCAATTCTTGATCGGTTACCTCGTCTATAGAAATTTCTTCTGCTTCCGGCCAAGCGGTCCGGTGGCCAGAATAGATTGGCGTCAGCATCGCGGCGCGCTTTTTCGTGAATAATGTACCGAGAATCCGGATGGCCATATCGCTGCCTGGCACGGCCAGTATTTCGGAAAGATTATCCAGCTTAAACACCTTGGCTGCCGCTTGCTCCAAATGGGCGACATACTCGGGCTCGGGAAGCCGACTAAAAACGTCCGGTGCCATCTCAGGGACAGGGTAGGCCCAAGGGCTAATCCCGGTAGAAAGGTCAATCCAAGGTGCAGACGCGCTGGGAAATTGCGCAGCCGCAGCCGCCAATCGGCCGCCATGAAAACGGAAAGGATCGGTGGCTGCGGATGTCATCCTAGTAACGCAACCGGACACCGGCAAATGCGGATCGGCCTGGTGTGCCATAGCGGAAGATAGTTTCATATTCCTCGTCAAACAGATTGTCGACGCGGCCATAGACTTCGATATTGTCAGTTATGGGCATGGCAGCGCGCAGATCGACAGTGACATAACCCGCCACTTCGCGCGTGTTCGATCCATTGTCGAATTGTGATCCGACATGTGTGATCGTCGCCCCTGTTTTCAATCCGAATGACCAGTCGTAATCAAGCGAGGCGTTCACACTATGCTTTGGCCGCCGCGGAAGCGTCAATCCGGTCTCACGGTCTTCGGTGTCGACAAGTCCATAATTCAACGACCAGGTTAATGCCTCAACTGGGCGAACCGTCATACCGAGTTCGACGCCTTGCGCCCGCGCGCGATCGACATTGTCATAAGTTCCAGACGGCCGATTTTCACAAATCCCTGTTTGAACCGGACAACCGATGAAATCGATCAGGTTACGGCTGTTGCGGCGGAACAACGTCGCACTGACTTCGACTTTTCCATCGATCAGTTTTTGCGTGATGCCCGCGTCCCAGCTTTTTGATGTTTCCGGGTCAAGAGTGTTGTTGCCAAAACTGCTGAACAGCTGGAACAATGACGGGACTCTGAAGCCTTCACCATAGCTAGCGCGGAAGGTCGTGTTGCCCTGATTGGGGCTGTAAACGATATCACCTGCAAAAGTGGTTTCACCGCCAAAACTGCTATGATCGTCATAGCGAATACCCGCATTGGCAGTTAAACCCTCAACCGGCGTGATGCTAAGCTGCCCATAAATGCTATCAATTTCAGCCGTAAAGTTGCTCGCACTGTCTCCTGATCCGCTGCGATATTTTGACTTCTCTGTTTCAGCGCCGATGGTGGCGGAAAACATGTCGGAAATATCAAATATGCCCTGATATTCGAACCGCTCGTTGCGCCCTAACGCATCAAAGGTCTGAACATCCAGATTGAAATTATCCCGCTTGATGCTGGTATAGGCGAAGGCGAAGCGATTACGGAACCGACCGTCAAGAAGGCTAATATTCAGTCCCGAATAACCAACAAATTCCTCAACATTCGAAACTTCCGGTGTGTCAGCTAATCCAAAGACTCCATTGGCGAAGACAAAACCATCAATGTCGGTTCGACCATCTGAATAATAGCCTCGCAGATCAAGGGAAACCGCCTCGTTCAAGCTAATCTCAAGCTTGCCGTTCGCTCCGAAATTCCTGTATCCATCGCTCTCGGTTGCACCGCGCTCTTCATTGAAAGCCGAGAAACCGTCACTGCGATAATAGCCGGCGCCAATGCTCGCCGCGACAGGGCCAAAACGTCCCGAGACATTGCCCACCACTTGACCGGTATCACGATAGCCATATTCAGCGCGGGCATTGATGCTGAGATCTTCTGTCGGCTCCCGCGTAATGGTGTTGATCACCCCGCCTATCGCTTGACTGCCCCAGATGACCGATTGCGATCCGCGCAGCACTTCAATCCGCGATATATTGCCGGTGAGCAGGTTGCCGAAATTGAACCCCCCACCGGGAGAAGATGGGTCATTGAGTTTGACCCCATCGATCAGCGCTACCGTCTGATTGGAATCAGCGCCCCTGATGAAAACCGAAGTCGATGTTCCGATACCGCCATTGCGGGCAAAGGTAACCCCCGGCACATTGCGCAGCAAATCGACAACCGCAACGCTTTGCGTCCGCTCGATACGCTCTTGGTTGATGACGGTGATAGACCGCCCGGTTTCCGACAAAGGTTGCTCGGACCGGGATGCGGTCACGATGATGACTTCATCGCCATCTTCAGTGACCACTGCTGTTTCAGCCCAAGCCGGCTGCGCCACAACTATCGCCGTGGTGGATAATATAAACTTATGAAAACGCATGAATATTCCTTTTTGACAATCATTCAAAAAGGCCACGCATATTTGATGCCCATGGGATTCCCACATGCGCAGCCCGATAGTAATCGTCGCTACGCGAGGAACTCCTCGATCATATGGCACACCCCGTCCGCATGATAGAACGACAGCTACGGGCAGGTCTCCTGGCTCTCGGGTCATCGCTGGGTCCGTCCCCTTCCCAGACATAAAGTCCAGTGGGATTTGACGAGCCCGCTCACCAATCACAGTTGCGGGGGCAGCTTCGGATCAAGAAATCGCTTTCTCTTCCGAATTCCCTTTTGATCCCGTCTCCGGGAACCTGTAGCAGAGGACGCTCTACTCATCCCAATTCTGCGGAGCAAGACAATTATGCCTACCAAATCCGACAGAAGCGGCCATGTTACGCTTGTTTTGGGTGGGACACGTTCCGGCAAAAGTAGCTTTGCACAGCGCCTCGCCGAAGAGAGCGAGGGTGATCTGGTCTATATCGCCACGGCACAGGCTTTTGATGAGGAAATGAGCGATCGCATTGCGCGTCATAAGCAGGATCGTGGAAAAAAGTGGCAGACGATTGAGGAGCCGTTCGATCTTGCCGAAATTGTCTCCAGCCAAAGTAGCCGGAAAACTACATTGCTGATTGATTGCCTGACCATATGGCTCAGTAACTTAATGCTAGCCAACCATGATACCGATGCGGCTCTAGAAAATTTTGTTTCAGCCATATCCAGCGCAAAGGGGCAGATAATTCTCGTGTCCAATGAAGTCGGCTCCGGCATTGTCCCGGAAACCGCCTTGGGTCGCCGGTTTCGTGATGAAGCGGGTTGGATGAATCAGCGCATCGCCGCCGCTACCGATGAGGTAGCGCTTGTCACCGCTGGCCTGCCACTCTGGCTTAAGCAGGATAGCGCTTAGACTTGCGCGATTAGACACCAGACAACCAAGCCTGCTCCATCAAAAGGCCGCGATTTGGAAACTGAAGCTATGGAGCCAAGGCCAAGCAGTTATCAAGCCAAGCCGCGATTTGCTGTTTTGTTTCGTCGCTGGCGAGATATTGGAATTCTGTTGCTGTATAGCGATTGCGATTTTCATAGATTGCATTGTTATCCAGCAAATAGTTTATGCATCTCTGACACAAAGAATTCGGTTTTTTCTGACGGCTGGAAATGGCTTCTGTCGTTGTTGGCTGATTGGTTTTTTCGGAAACGTAGATATCCAACAAAATATCCCAAACCGGGTCACCGAATGTCAAACCTTTGAAATAGTCTGATCGTTTATTGTTTTGTTGGACAACATGCGCTGCGAACTTGAGGTGGGTGAGATCGGAATGTTTGTTATTATCCCTGTTGGCGAAGTCATCGATTTGCGGTTTTTCTTTCAAAATGCCCTCCTGAAAAAACCAGAATTTACATGCTTACACATTTCTTTTACAAAACGAAGTCTATTCGCCACGTCACAGGACCAGGCAGCAAAATAGTGACATGCGGCAACAATAATACGCCCTTTCCTACACAGTTTCGGGGCGATATATTATGTCACCATGATCGTCGGTACTGTTCGAAAAACTGTTCAACTCGTCGCTCATGCCCGTCGATTCAACGGAATTTGACTGCTGTTTTGCGTATAATTTGTCGAATTACCGAAATTCACCCTATCCTTCATCATTGGCCATTTTTCTGCATTTATCACTATTGCCAATCGACGGAGCCATAAGGGCCATGTCATGCAACGCTGTGAGGAGAGGCAGGTAGAGCAATGGCAATGGACCCCGCTTATATAGAGCAGATAAAGCGCTTGATGGAGTGGGAAGCCGCGCGCTCTGCACCCCCGGAAGAATTTCCGCATCTGCCCGATCTTCCTGCCGGTCGTTATACGTCGCAGGAATATTATGATCTGGAACAACAGCATATCTGGAAGAAAAGCTGGCTGTTCGCGGCCCATATTGACGAAATCCCGGAACCGGGATGCTTTATGAAATGGGAAAATACCGGCACGCCAGTCATCATCGTTCACGGCATGGATGGCGAAGTGCGGGCATTCTACAACACCTGCCGTCATCGCGGCGCGCCGGTGGTGACCGAGGAAAAGGGC